>NZ_CP129970.2:0-555000 GCF_030503895.2 Marivirga arenosa
CTGTGAAACTCAAACATTAGATCTTACAGCTACCATTGGCGGTGGTGCATCAAGTGGTAGCTGGACTATTACTGGAGGTGGTTCAATAGGTACAATAAGTCCAACTACAAATAATGCAGGAAACTGGACTACTACATTTACCCCTTCTGGTACTGCTTATGGTACAGTTACTGCCCAGTTTGAAGCTGCTACAATAAATAGTTGTGCTTCAAATTTTAAAACTTATACCTTTGATGTATTTGAAAACCCAACTGCGGTAATTCCTGCAAACTTTAGTACTTGTGGAGATGCTAACTTCGATCTTGATGCTACCCTTGGTGGTTCTGCTATTGACGGACAATGGGATGTAATCACGAATGGTAATGCAGCTAATCTGTCTGCTTCCAATACTACTGCTGGGGTGACTACGGCTACTTATACTCCGGATGCCGCAGATTTCAATACCATCATCACTTTCCAATTCACTGCCACTGATCCTAACACTGCTGGACCTTGTGGAGATAATACCTATACAGTAGATGTTTCAATTGATGAACCTGCAGGTGTAAGTATTTCAACTGCTCCTGTAAATATATGTCAAAACTCAACGATTACGGTTTCTGGTGACTTCTCTGGTTCTGCTACTGGAGCTTCTTGGTCTGAAAATGGTAATGGGTCTTTAACCAATATTTCTACTACGGGTAGTACGGTTACAGCTGATTATAACCCTACAGTTGCAGATATCGGGAATACTGTAACTTTTACTTTAACTACAAATAACCCTGCTAATACTTGTGGAAGTGTAAGTCAAACAGTAGATTTTATAATTGATGCTCCTGCTACCGCTACTATTACAAATGCTATAGGAACTGAAATATGTGAAACTCAAACATTAGATCTTATTGCAAATATTGGAGGTGGGGCTACTAGTGGAGACTGGACTATTACAGGCGGTGCTACTATTGGAAGTATTGGGGCCACTACTAATAATGCTGGCGATTGGACTACTACTTTCACTCCATCTACTACTGCCTATGGTACAGTTACTGCCGAATTTGAGGCATTTACTTCTAATACTTGTTCATCAACTATAGAAGTATTTACTTTTGATGTATTTGAAAACCCAACTGCGGTAATTCCTGCAAACTTTAATACTTGTGGAGATGCTAACTTCGATCTTGATGCTACCCTTGGTGGTTCTGCTATTGACGGACAATGGGATGTAATCACGAATGGTAATGCAGCTAACCTGTCTGCTTCCAATACTACTGCTGGGGTGACTACGGCTACTTATACTCCGGATGCCGCAGATTTCAATACCATCATCACTTTCCAATTCACTGCCACTGATCCTAACACTGGTGGACCTTGTGGAGATAATACCTATACAGTAGATGTTTCAATTGATGAACCTGCAGGTGTAAGTATTTCAACTGCTTCTGTAAATATATGTCAAAACTCAACGATTACGGTTTCTGGTGACTTCTCTGGTTCTGCTACTGGAGCTTCTTGGTCTGAAAATGGTAATGGGTCTTTAACCAATATTTCTACTACAGGTAGTACGGTTACAGCTGATTATAACCCTACAGTTGCAGATATCGGGAATACTGTAACTTTTACTTTAACTACAAATAACCCTGCTAATACTTGTGGAAGTGTAAGTCAAACAGTAGATTTTATAATTGATGCTCCTGCTACCGCTACTATTACAAATGCTATAGGAACTGAAATATGTGAAACTCAAACATTAGATCTTATTGCAAATATTGGAGGTGGGGCTACTAGTGGAGACTGGACTATTACAGGCGGTGCTACTATTGGAAGTATTGGGGCCACTACTAATAATGCTGGCGATTGGACTACTACTTTCACTCCATCTACTACTGCCTATGGTACAGTTACTGCCGAATTTGAGGCATTTACTTCTAATACTTGTTCATCAACTATAGAAGTATTTACTTTTGATGTATTTGAAAACCCAACTGCGGTAATTCCTGCAAACTTTAGTACTTGTGGAGATGCTAACTTCGATCTTGATGCTACCCTTGGTGGTTCTGCTACTGACGGACAATGGGATGTAATCACGAATGGTAATGCAGCTAATCTGTCTGCTTCCACTACTACTGCTGGGGTGACTACAGCTACTTATACTCCGGATGCCGCAGATTTCAATACTATTATCACTTTCCAATTCACTGCTACTGATCCTAACACTGGTGGACCTTGTGGAGATAATACCTATATAGTAGATGTTTCAATTGATGAACCTGCTCAAGCCTCTTTAGCTCCTACAGGAAATGCAGTTTGTGAAACTGAACCGATCGTTTTAGGAGGAACTATCAATAGTGGAGCCTCAACAGGTCAATGGATTATACAATCAGGACAACCTGACCCGAATGCAGAAACTTCCGGCAGCCTTTCAGCAACCACTAATAATGCAGGAGTATATGAAGCAACATTTACACCAAATGGTACTTATCAGGGAGATGTGATTTTTGAATTTATTGCAATTTCAACTAGTAGCTGCAGTAATGATACCATTACAAAAACAATAAATGTTAGAGGTTTACCTATTGTTACAAATACTTCAGACGCATTCTGTGAAACTACTGCTGGTGGTGGAAGTGTAATAGTAGATTTAACCTCTTATAACAATTTTGTAACTAGCGAAACAGGTGTTACAATTGAGTGGTATTCTAATAGTAGTTTAGGAACCCTTGTTCCTGATGAAACAGCAGTATCAGTGGTAAACAATTCAATTTACTATGCGAAAGTAATCTTACCTACTACCAATTGCTTTGATGTCGCACAAGTTGATTTTACGGTTGATCCACAAATCGTTTTAGATGCTGGTGGTGGTGTTTCAAGCAGTGTTGAAATATGTGATGGAGACGTATTAGATTTAGCAAGTATTGCTACTCCTCCTAGCCAGTCGAGTGCTGATGATTTAATATGGACAACAGATGGAGCTGGTTCATTTGATGATGATACTGCATTAAGACCGATTTATGATCCAGGATCAGATGATTATACTAGCGGTCCAATAACCTTGAGATTAACTGGGTCAAATGCTGGTTTATGTAGTGATGTATTTGATGAAATAACATTGACAATTAAGCAAACTCCAGTAATATCAGCAGCTAACAGTATTAGTCTTTGTTCGGAAGAATTCGCATCAATACCTTTCACTGTAGATGTTACAAATCCTATATTAAATGTAAATATTGATGATCCAACCTTAGTACAAGGCGGTATAAGCATTATCGATGGGAAAATAGAATTTACTAGTTCAATAAATACAAGTGGTACTGATAAAATTGGGGTTATTACATTATCTGCTACTCAGAATGGATGTACTACAATTAAAAGTATTAATCTGACATTAAAAGATAGACCAGTAGTTAATTCTGAAGCAGATGAGCCAATATTATGTTTCCCTTCAGCAGTAAGCCCAAGAACCTTTACTCATAGTTCAGGTACTGGAACCTTTAATTGGGAAATTACAAATCCTGCATTAATTGGAGATGCTACACCTACTACGGGAACTGGAAACTTCCCTGGTTTTGATTTAGCAGACAATCAAACTGGTGCTCCTATTGAAGGGTATGTAAAATATTACTCAGTAAGAAATGGATGCTTAAGCATAGCTGATTCTTTCAAAATCACTTCTAACCCTAGACCCGTTATTCAGAATACTGATGTTACATTCTGTGATGGTGAAAATGTAAATATTGATTTTATTGATAATGTCGGAGGAACCACTACCTTCGATTGGTCAATAGATAATACTACTATTGGAATTGCATTTCCTTCTGGATCTACAAATCAATCTATAACTCCATCAGGCTTTACTGCAAATAACCCATCTAATTCTTCAGATAATGTTGCCATTATTACAGTAATTCCTACTCAAGATGGTGCAAATGGATGCACAGGGCCAACAAAAACAATCACGGTAACTGTACTACCTAACCCTGTAATGACAAATTCTAATTTTGATTACACTGTTTGTTCAAATGAAACATTTGATTTTGTACCTACTGCAAGTATTCCTACCGCTGATTTTGAATGGAATTTAATTTCAGGAAACACTTCCGTTGTGAACGGATTGACCCCGTCAGGAACTGGTAATATATCTCTTGATTTAGTCAATACTTCAGGTGTTAATCAAGAAGTTGTTTATGAAATCACCCCTAAAAATAGCAGTTGCTTAGCAACTGCCAACAGTGAGGAATTAACTATAATTGTTAGACCAGAAATTAAATTCGATAATATTAGAGACGAATATTATGTATGTAGTGGTCAGGACTTTGATTTGCCAATTAATTTTGTAAATAATCTTACCAATGTTGAATTTGTATGGACAGTATCACCAAATTCATCCGGAGCAACAGATGGAGTAGGTACAACGGTTTCAGGAAACTTATCCAATACAATCTCTGGAGAAAGTGATGTAATTCAATACACATTAAACACTAGGTTCTTAGACGGAACGTGCACCGGAGATTCGAAGGTCATAGATGTAATTGTTAATCCAAATGCAATTATCGACATCATTCCAATAGCTGATATATGTGAAGGAGATAATGCAATAGTAGAAGCCCAATTACTTAATGGTGCTTCAAGTGGTGTATGGAGTGGTGGTGAAGGAACATTTACATCTACCTCATCCCCTACTACAACTTATATTCCTGATCCAAACGAATATGGTTTAGATGTAACTTTAAGATTTACTGCAAATGATCCTGACGGATCGGGTGTTGCGGGACCTTGTGGAACTGCATTTGATGAAATAACATTTGCAGTTAATACATTACCTAATGTCGCAATTACAGAAAATCTATTCCCTAACGATTTATATTGTATCAGAAATGGATTACAAGAACTTACAGCTACGCCTTCAGGAGGAGTATTTAGTGGAAGAGGAGTAGTTAACAATGGTGATGGAACCTTTGATTTCGATCCAACTATTGCAACTGTTGGTGGCCCATATACATTAACATATACTTACACTAATCCAAATGGTTGTGTAAACACAGATGAAGTTATAGTAGAAGTTACAAACGGACCGAATTCTAATTTTGATATGGAAACGGATGATAGTAATGGGTTCTTTTGTTCAAATGCATTCATTGAATTAGATCCAGATCAAACTGGGGGTACATTCACTGGCCCTGGTATAGAAATCTTAGGAGGGATATCATATTTCAATGCAGCTTCATCAGAAGTTCTGAATCAAGATACTGTTGATATTACGTATACAGTGTTTGAGGATGCTACAAGTTGTTTAGCTGAAACAACCAAAACATTATATAGAATCCCTGAACCACAAATTACAATTGATTATCAAAACTTATGCGAAATTGATAATGCAGTTCAAATTTTCATAAATCCTGGTTATGATAGTGCTCAAGATTCATTAATCTCATTCCAATTAGAATATGAAAATTCGCCTAACAGAATTTATGAAGAGGGTCAAATTGAACAGTTTAATTCAGCAGGAGTAAAAAATATTACTATAATAGGAACAACCGCATTGGGTTGTACATTTGAAACTACTACTTCTATCAATGTAGGAAATATTCAAAATGTAGATTTCTCATTTACAAATACTAAAACTAGTAATCCAGGTGAAACCCCTACCGAATTTAGGAATCAATCTGTATTAGATGGTGCTGATTCAATAATTTCATACAGCTGGGATTTTGGTATTCCAGGAATTGATACGGATATATCTTCATTAGAAAACCCGAGTTTTAATTATCAAACTGCAGGATCATATCAAGTTGAATTAACTATTGAAACCTTATTAGGATGTACTGAAACCATTTCCAAAACAGTGGCTATTGTACCCGCAATCAACACCTATCCATATTATGAAACTTTTGATAATAATGCTGGAGGATGGACAACAAATAATACAGTAAATGACAGCTTAAGTTCATGGACGTATGGATCAGCAAATGGTGCCTTTATAGGTAATAATGACAATATTAATCCAGGTAACTTCTGGAAAACTGCTGCTAACGGAAACTTTGGATATTATGAAAATGAAGACTCATATTTAGAAGGTCCTTCATTCGACTTAACTTCTCTTGAAAAGCCAATGATTGCATTTGATATGTGGTTAGATGTAGATGATAGCTTTAGAGCAGGAGCTACAGTTGAATATTCAATTGATGGAGGTTCTACTTGGAATATTTTAGGAGCAGTTGAAGATGAATTAAATTGGTATAATACTACAAACATATCTGCCATTGGTGGACAAAATGCAAACCCATTAAACTATGCTTGGTATTTTATCGGTGAAGAAAGAAATTGGGTAAGAGTAGCTCATACCATAGATGAAGATGAAATTACAAATCTTGCAAGCGTTAAATTTAGAATTAACTTTAAAGGTACTTTATTAAATAGTGATCCTACTGGTATGGCTATTGACAACTTCTATGTTGGAGAAAGACAAAAATTGGTATTAATAGAGAACTTCACTAATCTAAATGCAACAAATTATACCTCAAACAGAGCAAATGTTCAAAATCTTAATAGTACTGGTATAGCTAATGACATATTACCAATCAACTTCCACATATCAATTCCGGATCCTGATTCGGTGAATTTGAGAAATTCAGTTCAAATGGATGCTAGAGCAAGTATATACAGTATTGAGGAAAGCCCTAAAATCGTTATTGATGGAGAAAGATTTAATACCTCAATATTTAATTCAGAGGGATTAACGGAAGAATTCTCGAGAAAAATAACTAGAAGGTCATTATTGGAACCAACTAATTTAGTTGACATCATCATTAATGAAGAAGTTGGTGAAAGCACTATTAGTTTTGATGCTACTTTAAGACCAAATACTGATACTACCAGAAATATGGTATCTTATTTCTTTGTAATTGAAAAATCCACTACTTCGAATGGGCTTAATAACATTGTCAGACAAATACTACCAAATATAAACGGAGTTGAATTAGATGATTTAAATGAAACCGTAGTAAGTACTTATGAATGGTTGGTTGAGCCACTCTATACTAATACAGACTTAGCTATAATAACTGTGGTTCAGGACAGATTATCGAATAGTGTTTTCGAAATTGACATTACCAACATAAATCAATTTAAACAATCTTCAAAAATTACTAGTAATTCTAATGCTTTAGAGAATATCAATCTTAACCTTTATCCTAACCCAAGTTCAGGAATTGTAAATCTAAACTTTAATCAAAGTTTAAAATCAGAGCTAGAAATATTTGTAGTAGACATGAATGGTAAAGTGATTTTAAATACGAAAGCATTGAGAGGAACGAATCATAAAGAACTGAATTTAAATGGGGTTTCTTCTGGTGTGTACCATATAATTACAAAAACTTTATCAGGAAATCTCACAAGAAAGAAAGTAGTAATACTAGATTAATTATACGCCTTTATTCTTTTGAAAAACTCTAGATTTTTCAAAACCATATTAGGCTAAAGGCGTTATTTCAAGAAATAATTTAATGTCGGCTAACAACTGTTAGCACTCTAAGTTTTATAAAATTATTTTTTTAATTAATTTCGTGAATAAATAATTCATTGTTTCAACATTTAATATAATTAGAATATACATGTCAGATCACGCAAAATTATCATACGCAGGAAAAGATTACGACTTACCCATTGTTGAAGGCTCAGAAAATGAGATAGCAATAGATATTAGTAAATTAAGAGCGGGAAGTGGTTTAATTACTATTGACCCTGGTTTTAAAAATACTGGATCTACAAAAAGTGCTATTACTTTTTTAAATGGTGAGGAAGGTAAACTTAGATACAGAGGATATTCAATTGAAGAACTTGCTGAAAAATCATCATTTTTAGAAGTTTCTTATTTGTTGATTTACGGTGAATTACCATCTAAAACTCAATTAGAAAATTTCCAGAAAGATATCACTACACATACTTTAGTTCATGAAGATATTAAAAAGATATTAGATGGATTCCCTTCTAATGCACACCCAATGGGTGTTTTATCTTCATTAGTTTGTTCTCAAACTGCTTTCTACCCTGAGTCATTAGATCCTAATAGATCTGCTGATGAAGTGGACTTAAGTATTATCAGAATTATTTCAAAGATGCCAACTTTTGCTGCTTGGGCGTATAAAAATCAAGTTGGGCATCCTGTAAATTATCCAGATAATAATCTAGATTATTGTTCAAATTTCTTAAAAATGATGTTTGGATTACCTGCAGAGAAATATGAGGTGAATCCTGTTGTAGCGAAAGCACTAGACACATTATTAATTTTACATGCAGATCATGAGCAAAACTGTTCTACTTCTACAGTAAGAGTTGTAGGTAGTTCTCAAGCTAGTTTATATGCATCTATATCTGCAGGAATTAATGCTCTTTGGGGACCATTACATGGTGGAGCAAACCAAGCTGTATTGGAAATGTTAGAGCAAATTCAAAAGGCTGGTGGTGATACTGCTAAATTCATTGCAAAAGCTAAAGATAAAAATGATCCATTTAGATTAATGGGATTCGGACATAGAGTTTACAAAAACTTTGACCCTAGAGCAAAAATCATCAAAAAAGCAGCTGATGATGTATTAGAGCAATTAGGAGTAAACGATCCGTTATTAAATATTGCAAAGGAATTAGAAGAAATTGCTCTGAAAGATGAATATTTTGTTGAAAAGAAATTATACCCTAATGTAGATTTCTATTCAGGTATAATTTATCGTGCAATGGGCATTCCTACAGAAATGTTTACAGTTATGTTTGCATTAGGTAGATTACCAGGTTGGATCGCTCAGTGGAAAGAAATGAGAGAAAATAATGAACCAATTGGAAGACCAAGACAGGTTTATACAGGTCATAACTTAAGACCTTATGTTGATATCAGCAATAGATAATAGAATAATATAAAATTATATCTGAAGTCAATCTATGAAAATAGGTTGACTTTTTTAATTTTACGCGAATTTTAAAATATATACAATGAGTTTACAAGATGATTTCAAAAAGGCCGCTGAAAGGTCAAAAACAGATATTAAAGAAAGACCTTCAAATGAAGAGTTACTAAAATTATATGCCTTTTATAAACAGGGTGACGAAGGTGATGTAAGTGGAGAAAGACCAGGCGGCTTCGATTTTAAAGCCATTGCAAAATACGATGCTTGGGCTGAACTAAAAGGAATGTCATCAGAAGACGCTATGAAAGCCTATATTGAATTAGTTGATACGTTAGCTTCTGCTTAATAATTAGAAATTGCAACAGACCGAACAACAAATATTTCTAAATCATATTGCACAAACTTCGCCCTTTCCATTTCTAATTGAAATTGAAAAAGCAAAAGGAGTTTATCTATATGATAAAAACGGAAAATCCTATATGGATTTAATCTCAGGAGTTGCAGTTAGTAATTTAGGACATCAACATCCTAAAGTAATAGAAGCTATAAAATCGCAAGTAGATAAACACCTACATACTATGGTTTACGGAGAGTATGTGCAATCCTCCGTAAACCAATTAGCAAAGACTTTAACTTCACACCTTCCCTCCCATCTAAATAGTGTTTATTTCTGCAATAGTGGGGCTGAATCAATTGAGGGAGCACTAAAACTAGCAAAAAGAATAACCGGGAGGACAGAATTATTATCATTTAAAGGAGCTTACCATGGCAGTACTCATGGTGCGTTAAGCATTTCATCTAATGAAAATAAGAAATATAGATTTAGACCCCTGCTTCCCGATGTAGGATTTCTAAAACTTAATGATTTTGAAGGTTTAGACAGAATTACAACTAAAACAGCTTGTGTAATTATAGAAACAATACAAGGTGACGCAGGAGTTAGAATTCCACAACAGAATTTTCTAAAAGCACTGAGAAAAAAATGCAATGAAACCGGTACGATACTAATCATGGATGAAATTCAATCTGGAATTGGAAGGACTGGGAAATTATTCGCATTTGAACATTTTGATGTAGAACCAGATATATTGTGTACTGCAAAAGCATTAGGAGGTGGTTTACCATTAGGTGCTTTCATAGCCAAAAAGGAGTATATGGATCTATTTACCAAGAATCCTATGCTTGGCCATATTAATACTTTTGGAGGTAATCCAGTTAGTTGTGCTGCTTCAGCTGCTACATTAGAGGTGATACTAGAGGATGGATTTCTTGAGGATGTGGAAAGAAAAGGGAAAATATTTGAGGATTCAATACGTCATCCCGCTATAAAAGAGATTAGAAGAATAGGGATGATGTTTGCAATCGAATTTGACTCAGCTGAAATTGTATCAAAAATAGTTCAGGAATGCTTGAAAAATGGGGTCATTTGTTTTTGGTTTTTATCTTGTCCAGATAGCTTCCGAATAGCTCCTCCCCTAACCATTAATGATGATGAAATAAATACTGCTTGTGAAGTGATCAATAATGCGATTAAGAAATCAATATAACCAAATTATCTTCATTGATATGGTAATGTAACCGAATGCAGGAATTAAGCACTTCATATTTTTTAGACGAGAATCAACTAGAAACTTTAATCAAAAGAATAGTTGAAAACTATAATATTGAATCCTTCCTGAAAAATAAAAATTTAATCCAATTAGCTAATACCGATATTAAAATCAGGTTTCCATTTTCGTTTAATATCGATAATAACGTTCTAAAAGAATCGGCTTTTATAATCATTCTTGTACATGCCGGTGAAGCTTCTCTAGCAGTATCAGAATCCGACCAAATAATTGAGCATAAATCCTTTAAAGCTTATATGGTCCGACAAAAACAAGGTAAAAGCCAAATTAAACACCTTAAAACTAAAGGGAAATCAAAAGCAGGCTCAAGGGTAAGGCTGGCAAGCACAGATCATTTCTTTAATGAAATAAATGATAAATTGAATGAATGGTTGGAGTATTATAACATTGATAGAATTGCACTAAGTTGTAATAAAACTTTATTCCCCTTTCTATTTAATAGAGAAAATGCCGCTATTGAAAAGGAAGATGAAAGAATTTACAAAATCCCTAAACATATTCCTGAGGCTAATTTTGATAATTTATTGCAAATTCATAAATATCTAATTTCAGTGGAAATATTTTATGAAAGCACGTATAATAAAGAAGTAACAGATTTATTAATGAATATAGATGACGAATAAAAAGTTTAATTGGAAAAAGGAATTAATTAGCTGGGCTGTAATGATTGCAGTTTTTGGAACCTTATACTTAACAGGCCTTCATACACCTGTTATTGGTAAAATTCAATCCTTACTATTATCCACACATTTGATTACACCAGATTTAGACCAGAAAGAGGCTGTAACTTTTAACTTTAACGGTATATTAAAATCTTCAGATGGGACGGTAATAAATAGTGAAGAGCTATCCGATAAAACCATATTTATCAACTATTGGGCAACTTGGTGTCCACCTTGCTTGGGTGAATTACCTCATATAAATAAACTCTATCAACAAGTTAAGTCAGATCCAAATGTAGTTTTTCTTTTGATTTCTAAAGATCAAGATTTTAATAAAGCAATTCGCTTCATGGATAAAAAGGAATATGACCTGCCTATTTACACTGAAGTTAAGGGCTTTGACAAGCTTAGCTCAAGAGTACTACCTAGTTCTTATGTTATTAAAAATGGAGAGATTGTGTTTGAAACTGAAGGGATGAGTAATTTCAATACACAAGAATTTAAAGATTTCTTAATCTCCAGATATTGAGATTTAAAATTCATTAAGCATTCTACTAATTGTTTAATTAATTCATTTATACTATTTTAGATAGAAAATATCTCAAAATGAATTGGTTAAGAAAAATTGGCTTTTTTAGTGCATTTATTATCCCATCCTTCACGATTGCAGGGTTTTACATCGGGGGTATTGCAAACCTAGCTACCTTAATTTTTGTATATGCATTTTTACCAGTTTTGGATGCTGCAATAGGTAAAGATTATAAGAATATACCTAAAAATGCAGTGAGCAAAGTTGCCAGTGATTTCTATTATCGATTCATTACCTATTGTTGGACTTATTTCCAACTTGCCTTTTTAATTTGGGCTATGTGGTCAGTTACAACTCATACCTTAAGCATATTTGAAATGATCACCTTTACTATAGCAGTTTCATTATCAACTGGAGGTATTGGCATTACTGTGGCTCATGAGCTAGGCCACAAAAAATCAAAATTAGAGCGATTTTATAGTAAGGTACTCCTTATGACTGTAAGTTACATGCATTTTTATATTGAGCATAATAAAGGGCATCATGTAAGAGTATCAACACCCGAAGACCCTGCAACAAGCAGAGAAAATGAAAACTTTTACGCCTTTTGGTGGAGATCCATTTCTCAAGGCTACTTGAGTGCATGGAAAATTGAAAACAAAAGATTAGATAGAAAGAACATTTCTCGATTCTCCATTCATAATCAAATGATTTGGTTCACTATCTTACCTTTTATTTTTGCAGCTTTCATTACAACCCTTATAAGCGCATTCATTGGTTACTTTACTATCATACCCTTTGTATTCTTTTTTGCTCAAAGCATTTTAGCCTTTTCTCTACTTGAAGCAGTAAATTATGTTGAGCATTATGGTTTAAGAAGAAAAAAAATTGATGAAGACAGATATGAAAGAGTGGCACCTCACCATTCATGGAATGCAAATCACCTTATGAGTAACTTCTTTCTATTTCAATTACAGAGACATTCAGATCATCATTATAATGCAATAAAAAGATATCAAGTATTAGATAATTATGAAAATGCACCTCAGCTACCCGCTGGTTATCCTAGTATGATTTTATTAGCTCATTTTCCTCCTTTATGGTTCAAAATTATGAATCCAAGACTTCAAAAATGGAATAATTTAAAAGCTGTATGATGTAATCTCAATTTTGAGAGCTTTTAATTTGAGTAGCTAGTAAAGCTACTGATAGTGCCATTAAGGCAATAAATGAAAATGATGCTCTAAGGTTTAACCATGAAGCTAAATATCCTATTAGAGGTGGGCCAATCAAGAAGCCGAAAAAGCCCATAGTAGAAACTGCAGCTAATGCCACTCCTGAATTCATTTTTTTTGTTTTCCCTGCTAAACTAAAGGATAAAGGAATAACAGAGGACACACCCGCACCAACAATAAAAAAAGCTACTAATGAAATGATTTTTCCTGGGATTAAAACTAATAATAACATACCGGAAAAATTTAATATACCGCTAATAAAAATGACTTTTTTAACTCCGACTTTACTAGTGAAGTAATCCGCAATAAACCGAACCCCCGCCATACTTACCATAAAAAAAGTATAGGCTAGCCCTAAAATTTCATTAGGAGCTTTCACTATATCCTTATAATATATGCCACTCCAATCAAACATTGTCCCTTCACACATCATAGAGGAAAATGCGATAAACCCTAGCAATAAAAGTGACTTATCCGGAATAGCAAAGATGGGTTTGTCGGTATCTTGGTCTGCATCTGCGTTTAGTAAGTACTTAAAACTTATAATAGCCGCAATTACACTAGTTGAAAAAATAATTATGTAATGATATTGTAACAAAATATCAGCACCTATCATGTAAGCTCCTATGATTGCACCAAAAAAACCAGCCAAGCTCCACATTCCATGAAAGCTTGCCATGATATTTCTGTTATACTCTTTTTCTAGATTTACTGCTTGAGTATTGATCGCTATATTTACCATATTGCCCATTCCTCCAAAAAAGAATAGTAATATCCCTAACATATAAATATTATCGATAAACGAGATAATAACTAAGGAAAGGAGATAAAGAATAATGGCAAAACGAGTGACTATAAAACTATTCCATTTGGCAACTAAAGCTCCCGCAATAGGTAATGAAATAAAAGAACCAATAGGTAACATTAATAATAAAGTACCTAATTGAGCTTCAGAAAGATTAAAGTTTTCTTGAATTGTTGGGATTCGAGCCGCCCAACTTGCAAAGGTTAAGCCATAACAGAAAAAAATAGTACTAATAGCTAATCTTGACCTCAACAAAAAATGCTTAAAAAAATGAACCATTAAGAACCTGTAGTTCAATTAATTAAAATTAATAATACCATTTAGATCGTCCTCTTCTTAACATTTTTCTCACATCACGTATAAATGCTAAAGCTAAATAAAGTAAAATGGGAGACCCAAATGTTAAAAAAGAAGAATAAATAAAAAATATCCTTATGTGAGAACTAGGGAGATCCATCATTTCACCCAATCTTGTGCATACACCAAAGGCCTGATTTTCGATGAATTTTTGAACTTTTTTCATAATATCCCTTTAAACTAAACAATTACAGCAAATGCTACGTTAATATTTCGATAAAATTAAAAATCTTTTCTTAAATTTACTAAATACATTGGAATAGTTCTAATATAAGTATAATTTCGCATTAACTTCCAAACTTAATCAAATAATGAATCAAATGAGACAATTATTTTACGCAGCTGTTCTTTTAGGAACATTAACTTTTTCTGGTTGTGCATTGAATAAGATGATGCAAGCCGCTGAAGAACAAGCTATCGATGTAACTCCAAATCCTCTTGAACTTCACGGTGACGAGGTAGCATTTACGGTTGATTTCCAATTACCGTCTAAAATGCTTAAAGATGGAATTACTTATACTGTAAATCCTTACTATGTATATGGCGATAAAGAAATTGCGTTAGACGCAGTTGATTTCGTCAAAGCTGATTTCCCTAATAGTGATACTGAGCCTGTTAGAACTAGCAAAGAATTTGCATTCGACTATGAAGAAGGTATGAATGTAAATGGTGAACTAGTTATGCAAGGTACAGCTACTATTGAAAAAAATGGAAAATCCGCTTCTACTGATAGAAAACCATATGCAACTGGATTAATCAGAACTTCTCAATTAGTTATGCCGTCTTATCATGCTGCTTATGCTGATCACGGATATAATAACAAAGAGGAATTAATCCCTACTAATGTTAATTTCTATTTTGACCAAGGAAGATCAGTTCTAAAATCATCTGAATTAAGAAGTGATAGAGGTAAAAAATTCAATGCTTTCATTGCTGACAAAAACGTTACAAGAACTGTAACTATTACAGGTACTCACTCTCCTGAAGGTCCAGAAAGAATCAACAGTAACTTATCTGAAGATAGAGCAAAAGCAATTGAAGATTACTATAGAAGACAAATGAGACGTTATGACTACAAAGGAATGGCGGATTCAATTGAATTTATATTAAAGCCAGTTGTTGAAGATTGGACTGATTTCAAAAAAGCTTTAGCAGAATATGATGGAATTTCTGATGCTCAAAAAAGCGAGTATACTCAAATTGTAAACGGTTCTGGTAGCTTTGAAGAAAAAGAAGATAGATTACAAAAATTATCTACTTACAAACAAGTATTCAAAGATATCTATCCTGATTTAAGAGCTGCAAAAACTGAAGTTCTAACAGTAAAAGAGAAAAAGACTGATGCTGAGATTTCTGTTTTAGCTAAGCAAATTGCTGCTGAGGAAGTTTCTGCTGATACTCTTTCATTAGAAGAATTAATGTATGCTGCTAGCATGACTCCTTCATTAGAAGAAAAAGCTGCTATTTTCAAAGCTGCTACCAAGAAAAATGACAATAGCTCAGTTGCTCATAACAATTACGGTGCTGTTCACTTAGAATTAGCTATGGAAGCAGATGGTAATGAAATGACTACATTAGTAGAGCAAGCAGTTACTCAATTTGAAATTTCTAATAAGAAGAAAGAAAATGCTGAAGCTTATGCAAACTTAGCTACTGCATACGCTATGCAAGGAAACTATGAGAAAGCATATGATGCAGCTACTAAAGCTAACGAAATGACATTAAGCAGCGAAAATGAAAGAGGTTTAATGGGCGTTAAAGGTGCTTTAGAAATCATGATGGGTGACTACAGCGAAGCTTCTACTTCACTTAAAAATACTGCTGACTCAGAAGTTAACATGTTCAACAAAGGTTTAGCATTAGTTCTTCAAGGTAATTATGAGAATGCAGTAAGCACTTTAGAAGAAGTTGCAGGTAAAACTTCTGGTGAAGGTGTTCACGCTCATGCTCATTATTTAGCAGCTGTTGCTAGCGCAAGATTAGGTAAAGAAGGTGATGTAATCAGCCACTTAAAAGATGCAGTTGCTGCTGATGCTGATTTAAAATCAAAAGCACTTTCTGATCTTGAATTTGCTAACTTTGCAGCAAATGAAACTTTCAGAAATGCATTAAAATAATTATTACTAATAAATAATTTTGAAAGCATTCGCTAAATAGCGAGTGCTTTTTTTTTTGCACATAATTTTAGATTTACCAGAAATTTCAGCTTCTAATTAACTTTTAAATTATTCTAAACTTTATATAGAAAAGAAAAGTTAATGAACACTAAGGATTGAGTTGGTAATTGAAAGTTGAATAACTATTTTTACCCTGTAAAATTTCAAGATAGATGAGAGAAATTCAGTTTAGAGAAGCACTTAATGAGGCAATGTCTGAAGAAATGAGACGTGATGAAAACGTTTTCATTATGGGAGAAGAGGTTGCTGAATATAATGGTGCCTATAAAGTAACACAAGGAATGTTAGATGAATTCGGCACTAAAAGAGTAATAGATACTCCTATTACTGAGTTAGGTTTTGCCGGTATTGGTGTTGGTGCAGCTATGAATGGCACTAGACCTATAATTGAATTCATGACTTTTAACTTTTCATTGGTTGCAATAGATCAGGTAATAAATTCAGCAGCAAAAATGCTAAATATGTCTGGTGGACAGTTTAATGTTCCAATGGTATTTAGAGGTCCGACAGGTAATGCGGGTCAATTAGCATCACAACATTCGCAAAACTTTGAAAACTGGTATGCAAATACTCCAGGTTTAAAAGTAGTAATTCCTTCAAATCCATACGATGCTAAAGGACTTTTAAAATCTGCTATTAGAGATGATGATCCCGTTATCTTTATGGAATCAGAATTAATGTATGGTGATAAAGGAGAAGTTCCTGAATCAGAATATTTAGAAGAAATTGGAAAAGCTAAAATCACTAAAGAAGGAAGTGATGCTACGTTAATTTCTTTTGGTAAAATGATGAAAGTAGCTCATGCTGCAGCTGAAGAGATGGAAAAAGAGGGGCATTCTATTGAAGTCATTGATTTGAGAACAGTGAGGCCTATTGATTATGCTACCATCTTTGAATCAGTTAAAAAAACAAATAGGTGTGTAGTGGTAGAAGAAGCATGGCCATTAGCTTCTATATCAGGAGATTTAGCATTCAACATTCAAAAAACTGTATTTGATTATTTGGACGCCCCAATTTTACGTGTTAATAGTTTAGATGTCCCAGTTTCTTATGCTCCTACCTTATTGGAAGCTGTTATTCCTAATAAAGAAAGAACGATCAAAGCATTAAGGAAAGTAATGTACCTAGACTAATACTATAAGTTATTCCAATAGATTTTGAAGGCAAGTCCATATGGACTTGCCTTTTTTTTTGAAAAAAAATTATTTTCCGTGCAACTACTTATATTTAATTAAGTCATTAGGGCAGAATTAAAAGAATTGGAGAATATAGATATTAATATCCATAAAGAATTAATTGAAAAGTGTAAGCATGGTAGTCATGCTGCTTTCAAAGATTTATATATGCTTTATGCTAAATCAATGTATAATGTAGCATTTAGGATTTTACGGGATAGTAATATCACCGAAGACATTTTACAAGAAGCATTTATCAAAGCATTTTATAAAATTAATCAATTTGATTACCAAGCCACTTTTGGAGCTTGGTTAAAAAGAATAGTAGTTAACCAGTCACTTGACTATTTAAGAAAAGAAAGCAAATGGTTAATGGATGATGTAGAAAACAAAAGTATTGTTGAAGAGGAAGATATTGATTGGGAGGATATTGATTTAAGAGTGGACATGGTAAAAGAAGCTATTTTAAACCTTCCATCAGGTTTTAGAACAGTGGCCAGCCTTTATTTATTTGAAGGATATGAGCATAAAGAAATTGCTGAAATATTAGATATATCTGAAAACACATCTAAGTCACAATTTCACAGAGCGAAAAAGAAAATTAAAACTTTCATACAAGATTATGAAAAAGGACAAGTTAGAGCAATTTATTAATCATAATAGAAATCAATTTGAAGCAGATTTTGATCTAGATAAGAATTGGGATCAATTAGAAGCAAAAATTAATAAAAAGAAAGATAGACATCCTGGATGGATGGTGGCAGCTAGTATTGCAATGCTACTTGTTATAGGATGGTTAATTTATGATCGTGCAATTCTAACAGATAAAATAAATCAATTAGAGCAAATAACTTATAACAATAAGCCATATGCTGAAATTGAAAATTATTATCAAATAAATATTACTGAAAAAAAAGCAAAGATAAATGAATTATCAAAGCAAAATAATCTATCAGTTAAAACGGATTTAGCAGCATTAAATAAGAAATACAAGGATTTAAAAAGTCAAGTTAAAAATCAAGGTGCTCATCCTCAGTTGGTGAATGCCATGATTCAAAACTTGCAAACACAGATTGAAATCCTTGAACAGAAACTGAACATCTTGCAAGAGTTACAGGAATATAGTAAAAACGAAAAACAAGAAAACAATGAAATATCGATTTAAAATTATGGCAATTGCACTTTTATTGTGCAATACAATTTCCTTTGCTCAAAGTCAGCAAAATGAGATTTTGAAAAATTCATATACGCCTGCAAGCAAAAGCACTAAAGTAGAGATTAGTAATAATTTTGGAAATATTAACTTGGTAACATGGGATAACAACTCAATAGATGTATCAATAAAGCTTGAATCCGAAGGATTCTCCGACAAGGAAATTAGTGATATACTGGATAAAATAGATTTAAAAACAAATGAATCTGCAGCTGTAATATCAATCAAAACTGATTTAAAATCATATAATTTCACATCTAGAAAAAATAAGAGTTTTAAAATTAATTATGAGATTAAAATGCCTGATAACCATCCTTTATCTTTAAAAAATGAATTCGGCAATATTTTCATGACCGATTATAAAGGGAAAGCAGATATTAATCTTGAATATGGTGATTTAACGGCTGGTTCTATGCAAGAATTGCATTTAAGAAATGAATTCGGGAAAGTTAATATAGAATCAATTACTTCAGGTGATTTTGATTTAGAATATATTAATGAATTCAGCTTACAAAGTGCTGATCGATTAATTTTAAAATCAGAGTTCTCAAAGCTTGAAATAAGTAAAGTATCAACAATTGAATTTGATGTTGAGTATGGGAAATTAGAAATTGGTGAAGTAAATGATTATGATGGAAATGCTGAATTCTGTAGTATCTCTATTGACACAATCTTTGATAATTTCAATTTAGATGCGGAATATGCCAATGGAACAATAGAAATAAATCAAGTAAGTAAAGATATTAAATCCTTTAATCTTGATACTTCCTTCTCAAAATCAGAACTGACTCTAGAAAAAGGATCTAACTTTAAATTTGACACTGATCACTCATTTGGAAAATTGAACCTGAAAAGTCAAGACGTAAACTTCACCATGAAGGAAAAAGATATGAATGAGGAATCATATCAAGGAACTATAGGAAAAACGCCTAATCAAGCAAATACAACAATGCGAATCAAAACTTCTTATGGTGGATGTACGATAATCGGAGAGTAAAAAAAAGGCTGTTTCTCTTGAAACAGCCTTTTTTTTGATATTTAAAATCTAAATTAAGAGTCTTTTGGTAATACGTTGGTAGTAATCCTCACACTTCTCTCCTCACCTATATTCGAGACAATTCTAACAATTTTATTTTGTCTCCCCATTTTTCCTCTACTGTTAAATTTAACTGTGATTTCGCCAGTTTCACCTGGTGCAATTGCTTCACCTCTAGGATAACTAGGTACAGTACAACCACAGGTTGTTTTAACATTAGATATAATCAAAGGTTGTTTACCAGTATTTTCAAACTTGAATACATGTTCTACTACATCACCTTGTGAAATATCACCAAAGTCATGACTTTTCTCTTCAAACGTAATTTCTGGACCATTTGCACTCTCAGTGCTTTGTGCAATTGCTGCACTTAAGATGAAAAATGATGCGAAAAATAATAATGCCTTTCTCATGATTTAAGTATTTAATTTATTTTGTTAAGTAAAGTTACGAAATAATCGGAAAAATGATGCCTTATTATATTCAGGAATTGGAGTAATTCAAATTTAGAATAAGCTTAATTATAAAATTTTGGATGAAAATTAACTAAAAACAGTTCTTCTGTTGATCTGGTGATAGCAGTGTACAACCACCTGATATATTCCTTATTAATCATTTCATCCGTTAAATAACCCTGATCTACGAAAACTGACTTCCATTGCCCCCCTTGAGATTTATGGCAAGTTAAAGCATAAGCAAATTTAATTTGGAGAGCATTTAAATACGGATCTTTCTTAATCGCTGCCTTCCTTTCTGTTTTGGAAGATAAATCCATATAATCTTCTGCTACCTGATTATACAAATTCAAATAATCCTCATTACTTAAAGACGGACTATTTGCATGTAGTGTATCTAAAATTACTTTCACTTGTAAATTAGGATGATCTTCATAATCAGTTAGTCGTATTTCAAGGTCTGCAAATCTCAATCCGTACATCTCCTCAAAATTTATGACTTTAACGACTTCCATAAAGTCACCATTGGCTAAAAACCCACCAGGTGTATCTTCTGTTTGGTAAACATAATTATTACGCACAATCATTAAAAAATCCCCCGCTTCAAGCTCGCCTTCCATAAAATGAATTTGTCTCCTAATATACTCATTGTATTGTACTGCCATTTTATTACTCCTACATATAATAGCAGTATTCTCAATACCGTATTTATCATATGAATAACGCAAACCATCCTCAAGCCGCTCCCCTGTCATCTTAAAAATATCTTTGAAAGCTTGAGTTCTGAATTGAATTTTAAAATCCTTTTGTGAAAGTTGAGCTCTTAATAAAGTGGCATTATATAAAATCCCAGAACCTTCAGCCTGCCTCATCACTTCAGTCAAAATAGATTCTACTACTTCTGATCTATAGCTAGTCCGTAAGAAATTAGCATCTAATCCTGCACTATTCGATTTACCTACAGGAGGAAGTTGGGCATCATCCCCTATAAATAAAATTCTATTTCCAGGATTTTGAAAAATATAATTCACCACATCATCAAGTAAACTACTATTACCAAAACCTTTATCATCGGAAAGCATACTCGCTTCATCGATTATGAAAAGAGTATGCTCATGGTAATTTTTTTGTAATGAAAAATTAAGATCTCCGCTCCCTATTTCATTATTCTGATGATAAATCTTTTTATGAATAGTAAAAGCCAAACGCTTCGAGTAATTACTCATTACCTTAGCCGCACGTCCTGTGGGCGCCATCAAAACGTATTTATAGTTGAATAGCGGTAAAAATTTCACTAATGCACTGACAATAGTAGTTTTACCTGTACCAGCGTAACCTTTTAAAAGCATGATGGGCCTATCAGCATCATCAATATCAAAAAATGTATCTAACAGTTTAAAAAATTGAGACTGACTTGAGGTAGGCTCAAAAGGGAATTTCGACCTTATGATTTGTGATGCCTTAGGCATTCATTTTATGATTGATATCTTGTGGAGTAATTACAGCCATAGTAGTAGTGGCTTTAGCAATTAAACTCTTTTTATCACCTTCTACAGCATAAATTTCTGCTTCGCAAAAATTCAATTTCCTACCTTTTTTAATCACAGTTCCGATTGCATGAAGCTTTTCCCCAGTTCCCGCTTTAAAATAAGAAACTTTTATTTCTGCAGTAACCACATGGCAATCCATAGGAACCGTAGTATAAGCTGCAAAACCTGCTACTATATCGGCAATAGTAGCTGTAACTCCACCATGAACTAAACCTTTTTGTTGTTTATGAATTTGTTTAATATCTAGCCACCCTTCTGTTCTACCCTCTTCTATAACAGACAAATCGAAACCAATATGTTTCATGAATTCTTGTCTTTCAAGAAACTTCTCTACTCTTAACTTAAAGTCGTTTTCCACCGTATTTTCCAGCATTTTGTTTAAATTCAAAAAATATTCACAAATATAAGCATATTGATGAGTGCAAACCCAAAGGAAAGTATAAATCAAAAGTTTGGAGGTAAGATAAGAGTTCGTGTTGCTGGCATATTAATAGAAAATGAAAAAATATTATTATTGAAACATGATGGTGTGGGCAAAAGAGAATTTCTATGGTCGCCACCAGGCGGAGGTTTAGAATTTGGACAAGACGCTGAAAAAAATTTAATTAGAGAGTTTAAGGAAGAAACCGCTTTAAATATTAAAGTAATTAAGCTGCTGTTTGTGAATGAATTTATTAATGAAAGTATTCATGCAATTGAATTGTTTTATGAGGTGGAAAAGACAGGAGGAATACTTAAATTAGGAAAAGACCCTGAAATGGGAAAGCAGCAAATTTTAAGTGAATTAGCATTTTTTGATGAAAAAAAATTAAAAAACACAGAAAGAGACTATCTTCACAATATGTTTATTGGAATAAATAAACCCCAAGAAGTTTTAAATCTTAAAGGATATTTTAAATTTGTGAATAATTCCATAAAATAGCATTTTAAAATAATTTCTAAATAGAGAAAAAATAGAAAGATGAGTAAAACAAAGATTTTATCAATAGTTTTCTTCATAGCAGCAATTGTGATAGCCTACTTTTTTGTAGACAGCATAGCATATGATATTCAACAAGAAAAAAGAATAAAAAGAGAAGAAGCTCGAGTAATTGAAAAATTGAAGCAGATCCGTTCTGGTATGATCGCCTACCAAAGGGTAAATGGTGAATATACTAGCGACTGGGATAAATTAATAAACTTCATTGATTCTGGTGACTTTTACATCACAGAAAGATCTGAAACAATTATTCCTAGAGAATATGGTGGTGACAGTGTTGTAATCAATATTGACACATTAGGTACTATGCCTGTTTTTGATTCTTTATATGCTGATATTGAAAATTTCAAATTAGATAGATTACCATACAAACCTGGTTCTCAAGAAAAATTTGAGATTTTTGCTGATAAAATCATAAAAGGTTCAGTGAAAGTTGACGTATTTGAAGTAAAAGATCCTAGCCCTATTAATCCTAAAAGAAGAAAGGATAATAATGACAAAGCTTTAAGAGTAGGATCACGGTCAGAAGTAACAACAGCTGGTAACTGGGAATAATATTTTGGATATTACTAAAGAAAAAGTATTTAAATCACTCAAAAAGGTCAAGGACGATAAGTTTTCTATTGACAAAATCGAACAATACTGTTTAGTATTAGAGATTGGAGATAGAGATTTACAAGTAGCCGTCATTGACATCAAATCTGACAGAGTATTAATTCTTGAAGATTATAGTTTAACAAAAACTGAAGATGAACATCAAAAAGTGCAAGTATTAAAAGCACTTTTTGATGAGCATCATCTCCTTATGGTGGGCTTTTGGAAAGAAGTAGTACTTTGCTTCAAGAATCCAAAATATTGCTTGGCTCCCCTATCCTATTTTTCTAAGGATAATGCGAGAGCCATTCTCAAAATGAATTGTGAAGTTCAATCTTCTGACTCAGTTGGATATTACAAAGTAAACAGTAACGATTCTGTAAACATCTTTACCTACCAAAAGGAAGTTTTAAAATTTATTAGATCAATTTACGTAAACAGCAAAATTAGAGTTACTCACCAAAGTGGCATGCTGGTGAATGCTGTTTTATCGAACCCTCCTTTTGCCAATGAAAATGAACTATCATTGTATATTGATAGATTCTATCTTCATGCAGCAGTAACTAATAATGGTAAATTGGTTTACTTTAATTCATTTAAAATCCAAAAATTCGAGGAGTATATTAAGTATATCAACCTCATCTGCCATGAATTTAAAATCCTTAAAAAAGAAGGTATCATAAAAGTGTGGGGTTATATCAAGAAAGATTCCTCACATTTTGAAGCCTTAAAAAAGAATTTTCCTGTTATAGAAGTAGGCAATAGAACTTCTAAATTAAACTTTGGATTTAAATTTGACGAAATACCTGAACATCAATATTTTGATGTTTTTGGAAACTATTTCAACCTATAAGCATGTCTAAAAGAATAGCAATTTTCCCAGGATCATTTGATCCTTTTACTAAAGGTCATCATGACATTGTACAAAGGGGCTTAAAGATATTTGATGAGATAATAATTGCTATTGGCTACAATTCAAAAAAACAAAATCGATACTTCGATATCGATTTGATGATTGATAAACTTGAAGAAACTTTCAAATCAGAGCCAAGAGTTAAGGTTATCGTTTACAATAAACTTACTTCTTCCCTAGCTAAAGAACTTAATGCAGGTTTTTTATTAAGAGGTTTGAGAAATACAACTGATTTTGAATATGAAAATAGTATATCCCAAGTTAACAAATATCTAAACGAGAGTTTAGAGTCTGTATTTTTAATTACATCTCCTGAATATGCAGCTATAAGCTCAACTATTATTAGGGAAGTACATAAATTCAAAGGCGAAGTAAATGAATTTTTGCCCTATAAATTAGAGTAAGATTAGCTCTTCATATTTCTCTAATAAATATTAAAAAAAACTTCTCAAAAAATATACAAGCTATTTTAAAATACGTTACATTTCGTCATATAAATGCAACTTAAAAATGGCACTTAATGAAGTATCGGATTTCGCAGAATTTGACGAATACGATGACAATGACTATGATGATCTCTCAGATGATTATTTTGATGATGGTGATACCGATGACATCAAATTATCAGATGATGAGGAGGATGACGACAATTGGCGATTTAAAATCGATGATGGCTACGATCAAGAAGACAGTGACTATGAATTCGAAGATGATCTTGACGTAGATTTAGAAGATTTTTAAATTAAATGGGTGGTATTTTTTACACACCCATTTTTTCTTACGAAGGAAATACCTCAAGAGCTAACTCTTGTGCTTTCGCAAAAGCCTCTTGATCTAATCCTAATTCAATATTGTTCTTATTAAAGTAGGCTACCATATCTTCCGTCACCATATTCCCCACTAATTCATCCTTAGCCATAGGGCATCCTCCAAATCCTTTTATTGCACCATCAAACCTGCGACAGCCCGAAGTATAAGCTGCTTCGACCTTTTCCCATATTGTAGCTGGATTACTATGCAAATGAGCTCCGAATTCTATGTGAGGATATTTAGGAATTAGTTGATTAAAGATCCAGGAAATGTTTTCTGGATTAGAAACCCCTATTGTGTCAGATAAAGAAATCACTTTAACGTTCATCTTATCCAGCTTTTCCACAAAATCTTGTACAAAGCTAGCATCATAAGGATCGCCATAAGGATTACCGAAACCCATTGACAAGTAAACAACGAGTGTTTTAGAGTGAGCAATTGAGAGCTCCTGAATTTGGGCTAAATCTTCTAATGCTGTTGCAATTGACCTTTTAGTATTTCTTTGTTGAAATGTTTCAGAAAGAGATAATGGATAACCTAAGTATGAAATATGATCAAACTTCACTGCATCAGATGCTCCTCTTTGATTGGCAATAATAGCCAATAATTTAGATTGAGAATCTTGCCAATTTATTGAATCAAATACCTCAGCACTGTCACGCATTTGAGGAATGGCTTTAGGAGACACAAAACTTCCGGCATCAATGGTATCAAAACCTACTTTTAGTAATTGATTTAAATAATTTATTTTTTTATCCGTAGGAATAAAGTCATGCAGGCCTTGCATAGCATCTCTAGGACATTCTATAAGTTTAATATTTTGATTTTTCGTTTCCATATGCCAAAACTAATCAATGTAAAATTCAGCTAAAAGATTTATTTATACCTATTCAATTTCAATAAAAGATAAATGCTCAGTATAATAGCATTTTATTACAATCAACTTCCTAAATTTCAGTTTGGTTTAAATAAGATATAAAGAGTGGGAATAGTCATTAAGCAAAGTGCGTACGCCTCCGTCATCAATTATATAGGAGTTGCCATTGGGGCATTCACCACAATGATCGTGTTTCCGAAATTTCTTACTCAAGAAGAATTCGGATTATTTAGAGTCGTAATATCAATGGCGATTATTTTATCTCCATTTGCTCAGTTAGGGTTACCACGTAGTACTTTAAGGTATTTTCCTCGATTTAATACTAGTCCGAAAGCAGCAGGTAGGTTTTTTACTTTTGTACTAATATTAGGATTTTTCACTATTCTGTTATTTATCCTATTATTTCAATTGGTGGATGATTGGGTTTTTAGTTTTTTTCAAAAAAACGCTTCCGATTTAGTACATCAATATTGGTTGATTATTAGTTTAGCGGTTATTCTGGTTTATATATCTATAATAGAAGCCTATTATAAAGCCCAGTTAAATGTGATTATCCCCACTTTCATGAGAGAGATCTTTTTAAAAGCCTCTAGTGGTATTTTAGCTTTGCTTTACTTCTTCGACATAATTTCATTTGAATGGTTCCTCAAATATATTGTGATTTCTTATGCTGTAAGTCTAGTAGTTTTAGTTGTTATTTTGTTGTTAAAAAAACAATTGCATTTCAATTTTTCGATTTTTCAGCTTAAAAAACCTTTTGTAAAAGAAATGCTGAAATACATGGTTTTTATAATGGCTGGGGCTGTTGGATCAGTCATTGTATTTCAAATAGATCAACTCATGGTTACTGGTTTCATGGGGACTAGTTACAATGCAATTTATGTAATAGCTTTTTTCATGGGTACAGTAATTGAAATCCCGAGAAGAAGTATATCTCAAATGTCAGATGCTATAATTGCTAATGCTTTTGAAAATGAAAGAATCGATGAGGTGAAGAAAATTTATAAACAGAGTAGTATAAACCAGTTGATTCTCGGAGGTTTTGTATTCATACTTGTGGTAATCAATTTGGATAACATTTATGCCATCATGCCGAAAGGCGATGATTATATCGATGGGAAATTAGTTGCCGTAGTAATAGGAATTAGTAAGCTCATCTTGATGGCGTTTGGAGTAAATTCAGAAATCATTATTTCATCAAAATACTATAAAAGTAATATTTACTTTGTTCTAATTCTAGCGGCCTTAACTGTACTTTTTAATGCCATTTTAATACCTGAATTTGGTTTAATAGGTGCAGCATTAGCCACACTTTTTTCAATATTTTTATATAACCTGATGAAAATGATTTTTATCTATCATAAATTACATTTTCAGCCATTCTCAATTCATACAGTCAGTGCAATAGCGATAACTGTTATTAGTTTTGTAATCTTGAATTATATCCCTCAATTTGAGGATGGTATTCTAAATGCTATTTATTTAAGTGTAATCGCATCCATAATTTTTGGGTTATTGATGTTGATATTTAAACCTTCAAAAGAGATAGACACAATTATAAAACCAATTAAAGATAAGTTTAAGTCTTAAAATAAGTTAAAATGGCATTGGCTACATATTTTATTTCTTCTTTTGTGTGGTTGGGATGAATCGGTAATGACAATACTATGTCTGCTATATTAGTTGCATTAGAACAAGATGTTGAACGGTCAAAAACATCCATATCTGAAATTGCATTAGGATAGTGAATTTGAGTTTCTATACCTTTTTTCTTTAAGTAGCTTTTTAGACTATCTCTTTTTTCTGTTTTAATTACAAACTGATGGTAAACATGACCTTCTGAATGAATAGGCAATGAAATTCCATTTAATTGCCTTAATATATCTTGATAGATTTTTGCAAACTCAATCCGTTTTTGATTTTCTGCATCTAAGTCTGGTAATTTTGATTGTAAAATTGCTGCTTGAAGCTCATCCATTCTACTATTTCGGCCTAACTGAATATGTTCATCACGTTTTATTTGACCATGATTGGCCCACAGATAGCAACTCTCTGCCAAATCTTGATCATTCGTTACAATAGCTCCCCCATCCCCTAACGCTCCTAAATTTTTGGTCGGATAAAAGCTGAATGCTGCTATATCACCAAAGGCTCCAGCTTTAATTTCATTTAAACTGGCCCCATGTGCTTGAGCACAATCCTCAATTAATAGGATTCCATTTTCTTTGCAAAAAGAAGCTATTTCTTCAGTTTCAGGATGAACTTGACCGAATAAATGAGGTAAAATTATAGCTTTAGTGTTACAGTTTATCAATGATTTTAAATGATTAAAATCCATCATAAAATGAGCTGGATTGATATCACAAAAAACCAATTGAGCGCCCACAATTTTAACAACTGAAGCATCAGAATACCAGCTAAATGCTGCAGTAATAACTTCATCATTAGGTGAAATATTGATACTTCTCAAAATGATCTCAAGAGAATCCGTACAATTAGCGGTAAGGATTACATTTTCTACATTTAAATACCTGGCAAATGCTAGTTTAAATTTTTGATGATATTCACCATTCATAAACACACCTTTATTCACAACTTTTTGTAAAACTGACATCAAATCCTGATTTTGATTATTCAACTTTATGAATGGAATATAATCGTAAGTCATCTTGTGAATTTTAAGAATAGTTTAAAGATATAGTAATTTTTATTTGCATTAAAAGACATGCTTTTCCAACTTTAAATCTGTTTTCAAATGAATGAGCGATTAATTTTACTAAATTGGTTAAATATCATTAGCAGTTCCAAATATTGGAATTATTTATTATAAATACGGTATAAATGAAGAAAGTAGCAATAATGACCTCCGGAGGTGATGCACCAGGAATGAATGCATGTTTAAGAGCGGCAGTACGAGGGGCCATCTATCATGGGATAGAGATTTACGGCATATATAGAGGTTATGACGGCATGATTGAAGGAGATATTGTAAAGATGAATTCTCATTCAGTGAGTAACATTATTCAAAAAGGAGGAACTATTCTTAAATCAGCAAGAAGTGAAGAGTTCAAAACCAAAGAAGGCCGTAAAAAAGCATATGATCAATTGACTAAATTAGGTATAGAAGGACTAATTACAATTGGTGGAGATGGCACCTTTACAGGAGCTAAAATTTTCTATGATGAATATCAAATTCCAACCGTAGGCGCTCCCGGAACTATAGATAATGATCTCTATGGTACTGATTATACTATTGGTTTCGATACAGCAGTTAATACTGCTTTAGGTGCAATTGATAAAATAAGAGATACTGCTGACTCTCATAATAGGCTATTCTTTATCGAAGTTATGGGGCGTGATTCTGGCTATATTGCTATCAGGTCGGGAATTGGCGGAGGAGCTGAATTAGTAATGGTTCCTGAAACTTCAACTAGCATAAAAGAAGTTATAAGCACTCTTCAAGAAGGCTGGGCTAGACATAAAACCTCATCTATTGTTGTAGTAGCAGAAGGAGATGAAGAAGGAAATGCCATGGAAATAGCTGAGAAGGTTAAAAAGAAAATTGCTCAGAAAGATATAAAAGTTTCAATTTTAGGCCATATACAAAGAGGTGGCTCTCCTAGTGCTCAAGATAGGATATTGGCTAGCCGTTTAGGATTAGGTGCAATAGAAGGCTTAATGAAGGGAAAGAAAAATGTTATGGCTGGCATAATAAATGACAAGTTAGTCTATACTTCATTTGAAGATAGTATTACTAAAAACAAACCCCTTAATCAGGAATTAATTCATATGGTAAAAGTGTTGAGCGTCTAAAATATTTCGAATAGGGAAATGGAATTAAAAACCACAATTGAAATAAAACCAACTGAGGAAAAAATACATCCTCATGATAGAATTACTTCCATAGGAAGTTGTTTTGCAGATCATATCGGAAGTCGATTTGAGGAAATGAAAATGGATATATTAAGTAATCCATATGGAATTATTTATAATCCCATTTCTCAAATGAGACTAATCAAAGCAGCTCTAAATGATGAGGATCTTAGAGAAGATCATATCATTGAAAACAGAGACATTTATAATCATTTAGATGCACATTCTATCTTCGGTAAGAAAAATCTTATAGAGCTCAAAGAGGGCATTAGAGAAGCTTCAGCAAAGCTTAAAGATTATTTAGAAAGTTCGAAAGTATTGATCTTAACCTTTGGAACAGCTTGGGTTTATAGATATGAGAAAACTCAGGAAATTATAGCTAACTGCCATAAGTTACCATCTCAAAATTTCAATAAGGAATTATTGGAGTTGGATGAAATTATCAGCGAAGTGAGTGCCACGTTAAAACTCTTAAAAGAAAAAAATCCTGATTTAAGAATAATTTTAACGGTTAGCCCAGTGCGGCATATTAAAGATGGTATACCAGAAAATATGTTAAGTAAATCCATCTTAAGATTAGCTGCTCATAAAATCAAAAAATCTTTAGAAAAGACCTATTATTTTCCATCCTTTGAATTAATGTTGGATGATTTAAGGGACTATAGGTTTTATGCTGAAGATATGATTCACCCTAACAATGTAGCTCGGAATTTTATTTGGCAACGGTTTAGAGAGACTTTCTTTTCAGAACCTTTGTTTGCGTATTGTGATAAATGGCAGTCGATAAAAAACGACTTAAACCACAGAGTGATGAACCCAGGATCAGAAGAGCATATTCAGTTTTTGGAAGCACTTCAAAAGAAATTAAATAGATTTTCAGTAATGGGAAATGTAGAAGCTGAAATTGAACATGTTGAAAAAGAATTAGAGAATGCCAAAACCCAATAAGCTTATTCACGAAACGAGCCCGTATCTATTACAACATGCCTACAATCCGGTTGAATGGCAGGCATGGAATGAAGAAGCTTTAAATCGAGCTAGAGCGGAAGATAAACCCATTTTATTAAGTATTGGCTATGCTGCTTGTCACTGGTGCCACGTAATGGAGCATGAAAGTTTTGAAGATAATGAGGTAGCTAATGTGATGAATGAAAACTATATCTGTATTAAGCTAGATAGAGAAGAAAGGCCCGATATAGACCAGATTTACATGGATGCCATTCAAAATATGGGATTAAATGGCGGCTGGCCTCTGAATGTATTTCTAATGCCTGATCAAAAACCTTTTTATGGTGGTACTTATTTTCCTAAGCATAAATGGCTTGAGATATTAGATAAAGTAGCCATAGCCTTTCAAAATAGTAGAAAGCAGTTAGCTGAATCGGCAGATAAATTCTCGAAAGCACTAAATGTATCTGAAGTAGAAAAGCTAAACCTCGGTATAAATAAAGATCATAATTTTGATAATAGCGTGTTGATTCAGGCCTATCAAAAACTTAGTGAAAGCTTTGATTGGGATAATGGAGGTACCTTAGGAGCTCCTAAATTTCCAATGCCAGTTATATGGCAATTTTTAATGCAATATGCTTTTCACAGCAAAAACCCTGAAGCTAAAAAAGCATTGGAATTCACATTAGAATCAATGGCTGATGGAGGAATCTATGATCAGATTGGTGGTGGTTTTGCTCGCTATTCTGTTGATGCGGAATGGTTTGCTCCTCATTTTGAGAAAATGTTATATGACAACGGGCAATTGATAAGTTTATATGCAGATGCTTATAGGTTCACTAAAAACCCATATTTCAAAGAAGTATTTGAAGACAGTATAAAATTCATGGTAAGAGAACTGATGGATCCTAATTGCAGATTCTATTCCGCTCTCGATGCCGATTCTGAAGGTGTTGAAGGGAAGTTCTATACCTGGACTTATAATGAGCTTAAAAATCATATAAATGAAAATGAAGAGCCTGTTTTAAAATTTCTCAATGTTGAAAAAGAAGGTAATTGGGAGAATGGAGTTAATATTCTTTTTCGACATACTTCCATTGAGTCTTTTTGCAAAGCTGAAAACTTGGACAGTTCTAACTTTAAAGAAACCTTCAATAGCGTTAAAGATAAATTATTAGATCAAAGAGAGGAAAGAATAAGACCAGCATTAGATGATAAAATTCTAACTGGATGGAATGCTTTACAACTTAAAGGACTCTGTGATGCCTATAAAGCTCACAAGGACGAAAAGTACAAAGCAATTGCACTCGACAACTTTGTTTTCTTAAGTGAATTCGTATGGGATGGAACTGTGCTTTATAGAAGCTTTAAAAATGATCAAGCGAAAATTAAAGCGTATTTAGAAGACTATGCCCTAACTATACAGGCTCTAATTTCTTTATTTGAAATCACATCGGATTTAAAGGTTCTCAATTTTGCTGAAATGCTGGCAAACTATACGATTGAAAATTTTTATGATGAAAAGGAAAAATTATTCTTCTACACAGATAAAAATAGTGAGACTTTAATAGCCAGAAAAAAAGAGATTTTTGATAATGTAATTCCATCTTCTAATTCAATCATGATTCAAAATCTGCATTGGTTAGGGATTCTGAAAGGAAATTCTGCATTTACAGACATTTCGAATGAGATGTTAAAACAAACTCAACATCTTATAGCCCGAGAACCAAAATTCTTGTCAAATTGGGCTTCTGCTTTTATTTTAAAATCATACCCAAGTTATGATGTAGTGATTGTGGGTAAAGATGCTAAAAAAATTCAAAGGGAATTGTGGCAACACTATTTACCTAATGCATTTTGCATGGCTATAGAGGAAGAAAATAATGATGAGTTGGTTTGGAAAGGTAAAGAAATTATTAATACTAAAACAAGTATATATGTTTGCGAAAATAATGCTTGTCAATATCCCGTTTTTACTGCCGAAGATGCTATAGCTTTACTAAGTAAATGAGTCAACTTAGCTTGAATACGGTTAAGGAAGATAATTTAGAAAAAACTTTCTTTGTACAAGTATTATTACCAATACCTGTACCAAAAACTTTTACATATAGAGTAGCGAGAAATAGCGAAAATCAGATTCAAGTTGGAGTTAGAGTAATTGTCCCTTTTGGAAAAAAGAAAATCATAAGTGGAATTATTACTGATGTTCATCATAATGCCCCTGAGGATTATGAGGCAAAATATGTTTTAGAAGTACTCGATGATTACCCTATCATCAGCAATCAACAATTAAAGCTATTTGGATGGATTGCTCAATATTATATGGCAACTGATGGAGAAGTTTTAAATGTAGGCTTGCCATCAGGGCTAAAATTAAGTAGTGAATCAAAAATCCAATTAAACCCTGCTTTTAACAAAGAAGACTCCCCCCATATTTTTAGTGAAATAGAGAGTGTGGTAATCAATGTATTGGAAAAAGAAGGCCTACTCTCCTATCAGCAATTACTCGAAATAACAAATACAAAGCAAATCAGCTATTTAATTAAAGAATTGCTTAATAAACAGGTCATCATTTTAATAGAGCAAGTACAAGAACGTTACAAACCCAAAACTGAAAAGAGACTAAGGTTAAAAAAAGAATGGCTAGAAGAAGCCAAACTTAATTCTCTCATGCAGGAATTGGATAAAAAACCTAAGCAATTAGATGTTCTTTTAAAATACCTTCAATCTGTCCCTATTTTCAATGAAATAGATAAAAATGAAGAAGGCATTCCAAAAAGCCTTTTAAAAGAAGAAAGCTTTTCAATTTCTTCCATCAATACATTAATAAAAAATAAAATATTTGAAGAATTTGAAATCATCGTCTCAAGATTAGATTACCTAAATAGACAAGAATTTATTGATCATGAGATTACGTTAAGTGAAGCACAAGAAAAATGTAGATCAGAGATCAATGAAATATTTACAAAAAAGGATGTAGCGCTTCTTCATGGTATTACAGGCAGTGGTAAAACTGAAATCTATCTTTCCCTTATTAAAGAAGTAATTGAAAGTGGTTCGCAAGCTTTATTTTTATTGCCTGAAATAGCTATCACCACCCAAATGATCCAACGGGTGAGAAAAATTTTTGGTGATCAAGTGGGTATTTATCATTCTAAATTCTCTGATGCAGAGCGCGTGGAAGTATGGAAAGGTGTAGCAGAAGGAAAGATTAATTTTGTAATTGGTGTTCGCTCATCCATTTTACTTCCATTCAACAATCTATCACTGCTTGTAGTAGATGAGGAGCATGAAAGCAGTTATAAGCAGTTTGATCCTGCCCCACGGTATCATGCACGTGATACCGCTGTAGTTTTAGCTAAAATTCATCAGGCTAAACTTATTTTAGGTTCTGCAACACCTTCCTATGAAAGCTATTATAATGCTTTAAATGGCAAATATGGCTTAACGCAGTTAACTGAAAGATTTGGTGAGGGAAAAATGCCGGAAATTCAGGTAATTGATATGAAAAAACAAAAGGCTAAAAAGTTGGTGAAAGATGACTTTAGCCATGTATTTTTAACTGCTCTTGAGGAAGAAATTAGTAAAGGTAATCAAGCCATTATATTTCAAAACAGAAGAGGTTATGCACCCTATTTACAATGCGAAACCTGTGGATGGATAGCAGAGTGTCAAAATTGCTCGGTGAGTCTAACCTATCATATGCATCAACATGAGCTTAAATGCCATTATTGTGGTTATAAACAAAAAAGCCCCAATGCTTGCTTAAACTGTGAATCTAGTGCATTGGTTATGAAAGGCTTTGGTACTGAAAAAATAGAAGATGATCTAAAACTGCAACTATCTGATGTTAAAATCCAAAGAATGGATAGAGATACTACCAAAAAGAAATATTCCTATAATCAAATCATAGAAGCCTTTGAAAGTGGTGAAACTCAAATTTTGATAGGTACGCAAATGGTCACAAAAGGGCTGGATTTTGAAAAGGTGAGTTTGGTTGGAATTGTAGATGCAGATAGAATGATGTATTATCCTGATTTTAGAGCCCATGAACGTGCATTTCAGATGATGCTTCAAGTTAGTGGAAGAGCTGGAAGAACTAATAAAGATGGAAAAGTTTTAATTCAAAGCTTTCAACCTAAACATCCTCTTTTTGATTATCTATTAAAATATGATTATGAGGGTTTTTATCAACTACAGTTAAATGAAAGACAAGCTTTCTTCTACCCACCTTTCTGTAGATTAATTAAAATCATTTTAAAGGGATCGGAATCTCAGAATGTTTATCAATCTGCTACAATGCTCTATGAATCCTTGGTAATTCAGCTAGGAAATCAAAGAGTGTTAGCTCCACACGAACCACTTATTTCTAAAATTAGAAATATTTATCATATGGAAATATGGATCAAATTAGAAAAAGGATATCCCTTAGAATCAACAAAAGAGGGGATAAAATCTATTGTTGAAAAACTTAATGAAAATGCACATTTCAGAAAGATTAGAGTTATTTATGATGTAGATCCTCAGTAAAAAAGGTCTGTTTATGAACAGACCTTGTAATTAAAGTTTTAAAGATTATTTTTTCTTTTTATCGTATAGTTTTTTAGCGCCAAATGCAGCACCAGCAGCAATTAAGTATTCTATACCTGTAATGGGTACAGGATTACTATCTGGTGGTGGCGGTGGTGGGCCAGGCTGTGCAATTGCAGCATAAATCCCAACAAATAAAACCATGAAAACGATTGATAATACTATTTTATAATTCATTTGTATTCCCTATTCAAATGCAGTTATTCTTACTGCTTAATTATTCTTTTCGTGATACTCCCTTTATCGGATTCAAACTGCATTAAATAAGTACCATTTGAATATTTAGTCATATCCAATTCAGTTTGAGATTTTTCTAATTTAAAGCTATCAATAAACTTACCTTCAAGAGTGAAAATAGTAATATTTACTGAATTAATAGTATTTAAATCAATAAACATTTTTTCACTTACTGGATTCGGGTATAAATTGATTGAATTTTCTAACAATTCATTAGCTTTTAAAATCTCTTGATCGAAAGAAAATACTTCACTAGTTGCTGAACAATTACCTTGAGTAACTACTAATTCATAATCACCTTTTTGCGTAACTACTATTAGCTTATTAGTTTCATCTTCTAATAATTCACCGTTTAAGTACCATTGATAAGAGTCACCTTCAATCGAACTTTCTAATACATTATTAGAAACTAAAATACCGGGCTGAGATATATCTGTAACACTTACTGTGAAATTGATTGAATTGACTTCGCAGCTATTAGTTGCAGAACCCGTTAAGGTATAAGTAGTTGTTTCCTCTGGAGATATAGATATTCTAGCTTCATTTGTTTCAGCTAATAATTCATCACCTAAAAATAATTGATAATTATCCATGTCCACATTAGCCGACAAATCAATGGTTAAGGTTTCATTTAAACATATGCTGTAATCATCAACTTGATCAATAACAGCAGATTCAACATAATTTACCGAAGCTACCTGATTTGCATTTAAGGATGTACAATTTTGTCCTTCAATTAAAATATCGAATTGATTCAAGCCTGTAGTTAAACTTGTGACAGGTACCTCAATGATCAATTTACCATCTTGGGAAGCTTGCTTTGAAACAATGGCTTCTTCTCCTGATACAAAGTTATAGGTTTTACCGTTCTGTGCGTTATTAATTATGACAGATGCCACTCCACTACCACAGCTATTCGCATTGGTGATATCTAGATCTGGAACAATTTCTTCCTCAACATTAATGATTACTTTATCACTAAATTCGAACTCTGAACAGCTACCATAGGAAGCTTTCATTGTAAATTCATTCGATCCTGAAGTCAATTCTGTTTTATCAATTACTATAGATTGATTGGTACCATCTCCATCAATACTGCTTATTAATGTTCCATCTTGATACACACTATAAGTAACACCTGATTGACCTGTGAAATCTATGGAAGCAGAATTATCAATACAAATATCATTTGATTCAAAAGCAATATTCTCATCAATTACTAAATCTTGATATTTAATTTCTAATGTTGATTGTAAAGTACCGCTTTGACAAGCATCCTTTTCAGCAGCTATCGTAAATTCATTAAGACCTGAGTTAAGATCTTTAACTGAAATAAAACCATCGTAAATACTTCCTGTCCCATTTACTGATTGTATTGTATCTTGCCCATCAAGAATATAATAATTAGCTCCTAATTGAGTATTAATACTGAAAGAAGCTTGATTATCAGCACTACAAATTGAAGAACCACTTACTTCTTGATTTAAAATCAATTCATCATAAACTTGAACTTGAGCGTTTCCAACATTGGTAGTATCACAACCACTTACAAAGGCTTGAATTGTAAAATCATTAATTGAACTTGCTAATAATTCAGTTGATATGTCAACATTTGCATCAGCACCATTTCCTTCAACAGAAGCTACAACTTCATCCCCTTTTGAAATCAAATAGTTTACAAAGGTTTCAGTATTTTGTAGTACAATTGTAGCATTTTGTTGAGGACAAACATCATCACTAACAGTTGATATTTGTGAAGGTTGATTAGAATTTAATATAATTTCAAATCTATCAGAACCTTTTGAGGCTAGCTCATCCGTTACCTGAAAGTTATAGACTAAATTATCAGTAATCTGATTTTCTGTATTCAAGAAATTATCTTTCAATATTAATTCTTGAGTACTTACTGTACTAATTCCAGAGAAATCTAATGCATAGTCATCTCCTACTACCATTTGTTCCAAGTTCAATTTTATTGATCTGCTACAATTTGAAGAATTGGTTACCGGAGCTAATCTATTTACTTTAACCATTTCATTATCTTCTGTTAAAGTAGAAATTGTCTCATATGTATTTAATAACCTAACTGCATCGTATTTCGGTTCGTAATTGTCTGTCGCATTCTGATTAAATGAAACAATAGTTATATCATCATAATCAGGTGTCTTTAAGATAATCTCAAATCTTTCTTGAGGTAAAGTTCTATAGTAAGTAGGTGTTGTACCCGTTACTTTTGTAGCCTCAGTTGCACTTAGAACTGCACCATTTGTTGTAGCTCTTACAAATATACCTTGACCTTGAGGAATTAATTGTTGGACTGCTCCATCAAGAGGCTCATATGCTTGGGATGATGGATTATACAAATAAGCTGTACCTGCATCAATACCTGAACGATCCCATTGTGACCAATCTGTTGGAGCTGGATAAGGATTAGAAACCATATGCCAACCTGAACCATCAGATGATCCTGTTCTGGATAATACAATATTAAAATCACCAGAAAAAACTGTTCCATTCCCCTCTATTATACCACTTGCTGGTTCTCCAGCATAGTTGAAAATATAATAACCTTCACCATGAGTGAATGACTCACCATTACCAGAGGAAGGGAAACCTGTATAACCATTATCAAAAATACCATTACCGGCAGCTACTTCATCAAATGCGTATATAGAATAAGTACATCCTGCAGTAGGGCATGCACTAGCTCCGGTAAAAGGCCCAGTAACTGATAATTCGTCCTGAATTTCTGAAACGCTTAATCCAGAAACTGGGAAACCTACTATATGGTACCCCCTATTATCACCTCCAACAGTATAAATAGCACGCTGAACATTCATGGTTCCATCCAAGGTTGCAGTGCCAATGTTATCAATAGCCGCATCTCTTGTTTCTGAGGATAGAAGAGTAAATACTCCTGATCCAGTGCCATCTAAATCCACGGTAGGACTGCCAGCAAATGACATCACATTTTCTAAATCAACATTACCATTAATATTTATTGTACCACCCTCTGCTGATAAATTCCAGAAAGAAGTGGTTGATGACCCTGATATTGATTTTATTGGGATATCAGTAAAAGCCACAGTTCCCCCACCATTATCAAAGACACCTTCATTAGTCCAATTTCTATGCACCGTTAAAATACCTGGAGGTGCATTTACTGACCCTGAAGCATCAATCGTAAAATCATAGAAAGCTCTAGAGCCAGAACCTAAAAATTCAGTAGTTCCATCAAAGATAAAACCTCCCGGGTTTGTTCCCGCAATTAAGTCACCATCAATTCTCATATTACCAGAAACAGTGACTACCTGATCTGTTGGGTCAAAGGAGCATGAAGGATCAATATCTAATTCTCCATTTATATCAATCCCAATATTATTCAATGTCAATCCAGAAGTGTTACTAACTCTTAAACCTCCAGCAAATGTAATTTGATTAGCACCGTTAATGGATTCAGGAGTAGTTCCTGAAAAAATTACCAGTTGGGTTGGGGCCCAGTTTCCTAAATTTTGAACATTCCCCTCAATATTTATAGGGTTCGGATTAGGCGAAGTATCAAAAGTCACATTTGCCGAATTCAATCTTAATAGGCCCTGAACTAATAAATTTCCTGTTGATTGTAATGATTTGACAGATGCACTAGATGGTGATCTTAATCTTAAATTTCCATATTCTTGGGCTCCCACTACTTGATCTGCAGAGGCATTGTAAATTACAGTTGATGCTGGATCTAATGAGAAGGTACCTGTAGGACCAGCTGATTGGTACCACCAACCCTCTGTTTGATTAGCTCCATTAAAATTAATAGTGAACGTACTTGAAGCACCTAATGTGAAATTATCTGCATTAATGTAGCCTGATGTACCTGTTGTCAGATTTCCTTGAATATCAACTGAATTAAATCTATTAGAATTAGAGTTACCATAAATGGCTCCATTTACTGTTAATGTAGTAGATGCAATAGTTATTAAATTTGAATCGAAATCACTGTCTGAAATTGAAATGCCTGAAGAAATAGATAAATTACCACCTAATAAACTTAAATTTCCACCAGATATTTCGATGTTAGACGAAATTGTTGAAGTACCTGTTGTGTTAACTTCCATATTAGCAATTGGTGCAAGTTCGCCCCATGATTGAAAGATTTGACCATTCCTTGTAAACTCTAAAGTCAAATTAAAATCATCAATAATTACATTCGTGTTTGGTTCTCTATCTACCGGGGCAAAAACACCTGAACCTGGTGGTAAAAAAGGCACTTCTTGAAGGTCATATGATCTTAATACACCATTGATTGTCAATTTTCTTACTTCACCAAAAATTGTAATTTGATTGGCAACGTCATATAAAACATTAACGTTATTTACAACTGCATCAGCTCCAAAAATAAACATTTGGTTACCTTCTAAAAAAACATTGTCATTCGGACCAGGAACACCCGCACCACCAGCTCCTCCCCTACTTGAAGCCCAACTATTGGCATTACTCCAAAGCCCACCCACGGCATAAAAATCTGCTGATAATAAATGGTTAGAAACCCCAACCAAAAACAATATAGAAAGTAAAAATTTCTTCATAATCAATGCTTTAAATTCCGCTAATCTAAAATAACCCTAATCAATTAGCTTCATTTATTCTAATTAACAAAAATAAGAACTTAATTATACAATAGGTAAGGAACAGTCCTCTAAATATTACATTTGATCGAAAAATATTCAAAAACAGCATATTCCCCTTTCCTATACCTGTTTAGACATACGAATTTGTAGAATGGTTGGATTAAAATAATTATGAATTAAGAATTAATAATTAGTAACTAATTGCATTAAATACGCTACTTCTCAACACCAAACATCATACTTACCACTTCACTACCCTCTTCTATATTTTAACTAGCTCTCCTTTCCCCTTTGCTCAAATTATATTTTCAATAGATTGGATGCTTCAATAGGTCAGACGAAAGTCAGACCGGATTTGCCAAATAGCTACTATACAAATATTAGAATGACTGGACGAATAATTCAAATGGTACTTTTTAAGCACTAATATTCAAGAGTTGGTAATTGAAATCGCAAACTAACTTCAATCTCCCAGCTGCTAACTAACTACTCCTCTCCTTTCCCCTTTGCTCAAATTTTCAGATATTAGCATTTCAAAATTTCTGACTACAAAAACGACTTTTTAATATGACGTATAAAGCGAATAATCCAGCTTTAAAAAGCTGGGTGGAAGTACCAAAAGACTCAGATTTCCCTATTCAAAACCTACCTTATGGTATATTTTCTACTGCTGAAAAATCAGCGCGCGCAGGTGTAGCAATAGGAAATCATATTTTGGACTTAACTGAAATTCAATCCGCGCAATTATTCAATGATCTGAATTTACCAGACAGAATTTTTGACAAAGCAGTGTTGAATGATTTTATGGATTTAGGAAAAAAAGTCACCATTCCTGTAAGAGAAAGAATTTCAGAGCTTCTTCAAGTTGATAATCAAGAACTTCAATCGAATGACCAACTAAAAGCTAAGGCCTTAATTCCAATGGAAAAAGCCACTATGCATTTACCTATTCAGGTTGGCGATTATACAGATTTTTATTCATCAGAATCACATGCGACTAATGTAGGTACTATGTTTCGTGATCCTGATAATGCATTATTACCGAACTGGAAACACATCCCGGTAGGTTATCATGGCAGAGCCTCTTCTATTGTGATTTCAGGTACTCCTTTACACAGACCAAAAGGTCAAACGATTGCTCAAGATGCAGAAAAACCAGATTTTGGGCCGGCTAAATTAGTTGATTTCGAATTAGAAATGGCATTTATCACATGTGGTAAAAATGAATTAGGAGATTCAATTTCTACAGATGAGGCAGAAGAGCATATATTTGGGTTTACCTTATTTAATGATTGGTCTGCAAGAGATATACAGAAATGGGAATATGTTCCATTAGGTCCGTTTTTAGCTAAAAATTTTGGTTCTTCTATGTCACCTTGGATTGTTACGATGGAAGCATTAGAACCCTTTAGAATAGCAGGTCCAAAACAAGAACCTGAAGTTCTACCCTACTTAAAATTTACAGGAGATTACCATTTTGACATTGACCTTCAAGTAGGAATCAAACCGAAAGATTCAGAAGAAAAAGTAGTAACAAATTCCAACTTTAAATACATGTACTGGAATGTAGTACAACAATTAGCCCATCAAACGGTGAATGGTTGTAATATCAATACTGGTGATGTTTACGCTTCAGGTACTATTAGCGGAAATGATCCTTCCTCTTATGGTTCTATGCTTGAAATTAGTTGGAGAGGAACAAAGCCAGTAGCAATGCCGGATGGATCTGAAAGAAAATTCATCCAAGACCATGATACGGTTATTATGAGAGGTCATGGAGAAAAAGATGGAGTCCGAATTGGTTTTGGTGAAGTTAGAACTGAATTACTTCCTGCGAAGTAATTTTTACACCCCTATAATCCCCTCAAGGGGATAGAAATCCAGTTCAAAACAATGTCATTTTAACAACCCTGCCCCCTTGAGGGGGCTGTGGGGGTGTTACTATCATTACAAAAAGCTTTTATGATTGGAAAAGCTTTTTTATTCATTATCCCTCAATAAAAATTATTGAATTGCTTAATTTTGCGATTCATTTTATATAAAAAATTAGAATAAAATAATTCATATATGTCACTGGCAACAAAATACAACCCTTCTGATATAGAAGACAAATGGTATAAACACTGGATGGACCAAAAATTCTTTGCTTCAAAACCAGATCCGAAAAAAGAGCCTTACACCATTGTTATTCCACCGCCAAATGTCACTGGTGTATTACATATGGGGCATATGATGAATAACACGATTCAGGATGTTTTGATTCGAAGAGCCAGGATGCAAGGAAAAGAAGCATGTTGGGTGCCGGGTATGGACCATGCTTCTATTGCCACCGAAGCTAAAGTAGTAAAGATGTTGAAAGAGAAGGGCATCAATAAAAATGAAATCACAAGAGATGAATTCATGAAGCATGCCTGGGAATGGAAAGAAAAATATGGTGGTATTATCCTACAACAGCTCAAAAAGCTAGGTGCCTCTTGTGACTGGGATCGTGAGCGATTCACCATGGAAGAAGATATGTCAGCGGCTGTAATTGAGGTTTTTGTTGATCTTTACAAAAAGGGATACATCTACAGAGGAACCAGAATGGTAAACTGGGATCCTGAAGGAAAAACTGCCTTAGCCGATGATGAAGTAAACTTTAAAGAGGTAAATGGTAAGCTTTACCATATCCGGTATCAAATTGAAGGTAGTGATGATTATTTGGTTATCGCTACTACTCGACCAGAAACAATTATGGCGGATGCTGCCATCTGTATCAACCCTAATGATGATAGATTCCATCATCTGAAAGGTAAAAAAGCAATCATTCCATTAATTAATAAAGCCATTCCAATTGTGGAAGATGATTATGTTGATATGGAATTTGGAACAGGTTGCTTAAAAGTTACTCCTGCTCATGATATTAATGATCACGAAATTGGTTTACGCCATAATTTAGAAGTAATTGACATTATTAATGATAATGGTAAGCTAAATGAAAAAGCTCAAATCCTAGTTGGCGAAGATCGTTTTGTAGCCAGAAAGAAAATTGCCAAGCTTTTAAAAGAAGTTGATCAATTAGAGAAAGAAGAAGATTATACCAATAATGTTGGTCATTCTGAAAGAACAGATGCAGTTATTGAGCCGAAACTCTCTACACAATGGTTTGTGAAAATGGAGGAATTGGTAAAGCCTGCCTATGAGAATGTGATGAATGATAATATCAAACTAATTCCACCTAAGTTTAAAAACACCTACAAACATTGGATGGAAAATGTAAGAGATTGGTGTATCTCACGTCAGTTATGGTGGGGACAAAGAATACCAGCTTATTTTCTTCCGGATGGTGATTTTGTAGTGGCAGAAAATGCTGATAAAGCTTTACAATTAGCGAAAGAGAAATCAGGCAATCAAGACTTAAAAATCGAAGATTTAAAACAAGATGAGGATGTTTTAGATACTTGGTTTAGCTCTTGGCTGTGGCCAATCTCTGTTTTTGATGGTTTCAAAGATCCCGAAAATGAAGATTTCAACTACTACTACCCTACTAATGATTTGGTAACAGGACCAGATATCTTATTCTTCTGGGTAGCCCGTATGATCATAGCCGGCTATGAATTTAAGGGAGAACTACCTTTCAAAAATGTGTACCTGACTGGAATTGTTAGAGATGAAAAAGGCAGAAAAATGTCTAAGCAATTAGGCAATTCTCCTGATGCCTTAGCCTTGATTGATAAGCATGGTGCTGATGGCGTTAGAGTTGGGTTATTGCTTTCTGCGGCTGCCGGAAATGATTTATTATTTGAAGAAAAGCTTTGCGAACAAGGATGGAATTTCGGTAATAAAATATGGAATGCCTATAGATTAATTGAAGGATTAGAAGTTACCGAAAAGGATACTCCAATTGAAGCCATGAAAGCAATCGATTGGTTTGAAGCTCGATTCCAGGATGCTTTAAGAGAAATCAATGATCATTTTAGCAAATTCAGAATTTCTGATGCTTTAATGACTACCTATAAATTGATCTGGGATGATTTCTGTTCTTACTATCTAGAAATCGTAAAACCACCATATGGAGAAGCTATAGATAAAAATTCTTATGAGGCTACGATCAAATTCTTCGAAGATATCTTAACTATACTTCATCCATTTATGCCTTTCCTTACGGAGGAGATTTGGCATCAAATTACAGAAAGAGATGCTAAGGATTGTGTAATTGTGAATCACTGGCCAATAGAAAAGGATTATGACAAGTCTATATTAGGAGATTTGAAATTAACATTTGAATTAGTTTCACAGATTAGAAATATAAGAGCTTCGAAAGGTATTTCTCCAAAAGATGCCTTAAAGTTATTTGTGAAGACTAATGACCAAATGATTTATCAAGAGTATATCTCTGTTATTAACAAACTAGCAAATATTGAATCACTAGAGTTCACCAATACTAAAATTGATCAAGCTGTTAGTTTCTTTATTGGATCAGATGAGTGTTTCGTTCCTATGGAAGGTGCCATTGATGTTGAAAAAGAGAAGGAAGAAATTCAAAAAGAGCTTGATTACACTAAAGGTTTCCTTAAAAGTGTACAAAAGAAGCTTGAAAATGAAAGATTTGTGAGTAATGCCCCAGAAAAAGTGGTTGAAATGGAGAAGAAAAAACAAGCAGATGCTGAAGCCAGAATAAAAACCCTTGAGGAAAGCCTTGCCAATTTAGGTTGATAAAATATCTATCTCACTTTAAAGCATCCGTATTTAAGCGGATGCTTTTATTTTTATCTCTTTCAAAATTATCAGATTATTAAAACTATACTTTAAATAGTAACGTATCATTATAAAGTTTTACATTTGTATCAATGAGGAGAATTTTAGGCATATTTTTAATTACTGTATCGGTAAATATTTTACTGCTACACAGCTTTGTGCCTCATCATCATAGTGAAAATGGCTTTAATCTTAATGAGATTCTCAGAAATGAACCTGTAAAATCTCCAATCGATTTACTCAAAATTGGCTTTCACCTTAATTTAGGAGCTAATCACCTTGACAATTATCAAAATAACAATTCGGCACTAGCCAAACATGCGAGCCAACAAAGTCTGTCAAGTAATGATTTATTTTTATTAGTTCCTACAATCATTGATTTCGATTTTTCACAAATTGAAAATGATAATTCAATACAACTTCTGATTGAAGATAAAATTATTCAATCTATATTCAAAAGTAGTTTCTCTTATAGAGGCCCCCCTTCCCTTATTTAAGAATTCGTTCACATTTATTTATTTCTTAAATAATCAAATAACATTTCATGTTTCAAAAAATTATTTCTTTCTCCATAAAGAACAAATTGATCGTGTTCTTTGGAGTAATCGCTTTAATTGGTGGCGGTATATATTCAATGAATCAGCTTTCTGTAAATGCAGTCCCTGATATTACCAATAATCAAGTGCAAGTAGTCACGGTAAGTCCTTCACTATCAGCACAAGAAGTAGAACAATTCATTACCTATCCCATTGAAATTTCAATGGCCAATATTCCGATGATTGAAGAAATCCGATCGATCTCGAAATATGGATTATCGGTAGTGACCATCGTATTTGAAGAGCATGTACCTTTACTGGATACAAGACAATATGTTCAGGAACAAATCAATATTGTAAGTGGTGAAATCCCTTCAAAATTGGGAGCTCCTGAATTAATGCCCATCACAACTGGTTTGGGTGAAATCTACCAATATACATTAGAGGTGGATGATGAACATAAAGGGCAGTACTCTCCTATGGAGCTCCGGACAATCCAAGACTGGATTGTGAAAAGACAACTATCCGGAATTAAGGGAATTGTAGAAGTAAGTTCTTTTGGTGGATTTCTTAAGCAATATGAAGTTGCAATTAATCCTTCATTAATGGCGCAACAAGGGGTTACTTTTCAAGAAGTAACGTCTGCCCTTCAACTTAACAATGAGAATTCTGGAGGAAGTTATATAGAAAAAAATCAAAACGCCTATTACGTAAGAACAGAGGGCATGATGGTAGACCTGGATGATATCCGTAATACCTTGGTTAAAGATGACCCGAAATCACCAGTTCTTATAAAAGATATTGGAACTGTTCAGTTCGGAAATGCAAAACGTTTTGGTGCCATGACTAAAGATGGAGAAGGAGAAGCGGTTGGAGGCATCACCTTAATGCTGAAGGGTGCAAATTCATCAAAAACATTAGAAGCAGTAAATGCTAGAGTGGCTGAAGTCCAAAAATCGTTACCAGAAGGGGTGAAAATCAGGCCTTATCTTGACAGATCAGATTTAGTTGGAAGAGCTATTAACACTGTTAAAACCAATTTATTGGAAGGTGGTATAATCGTAATATTTGTTTTGATATTGTTGCTAGGTAATTTCAGAGCAGGTCTGATTGTAGCCTCCATTATACCACTCTCATTACTATTTGCTTTCATTATGATGAACATCTTTGATGTTTCAGCTAACCTCATGTCATTAGGAGCTATAGATTTTGGTATAGTAGTAGATGGTGCCGTTATCATTGTTGAAAGTATTCTTCACATTCTCTTCACCGTCCATATTGGCAAGCAATTAAGTCAATCTGAAATGGATGAAGTAGTAATTAATGCATCGCAGAAAATTTACAAATCTGCTGCTTTTGGGGTACTGATTATTTTAGTAGTCTTCCTACCTATTTTAAGTTTAACAGGAATTGAAGGTAAAACTTTCAGACCTATGGCACAAACGGTGAGCTTTGCCATTATTGGTGCGATGATTTTGTCCATGACCTATGTACCTATGATGACTGCCTTATTCTTGAAAAAGAAAATCAAAGAGCAAGTCACCTTTGCAGATAAGATCATATTAAAACTAAAAGCAGCTTATAAACCTGTACTAAACACTTCATTAAAAAACCCAAAAATGACTGTTGCTTTATCTGCAATATTATTAGGAGGTTCCATTTTCATCTTCACCAAAATGGGTTCGGAATTTATCCCCCAATTAGGAGAGGGTGATTTAGCCATGCAAATGACTTTACCACCAGGGAGTTCACTTGAGCAGAGTATTGCCACCAGTACAAAAGCTGAACAAATCCTATTAGATAATTTTCCGGAAGTAGAGTCTGTGGTCTCAAAAATTGGTACGGCTGAAGTCCCGACTGACCCGATGTCAATCGAATTAGCAGATATTATGATCATTTTGAAGCCAAAGGATGAATGGGTCAATGGTGAAGATCGTTTTGATTTGATCGAAAAGATGGAAGAGAAACTCGCAGTAATACCTACTGCTGTATTCGAATTCACGCAACCTATTCAACTTCGCTTTAATGAATTAATTACAGGAGCAAAATCAGATATTGCTATCAAAATATATGGCGAAGACTTACAGAAATTGGCAGATTATGGTGCACAAGCTTCCGCTATCATAAAAGAAGTACCGGGTGCAGCTGATGTGAAAGTAGAGCAAACTGAAGGTTTAGCACAATGGGTTATCTCATACAATAGAAGGAAAGCCGCTCAATATGGCGTTTCTATTGAAGAATTAAACAGTATTGTAAGAGCCTCATATGCTGGTGAAAATGCAGGATTTGTTTTTGAAGGAGAAAGAAAGTTTGAATTAGTAGTGAGATTGAGTGAATCTTTCAGAAATTCCATAAACCTAGATCAGCTTACTATTAAAAGCAAAGATGGCACAATTATTCCTTTATCAGAGGTGGCTTCATGGGAATATCAAGAAGGTCCACTACAGATCTCCAGAGATGATACTCGCAGAAGAGTAGTAGTAGGTGTGAATGTTAGAGACCGTGATATTGCGGGACTTGTAGCAGATATTGAGAGTAAATTAGATGAAAATCTCAAAATGGATCCGGGCTATTCTATTAAGTATGGAGGTCAGTTTGAAACTCTAGAAAAGGCAAGTAAACGTTTATCTATAGCAGTTCCGGTAGCTTTAGCTCTGATTTTCATACTCTTATACTTTGCTTTTGGTAAAATTAAATATGCGCTTTTAATCTATGTTGCCGTACCCCTATCAGCCATTGGCGGAGTCTTAGCTTTATGGTTACGCGACATGCCATTTAGTATTTCTGCCGGAGTAGGTTTCATCGCTCTTTTCGGTGTAGCCGTATTAAACGGAATTGTATTAATCAGTCATTTGAATGACTTAAAAGCAGAAGAAAAAGAAATGGACTTGATCAAACTCATTAAAAAAGGAAGTGCTGATCGTTTAAGACCTGTTGTCATGACTGCACTAGTAGCTTCTTTAGGTTTCTTACCTATGGCTGTTTCAACTTCAAGCGGAGCAGAGGTTCAAAAACCATTGGCTACAGTAGTAATTGGAGGATTAATTACAGCTACTTTTTTAACGCTAGTCGTGCTGCCTGCTTTATATTATTTAATCAATAAAGTAAAAATGAGTGGTAAGATTATACCTATCATAATCCTATTCTTGCTGAGTATTTCAGGACTGAATTATGAGTTACAAGCACAGGATAAAAATGATCCTCAAGTTTTAGAAAGTATGATCACTAATGCTATGGAAAAAAATCCTCATGTGATCAATGCACAACTAAAAATAGAACAGGCTAAAAGTTTTAAAACCCAAGCTTTTCAAATTCCTTCCACCAATATAAATTATCAAAGAGGTCAGTTAGACGGTCCTTTAATTGATAATAGTTGGACGATTCAACAATCTATTGGAAATGTACCTGCTAATTTTAGAAGATCCGAAATGGCGGATCATCAAATCGAACTAGCAAACAAAGAATATCATCTAGCTAAAAAACAAGTAGCTGCTGATATCAGAAAAGCTTGGAATAACTGGACATATAGTAAAAGACAAGTACGGTTTTTAGAGGATCAATCGGATCTTTTACAGAAAAGCATGAAACAAGCTAAAGAAATGATTGAAGAAGGTGAGAGTGGAAAGCTGGAAATCCTCAGTATATCGGGTCAATTAATGAGTATTGAAAATGAATTAATAAAAGGAAAAAAGCTTTTAAACGAAAATACTAAAAATTTGAAACAGCTTTGTTTTTGTAATGAGCTACCTGATTCCATCAGTCAATATAGCAGATATGAATGGAGTAATTCTCTTGATTCATTGACTCTTGATCCTGCCTTTACTCTCAGAAATAAACAGCAGATGAAAACGATTAGTAGTTCAATCAAAGTAAGTAAAGCACAGTATTTCCCTGAAGCCTATGTAGGATACGTGAATCAAAGTTTGAATAATATAACTGGATTTCAAAGCTTCCAGATTGGATTAAGTATACCAATCTTCTACAATAATGTGAAAGGAAACATTCAAGAATTAAAAATTGAAAAAGAAATACAAAAATCGACAATCGATTGGCAGAATTATGAGAGAAGTCAACGATTGATTATTGCAAAAAAAGATTATCAGAATTATGAACGACTCTTGTCTAAAAGTTCTGCTATGATTGATCAATTAGAAAATCTTGAATCATCCTCATCTGAGGCTTTAAGAATTGGAGAGTTAAACTTTTACGAATTCGTACAAAATTTAAATGCTCTTTACAACATTCAAAAAACCAATTTAGAACTCAAAAAAGAGATCGCCAACATTTCAATTGAATTACAATATTTAACAGAAACAAAATGAAAATCAATTATATAATATTATCGATGCTGTTAGTGATATCGGCTTGTAGCGAAGAAACACAGCTTAATTCAGAAGAAGCCGCTCAAGAAGAAGTTGCTATCAGTTTAAGCAAAGAACAGTTAGCCAATAGCTCATTGAAAATTGCACAGTTGAAAAAAGCTCCATTGGATAAAAAACTCACTGTCTTTGGTGAGCTTGCTGTAGCACCAGAGGATATTGCTAACGTACATATTGTGCAGCGTGCATTTATTAACGGTACTAGTATTTTACCAGGTGATAAAGTGAAAAAAGGGCAATCTTTAGCCACTATCTCTCATCCAGATATATTGACACTTCAAAGTGAATATCTAGCTTCCATAAATACTTTAAAACAGTTGCAGGCTGATTTTGAAAGAAAGAAAAGCTTGGTAGAAAATAAAGCGATCTCATTAAAAAGTTATCAGCAAACTGAAGCAAAATATTATGAGATGAAGGTGAATACTGATGCTAAGAAAAGTATGTTGCAAAAACTAGGAGTTAATATTAGCTCATTAGTAAAAGGAAACCTTCAGGAAAACTTGCACATAAGAGCTCCTTTTAGCGGTTTCGTAACAGCGGTTTATGTTAAAAGAGGAATGCTTGCTGAACCTAATATGGACTTATTTGAGATCGTTAATCTTGATGAAATGCATCTTGAATTTTTGGTTTACCCGAAAGACATACATCTCTTAAAAGAAGAGCAAAGAGTCAGTTTTAAATTACCAGAAAGCCATAAGTCTTACGATAGCAAATTACATTTAATCAATAAAAAGTTAACAGGTAATGCCGTCTTAGCACATGCTGACATTCCAGAACAAGTAAATATCCCATTAGGCGCTCAGCTAGAAGTGACTGTACATTCTCAAACTGATAGTTTACTACTAATGCCTAAAAAAGGAATTTTAAGACAAGGAAACCATATCTATATTTTTGAAGCATTAGCTGATAATCAATTTAATAAAGTTGAAATTCAAATGGTGGCGGAAAATGAAGAGTATATTGGAATAGATCCTAACAGCTTAAATGCAAATAAAAATTACGTTATTGAAGGAGCTTACTATTTAAGCACGGAATAAAATAATTAAAGGATAGACCCATTAAATTAGGTCTATCCTTTACCTACTTTGACTGGAACCAAAAATGTCCAAGCTACAATTCTACTTTTCTTGTTGCCATGCACCATCTCAATCGTTTCCATATCCTTAGCACCCGCCTGCTTTATGGCTTCATATATTTTCTTAAGATTGAATTCTTTGGAAACTAAAGTAGTAAACCATCGAACCGAATGAGAAAAGTATTTACTTTGTACCACCATATTGGTAATAAATTTCAATTCTCCTCCTTCATACCAAAGTTCATTCGACTTACCTCCAAAATTTAAAATAGGTTTCTTTTCCCCTTTGTATTGCTTAAGGTTCTTCAGTTTTCTAATAGTCCCTTTTTCGGCTTCCTCCGCTGAAGCGTGAAATGGAGGATTGCAGATGCTTAAATCATAAAATTCATGTTTTTTTATAATGCCTTTGAAAATATCTTTAGATTTTTGCTGAACTCGTAATTCAATTGCCTCCTTTAAGGATGCATTATTATTGATAATGTTTTGTGCAGAATTCAAGGCTTTGAATTCAAACTCTGATCCAACGAACTTCCATCCAAATTCCTTATGTCCTATAATTGGATAAATGCAGCTTGCTCCTGTACCAATATCCAAGCAATTAACCATATCTCCTTTAATCTTCACACCACTCCTCTTTTTTTGTAAAAATGAATGAACATGAAATAAATAATCCGCTCTACCCGGTATAGGAGGACAAAGGTAACCATCCGGTATATCCCAATATTTTAAGTCATAATGCTTTAATAATAGTGCTTTATTCAAAGCCTTCACTGCTTTGGGATCAGCAAAATCCAAAGTCTGATTTCCGTACTGATTAACAAATACAAAAGGCTTCAATTCCGGAAGTACTTCCGATAAATTTTCTAATTCGTATCTGGAATTGAAAGGGTTTTGGGGATGTAAGCTGGATTTTTGTGGATTAGGCATTTATGTATTTTAGGTATTGATCGACAAAGGTAATTTATATATAATAGAAAATTATTGCAGTATGAATTAAAACTTCAAAGCCTTAATAATTGAATAACAATTACGTTGATTTAATCTATTTTAAGTACATGCATGTGAATCCGTAAATATCGATTTTTATTGTATCTAATTTTGTATTTTTTTAATAATGGCACTTAAAATAGGCTTATAACCTATATTTGAACCTCGATTCAGTGAAATATTATATTATTTTTCTTGCTTTTATCGTCTTTTATTACTTAATTATTTGATAAACCAAAACCTTAAAGTTATGAGAATAAAAATTGAAAGTCCCATCTCTAAAAAATGCATAATTATGCTATTTCCAATTGCTTTGTTGGGTAGCGCTTGTACTAATGATCTGATTTTTTCAGATGAACTAATGAATATGTACAATGGTGACGAACTGCTCAAAATATCTTACCAAGTTGAGCGAACGGAATATCGAGAATATCATCACGATTCAAGTCCTATGGCAATAAGTAGATCTGTTCCTACTATCCATAAGGAGCGTTTTGACCTAAAACTTAATCAAGCTGGAGAAGTAGAAACATTCTTAGAAATATTAACACCCTCCCAAAGTTTCGAAATTAATGAAAGTCTGCCATCCACTTCCAAAACAGTAAAATTTATACAATATAAAAATGGCAAATTGAAAAACTTTGATAATAACAGAAGCTTGATTGGAGAAGCAGAAGTCCCAGCCTTGCAGGAAGGCTATGCCAGGCTCTTTAGCTCACTTTCGGAAAGAAGCAGCCACGGAGAAGCACTTCAAGCACAGCTTAGTGGCGGCATGTTGTGGGGTGATCACGGGGAAGGTGCCGCTTCAAGGCCACCGCAGGGCCAGACGAATGGACGTGTAAACATAAGCAGCTTACAAAACCCTTACGATGAACGTGACGACTTTGAAGTAATCAGAAACAGCTATACTGCTGATGACGGAAAGCCTTATACAACTGAATTGATTATTCATAAGACAAGTAATACTGTCAGGTTTATGAGTGATTATGATTTCAATCAAAAAGCTGTTTCACGGGTGTTCTTCACTTATGAAAGTGTGGACGGAAAACCACAACTGAAAGCTACTCATGAAGAGCACCTCATCCAAGATGAATATTCGGGTTCAGCAAAGCAAATAATCATTTCGAATTATGACTTCTATCATATAAACCTTAACCTCTAAACAAGCACTGTCATGAGATATTTAGTAATTGTAATACTTATAAGCTTAAATTGCCTACAGCTTAGGGCGCAAGGTGATGTGTACTGGATGCACGGTTTTCAGGGTGAGGAACCTGGTCGATGGGAATTGTACGAGAACAGATTTCAACAAGAACGTAATCTTCGGTCATTAACTCCCGATTTTGGAAGAAGACAAGCTGATATGAATAATGGCATTGCAAATGCTGCCGCTGTTGTAGAAAATCAGGTAATCAATAACAATAACAGCGTCTTAATTGGGCATAGCATGGGAGGCTTGGTAGCTAGGGAAATGGACCGAAGGAATAATAGGAATTTTGGTGGGATCATCACCGTTGGCACCCCAAACCACGGAGCAAGAGTAGCGAACTCCCTTAGAGCCAACACGGTTATCCCTGCACTGGAAATCGGCTTACAAGAGTTGACGAGGGGCCCAGCCAATACCATTATTGCTAATGCCGTTTCAGGTTTTTCAACTGGCTTAAAGGCCACTGATTTAATTGATCAATTATGGGTAAACTTTGGGCGGAATTTAGTGATTAACCAATTACCTGATGCAAATTCGCCAACCATAGAGGATCTATCTGCTGGAAGTATTTTTCTTAATAGATTGAACAACACCGCACCACGTGTCCCGGTTCTCAATATCATTCTTGAAGAAAATGATAAACAGGCACTCAGAATGGCGGCTGCGGCACAAAATGCTCCAGAAGAACAAGCTTTACACAGCTTCGATGATGGAGCAATCATCAGCACCGTATCCACTATGACTTCTGTCTATAAAGCCATGAAGATTTACCACCTCGGAATGCGCTTCACCGCTCCAGTCTTATGGGGTATGCACCAAAGAAAAGCCAACAACTGGCAGGCAGGGGAAACCTATTTAAAAAGCACTTTTTTTTCAGACTATGATGAAATAATCGGAGCACAACGCTTTGAATGGAGAACCCTCACCCGACAGGTATTGCAATGCTCTCAACCTATTGGCGGAGGAGGCTCTGGGGGAGGAACAGGTGGAGGCACTGGCGGTGATGGTACCGGAGGCGGCACCGGTGGTGGTGGCCCAATCCCTATTGACCCTGGCTTCCACGGCTTGGAACTGATGGCTTTGCCTATACCCTCTGAACCTTGTTTAATAGGTGCTAACGGAGATGATTGCTTTAATGATGAGAATTGTCAATGGGTAACAGAAACCTACCGTGCAAGAGTACGCATTAGCGAAGGCAGCGATGGGTTGATACCATTAAGTAGCCAACGCATGGATAATATGCCTAATATAAATGTTTATGATGCCAATGGCGTTAACCATTTGGAAGTAGGCAATCATCCAAGAATGACTGAAATATTAAATCAGATTTTTGATAGAAGAAATGAAGTTTTTTTTAGAGAATAATAGTATATCAATTACAATAGCATTTGTTTACATGAGCTTAATAAGCTCATGTAACTTGTTTCAAAAGCCCGAGAACAAATTGTCATACCCTCCAGTTTGGAAGTACAACTTCAGTGTTGGCTATTTTTCTTCGATAAATCCGATATTATACGAGGATAAAGTGATTTATTCAGGCTTAGATGAGAAAAAAAATGACTTCTCAGCCAATAGTACTTTGGAAGCGTTTGATAAAAAAAACGGAAGATTAATATGGAAATGGGCTGACAATATTCCAGAATCCTTTGATAAATTCAAACATACAGATACATGGCATATTCATGCAGACTTACTCTATATTTCTTCAGGTTGGGAATATGCAATCAATATAATGAATGGAACTACACGCTTTAGTCATAATTCTCAATTCTTTGGAGGAAAAAGTATTGTAGGTTACGAAGAAGTAATATTTACTAGATTTACATTTGAAGATTATTCGCGAGAAACAGTATATTTTTCGAAATCTGATTTTAATTGGAACGAATTAATTGCCTTTAATAACAATGATTCGATAAGATACTACATAGACCATTTGATAATTGATGGAGTTGACTTATTGATTCCTGTATTAAGAGGAAGACAAAATTTTGAACCAGGAGAACTTATATTTTTAAAGTACAATATTTTTAAAAAACAATTCACAGCACAAGACACAATAATTTTGGATAAAGAGCGAAATAGATTCATTGATGCTCCTCCAGTCCTGACCGAAAATTCTCTTTATCTATCCTTGAATGGAACTGTTGTGTGTGTTAATAAAAATAATTTCACTATAATTTGGCAACGCGAAACAAATGGTAACAGCAGTAGATCGGGCATTATGTATGCAGACAATAAGCTCTATGTCAATACAGAATTTCAGCTCTATGCACTGGATGCGGAAACAGGTAATATCTTATGGCAGATAGATAGTAGTGCCGGTAGTAGAATGCAAGAGCATAAAGGAGTGGTGTATTATACTGATGGCATTTCACTGCGTGGAGTTGATGCCGTTTCGGGAGAAGTTCTCTTAGAGGTGGAAGCACCTTCCAGAGCTACTGATGATGGCGCTTTCTTTCAACCAGTACTGACCATAGACCATGAAAATGACAGGATTTATACCGCTAGTTATACACATGCCTATTGCTATCCAACTTTGAGATGAAAAGCAGAGAGTAGAAAATAGTCAAATGATCAATAACATGAGAAATATTGATGTTTATAATGCCAATGGCGTTAACCATTTGGAAGTAGGCAATCATCCAAGAATGACGGAAATATTAAATCAGATTTTTGATAGAACAGAACCTGCATTTCGAAGAGACACAAGATTTTAAAGGATGAAAAATAAACTTTTATTAGGCTGCCTCTGCTTATTTGCTGCATGCAGCTTATTTCAGAAAACCGAAATTGACTTAAAATATCCTCCCATTTGGGAGCATAATTTCAACGTAGGCTATTTCTCAACAATTGAACCGATTCTTCATGAAAATAAAGTCATTTATTCAGGACTGGATGAGAAAAAAAATGATTTCTCCGCCAATAGTACCTTAGAAGCCTTTGACAAGAAGAATGATAAATTAATATGGAAATGGGAGGATAATGTAATGTCAAATTCTGAGCAATTTGTTTTAGCAAGTAACTATTTCTTTAGAGATCACATTCTGTATATTTCCACTAGATGGGATTACGCTATTAATTTAAACAATGGCAAAACAGAGTTCAGCAATAACCAAGACAAGCTTAATGGTGTTGATTTCTTTGGAAATAATAAAAAGCTGTTTACGAGCTATGTGAAGCAAGATGGCTCCTCCACAACAGTAGAATACACTAATTTTCAAAGCTTTGACTGGGATATTCTATTTCAAAAAGAGAATTCAGACACCTCAATTCACTATTTTAGGTACTTTTTATTTGATGAGACAAGACCTTCCTATTTATACGTACCTTATTCAAAATGGAATGGAACAGCCAGTAGACCCAATTTGCTAATATACGACCTGAATGAAAACAAGATAATATTTGACAATGAGCTAGATGTAGTCTCTGGATCAAGATTTATTGACTACAAACCCATCATGCAAGTAGATAAGATTTATTTATCCTTGAATGGTCATATAGCTTGTATAGATAAAGAGACTTCGGCAGTTTTATGGCAACGCGAAACAGTTGGTAACAGCAGTAGATCAGGTATTATGTATGCAGACAATAAAATCTTTGTCAATACAGAATTTCAGCTCTATGCGCTGGATGCGGAAACAGGTAATATCTTATGGCAAATAGATAGTAGTGCCGGTAGTAGAATGCAAGAGCATAAAGGAGTGGTGTATTATACAGATGGCATTTCACTGCGTGGAGTTGATGCTGTTTCCGGAGAAGTACTCTTAGAGGTGGAAGCACCTTCCAGAGCTACTGATGATGGCGCTTTCTTTCAACCAGTACTGACCATAGACCATGAAAATGACAGGATTTATACCGCCAGTTATACACATGCCTATTGCTATCCAACTTTGAGATGAAAAGCAGAGAGTAGAAAATAGTCAAATGATCAATAACATGAGAAATATTGATGTTTATAATGCCAATGGCGTTAACCATTTGGAAGTAGGCAATCATCCAAGAATGACTGAAATATTAAATCAGATTTTTGATAGACCGGAAGGATCAGTTTTTTTTAGAGAAGAAAGAAGAAGATGAAGTTTTATTTAATTCTATTTTACACGAGCTTTTTATGCTCGTGTAATTTTTTTGAAAGCGCAAATCCTGAAGTTAATTACCCTCCAATTTGGGAGTATGATTTTAATATTGGGTATTTTTCTAGCATTGACCCTATTTTATATGTAGATAAAGTTATTTATTCAGGACTTGATGAAAAAAGAAAAGATTTTCTTGCCAATAGTACCTTATTGGCGTTTGACAAAGAAAACGGGATTATTAAATGGGATTGGAGTGATACGATTGACCCTCCCGATGATAAATTTCATTATGAAAGTCAATATGTAGTAAATAATAATCAACTATTCATTTCGACTGGTGCGAATTACAGCATTGATTTACAAACAGGTAAAACTCTATTTTCGGACGAAAACAGAGATGAACCAAGCGGAGGTTTAATGTTTTATAACCACAAGAATATGTTATACAGTTCTTTTCGAAATGAGCTCAATACTTTAATAAAATATACAGACTTTGATAGTTTTACTTGGACTACACTTTTTCAAGTTGAACGAAATGATAGTGTTGCTTATACATTTTACAATATACTACCAGATACTTATCAGGAACAAGTGCTTCACTTTCCAATAACAAAATACGAGAACGACAAATTACTTCCCGGAATCATTAAGTACGATTTAAATTCAAACAGTATAATAAAAGAAAAAATTATTGAAGTTTCAGAGTCTGGACGTTTTATTGACAACTTTAGTACTATTATCGATAATAAAATTTTTCTTCCGTGTAATGGTATTGTCATTTGTGTTAGGTCAAGTGACGGAGAATTAATATGGGAAACCCCAGTAAATGGAAATACTAGCCGCTCTGGCATCATGTATGCAGACAATAAAATCTTTGTCAATACAGAATTTCAGCTCTATGCGCTGGATGCGGAAACAGGTAATATCTTATGGCAGATAGATAGTAGTGCCGGTAGTAGAATGCAAGAGCATAAAGGAGTGGTGTATTATACTGATGGCATTTCACTGCGTGGAGTTGATGCTGTTTCCGGAGAAGTACTCTTAGAGATGGAAGCACCTTCCAGAGCTACTGATGATGGCGCTTTCTTTCAACCAGTACTGACCATTGACCATGAAAATGATAGAATTTATACCGCCAGTTATACACATGCCTATTGTTATCCAACTTTGAGATGAAAAACTGGGGGAAGAAAATAGTCAAATGATCAATAACATGAGAAATATGGATGTTTATGATGCCAATGGCGTCAACCATTTGGAAGTAGGCAATCATCCAAGAATAACTGAAATATTAAATCAGATTTTTGTTTTAGGAGAAAACACTCCTTTTCATAGACCTATTAGATGATTTTATGTGGAAAATGATATTAATATTTAGCTGCATGAGCTTAATTAGCTCATGTCACTTGTTTCAAAAGCCAGAGAACAAATTGTTATACCCTCCAATTTGGGAGTATGATTTTAATATTGGGTATTTTTCTAGCATTGACCCTATTTTATATGTAGATAAAGTTATTTATTCAGGGCTGGATGAGAAGAAAAATGACTTCTCAGCCAATAGTACTTTGGAAGCGTTTGATAAAAAAAACGGAAGATTAATATGGAAATGGGCTGACAATATTCCAGAATCCTTTGATAAATTCAAACATACAGATACATGGCATATTCATGCAGGCTTCCTCTATATTTCTTCGGGTTGGGAATATGCAATCAATATAATGAATGGAACTACACGCTTTAGTCATAATTCTCAATTCTTTGGAGGAAAAAGTATTGTCGGTTACGAAGAAGTAATATTTACTAGATTTACATTTGAAGATTATTCGCGAGAAACAGTATATTTTTCGAAATCTGATTTTAATTGGAACGAATTAATTGCCTTTAATAACAATGATTCGATAAGATACTACATAGACCATTTGATAATTGATGGAGTTGACTTATTGATTCCTGTATTAAGAGGAAGACAAAATTTTGAACCAGGAGAACTTATATTTTTAAAGTACAATATTTTTAAAAAACAATTCACAGCACAAGACACAATAATTTTGGATAAAGAGCGAAATAGATTCATTGATGCTCCTCCAGTCCTGACCGAAAATTCTCTTTATCTATCCTTGAATGGAACTGTTGTGTGTGTTAATAAAAATAATTTCACTATAATTTGGCAACGCGAAACAAATGGTAACAGCAGTAGATCGGGCATTATGTATGCAGACAATAAGCTCTATGTCAATACAGAATTTCAGCTCTATGCACTGGATGCGGAAACAGGTAATATCTTATGGCAGATAGATAGTAGTGCCGGTAGTAGAATGCAAGAGCATAAAGGAGTGGTGTATTATACTGATGGCATTTCACTGCGTGGAGTTGATGCTGTTTCCGGAGAAGTACTCTTAGAGGTGGAAGCACCTTCCAGAGCTACTGATGATGGCGCTTTCTTTCAACCAGTACTGACCATAGACCATGAAAATGATAGAATTTATACCGCTAGTTATACACATGCCTATTGTTATCCAACTTTGAGATGAATGAAAAAAACTATATCCTGTATATTATTAATTTTAAACTGTTCCTTCGCTTCTGCCCAAAGTGAGACAAGTAATCTTTTAAGACCAAAAGCCTCTATCCAAATAGGTTCAGGGTTTCCAGGGATTTTACTCATAGACGAATTAACTACTGATAAGCGTTTTGATAGAATTGCCATACCTCTCATTTCGCTCTCATTTAATTACAAACTAAACTCAAGGCTTTCATCAGGCATCTACTTTGGCATCGAACATGAAAAGCAGTCAGGAACTATTATAAATTTTGAAGGACCTACTATTTCCACAGTCAGTGGTATCTACTTAAATTATCATTTAAAAAGAAAAAGGAATTTAAGTTTATTTGATCCTTATGTAGGTCTTTCAGTTTTTTATTACTCCTTGGAGAAAGTAATATCATCACCTATCATTCCCTCTCTTAGAATAGGATTTAACTTTTTCGGTAAAAATAAGATTTTTGGAAACCTTAATATCGGTACCGGGGTTGCACTTGGAGAATTTAGTATAGGTTATCATCTATAATTTATTTTTTTTCAACTAGTTAAACGACATAAGCAATTTTATAAATTATTATTTGTGTCAAACCAAAAAAGCACGGCTTCCACCGTGCTTTTCTTTTATTTATAATCTAGGTTCTAGGTTCTAAACTCTAGAATCTAAACCTACATATTTCTACGGTATTGGCCACCAACCTCGAACATTGCGTTCGTAATCTGACCTAACGAACAGAATTTGGTAGCCTCCATTAATTCAGAGAATAAATTTTTATTCTTTATGGCAGCATCCTGCAATTTATTTAGACTTTCTTGAGCTTCTTTCTCAAATCTATCATTCAATAAACGAAGTGTTTCAATTTGATATTCTTTTTCTTCTTTTGTGGCTCTAATTACTTCACCAGGAGTTACAGTTGGTGATCCTTTTGAATTTAAGAAGGTATTGACTCCTATGATCGGATATTCACCCGTATGCTTTAAAGTTTCGTAATACAAGCTCTCTTCCTGAATCTTTCCACGCTGATACATAGTTTCCATTGCACCAAGCACCCCTCCCCTTTCAGTTATTCTATCAAATTCTGTCAATACCGCTTCTTCAACTAAATCAGTTAATTCTTCAATGATGAATGACCCCTGAATCGGATTCTCATTCTTAGCCAATCCTAATTCTTTATTAATAATCAGCTGAATTGCCATAGCTCTACGAACTGAGTTCTCTGTAGGCGTTGTAATCGCTTCATCATAAGCATTGGTATGCAATGAATTACAGTTGTCATATATGGCATATAAAGCCTGGAGAGTCGTTCTTATATCATTAAAATCAATTTCCTGAGCGTGTAAGGATCTACCAGAAGTTTGGATGTGATATTTCAACATCTGCGCTCTAGCATTTGCTCCGTACTTTTGTTTTAAAGCTTTAGACCAAATTCTTCTCGCAACCCGACCGATAACAGCATATTCAGGATCAATACCATTAGAAAAGAAGAATGATAGGTTTGGACCAAATTTATTAATGTCCATTCCTCTACTTAAATAATATTCTACATAGGTGAATCCATTCGCTAAGGTGAAAGCTAATTGTGTAATTGGATTTGCACCAGCCTCCGCAATATGGTATCCTGAAATAGAAACAGAGTAGAAATTACGTACCTGATTTTCAATGAAATATTCCTGAACATCCCCCATTAAACGTAGAGCAAATTCAGTAGAAAAAATACAGGTATTTTGTGCCTGATCTTCTTTTAAGATATCTGCCTGAACAGTACCACGAACAACCGCCATTGTTTCTGCTTTTATCTTCTCGTAAGTATCTTTAGGTAAAACTTGATCACCTGTAACACCTAAAAGCATTAAGCCTAATCCATTATGGCCTTCTGGTAATTCACCTCTATATTGTGGACGATCTGCTCCTTTTTCTTTGAAGATTTTGTCAATTTTTTTATTGACTTCATCTTCCATTCCATTTTCCTTAATATACTTTTCACATTGCTGATCAATGGCAGCATTCATGAAGAAGCCCAATAACATTGGTGCAGGACCGTTGATGGTCATGGATACTGATGTCATAGCATGTGCCAAATCAAAGCCTGAGTAAAGCTTTTTAGCATCATCCAAACAGCAGATGCTTACCCCTGAATTACCAATTTTACCGTAAATATCAGGTCTGTAATCCGGATCATTACCGTATAGCGTTACTGAATCAAAGGCAGTAGAAAGACGTTTAGCCGGCATATCCATACTTACATAATGAAAACGCTTATTAGTTCTTTCAGGCCCACCTTCACCTGCAAACATACGCGTTGGGTCCTCTCCTTCTCTTTTAAAAGGATAAATTCCTGCCGTGTATGGAAATTCACCGGGTACATTTTCTTGTAAATTCCAACGTAAAAGATCACCCCAACTCTTATACTTTGGAAGTGATACTTTCGGAATCTGCGAATGAGATAATGATTCGGTATGCGTTTGAATCTTAATCTCTTTATCCCTTACCTTAAATGAATAAATTGGGTCTTTATACTTTTGAACCTTATCGCCCCATTCTTCAATTAATAATTTGTTCTTAGGGTCGAAATTAAGCTCTTCTTTAGCATAGGCTTCTTCCAGACCTTTAATCAATCGATCTTTATCCTCAAGATCTGATTCTTTTAAAGTATCAATAGACTTTCTATAACCGTATAATTTATCGGCTACAGCAGCCTGATCTTCCACCCATTGATCGTAACCTCTGTTATTTTCAGAAATCTCAGACAAATAACGAGTTCTATTTGGTGGAATGATGAATACCTTTTCAGACATCTCATCTGTAATTTCAAAAGTAGATTTCAAATCAGCACCTGATTTTTCTACTACCTTATCCATTAAGGTTTTGTATAAGGAATTAGTCCCTGGATCGTTAAACTGAGAAGCAATTGTACCATAAACTGGCATATCATCTACTTTTGCATCCCATAGCCCATGGTTTCTTTGGTATTGTTTCTTTACATCCCTCAAAGCATCTAAAGCCCCACGCTTATCGAATTTGTTTAAAGCGATGATGTCCGCGAAATCCAGCATATCAATTTTTTCCAATTGAGTTGCTGCTCCATACTCTGGTGTCATCACATACAAAGAGGCATCAGAATGATCTAATATTTGAGTATCAGACTGACCAATCCCAGAAGTCTCCAAAATAATTAAATCAAATTGAGCGGCTTTTAATATAGACACCGCATCTTTCACGTATTTGGAAATAGAAAGATTACTCTGACGAGTCGCTAATGAACGCATGTACACTCTTTCGTGATTAATCGCATTCATTCTAATTCTATCTCCTAATAAAGCACCACCTGTCTTACGCTTTGAAGGATCAACTGAGATGATCCCTATATTTTTATCTTTAAAATCAATTAAAAACCTTCTTACCAATTCATCTACCAATGAGGATTTACCGGCTCCACCAGTACCCGTTATTCCTAAAACTGGTACAGAAAGGTCCTTCGCTTTTTCTCGTATTTTTTCTAGTTCAGCATTGGAAGCATCCGGAAAGTTTTCAGCAGCAGATATTAATCTGGCAATTGCCTTCACATCCTTTTTATCGATTCTTCCTACTTCACCATTTAAATTCTCCCCTGTTGGGTAATCACTTTGTTTTACTAAATCATTGATCATCCCTTGCAATCCCATCTCACGACCGTCATCAGGAGAATAAATTCTGGCAATTCCATAATCATGAAGCTCTTTAATCTCTTCAGGAAGGATAACTCCTCCTCCACCTCCAAAGATTTTTATATGGCTTGCTCCCTTTTCCTTTAATAAGTCATACATGTATTTGAAATACTCAGTATGTCCACCTTGGTATGATGTCATTGCGATAGCTTGAGCATCTTCCTGTATAGCCGTGTTCACAACTTCTTCTACCGATCGGTCATGACCTAAATGAATTACTTCACAGCCAGTAGATTGTATGATTCTACGCATCACGTTGATGGCAGCATCGTGACCATCAAAAAGTGAGGCAGCCGTTACAATACGGACATTATTTTTAGGTTTATAAGGAGCTTCAGTTTTATATGCAGACATATTTTTAGTCGTTTATTTCCAAGTACGAAATTACAATAATTAAGCTAAAGATTAAAGCTATTACCGAACATTCGTTAGGTATGAATAATCCAAAAATTATATTTTAAACTACCTATAAAAGGCTTAGTTAATGATAGGTAAATTATAAGCTTACCAAGCTTTTATTTGCTATAAAAATCATAACACAGCCCTCTATTAACAAATGATAATATCTGTGAATCAGAATATTGCTTAATTTTATAAGCTATAAAATCAAATTATAAACATCGAACAAATCATTCTGTTATTTAATTATGAGATATTTAATTATTACGAGTCTATTATTTATTTACAGCAATCTTTCAATGGCACAAATAAAACAAATTGAAGACTTTAAATGGAAAAATAGAGTATTGGTGATTTATTCAAATGAATATTCCACTTCTCTATTAGATTCACAATCAGAAGAAATAAAAAGTGATTTAGAAGAATTTAAGGTAAGAGATTTAATAGTTTTAATATTAGAAGACGAAATAGTTAAGTCCCTAAACCTTAAAAAGGAGCAATACTTGAATTATGAACAGATTTTGGAAAGATTGAATGTTAATTCAGAAGATGGTTATCAAAATATATTAATAGGTAAAGATGGGGGAATTAAAATGAGAAAAGACCAGCCTATCAAAAATGAAAAGCTATTTGCTACTATTGACGCTATGCCGATGAGAAAAAGAGAAATGAAAGATAAAAACTAAATAATATACAAAATACCGGTCAGGTTTAAATAACCTGACCGGTATAGAACCACCTACTCCAATCTTTCTTTTAAATCCAGTTTATGCTTTCTAGCAGTATCCTTGGCAATGTCATAACCAGCATCTGCATGTCTAATAACCCCCATTCCTGGGTCATTATGTAAAACTCTCTTTAATCTCTTTTGTGCATCATCAGTACCATCCGCTACGATTACCATTCCTGCATGGATAGAATACCCCATACCCACACCACCACCATGATGCAACGAAACCCAACTAGCACCACCCGCAGTATTGACTAATGCATTTAATAATGGCCAGTCAGCTACAGCATCCGAACCATCCAACATGGCTTCTGTTTCTCTGTTTGGAGAAGCGACTGATCCAGTATCTAAATGATCACGTCCAATTACAATAGGAGCTTTAACTTTTCCTTCCTTCACTAATTTATTGAATGCTAAGCCAGCCTTTTCTCTTTCTCCTTGTCCTAACCAACAGATTCTAGAAGGAAGCCCTTGGAATGATATTCTATCCTGAGCCATATCCATCCAACGCATTAAAGATTCATTTTCAGGAAATAATTCTTTAATAACTCTGTCTGTTTCTGCTATGTCAGCCGGATCACCCGATAAGGCAGCCCATCTGAAAGGCCCTTTCCCTTCACAGAACAGTGGACGAATGTAAGCCGGAACAAATCCTGGGAAATCAAATGCATTTTTTAGGCCTTTTTCAAAAGCTCTAGCTCTTAAGTTATTCCCATAATCAAAAGTGATAGATCCTGATTTTTGAAGTTCAAGCATCAGTTCTACATGTCTGTACATTGACTCATATGACAATTCCTCATATTTATCAGGATTTTGCTCTCTTAGAACATTTGATTCTTCTAAACTTATTTGGTGTGGTATATATCCAATTAAAGGATCATGAGCTGAAGTCTGATCAGTCAATACATCGGGGGTAATCCCTCTCTCGATTAGTCTTTCTAATAAATGTACTGCATTACACGGAACTCCAATTGAAACTCTTTCTTGATTCTTCTTCGCCTCCAATGCTCTATCAATTGCAGCATCCATATCTTCAATTGACTCATCTAAATATTTTGTAGAAAGCCTTTTGTCAATTCTCCACTGTTCCACCTCAGCTACTAAACAAACTCCATCATTCATGGTAACGGCAAGAGGTTGAGCTCCTCCCATTCCACCTAATCCGGCAGTTACGGTTAAGGTTCCTTTAAGGCTACCATTGAAATCTTTATTGGCTATTGCTGCAAATGTTTCATAAGTCCCTTGCACAATACCCTGCGAACCAATATAAATCCAGCTACCAGCCGTCATCTGGCCGTACATCATCAATCCTTTTTTCTCTAATTCATCAAAATGCTTCCAATTTGCCCAATTAGGCACTAGTTGAGAATTAGAAATCAATACTTTAGGAGCATCTTTATGGGTAGGTAAAATCCCGACAGGCTTTCCTGATTGAACGATTAAAGTTTCATCCTCCTCTAAATCTTTAAGTGCTTTAATGATCAAATCTAAAGATTCGAAATTTCTTGCTGCCTTACCTCTACCCCCGTAAACAATTAAATCTTCAGGTCTTTCGGCCACCTCAGGGTCTAGATTATTTAACAACATACGCAATGCTGCTTCTTGTACCCACCCTTTACAGTTGAGTTTGCTGCCGGTAGGTGTTTTGTAAGTTTCCGGATTGTATTTTTTAGTCGTTTCCATAACTTTTAGTTCTGTTCAATCTTTCCAAATGTGAAATAGCTATAAATTCAACAAAAAGGCAAGTTTATTATATTTTACTATCCTCTAGGGCTTCTGGATATCTATCTGCAAAGTTTACTTCTTTCCCATCTCTTTGTTGAAAAATCAATGATCTATTAAGCTGAGATAAATCCGAAACTCCTGAAGCCATAAACAGATCTAAGAAATCTTTGATAGTTTCCCCATGGTAATTTTTCACCCTTTTCCATTTATCTTCAACTACTAATCCTCTCATCCGTGAAGCATTATTGGTTGCAACTCCTGTAGGACAAGTATTTTTATGACATTCCAAGGCTTGAATACATCCTAAGGCTAGCATCATACCTCTTGCAGAATTACATATATCGGCACCAAGGCAAAGTGCTTTAAAAATATCAAAACCATCAATGATTTTGCCTGAAGTAATGACTTTTATCTCATTTCTAAGATTGTATCGCATTAAGGTATCCACCACGAAAACCAAGGCATTTTCCCAAGGCATCCCTACATGATCAGAGAATATTATGGGTGCTGCGCCTGTACCTCCCTCTGCACCATCCACGGTTATGAAATCGGGGTAAATATTGGTTTCTTTTATTGCATCACATATGGATTCAAATTCATTCTTTCTGCCAATGCAAATTTTAAACCCAATAGGTTTTCCGTCTGAAAGCTCTCGAAGTTTACCAATAAAAGCCATCATTTCAGTGTATGAGGAAAATGCTGTGTGACCAGGAGGAGACAAAACATCTGTATGGGGCTCCACTCCTCTAATTCTTGCAATTTCCTTTGAGTTTTTTTGTGCTGGTAATATCCCTCCATGTCCAGGCTTAGCACCCTGAGATAATTTTAATTCAATCATTTTCACTTCATCTCTCAGAGCAGTTTCTTTAAACTTTTCCTCTGAAAAGTTCCCTTCTTTATCTCTGCAGCCAAAATATGCAGTCCCTACCTGATATACAATATCTCCACCCATGAGGTGATAATTAGAAACGCTACCCTCACCTGTATTATGATAAAAACCTCCAGCTTTAGCACCTTTGTTAAGAGCCATAATAGCATTTTTACTTAATGAGCCGTAGCTCATTGCAGAAATATTAAATAAACTTGCTTCATATGGCTTAGAGCAATTTGCGCCCCCAATATTAACACGTGGAGCATCTTCTAATCTTTTACTAGGGAAAATTGAATGAGTAGTCCACTCCATCTTTTCCCTTTGTAAATCATGTTCTGTTCCAAAAGGATGTGTATTATTTTGAAGTTTAGCCCTAGCATAAACATAACTTCTTTGGTTTCTGCTAAGTGGTTTACCGTCAACATCTGATTCAACAAAATATTGATGTATTTCTGGAGAGATCTCTTCAAACAAATATCTAAAATGTCCGATTATCGGAAAATTCCTCAAAATAGTATGCTTCTTTTGAGAAATATCATATATCCCAACTATTAACATAACTGAGCCTACTACTAATAGACTGGGAATCGGGAAAAAGATGATCAGGTAGGTTACAATAAAAAAAGCAATTATTGCAAAGATAAATTTTATTACTCTATGCATTTGATCTTGATTAAAAAATGAAATGTCTGAAAAGACAACTAAAATTTAATTTAAAGAATATAATAAAGTAATAAAATTGTGTAAGGAATAGTTTTCTATAATTTAAAAAAGTACTCTAGGATTAATTAAAAATCATCTCGGGACACCTCTAATTCAACATAAGCTACATCGCATATTGCACCGATAGGGGGCTGCTTTTTATTTACTCTTACTAATACTTTTATGGCTGAGTCATTCTCTATTAAAATCTTTTTACCAATATGAAAAGCTAAGGTCTCCAGTAATTTCAGAGGTTTTTTCATAACCTCCTCGGTGGTTTTATATAGGGTTTCATAGTTTAAGGTGCTCTCTAAATTATCATCCATTTTTTCAAACTTGGTATCCACTACCAAGTCAACCGAATAATGATTCCCTAATTTGTTTTCCTCAACATAATAGCCATGATAGCCATAAAAAGTCATTCCTGACAATGCAACTTTCCCCTTCATAAAAAATACTGATTTTAATCGGCTGTTATTTCATCAAAGAAGGAAGTATCTTCTCCCCCACTTTCTTCATTTTTATTTTGTTGTTTTGGCTCTTCTGACTGATTAGTTTTTTCAGCCTTAGGTACTTTTGCTGCTTCATGTTTTATAGAAGGTCTTTTAACTTCTTCCAATTCATATTCATCAGCATTTTGTATTTTCTTTACCGCCTTTCTGGCTCTTTTAAGATGAGTTTCAATATCAACATGTTGCATTCTGTCTTCAATCTTCTTCACTTTATCATTCAATCCAGTGCTAAGGTTTTTCAATTCTTCAATCACATTATCTCTGTGATTTTCTAGTTGTTTGAAGCCATCTGCAACCTCTTTTAATTCATCTTCTGTATCTTCTAATATTGCCTGTGCTTTATGGTTAGCATCTTCCACAATATCTTTTGCTCTTTGTTGAGCGTCTGACAACAATTTATCTGCTTTAATTTGGGTTTCCTTTAAATGAAGTTCCGCTGTTCTGTTGGCTTGGGTAATTACGTTGGCTCCGGTGTCTTCTGCCGTTTTCAAAGTTTTGTATAATGAGCTCTCCACTTGTCTCAACTTTTCTACTTCCTTTTCTGCTGCTTCCAATTTAAGTTTTAACTCCTTTTGAATGTCCATTTCCCTCTCCCACTCTTGAGATAGAGAAGCTAAAAATGCTTTGACATCATCTTTATCATAGCCTCTAAAGCCTTTTTCAAATTCTTTTTGTCTTATTTCTAAAGGAGTAATCTTCATTTTACTATCTGTTGATTATTGTAATAACGCATAAAACCAGCTAATGTCTTAATGCTAAGAAAAGTATTTCACTTTTTCAAGATATAAATATACAGGGATATTTTTGATTAATTCATCTGTATATCCCAAATTGATATGGTGTGATCATCACTAACACTTACCAGTTGATCATTATAATCCGTCCAATATAATTTATTAACGGATGTTGCATGACCTGCATGCCTAGCTTTATCAATAACTTTCAAGAGCTTAAATGACTGTGCATCCCAAATTTTTATACTTTTATCCATACTACAGGTAGAAAAGTACTTACCATCTGACCGGAAACTAATATTGTTGATTGCATACATATGGGCGACTATTGATTCAACCAAAATATAATCAGATTGCGCATCCCATATTTTTAGATGTGCATCACGACCAGCGCTTAACAATAACTTTCCATCCCTAGAATACTGAATTGTAAATACTGAATTATCATGGGCTTTTATTTCCTTTTTTAAGCGCCAATCAGTAGAAGATAAAACCTTAATCGTATTATCACTTAAGCCTAAGGCTACTTCTTTTTGATTAGGGTGAACAGCAATGGTTCTAATGCTTTTATCCGAAATTTGAAGCTTTGCAATGGTAGATAAATCCTTCAAATCAGATAATATTAACTGACCATCACCACAGGCGCTCAGGATAATATTATCAATTACTTTAATATCAAATATAGCTTCATCAGTTATTTTAGAAGATTTCACCTCTTGTTTATTCTCAACATCTATTAAATGAATACCTTCATAATTATGGCCTACCAACAAATGATTGGTATTTCTCAGATAATGTAAAGCGTATACAGAATTATTGACTTTTGCTACCATTTGACCTAATTCTGGATCTTTTAAATCCCATAAAGCCACAATCCCATCTCCGCCAGCAGAGAAAAATTGATTATTTTGGGCTGCTGGTTCCACTACATATAGGCAATCTTTATGTCCTGTTAGGCTTTGTACTTTTTCTACATTAATTTTAGGCATACTGTAAAGTTACGAGATGGCATTAGAATATATAAAACAAATAAACGATAAAGTTCACCTAGCTGTTTGGAAAATTGAGGAAGATATAGACTTCTATCAAAGAAACATTGTTTTAAGCCCAACTGATGTTAATATTCTTGCTGAGACAACTCACCCTGAAAAAAGATTAGAATTCTTAGCTGGTAGAATGTTGTGTAAAACTGTATTACATTCATTAAAAATAACTGATCAGCCTATATATAGAAATGAATTCGGGAAACCTGTAATACCTGATTCAGAGTATAATATTTCACTTTCTCACACTGAAAATTATATAGCTGCTGCCGTAGGATTTAAAATAGAAGTGGGTATTGATATTGAAAAACCAAAGGCCAAAATGGCAAAAATTGCCCCAAGACTTTATACTGATGAGGAAATGGAATATTGTAATGCTGACTTGGTGAAATATTCCAAAATGTGGTCTGCCAAGGAAGTATTGTATAAGTTGTTTATGAAACGTGAATTAAATTTTAAAGACAACTTAAAAGTAAAACCACTCAAAAAAGACTGGACTCTAATGAGTGGTTCTATTAATAAAGATGATTTCTTTAAAGAATACGAATTAGCTTTTTACAAATTGGAGGAGTATTTTATTTGCTTAAATGTGAACTAAAGCCCTAAAGCATCGAAATCAATTCCACCGGAAACTTCTATTAGCAATTCTTTAATTTCATCAGCTTTTTGATGATCATCCAATTTCTCATATGCCATGATAAGGTTACGTAACACACGCTTTATGATATCTTCATTTGAGCATGGTTCGTAATAAATTGGCTTTGGCGTTAAGTTTAAATTTGCCAAATAATTATCAATATCTTTTTTTGAGAAAATTAGCCCTCTATTAAATGCATTTATGTAAAACTGAGTTTCTTCAGATTTATAGGTTACAATAAACAGATTTGGCAAATTTACCCCATAAATAGGCATCCCTAACTTTTCAGCAACAAGCATATATATGACTGATAGAGATATCGGGTTACCTTTTTTACTCTCTAATACTGACTTTAAAAAAGAGTTATTTGGTGAATGGAAATTTTTTGTGTTCGCTCGGAATTTTAATTTCGAAAACAAAGCACTATTTATAATTTTCACCTGATCATAAGGATGAAGATCTTCTTTCAGCTCCACCCATATATCATAATATATTTGTTCTACTTCTTTATTTAATTCATTTAAATCAGTATCAGGATATTGATACAAGGAAATGAGCCACATGCCTTCAAGCAAGCTTTCTGCACCACCTTCTTTCCAATCCTTTAGCTTTTCCTTCAGCTGTGAAAATTGAAGATTATGAATCATATCTTCAATTTTCCTTTGTACATTAGGATCAAAGCTATTTTCCCACTGCTCTTCCAGATATGGGATAATATCGCTTCCAAGAGACATTATCTTTCCTTCAACATGAGAGCTTATCTCCTGATCATCGTCTTCTAAAAGAGATACTAAAGCTTTGAATTCTTTCTTATCTAAATCCAATATTTATCTAATTTAGGTTTGGATTACTCCTACATTAAATGGTTTTTCTATTGGCGCATGATCTGCTGCCTCAATCCCCATTGAAATTACTTTCCTAGTTTCTAATGGATCAATAATACCATCCACCCATAATCGAGAGGCTGCATAATATGGAGAAAGTTCTTCATTATACTTATCGGTAATTTCCTTCAGCATTTTCTCCTTATCCTCTTCTGATATTTCCTCTCCTTTTGCTTTAAGGGTAGCTACTTTTATTTGCAATAAGGTTTTTGCTGCAGCCGCTCCACTCATTACTGCAATTTGGGCTGTAGGCCATGCATAGATTAGTCGAGGATCATAAGCCTTTCCACACATTGCATAATTACCTGCTCCGTATGAATTACCAATTACAATAGTAAATTTAGGTACTACCGAGTTGGCCATAGCATTTACCATTTTAGCCCCATCCTTAATAATACCACCATGCTCAGATTTACTTCCAATCATAAAGCCGCTTACATCCTGAAGGAATACAAGTGGAATTTTTCGTTGATTACAATTCATGATAAACCTTGCAGCTTTATCAGCAGAGTCGGAATAAATTACTCCTCCCATCTGCATTTCCCCTTTCTTAGTTTTTACAACTTTTCTTTGGTTTGCTACTATTCCAACTGCCCATCCATCAATTCTTGCTGTTCCGCAAATGATAGATTTACCGTATAAGGCTTTGTATTCATCAAACTCTGAATTATCAACCAGTCTTTCTATTATATCTCTAGTATCGTAAGGTTTTACTCGATCATTCGGTAGTAAACCATAGATTTCTTTCTCATCTTTTTTAGGTGCTGCAGGTTCTTCTCTGTTAAAACCAGCTTTTTCAAAGCTACCTATTTTATTAAAAATCCTTTTAATATCGTCTAAGCAATCCTGATCCGTTTCATGCTTATTATCCGTAACACCTGAGATTTCGCAATGTGTAGTAGCTCCACCTAATGTTTCATTATCAATATCTTCACCTATAGCAGCTTTTACTAAATATGAACCTGCTAAGAATATAGATCCTGTTTTATTTACAATCATAGCTTCATCCGCCATAATCGGTAAATAAGCGCCTCCTGCTACACAGCTACCCATGATAGCAGCTACTTGAATAATTCCCATAGAAGACATTTTTGCATTATTTCTAAATTGTCTTCCAAAATGTTCTTTATCAGGGAAAATTTCATTTTGCATTGGCAGGAATACACCAGCACTATCCACTAAATAAATGATAGGCAATCTATTCTCCATCGCTACTTCCTGAGCGCGTAAATTTTTCTTTGCTGTCATGGGAAACCATGCCCCAGCCTTAACGGTAGCATCATTAGCTACAATAACCACCTGTCTACCTTCTACATATCCAATCCCCGTAACTACACCAGCAGAAGGGCAACCGCCTACCTCTTCATACATACCATCTGCAGCAAATGCTCCGATTTCTAAAAATTCAGAACCATCATCTACTAAATAATCAATACGTTCTCTTGCTGTTAATTTCCCTTTTTTGTGTTGGGATTCAATCTTTTTTTCTCCCCCACCTAAATATACTTTTTCAAGCTTGTGCTTTAGCTTATCTACCTCTTGTTTATTGAGGTCCTCGTTCTTATTAAATTCAATATCCATTTAGTCGTTTCCTGATATGATTAATAATTAATTAAGTATTCAATTATTTCTTTTTGTCTTTTCTACCAAATAATGAGAAGTGTACATACTTCTTAGGTTGATCCTTCATATCAATCAATAAGGCATCTAAATCAACTAATGTCTGATTAAGATTAAGATATAAAGAATCATCATTTAGTAATTTATCAACCGTGCCTTCACCATCCTGCATTGAAGCCACTGTAGAATTGATTGTGATTAATGTAGAATCTAATCTATTCACAACTTTAGCTAATTCTAAAGAATTAACAGAATCGGCAATACCATTTGTTTTATTAAGTAATGCTTTTAGTCCAGTTCTTTCATCAGCCAAAGCAGCAGATATTTTTTTAAAATCATCGATCATCGCTCCTATCTTAGCTTGCTTTTCTGAAATCTCTGCTAAATTCCTGGTAGTAGTTTCCACATGAAGCATAATATTTTGTATTTTACTCTCGTTACGATCGATGTTTGCGAGTATTCCATTTAAATGTTGGCCGACAGAGTCTAAAGTCTTTAGTACTGGATAGGCTTGTTGTTGAATTTGTTCAGTTAATGCGGGTTCTACATCTCCTTTCACTTCACTTCCTTCCGCTATAGGTTCAACCACATTATTCCTTTTCAACACTATAGTTTGAGATCCTAGAATGTCTGTTGCTAACATAGCAACCGATTCATCTCCTAAAGTGATATCCTCCCTTACCTCAAAATAAACTTTCAATTTATTTTCCTGCTCTTGAAGAATTTCAATTCTACTTACTCTCCCCACTGAAAGTCCGCTTAATAACACAGGATTAGATACTGTTAAACCATTCACTTGGTCATAAACAGCATAATATTCATTTTTAGGATCAAAAAAATCTATTCCTTTAAGGTAATTAAAACCAAAATAGAATATTACAATTGATGTAATTGCCAAGACGGCAACTTTAATTTCTTTAGCTATTTTCAAAGTTGTATAAGTTTTTAGTTCATTGATTCAATTTCTACTTTGTAATCTCGGATGGCACGGAAAATACCCGATGCTATATACGTCTTTCCTAAGTCATCGTTCAAATATCTTTCCTCTTTAGGATTACTTAAGAAGCCAGTTTCAATCAGTACACTCGGCATTGAGCTTTTAAATAAAACCACAAATCCGGCTTGTTTAACACCCCTACTGTGTCTTCCTACTCTCTTATCGAACTGATATTCTACTTTTTCGGCAAGATTCAAACTATTAGCTAAATAAGCATTTTGGTATAAAGAAAATAATATGTGAGAAGCTGGATCATTCGGATCAAAACCCTCATACTTTTCTTCGTAGTTATCCTCCATAAGAATAACAGCATTTTCTCTTTTTGCTACATTCAAGTTTGTTTCTGACTTATGAAGTCCCATTATCCAGGTTTCTGTGCCGTGAACTTTTTCGCTATAGTCAACTGCATTACAATGAATAGATACAAACAGGTCGGCACCATTTTTGTTCGCGATATTCGAGCGTTCGTCAAGTTCAACAAAATTATCATCTTTTCTAGTATAAATGACTTCAACATCAGGCAAATATTCTTTAATGATTTCACCTAGCTCCAAAGCAATATCTAAAGCAATATCTTTTTCTTTTGACATTACGCCTCGTGTTCCACTATCTTTGCCCCCATGTCCAGCATCAATCACAACCTTATTTACTTTATATGAAGGTTTATTAAGATTTGTGAATGAGCCAAGGACCATCAAAATAGTAAGTGTAGAAAGGATGGTAATATTTTTCACAATCTTTCGGTTGTTTAATTTGAATAGTATAATTTTACACAAAGATTGCAAAAATTCATCAAATCGGAAAAATCCACGAAATAATTTGAGGCGGTATATTTTAAGTATTTTCATATTCATTGTTCCTTATTTTGGTTTTACTCAAGACGCGGATTCTTTAGTACAGAAAACCGATTCCTTGATTAACACATCCCTCGATATTGATAGTCTTAAAACTTTAACAGACTCTACAGCTGCTATAATTTCTGATAGCACAAAAGCCGAAGCTGATACTGTTAAAAACAAGAAAAAAGGGGACATCGCAACCACAGTCAATTACAATGCCAAGGATTCTTTAAACTTTAACTTGAAAACTCAAGACATTATTATGTTTAAAGAGGCCCATGTAGATTATGGAGAAATTGAACTAGATGCTGATAAGATAAAAGTTAATTACAATACCAAGGTACTAGATGCCAGTGGATTAAAAGATACTTCCGGTAATATTAGCGGTAAACCAATATTCTCGGATAGAGGCCAAGTTTATCAAACAGATGAAATTAGATATAATTTCGACACCAAAAAAGCCATTATTAAGGGTGTAGTAACCCAGCAAGGGGAAGCCTTCATGCATTCAAACTGGACGAAAAAGAACGAAAAGGACGAATTATTCAGTGACCATGCTCTCTATACTACTTGTAATTTAGATCATCCTCACTTTGGTATCTCAGCAAATAAATTAAAATTAATTCCTGGAGATAAAATACTTGCTGGCCCTTTTAACCTAGAAATCACAGAACTTCCCACGCCTTTATTATTTCCATTTGGTATGTTTCCGATGCCCAATAATAAGACCTCTGGTATTTTATTCCCTACTTACGGTGAAGAAAATAGAAGAGGGTTTTTCTTAAGAGATGGAGGTTATTATTGGGCTATCAGTGAATATATTGATTTAGCTTTAAGAGGTGAAATTTATTCAAAAGGAAGTTATGGTTTATCTTTAGCTTCAAATTATAAAAAGAGATACAGTTATAGCGGAAACATTAACATCCGTTTTAATCAGCAGCAAATTGGGGAATCTGAAGTAGATTCAGCAGTTTCAAAAGATTTCTGGATACAATGGTCACATCGACCTGAATCAAAAGGGACAGGAAGATTCTCTGCTTCAGTGAATGGTGGAACCTCAAGCTATAACCAAAACAACCCAACTTCAAACTACCAGCAGCAAGTAAACGCGAACTTTAATTCCAATATTTCTTATTCTAACGTTATTGCAGGAACGCCTTTCAATTATGCGATAAGTGCAAGACACAATCAAAATATTAGAACTAATGAAATTGACATTCTATTACCAGAAGTAGCTTTGAACATGAACAGGCAATATCCATTTAAAAAGGTTAATCTGGATGGTTTTGACTGGCTACAGAAAATGAATTATTCATACAATTTTACAAGTACAAATAGAATAACAAATAATATTGGAAGAGTTAGCCTGGAAGCTACAGAAGATAGTATTGCAGACTTTAGTCCAGAAAATTTACCTTTCTTATTAGAAAGAGCTAATAATGGAGGTAGGCATAGAGTACCAGTTTCTACTTCTTTTAATTTATTTAAGTTCATTACGGCAAGTCCTAACTTTAATTATGATGAGGTATGGTATCTAAGAGAATTAAATCACAGATACAGTGATTCTTTAAAAACTGTAGTAATTGATACCTTAAATACTTTTAGTAGAGCTGGCTCTTACAATGCTGGCATTGGTTTTACTACTAGATTATATGGTACAATTTACCCTAAGAAAGGACCAGTGAAAGCAGTTCGCCACATTATGACTCCAACCGTAAACTTCAACTGGCGTCCCGATTTTGGTGAGGAACAATATGGTATTTACAAGGAAGTTCAGACTGACTCTCTTGGAAACACTAGAATCTTTTCAAAATATGATGGATTTGTTTACGGTAGTCCTGGTAGAGGGAAATCGGGAACAATAGGTATTTCCTTAGCTAATACCATTGAAATGAAAGTTAAAAAGGCTAGTGATACTTCTGACACTCCTACTAAGGTGAAAATTTTTGACAACCTTTCTTTTTCCACCAGTTATAATATAATAGCTGATTCATTTAGATTGGCACCCATCTCTATAAATGCTAGAACAAATCTTTTTAACAATAAATTAGATGTTAACATACAAACTGGCATAAATCCATATGTTATAGTATTGGATAGTATCACGACAAATGAAAGGGGGCAAACGGAAGTTTTTCAGCGTGAAATTGATCAATATGCTTGGGAAGGTGGCCAAGGAATAGGACGATTAACCACAGCAAATATTGCATTATCCACTAACCTGAACCCTAAGGGTAAGAAAAGCGATGATGAAAACCGAAATAATTTAGAAGACAAAGCTAGGCAAGCCGGTGCCACTGAAGATCAGGTGCAGGCATTATCCAATAATCCTCAAATGTATGTTGATTTCGATGTTCCATGGAACTTAAGAGTACGATATAATATCAGATGGAGCAAAGACGGCTATGAAGAAGCTACAGTGCAACAAACCATGAATTTCAGCGGGGACATTAATTTCACAGAAAACTGGAAAGTTGGTTTCACTTCGGGTTATGATTTTGAGCAAAAAGACTTCACACAAACTTCCATCAATATCTTCAGAAATCTACACTGTTGGCAAATTAATGCAAATTGGGTACCATTTGGAAGATTCCAATCTTTCAGTGTAGATATTGGAGTAAAGGCTTCAATTTTACAGGATTTGAAATTAAACAGAAGAAGAAGCTGGTGGGATAATTAATCCACTGATGAAAACCGATACTAAATACTAGTATTCTATAGTCTGTAAATGATACTCTAAAAGATTTTCAGTGCATCTATCTAATATATCAAATACGTTTTGAAAACCTTCCTCGCCACCATAATAAGGATCTGGCACATCTATACCTTTCAGATCATCTTCAGTTTCAAATTCTCTCATTAACTGAACCTTTCTAAGATGCTCCTCGGAAGTTGCTTGGCCAATCACTTTCATCTTATTAGAATTATCCATGACCAAAATATGGTCGAATTTATTGAAGTCAGAGTATTCGAATTGCCTTGCCCTATGATTTAATTCTAAATCATTTTTTAGTGCATTTTCGCGAGTTCTTTCATCCGGTAGCTCACCAATATGGTAGTCAGCAGTCCCACAGGAATCAATTTTAAAGTGCTCGTTTAAATTTAATTTTGCAATTTTCTTCACAATCAAACCCTCAGCTAATGGAGATCGGCAAATGTTCCCTAAGCACACAAAAAGTATTTTCTTCATTTTTGCAAAATAGTTTTAAATTCTAAATTAATAAATGAGATGAATAATATAAACCTTTTATTAACAAAAGCTTGTTTTGCTTCATAAGCGATACGTTTTATAAGCGCTACCTTTTCTTTTCTCTCCTTAATTAGTTTAAACGCTTTTCTACATATAATAAGTGTTGAATTTAACTGCTTATTATCTTTTTGATATTGATTGGCAGACATGGAATTATTAAGAATTCTTTTATTCACCAATATTTTATCCGTATAACTAAATGGATATTTTCTGGATAGGCGCAGCATAATATCAAAATCTTCATAGGCTAAACTTTCATCATAACCTCCTATTTCTTTTAGGTATTTTGCATTGTACATCATGGAAGGAGAACATATATAATAACGCTCTAAAATAGCGGCAAAGCAATCTCCTTCTGGTACTATTTCCTTTGATCTTTTAATATCATCAACTTCAAAATGTGATTTTATGTATTCACCATTCTGATCAATATAATTAGCATTTGTAAAGTTTACTGCCACATTTCTATTAGCTTTTAGATTCTTAACTCCCTCTTCTACCCTATGAGGCAAAAGAACATCATCTGCTGCTAAGTCAATTATATAATCCGATTCACACTCTTTCAATGCAATATTAAAAGCTTTACAATTTCCATGATTTTCATTTAAAAAGATAGACTTAATCTCTCTTCTTTGATTCTTTAGAAATGATTTAATGACTTCCACACTCTTATCCGTAGAAGCATCATCCACAATGATTAATTCAGTTGGATAAGTCTGATTTAAAACGGATTGCATAGCCTCCACTACATATTCTTCCTGATTATAACATAAGCAAATTACAGTGACCTTAGTTGCTGACATTTTTTAAATCATTTACACTAATTGCAGAAATTGATATGGAATAAATAATAAATCTGCAGATGTGAGCTATAACAATGGAATCAATTCCATTTCCAAGTTTTAATAAAATTACAATAATAAAGACAATCGTGCTTAATATTTCTGCAAAAATGTAGGAATAGGTATTTACTCTGGCTAAAAGATATATAGCAAAAGGGAATGATAATATAGCCAAAAAATCTCCTACTAACTGAAGCCGAAATAAATAATTTGCCTGACTATACTCTCTATTATACAATAGAGTTAATAATTGATCAGAAAAAAGGAATAAAATGATGATTAGCATTAAAGATAACACCAGGTATAGTAAGAAATGCTTCCGTAATATTGTACTTTTTATGGTATCAGATGAAATTGCTTTTGAAATACTGGGATAAAAAGTTAAAAACAAAAAGCTAATAATCAATCCTCTATATGCTTCTGATAAACGAACCACCGCTTGCCAAAGACCCGATTCATTTTGACCAAATTCTTGTACTGCATATTCTCTGACAAAATAATCAACCCATTTATTACTTATTAAAACAGTAAACCCAATTATGAGAAATTGCTTAAAATGGTTTTTAATTTTATTATCAAGTTTAAAGTTTATCTTAAAAAGGTTCTTAATAGGCAGATAAAGTATTAGAGTAAAAATTGCTTGAATAATTAACCAAAAGAGTAAAAATTCATTTAACTCAAACTCATATAATAAAACAATTAAAAAGAAGAGAAGCCATTGAAATGAAAAAATACTAAGAAATATTTTCAGCTTCTTCTCAACTACATAAATGGCTGATAGAATTAAACCAAGGCTGAAAAGCATTATTGAAATAACTATCAGAACCCATTGTGAAAATGAAAAACTAAATAAGCTTTCGTTAAAAATATATTTTAAAAATAGAATGAAGGCTGTACCACTCAATAATATCAATAATAAATGAAGTGAGGCCCCTATTATTTTAGACTTTTCAAAATCCTTTTTAGGGAAAGCATTAATTAAACCATTTACAATTACATCCTGAACAGGTTGAGTGAAAATTGATATTAAATTTTGAAAGTGGCTGATTAAGGTAGTTCCTACTGGCCCATATGCAACAGCAACAAGTTTTTGAACTCCAAAACCCACTGCACTTCTGATTATGATCAATATTGCACTAAATACCGCATGTTGATATTTTGTAATGGTCTTTAACATTCAACATTATATTTTCGGTAGCATTTCCCTCCTATTTTTAACTTATAGGATAGCAATTCTTTATTTATACTTTTATTAGAGAGCATAGAAGTACCCATATCGATAAAAAGAATTTTATTTTCAAAAGCCCAATTATAGACTGCATTCCAAAGTAATAAGCTGGGTTCCTTAGCATCATATTTAGGATTTGTAATTAAGGAATATACATATAAAAACTCAGAATGAATTTTAACAAAAAAGACTGTACCCACTACTTTATCACTATTTATTAAATGAAATGCCTGGTAATTTTGAGGGAATTTAAGCTTCAGATTTCTCATCAATTCAGAACTAATAAAATTTTGGTGACCCTTCTCTATCCTCCAACTCAGGTTTAATTCATAAGTCTCTTTCCAATCATTTTTACGAACTAATTCAGTTTTAAAGGATCTATCTTTTAATAATGAATTTAACTTCCTACTTTTTCTATCGTTTACAATTGCTCTTGAAAAATCAGCCTTATCAACTGATAAAACTGTTCCTATATCAACTGACTGTATATTCGATTTAAAAAATTCATACTCATCCATTAAAGATTTCAAAAATGCGAAATAGACTTTTTGATTATAATTTGATTTCAAATAGCCTTTAACAACTTCAAATTGAATGAGAAAACTAGAAGTTCGTGAAATAAAAGGTTTAAAATAAGGAGCACTGAAAGGAGTTCTTATTTCGTTTGAAGACTTATAAAAACACCAATAGGACAGTATATTTCCATTATCATCTTTAACTAACACTGGCAAAATTTCTTCTTTTCTTAAATGAAATAGCCAATACTCTTTTTTAGTAAAAAGCATCAGATCCATTTCAGCTTCCTCTTTTTGAGAAGGGAATTGCTCAGAAATTTGATAGTTTTGCCACATAAGTGTAAAAATACTTTTTAAACTATAATTAATAATAGCTTTTCAACTAATTTGAGCTTTGAGTAAAATTTAAAGCCTTTAAAAATATTTAAGTAAAGAAAATAATGAAGGATTCTTTCTATACAATTTCAAAGGGTGGTGAAGGATTATATAAAGAAAAAGGAAGTAAATTTATTGGCTTGGCCTTTAGAGTTCGTGATGAAGATGAAGTAAAAGAAAGATTAGAAGAGGTTAAAAAGCAATATTATGATGGAAGACATCATTGCTATGCTTATATACTTTCAAAAGATAAATTTAGAGCAAATGATGATGGAGAACCCAATCATTCGGCTGGTGACCCTATTTTAGGCCAAATAAAATCCAAGAACTTAACCCAAGTATTAGTAGTAGTTGTTCGATACTTTGGAGGTACAAAATTAGGGGTTTCTGGTTTGATCAATGCCTATAAAACTGCAGCATTTGAAGCATTAGAATCATCTAATTTGACCGAGGTTACAATTGAAGAATTATATGATATTAACTACGGCTATGAAATCACCAACGAAGTTATGAGGCTATTAAATGAATTTGAAGCCGATATAAAAACTCAGGAGTTTACTGAAGACTGTTATGCGAAAATTGGAATAAAGCAATCATTCAAAGCCCGATTTGAAGAAGAAGCCCTTAAGATTGATGGACTCAAATTTGATTATTTGAATTCTTAATTCTCAATATTTAATTCCTAATCTTTTATAAATAAAATGCATTAACCAAGCTGGCCCTATTAAAAGAAACTGTAAATCTTTTAAGAAGGATGGCTTTTTACCTTCTATTTTATGCCCCCAAAATTGGCCAACCCAGGCTAAAAAGAAAACTATTAAAGCGATTCCCCATAATGGTAAAAAATTGAATTGATCTGCCCATCTTGCAACCGCAATGCACAAAATGGCAAAGGCCAACATACCAAAGGAAATTGGAATAGACAGAGTGATATAATAAATCAATACTAGAACGAGTACAACTACTGCCCAATTGTTGTAATATCCATCTCCAAGAAAGTAAGTAAGACTATCATTTGGAATGGAATAAAGCAATGCTACCACACTCCAAAATATAAGCGGCACGCAAATCCAATGAACTTTCTTATTTGTAGCATTTTTATGGCTTGCCCCATATTCTTCTAGTAGTGAATCTATCTTTCTCATACGACCAAAATAGAGATTTTTATTTTATGAATCAATATTAAAATTATTGTAAAAATTCTTAACACTTTTTTTTAAAAAATTTATAAAATTATTAGAGTTATTAAAAAAGCTTAATACATTTGCAGTAAATGAATACAAACAGCACAAATATCTACATCTCAAAAAATGCAACTCATGCATTTCATGCTGTTCACGTATTCCATCATTCCTCTTTGTAAGAGGGATATTCACACTATATTGCCATAAGCAGGATTCTGCGCATCATTTTATTTAATAGAAATTAAATAAACAATTCTAATCAAATTCTCTTTTTATTAAATTATCGAAATCAGAAATTAAAAATGAATACTTTAAAAATAGCTATACAAAAATCAGGTAGATTAAGTGAAGATTCACTAAAACTAATTAAAGAATGTGGTATCAAATTCAGTAATGGGAAAGGTAAATTAAAAGCAGTTGCAGATAACTTTCCGTTAGAATTTCTATTTCTCAGAGATGATGATATCCCTGGCTATGTGGAAGATGGAGTAGCTGACTTAGGTATTGTTGGTGAAAATGTATTAGTGGAATATGAAAAAGACGTTGAGCTTGTAAAAAAATTAGGCTTCTCAAAATGTAGATTATCAATTGGAGTAGACAGAAATTGGGATTATAAAGACATTTCTGAATTAGATGGTAAAAGTATCGCAACCTCCTACCCTAAAATCCTTGAAAATTTCCTTAAAGGAAAAAATATCAAGGCAGAAATTCATGAAATCAGTGGTTCTGTTGAAATTGCTCCTAGCATAGGATTGGCGGATGCGGTATGTGATATTGTAAGTTCAGGAAGTACTTTACTTAGCAATGGCCTAAAAGAAGCGGATGTAATTATGCGATCTGAAGCTGTTTTAATCTCTGGAAAAAAGTTATCTTCTGAACAGAAAGAAATTTTAAATCAGTTAATATTTAGAATCGAAGCAGTTCAAGCAGGTAAAAACAATAAATATATTTTATTAAACGCTCCTAATGATTCTATTGATGAAATCATAAGCCTACTGCCAGGTATGAAAAGCCCTACCGTGTTGCCATTAGCAATGGAAGGCTGGAGTTCATTACACTCAGTAGTGAAAGAAGATGAATTTTGGGATGTTATAGAAAAATTAAAAGCTGCTGGTGCGCAAGGAATATTAGTTGCCCCAATAGAAAAAATGATTCTATAATATATAATTGAACCTAAATATTTAATTACACTGAACAGTTGTACAACTGAAAGTAATCAGTATTTCAGAAAGAATTAGCAAAAGGATATGAAAGAATATATTAATCCCAAAAAGGAGAATTGGGAAGAACTATTAAAAAGACCCACTGAATCGCTGCATGATATAAGGAAAATAGTGCAGCCGATAATGGATGAGGTAAAGAATAACGGTGACAGTAGCGTAAAAAACTACACGGAAAAATTTGATGGTATATCGATAAATGATCTTTTAGTAACAAAAAAAGAAATAGAAGCTGCAAGCAAAAAAGTAGATCAGAAGCTTAAAGATGCGATTAAAGTAGCACACGAGAATATCACTAGATTTCATAAGGCACAGAAAATAACTGATTTAAGGACAGAAACCATGCCTGGCGTTCTTTGTGAGAGAAAATCAGTGGCTATACCAAAAGTTGGCTTATACATACCTGGCGGAACGGCTCCTTTGTTTAGCACAGTATTGATGTTAGCGGTTCCTGCAAAAATTGCGGGCTGCAAGGAAATTGTTCTTTGTAGTCCTCCAGATAAAGAAGGAAACATTCATCCGGCAATTCTATTTACAGCGGAATTAGCAGGTATCACCAAAATTTATAAAGTAGGCGGTGCTCAAGCCATAGCAGCCATGACCTATGGTACAGAAAGTATTCCTAAAGTGGATAAAATTTTTGGCCCTGGAAATCAATATGTAACTGCAGCAAAACAATTGGCAAGCTTAGATGGCGCTGCTATTGATATGCCTGCTGGGCCTTCAGAAGTTTTAGTTTATGCGGATGAAGATGCTAATCCAGCATTTATTGCTGCTGACTTATTATCTCAAGCGGAACATGGAGTGGATAGCCAGGTGATTTTTGTTACTACAGCTCAAGACATTATCCCAACTTTACAAAAGGAGATTTATCATCAGTTAAGTGAGTTACCACGTTGGGAAATAGCTGATAGATGTCTACAAAATAGTGCCGTTTTTATTTTAAAAGAAGAAAAAGAATGCATTGACTTGATCAATATTTATGCTCCTGAACATTTAATTTTATTAACTAAAAACGCAAGAGAGATAGCTGATAAAATTGAAAATGCGGGCTCTATCTTTATTGGCTACTATACACCAGAATCAGCAGGTGATTATGCTTCTGGTACAAACCATACTTTACCAACAAACGGTGCTGCAAGAGCCTACAGTGGTGTTTCTTTAGACAGTTTTATCAAGAATATAACCTATCAAGAAATTACAGCTGAAGGATTACAAAAACTTGGCCCCTATGTGGAAGAAATGGCGGAAGCTGAATCTCTAAGAGCGCATAAAAATGCAGTAACTGTGCGTCTTAATAGTATTAAAAACTAATCATAATCTATAGATTAAAATTATGAATTGGAAAAAACTTGTTTTACCCCATATTTTAAAATTACAAGCTTACTCTTCTGCCAGAGATGAGTTTTCAGGTGATGCCAAAGTATTTTTGGATGCAAATGAAAATCCGTTTGATGAGGAACAAAACAATTGGAATCGATATCCTGATCCTTTACAGAAAAATTTAAAAGCTGAGCTTGAAAAAATAAAAGGTATAGCAGCTGAAAATATGTTTTTGGGCAATGGTAGTGATGAAGCGATTGACTTACTTTTTAGAATCTTTTGTAAAGCAGGTGAATCTAATGTTATTACATGCCCTCCAACATATGGAATGTATAAGGTATCCTCTGCGATACATAATGTTGAGAATGTCGAAGTGCCTCTGACACCTGAATTCCAATTGGATGTTAAAAACATTTTGGATGCTGTAAACGAAAGTACCAAATTATTATTCATTTGCACACCGAATAACCCTACGGGAAATAGTTTAAGAAAAGATAGTATTTTAGAAATACTTGAAACGTATCCAGGTATTGTAATTATAGATGAGGCATATATTGATTTCTCGAAAGAAGAATCTTGGATTAAAGAATTAGATCAATATCCTAATTTAGTAATCCTACAAACTTTAAGTAAAGCTTGGGGATTAGCTTCTGCCCGGCTAGGAATTGCTTATGCTAATACAGAATTAATAAAGTTGCTAAACAAGGTGAAAGCTCCATACAATATTAGTGGACCAAGTCAAAAAGTTGTATTGGAAGCTTTACAAAATCCGGAAATATTTAAGAAACAGCTTAAGATCATATTAAGTGAAAGAGACAGATTGCAAGTGGCTTTACAGGATATACCTTCTGTTAAAAAAGTATATGAAAGTGATGCTAATTTTCTCTTAGTAAAAATAAATCAGGCAAAAGATCTTTACCAAAAATTGATAGAAAAAGAAATTGTAATTCGGGATCGTTCTAACGTTCAATTATGTGATGATTGTTTAAGGATAACAGTAGGTACAGAGGAAGAAAACAAACATCTCATCAAAAATTTACAGCTCCTTTTGATCGATTAAACATTTCAACTTCAAAAGTGAAGCCATACTAATACTGTCTGTGATTTCACCATCTAATACCATTTTAAAAGCTTCTGATAAGGGAAGCTTTTTTATTTTTATGTCCTCAGTTTCTTCAAATTGAACCTCACCTTGAGTTAAACCCTTTGCCAAATACACTACCCCTCTCTCATCTGAAACTGAATTAGAAGTGTGAATTTTCATAAATTCATTCCAATCATTAGCTGAAAGACCCGTCTCCTCCTTCAATTCTCTTTTTGCAGCCTCTAAAACATCCTCATTTTCAGGACAACCTCCTTCTGGAATTTCCCAACTATATTGATCTAAAGGATATCTATATTGGCCAACTAAATAAGTATTATCGTTTTCATCAATTGGAATCACACCCACTGCAATATTCTTAAAATGAACTTTACCGTAAATGCCTTCCTTGCCGCTTGGATTAATCACGTCATGTTCCTCAACTTTTATCCAAGGATTGTCATATTTTAGTGTGGATTTAACTAGTTTCCATGGATTTAACCCCATTAATTTTTAATTTTGAAATTTAAATTTTGTTTTGATTTATCTTATTAAAGTCAAATCAAATAAGATTATCCTTTAAAACATATTAATTATCGAAATCATTTTAAGTATTATTAAATAATCTTTAGCTTTTAAAGATTATTTAAACAATTTGTAAGTCAGATATTTAGCTTGTAAGATTTGAGCACTAAAAGAACCATATTAATTCTGATAATAAGCTTGGCATTTTTTGCTCTTGAAGATATCTATGCTCAAAAAAACATGGATGACTCTGCAAGTTATTTTATAAATATAGCAAATGAAAATTGGCATAATGATTTAGCCCTCTCACATAATGCCGCTCAACAAGCATTTGAATTAATTCCTAGAATTGAAGACATTAAAATTAAAGCTGATGCTTACGTGCAATATGGAATATCTTTCTATACCAAATTAGAATATGATAGTGCCCTTTCTTACTACCAAAAAGCAGTTAATTTATTAAAAGCTAATGAATATGATTATTCTCAATATGTATCTTATTTAGCTGCGGTATTAGCTAAAAAAGGACATTTCAAAGATGTATTTGATTTAATCGAAAAGGAGCAATATTCATTAAATGAAAATGAAACAGCTTTTTATGAATTTCTATTAATTAAACTTAGTGCAGCAATAAAAATTGGCTATACTGACCACGCCTTAAAACTTATAAACCAATTACAGCAAAATGGAAATATAGCAACCGAAAAATTATTACTCAGGTTTAAAAGTCTTCAAGGACAATATTATCAGTTAATTGCGTCATACAAAAAATCAGACTCAATATTCAATAAGCTAGCTTTTTACTATAAAAGTACCGATAACAAAATGGATTTAGCTGAAACCTATCTTTTTCTAGCTAAGAATGCCATGGAAGTTAGTAATTATAAAGAGAGCTCAAAATTCTTAATTAAAGCACAATCTATTTATGAAGAATTAAATTATGAGTATGGTATTGCACTAATAAATCTTGAAACTGGAACGCTACTTTCATGGATGCAAAGATATAATGAGGCAAGTGATTATATCTTTAAAGCTTTAAAAGTATTTGACAATAATCAGAATCTTAATGAACTTCAAATAGCCTATTATGAATTAGGATGGATTTTCTATTCCCTTGAATTAGAAAAAAGAGCGAAAAAGTATTTAGATCAATCCCTAGAAATTGCTCGTGAGATTCAAAATTATCGTTTTCTAGGGAGTCAGCATAACGCCTACGGATCATTATATACTGATTTAGAAATTTTTGACTCCGCTATCTTTCATTTTGATTCTGCTATTTATTATGAAGAACTAACGAAAAATATTAAGCAAATTTCAGCTGCTAAGTTTAATAAAGCTGTAGTACTTGAAAAAATTGGGCAAGATTATAAAGCAATTAAGCTATACAGAGAAAGCTATAAAGTAGATTCTACACTAAGAAATTATGCGGGCCTAATTGAAGGGGAATGGGTGTTAGGTGAATATTTTATGAAAAAAGATCAAAATGATTCTGCTTTATACTATTTTAATTTGGGTGAGAAACATGCTATTAATCTGGGAGAGAAATACTTTTTGTTAAAAATTTATGAAGCAAAGGCTAACTTATATTCTAAAACAAATAATTTTAAATTATCTACAGACTATTTTCAAAAGGCATTAAAAACACAGAAAGAACTTTCAGAAGAAACCAAAACATTAGAATTAGCTACTTTAGAAACCTCATACGACTTAAAAAATAAAGAAAAAGAGCTAACACTATTAAATCTACAAAAAGAGAATAATGAAAAAACTATTGCATTAAAAAATAGAACTATTGCTTCTCAAAGAAATACTTTGATTGTTTTAGCAGTTGGATTTATACTTCTATTAGTGATTAGTTATATCATTTTCCGTTACCTAAAAATCAGAACGAAAACTAACCATAAACTGCGTGAGCTGAATAATGAAATTCAAGAAAAGCAGGAAGAAATCATGGCGCAATCTGAAGAGTTGCAGGAAGCTAATCAGTATGTTACCGAGCTAAATGAGAAACTTGAAAACCGAGTAAAGGATAGAACCCTGGCACTTGAAAACGCCCTTTCTGAATTAGATCATTTCTTCTACAGAGCTTCCCATGATTTTAGAGGTCCACTTACTACCTTAATGGGATTGGTGGGTATCTCAAAAGGTTATGATTTACCAGAAGAAGGAAGAACCTTATTTAATCAGGTTAACATTACTGTTCAAAAACTAGATGGTCTGGTTAAAAAACTCCAAGCTGTGAGTTTTTTAGGAGACTTTGAAAATTTAAAAGCTCCTACTTCAATAAATTTGAAAGACCAAATTCATAAAATAACGGATGAAGTCGTAAAAAGAAAGTCATTTGATCGTACTGATTATCAATATGATGTAAAAGTTTACGCTACAGATGATAAAGTCATTTTCTATCCAGTTTTATTAGAAATATGTTTGAGTAATCTGGTTGAAAACAGCTTGATTTTTAATTACACAAAAAGTATTAAAATACGAATTAGTGCGGAAGTAAAAAATGAAGAGCTAATTCTTAGTGTTGCAGATAATGGAATTGGGATTTCAGAGGACATGAAGCATGAAATTTTCAATATGTTCAAAAGAACATCACAAATCTCCTCTGGTAATGGCCTGGGGCTTTACATAGTAAAAAAAGCAACGGAAATACTAAATGGAGATATCAAATTAAAGAGTAAACAAAAAGAAGGTAGTACTTTCACAATTACATTCCCTTTATCAGGTATTACTGAAATAGCAAAAAAATATCAGGATAAAGTATATTCATCTAGTTAAAATCAATTCCCTTACAACTTCATAACTTAATCACCGTAACTAATAACTTCTTAATTAGTGCACCATTTATTCTTGTTTAAAATAAATAATTCCACTTTAAACTTATGAATGCGGTAATTAATCTTTATTTTTAGAATTGACTTAATCAAAATTCTTACAGCATGATTGAATTAGCAAGTATTTTAGTGTTAGGAGTTTTTGCTCAATGGCTAGCTTGGAAAATAAAACAGCCAGCAATTCTCCCACTAATTATTATCGGTCTTTTGGTGGGGCCGGTATCTACTTTCTTTACGCCAGATGGTGTTAAATTAATCGATGGAGATAATATTTTCTCTGGAGATCTTTTATTCTCTTTTGTATCCTTATCAGTAGGTGTTATTCTATTTGAAGGTGGCTTAACCTTAAATTTAAAGGAAGTAAGAACGGTCGCTAGTACTGTAAGAAACTTGTTGATTGTTGGGGTATTAGTGACTTTTGTAGGGGGAACAATAGCTGCTGTGGCAATTTTAGACTTAAGTCTTTCAATGGCCTTACTTTTTGGAGGGCTAATCATTGTATCAGGGCCAACCGTAGTTTTGCCAATTTTGAGGAACGTAAGGCCAAATGCAAAAATAAATACCATTCTAAAATGGGAAGGGATTTTAATTGATCCATTAGGCGCATTAATAGCCGTTTTGGTATATGAATTCATAAAAAGCTCTTCAAATGGAGAGTATTATACTGTTGAAGCACTTAAGGATTTCTTTATCACTATTTCAGTCGGCTTCTTTATTGGTGGGTTTGGCGCAGTTCTTATCTGGTACATAATTAGTAAAAATAAAATCCCAGATTATTTAAGAAATGTTATTACACTAGGTACTGTTATTCTAGTATTCTCCCTTTCAGATATGTTACAAAAAGAAGCGGGTTTATTAGCAACTACCATAATGGGAATAGTATTGGCAAACCTAAAACTTGATGATTTTAAAAAAATACTTTCATTTAAAGAAGATATAAGTTTAATACTTGTAACTGTTCTTTTTATTTTACTCTCTAGTAGAATAAATATTGATCAAATAGAGCAACTGGGAACCAGAAGTTTGGTATTATTTGCAGTTGTGATATTTGTCTTGCGTCCATTAGGCGTATGGCTCAGTTCAATAGGTTCTACTCTTCGCTGGCAGGAAAAACTATTTGTATCATGGATAGGCCCCAGGGGAATAGTAGCTGCAGCCGTTGCTTCACTATTTTCTCTAGACTTAATTAGTACTTCCGCCACAAGCTCCACTATTAAAACTGAAGCAGAACTGTTACTTCCATTGGTATTTTTGGTGATCGTTGGAACTGTAATTATTCAAGGTACAAGTGCAAAATACGTTGGAAAGTGGTTAGGCGTATTAAGAAAAGAACCTCAAGGAGTTTTATTTGTTGGGGCAAATGAAATTGCTAAAAAGTTAGCCTTGTTCCTTAAAAAAGAAGGCTTCTATGTTTTGTTAGCAGATACTGCCAAACACAATGTTAATGAAGCTAGAAAATTAAATTTACCAGTATATGAAGGGAATATTTTATCAGAAGAGATCTTTGAAGAAATTGATTTATCCCAAATAGGTAAAATGATGGCTGTAACCAGTAATTCAGGCATTAATTCTTTGGCTTTAAACTGGTTCGATAATGAATTAGGACTAGAAAATACCTATAGAATTGTGAGTAAAGAAGAAGCTGAAAATGAAAATCTACCGTTACCTAAAAATGTGTTATTCAAATCTCGATTAGATTACCTAAGCTTAAATCATTTACTTAGACAAAATAGTGAAATTTCAGAAGTGAAATTTTATGGTGAGGCAGAATATGAAGAATTCTTAGAAGAAAAGGGAAAAACCATAATTCCACTATTCATTATTACCTCAGAAAAGAAACTACATATAATTTCTGGTTACCCTGAAGAAGTAGGGAAAGATGATCGACTTATATTCTTAAAAAATAAGAATTACAATATGACTAGTAATAAAAACGATTAATAGTTTTTCGATTAATAGGCTAAAAACACACATATAAATAGCTTTTAAGGCTTTGGAAACTAATTAATTAGTTCTATATTTATCGAAATCAAATAGGGAACAAATGCAAACATTAACAAGAGCCGAAGAAGAAATCATGCATAAGCTTTGGGAGCTTAAAAAAGCTTATGTAAAAGAAGTTTTAGAAACTTTACCTTCTCCAAAACCAGCCTATAATACCGTAAGTACTATCATTAGAATATTAGAGAAAAAAGGAGTAGTTGGGCACGAAAAGACTGGTAAAAGTTATTTATATTATCCTATCTTAAAGAAAGATGAATATAAAAAACAAAGCTTAAAAAAATTAATATCTGGATATTTCGAAGGATCATTTGCGAATATGGCATCATTTTTTGCTAAAGAAGAAAATTTAAGCAAGGAGGAATTAGATGAAGTACTTCAACATATCAAAGAACAAAAATAGTGGATAGCATTATTTACATTTTAAAAGCACATCTATTATTTATTATACTTGGAAGTTTTTTTCACTTTTTCCTTAGAAAAGAAAAAAACTTCCACTTTAATAGGTTTTATCTTTTAGGAGCATATTTCATTAGTATTATTGCTCCTTTTCTAGAATTTAATTTTTTTAACACCGTAATCATTATAGATACCTCTATTGTTGAAAACAGCATTAATGATTCGAAAATAATACAAGAAAGCGTTGGGAATGCTGGAACTAGCTTAAACCTTTATCAGATTCTGAAATATGTCTATTTAACTCTCTGTATTGGTTCTGTATCTATTTTCATAATAAGATTTATTAAAAGTTATTCTCAATTTAATCTAGTAATTAGAAACTCAAAATTTGACTACAGATCAAAAGTATATTGGGTAGAAAATGATATTCCAGCACTTACATTTATTACCAAAACACTTTTACCACTTAAGCTACAAAATAATCAAGAGAAAGATATCATAATTAAACATGAAGAATCACATCGGAAAGGACTTCATTTTATTGATATATTTTGTATAGAATTGTGCTCATCAATTTTAATTCTTAATCCATTAAATCGATTGATCAAACGGTATGTAGTTGAAAATCATGAATACATAGCTGACCATTACGCAAGCAAAGCAACAGAAAAGAATAATTATGTGAATTTATTAATTAGAGAGACTGTAAATAACAATTCATTCAAACTAGCTAGCTTTTTCGCTAAACCTAGCATATTGAATAGATTAGATATGCTAAAAAATAATAATACTTCAAGTAATAAGACAATAGTAGCTGCTCTCCTATTCTTTATCACTTCATTTATATTTTCATGTAACTTCAATCAAAACGAAGAAATAGTTTTAGCAAAGGATATTAATACTGCTACTGTTGAAGAAGCAATCCAAATTACTGATAAAATTTTCAACGTAGTTGAGAAACAAGCTGAACCTAAAAATGGAATTCAAGAGTTCTATAATCAGCTATCAGAAGAAATGGAAGGACTTTACCCTGAAGAAGCCATTGAAAACAAAATAGAAGGTGTAGTGTATTTACAATTCATTATTGAAAAAGATGGAAGCTTTTCTAATATTCAAGCCGTAAAAGGAATTGGCTATGGTTGTGATGAATTGGCCATTGAAGTTCTGAAAAAACAAGGAAAGTGGAACCCTGGTAAACAGAATGGAAATATTGTACGATCTAGAAGAGTTATCCCCATAAGATTTCAAATTAATTCATAATGAAATTCTTTTTTAGTTTTATACTGATCATTTCAATTTTCAACATTCAAGAACCTGAAGTCAAAAACCAAAAATTAGTCCTTCAGGCTGCATTAAACATAGAAGAATTTCAGGAGCATTTTAATAATTCACCACGATATGTGCGTTCTAATGATAGAAAAGAAGTTTTCATGTTGGATTTCCCGGAATTATTGAATGATGAAATAGAATTAACAATACGTGACAAAACCATAAAGTTTATATCAGAAAATGAAATAGATGAACCTGCCAGAAAGTACTTTATTGAAGTAGATGAATTCAGATTAAATAATAAAAAGGCTTCTATCCAATTATCGTATCAGAATGCGAAAATGTATCATGAAACTAAGGAAAAACTAATTTTAGAAGTAAAATTAAATCTTAAAAATTCTGAAGACTGGGTGATACAGAAGTATGAATTAGAAAAAGTAAGTACTAATACTTCCGATTAAGAATTTCAGCATAAACTATTGCCTTTTTCGCACTTTCAGGATCAGATAAACCTTCTCTTATTTCTCGAGCGAAATTATTATCATCAGATTTATCCTCAAACTCAGCGAATCGATTTGATCGTATTTCAACTTCTTCTATATCAACTAACTCATCTATACTTTTAAGTTTTTCTCCTTTTTTGTATAGTTCTTTTAAAGTTTCATCAGCATTTCTATAATCTTCAGCACTCACTTCTTGATCCATAGGCCGTTCTTCAACCTGGTCAGAAAGCGGTTTTATTTCATCACCATCTCTTAAAATGGTTTCCTCTTCATTGGTTGATTGTTCTTCTTGATTATGACCAGACAATTCAGCTAATATTTCCTCAAAAGTTTTAGGTCTGTTTTCTTTAGCTTGATCAGATGAAGGAGATTTTTGTACCTCTTTTCTTGTAACAGGCTTTTCCTTCTTTCCCTTTCCTTTAAAAAGAAAATAAAGAATTGACAGCACTATATATATGAGAATCTTATAATCATCCATAAAATAAAATTACTAAACTAATTTTGAATTTAGTATGAAATTCAAATAATTAATGGATTATTATAACTTAAAACCTATCAATAATACATCATCAGTTTGACTGTATCCGTATTTCCATTCATCGAACTCTTTATTGAGAAGGAACTTCTGATCATTCATTTCTTTAACTGAAACTTCCCTTAAAAGCTTTTTCAAACGACCTACCAAATATTTCTTATCATTCGGTCCGCCAAATTGATCTTGATAACCATCAGAATACATATAATAGGTATATGCTGAATTGAAAGGTATTTCATGAGTAGTAAAACTTTCATCATTTTGAATTTTACGCTTACCTCCAATAGAAATCTTATCACCTTTAACTACATTAATTTCTTGCTTATCATCAATATATACTAATGGATTTTTAGCACCAGCAAATTGGATGGTTTTATTTTTTTCATCAATAACGGCTATGGCAGCATCCATACCGTCTTGGTTTTCTGTTTCCGACTGCTTTAGGTAATTACAAACTCCTTCATGTAGTTTATTTAATATTTCAGCAGGATCAGTTATTCCTTCTTGTAATACAACCTGATTCATATTAGTATCTCCTACTAATGACATAAAAGCTCCAGGAACCCCATGCCCTGTACAATCTATGGCCGCAATTATTTTTTTACCATTGATCTCGGCAGCCCAGTAAAAGTCACCTGATACAATATCTCTTGGAAGAAATAATATAAATGAGTTAGGCAACATCCCTTTCACATAAGCATCTGTAGGAAGCATTGCAGATTGTATTCTCTGAGCATATCGAATACTTCCAATTATATCTCTATTCTGCTTTTCAATATATTCCTTTTGAGACTGCATTGCATCCCTTTGTGAAAGAATTTCTTCCTTCTGCATTTTTAGCTCTTCATTTTGCTCAGAAATTTGATCACTTTTAAATCTTAATTCCTTTTGAGCTTTAATCAAACTCTGATTTCTTTCTTGTAATTCAAAATGAGCCTCCTGTAAAGCTACTCTATGCATGAAGTTATTTTTCATGATATAGTACCTAAATGCAGCCATAGAAAAAGCAGCTATTCCTACTACTATTAGTATATTAACTCCTTTCATTAGAAAATAATCTAATACGCTAGCCTCACAAAAATAAGTGTGAACTAAAACTTGAATCAGAAATACTGCAAAGAAGTTTATAACAAAATAGAAAGGTCTTAGAATTACCAAAACAGCACTAGTAATAAATACTGTAACCATTGAAATCATATAAGTCATCCAATCATTACAATCTACCATATAGGCTGCTGATGTAAACAAGCATAACGCTATTACCTCAAATAGTAACTCATGACTAAACTTAAATTTTTGATGAAGTAGGAATACTAAACCTACCACCACTGAAGGCCCATAACGAAAGGCATACCAGATGTTAATATCTGTCTTTTCAATAGATAATTCAGGAATTGTACTTAGTGGAAATAAAAATATAACCAATAGCGCTCCCCAGCGAGCATAAACATGACCAATTCGTTTATACTCCGCTTCCCACTTCTCATTCAAGTTTATACCAAAACTATCTGCTAGATTTAAATTCATCTATATTATTAAAAAGTTTTATGCGAGATTAACAGCTTTATATCAAAAATAAAAATAGTTTATCGAAAATGAGGATAAACGTGATCTTTCATAAGAGATTGCACTTTTCTACGTAACCATCGCCTTCTTATATGCTTTATCTGTTCATCATAATCTTGCTTTATATTAATTTTATATGCAGGTGTATCTACTTGATTAGCTTCATTCACCCAAACAGAATGAATTGTAAAAGCAAACTGTAGCTCTTCGTGATCTAACTTAGCGACAGGACCTTTACTTAAATCAGAGGCATCAAAAATCCATATTTCAGAGAAGTAAGATTTACTTTGATGTACATTTTGCTCCTCTCCTATTACGGTACATAAAATATAACCATTCAAAGATTCCGGAATATCACTATTTGGAGATTTACTAGGTACAAATTGTAATGACCACATATAGGTGTTTTTAGGAAAACTGTAATGATCGGTAGCTTTCATCGAATCAGTTTCTACTGTTTCTAAAACGAAGGGAGCACCCTTTTTAGTGAACTCGATCATTTGTTCTGCTGAGTATGTCCTATTCCTATTTGGGTCTTTGTATAATCTATACATAAAATCTGTAAGTAATTGATCATTAAGACCATAAGCCTGCCAGAAAATATGCTTTATTTCACCTACATTTCTATCTGGTGAAAGCATATCTTTGTAAGTATATAATCCTACTCCCCATGTGTGTGGACCTGGATCTTTCTCTCCTGGTTTTCCTTCCAAATGCAAAAATCTAGTTTGATCTTCTAAATTATCTCGATTTTTCACATCGATCACAATCTTTCCGATTTTACCAATATCCATTTCACCCACTGCAAGCATCCCCACTTTTTGAGGATCAATTGGACTTCCATTTATTTTACATTCATCATAATATCTAACCCATTCTGCTGGACAAGCGCTACAATTATGAGCAGCATGAAGAGTTAATATGCCATTTGGATTGTCGTAATTAGCTGAAAAATGAACTGTCTCAAGTGGTAAAACAACCTTATGTGCTTTTACTTCTTTTACATTAGGTTGTAAATCTTTTCGATGAACAATATAAAGGGTAGAATAATCATTTTGAGCTCCATCTAACAACTCTCTCAAAAATGAATCAATTCTTTCATTATTAGGGAAAGGGTTATTGAGCATTACATCTAGTGTAAACTTGAAATTGGTATCTGCTAAAAGAACATAATCCTTACTAAAACCTAGTTGATGCATATTATGCTCAATGTCTATATTTGAGCCATCCTCATTAACTATTTTATACGATATCGGTGTTTTTTCTCCTTTCCACTTCACTAAATAGACCGCATTTTCATTAGAAAAATGTCTTCCAATCAATTTCCAGTAAAAGGCTTTTACCTTATCCCAAAAAGACTTTTTTTCCTTCTCAGCTGCTTCATGATAAAAGAAATCATTTACCTCTTTAACAACTTGTTCTTTATCCTCTATCTTTTCCCATCTGCTAATTCTTTCTTCTAATCTAGCCTCAAGTTCTTCCTCACTACTGAATAATAGATGAAATATTTCAGTAGCACTTAATAAATTTCGAGTGGTTTTAGTGAAATTAACACTAAAGACCTCCTGCGTCTCTGGATCATAAACAGGATGCGCAGAAGTTAGCACCATAGGAAAAGGATTATTTAAAAATGGTGGAGTTCCTGCTCTCCAGAATTTGTTCTCTCCAATAGGTGTAATTAAATCAATACTTTCGGGATCAAACTCAAATGGCCTACCTGCATCGAAAGTAGCCAATAATCTCGCCTGCGGATCACCGGGTGTTCTGAATGGAGTGATGGCTGTATTGAGCTGGTTTCTAGTACCCAATTTCATAGACATCCTTGCTAGCCCCCTATTCTTAAATGCAATATCAGCATAAGGATTATTAGGATTTAATATTGGACTTGAAGCTATATCAGCATAATAACAAGGAGTTTTCAATATCCTTGTTTTTAATTTGATTTTACCTTCTTCTGTAAAGTCAAAGCGATACATATACCCATCACCATTTATAACAGGTGATCCAAATTCTTGATTAAATTCACCATTTGGCAATTTTCGTTCATAAGGTAAGCCACCGCTATTAACGGTTCCTGCTCCCGAGTTGATAAATACGAATCCCGATAAATCCTTAGGGATCTCACCTTCTTTAACTTTTAATTCTACATCTAGTGGTTCGCGTGTTGAGGTGAGCAAATTAGGATGACTCATAGTTTTGGTTTTTAATAATTGATGTTTAGAAACACATAAATAATAAAATTTCAATTAATAATTGAGTGATTTAAATATTATTTACAAATTCATTTATTGTCTATAACAACAAATACATCTCTATTTTAAAGCGATGCTTATAAATTCAATTTTTTAAGGATATCCTTAAAATTGATTACTCACTTCTCATAATAAATTATAAATTTGTTATCCGCTTTTTTTGCGCAAAGTATTTGAGATTGAAATATGCAGCTAACCAAACTTGAAATAAAAGGATTTAAGAGTTTTGGTGACCGTATGGTCATTAATTTTGATAAAGGAATTACCGGAATTGTAGGTCCTAACGGATGTGGTAAATCCAATGTAGTTGATGCAATTAGATGGGTACTTGGTGAGCAAAAATCACGTATGTTACGATCCGATAAGATGGAAAACGTGATTTTTAACGGTACCAAAAAACGTAAGCAAAGTAACTTAGCTGAAGTTTCTCTCACTTTTAGCAATACAAAAAACCTTTTACCTACAGAATATTCGAATGTAACCATCACCAGAAGATATTATAGAACTGGTGAAAGTGAATATCTTTTAAATGGGGTTAGTTGTAGGCTTAAAGATATTACGAACCTATTTATGGATACCGGAATTAGCTCAAATAGCTATGCTATAATTGAGTTAAAAATGGTTGATAACATACTGACTGATCAAGATAATTCAAGAAGAGGCTTATTTGAAGAAGCAGCAGGTATTAGCAAATTCAAAATAAGAAAGAAAGAAACGCTTAAGAAGCTAAATGATACGGATGCAGATTTAGAAAGGGTTGAAGATTTATTATTCGAAATCGAGAAGAATCTAAAATCACTAGAAAAACAGGCCAAACAAGCTGAAAAATATTATCAATATAAAGCTGATTATAAAGAAAAAAGTGTCCTATTAGCGAAAAAAACGGTTGCTGACAAGCGAGATGTATTCTTAAATCTTACTAAACAGCTTGAAGCTGAGAATGATAAAAAATTAAGCTTCAATAGGCAATTAGCTGAACAGGAAGCAACATTAGAAAAAGGTAAATCAGAATTATTACAGAAAGAAAAATTATTAGCCAGCAGACAAAAGGCCTTAAATGAGCACGTGAATAAAATCCGTCAGTACGAAAGTGAAAAGAAAATCAAAAATGAAAGACTTCGCTTTCTTCAGGATAAAAGTGACAGCTTAAAACATCAAATTGAGCAAGATAAACAGAGTAATGAACGTGCTGCATTCAGTATTAAAAGTTTAGAACAGGAAAAAACATCCGCTGAAAAAATATTCTTTGAAACTGAGCAAAGAGTAGAAGTTTTAAAGGCAGAATATGAAGAGCAGAAAAATAAAACTTCTGCTATCAGGGAAGAAGTAAACACGCTTAATCAACAACAGAAAACCTTACAAAACGAGGTTTATCAACTAAACAAATCTTTAGAGATAAAAGAGATTCAGCTTTCTTCAGTTAAGCAAGAATTAGAAAAAAGTAGTACAGATACTACAGAACAATCTGCAAGTTTAGAAGAATTTGATGCTAAGCTTGAAGAGCTTTCTAAATTATTGAAAGAGAAAAATGAATATCTAAGTAATCTCAAAAACAAGGAAAATCACCTTAATCAGCAGATTGAGGATCATAAAAATACAATCGAACTAATCCGTGAAGAATTAACACATTCATCGCGTAAGCTCGATGCCAGAGAAAACGAATACAATCTAACCAAGTCCTTGGTTGATAATTTAGAAGGATTTCCAGAGGCTATAAAATTCCTTAAGAAAAGTTCTAAGTGGGGAAAAAATGCTCCTCTCCTATCAGATGTTCTTACTTGTTCTGAAGACTATAGAATTACGATTGAAAATTTCTTAGAGCCTTATATGAACTACTATATAGTGGAAACTGAGGCTCAAGCATTCGAGGCGGTAAATCTACTAAGTGATGCTAGTAAGGGAAAAGCGCATTTCTTTATACTGGACAATTTTGAAAAGTTTAAACCTTCTGACACCAAACTTTATGACCAGGCTGTAGCCGCTACCGAAATTGTAGAGTATGATGCAAAATACAAAAAGCTAATTCGCTTTATCCTTGACAATGTATATGTAGTAAATGGTGATTACCAAGCTATCCCTGATGACAAAGAGAGTATTTTCATAACTCAAAGCGGTAAGGTAACCAAAAGAAAATTCAGCATGTCAGGAGGTTCAGTTGGCTTATTTGAAGGTAAAAGAATTGGTAGAGCTAAAAATCTGGAGAAGCTACAAGTTGAAATCAAAGATCTTAATAAAAAGATTAGCCAGATAAAAGAAAGCCTAGAAAGTAGACAAAATGATCTAGATAATTTAAAAGATCACACTTACAGAGAAAACATTGAAGTACTTCAAACTGAGATTAATGAGGTGAATTCTGAATATGTTTCTGTGAGAACTAAACAGGAACAATTTGCTCAAATGCTAAATAATGCTGCCAATAAGAGGGAAGGCATGGAGCAACAAAGAGAAACATTAATTGAAGAAATTGATCAAATTAAACCGGAGGCTAGCGAGAAATCAGAAAAGCTTAAGGAAATAGAAGAGCGATTAAGTATTATAAGTGAAGATCTTGGCGTTCAAGATGAAATACTAAGCCAAAAATCTTCCGCTTTTAATCAAGAAAATATTGAATTTCACCAGCAGCAAAACAGAGTTCAAAGCTTAGAACAAGAAATCAGTTATAAGAACACCGCTTTCGATAGTAGTAAAGAAAGGCTTGAAAAAAATCAGGCTGAATTAAAAGAAAATGAAGAGGCCATTAAAGGGCTTATTGACACTGCTGAAACGAATGATGATGAGTTACTCGGCATGTATGAAGAAAAAGAACAAATTGAGCTGGGGGTAAATGAAATTGAAAAGGAATATTATAATGCTCGAGGTCAAATAGATGAGATAGAAAAGCAAAGCCGTAATATTCAAAGAAATAAAGAACAGGTTGATGAATTTGTAATGCAATTACAAAACAACCTAAATGAAACTAAATTAGATCTTAGTAGCATCAAAGAAAGGCTTTCAGTTGAGTTCGATATCGATTTGGATAAAATGATGGCTTCAGAAGAGGATGAAGAAGAACAGAATTCTGATGAGTCTGTAGAAGATTTGAGAGCCGCTGTCAATAAACTGAAAGAGAGAATGGACCGTATTGGTCCAATCAACCCTATGGCTATGGAAGCCTATGAAGAAATCAAAGAACGTAATGATTTCATTCTAAGCCAAAGAGAGGATTTACGAAATGCTAAGGAATCATTATTGAATACCATCACTGAAATTGATGAAGTCGCTAGAACCAACTTCATTGAGGCTTATGAAAAGATAAAAGAAAATTTCCAGAAAGTATTTAGAACCTTATTCACACATGAAGATGAGTGCGATCTTCAATTGTCTGATCCTGACAATCCATTAGAATCCAAAATTGAGATTATGGCAAAGCCTAAAGGTAAAAGACCCTTAACCATAAATCAGCTTTCAGGGGGCGAGAAAACTTTAACTGCAACATCTTTACTATTTGCCATCTACTTATTGAAACCTGCCCCATTCTGTATTTTTGATGAGGTAGATGCTCCATTAGATGATGCAAATATTGACAAGTTCAATAATATCATCAGAGAGTTCTCAAAAGAATCTCAGTTCATTATTGTAACGCATAACAAAAGAACCATGTCTAGCACAGACGTTATTTATGGAGTTACTATGGTTGAATTGGGTATTTCAAGAGTAGTTCCTGTTGATTTAAGGGAATTAGAAGATTCATTGGAAGAATAATATGAACAAAATCTTTTTAATTAGAATAGGAATTACTGCACTAGTATTTTGGATACTTGATGCCAGTCTTATGTATTTAATTGAAGATAATAGCTTTATTTCACAAATACAGGAATCGTTTTTCAAAGCTATTTTATTCTCCATAATCTTTGGATTAATTATGAGAAAGAAATGGATGAAAAAATAAGGTGGTAATTATTTAACTCTAGTCAAATAAAAAAGGCTAGCTTTTAACAAATTGTAAAAGCTAGCCTTTTATTATATAAACCTATTTTAGGTTTTAAATTACTTTGAAATTCTCTCGATTAAATCAGCTGCTCTGTTAGAGTAACCCGCTTCATTGTCATACCATCCAACAACTTTAGCTAATTTACCAGATACAGAAGTTAAAGCTGAATCGAAGATACATGAATGAGGATTACCTACAATATCAATTGATACAATTGGATCCTCAGTATATTCTAAAACCCCTTTCATACTACCTTCAGCAGCACTTTTCATAGCTGCATTAACTTCTTCAGCAGTAGCTTCTTTCTTCAATTCTAAAGTGAAGTCAGTTAACGAACCATCAGGAATTGGAACTCTCATTGCAATACCGTCTAATTTACCTTGTAAGTGAGGCAAAACTAAACCTACCGCCTTTGCAGCACCTGTAGAAGTAGGAACAATCGAATAAGCTGCAGCTCTAGCTCTTCTTAAATCTTTATGAGGAGCATCTTGCAATCTTTGATCAGCTGTGTAAGCGTGAACAGTAGTAATGTATCCTTTTTCAATACCAAAAGTATCATCTAATACTTTAGCCATTGGAGCCAAACAGTTAGTAGTACATGATGCATTTGACATGATAGTTTCATCTCCTGTCATGGTATCATCATTAACTCCTAATACAACAGTTGGGATATTACCTTTCGCTGGAGCAGAAATCACTACTTTTTTAGCTCCTGCTTTTAAGTGCTTGCTTGCATTTTCTTCATCTACGAAAAGACCAGTAGACTCTAATACAATCTCAACACCAACTTTTCCCCAAGGAAGATTAGCAGGATCTCTCTCTGCAGAAACTTGGATAGATTTACCATTTACGATTAATGAGTTGGCATCATAAGAAACTTCACCAGGGAATTTTCCATGAACAGAATCATATTTCAATAAATGAGCTAAAGTTTTAGTATCTGTAAGATCGTTGATCGCTACTACTTCAACATTATTTTTTTGCAGTAGGGCTCTGAAAGTTAATCTTCCAATACGCCCAAAACCGTTAATTCCAACTTTTACGTTTGACATGTTGATATAATTATTTAGTTACAATAAATTTAAAACAAATATAAACCTAGTTGTTAGTATTATCAAATTAGAAGCTCAAAGGTTTAGCTCAGAAAATATTTTTATATTTTTTTTGAGCTATGGTTTGTAATTAAAAATGCAGCTTCTATATTTGCATCTCCATTTACAAATGGCCCGTTCGTCTAGGGGTTAGGACGTCAGGTTTTCATCCTGGAAACAGGGGTTCGATTCCCCTACGGGCTACATTTATAATGTTTTAAAAAGTAAAACATTTAGCAAAATTTCAGAAAAAATTTAATTCTTTTCATAGTAGAATCAAATAACTATGGCCCGTTCGTCTAGGGGTTAGGACGTCAGGTTTTCATCCTGGAAACAGGGGTTCGATTCCCCTACGGGCTACAATAAAAAAGCTACCTTTTTGGTAGCTTTTTTTGTTTGTGCCAATTCTTAATTTTATCAAGTCAAATTATATAATAACCTAATTATAAGGTTTCTAACATTTCCTCTACAGCATTATAAACCTTTTCAATTTCTTCTTTTTTGATTATGTAAGGTGGTAAAATGTAGATTACATTCCCTAGGGGTCTCAATAATATATCTCTTTCTAAAAAAAATGGATAAAGCTTATGACGCACCTCATTCACATAGGATGTATCTGACTCTGTCTTTAACTCCATTGCAAAGATCGTCCCCAATACTCGCGCATTCTGAACTTTAGGATGCTGAGAAATCTTATGGTAAAATTCAGTCTGCCACTCCCCTATTTCTTGAATTTTGCTTTGAGTATCTTCATTCACTAACAAATCAAAACTCGCAATAGAAGCAGCACATGCAATAGGATTTGCAGTAAAGCTGTGTCCATGAAAAAATGTTTTCATGATATCTGTGCTCTTATAAGCTTCCATTATTGCTTCAGTACATGAAGTTACCCCTAATGCCATGGTGCCACCTGTTAAACCTTTTGACAAGCAAAGAATATCAGGTTTATGATTTAAGTAATCAGATGCGAAGTTTTTAGCTGTTCTACCAAAGCCCGTAAAAACCTCATCTGCAATACAAATGACATCTACTTTTTGTGCCATTTCTATCAGTTGATCTAAAAATGAAGCATCATACATTTTCATTCCAGCAGAGCCCAAAACTAAAGGCTCAAAAATAAACGCTGCTACTTCTCCTAAATGCAATATTTTTTCAAACTTATTAAGCAGCTCTGAATGATTTTCTGCAGTAGGCATAGGTAAAAATTCCACTTCAAATAAATAAGGTGAAAAAGGAGCTGAAAAAGGCCCTCTATCTCCTACTGACATGGCGCCAAATGTATCACCATGATAAGCACCCTCAAATGCAATTACTTTTTTACGTTTCTTTTCACCTTTATTATACCAATATTGAAAAGCCATTTTCAAGGCTACCTCATTGGCAGTACTTCCGTTATCAGAATAGAATATCTTAGATTGGTTTTTGGGTAAAATAGATAATAATTTTTCAGCCAGTTCTATGGCCGGGCTATGCGTGAAACCCGCGAAAATAACATGCTCTAAGTTACTAGCCTGTTTAGCCACTGCTTCGGCTATTTTTGGATGGCTATGTCCATGCAAATTAACCCACCAACTAGAAATAGCATCCATTATTTTCCGGCCGTCTGGAGTATGCAAATACATTCCCTCTGCCTTCTCTACCATTATATGTTCAAAGCCATTTAAAAGCTGTGTAAATGGATGCCAGATACTATTTTGATCTCTCTCTAACCAATTCATAAATTGTTTTTTAATTCACTTGCATACTTTCTTACTACCTCCTTATTTATTTCTTTCTCTTGTTTAATCCTTAAAAGACATTGATACCCGCTATGATGCAAAATAATGCTTTCACTTGAAGGATTAGAAGGGCCATTAAATACGATACCTTTTACTTTAATATTTCGTCTTTTTAGTTCGCTTACAGTGAGCAAGGTATGATTTATACTTCCTAAATATAAATTAGCCACTAAAATCACAGGCATATCCCATTGCTTGGGTAAGTCAATTACAAACTCAGAATTATTGATCGGTACCAGTGCACCTCCGGCTCCCTCTACCACTAAATTCGGATTGTTCGTTTTGGGTAGATCAAAATCTTCAGCTCTTAATTCTACATTATCTATTTCTGCTGCATAGTGTGGTGAGGCTGGAGTATTCAATACATATTTTTCAGGAATTAAATCTGTAACTAAATTTGATAAGTGAGCTGCCACAAAATCAGTATCCCTAGGAAAACCCGCTTGAATTGGCTTCCAATAATCTGCTTCCAGTGCTTCACAAAGAATGGTGCTAAATAATGTTTTACCACTGTCAGTTCCAATGGCGGTAATAAAATAGTTCATTTAAAATATTGATTGATATGGTGACACAAATTTCTTACTTCATCTTCGGAATTGAAAGCATGTAAACAAATCCGAACTCTTTCTTTTCCTTTTGCTACAGTAGGGCTTAAAATTGGGCGTACATTAAAACCATTTTCATTTAAATAATTAGAAAATTGAATAGCATCATTATTGTTTTTAAAAATTACGCCTTGTATTGGGTGATTACTATTGAGTTTCGAAATATCTTGATTCAGAATTTCATGGTATAAACTAATATTTTTCTGAAGTTTATCCCATAACTCAGGATGATTCTGCCTATAATTTAAGGCGGCCTCAATCGTTTTGACGTTAGAATAAGGTAAGGCCGTAGTATAAATAAATTGTCTGCTATAATTAATTAAATACTCTCTTAAGATTTTACTACCCACAACTGCAGCACCATGAGCTCCAACTGCTTTACCAAAAGTATAAATCCTTGCAAATATTTTATCTTGAATATCTAAATGACAACAATATCCAAAACCAGAGTCACCATGCAATGCCGTAGAATGTGCCTCATCTACTATAATATAGGCATCATAGCGATTAGCTAATTCAACTATTTCTAACAATGGGGATTCATCTCCATCCATTGAATAAACTGATTCAACTACAATAAATATATTCCCCCCTTGCTTATGGAATTTATTGAGTTTCTGTTCTAGATCACTTAAATCATTATGCTTAAAGCTGAAATGCTGAGCTCTACTTAATCTCACTCCCTCCTTAATGCAAACATGTGATAACTCATCTATCAGTACTACATCCCCTTTTTGCGGAATTGAAGATAATACGCCAAGATTAGCTACATATCCAGAATTAAAAATTAATGATGATTCACCTTTGAAAAATTCAGCTAAAAAAGATTCTAAATCCTCGTGATATTGCTTATTGCCATTTAATAGTCTTGAACCTGAAGCTCCATTTTCTACAAACTCTTCTATAGGTTGATGTATTTCTGAAACCTGAGCTAAGCCTAGATAATCATTCGAACTAAAATCTATTTGTTTGGGATCAGCAATTTTCAAGGTTCTAAAACTCCCATTTTGCTTTCTTTTTTGCAATTGGCTCTCTAAAACATCCTCTACCTTCATCCTTTATATATAAGATTTAATCGATGCAAATATAACATTTATACTGATTAACGTTAATGTACTAAGAAACTCAAATGATAATAAAACATGAAAAAGATTTTACTTTTATCCGCTCTATTTTTTACTGGAATAACAGTATCAAATGCACAAATTTTCACAATAGGTCCCAAGGTTGGAATTAGTAATACAAATTTAAGTATTGAAGAAAATGTTGGTCAATATGAAGCTGGTGATGCAAGATACAGTTATCATGCTGGTGTTTTTGCAAGAATTAAAATCACAGGCTTTTACATTCAGCCTGAAGCTTACTTTAATTCAGTTAGAGGTGAATACTTAGACCCTAACCGTCCTGTTTCACAACCGGTGAGTTTCAATCAAAACAAAATAGATATGCCTGTTTTATTTGGTTGGAAATTTGGACCCGTGAGAATTAATGCTGGTCCAGTTGCAAGTTTTAATCTCGATGATTTGGAAGATTTTGAAGACGCGGCTGTAGAAGATTATAAATCAGCGGTATTTGCCTATCAAGCAGGGGTCGGTCTAGATATTTCAAAACTTATTGTTGATCTAAGATATGAAGGTAACTTATCTAATCAAGCCACACTAGGTGCTGATGGTAATGTGAAAGTAAATCAAATTATGCTGAGTGTAGGGTATAAATTATTGTAGAATATATTTCAAATAAAAAAGGCTGGAAATCCAGCCTTTTCTATTTTATATACCATCTGTAGATTCTAATTCAACATCAGAATATCGTAACTCTAAAATATCATTCAAAACGAAGTGCCCCTTCTCTCCTTGTCTACTCATTAAATGTAAACTTTCATCACTCAATTGGTAATGATAATGGATTTCAAAGTCCTCTTTGAAAGAATAGGATTGCTTCTTTAGCGAATTAAAATCCACATCAAAAAGTGTAGCATGAATATTCATTTTATCCTCTGATGAGGATACCAATATAATTCCTTCCTCCGTTTGAAATATCCCTTCATATTTTCCATTGATGTCAATTTCTTTTATAACATAATCTGTACTATCAGGATTAAATTTCACCACAGTTAGGAAATTCGGCCATATAGCATCTCCTAACCCATCTCCCTGATATAAGGCTAACTGAAGATTACTATTTCTTAAAGCAGTTAATTCAAGAGGCTTTTCTTGAGTATCAATTTCTATGTCATTTTTTATTTTTCCGTTTTCATCTGCCACCACTATGTGGTTAATGAAATCTAATGAATCAACATGACTTTCATACAATAAAAAATTTAGATCGCCTCCACCTGCAACTGAAATATCATTAATTTGCTGCCAGGCTTTATTGGATTGATATAATGAAGGAACAGCATTATACCATCTAACTTTTGTATCATTTCTAGCAGCATAAAATGCTTGAGGAACACTATCCTGATTAAAATAATATCCTCCAAAATATTCCAGCTCATTTACATTAGTAACTGAGTGATTGATATACGCTATATTTTTAGGAAGTGAATCATATTCATTTTCTGGATTTTGCCATTCAAATTTCAGCCTTCTAAAGGTTGGGATTTCCTGAGCAAAGGGTTTTTCAAACTGCTCCACAATTTGAGTTTTCAATCTATTAGCAGTTTCTCCCCTTATCTTTAATAATTCACCAGATTCAGATTTAAAATATTCTTTAAACCCCTCAACTCCTCCATAATATTGTTGGTAGAAGTCTTTGTTTTTATTAAGATCACTCAAGGCAATTTGCTCATTGTAACTTTCTAAGGCATTTTCCAATTGGATAGTCTGCTGAAATACTCGATTTATGGTGTATAATTTGACTTGTAAAGATATCTCTTCAGCAGTATCGTAGACTGCTAAACTCTTTTGTTCATTAATCAAATCCAGCTTATCATCTTTATATTGGAAAAGATTAGCCACTGGTGAATTCAAATCATACTTTCTAATCCTGTAAATTGATTTCCTTTCTATAGGATCGATATCAATTGAATCATTTGGCTGCCAATTTTCCATCTGATCAAAACTATCATCAAGCTTGTCTTCAATTTGAGTAATATCTTTTCTCAATTGATCTATCTCAGTATCGATTACATTTTTTACCTCATTCACCCAAGAAGTATAATCCCACAATTTAATATTGTTCACCAAAAAGTCTGTTTGGATCACCAATCCGTCTAAACGGTATGTTTTAATTTGATTAAATGACAACTGCTGATCGAGTTCAAAGGGAGGATATTTGCTAGCTGCATCTTTATAGGCTTTGAAATAGTACAGCGTTGAATCATAACTGTTTTTCACCAAATCAAATCGAGCTTTTAGATCTTCATCAAAAAGGAGATAAATATCCTTGAGTGAATTGTAGTCCCCGTTTATTCGGACAAAGTTTTTCGCTGCCAAATCATATTGCTCTACCATCTTCATGAAATTATCATAAATAGGTGGCATATGCACTAAGAATGAATCAGCTTCTTTATAGCCTTGCTCAAAAACAGATTGAACCGCCTCAAATTCTAACACTGGTTTCCCATTTCTTTTAAATTCATTAGTAAAGTTTGGATAATACCACTCATTTCTTCTTACCTCTCGGTCGTCAATCAAATCTCTAGATCGACCAAATAATAGTTTGGCTCTTTCTGCATTAGCAATAGCTGATTCATAATCCGAAATAGGATGAGCATTTTTGTAGCGTTCTTGAAATATTAAAGCTAACTGAATATTAGTTGCAGGATGTTCATTATTACTTTTGAAAAAATCAAATAAAAGTGGAAATACCAAATCTATGCTATCCCCTAAAAAATAAGGATTGATATCATCATCATAATCAAGCTCTAATTGAGCATAATTTACTTTAGGCAATAAGATGAATAACGATATGATAAATAGTAACTTCTTCATGTTCTTAATCATTTTGCGCCAATTGAATGTCTAATATTTTTAATTCTACTCTTCGATTCTTGGCTCTATTTTCCTCAGAATCGTTAGGCACCACAGGCTTGGATTCTCCGTAACCCTGTGAAATTAATCTATCTTCCTCAATGCCATTACTCGTGATATAACTGATTACACTATTGGCCCGTTGTTTAGATAGTCGTACATTATAAGCAGCCGCCCCAATATCATCAGTATGTGCAGCAATCTCAATTTTCATTGTAGGATATGATTTCATTAGTTTTATAACCCTATCTAGCTCTTCAAAACTACTTTCAAATAAGTCTGATTTATTTGATTCAAAGTAGATATCCTTTAAGGTCAGGTTAGCATCCTTAGCTAAAGGTTGCAGTTTTAATTCAACTCCTTTACTATCTTCTTTAATCTCACCAGTGCTTTCATCAATGGTTTGCAATTTACCTTGATCCGAAATCTCAATTTCAGTAGAGTTAAAGGCATAACCTCTATCACTTGAAGCCTCCACCATATAACGGTCTCCCACCCTCAAATTAATGGTTTGATTTCCAGAAATCACAATCTCTTCATTTCTTGTCTTATTGCGAATTATCAAGGTAGAAGATGAAACAGACCCTCCACTCAATAAATCATTTACATTAATAGGAACTCCAATTTTCTCAGGGATTAACTCAATATCCTCTTCATAAACACGGTATAAAATCAAACCCGTCAAGTCAATTGAAAAACTTTTAGATTTAAAATTTTCACTTTCTACTTCCACAGTATAGGCATTGCCAATAGGTAGGTCTACTCTAGTTTTCCAGTTTTGACCATCTGATTCTACAATATCTACCGTTCGACCGGATGTATTTTTAACTGTGATAGTAGACTTTAAGGGATCATACAACTCAATATCATAAATATTCACATTAAGGTGGGCAGTAGTGAATAAATCAATATTCTGCTCATATTCCTGATAACTCTCTATATCTCTCAAATCATAATAATAAAGAGCGCTGCTGTAGTCCTCTTTCCTTACTTCTAAATTATAGGCTCTTCCAGCAGATAATACAATAGAATAAAAACCATCTGATGGGTTATTATCAAAACTGGTAATGATTTCAGATGTATTGGCATCTGTAATCCTGATTGATGCTGATAAACCCTCTTTACTGTCAGCATCTCGAATAACACCTTGAAGGGTGACATTTTGGAACTGTCTAAATTCCTGAGGAATTTCAACACTATATATATCATTACGCTTTGAGAAGTACATTAAATCACCAGATGCAGAGATGGAAGAAAATAAATCATCATCCGTGGTATTTACATATTCCAGAGGTACTGGTTTAACCCAATCCCCATCTTCATTGAGTCTGGTCTGATACAAATCAAAGCCTCCTATTCCTCCTTCCCTTAATGAAGCAAATATTAAAGTCCTATTATCCGCCATGATTTTAGGAGCTTTTTCGCATCCTAAATTGACAGGATACGGTAAAACTTCTGGTTCAGACCAACCAGAATCAGTTTTTTGAGAAGCATAAATCTCATAGCAAAATTCATTTATGCCTTCTGGGATGTTTTTACTATTACGAGTGAAATAAAGTGTTTTTCCATCAGTTGAAATAGTTGGAAAACCATCAAAGCTTGATGAATTAATTTCAGGCCCCATATTTTCTGGCTCAGTCCAATTGTCACCTACCCTTTCAGAAAAATATATATCCTCAGCTCCATAACCTCCGTCAAATGAAGCATGAAAATATATTCTATTACCGTCATAACTAAAGTTAGGGCCACTGATTACATCGTTGGAATCTGCTGCCATATTAACGCTATCAATGGGAACTTCATCAATCCATTTACCATCTTCAAATCTGGTTAAATAAAGATTCCAGAGTCCGTTTTGATTAGACTCGAATATCATAATCCGACCATTCGCACTAATACTAGGTGCATATTCTGTAAACTCATCGGAGCTGATTTCAGCTACAATAGTCTTAGGATATATTGAATCTAATACTTGTTCTATCGAATCCTTTTTGGATTGTGAATAAGCAATAGATGCGCTAAACACCAATGCGATTATTAAAAAAATTTTATTATAATAGTTCATAGAAATACTTATTCTCCAATTATAGTAAATGCTGCCCAATAATAGGGTTGTGGAAATTGTTCCTTAATTTTCATTTGTGCTTTCCTGAAGGCTGAAAATTTATCATCCCCTTCTGTCCAATGTTTGTAAAATTCTGTCATTAAAAGTTGAGTTGTATAATCATTGACAGTCCATAGACTCATGATTAGATTATCTGCTCCTGCTACCAAAAATGCACGTTGAAGTCCATAAACTCCTTCTCCATTTTTTACATCTCCTAAACCTGTTTCACAAGCAGATAACACTACTAATTCGGTATCATCCAAATTAAGATTCATAGTTTCGTAGGCTGTAAGTAAGCCATCTTCAAAACTATTTTCATAAGGTAAGCCTCCAGCAAGACCGATTGAAGCACCTGAAAGCAATATACCAGATCTTAATAATGGATTCTCTTCTTTACCTTGATTTTCTACTCCTGAAATCTTTTTATCAGCATCATAAGTCTTAAAGAAGCCATGGGTAGCAATATGTAATATATTTGGTGCTGAGATGCTATCTATCAAAATTTCATTTGCATCTTTTTCTAAATATTTCCTCACTTGCCAATTGCTTGACCTAGTCATAGAATCAATGGCGTTAATTTCCTTTTTGGTACCCGGGAGTCTTGGAATACCACCACTGAAATTCCTCATTAACCCTACCGTTTCGGCTGTTAAATTCATCTCGTCTTCTGATCTTCCTAAAGAAAAATCAGGTGATCCAATTAGCACTAAAGTTGGCGTTTTACTTCTCAAATCTAAATCATCAGCAATCATCACTGAATCTGAACTTTCACCAGCAGAATCAACTGCCAAATCAGTTTTAGGTATTGGGATTTCATTTTGCTTAATCAAATCTCGAGAACTTGTAATAATTCTGATATTCTCTTTTTCAAGAAGATATTGATCTAAGTTCTCGCTGTAAAGTGTATTGATATTTATTTTATTATAAATTCCATCTGGACTGATGAATAGCTTATCTAAATTTTCTGGAATCTTTTCATCTACCCATTCCCAAAGGTTCTCATAAGAAATTTTATCCATCAATTTAAACTTGATCAAATTCTGATAGGCATTAAAATATTTTTGTTCAATTCTTCTTCCCTCTTGTAGAATTGCAATTTCAGGTTCCGTCATATCGGAAGTCAAAATCAAACCTGCATATATAATGGAATCATTTCTTAAACTCTTCTTAACTCTTACTAGCTCAACCACACCAGTATTTGGTGCTAAGCTTGCTTTTAATTTTCTCCAGTTTATACTGTCTGCTCCAAAACCTGCATTGAATAAATTAGACTTCAAACTCAATTCTTTTTCCATATTATTAATGGAAACCTCCAATTCATCTAAATCAATATTTTGTTCCTCTAATTCATCTTTTGTGTAAGAGTAATATTGGATTGCTTTTTCTTTCTTAGATTGCCATTGTTTGAATAATGAAATCAGCTCCTCATCTCCACTATTTAAGATCTTATTTCTCATCTTAGCCGAAGCATTCAATAACATTGCTTTGGTAGACAATTGCAGGTCAAATAAATCTTCTTTCAGCTTAGGGATTTTAGTGTAGTTTTCAAGTGCAAAATCTTTATAGGCTTCAAAAACTGGATTTACCTTATGGTAAAAGGCAGATTTTTCACTTTCACTCATGGAAGGAAAATATTCTTTGAAAAGAAATAAGTAGCTATCAACAGCAGTTGCAAATAAATTATAGGCTGAGTCTATATCATTTTCTACTTGCTTTAAAATACCCCAACCATATAGGGTAAAGATATAGTCTGGATGATTATCTCCTAATACTTCTTTTCTTAAATCTGTAACTCTAGCAAATAAAGAATCTGCTTTATCAAATTGATCCTGCTTTTGGTATAAAACAGCAAGATTATATTGAGTACTAGCATAAACGGGATTTTCTTTACCGTATACTTTTTCATCAATTACCAATGATTTTTCATAGAAGTCTTCTGCCTTATTAAAATCTTCATTGCTCAAATATAAGGAAGCTAAGTTGTGTAAGGTAGTAGCATATTTAGGATGGTTAACTCCATAGATTATCGAATCCATCTCTAGAGCCTCATTCAGCAAGGGAAGGGCTTCTTTAACATTACCCTCACTTTGATAAATAGAAGATAGATTTTCTATAGAGGTAACATAAGATGGATGAAGCTTACCAAGTTTTTTGATATAAATTTCGATGGCCTTTTGAAGATTATTTTTTGCCTCCCTTAAATTCCCTGTGCTTTGATAATATAAACCCATACCCGATAAGGCATCAGCATAAGCAGCACTTTGCTCTCCAAAAATTAGCTTTGATAAATCTAAGGACTGCCTAAAGTAGCGCTCTGCTTTTGGATAATCAGCTTCAGCCAATTTCACTAAAGCTAATTTTGAATTCACATTCAATAATGCGGGATGCTCACTTCCCAAACTTGCTGTATAAGTTTTTTCAGCTAATTGATATAAAGAATCTGCTACTCTGTATTGAGATCTACTTTGCGCAACAGCTCCTAAATTTTCGTAGGTTCTCGCTATGTTTTCATGTTCCTCCTCAAAAATAGACCTGAAGATCTTTCCAGCGTCTTCAAAATATGAAGCTGCTAAATCGTAATCACTATCTTCTAATCTTAAAGAACCTAAGTTATTTAAGGTATTGGCATATTCTACCGTTTGCTTACCCAGGGTTTCTTCAATTTGCTTCAAATTTTGAGTAAAGTACGAAGCAGCTTTTTCAATATTGGTTCTATTCTGCTCTAAAACCCCTAAGCTATTTCTAGTTTGTATCTGGATTTCTGTTTTGAATTTATCATTGCCTTCAAATTGAGCAAGAGCCTTATTCAGATATAATTCAGCTGAATCAAAATCAGCTAATTCAAGATAAAGATCTCCAGTATTTTTATAAGCTAGCGCTTTCTCCTCCTGCCTTCCGGCTATATTTTTAAGTATGTCAGCCTCTAAAGCTAGCAGTAAATTTAAAGCAGAATCTAATTGACCCATAGATTTAAATACCAAGGCTTTTTGAGCTAATATTTTTACGGATTGAAGACTGTCCTCTATTGTCTGTATCTCCAGTGAGTCATTAGCAATGGTATAAAGGTTTAATGCAGTTTCATAATCACCATTATTATAAGCAATAGCGGCACTATTTAATTGACTCTGTAAATCATCACCACTTAAAGCCAGTAAGGATTCTCCTTTTTTAGTTTGTCCAGTTTTTTGATATAAAACTCCTAGATTATTTTTTGCACTGACATATAAATCCTTTTCAGTTTCTCCATCCTTTTCTAATTGGGAAATCAATATCTCATAAAATGTTATAGCTCTATCATTCTGACTACTTTCTTGATAAATTAAAGCTCTTTGGTAGGCTGAGATTTTCCAGAGATCAGAGTTTTGTAAGTTGTTATCCTGAGTGATCCCGATTACCTTATCATAGTAATTAGCGGCTTGATCTAACTGACCCTTTTCTTGTACCAATGATGCAACATAATAAAGGGCATTCAAATATTGCGTTCCGGCTTGAGCTGTAAATTGAACAAGTTCAGGTAAGGCTTTTTGAAAATACTCTAATGCTTTATCATCTTGGTTTTGATATAGTAGTGAAGCATAATCATAAGTTGCTAAAGCTTGATTCAGAGAATTTGGATCTTCCTTTTTTAGCAATTCCATGTAATCCTTCGAATACTGAATTGCTTCATCAGTATTTTCGAGTTGAATATTAAGTTGAGCTAAAAAATTAATAAGCTGAATATAAAATTGTATTTGTTGATCGAATGTAACATCATTCATCAACTCTAATTCTCTTTGAGCTAATTCTAATCCATATTTATAATCCTGAGTTTGAAAAGACAATTTCACCCCTAAGTGTAATGTGAGCACATAGGCTTGGTGTACCTCACCATAGGTTTTTTCAGCTTGTTGGAGTGCCTTTTCTAATAAAGAATTAGCCAATTCAAGCTTATTCTCATTTTGAGCTTGCTGTAGTGCAGAAAATGAATCTTCCCATGAGCTTTGGGCATAGCTTTGCGTTGAGATAATAGCAGAAAAGCCAAAGATTAATAGAATTACAAAAATGGAGTTTTTCATACATGCGCAAGATGAGGAAATCACAAGAAATTTGAAAAAATTTCATCGAAATACCTACATTTAGGTATTTGCATACTAAATATAGTAACTATTAGTGATGGATTTTGCATGACTTACTAATTAATTAATTGAATTTCAATCACCTAGTTTATGATGAACATCAAAAACATACTACTTACCATACTGATTTATTCTACAATTTATTTTACAACTTCAGCCCAAAAAGTATTCACAAAAGCAGATAGCTTAAAAGGAGGTTTAACTGAAGAAAGACTATGGTGGGATTTAAATTATTATCATTTAAGCACAAAAGTACATCCTGATCAACAAAAAATAGAGGGGTCAAATTTGATTCGATACAGAGTTCTAAAATCTCATGACGTGATGCAAATTGATTTACAAGCTCCAATGCAGATAGATAGCGTGGTTCAAAATGGAAAAAAACTAGCTTATCAATCAACAGGAGCAGCTCATTTTATTGAATTACATGACCCACAACCAAAAGATAGCTATCAAGATTTAATTGTATATTTTTCAGGTAAGCCCAGGAAAGCTAAAAATGCACCTTGGGATGGCGGATTTTCCTGGAAAAAGGATAAAAATAATCAACATTTTATTGCTACCTCAAATCAAGGTATAGGAGCTAGTATTTGGTGGCCATGCAAGGAGCATCCCTATGATGAACCCGATAGCATGCTGATTAGTGTAAATATCCCAAAGCCCTTAGTTGATGTTTCTAACGGCCGACTTAGAAAAGTTGAAGATCTGGGAGATAGCAGAACTTATAATTGGTTTGTAAGTAATCCCATCAATAACTATGGAGTCAATCTCAACATTGGGGATTATGTAAATTTTGAAGAAAAGTACAAAGGTGAAAAAGGTGTATTGGACTGCAGCTACTGGGTATTAAGCTACAATCTGGCAAAAGCCAAAAAGCAGTTTAAAGAAGTGCCCCGAATGTTGGAAGCCTTTGAATATTGGTTCGGGCCTTATCCCTTTTATGAAGATAGCTATAAATTAGTTGAAGCTCCTTATTTAGGAATGGAGCATCAGAGTTCAGTAACCTATGGGAATGAATTTAAAAATGGCTACAGAGGAAGAGATTTAAGCCAAACGGGCTGGGGATTAAAATTTGATTTTATTATCATTCATGAATCTGGTCATGAGTGGTTTGCAAATAACATAACCCATAATGATGTAGCGGATATGTGGATTCATGAAGGGTTTACCCATTATTCAGAAAATTTATTTTTAGATTATCATTTCGATTCATTAGCTGCCAATGCTTATGTGCGAGGGGTAAGATCTTCCATATCTAATGATAGACCCATAATAGGGCAATATGGTGTGTCTCATGAAGGTTCTGGAGATATGTATTATAAAGGAGCCAATATGCTTCACACAATACGTCAATTATTTGATGACGATAAGAAATGGCGTAAAACCTTAAGAGGTTTAAATGAGGTATTCTACCATCAAACGGTAAGCACACAGCAAATTGAAGACTATATCGAAAAGGCTTATGGAGATACTTTGAGCTTTGTATTTGACCAATATTTAAGAACTACACTAATTCCTACTTTTACCTACAGAATACTGGACAACAAGCTCCTTTATAAATGGGAAAATACAGTTGAAGATTTTAAAATGCCTATTCGCATTTTTATCAATGGGGAAGAAGAATGGCTGGTTCCTAATTCCAAAAGCTATGAAACATTAGAAAATCTCCCTGAAAACACAGATATTATGGTTGATCCAAATTTCTACATTTCAACTTTTAATCTAACGGAATAGCTTAATACTTTCTAATTAATAAAACGCCTAAAACCAGGAATATAACGCCAAGTATTCTTTGCCAATTAATTTCTTTTATTGAAAAACCTAATAAGCCAAAGTGGTCTAAAATTAATGATATAATCATTTGACCTCCAACTATTAATGAGAATGTTAGGGCTGTCCCTAGGCGTGGTGCAATAATAATTACGGAAGCCACATAGAAAGCTCCTAAAATCCCTGCTGTCCAAAATAATGGAGAAACGGTTTGAGTAGCGATAATGCTTGAAAAATTAAAACGGACAGCTAATAAATATAAAAATAGTGCTACTGTCCCAATTAAAAAGGAAGCAAATGCAGCAAACACAGGCTGTTGCACGGCTTTACCAATTTGTATGTTAAACCCAGCCTGAATAGGTAATATGGCGCCCGCTAAAAACACCACCATCATTAATATTAAATTTGATTTTTGCATCTTATAGTAATCTGAGAATTTGAAATCAATACATGGTATTAAGATTGGCTGACTCTGATGGTATCTTTTGTATGCTATCCCAATGTTCAACTATTTTCTCTTTTTCATCAAATCTGAAAAAGTCCATAGTAATATATTCTCCATCTCCAGCCCAAACTTGGTGGGTGTGAAGTGCTACCAAATCATCTTCCGCTACGGCTCTTACAAAATCAATTTGTTTATCAGGAAACTTCACTTGCATTTTCTCAAAATATCTAATAAACCCATCAGTACCATTTTCTACCAAAGGATTATGTTGAATATATTGATCCCCCACATACAATTTAACTGCCTTAGAGGGGTTTCCAGTAAATGCCATTTCATAAAATGCAATGGCATTGTTCTTAATAGCTGCAAGTCTTGCTATTTTATCTTTCATAATCCAGTAAGCCTGCTTCAATTTCTGCTCTTCTTTCCTCTTGCCAATCTGGTAATTTTAGTGAGCTTCCTAATTCCTCATTCGATTCATCCACCATAAAACCAGGTCCTTCGGTAGCAATTTCGAATAATACTCCTCCTGGTATTCTGAAATAAATAGATTGGAAATATTTTCTGTCTTTTACTTCAGTAACTTTTAAGTCAAGTTCATTTTCTAGATAATCTTTAATTTTAAGTGATTCATCAATATTCTCTACTCTATGAGCCACATGATGCACAGTTCCTAAACCATTTTTACCTACTGGTAAGCCTTTAGCATCCATAACAACCAAAGAATTACCCGCACCTCCAATTGAAGAATTCAATAAAGTAAAATCACCTTCCTTTTGGGTAGATTCATATCCAAATACTTCTAAAAACTTTAAAGTCTCCTCTACATTCTCAATAGCTAATACAACATGATGAATCCCGATAATATTTTGTTCAGTAGGTACTTCATCCGATTTCCAAACGGGGCTTCTTTCATCTTCTCCATCTTCAATAATTGCTAAATTCAATCCTGATGGGTCTTTAAAGGTTAATTTCTTTTTTCCGAATAAATTGGTCTTTGAAACGTCTACATTATGTTTCTTTAACCTATCTTCCCAATATTGTAGACTATTAGCAGGTGCAGAAAAAACGGTTTCAAATACTTGTCCTGATCCAATAATTCCATCTCTTACGCCCTGATCTTTATAAGGAAAAGTTGTAAAAATAGTAGAAGGCGCACCGATTTCATTACCATAATAAAAATGGTAAACCTTCTCATTATCAAAGTTTACAGTTTCCTTCACTAATCTTTGACCTAATAATTTTGTATAAAAATCATAGTCTTCTTGAGCATCATTAACGGTAGCCGTAATATGATGTAATCCTTTTATTATTCCTTTAAAGTTCATTCTGATTTATTTTAATGATGCCAACATTTCATTTACTTTCTTAATTTCATCATCATTTATCATATGATCCATTCCTGGGTATATTCTTTTATCAACATTAGCACCCATAGAGCTTAGCACCTCATCTGATTCGTGAAGTCTTGATTCCGGAATATGATGATCTATATCGCTACATCCTATCAAAACTTCCGTACCCTTAAAATCACCTTTATAATGATTCATTTGAATTTGTGGACCGATTAACCCTCCACTAAGAATGGCTATACCTGCATATTTTTCTGCGTTTCGGGTAGCATATTCTAATGTTAAACATGCACCTTGCGAGAAACCTAAAAGAAAAATATTTTCAGTATCAACACCTTGCTCATTTAAATACTTGATGATAGTACCGTAATTTTCAAGAGCGGAATCAAGCCATGGTTGGTTCTCCTCCCAATCCTTCATAAAGCCTGTAGGATACCATGTGTTATTAGTAGCAATAGGGTAAACTATGGCAGTTTGATCAACTAAGTTTAAGCTCTTTACTAATTGCTGCATTTTGGAAGCATCATCTCCTCTACCATGTGTCATGATGATCGCATGTTTTGCTTCATTTACAGCAGTACCTTCAAAAATGGTGTTTTCAAATAAATGTAATGTATTTGACATTCTAAATTAATTAATACAACAACAATATATGTATATACAACTATTTTCCAAAAAGAAAGTTTCGAGTCTTTTCAAACAAAACAATATCTTACAATAGCCAAAATAAAAAATGACATTAATTTTACTGTAATGATTGGTATCCAAACCCTTTTTTAAGTATTATTGATTTTATATCCAATGGATAGAGTACAAATTAATGCATTCAACCATAATTAATAAAAATGAAAAAATTCAATCTTCCGATTTTCTGCCTATTTATAGCACTAATTACAAGCAGCTGCTATTCCCTACATCAAGGAAATATCAGCTCTAACCTCGTGGAATCAAATTTTACATATAAAGAATCTGCAATGGGGCAGGCTAGTTCATTAATAATTTTTGGAATTGGCATCAGTAAGAAAGATGATTTAATAAATCAAGCAAAACAGAATTTAGAAAGTAGCAGATTCCTAGCTCCTAATGAGCGATATATAAACTATGTTATTGATAAAAAAACGAGCATTTACTTTGGCATCGTAAAAAAACAACTCTTCACAGTGCATGCCGACATAATTTCTATTAATGAGACGCAAGACAATCCCATGAGTACTGAGTTTAGGGAAAATTACCTGAGAAAAAGAACCGAAGATGCAAAGTTACTTGGTTCAATTCCATTAGGTAAGTATTGGCACAATGTTAAGCAGTATGATCCCATTTTCCTGTCAGATGGTCGGAAAGCTTTAATAGATGATTTAAATAAAAATGAGGCTAAAGTTTCGTATATTGAAGGCAATGGTTACCAAACAAAAACACTAAAAATCTCTGATATTTTTTTCGTAGTTAATTCAAATCACTTTCCTGCAGTAAAACAAGAAATGCTTCCGGCAAATGAGCAAGGGGAAGTAGTAGGCTTTAACACTGAAAAAATTCTGATAAAGAATGGTAAACAGAATTATAAAATAATAACTGCTCCCAAAAAATAGTTAATAAAAGTGGTTGATTTGGAAGCCTATCCAAATCAACCCTCTAAACTTCCTTCATATGCATGATGCAGCATATCAACTAATTTTGATTTATCTAATGGCGCTACATTTTCGTAAGGTTTTGCCAAAACAGTTTCTACTGCTTTTTCGATATCATCAATTTTAAACCCAATACTTTTTAAATCTGTTGGTCCGCCCGCATTACCTGACAATTCTTGTAATTTATGGGCTGGATTATGACCCAATACTTGTCTAAAATCAGTTTTAATTTCATCAGATAAGGAATCCCACTGATATTTAAGTACAAAAGACTGAAGTACTGTATGAACATAAGAATGTTCCAATTTAAAGCTACCCCCTAAAACATGAGCCATTTTATGGTGTAATGACATGCTCACTTCACATAAGCACTTACCAGCTAGATAAGCTCCAAATTGAATATCGGTATTAGCTTCTTCCGTTAATTGCTTTTCTTTTGCTAATATCTCCAATCCCTTTTTAATATATTCAACTCCTAATAATGCATGATGTCGAGTTACAGGATTTCCATTTGGAGCGTAAATAGCCTCCATTAAATGAGCCATAGCATTCATACCACTAGTTACAGCTAAACTCAAGGGTAAACTGGATGTCAGATCAGGATCATACACGACTACTTTCGGCATAACTTTCATAGATTTTCCGGTTGTTTTGCCCTCCTCTGTGCTAATGCCCCAAATATTGGTTTGCTCAGAACCTGAATAGGTTGTAGGTACTGCAATAATAGGAATATCAGTTTCTAAGGCTAAAGCTTTAGCAAGCCCAACAGCAGAACCTCCCCCAAAGGCCAATAGTACATCTGGTTTTTCTTCCTTTAGCTTAATCATCGCCTTATCCACTAATGACTGGGGTACATGCTGTATGATCTCTGGAAAATAATAAAGGTTTTCTTCACCAATCTCTTTTGCTACTTTCTTAATTTGAGGTTCCCAACGTTCCTCTCCCATCGCCATTACTTTGGAGTAATCTTTTAAGATATTCGGTAATTCATCGGTTTTACCTTTTCCAAAATAAACTTGATTAGGATATGATGTATACGTAAAATTCATAATCTATAATTTATGTATTGCGTTTTCTATTTGAACTACTGTACTCTTTAAAGGTGGTAAAAATTTCTCCTGCATTTCATCCTTACTTACTCTGCTGGCATGCCCACTTATGTTTAATGCGGCAATGGTTTTTCCACTTTTATCTTTAATCGGGCAAGCTATTGACCGCACTCCTATTTCTAATTCCTGATCTGCAATTGCCCAACCTCTATTTCTTACTAATTTAATTCTTTCAAAAAGCTTATCCGGATCTGTAATCGTGTTCTCAGTTAACTTTTCAATTTTAAGATTGTGAAGGTATTCCCTTAAATCTTCATCCTCCATCCTTGACAATAGTACTCTTCCCATTGAGGTAGCATAAACTGGTAAGCGGGTTCCAATTCCTAAAGCTAAGGTCATAATTCTATTCGTTTGAACTCTCGCTACATATACTATATCATTCTGATCAAGCACCGACATAGAACAAGATTCATTTACCTGATCTGCTAATTGCCTCAAAAAAGGCTTTGCAATTTCATGGTATGGCAAGCCAGATAAATAAGAATAACCAAGGGTAAGAATTTTTGGACTTAAACTAAATTTTTTACCGTCTTCACATTGAACATAACCTAAATACTGTAAGGTTAACAAAATTCTACGTGCATTAGCACGAGTCAAATCTACTTTTTTAGCGACTTCAGTTAAGGTCATGCTTTGATTCTCTGGATCAAATGAAGCAATTACGTTTAATCCCTTTTCCAGAGACTGAACAAAATCAGATTTTTTGATAGATTCCATCTTACAAATGTGCAGATTTAAAGTGAAAATGACCGAATTAAATTGGCAGTAAAATACTGGCTATACCATCTTGAATAAGTATTTTGACCTTAACTTATTTCTTCACCAATTTAAAATCATATTCAACATCGTAGAATGACGATTTAAAACCGTATTTATCCATATCCTCCTTACTTTCATTTAAAGGAAAATCTAGAATTAAGGACTCTTTTACACCAAACACGGCATCAGAATCTAAATATTCGTCTCCTTCTACAAAAATATGAGTAATTAAAGTTTGATAGCCCTCAGCTTCAATCCAGAAATGAATATGAGCAGGACGCATTGGATGTCTGCCAGAAGCTCTCAGCACTTCACCTACTGGACCATCAGTTGGAACTGGGTATGGAGAAGGCTTAATTGATTTAAACCAAAATTCTCCTGATTCATCCGTAGTGAAAATCCCTCTTAAATTCATCTCAGGTTGAGAACTATCTTGAATATCATAAAAACCATCATCATTAGATTGCCAAACATCTATTGTAGCCCCTTTCAATGGCTTTCCTTCTGGATCTAAAATTTTACCTCTAAATAAAGCCGGTTCACCTGTTTCTACTTCTTTACCTCTCGCAATATTATCTCCCATTTCCATATTCATGGCTGGTGCATGAAATGGCCCTGTTACTGTAGTTTCAGTGGCGTCTTGCTGAGTTCTGTGATTGATAGCATCTACTAGCATTGACACGCCTAAAACATCAGATAACAAAATAAACTCTTGACGTTTATCATCACATTTTTGACCCGTTCTAGTTAAAAAGTCTATTGCTTTAAACCATTCTTCTTCTGTAGGCTCTAAATCTTTGATAAAAGCATGTAGGTGCTTTACCAATTTAGTTAGGATTTCTTGACTTCTAGGATCATCGCTATTGATCTTCTGCAATACGATATCGGTAAGGTTTTCTTCAGTTAAGTTTCTCATTTGACGTCTATTTTTTTTATAAACAATTATTTCAAACTTTTGTTTTATTATTAAACTTATGTTCTTTATATAAACATTTAGAAAAAACGCTATGGAAAAAGCTAGATACGAAACGGATGTACTTATTGTGGGAAGCGGCCCAGCAGGATCTACCACTTCAGCTCTTTTAAGTAAATATGGGATTAAAAATATGGTGGTTACAAAATATGGTTGGCTAGCCAATTCCCCTAGAGCCCATATTACAAATCAAAGGACAATGGAGGTATTCAGAGACCTTGGAATTGAAGAAGAGGTAATTGAAAAAGCCGTCCCACAAGAATTAATGGGGAATAATGTGTTTTGTACTAGTTTGGCTGGCGAAGAATTAGGTAGATTATATTCTTGGGGAAACCATCCAAATAGAATGGCAGATTATACTTTAGCAAGTCCTTCAAAAATATGTGATATACCACAAAACTTAGCAGAACCCATCATAGTAGGTGCTGCAGCGAGAACGGGCTCAAAATTCAAATTCGACACAGAATATGTAAGTCATGTGCAAGATGATAATGGAGTTACCGTCACTTGCAGAGATAGGCTAGCAGATGAAGAATTTACAGTAAGAGCTAAATATCTAGTAGGTGCTGATGGAGGTAATAGTAAAGTAGCAGAAAACTTAGGTCTTCCTTACGAGGGTGAAATGGGAGTTGGTGGAAGCATGAATATTGTTTTCAAAATGGACTTAAGCAAATATGTTGCTCATCGTCCAAGTGTTTTATACTGGGTGCTTCAGCCGGGTTCTAATGTAGGCGGAATTGGAATGGGATTGGTTAGAATGGTAAGACCTTGGAACGAATGGCTAATAGTATGGGGGTATGACATCAACGATGGTCCACCAGAAGTAAATGATGATTTAGCAAAAGAAATTGCTTTCAAGCTAGTTGGCGATGATAGTATTCCTATAGAAATAACACAAACTTCAACCTGGACGGTAAATCATTGTTATGCCAAAAAAATATCTGAAGGAAGAGTATTTTGCATGGGTGATGCTATCCACAGACACCCACCTTCAAACGGTTTAGGTTCTAACACTTCAATACAAGATGCTTTTAATCTTAGCTGGAAGCTTGCTAAAGTAATCAAAGGTGAGGCGAATGAATCACTATTAGAAAGTTATCAAGATGAAAGAGGGCCAATAGCAAAGCAAATAGTAGATAGAGCGAATAAAAGTATTGAAGAGTTTGGTCCAATATTCCAATCATTAGGTTTGGGTGAAGATATTAAACCTGAACAGATGAGGGCAAATATGGAGAAGTTAAAGGATAATAATCCAACTTCTGAAAAGCAAAGAGAAGATTTAAGAAAGGCTATTGCATTGAAATCCTATGAATTCAACTGCCATGGCGTAGAAATGAATCAAAGATATAACTCAAATGCTACCATAGCTGATGGTAGCCCTGAAGAAGAATTTAAAAGAGATAAAGAATTGTATTACCAAGCCTCCACAAGACCGGGAGCACATTTACCCCATGTTTGGCTAGGTGAGAACGGGCATAAGGTTTCTACCTTAGATGTATCAGGAAAAGGAGAATTCACATTATTTACAAGTATTGGAGGTGAAAAATGGATTGAAGCTGCCAAAGAGCTAAGTAAATCTCTTGGTATCCATATCAAAACTGTTCAGATTGGCCCAGACAGAGATTATACTGATTTGTATGGCGCATGGGCAGAAGTTAGAGATATTAAAGATTCTGGCTGTTTATTAATTAGGCCAGATTATCACATAGCATTTAGAGCAAAGGAAGTAAGTCAAAATGCAGAAAGTGATTTAAAAAATGCATTTGAAAAAATTTTAGGGAAATAAGATGAAAAATGTTCCAATTATTACTGCTCAAGAAGCAGCAAAAAAAGTAAAATCAAATGACACCATTTTATGTGGTGGATTTGGTATGACAGGAGCACCGGTGAATTTACTGCATGCTCTGGCAGAAACGGATACCAAGCAGTTAACCTATATTGGTAATAATGTAGGAGAACCAGGTTTAGGGGGAGATAGATTGCTTACCAATGGTCAGCTCAAAAAAATGATTGGTTCTTATTTTACAAGTAACCCCAATGCTGTAAAATGGGCTCAAGATGGTAAGGTTGATTATGCATTGTTGCCACAGGGAACATTAGGAGAAGCTATCAGGGCCGGTGGAATGGGTATCGGAGGATTTTTCACTCCTACCGCAGCTGGAACTGTTTTGGCAAAGGAGCTTGAAACAAAAGTCCTGAATGGAGTGGAACAAGTATTTGTGAATTCTATTAGAGGAAATGTTGCTTTTATTCGTGCCTGGAAAGCTGATAAAGCCGGGAATCTGACCTATAGAATGACAGAACAGAATTTTAATCCTGCCATGGCAACAGCTGCAGATTTGGTAATTGCAGAAGTAGAAGAAATTGTAGAAGTAGGAGAACTAGACCCTAATCATATTCATACTCAGGCTTGCTTTGTGGACTTTTTGGTTGAATCAAAGCTAAAAGAGGAAAACTTAGGATCCTCTGCATCTGTTGGAAGCAAAAAAGCAGGTGAAACCAGAATGAATATTGCGCGAAGAGCATTAAAAGAGATCAGCAAAGGAGATATAGTGAATTTGGGAATCGGAATTCCTACGCTTGTGGCTGATCTTATTAAAGCTGAAGATGAAATTGTGCTACATACCGAAAATGGAATGTTGGGTGTAGGTCCAGAGCCTTCTGATGGTTCAGGAGCAATGGTCAATCCTGTAAATGCCGGAAAAATTCCGGTTACTGCTATTAAAGGTGCTAGTTATTTTGACACCTCCACTTCTTTTGGGATGATTAGAGGAAAACATGTTGATGTGGCAATAATGGGAGGATTAGAAGTGGATGAAAAAGGAAACTTAGCAAACTGGGCTGTTCCAGGCAAACCTTTACTAGGAGTTGGTGGTGCCATGGATTTAGCATCTGGAGCTAAAAAATTAATCATTACCATGAGTCATCTTAATAAAGATGGAAGTCCTAAGCTTGTTAAAGAATGTAATTTACCAGTAACGGCTATGCAAGCAGTGGATATTGTTATTACAGATAAGGCTGTCTTTAGAATAGGAAATGAAGGATTTGAATTAATTGAATTAATGCCGGGTGAAACTGTAGAAAGTATAGAGAAGAGTACTGGAGCTCCTTTTAAAAATAGCTTATAAAAAAAAGCTACTGCTTATAAATAATTAGCAGTAGCTTTAATTTCTTCTTCTGAAACTTCATGAGGTCTTTTTTCAAATATTTTCAATTCAACCTTAGCATTTAGTCTATTGAATTCATTTGCTGTTTCTTTAGTTCTTGAAACAGGTACCCATTCATCTATTTCTGAAGTAGTAATATATACCGGAGTTTCTTCAAAATCTCCTTTGAATTTCCAATCTATTTCATCCTGTCCTATATAACCTCCTGTAAAAATAATGATCGATTTATATCGATTAGGATGTAAAAGTGCATATTGAGCCATCAAACAAGCTCCTTGAGAAAAGCCCATCAATATGATGTTTTCATCTGAATATCCTAAATCATTTAATTCTTTATGGTAATGTTCAACCGTCTCTAAGGAATAATCAAGATCTGGTAGATTTTCATTTAAATCGGCCATAAAGCCTTTAGGATACCAGGCTTTTTCAGATGCTGTGGGTAAGATTACAGGTATATTTTCCCAACCCATTTTCTTTAAAATATCCTGCATGAAAGCCGGTGTTTGATTTCTTCCATGAAGGCATAAAATAGCATATCCCGAAGCGTCTTGCTTCGGGATATTTAATTTTACTGGAGATTCTTCTAAATGAAAATTCATTATTTATCTCTTAAGTAATCAGGTACTTGAATTGGCTCCAATGGTTTAATCAATTCTTCTCTTCTATCTTCGAAGAATGGTGGTAAAAGTAACTCATGGCCTAATAAATCTTCTGGCTCATCCACTGCAAATCCTATATCGGAAGTAGCAAATTCAAATAGTTGACCACCTGGAGTTCTAGTATAGATAGAATGGAAATAATTTCTATCCTTAATTTCAGTCACATCCGTATAACCAGTACCTTCAATATATGCTTTTAATTCAGCACTTTGCTCATCGTTTGCAGTAGCAAAAGCAATGTGGTGAGGAATTCCAACACCGAATGTCCAGCTTCCTTGTGGTAAATCTGGCTGATGGTGTAATTCAATAACTCTTCTTGCTCCACCGTCTTTGATATGATAACGGTGATAATCACCTTCCTGCCCTACTTTATTAAAGCCTAAGGTTTCTGTTAAATATTTATCCATCATTTCTACCTCTCTAACAGATAGTACTGCACTGTGGATACCTTTAATACCATTCTCTTTAGAAATCTCATCTGTTGACCACGCATTACGGTTGTCGTTGGCATCTCCGAAAACACCAATACCCACTCCAGATGGATCTTCAAAATGAATCATTTTTTGACCAAAGCGTTCTAAGATTCCAGAGTTTTTTACATTGTGCTTATCTAAATGCTGTTTCCAAAAAGGAAGGGAATCAGGGTGAACTGAAAAACCAGAAACTTCAATTTGACCAGAACCTTTTTTACCGTAAACACCTGCTTTTTTAAATGGAAAAGTAGTCCAAACAGATCCTACTTCAGCATCAGCATTTGCATAATATAAATGATAAACACTTGCTGAGCCATCAAATAATACTGTTTGCTTAATCATTCGCATCCCCATTACCTGAGTTACGAAATCAATGTCTTCTTGAGCGCTACCAACACTTACAGTTAAGTGGTGTAGTCCCGTGATATATTCGTTCGGATTCATAGTAGTAAAATTTTAATTTGTTTAGGTGAAATTAACCATAGAAGTTAGAGGTTGTTCTGTATTTCAAACAAATGTTTACTATATGAACTTAAATCTTAATTTAGTTTAAGATTGAGCCAATTTGCGTTTCAACTTACTTAAAAACTCAGGTGTGATGCCCATATAGGACGCAATGTATTTTTGAGGAACTATCAATTCTAAACGAGGATGAATTTTCACAAACTCCAGATACTTTTCTTCAGCGGTATAGGAAATATTTCTAATAATTCTTTTTTGATGGCTTATCAAGGCATTTTGATATAGAATTCGAAAATACTTTTCAAAAACAGGGCACTTTTGAATTAATTGCTCAAAATTTTCTTTACTCAATAAATACACCTCAGAAGGCATAATCGCTTTTACAGAATAACTGGATTCATGGCTATTAAAAATAGCGTCTAAATCACCTGTCCACCACATGTCTTGACCAAATTGTATGGCATGCTTATGATCATGTTTATCTTTAAAATATGTCATGAGGCAACCTGACTTTATTAAAATAAAATACAGAGATGAATCTCCTTGCCTTACTATATGCTCATTCTTTTTAACAGATTTAAATTCGACTAGATCAAAAAAGCAGTTAATGTCATCAGTGGTTATAGGGACTTTCGATTGGAAATGATTAATAATTTCTTCTTTCTGCATACTTATTAATGGATTAAAATTAAAAAATCTTTAATCAAAGAATTTAATCCTGTTTGATTTATAGCTTAATATAAAAGAGAAATTTTATAAAATGGTTTAAAAATAACTGATAAAATAGCAGAACTGGCTTTCACCAGTTCTGCATTTCATCACAACTAGAAACAAAACTCACCTTCTTCAATGACTTTATCAGCTATCATTCTACCTGACTCTTTAAGGTTGAAAGTATTAAATTTGGTAAACCTTTTGAGTGCCATAAGCAACATCTTAGCATCATCACCCTCCGCAAAAGACAAAATAGCTTTTTGTCCCGCAGATTTAATTTCCTCTATGGCATCGTATAATTGTAATTTTGAAATCTCTAATTCAATCTGCGCTGCTTCTTCTCCTAATAAGTCCTTTTTATTCTGACTTCTCAACCAACAAGATTCCACAACATATAATTGAATGACCATATCAGCTATATTCATCAGTATTTCTTGCTCATCTTTCAATTTCACCATCAATTTCTGAGCAGCACTACCCGCAATTGCTAAAATAGCTTTCTTCAAATTTTGGATTGTAGAAAATGCTTTTGCCCATTCATCCGTTTCATTATCTGGGGTTAAGCTAGGTACGGAAGTTAATTCAGACTGAACTTCTTGTGCAGCACTCATAAGATCTAGCTCGCCTTTCATTGCCTTCTTCAACAGCATATCCACTATGAGCATTCTGTTTATTTCATTCGTTCCCTCAAATATCCTACTGATCCTGGCATCTCTGTATAATCGAGCCATTGGGGCTTCTTCAGAAAACCCCATTCCGCCATATACCTGTAGGCCTTCATCTACTACAAAATCTTGAACTTCTGTTCCGAATACTTTAATGATAGCACATTCAATTCCAAAAGCAGAAACTGATTTAGGTTTTGCTTGCTCTTTTGAAACACCAGTTGATAATAATTCAGCTTCTTTCTGATCTATATAATCGCCAGTTCTATAGGCTGCAGCTTCCAATGCATAGGTTTTGGTAACCATCTGGGCAATCTTATGCTTAATAGCGCCAAATTCACTAATAGACTTTCCAAATTGTTTTCTTTGCTTCGCATATTCTACCGAATGACAAATTGCCTTTTTTGAAACCCCTACTCCACCAATTCCTAATTTTATTCTACCTGTGCTTAATACATTCAATGCAATTTTAAAGCCTTCACCTCTTTTACCAAGCATATTAGCTTCAGGTACAGCAACATCATTTAAAAATACCTGTCTGGTAGATGATGCTCTGATTCCCATCTTATCTTCCTCATCTCCCAAGCTCAAGCCTTCAAATGATTTTTCAACTACAAATGCTGATAGATCTTTATCATCTTCTACTTTAGCAAAAACAATAAATATATCAGCGATACCCGCATTGGTAATCCACATTTTTTGGCCATTCAGCACATAAGCTTTTTTATTCGAATCATAAACTGCTTTTGTCTTTCCCGAATTTGCATCTGAACCTGCATCTGGCTCCGTTAAACAGTAACACCCTTTCCATTTGCCAGAAATTAAATTAGGGATATATTTAGCTTTTTGATCTTCATTTCCATACAATAGAATGGGAGCAATTCCGATACTGGTTTGTACACCGAATGCTGGGGAAAACTCTGTGCATTTTGCTACCTCTTCTATTACTTTCAAAGTAGTATTAAAGCTCACCTCAATACCGCCATAGTTTTCAGGAACACCCAAACTTAGCAGACCAAGTTCACCTGCTTTTTCTAATAAATTGATCGTCTGGCTTAAGTCCTTCTTTTTCTCCAGTTCGTCAGCCAAGGGCATTGCTTCTTGCTCTACAAAATCTTTAGCAGAGGCAATCATCATATTTTGTTCCTCCGTAAAATCACTATTCACAAATATTCTTTTCGGGGATTGATTGATTAAAAAAGAACCACCCGTGATAGTTGGTTGAAATTTTTCTTGAGTTTCCATAGTTCTATTTAAGTTTTATAAGTTTTCCATCTTGAAAATTCTCAGCAAGGTGTGGGTAATGAGCCGCTAATTCACTCATGAATAATTCATAAGGAATATCTTCAAAGTGGCCGTATTGATGTGTATATTCCATGAATTTGCCACCGTTCTTATCATATTCCTGGAAGATTGAATCATCATCTAACTGAAAAGCTAAAGGCTCAACATTCAGCATATGACATAGGGATTCATTAAAAACAGGAGTCAATTTAAGCCAGCGATCGTTCCAGAATATTTCGGCATAACCATGAAAAACCAATGTATTGGTTTGCAAAATTTCTTCCAGCTTAGCCGTTCCTATATGATTTCTAACATTAGCAAAACCCAAACGAGCAGGCACACCCAAAATGCGGGCACCCGCAACAAACAAACAGCTTTTCTCTACACAGTATCCATAATCTCTATTTACCAAATGGCTGGCACGCATTGCTTCTTTTGAAAAATCTAAAGTGTATGGATCATATTTGAATCCATCGCGAACTGCATAATAAAGCGCATTTAATTTATATTCTAAATGTTCATGCCCTTTCGTTTTTTCAATTACAAAATCCTGAACATCTGGATGGTCTGAATTTGTAAAATAACCAGGCTTAAGATATCTATCTGTTATTTTTTCTTGCATTTATTAATTAATTAGGCATTATTGCCTAACAAATATAGAGAATAAAACCATCAATTAGGCATGATTGCCTAATTATTTTTATTAGTTCTATTTTTATAGATTTGCCTTGAATAAATCAGCATGAAAACCAAAGATAAAATCCTAGATAAAGCTTTAGAATTATTTAACGAGCATGGCATATCCGCTATATCCAGTAAAACTATAGCGGAAGAAATGGGAATCAGCTATGGGAATTTATGCTATCATTTCCCTAAGAAGGATGACATCATTCTTCAGCTTTATTTAAACATGCAGGAAAGAATTGATGCTCAATTTAAAAACATTAAGGAAGAGGTGATCAATCTTGAATTTATGTTGAGCAGGCTGAAAGTACTTTTCGAAGAAATCTATAAGTATAAATTCATTTATTTGGGTATTACCAAAGTAATGCGTCATTTCGATCATATTAAAAAACATGCTCAGCAACAATTTGAACAGCGCTGGAAAATATTAGATATGATCTCTGATTTCCTGATAGCTAATGGCTACATGAAACCTTTTAAAGACAGCAGACAGAAAAACATGTTGATTCATTCATTATTGATGATCAGCAATTCATGGATATCGGATGCTGAGACTTTTTACAGCGGCAAAGAGGAAGATAAGGTCGATTATTATATGCAGCTTTTCTTTAATTTAGTGCGACCCACTTTGACAGAAAAAGGGAAAGAAGGATTTCATAAGGTAGTTAAAAACAGTTCAAATAATTTAGAAGCATAAGCAATTATAAGTTCTCTTATATTTGAACTTTGAGGGAAGTATTTATTCCATTATTTTTCACAACCAAAGCTTTGCTTTATACTATATTTATGGAAAACTTAGACTATTGGCCACTCTTTATTGTTTTTATGATTGCCTGGGTGGTTCCCATGCTGCTTTCTTGGTTTGAGGTCTCAAAAGTCCCTTCTGTTATTGTAGAAATCATTGTAGGAGTAGCTTGTGGCCCTTTTGTTCTCAATATAATCTCTGATACCCCTATAGTAAGCTTTTTAGCTGATACTGGTTTCTTATTCTTGATTTTTCTTTCTGGTTTAGAAATTGATATGCAGAAGATCATCTCTTCTTTTCCAAAAGGTAAAGTAACGCTTTCTAATTTACTCAAAAATTCATTTTTACTTGCCGTATTCATTTATTTTGGCTCCTTGATTTTGTCTCTTCCCTTTGCCTGGTTCATTAGCCTATTTATGGAAATAGATATTTTCTTTTTTGCTTTATTATTACCCACTGTCGCTTTAAGTATAACGGTTCCCATCTTAAAAGCAGATGGAGAATTAAGCAGAAAGTTTGGACAGGTCATGCTGATGGAAGGAGCCATTGCCACGGTGATGAGTATCATCATTATATCAGTTTATTCAGGAGTATTAGAAAACGGATTTGAAGTAGAGCTTTTATTATTCATCCTCATATTTTTTGCTTTTACCCTAGTTTATATCATAGGAAAGCAAATTAGCAGAAAGAGAAGGTTTCAGATTATACTCTACAAATTGGAGCATGCTGCAAGCCAAATTCGGATACGGGGAACAGTAGCCCTGCTCATGTTCTTTGTATTAATTGCCCATCTCATCAATACCGAACTCGTTATGGGTGCCTTTTTTGCGGGAGCCTTACTGAGTCTTTTTGTGGAGAAAAAACGCTCTTCTTTACTGTTCAAATTAGACGGCATGAGTTATGGCTTTTTCATTCCCATCTTTTTCATCATGGTGGGAGTAAACCTCGATTTATCCTCATTAAGTCAGTTTGGAGAATCTATTCCCTTTATCATCACCCTGCTTTTAGGTTTTTCCATTACCCAAATTCTTCCTGCCCTTATTATGTGGAAAGTATTTGGTCTGAAAAAAGCGCTAGCGGGTGGGGTTTTACTTTGTGCAAGAATGGGCCTTACTATTGCGGCTGCTCAAATTGGTTTAAATCTTGGGGTGATTAATTCAGCAGAAAACGCAGGAATTGTCATTTCTTCGATTTTGATTAGTCTAATTTCTCCGCTGCTCTACAAAATTTTAAATAAATCAGAAGTTGAAGAACACTATGAAATTTACATATTGGGAGGACTTAGAGCCAGTATCATTTTAGCCGAGCGACTCAAAATGCATGGGATTTCTGCTTTAAGTATAGTACAGAAAAAGGATTTAATCCCAGAATATGAAAGAAAGCATCTTAATTTCAATTATGTAGAGCAAGTTTCTGAAGAAGTAATTTCGGGTTTAAATATCAAAACAGGAGATTTAGTGATTGTATTAACTGAATCTAAGTTGTTAAACCAAGAGTTAACGACCTTCATAAAAGAGAAACTTCACCACAGTAAGATTATTGCACGAAAGCAATCTGCTAACCGCAAATTAATAGGACCCAATTCGAAAATTAAATTTATTGATCACGATGAAGTATTGGCCAGCCATGTGGAATCTTTGATTGTAAGCCCTGATTCCATTTCCTCTTTATCCGAGAGCTTTGAAAATTATAGATTGGAGGAAATACAGATTAAAAGAAAGGAAATTCATAAAAGGAAAGTAAAAGAATTAGCACTCCCTCCTACTGGCTCATTAGTGATTCAAAAGCGTGATGGGGAAGTTTTTATTCCGCATGGTGATACAAAATTATTATTAGGAGATTTCATAACGGTTATTGGAAATCAGAATGCTTTGGCAGAATTTCGAAAAACCTTTGTCGGAAATACTTAATAAGATTGTTCTCAATCAGAACATTTAAATCTACTGATGAGGTTCATTTGAATACAGGCAGCGCGTGAAAAACAGTTTTAAGCCACTGTATCGTCCTAAAACAACTTTGCGGCTCATAGATTTAATCGGTTTATAAATTCATAGTTTATAGAATTAATTCCTGAAACTGGACCTCTACCTCTATATCAATAAAATCCCAAATCATATGGTAGGTAATTCTACCTATTTCAGCAAAACCAGTATTTCTACGCTAAAAAATATCCACTCATTATCAGACATTTATAATGTAATCGTAAAAAAACTTCGATTAGACCGCTAGCTAGTATTAATACCATCGAAGTATAAAGGCGTAATCCGAAAAGCCCATATTAAATAGAGTAGGAAAATTAATAATAAAAACATGTCAGAACAAACAAATAAACTAGGCGCATTTTCACCATATTCAAGTGAAATAAGTAAAGCAAGTAAATCAGCTTTTGATGAAGCCATGAAAGGGCTTGTAGGTGTTAGATATGCACCAGTAGCAGTGTCTCATCAAGTTGTATCGGGTACTAATTACCATTTCTTCTGTAATACCGAATCTGCAACAAGACAACCCGTAATTGGAGCAGCGATTGTCAGTATTTATAAGCCATTAGAAGGCTCTGCTATTATTAACAACATCAAAGAAATCAACTAAACTTTAAAGTTATGCAATCAATTCCAATTAAAGTTAAAAACGTTACTGTCTATATGTATTTCAATCCATTGGAACCGTTGTCAGCCGTAATATTAACAAATGCGACTGGTACTTATTCCATTGGCACTTTAGGGCTCAATTCCTTTTACAATTTAGCGCTAGAAAATGAGGGCAAAGTCACAAACCCGTTAAATGTTCATGCTAAGTACTATGCAACATTTGAGACAGAGTCAGGACATAAAGGTACTACTCCTTGGATGTATTGCCTAAATAATTCATCGAAGCCCGACTTTGGTAGAACTATTAGTATGGTGCCTTCAGACACAAATGATATTGGTGTAAATTTAGCAGATGAGTCAGGTTTTATAACACTTGGCGAATTAACTGATATTACTGTTTCACAAGTTTTTCCTTCCCCAGGTATTGGTCAACGTACATTGATCACTAATGGGACAGGAAATATTATTGCCACAAGATTTGGCACGCCACACGAAATGGGTGTACAGGTTAATGATGGTTACTGGTTAGATTCAATTTTAGTAGGATCTAAGAATATTATAATTTCAGCTAAGACCAAAAAAGGGGATATATTTTCTCAAACTGGCTATACTGTCATTAAAGGAGAAAAGCCAGCGATTTTCTTAAAGCAGTTCTTTTAGAAGATTCGAAATTAGCGAAATATAATTTCTTACCCTTTATATATTAGAGCTCCGAAAATTTCAGTGGAATTTTCGGGGCTTTATCTTTTACAAATTTATTTCTTTGCACTTGATTTAAATTTTAATTAAAAGTTTCATAAGCTAGAAACTTGAATCTCCCAACCCTCCGAAGCAATTAATAAGATAACACTTTAAGTGCAAACAAATTTAATAAAAGCCGATTCTACACTGCTGATTTTAGTCCTTCAGAAGAAGATTTCTCTGGACTACATTTAATCTGTGATTTTGTACCAGTATACTCTTACCTACTTAAATCAGAATCCTCTTCTTGCTTTGCAAGGCTACAATTAGCTAGAATGTTTTTGCATCCGATATCTTAAAGCAGCAATTTGAAAGCCATTAAAATCTTTCTAAGAAATTATATATAATAGTGGGACGTTTAATTATTCACCGATAGATTAACGGCTGGCTTTGTGTTATACAATAATAATTAGCACAAGGGCTTTTTTCCTATTGTCTTTTATTATAGTTTTCTCATGGATTCAATGGAAAGATGTTTTCAAATAAAAAAATAGAATATTCAAAAAAACATGTACTTTAATTAAAGGACGATGTAATTGAATATTCTATTTAGTACCTCTGTTAATTCAATTTATCTGGATTTAAATCAGATAAACCTGTTCTTATCGCTCATTTGCAAAAGCCTCTTGTCCGTAACGTTCAGCAGATTCTTCAGCTTCAGCTGATTTGCTTTTTTCGCTTTCTTCTGTTGTGCTTTCAGCTGTTTCCTTTTGTTCCTTAAGTGCCTCTTCCTCTTTTGCTAAATCATCCAACTGTTGTTTCAATTGTGCTTCTTGCTGAGTTAGAACATCTTTATTTGGCGGATCTTTTTTGAGCTCATTTTGAATTTTGGTTAATTCTTCCTGAGAATCGGCTTTTTCCTTACTAGTTTGACTAATGCTAGTTTCAGTCTCTGTAATAGCCGCTTGAACTTCACTTTCATGATTTTGAAGGAGCGCTACTTTATGTGAGGAAACCTCTGCAATTAGTTTTTGATTTAAGAAAGAGTCCATTGCCGAATCTTGAAAACGAGAAGCAATTTTATCGATAGAAATTAATTGCTTCGTAGTTTTCAATCCCTCTGTTATATCCGGATTTAACTTTTGTACCAATTTTTGAAAATCCGGATCTGCCACAAGCTGTTGTTCTATTGTATTGGCCATAGTTGAAGCAACCTTAGATTTAAGGGAATCATTCAGAAGAGCTGTGGCAATTACATCTGTAGCACTACCCATTACGAGGCGTGTTTCAAAAGCTTGAACCTCAACTAAAGCGCTTTCCTTTATCACTTCACTAGCAGCATCTTGAATAGCTTTCCAGTCGATCTTTTCATTCAATTTATCAAGTTCTGCCTTGTTATCTTTTAACATTGATTCCAGCTCTGGAGGAATTGGGTATTCCTTCCAATTTGAAGAAACAACGGAAGTATCTAGAATTAAACCACTTTGAAGGCTACTCCGATCGGGAACCAGATCAGTAGGTTCCGATCTAATAAAGCCTGTTTCACCTAAATTTCCCGAAGCAATTGCACGTTTTTCACCTTCTTCACCTACTGCATTAAATTCATCACAATTACTGGTTTCCATTAATTCCTTGATGTTTACCTCACTGACCCTAGTATAGGTAAATAAATGCATTTCATTTAATAGCGCTCCACCAGTGGAATCTAATCCACTTAGGATGGCTGCATCTCTGATCAAAGCGAAGTCTTCATGTGCAAGTATCTCTCTAAAGTTTTTTACAACTTCAGGATTTAACAGTAATTCTGCTACTGCATCTTCTCCAACTAGGTCTTTAAGCTTCTCAAGATTATTATTCAATAAGACTGTCCTTCTAAACACATTTTTGAAAAGAGCGGGTGAGATGGCAGCATTTACAACATCACCGCCAATGATAGGATTTGCTCCAAAATGCAAGGAAGTACATATCACACCTTCAAAGGAAGGATGAGCATAAAACGACCAGGGAACAATACCATGCTGTGAATGAAGCATGGATGTCATATTTAATGTTGATTGGATGGTGCCCCCATCATGAGTATAAACATCCTGATTCAAGGAATGAATCACAGAGTTATCTCCTAATAGATGGGTACCAACTACCCTACTTCCTTGTTTAAATGCTTCTCGATTGATCTTTCTAATCTCCAACCAATTTTCTTGTATTGCATTTACTGGTGTTCCATCAATTGCCCTTCCACCTGCTACCATTTCTGCAAAAATGGAATCGCTAATAGTGGCGCCACCACCAGGAAAACTTCCCATGGCCATACGTTGCAAATTGTAATCTTTAACTGCTGCAATAGGATCTGGGCATGGTTCTAAACTTACCACAACTACCGCATGAGCTTCAGGAGTAGAAAAATTATTAGTAAAAACGCGCCTTTTTGCCGCACTAGGCCAACCGGAAGAATCTAAACCGAATTCTTGCATCTGCTGCTTAATAGCTTGTAAACCTACAAGTTTGGTATAATCTCCTATTCCTTTCAAGTAGGAAGAGCGATCATTTTTCAGGGAAGAAACCAAGTAGCTGGCCATATCTTTTTGCTGAATATGACTTGCAGAAAAACAATCTTGAACCTGATTATAATTAATATTTGACAATGGTGCTAAATTGGCTCCTCGCATGGTCAAATTTAGAGCTCCGTTAACAAAAGGAGCTCCTTTAAATACATAATTTCTTAAAACTGGAAATGCCATAGTTTATTCAAGTTTTAGTTAGCTGATTTATCTATATTTCCAAGTAAGACCATATCTCGGGGCACTTGCAATCCTGAATTAACATCTACATCAAATATGTTTCCTCCAGGGAATAAAATATTCGTTGTTGCGAAGTAATTAATCCCAGCGAAGGATAAAGATATTTTTGGAGCAAAATTTCCCAGAGCAGCCTGAAGTGCCTGGTGAATTTCATTAGCAGCATCACCTGTCCAAAATTTATCCCAACAATCTTTGTGAGCGGGTTTAGGTGAAACAGTTGCACTATACGTACTCTCTTCAAAGCTTAATTTTGGATTAATATCAATATTATCTGAAGAATCAAGTATTATTTTTGACGGACTATTTGGATTAGATTTAATATCAATGGTAACCTTATGTCCAGAATCTGTCGACCAATTAATATCTGAGGTATGACTATAAAATGGACAAATAGTTGTCATGTCCGATCCAGTTTCGTAATTAAACCCTGCTTGCTGTATGCTCCACTCTAAGGATATTTGATCACCAGTTAAGATCATTGTAATAGGGTAATCATTAGAGCTTAACACATCATTATTAACCTTTAAATAAGAAGTAGAGTAAGATGAACAACTCCCTGAACCTGGAAAAGATTGACTTCCTGTTTCTGTCTTTGGAATGTTGATCGCTATGTTTATATTACTAGCATGAATGTTAGCTTGAATTCCGGAATCTAAATTGGTAAAGGTAACGGAACAATCTGTTAAGCTTTTCTGCAATTGGCTAGTTAAAAAGATGTTTTGAATGAAACTTTGAGAAAATATCATACTTGCAGTGTTTCCTTTCGGAATTGGTGAAGAGCGCTTTCCAGCAACAGTAAAGCTAGGGTTTGTTTGACCAACACCTTTATTTTGAGTGGTTGCTATATAAGTACTAAGTACGCCAGTATTATTACCAGTAGTTACAGTGTTAAACACAAACGACTTCGGAGTAATCATGGTCTCTCCTGTTGGTGAAGGAGTTGGCGCAATAGAGTTTAGCGCATAATCTATATCATTAACTGAATTACTGAAAAAATTGGTAATACTATTTAACAATTGAGCCTCTTTATTGAAATTGCTATCCAGCTTTGGCGAAATAGCGAATGTTGCCGGATTAGATGCTTTATTGCTAAAGTGTAAAACGATGTGCGCCTGTGAAGTTGGGGCGCTTTCTTTAAAAACAACAATCGTTCCCTTATTATATATTTGATTATCTCCTAAAATAGCAGATATTGGAATAGATCCAACCAAACTGTGCGTTCCAGTCACTGAAGGGCCTGGTTCTGGTGATTTTATGCTAGTGATTTTATACCAGTCATTTTCATACATGGCACAATCTCCAATCGCAATTTTAGATTGGTCTGTCAGCTCTGTATATTCTCCATTGCTTACAGAATACCAAGTTTCTGACTTATATTTTGCTGGCGTATCTACTGCACCAACTTTACTTACCACCACTCCCTGATTAGTAGAACTTATTTTTGAAATGGGCATGTTTAAGGTTGCACGACCATCTAAGTTGAAATTTAAAACTGGTTCACTCAACTTAAAATCGTAGGTAGTCATGTTAAGCCCACCAAAATCCAAAACCCAATCCCAAATTACTACTCCTGGAATATCGGCAACAAGCTTACCTTGTTTGTATTTTTCGGATAATAATTCATTAAGCTTTGTCAGATCATAGGAACAAACTACGTCCCATCCGTTAGTCGTGTTTTCCCCCTTCATTGCCGTTGACATTTGACTAAAGTTGTCAAAAATTACTGTGCCCGAATCATTGTTAATTGTACTCATAATTTCTGTGATTAATAGTTTATAGATGTTAAATAATTGAAGCTTTGTATTTTGATGAAATAGTGTCGTAGAATGTACCATCAAAAATCAAAGTGACTGATTGAATTTGACTGATGTCAAAATTTATGTTTTTCTTAGGGTTAATTTGTACTCTCCAGGTCGCATAAGGCCCAATATTGGCAAGCTGTAATTCCTGATTGTTGTTTGTTTGGTTGGAAACCAAACTAGCCGGTATTATTTTACCAGTTTTGGTGTTGTAGCCACATTGAACCACAACAGGACTATGTACATAATCGAACCATTCCAAACTTGAGGGATTTTGAATTTTCTCCTTACCCAGTTGAATTAGATCAATGAAAATTTCTTGCCCCACACTGGCTGCTTGTTTAAGCTTTATATCTACGCCTACCTGCGTTAATCTAACATCAGCCCGGTTAAAAAAAGAGCCGCTATTTGGAATTGGTATAGTGAGGGTTGAGGAATTCGCAGCTTTCAATAAGCCCACTTGAAAATCATTTAATGAGATTCTTAGAGCCGAATCACCAGAGAAAGTTCCTGTCGGACTTGGAAAAAAACCAGGTGATCCTTCGAAAGCGGATTCAAGACTTAAATTAATAGATTGAAGCAAATAACTATCTACTTTTTGCGGGCTAATTCCATTTAAACTGTTGGCTAGTTTATTTGATTTAGTCACTGACCAGAAGTCAAATGCTTTTGAGGCCCTATACAATTGTTCCAATAATTCAGATCTGGCGTGATTGTAAATGTAAGTCATGTAAGAAGAAATTTCAGGAAGAGCCGGATCAATATCGTCAAACTTCTTTTGATTGATGTTACTAATAAGGAGGCGAGCCTTATTTAAAGAGATAAGCTCTTTTTCAGCCATTACCAATAGTTGATTATATTTCAGAATCTCTGAATTTCTTTTTTGGATGAGATCGATGTAATTTTTGAATTCCTTTTTAAGATCATCTATTTCTGTCGGAAATTTGGAATAGAACTGATCCAACATTTTCATGAGTTGGTTTTCATCTGCAATTATTTTATTCCCACCAGGATCTTGCAATTGAATTATACCACTGTTTAATTGATTAAAACTCTCAGCTAAAGTTTGACCTTTTATTACCCCACTGATCTGCTTAATTCCATCAACCAAATAACTTTTTTTTACATCAATTCCTTGATCATTTTTTATGTTAGTGATACCAGAATATAAGATTGATGTAGCTTGTGTACCCCACATCAGAGCACTTTCCGGTGCAAATGCGATAGAAGTTAGTGAACCAAGAAAAGCTTTAACATCAAAATCGAAGGAATCTTTAATAGCTAATACAATTTGAGAAATGTCTCCGGTAATAATACTTGTATATGGAGTTAGTTGTTTGGTTAATGATTCTACTAAATCAATACTTGTTTCAATCTCCGAATTTATTGCATTAATGTTTTGTTGGGATTGAGATTCGATCGTATTTAATTGAGAAGTTTGGTCGGTTAAATAGCTTACCTCAGCAGTTTGTTCGCTCAGTTTTTTTGAATACTGTAGATAGGCAGTTTCAATTTCTATAAACGAATTTATCATTTCATCTAAAGCACTTTTATACATTTGATAAGTACCTCTTGGGGCAAAGTTGTAATCATGTCCATAGGCATCTAACCCTTGAATGAGCTGATTCGACATTTGCGTGGCTTCATTGTAAACCTGATTGAAAATAGCTAAGCTATTTTGGCAACCTAGGAGCTGTTCGTGCTCTCCGAAAAATTTGGCAAAACTTTCATCATCCTTCAACTGTGAAAGGTATTTCGTTTTAAAGCTTAATCGGTCTAATAGGTTTTTTGCATCTTTAATATTGGCGATTCCTCCTGATTTAGAAGGGTCACTAAATAGAATCTGAAGTCGAGCTTTTTCCAGCACCATTTGTAACTGGTTAGGATGTATAAATAAGAATGGGTCTGTCAAATTATAAAAATCAGGAGATAAAAGACCTTCTATTAAGTTTTCTGATGAGGTAAAACCTAATTCAATAACCTCCCCATTTTTACCAGCTTTTCCAAGTAATCCATTATCGCTTCCTCCACTTCCTTGTCCGCCTAATCCTTGTTCACCTCCACTCGCATTTAAATTTTGTTTTAAGTACTGATTTTTAAATTGATCTCCTAAACTTTGAAGCATGTTATTCAAGTCAATAATAATTGATTTGATATTGGAAGGAAGTACTAAAGATCCACCTGTACTGAATGTTTTTGAAAAGTTCTGTAGTTCTTCAATTGCCTCTTTAAGTGTTAAATTATCCGTTAACGTAGCATTCTTTTGAGAGGAAGATGTCGGATAAAGCATAGTCATAATAGAACAAAAAGCATCAATATAAGCTACAATATTAGCCGGGTTGCCTTCCGTTTCAGTCGAATCCGAAAAACTACTTGCTATTTTCTTTAAATAATCCTGTGCAACTAAGTAACTATTGCTGAAAAGAATTACTATATCACCACCTTTTCCTCCCGTTCCGCCAGTTCCTCCTTTTTTATTTTCACTTGCTTGCCCGGTTCCTCCCCTTCCACCCTTAGCATTGAAGGTAATAGGCATCCCATCTGTTGAAAATGAATTGACATAAAGATATAAATGACCTCCATCATGCCCATTATCTCCCTCTTTTCCGGGTGAATCAACTGCTACTCCGGGAGTAACTAGTCCATCTGCTCCCGAAGTGTCTAGCTCAGCACCTGTACCTAAAACCAAGATATCTGTAGATACAGCAAGCTTATTTGCTTTTACAGATCCTGATAAAGTGATTTGCTCAGCAAAAAGTGCTAAATTCAATCCAGCATATGCATTGAGATCTATCGTATGATTATCTTCTGCAGACACAATTACATCTAAATCTCCTATTTTTATCTTTCGAATGATTTGTTGATTACCAGCAAGTTGAGAATAGGCTTTAATATCCTCTCTAGGCAATTGATTTGAGTTTTTTTTCATCGTATCAGGCATAGGTCAAGTTTTAATTCTGTATAGGTCGTTCTTTTGATCTGTGATTATTGTGGCTGCACAATTGCTCACATTGCTATTGAACTATTCAATAGGTTGATCATTACAAATAGACAGAATTATATCAAGGTATTTTAGAGTAGAAAATACCTAATTGACTGGCACGTATTTATACCTGATAATGGAATTATGAAATGGGGTGAATATTATGAGCTATTGCATAAACGACTAGTCCAACGGTATTCTTCGCTCCAACTTTTTCTAATATTCTTTGACGATGACCTTCAACCGTTCTTTTACTAATGAACAATTGATCTGCAATTTCTTGATTGGTGTATTCTTGACAAATTAATTTTAATACATCAATTTCTCTACTCGATAACTCTTGTTCAGCCTCTAAAGTGGGTTGTTTTGGTTTACTTATCATAAAATCTACAAGCATATCCTGATCCTTCTTCGTAAAATATACCCCCTTTTCATATACTGATTCTACAACTTGCAAAAGCTCAATCTTATTTGAGTTTTTAGGGATAAAAGCTGAAACTCCTAACTTAATCATATGCCCGAGCACATTACTTTTGTAATGAGATGAGAGTATAATGATTTTCAAATCAGGATATTTCGCTCTCAAAACTTCAACTAAATCAAAACCATCCATTGGCTTCATTTGAACATCGATCAGGGCAATATCAGGAAAATCTGATTTTTGAATTCCTTCCATCTCGTATAGAAAATCTTCACCACTACTGGCTGTTTTAACAACTTTTATATTTTCTACATTTGAAAATAAAAGCGAGAGTCCTTCTAAAATTAAAGGCTCGTCATCTACTAATGCTAATTTTATTATTGTACTCACGGTTTTAAATAGGCTATAATTAATCTAGTCCCCTTAGCTGTTTTACTTTTCCACTTACTATATGCATCAATAGATTGAATTCTACCATCAATATTTTTAAGTCCCATCCCCTTTTGCAGCGTGTCATGATTAAACCCTATGCCGTTATCCGATAAAATCATTGCAAAAGAGGTCTCAGTATCTCTTAAATGGATTAGCATTTTTTTTGCATGAGCATGCTTAATAACATTAGTTAAAAACTCCTGGATGATACGATAGATTTTCACTTCAATTGAAATATCTTTTTTTTGGTAATCATGCTGGGCTATTAATTGAATTGATAGAGATGTATTAACCGAAGCAATTAAAGCTTCAATTTGAAAAATTAAACCAAATTTCTCCAGATTAGCTGGATATAAAGTGTGCGATATGTTCCGAACCGCTTCAATTAGCGTTGGTATCTGTTGACTAACCACTTCCTTTGAACGATTGCTATTCCATGTATCTTCGTTATTAATCCAGAGTGAGAGAATATTGAGCTTGTTCCCCACATCATCATGCAGCATTTCAGCTATCCGTTTCCTTTCATTTTCCTGCACAATGGTATATTGCATGCTAATCTCTTTTTGATGCTCTAACTCTAATTGATGTTGCCTGGATTGTTCTCTCAAAATCTTTTGAATAAAGGCTCTATATACCGCAAAAGAAGTAATTATAATTATCGATAGTACGATAATCATAATTACTATATATAAGATCTTGACTTCCATTTTTTGAAACTGTAAAATGTATAGATGAAACTACCGTATAAAATAGAAGAAAGAATATTATTTATAATCCAAAGATTGATGCTGTGCTCAGTCAATTGATTAATTAACAAGAATAAAAATAAAGATACGCTATAGTACAGAAATAGGGCTCCGAAAATAAACCAACTCTGTTTGCTTCTTTCAACTTCCCTCATGTTTTTAACGAGTAGAATAGCCAGTAAACAAATAATAATTAAATGAGAAATAATCTTTGCATAACCGGTAGAAGCATCTTGATGAACAAACCATAAGATAGTGGTTTCAATAAAGATAAAACTAGCCACTATTCCTGTTACTAGTTTCCACATTTTTGTCGCTTTGAATTCTGTTAGGCATAAGCTCATTAATATCAAAAACTCTCCTGTGACGTAGATTGGATATAAATACTGTGTAGTCTTACTCTCCAATACATAAATTGAGAATATCGACATACTCTCAATTCCTAAAATAAAACCCAGATAGATTATATGCCATTTTTTAAATTCATTATTCCGTATTACTTCATTGCTTACACCATACAAAAAAGCGGTAATCAATAAAGAATAAGAGAGAATGATAGAGCTTAAAATATAATTGTTCATCAACCTAAAAGCCCGAAATCTACTCCGTCTTTGCAAAGCGGTGGGCAAGGATGAGCCCAATCTTGCGAGTTCGTTAGCATTATTTCATCAACAGCCTGCGAACTAATAATCTGTGCAGATTTGGTTTGATTTTCTACAGCAATAAAAATTAATATGGGCAAAGCTTTTTGATAAATGGAAGAATGTTTAAAACCAAAGAAAGCAACCACTTCACCATCTTGGCCCGTTTCTCGTGATATATCTGAAAACGGTACCGTAAAGGTTCTAAAGATATTCTTCCCATTTGATTTTTTAGACTGATAATAAAACCAATCTAAACATTCATTTTTCCATTTCTCTATGTCTTTTACAGAAGCTCTTTCCGTTATACTAGGTTCATTGTAAGTGGGGAAATCCTTTTCTTCACTATATTTTGTAATCTCTAGATTTTCAGAAAGCACGGTTTTCTTTCTAGTCGTAACAACATCTGTTTCCGTTATTACTATTTCTTTATTTAATCTTTTTAATTCTGAATATAAATAGGAAGGAAGTTCTTTTTCTGTCCCCTTTTTATCTAAAGGAACCACAATTAAAATTAGCTGATCTTCATTAACTCCTATATAGGTATGGAACTTACCGTTATCATTGTTTTCTTCAAGCCATTGACATTCTTTTTGATTAAAGCTGAAGGCAGCGGCTGGAGGTACTAAAGATTTGATTTCATTATAATGCGCTCTGGTCTTTTCCCACTTTTCGATGGCGAGAATACATTTTTCTTTTTCAAGCATGATCTTATTATTTGGTTTTGGCTATTTATATAAGTTAAGTAATTGTTTACATCTACTATTTTTCTCTTTATCAACTTTTAAACTTCACAAGGACATTACTTATCATTCAAAATTCGTTAGTGTTACTGTAATTTAACAGCTTCACCATTTTCAATACATCCAAAACTCTTTTCATTATTTTTGAAAAATAAATCTCAAAAAAAAAGCTAGTACTCATTTTGCCTATTCAAGCATAAGAAATAATAGCGTTAAAGGGCTTACTATCCTAATGAAACAATATAAACTCTTGTTATTGTGCTTATAATTCTTCTGGACCAGAACATGCACCAATACTATCGATAAAACAAAAAAATTGATGAATAGCAGGTTTTGGTCGTTGAAGAAATCAATAAGTAAATATAGCCGATTAATTATAAAAATCACCTTAAAATACAAGTATTAATTGGAGATCAGATATTTTTTTAGATTTAAAATGAAATTTGGGAAGAGCAATGTTTAATCTCATAATCCTTACTTAATTAACTGAGAAGATTATTATTTTTAGGGAGTACAATATTTTAAAATTTGAACATATTTTACCTCCATCCAGAATGGTACGGGAACAATAGTTTTAAGCCACATTTAAATTATGCGCATATCTATTTTGATGAAATAATTATGCGTGGTCAAAAATTGCAATCGCGCATATCCAATTTTTAGAGTCCGCATATATGCGGGTTGCAAAATGGATACGCATTGTCTAGTCCTCGTTTGTAACGAGGATTCTGAAAAAATGAGTTTTCAACTCAAGAAGCTAATTTCAACCAGACCAGTCCTTCCACAATAATCTCTTGCTGAACTATATACATAATCTTCTGCATTATCTACAATTAAGGCTTCAACCGGATTCTGATGAATATAATTAAGCCGTCCCTCTATCATTTTAGAAGTTAATTCAATAGCATGATTATCATCTTTCCAAAACTTGTAATTCTTGATTCTTTGTAATATAGTGCCCACAAATTTAAACTGTTGCAACATCCATTCTCTTCTGCTTTCTGGTTCCGTTTCTATCATGTTGAGGATACGTTTAGCTGTAAATTTCTTGAAATCTCTGATTATATCCGATAATTTAAATCCTTCATCTGCTGATATAATCAAATGAAGGTGTTTACTCATCAAACACCAAGCATATACTTTTAACCCTTTCTGTTGAATACAGAAATTCAATGAATTTACGACTTCAATTTTATAGGCTTTTCTGGTAAAGACATCTATCCAATTTACCACTGTGAATGTTACAAAATACAAAGCATTTTGATCTGCTATTTTATATCGGTCGCCAGACATGTTTTGGTTGATTAATTGCCTTTTGCTTATCTTACAATGTAAGGACTTTTTTGAAAAAAATCTACTTGCTTTAGATCAATTATGTCTTTTAAGCATTGCAAATGCTTGGTTTTAAGCATCCTCGTTACAAACGAGGACGAGTTGGGGAAATGGGGAAAGTAAAATTTACTTTCTTCTATTGAGGAATTTTCTACGGCCCTCCCTAATCATCAAATAACCTATTGTCCCAAAAATTAATATAATAGGATATTTCCACCAACCTTTTTCTAATAGCGATAACATGGCTAGTAGTCCCTTTTGTTTTGTTGGACCACCCTCGACTTGGCCATCTACAATAAATTGATTTGTAATATAGGTAAAGCCATTAAAAAGGACCATGATGGCAATAATAAATTGGATGGCTCCATAAAGGAATAATTCGGTTATTGACATCTCCTTCTTATCATTCATATAATTTGGTTTAGTATTTTTTTCTTATGATTAAGCTGCTTTGTAATAACTTCATTTTAATCAATTTCAAATATATGCAAAGTATTATCCTGTGTATGGACAAACATTCTGCTCTCATTCACTTGGATGCTTCCTATACCCCCATTTTTAGGTTCAAACTCATATTTATATATCAGATCCTTTTTATCCCAATCTAATATGCCCAATTTGGCTTTGTTATCACCTATCGTTTGGGTGAAATAAAATCTATCATTGAGTACAGCACATCTATGGTCATGTATGGCATCAAACCCATTAGATTTAACTAAGGAATTACAATCCCATTCCTCAAGTTCTAAGTTTTGAGTATTAATTCTACAAAGGACATTTTCAAATTTTGTAGAATAGATAAAATCACCGTCCTGAAAAATTTCATAACACACTTCATCAAATTTTTTCAATAACTTACCTGAATGAACATCTAATACATAAAGTCCATTATTTTGATTACCTGTTATTACAAAGAACAAGTTATTATAATTGCTCAAAAGATTGCTATGAAGGTTCCCTTTTTGAGCCTCTGCCAATAAGGCATATTTATGATTCCAAACAATTTGTCCATCATTAAATATATCGTAATAGCAGATAGAACCGTCACCAGAGCCAACTTGTTCTGCCTGAATAAAACCGTCCTTTAAAAAGAGTTTGGGACCACCTTGTTGAAGAACTGGAACTCTAACTTTTTTTTCTGAATCGAAAATTATAACATCTTTATTTTCAATTAATAAATAGGCTTTGTAAATATCACCATATATATAAAAAAACTTTCCATTAAACTTTTTATCGAAGCCATTTTTTAAGGAGTAAAAATAACTTACTTCATCTTGATAAAAATAAATCCCCTCTTTATATCTCCCTATTTTATTAGTTCTTTTAGCTAATTTAATAGATAGGGTTTCACTAAACTCTGGTGAAAATTCAAAAACCTTTAACAAAGTTCTATCTAATTTTATACAGACAATTTCCTTATCGATATAAAGTACACCTCCAACAAGCTTGTTTACACTAAACTTCATTACTTAAAAATCAAACTGTAATTCAAGTTAACAAATTCATCAATTTGATTATCCGTTATAATATCATCCGCATCACTCATTTTAAAAATCCTTTCAAAATTGGCAGCCTTGACTGCATTATCCCCTTCTATAATATCCATTATGGAGCTCTTATTTTCTATCAACCATGTTTTTAATTGTTCCGCATCGAAATTTGAGTCTTCAATTCTCCATTGTATTTCATCTAAATTATTCGCATTGAATAAATCTCGTTCAATAAATTGACTTTTTATAATATCAGAGGTAACACTACCAGGCCCTGTTTTATACTCAACCTTTAAATTAGGAATTTTACAATTATTACAAAATACATCTAGAGAAGAGTTAGTATTTCTGGCATTACCAATACTATGTTCAAACTTAATGTTTTTTCCACCAAACGTTTCAATATCATCTGTGACATTTCTCAAGGTCCAATACATTCCCTTTTTGAAGTTGTCCACTAGTCCTCGTTTGTAACGAGGATTCTGAAAATATGAGTTTTTAACTCAAAAAGCTAAGTTGAACCAAACCAGTCGTTCCACAATAATCTCTAGCTGAACTATATACATATTCTTCAGCATTATCTACAATTAAGGCTTCAACTTCTCATTATTCTTATGGCGCTCGGCATCACGAATATTCTTTTTCTCAAGGTTCTTTTTTAAAGCTGCAGTCAGGTCTACTCCGGTTTGGTTGGCTAGGCAGATCAATACCCATAAAACATCCGCCATTTCATCTCCCAGATCGTATTTTTTATCGCTTTCTTTAAAGGATTGCTCACCGTATTTTCTGGAAATAATTCTGGCTAGTTCACCCACTTCTTCAGTAAGGATGGCCATATTGGTGAGCTCGCTAAAATATTTTACACCCACCGTTTTAATCCATTCATCTACGGTTTTTTGAGCTTCTGAAATTGTAATTTCGTCTTTCATCTTAAAGATCTGCCTTTAAATCAAACACTTTTGCGCCTGCTGAATAGGTCTCTAACACTTTTGTGGTGCGTAATTCTTCATATGGAGCTTCCATAATATCACGATCCAAAATCACGAAATCAGCAAATTTACCCGCTTCAATGCTTCCTTTTTCCTTTTCCTCAAATTGACCAAAAGCTGCCCATATGGTCATCCCTTTCAAGGCATCTTCTCGGCTTAAAGCGTTTTCCATCTGGAAACCTTCTTCCGGCATATTTTGATCATCCTGCCTTGCTACCGCTGCATGAAAACCGTAAATGGGATTGATATCCTCAACCGGAAAGTCAGATCCTAACACTAATTTTCCAGTTTGCTCTAACAATTCCTGATACGCATAGGCATTTTTCACGCGCTCCTCTCCCAGCCTTTCATGTGCCCAATCCATATCAGAGGTAGCATGGGTAGGTTGCACAGAAGGTAGAATATCATAATCTCCAAATTTGCTAAAATCATTTTCCGCTAAAACTTGTGCATGTTCAATTCTCCATCTTCTATCATTTTTGCCTTTAAGGTATTTAGCATAAATATTAGTGATGGCTCTATTGGCTGAATCGCCAATACAATGGGTATTCATTTGAAAGTTTTTGGCAAAGATAAGTCTGGCTAAGCTGTCAAAAACCTGAGGCTCACTTCTTAAAAATCCATAATTATCTTCATCATCTGAATAAGGGCGGATTAAACAAGCCCCTCTGGAACCTAAAGCGCCATCTCCGTAAATCTTGAAGGCTCTTACATTCAAATAATCTGTTTTGTACTGTCCATTACTGAAGTAGTAATTCAAATTCTCAGCAGTAGGGTTAATCATCGCGTAAACGCGCATGCTTAGCAGACTATCTTGATGCATTTCATCTAATAAGTCAATCTGCGATTTATCTAAACCTGCCTCGCCCAGTGAGGTGATACCCACTTCAAAACAATTGGCCTGAGCTTGTTGAATTAAACTCTTCTTTTGCTGTTTGCTCAATTCAGGCATTTTATCCGTCAGGAGCTTCATAGCATTATCAATTAGCACACCAGTGGGTTCACCTTTTTCTGTAATGATCTCACCCCCTGAAACTTTGGTCAGACCATTAATTCCAGCCAAATCAAGCCCTTTTTGATTCGTTAATAAGGCATGAGCATCTACTCTTTTGAGAATCACAACCTTTTCAGGAAATAGAATATCTAATGTATCCTTGGTAGGAAATTGCTTTCCTTTCCAATTGTTCTGATCCCAACCTAATCCTAAAATTGAGGTCTCTTCTGGATGTTCTTCTACGTGTTTCTGAATTCTTTGAATCAGTTCGTTGAATGATTGGGTTCCGAATAAATCGACCTCTCTCAATCCTTTGGCATAGCGAATAAAATGAGAATGCCCATCAATAAAGCCCGGATAAACGGGAGAATTCAAAAGATCTATTTCCTCCTCGGCTGCATACTTATTTTGAATATCACGTGAACTTCCAACTGCCACAAACCTACCATCCTTTATGGCAAAAGCTTCCGCATTCTCAAAATTGCTATTTACCGTATAAATGTTGCCATTAAAATAAATGGAATCTACTTTCTCTCTTTTAGAACAAGAGCTGAAAATAATTAGAGAGATAAAGAAAAGAAATAGGTTTTTCATGTGGGCAGAAGTCAGATTATAAGTTAATAAATAAGGAATCAAACAGCCATTATCAAAGCTGCTTGATTCACTTTTAATACTATCAATCGTTATCGAATAATGTTTCAGTAAATTTCAAATGCTTAACGGATTCACCAGAATCTTTCAATTCGATTAAGGCATCAATCCCGATTTGCAAATGATAATTCACATAATTACCGGTCACCTTTTGGTCACTTTCAGCAGTTTTCACGCCTTCCGGAGTCATTGGATTATCTGAAACTAATAATAAAGCGCCTCTCGGAATACTATTCACAAAACCTACAGAGAAGATCGTAGCCGTTTCCATATCAACCGCCATGGCTCTGATTCGTCTTAAATAATCTTTGAACTCATCATCATGCTCCCAAACTCTGCGATTTGTAGTAAATACTGTTCCCGTATAATAATCCATCTCATGCTTTTTAATCATGGATGAAACAGCTCTTTGTAAACGGAAAGAAGGTAAAGCGGGCACTTCTGGTGGCATATAGTCATTACTTGTACCTTCACCTCTGATTCCAGCAAGTGGTAATATTAAATCTCCTATTTTAGATTTCTTTTTTATACCCCCGCATTTTCCTAAAAACAAAACCGCTTTAGGCATAATTGCTGACAACAAATCCATTACGGTAGCCGCAACAGAACTTCCCATTCCAAAGTTAATGATCGTAATTCCTTCGGCTGTAGCAGTTTGCATGGGCTTATTTCTACCCTTAATTTCCACATCGTATTGTTTAGCAAACATTTCTACATAATTGATGAAATTAGTCAATAAAATATAATCACCAAATTCATCTAAGCCCGTTCCTGTGTAACGTGGCAACCAGTTGTCTACAATTTCCTTTTTTGTTTTCATTAATCAGCTTTATTTTATTATTTAAAAACCTGTCAGGTTTACTTCTAACTGAAATAAATCAGCTTTTATCAACATATTCTAATATTTCTATTTGAAAAACCTGACAGCTTTAACCAAACTATATTTTTTATCTACAATTAAATTTAACTTGCCACAAAATTAAGGGAAAAATTATGCAAAAATTAAATCTTCCGCCATATGATGTGAACCTGCGTAAAATGGGCGGCAAGATACACATTTTTGACCCCATCAGGAAGAAGTTTTTGGTATTAACACCGGAAGAATGGGTAAGGCAACACTTTTTACAATTCCTTCTCAATCATAAAAATTATCCTGCTAGCTTAATTAAAATGGAATCAGGGCTAAAATATCATGAACGAAATAAAAGAACTGATTTAATTGCCTTTGATCGTAATATGGAGCCATTACTCTTAGTGGAATGTAAGGCGCCAGATGTTAAAATCACTAAAAAAACATTCACCCAAATCACGAATTATTACAGTCAGTTTCAAGCGAAATATATGATCGTAACCAATGGATTGGATCATTACTGCTTCAGACCTAATGAAAAAGAAATTGTGTTTGAAGAGGAAATTCCAGCTTTTACTAGCGAAAATTCCTAAGCTTTCAGAAGCTGCAAAAATGATTTTAAATCTTCTTGGCTATCATTAAAATGTTGATTTTCAACTTTCATTAGTTGATTTACTCCTGCTACATTCACAGTAAAAACAGAATAATTTAAAGGGATTTCATTTAATTTCCATTCTATTTCTTCTATTTCAAACCCATGTCGCTTTACATTTTTCATGATAAATCGCCTAACAACACCATTTATACATCCTGTTTTCAAACTAGGGGTGAATAACTTTTTTTGTGCAGAATTAAAGAAAAATAAATTTGCTGCGGATGCCTCGGCTAGTAGTCCTTCTGAATTCAAAATTATAAGCTCCTCTAAGGCTCTCTCCTTTTTCTCAATGCCTGCTAATACATATTCAATAGCAGAAATGCTTTTTAAAGCACTGAATTTAGAATACTGTAAGGCTACACTTTCTGATATCGCTACATTCTGGTAAAGTTTGCTTACTTTAATCACAGTCGGATCGGCTGAAATTAAATAGTTGCATTCTGAACTAGTGGGTGTGTATAAACCACCGTTTTTCCGCCAAAAGTAAATTTTAATTCTAGCTGAATTAGCAGCTAACTTATTTTCATTCAACAATTCATCAATCTGATGAAATAATTCTTCTTTATTAGCAGGAATTGAAATTTTTAAAGTCTTTAATCCTTCGGTTATTCTTTCCCAATGTTCTGACTGGAATTTGATATTTCCATTTTCAAAAATTAGGGTTTCAAAAATTCCATCCCCGTACTGAAACCCTCTGTTATTATAATCGAAATTGATTGATTCTGAAGAAGTTAATTTACCATTGTAGTTAATCATACTAATATCACATTTAAAACTTCCTTAATCCATTCATCAATATTACTTTTGCCAGAGCAATTAATTGTCTAATATTGGGTTTTATTTTATAAAATGGCAGAAAGAAGCAGTATTTTTGATATGATTGGCCCTGTAATGATCGGACCATCCAGTTCTCATACCGCAGGAGTGGTGAGGATTGCTAGAGCCGCAATTAAAGTTTTAGGAGCAATTCCGAACGAAGCAACGGTAACTTTTTATAATTCCTTTGCTAAAACTTATGAAGGCCACGGCAGTGATAAAGCCATTATTGCCGGTTTATTGAACTTAAAAACTGACGATAAAAGAATAAAAGAAGCATTTGAATTAGCTAAAGAAGCTGGCCTAACCTATACATTCAAATCAATAGGAAGTGCTGGAACCTATCATCCCAACACCATTAAATTAAATTTAAAAAAGGGAGATAAGTCAGTTGAAGTAATTGGTGAAAGCCTTGGAGGCGGTGTAATAAACATTTCCAAAGTAAATGGCTTTACCGCTAATATTTCAGCTACATTACACACTTTAATCATCACCGCAGATGATAGAGAAGGAAGTATTGCCTTTATCACAAGTATTCTTACCCATGATAAAGCCAATATTGCAACTATGAGTGTAACCAGAAAAGGCAAAAAAGATATTGCTTGTTTAGCTATTGAAATGGATACTGGTTTAAAAGAAATTTCGTTAGAATACCTTAAAAATCTGGATTGGGTACAAGATGTTATCTATATTCCAGACATTGACATGTAAACTATTAATTATAATTATGCTTAGAATATTTATTGTTAGCTTATTCTTAGCTTTTACTTTTCAAGTACAGGCTCAGGATAAATGGTCATTACAGAAATGTATTGATTACGCTTTAGAGAACAATCTGCAAGTAAAGCAATCCAATCTGGATGTAGAAAGTGCAGATATAAGCTTATTTGGTTCAAAAATGAGCAATTTACCGAGTGTGAATGGTAATTTGGGTTTGAATACCTCTACTGGTAGAACCATTGATCCATTTACCAATACCATTAACGATAGAGGTATTAATTCACAAACTGCAGGCATTAGCGCTAGTGTGCCTCTTTTTGATGGTTTCCAAAGATATAACAGTATTAAGAGAGATCAGTATGGACAATTAGCAGCTGAAAGTGATTTGAAAACCATACAAAATAATGTTTCGCTTAACGTTGTTACTTTTTATACGAACATTTTATTCAATAAAGAGCTTCTGGAAACTGCCAAATTAAGGTTAGAAACCACAGAGAGCCAAGAAAGTAGAATTGAAAAGCAAGTGGAGATTGGAGCTTTAGCTCAGGCAGATTTACTTCAAATCAGACAACAAAAAGCAAATGATGAATTAGAAGTAGTGAGAGCTGAAAACAATCTTAACCTTTCTTACTTACAACTTAAACAAGCCTTACAAATTCCTGCGAATCAAGATTTCGATATTGAAATTCCTGAATTACCTGAACCCAATACAGGAGAATTAATGGAATCATCCGCAAATGTTTATCAATATGCATTGCAGAATCAGCCTGTAATTAAAGCTGCTGAATACAGAAAAGAAAGCGCATTTAGAAGTATTGGTGTAGCACGAAGCAGGTATTATCCTTCTCTAAGTTTGAATGCTGGAATTTCTACCAACTATTCTGATGCCGCTCCAGCACAATTTCCGGTATTAGGTTCAGAAAACATTACGATTACTAGACCAATTGGGATAGTTGAAAATACTGGTCAGCTGGTAGTAACGCAAGATGAAATCCCTTCTGAATTCAGAGAGAATACCTATTGGAATCAGTTAGATTTTAACCAAAGAAGATTTGTTGGCTTAAGCTTGAATATTCCTATTTTCAATCAATTCCAGGTAAGAAATAGTGTTCAACAAGCCATTATAACTAAAAAAAGAAGCGATTATCAATTAACAGCTGCTAAAAATGATTTGCAGCAAACAATTGAACAAGCTTATTTAGATGTAAAAGCTGCTGCAAAATCATATTCAGCTTTAAATAATAGTTTTGAAGCCTCTGAACTTAGCTTCAAAAATGCTGAGCAAAGGCTAGAATTAGGCGCAATTGATGCAGTTCAGTTTACTCAAATTAAAAATGATTTCGAAAGAGTTAAATCTGACTTAATTCGAGCTAAATACGATTATATTTTCAAACTTAAAGTACTTGACTTTTATCAAGGTAAACCATTAAACTTTTAACCATGGCTAAGAAGAAATCATCTAAAAAGACATTATATATATTAATTGCAGCGGTAGTTGTATTAATAGTAGCTGCAATTATTGGTAAAAAATCAGGCGTAATTGGACAGCCACCTTCTACAAAAGTTGAAGTAGCTAAAGTAGAAAAAAGAACCATAATTGAAAAAGTAAATGCCAGTGGAACAGTTCAGCCTGTCGTGGAAGTAAAACTCAGCCCAGATGTAGCCGGTGAGATTATTGCATTAGCGGTTGAAGAAGGTGATCCTGTTAAAGAAGGAGATTTGCTTGTAGAAATCAGACCTGATAATTTTGAAAGTGCATTAGAAAGAGCGAAAGCGAATTTGAATCAGCAGAAAGCATCATTGGCTCAAGCTGAAGCTGCATTGGAACGAGCAAAAGCGCAGGAAACGCAAGCCAAGCAAACTTTCAACAGACAGAAAAAACTTTATGATGAGAAAGTAATTTCAACTGCTGATTACGAATCGGCATTGGCTAGCTATCAGGTAGCACAAAACGATAAAGTGGCTGCAGAGAAAAATGTACTAGCTGCTCGATATACAGTTAAAAGTAGTCAGGCGACTGTAAACGAAGCTGCGGAAAATTTAAGAAGAACCACTATTTACGCTCCAGTTGATGGTACAGTTTCTAAGTTAAGTGTTGAATTAGGTGAAAGAGTGGTAGGTACACAGCAAATGGCAGGTACTGAAATGATGAGAATTGCGAACTTAAACAACATGGAAGTGCGTGTTGATGTAAATGAAAACGATATTATCAGAATCAACATTGGAGACACTGCTAATATAGAAGTAGATTCTTATACCTATATGGAAAAAGAATTTAAAGGAGTGGTTACGGCTATTGCTAATACTGCTAATGACAAAGCTTCACAAGATGCCGTTACCGAATTTGAAGTGAAGGTGAAGATATTGAATTCTTCATATGAGGATTTAATTTCGGAAAATGGAGATTCTCCTTTCAGACCAGGGATGACGGCAAGTGTTGAAATCATGACAGAAACCAAAGAGAATATTTTAACTGTGCCATTAGCTTCAGTTACATTAAGATCTCCAGAAGTTGAGAAAGATTCGACAACAACTGAACAGACTAAAGAAGTTAAAAAAGAGCAAGAAGTTGTATTTGTAGTTCAAGATGACAATACGGTTAAAATGACTCAGGTTAAGACTGGAATCAGTGATTTTGAATTTATTCAGGTAAGTGGATTAGAAGAAGGAGAAAAAATCGTAAAAGGACCATTCTTAGCTATTTCTAAAACTTTAAAAGATGGAGATCTGATTGAGGTTAAAGAAGAAGGAAAGAAAAAAGAAAATGACTAATTTAAGTTTTGCATAAAGTAAAAGCAGTGTCAAAAGCACTGCTTTTTTTTTGATCAATTCAATTATTCATTTCCAAGGCCTTCTCTATTGTTAGAGACTTATCCCAGACCATTTTGATGTTAAATTCTTCCATGGCAATTCGAAAATATTCCTCCATTGTGGGTAAACCGACAGAATCTCTCCTTGCCTTTAAGTTATCTGGGTCTGCAATTGGCCAAACATAATTATTATCACCAGTATCATCTATATAACTGAAAGTTTGAGTTCCAAACAATTGAGGGTTATCATCATACATTAATTTACGATCTAGCACAGTAGGATAATCATCTGATTCTAAAACGCCAGCTTCGGCTTTAACTTTTACTAGATCAATATATCTATTTATAAAATCCTTATCACCATGATCAATAATTAAAAAAATTGTACGATGACTCTCTGCATTTAAATTATCGTCCCAACCACATTTTCCAATCAGTTTATCTAAATATTTCTGATTGTCTTCATCTATTTTATTCATTTTATTCGCAAGCCTAATTACTTTTAATATCCCTTTGCCTGTTTTGTTATGTTCCTGAACAGCAGGGATCACCTCTTTTCTTATGCTCTGTTCTGCTTCTTTTCTTTTTGCTAATTCCTCATTTATTGACGACAGATTACAATATTTGACTTGCGCTACAGAAGAAAAAGACCATATCAACCCAATTAATACCGCTAGGGTATTCAAAAACTTAAGTTTTCTCATGATTCCATTATTTGATTATTGCTATTTAGTAATTTATAACGGTCTTTTTTTAAAAAGAGTGACTAACAGACTTATAAATCACTGTATCCCTACTATTAAGCCTGGAAAAAATTGGCCTATACTCAGTAAAGAAGTTTCTTGTTGATCCACAGAAGCTAACTCATAATTAATGGCCGCACCCAATTCTAGATATCTGTATTTGCTTATTTTAAATCCATAAATCAGTTCTGACCTTACTACTCTTGGACCTTTAAAAAGCTTGATATCCACTGCTTTTTGTTGCCATAAAGATGTATTAAGTAATAAATACTTTTTTCTATTCTGGTCAGTCCACTCTTTTTCCAAACCATAGCCTAATCCCCATGATGGTAAACCTGAAATTGAAAAGTTATAACCAAATTGTAATAGATTTTGAAAGAATCTACTCCCAGTGGATAAAGCAATATTAGATAAAAACATATCTGTGGCTCTTAAAGCTACATATCCGTCACTGGCATCGACATTGAGTAATCCTAAAGGCACTCCATTATTCTTACCGCTTATATTGATAAGTCCAATTTGATTACCATTATTCACTTTACTAAAATTGATTAATCCAATCTGCCAGGTATCACTAAATAAACTACTGAATTCATGACCAAAACCAGCTGTTCTGGCATAATTGAAAAGTCCCAATTGTAAACCGTTAGTTTGCCCATCTGAATAATTGAATAAGGGCGCAATCTGGAAACCTACCATTCCTATTTTAGAGGAATTGATTAAGCCTGCAATCTGCGCACCCTGTAAATTTCTTGCTTTATTAGTTAAAACACCTAATTGTAAACCTATAAAACCAGAATAGCTGCTATTAAATGAAGATATCTGTACTCCTACCCCATTTCCGTAAGTTCTGTTAGAAATTGTAGCGAGTTGAAAGCCTTTAAAAGTCTCATCAATTGATTCTTTTGGATTTAAACGATTATTAACTCCTGAAATATTGACAAAGCCTGCCAATTGAATACCCTGAAATTTTTCAAAATTATAATTTGAAATAAGTCCCAACTCAATACCGCTGACACTGCCCGTTATTCCTGAAGTCAGGTTCAATGATAATTTATAATGATTGGCCATTTCATCTATTTGATGATTACTAAAACCAGGGAAAGCAGAAATATGGATTTTAGATTGCCTAGAATAGGATTGAGAAAAAGATTGATATGGATTCGCTAAGATAAGTTCAAACGCTAAAAGCATGAAAAATATGTAGCTAATAGCTCCTTTTTCTGTTTTGATTATAATATTTTGCACATTTTAAGGTTATAGTTGGAAGTAAACTTATAAAAAAACTAATCAACCGTCAATTTATTGTAAATGAATAAAATATTTATCCCCCCCCTTACTTCTGTCCTTTTATTTTTTTCCATACAACAAAATTATTGTCAAGAAATAGAGATACTGGATACAACAGCAATTGAGCTTCAAAGTGGAGTTAAGGAAACAACCTCTAATACTCAGCATAAAAAAATTAATGGCGTAAATTATCTTTTTCGATTTAATGATTATCAAAGCAGTAATAATCCCTTGCAATTAGAAATTATAAACTTAGAAGAACAAAAAATAGAAAAAGTAATACAGTTTCCTTTATATGGAAATAATGCTTTCGAAGAGGTTGTAAATTTCTATGTTCATAATTTCGATTCAATATTTTTTCATAATGAAGCATTTCCCCTTACTTTTTACTTAACGGATACTTCCAAAAACCTAGTTAAAAAATGGGAAAGTACAGATATGACTTTAGGAGCTGGTTGGCATAGTAATGCCTCCCCATTTCTAATTGATAATAAGTTATACTTCTATAGTATTTCTACTCAATCTTTTTACCCAGATGATTTAGCTTTCTTTAATGTAAACCATTTAAGTTATCTCAAGCTTGAAAATGGAAAAATATCAGAAATAAAAAATCTAAAATACCCAAACGAAATATTAGCAGCTCACCAAAATAATAAGTGGTATCCGTGGAGTCAAAATCCTTATTTTCATCATTATGGCAGCGCTATTTATGTAGGGTTTAATATGAGTAAAAAACTAATTAAGATTGAAAACAAACAAGAAAAAAATATCGAACTGGATATAGGATCAAGAAAGCTTTCAAAAGCTGTTAGCATGGATGATAATGACTTCGTTTCAAATCAATTATATGTAATTGAGAGTCCACAATTAGGAGAAATAGTATATGACCCATATCGTAATAAATTGATTAGGCTATACAAAAAGACAATATTGCTGGAGGCAAATGAAGACCGATCCAATGCATATTATAGATCCGACTTTACACTATTGTTTTTTGAGCCAGACGGAGAATTATCTGGTACAATAGCGCTACCATCTAACAAGTTTAATCCATCCATTATAATCCCTACAAAGAGAGGCCTATTAATAAATACTGATAATCCCTTTAACCCAAATAACAATGAAGACTTCCTTGAATTTGCTCTTATTTCTCTTTCTGATATTGAATAGTTTTTCGATAAAAGCTCAAAATGAAGAAAGTGAAGGTATTTTATTCTTTTGCAGAGCTAATGCAGGCATGAAAAATATAGTTCCAATGAATGATCAGGTTATTATAAGACCTGAAAAATCAGATTTTTTAGTATTAGCTAAACCTAATGGTTTAATATCGGACACCCTAGAATTAAAAAAGGAATGGGGATTTGTTATGAGTATTATTGCAACTTCTGACTCTACCTTTTCAGTAGCTTTAGGGAAGCATGGACTTAAAGTTCTAATATCGAATAATCAGTTTTCAATTCAGGAAGAAATTCCTTCTCATTTCTTAATTGATGAATATGAAACGGGGCTAAAAATACCAGTTAGAGATTATGTAATAGGAATGACCCCAAATAAAAATGCACCTAGAAAGCACAGTATTTATCAATTTGCATTAATACATAAAAAAGATTCACAGCTTTTAATCCTAAATGAACCACTACCCCTTAAATCAAGATACTATCAAGGCATGAGTAATTTAGCTGACTATTATGTTACTGACAATAATTTAATTATTAATCATTCGGAAGCCAACTCATTCATCGTACATGATTTTAAAAATAAAAAAACTACAATAAAGCAATTCCCTGCAATTGAAGACAAAAATAAAGAAGCATGGTATGCTATTGTTGATCGTTCCAATAGCGATATATTCTTTATAAGAAATAGGAAAAAAGAGATCAATGAGGTCTATTCCTATAATCTTGAGGCTAATGAACTCCAATACATAGCATCCACAAACCAACATATTTTGGGTGTCAATAGGTCAAGAGCTTTTTATCGAGAAATGGATGAGGAAGGTGATATCTGTTTCTATTTTATTGATTTAATGCAAAAAAAGGGCTCTAAATCAGAAATATTAAAACTTGATGAAATAACTGTTAAAGGAAATTAATTTTCATGAAGTAATACTATTGTTTCAATCTGACTATATATATCGTTAAATGCATCAATATTAATAATTATTGATAAATATATCTATATTATTATTTATCGATATTTTTATCGATATTTAAAAAAGAAATATAGCATTCTAATGATAGCAATATTAACAGGCGACATTATCAATTCTACAGAGAAGGCTCCTTCAAATTGGTTGAAAGAACTGAAATCAGTTTTAAATCAATATGGCACTAGCCCTGAAAAATGGGAAATCTATAGAGGGGACAGCTTTCAATTAAAAATCTCCATTGAGGAAGCTATTTTAGCAGCTTTTCATATCAAAGCCACCATCAAACAAATTAAAAACAAAGATGTCAGAATTGCCATTGGAATTGGAAAGGAAGATTATGTATCTGAAAAAATATCAGAGTCGAATGGCATAGCCTATCAAAATTCAGGTGTATGCTTTGAAACTCTCAAAAAAAATACTCTTGCTATAAGATCAAATGATGCAAAATGGGATGAGCCACTCAATATCATGTTGGAATTAATGCTATTTACTGCAGATAAATGGACTGCAAGCCAAGCCGAGGTGATAAAAGCAAGTATAGAAAATCCTGATAAAAACCAAAACCAACTTGCAGAACTACTAGAAAAAACTCAAAGTACCATTAGCGTATCCCTCGATCGAAGTGGATTTGATAAGCTGCAAAAAATAATTGACTATTATAAGAAACAAACCCATTCGTTATGATTTCATTTCTTCTCAAAATCTTAGTTGCTCATGTATTAGGTGATTTCGTTTTTCAATCGGACCGATGGGTTCAACACAAAGAATCAAAGAAAGCAAAATCAAAATTTCTATATATACATATCATAATTCATACTATTTTAGTACTGATTTTATTGCAATTCAATGTAGACTATTGGTTGGCATTCCTCATTTTACCGATAAGTCATTTTGTAATTGACCTCTTCAAAATCTATCTTGGAAAAATCCTAAATTCTCGTTTATCATTTATAGTTGACCAATTAGCTCATTTAGCAGTGATTTTAGCTATTTGTGCTTATTACTACCCCATAATGCTTTCTTTTGAATTTCAACTATCAGAAACTCTATTACTGTTTGTTTTAAGTATTCTATTACTTACCTATGGAATAGCTGTTTTTATTAAGATCATTATGTCTCAATGGGAACTACCAGAAGACTCTGACCAAGATTCCCTTTCCAAAGCTGGAAAATACATCGGTATCATTGAACGACTTTTTGTTTTTGCATTTGTACTTATGGAAGAATGGCAAGCCATAGGATTTCTAATAGCAGCTAAATCTGTATTTCGATTTGGAGATTTATCAAGAGCAAAAGATCGTAAACTTACTGAATACATCTTAATAGGCACTTTATTAAGTTTTGGCTTTGCAATTTTAATAGGCCTTCTCTATCAAAACCTGTTAAATAACTTATAATTTCAAAAAATATCGCAGCAAGATGGCCATTCCTCTTATCTCAATTATTATGCCTGTTAAAAACACTGAACAGTTTCTTCCAGCCTGTTTGGATAGCATCATCAATCAATCAGAACAGAATTGGGAATTAATTGTGGCAGATGATCACTCCACTGATAATAGTAGAGCAGTAGTAGAAAAATTTGTGAAAAAAGATTCCCGAATCAAGCTAATAAGTTCCGCAGGAAGCGGAATCATTTCTGCTCTTCAATCATCTTATTCATTAGCAACTGGGGACATTATTCACAGAATGGATTCTGATGATATAATGCCCAATAACAAGCTGAGACTATTGAAAGAAGGGCTTCTTAAAGAAGGGCTAAACACCGTAGTTACAGGAAAAGTTGAATACTTTTCTGAAGAACCAATTTCTGAAGGTTACCTACAATACCAATACTGGTTGAACTCGCTTTGTGAAGATAATTCGCACTGGCAGCATCTTTACGAGGAATGTGTAGTTGCTTCCCCTGCCTGGATGATGTTTATACAAGATTTCGAAAAATGTGGTGGCTTTAACTCAAATTACTACCCCGAAGATTATGACTTGGTTTTCCGTTGGTATGCTGCAGGTTTTAAGATTTTTGCTTTAAGAGATTGTATCCATTTTTGGCGAGAGCATCCAAAAAGAACAAGTAGAACAGCTGCTTATTGCAATCAAACTGCATTTTTTAAACTAAAGCTTATGTATTTCCTTAAGTTTGAACGGGATAGGAATAGACCATTTCTGATTTTTGGTGCAGGAACTAAAGGAAAAATCATGGCTAATTTTTTAATAGATAAAGAAGAAAAATTTTACTGGGTGAACTCCATTTCTAAATCTAAGCAAGAAAACACAGCTTCAAAATATTCTGATTATACTTTAGGCATGGATCAGTTAGCTGAATTTATAGAACCACAAATCATCATCACTGTAGGAGAAGCAAAAAGTAAACAGCAAATCCAGGCATTCATGAAAAAGCACAATTGGGTAGAACACAAACACTACTTTTTCTTCAGATAGATTAACCTATAAAAAACATAATAAAAAGAGGTTCTTTCGCTTCAAAAGATAAAAAATTCTGAACTTTCGCTTTTTCATTTAGGTTATTATACCTTTATTTGACATTACTTATCCAGAAAGACTGAGGGATTGGGCCCTTTGAAGTCTTAGCAACCCTTCCTTACAATAGGAAAAGGTGCTACTTCCCATCCAAACAAATAGTTTGGTAAAGATAAGAACAGCCACTCTTTAGGCACTTTCTGGATATGACAATTAAATATTCAGAATGAGCAGATTTTCAAAAGACATACTTCAAGACCGAATTTTAGTGTTAGATGGTGCTATGGGCACTATGATTCAGCAATATAAATTAACAGAAGCTGACTATCGCGGGGAACGATTTAAAGGTTACCCTTCTGACTTAAAAGGCAATAATGATCTACTCTCTATCACCCAGCCTGATATCATCAAGGACATTCATAGAGCTTATTTAGATGCAGGCGCAGATATAATCGAAACCAATACTTTCAGTGGGACAAGCATCGCTATGGCCGACTATAACATGCAGGAGCTAGTTTGGGAGTTAAATGAGCAGTCCGCTAAATTAGCTAGAGAGGTAACAGAAGAATATTCAGATAAGCCTCGTTTTGTGGCAGGATCAATTGGGCCTACTAATAGAACTGCCTCTATATCGCCTGACGTAAATCGACCAGGGTTTAGAGCTACTTCCTTTGATGAATTAAGGCTCGCCTACAAAGAACAGGCAGAAGCCCTAGCTGCTGGAGGAGTTGATATATTTTTAGTCGAAACTGTATTCGATACGCTTAATTGTAAGGCTGCCTTAATGGCCATACAAGAATTAAAAGATGAGAAAGGTATCGATATTCCAGTAATGGTTTCCGGAACGATTACAGATGCCAGCGGTCGAACATTATCTGGTCAAACAGTGGAAGCATTTTGGAACAGTATCCGTCACTTCCCGCTTTTAAGTGTTGGTTTTAATTGTGCTTTAGGAGCTGATCAATTAAAAACTTATCTACAACAATTAGCGAGAATATCAGACGTAGCAATTTCTTGTCACCCAAATGCTGGACTACCAAATGAATTTGGGGAATACGATGAAAGTCCAGCTGAAATGAGCGGAATCATAAAAAGTTACTTCGATGAAGGTTTGGTGAATATTATCGGAGGCTGTTGTGGTACTCAACCCGAGCATATTAAAGCAATTGCTGATTATTCACAGAAATCAAAACCTCATGAAATAAGCACTTCTGATAAAATAATGAAGTTAAGCGGACTGGAACCTCTTTCAGTCACTCCTGAAATAAACTTTGTGAATATTGGTGAGCGAACCAATGTATCGGGGTCCAAGAAATTTGCCCGATTAATAAGAGAGGAAAAGTTTGAAGAAGCAGTTGATATCGCTCTAAACCAAGTGGAAGGTGGTGCCCAAATTATTGACATCAACATGGATGATGGTATGCTTGATGCAGAAAAAGTATTGCCTGAATTCGTAAATCTAATTGCTTCAGAACCGGATATTGCACGGCTTCCATTCATGATTGATTCATCGAAATGGGAAGTAATAGAAGCCGGGCTAAAGTGTTTACAAGGAAAAGGAATTGTAAACTCCATTAGCTTAAAAGAAGGAGAAGAAGATTTTATTAAAAAAGCCAAAAAGATAAAAGAATACGGAGCCGCTCTAGTAGTAATGGCTTTTGATGAAAAAGGACAGGCGGATACTTTTGATCGCAAAATTGAAGTATGTAAGCGCTGCTATGATTTACTGGTCAAGGAGGCTGATTTCCCAGCTGAAGACATCATCTTCGATCCCAATATTCTTACAATTGGTACCGGCATGGAGGAGCATGATAATTATGCGGTTGACTTTATTAATGCTGTAAAATGGATCAAAGAAAACCTACCCCATGCGAAAACAAGTGGTGGTGTTAGTAATATCTCATTTTCATTTAGAGGGAATAATGTAGTAAGAGAAGCCATGCATTCTGCTTTCCTTTACCACGCAATCAAAGCTGGTTTAGATATGGGAATTGTCAATCCGGGCATGCTGGAGGTTTATGATGAAATAGATAAGGAGCTACTGCAATATGTTGAGGATTTATTATTCAATAGCAGAGCAGATGCTACAGAACGGTTAATGGCTTATGCTGAAAACTTGAAGCCCGGTGAAAAAGCAGAAAAGGAAACTAAACAATGGCGAAATGAACCGGTAAATAAAAGACTAGAACATGCACTAGTCAAAGGAATAACCGAATTCATAGTAGAGGATACGGAAGAGGCAAGATTGCAAGCAGACCGTCCTCTTGATGTGATAGAAGGCCCTTTAATGGATGGGATGAATGTAGTAGGAGATCTGTTTGGATCAGGTAAAATGTTCTTGCCACAGGTAGTGAAAAGTGCCAGGGTGATGAAGAAAGCAGTAGCTCACCTCCTACCCTACATCGAGGCTGAGAAGTCCTCCGCCCAGGGGGGCAAAGGCAAAATATTGATGGCGACTGTGAAAGGTGATGTTCATGATATCGGTAAAAATATTGTAGGGGTAGTGCTAGCTTGCAACAACTATGAAATCATAGACCTGGGCGTTATGGTTCCTTTGCAAAAAATTCTTGAAGAAGCTGAAAAACAGCAAGTGGATATTATCGGACTTAGTGGTCTAATCACCCCTTCTTTAGATGAAATGATCTATGTAGTGGAAGAAATGGAGAAAAGAGGATTGAAAACTCCTGTTATGATCGGGGGAGCTACTACCTCTCGGATTCACACCGCAGTTAAAATTAAGCCGAACTACAGCGGACCTGTAGTGCATGTAAATGATGCCTCGCGTTCTGTTACGGTAGCTGGTAAGTTATTGGGCAAAGAAAAGGAGTCCTATTTTAAAGAAATTGCAAACGAATATGCGGAAGCAAAAGCAGGACACAGCCGCAGAGATGAGACCAAAAATTACATAAGCATTGAGGAAGCGAGAAATAATAAATTCCAAATAGATTGGTCTAATTATGAAAGTACTCAACCCAAATCACTCGGGAATCAAGTATTACTAGATTATGATTTAGAAGAAATATCTCAATACATAGATTGGACGCCATTCTTTCATACTTGGGAGATGAAGGGTAGATATCCAAAAATATTGAATGATCCTGAAAAAGGAATTGAGGCTCAAAAGTTATTTGATGATGCTCAGAAAATGTTATCTGAGATTATCGAGCAAAAATCCTTACAAGCTAATGCTGTATTTGGTTTATATCCAGCTCATACAAAAAATGATGACAGCATTGAGGTATTTGCTGATGAAAGCAAAACAAGAAAGCTCACTGAATTCCATACTTTAAGACAACAAAGCAAAAAAGGAGAAAACAATCCTAATTATGCTTTTTCTGATTTTCTCGCTCCTGCTGGGCAGCCTATTACAGATTATATGGGCTGTTTCGCAGTCACTACTGGAATTGGCTTGGAGAAATTGACAGAAAAATATGAAGCAGATCATGATGATTATAGCAGCATTATGGCTAAAGCCATTGCAGACCGTTTAGCAGAAGCTTTCGCTGAATTATTACACAAAAAAGTGAGAACTGAATACTGGGGTTATGCGAATGATGAAAAACTAGATAATGAAGGGCTTATTAAGGAAGAATATAAAGGAATTAGGCCTGCTCCTGGTTATCCGGGTTGCCCTGATCATACAGAGAAAATTACCTTATTCAACTTATTGAATGTTGAAAAAGAAACGGGCATAAGCTTAACGGAAAATTTAGCCATGTGGCCTACTGCATCCGTCAGTGGCTTTTATTTTGGTCATCCTGAAAGCAGATATTTTGGATTGGGTAAAATTGGAAAAGACCAGGTTGAAGACATCGCCAAACGTAAAAATCAGGATTTCAAGGAAATCGAAAGATGGCTAAAACCAAATTTAAATTATTAAATTAAGTTGACATGTTTACAAGTTTTATAGTTTACAAGTTAAAAATTAATTCAACCAAATAAAAAATGGCAACCGTAAAAAGATTTGAAGATTTAGAAGTATGGAAAGATGCTAGAGAATATGTTAAAATAATATACGAACTCTCAACAAAGGATGTGCTTAAAAAAGATTATGCTTTTAAAGACCAAATAAGAAGAGCATCAATTTCGATTATGAATAATATTGCAGAAGGTTTTGGAAGATATAATAATAAGGAATTTAGAAGATTTTTGGATATAGCAGCTGCATCTAATTTAGAAGTGAAAAGTATGTTGTATTTAGGATTCGATCTTGAATATATTGCTAAATCAAAAATCGATGATCTAATTCAGCAAAATGAAAAACTTCACTTCCAGCTTTTGGCACTTATTAAATACTTAAGATCAAAATCGAATTAAAAATTAATATCAAATAGAATGGCAACTTGACAACCTGCCAACAGGAAAACCTGAAAACTTGACTATGAAAGTAACAGAACATATAGCAAATGCAAAAAGCACAGTATTCTCATTTGAAATATTGCCTCCATTAAAAGGACAAAATATTAAGTCTCTATTTGAGAATATTGAACCATTGATGGAATTCAAACCTCCTTTTATTGATGTTACCTATCACAGGGAAGAATATGTATATAGAGATAAAGGAAATGGATTACTTGAAAAAAGGACTACCCGGAAAAGACCTGGTACTGTAGGTATTTGTGCTGCTATCAAAAACCGTTTTGATGTAGATACTGTCCCTCATATCATTTGTGGTGGTTTCAGTAAGGAAGAAACAGAAAATGCTTTAATTGATTTAGATTTCCTTGGAATTGATTCTTTGCTAGTATTAAGAGGTGACCCTATTAAGTCAGAGAATAAATTTATTCCTGATCCGAATGGTCATGCTTATGCAATTGAATTAATGGGACAGGTCGTGGACATGAACCATGGTAAATACATAGATGAAGAATTACAATCGGCAACTCCTACAGATTTCTGCATAGGCGTTGCAGGCTATCCGGAAAAACATTTTGAAGCGCCTAGCATGAAGTCTGATTTGAAAATACTGAAACAAAAGGTAGAAGGAGGAGCTGAATATGTGGTGACTCAAATGTTCTTTGATAATCAGAAATATTTTGATTTTGTAAAATTATGTAAGGCTGAAGGAATAAATGTACCTATAATTCCAGGTTTGAAACCCATCACCTCCCTGAAGCAAATGTCTGCTTTACCTAGATCCTTTTATTTGGACTTACCAGATGAGTTGGTAGATCAACTAGAAAACTGTAAAGATAATGCTGAAGCAAAAGAAGTAGGTATTAAATGGTGCATACAGCAATCTAAAGAATTGATTGAATTTGGTGCGCCTTGCTTGCATTATTATTCTATGGGAAAATCAGATCCTATCTATAGAATTGCAAAAGAGGTGTTTTAATAAAAAAGGCTTACCGATCGGTAAGCCTTTTCAAATATTAATACAAAGCCGGATATTGTTCCGGATCAAATTCATTCATCATTTCATAAACCCTATCAAATACAGTTTCAACTTGAGGCTTACTGAAATAATCACCATCTGAAGCATAAGCTGGTCTATGTTCTTCAGCAGTTATAGTCATTGGTTGAGCATCTAGATATTTATAAGCTTTTTGCTCTTCAAGTACTTTCTGCATCATGAATCCAGTTGCACCACCTGGCACATCCTCATCAGCAAAAATTACTCTATTGGTTTTCTTTACTGATTCTACAATTTTATGATCAATATCAAATGGCAATAAGCTTTGAACATCAATCACTTCACATGATATACCTTGTTCTGCTAATTGTTCAGCAGCATCCATTACTACTCTGCACATTGAACCATAAGTAACGATCGTAACATCTTCACCTTCTCTGATCGTTTCTGGCTGACCAAGAGGTACAGTGAATTCACCAACGTTTTCAGGTAATTCTTCTTTCAACCTGTACCCGTTTAGACATTCTATGATTAAAGCAGGATCATCAGATTGAAGCATAGTATTGTAGAAACCAGCTGCTTGAGTCATATTACGAGGCACTAAAACATATATACCTCTAATAGAATTTAAAATCATACCCATAGGAGAACCTGAATGCCAAACTCCTTCTAATCTATGACCTCTTGTTCTGATAATTAATGGCGCTTTTTGACCTCCTTTTGTTCTGTACTGAAGAGAAGCCAAATCATCAGACATGATCTGAATTGCATATAATAAATAATCTAAATACTGGATTTCAGCAATTGGTCTTAATCCCCTTAAAGCAGCACCTATTCCTTGCCCCATAATGGTGCATTCTCTAATACCTGTATCCATTACTCTTAGCTCACCATGCTTTTCTTGCAAGCCAGCAAATGCTTGGTTTACGTCTCCAATCTTTCCTACATCTTCTCCAAAAGCAAATACTCTAGGATCACGAGCTAAAGCTGCATCGAAACAAGCTTGCAATACTTCTCTACCATCGACCTTTTTAGGGTCATCGGAATACTCAGCATCAATTACTTCAACTTTTAAAGCAGACTCGTCAGATTCACTATATAAATGTGAACTGTATCTGTCATGACCCTCCTCCATTACGGCATTAAGCCAATTAAGCAATTTGTTTTTCGCTTCACCTTCATGATTAATAACTAATCTTAAAGATTTTTTAACAGCTTTAATATTATCTAACCTCAACGGGTTCATAGCCGACTTAAGCTCATCCGCAATCTCAGAAATCTTACTTTCAGCTGATTCTTCCGCTAATTCATTTAGTAGGCCTAATGCTTCTTTTTGTTGATCTTTAATTTCACCAATGAAAGCTTTCCAAGCCGAATCTTTTGCATCCTTTGCAGTTTGCTTCGCTTCATTTTCAATTTGATCAAGCTCCTCAGCAGTGGCTAATTTCTCTTTAATGATATACTTTCTGAATTGATTTAAGCAATCATATTCAGCTTCCCACTCTAATCTTTCTTTTGATTTATAGCGCTCATGAGAACCTGAAGTAGAGTGACCTTGAGGCTGAGTTAGTTCCAAAACATGAACCATTGAAGGCACGTGCTCTTCTCTAGAAATCTTGGATGCCTTTTGATAAGTTTCAACTAAGGCTTCGTAATCCCAACCTTTAACGGTTAATATTTCATAGCCCTTTTTATCTTTTGATCTTTGGAAACCCGATAAAACTTCAGAAATGCTTCCTTTTGTAGTGTGGAATTCCTGTGGCACACTTATACCATAATGATCATCCCAAACTGAAATTAACATCGGAATTTGTAAAACACCAGCAGCATTTATCGATTCATAAAACATTCCTTCAGAAGTAGAAGCATTACCAATGGTACCAAAAGCTACTTCATTACCCTCAATTGAATATTTTTCGAATTCCTTTTTGTGTAAATCTTTATTTTCTCTGAATAATTTAGAAGCAAATGCCAAGCCGACTAATCTAGGCATTTGAGCAGCTGTAGGTGAAACATCAGAAGAGCTGTTTTTACTTTCCGTAAGATTAGTGTATTTACCTGCTTCATCTAACATTCTGGTAGCGAAATGACCATTCATTAATCTACCGGCTGAAGCTGGGTCAGCATTTACATCTGTGTGAGCATAAAGCTGAGCAAAATAAGCCTGAATGCTCAACTCCCCAGTAGCAAACATAAAGGTTTGGTCTCTATAATAACCAGAGCGAAAATCACCATTTTTAAAGGCTTTCGCCATGGCTAATTGAGCTAGCTCTTTACCATCACCGAAGATTCCGAATTTAGCCTTTCCCATGAAGACCTCTTTACGGCCCATTAAACTGGCATGTCTACTCTCCCATCCTAATCGGAAATCATTCAAAATTTCTTCTTTCGAAATACTAAATTTATTCTTCTTTTTGCTTTTGGTGGTTGTCATCAGCTTATCGTTTTATTGAAATATTATAGGCTCACTTTTTCAGTAAGCTCAACAAAAATAACCAAAATGATGAGGCTTTCAAATTGGTATTAACGAGAATTGCCTAACAACTGTTTGGATTAAGTAAGTCAGATTATATTAATGACTTTTATCATTCTGCCAAAATATTATTCCACCAAACAATACCCATGGAAAGGTATTCAAAATAAAATATTAATTTGATTTTAAAATTCTAAAATAAAGTGGATTAAAAAAGTAATAGGATCGAATGGAAATTCTATAGTTTGCTTTATATTTGCCCACAATAAAAATCATTAAAAATATTGTGATATGATCATTGGGGTACCAAAAGAAATCAAAAACAACGAGAATCGTGTCGCGTTGACACCTGCTGGAACGCAAGAGTTAGTGAAAAGAGGCCATGAAGTATACATTCAAACTACCGCTGGAGAAGGAAGTGGTTTTCTTGATGATGATTATGTAGCATCAGGTGCTCAAATTTTACCAGACATTCAGAGTACTTATGCTAAGGCTGATATGATAATGAAGGTAAAAGAGCCTATTGAAGAAGAATATGAATTGATTAAAGAAGATCAATTAGTATTCACTTACTTCCACTTTGCTGCCTACGAGGATTTGACTAAAGCAATGATCAAGAGCAAATCAATTTGTTTGGCATACGAAACAGTTGAAAGACCAGACAAAAGCTTACCTCTTTTGGTACCAATGTCAGAGGTAGCTGGAAGAATGGCAATACAAGAAGGTGCTAAATACTTAGAAAAACCTTTACAAGGAAGAGGAATTTTATTAGGTGGAGTTCCAGGTGTTAGACCTGCAAAGGTAATGATATTAGGGGGTGGAGTTGTAGGTACAAACGCTGCAAAAATGGCTGCTGGTATGGGAGCTGACGTAACTATTATGGATGTGAATCTTCAGAGATTACGTTATTTAGATGATGTAATGCCAGCAAACGTTAACACTTTCATGTCTAGTGAATATAACATTCGTGAAATGTTACATAGAGTGGACTTAATCGTAGGTGCAGTTTTAATTCCTGGTGGAAAAGCACCTCATTTGGTTACTCGTGATATGTTGAAAGAAATGCGTCCAGGTACAGTTTTAGTAGATGTTGCAGTTGATCAAGGAGGTTGTATCGAAACATGTAAACCTACTACTCACCAAGACCCAACTTACATCATTGATGATGTAGTTCACTATTGTGTAGCGAATATGCCAGGTGCAGTTCCTTATACTTCAACTTTAGCATTAACGAATGCCACTTTACCATATGCAATTCAATTAGCTGAAAAAGGATGGGTAAAAGCTTGTCAGGACAATAGAGAATTAGCATTAGGTTTAAATATCATCAAAGGTGATGTGGTTTATGATGCTGTTGCAGATGCATACGGTTATGATCATGTTCCTTTTGAAAAATATTTAGGAAACGTTTGGGATAAAATATAAAAACTCAAATCATATAAAATTACAAAACCTGTTTCAATTTGATTGAGACAGGTTTTTTTGTTTCTACTCATCAGGTTATTAATTCAATAATTGTAATATATCAAATATTCTTATTGAATTATTTCAACATCTCTTACTCACCGATAATAAACTGAAACTCATCGAACTATTTAGAAATTAAGTCAATTGTAATGCCCTTGAATGAATCAGTGTTACTAATTTTGTATTTAGTTAAAAAATTAAATTAAGTATGAGAGGAATCTTACTATTTTTAGCATTATCATTAATTGCATTTTTTCAACATTCAACCATACAAGCTCAAAACATTACAGAGTATCAGTTTGAGGCTAGCATTGAAACCTATCAGGAGATTACTGGAGGACAACTGATTTCAAATAGTACCAACTTAAACGATCAGTTTTTTGATGACATCAACATCGGATTCAATTTTAGTTATGGTAATAATACATTCAATAAGTTTGGTGTAAGCGCTAATGGTTATGTTGTACTAGGAACACTCGCTAATACTAGTTCAAATTCTCCAATTGCTGATCTAAATAATGCAATAAGTCCTTTAGGTGGAGATTTAAGATCTAAAAATGGCTCATCTATAAGAACAGAATTGCAAGGATCCTCTCCAAATAGAATTAGAATAATCCAATGGAGAAATTTCAGACATAACAATCGAAACGGAAACTTGAACTTCCAATTAAAATTATTTGAAGGTTCCGGTAAAATCGAATTCAGTTATGGAAATAATTCTATAGACTACAATGGATTTGGCGATTACTTCTCACTAGGATATGATGTTCAGGTCGGTTTAAGAGGTAATTCAAATACTGATTTTAATTCCAGACAACTTAATTGGAATTTATTCCAAGGAGAAAATTGGAATACAACTAACACAGAAAATGCTGTTAATAATAACAGCGTTGTAGACTTATGGTTTAATAGTGTTCCAAGTACTGATCTGAATTTCTCTTATTCCAGAAATGAATCTGACTTAGGCATCAACCTTTTTCCTAACGTAGCTGAATTGTGTGCAGAACAGGAATTTATATATTCCTTAGAAGTGGTAAATTCTTCTGCATCCGACAACTCTAACATTGAAGCAGAATTCAATCTTCCTTTAGGCCTTTCTTTCATTTCAGCTAGTGCCTCAAATGGAACTTATGATGAAAATACAGGAATCTACAGTATTCCAACTTTAGGAGCTAACGAAACCGCTGTTTTGGATATAATTGTATCAGTAGATGCTGGTATGGAAGGCAGTACGATTAATGCAATTGCTGAAATTCTTAGCGCAACAGCTTCTGATCCAAACCTATCTAACAACAATGCTTCAGTCGACTTGACGGTGGGTTCTAATTCTAGTCCGCAATTATCTACTATTCCTAATCAAACTGCTCCTTATAATGGCGTTTCTGCACCTATTGATTTTACTGTTTCAGATGCTGAAACTGCTGCTAATGATTTAATTATTTCAGTAAGTTCCTCTAATCAGACTCTTTTACCGAATGCTAATATAACAGTAGGAGGAAGCGGAGAAAACAGGGAATTAACATTACAACCTGCATTGAATCAGTTTGGAATTACTACCGTAACGGTTGAGCTTTCAGACGGGACATGTCCGATTATTAAAACTTTTGAGGTAGAAGTATTTCGCCAGATCTTTAACAATTTTGAAGCAGCAAAAATTGTGGTAGGGCAACCTGACTTTACTTCAGGATCAACAACGCCATCTGATATAGTAGCTCCTGGTTCCAACAGTTCAGCCGTGAGTGTAAAAGGTGTTTTAGCAGTAGGTTCTCAAACAACTAACCGTGTTTTAATATGGAATTCAGTGCCTACTTCAAATGGAGAACCTGCTGATGTGGTAGTAGGACAAACAAATTTCACCAATACAGGAAATGGGACAAGAAATAATAGATTATGGAGTCCGAATGGAGTTACTTTTAGTCCCGATGGTAACAAGCTAATTGTCACAGATTCTAGAAATAATAGAATATTAATCTGGAACAGTATACCCACTTCTAATAATGCCCCAGCAGATGTTGTAGTGGGACAAAATAATTTCAACTCTCGTAATGCGCGTACTACTCAAAACGGCTTAAATTTTCCTTCAGATGTTCAAGTAACCCCAAGTGGTAAAATGATTGTTACGGATAGAGGAAACAGTAGAGTTTTAATTTTCAATAAAATTCCTACTTCAAATTACGAAAATGCTGATGTTGTGATCGGCCAAACCAATTTCACTAATAATAATCCTGGCACAGCACCAGATAGACTCCGAATTCCTTGGAGTACTTCTATTTCGCCCGATGGAAAACTTTTGATTGCTGACGATGAAAATCACAGAGTGCTAGTATTTAATTCTATCCCAACAACTAATGGGGCTTCTGCAGATGTAGTAATTGGACAGGATGATTTTAATTCTGGCAACCCTGGCATAGGAGCTAATAGATTTTCATTTCCAGGTGTAACAGTATCTCCTTCAGGAGTTATAGCTGTAGCAGATTTTAGCAATAACAGAGCTCTAATTTTCAATGAGATACCAACAACAAACGGAGTGGATGCTGATGTGGTTTTAGGTCAAAGAAATTTTAATGAGCGAGTTTCCTTTAATGATGGAAACGGTAACACAGGAACTCCTTCAGATAGGAATATGGATACACCTTACGGTATCAATTTCGATTTAAATGAACGTCTATACATAAACGGTAGAGGAATGAATCGAATGATGATTTTCGGGGAAACTCCTTCTCAAGTATCTGATTTATCAATTACTTTCTCTTCTAATTCAAATACACCTTGCGTCAATAGTTTGGTAACCTACAGTGTTGAAATCACAAATAATGGTCCAAATAACGCTACCAATGTGGTAGTAACTTCTGCCTTGCCTTCTGGCTTCACCCCTACTGGTTTCGATGCACAAAGAGGTACTTACAATCAAGAAAGCGGTTTCTGGAGAATTCCTTTCATAGGTGATGGTGAAACGATAACCTTAGAAATGCTTGGAACTGTAAATGCAGGAGAAAACAATAACATTATCACAGCATATGCCAGTGTGCGATCTTACAATCAAAATGATTCTGACTTTAGTAACAACGCTGGAAGTGTTGATATTGAAGTTTTGGATAATGATGCTCCTATTATTAGCGAAATTGATGATGTCATTCTAGATATCAATACCCCCTCTCCAAATATTAATTTCACAGTAGATGACGCCAATGTTGGTGCTAATAACGTAAATGTGGTAGCCAGCAGTTCAAATCAAAGCTTAGTACAAGATGCAAATATCAATGTGATAGGTGGTGGCTCCAATAGATTTTTACAAATCACCCCAGAAAATGATCAGTTCGGATTAGTGACGATCAGTGTAACAGTTGATGATGGCACATGTAGCACTACGGAAAGTTTCGAATTATTTGTAGGTAATGTTTGGTTAGGAAATACCACGGTTTGGGATGCAGTCAACAACTGGTCTGCAGGAGTTCCATCTGATGTAATTTCAGCAGTAATACCTGCCAACCCTTTAGGAGGTAATTTCCCAGTAATCAATAATGCTGCTGAAGTGAATAATTTAATTATAAATGATAATGCCAAAATCACCGTAAATGCAGGAAGGAATCTAGACGTTTATGGAAACTTAACTAATTTAGGTACTGAATATACTGGCAATGGCAGTGTTACAATGGTAGGTTTAAGCACTCAATGGATTATGGGAAGGATCAGTGGATTAATTATTAATAATGGAAGTGGCGTTAATTTAGAAAATGACCTTTCTACGCAAAGACCTTTAAATCTTCAAGCAGGGCAACTAAATGTAGGGAATAATAGCCTCACTATACGAAATCCTATTGCTGGAAATGCTAATAGCTTGATTATGGATGCTACTTCTACCTTAAATATTGAAGGAACTACTGCGGGTATTACAGTTCCCGCTTCTATTAATAACTTAAGAAAACTACAACTGAATAATGGTAGTGGCTTAACATTAAATGGAAATCTTCAGATTGCTGATACTTTAAGCTTATCAACAGGTACTTTTAACATAGGTAACAATACATTAGAATTAAATGGCTATAGTCAAATTCAAAACGGTCGTTTAGCATCTTTACCTAACGCTATTTTAAGAATTAACTCAGCAAATGATGCAGGTAAGATCATTTATAGCATCACACAAAACCAATTATCTAACTTGATTATAAATGTAACAAATGGTCAGTTTGAAATTGAAAATACCATAATTATCAATAATCAATTGGAGCTTATAGAAGGTAAGTTGATAAGCACTAATGGGCTTATTAATGTTTCTAATAATGCTCAAGAAGGCTTAAGCACATCTGCAAATTCATTTATTGCCGGAACATTACGAAGAGCAGTTACTGCAGGAATAAACTACACTCTACCTGTGGGTTCAATGGATTTTAAACAAGCAGTAAACATTTTCTTTAACTCCATGTCTTCAAGTACTAGCCTAGACGTATTTTTTAATGAAAGCTCTTCCGATCCATCATTTACAGATATAAGTGATTTAAATTTATCTGTAGATGGAAATCAGGTTGAACAACTATTGGACTATGGCTTCTGGACTTTAACTCCTACTAATACGACCGGTACTTACGTATATAATATTTCGGTTACTTCTCAAGGCCATGCTAATGGTAATGAGATTGGAAATCATATTCTTTTAAAACGTGAAGATGCTACTGCAGATTGGGAGATATTGGGAGATTATTCTTCCGAAAATGAAGGTGGAAGTTTTACAGATCCTATAACAGTTAGCCGTTCAAACCTTACTGGATTTAGTGACTTTGCAATTGGCTCATCAACCCAAGGTCCTTTACCAGTAGAATTAATTTCCTTTGAGGCAGTTCAAGAACAAAACGGAGTAAAACTTGAATGGTCAACTGCCTCTGAAAAAAATAACTCACATTTTGAAATTCAAAAATCTAATGATGGGAAAGAGTTCGAAACTCTAGGAATCGTTCAAGGAAACGGTAACTCCTCTAGTATTATTGAGTATGAGTTTATGGATTATTCAAATCATGGCAATGTTAGTTATTATCGCTTAAAACAATTAGATTTTGATGGGCAATTTGAGTTTTCTGATGTTGTTAAGGTTCAATTTTCAGCTCAACTCTTTAATATCAACATTCATCCCAATCCAGCCTCAAATTTAATATATATTAATTTTGATGAGGCAGTGGGAGCAACTACTATTCAATTCGTAAATACAAAAGGACAAATAGTAAAGAAAGAAACAGTTGAAGAGGCTAATCAATTAGAATTGAATATAGCTGACTTACCGGTAGGTTATTATCAACTATTGATATGGTCTAAAACGAAAAAGGGCCTAATTTCAAGCAATTATAAATTATTGAAAAATTAGATCTAAAGAGAATAGAGGATGTCTTATATTTAAGCAAGACATCCTCCATTATCAGACTTATTCGGTTTTAAAATTATAAGATGCAGTGATTAAAATGATTTGAGTTTCTCTCTTCCTTTCAAATCTTTGCTCAAATCCAGGACCAAAATTCTCTCCTCTGAAGTTACGAGTATCAAACAAATCTCTGAAACTAGCGCTTAAGGTTAATTGCTTATCAAAGAAATATCTTTGTAAACTACCATCTATGTAATATCGGGCTAAGTCTCTCCCTTGAGCTTCAATCTCAGGAGCAAAATAATTTCCTGTAAACTGTAAATTAATATCTAATGGTAAACTAATATCAGTTGTAACTTTAGCATACCATGATAATCCTCTGTTGGTAAAACTATCGTCTAGATTTGTACCATCAATTCGAGATTCGAAAATAGAGTAACTAGCATTTAAATTCCACCAATTAGTTAGCTGTGTAGTATTGATGAATTCAAAACCATATAAATCTGCAGTATTTAAATTTTGAGGGCCTCTATAAGAAATTCCGTCTTCCACTCGCACAATCCAATCCACCTGACCATTAATTCTTCTGTAAAAAGCATTAGAAGTTAAAGTAATAATACCATTCTGGTACATATGCCCCAATTCAAATGAATTGATGTACTCAGGTTGTAAGTTAGGCTCCCCTACCCTTACATTTAATGAATCAGCAAAATCTGGAAAAGGATTTAATCTCCATCCTCCAGGTCTATCTATTCTTCTTGAATAGGTAGCCTTCACAATATTCCCCTCATTCAATTGATAAGACATTTGAACACTTGGAAAAAAATTCAAATAGCGTTGGCTATTTACTAAATCTTCTGCAGCCACTAGAGAAGTATTAACATTTGATAATTCATTTTCTAAAATAGTTTGCTCAGCTCTTAAACCTAAGGCATAATTGAAATTAGATAGACTATCAGAGAAAATAGCATAGGCTGCATGAATTTGATCTTGATATACAAATCGGTTACTAATACTATCGTATGAATTTATTTCTCCAGTTGAGGGATTTTTTAATCCATACAAATAATCATTATCAAATCTTCTGAAAATTGATTTGTAGCCCGTTTCAACTAATCCACCAAAAGCAGGTGTTGCATAATCTAGCTGGATAACTGAAGTATTTCTAAATTCATCTGTTTCACTACCTTCAGTACGATTTGGGCTCCCCTCTACTGATAAAGTATTATTGTAAATATCTATATTTTGATTTTCAAGCTGATCTCTAATTGAAATACTAGCTGAAGCTCTTAATGACTTTTCTTTATCCTTAAAATCTCTTTCATAAACAATTGCATTGTCATACGTATAGTTCTGCTCAGTTTCAGTATTATCTCTAACATAAGAAGTTAAAAACTCCTCTGTATCTAAATTCTGAACAAATGATCTACTTGATTGAAAATCATTTTCAGCTTCAGTATTGAATACCCCTTCTAAGCTTATCTTATTTTGTCCCCAAAAGTAATCTGCACCATAATTAACGGTATGTTCCGTATCCTCATTCCTACTGTCTTGTTCTTGTCTGAACAATTCATTTTGATCATTAAACGTACTTACTCTTTCAGTAAATCTACTTCCAACTCTTGGCCATTGCCTAAAACTGTATCCACCGTATACGGCATAATTTGTTGTTCTTCGAGATAAATTAACATTAGCATTGGTTCTCATGCGTGTCCCCATGGTTAATTCAGCTCTGGCTGTAGTTCCTAAATCTTTTCCCTTTTTCAGTTTTATGTTGATTACACCACCATCAGCAGAGGCATCATACTTTGCATTTGGATTATTTATGATTTCTACTGATTCTATAGCACTAGCTGGAATCTGTTCTAGATCAGAAGCTAAAGCCGAATTTCGACCATCAATTAATACATTAGTACTTCCACTACCTCTTAATGTTACAGATCCATCATCCGTAACATTTACGGATGGGGTATTTCTTAATATATCTAATAATGAGCCTCCAATATTAGCTATAGTCTGATCTGGTTTTATCTCCATCCCCTCCATTGTTGTGAGAACAGGTCTTTTTACTTCATTTCCTTTTACAACAACCTCATCCATTATCTCTTCCTCTACCGAAAGTCTTATAGTTCCAATATCAACACCAGCATTGCCAACAGTAACTCTTCTTTTATAATCTTGATAGCCAACAAATGAAACTACCATTCTGTAGGTACCTGCTTTTATATTTATTCTGAATTTACCGGCTGCATTGGTAGTGGCTCCTGTTACTGGGGAATTAGAATCCCCTTCATAAAATGCTACTTGAGCAAACGGTATGACTTCATTTGACTCAGAGTCTGTAACTTGTCCTGATACGTAAGGACTCTCTGCAAAAGATTGAAATGTTGTTGTAATTAAGATTATTATAGTTATAAATTTTATATACTTCATTTTATAATTTAAATGTAGATACACATAATAAACAGAGTGATAACTCTTTAGTTTATATAAATATAAATTAATTCATATTTTTACATGGACGGAGAATTGCTAGCATTTTGAGAGAATTAGAGTGCAACTTCAGTTACACGCCCAGAATGATTTACATTTTATATTGAAAAATGAAGATTATCTCCAATACCTTCTGGACTAAATTATATAGCAGGCTTTTATCAGAAAAGATGAAAGAGCGCACCGAAAAAGTTATTATCATCATTGCTATTTTCGGTTTCTTTACTCACCTATCACTTATTATTTTAACAAAATTAGAATTATTTAATGCGCCATACTCCAATAATCTATTGGAAAACCCAATCGCATCTATCTATACTCCTTTCTCATTTATTTTGATCTATGAGGTCTATTTATTGGTTTATTTTTTACCAAAATCCATAACCATATATATTGGAAAGCAATATGAAATTATCTTATTAGTATTAATCAGGAGATTATTTAAAGATTTGGCTCAACTAGATTTAGATGTCAGCTGGTTCAGCAATAAAGAAGATTTACAATTCACTTATGATATAGCCGCAACCTTAATCATTTTTGCATTAATATTTATTTTTTACAATCTAAATGGAAAAAGAACGAGCTTACAGAAAAGTAAGTCTGTTGAGCTAGAGCAAACACAAAAATTCATTCAAACTAAAAAAAGGTTTGCAGTAATATTAATCCCCATTTTATTCGGTTTAGCTGTGTATAGCTTTGGTGACTACTTTTATGATGTGTTAGTTTCTGCCAATCATGATGTTAGCTCAATAAAGGACATCAATAAAATCTTCTTTGATGAATTTTTCACCATTCTAATTTTAAGTGATGTATTATTACTGTTGATATCCTATACTCACACCTCCAGCTTTAGGTCGGTTATTAGGAATTCTGGTTTTGTAATTTCAACAATGCTGATTAAAATATCATTTAGTACTGAAGGTGTCATGAATAATATACTGATTGTATCTGCTATAACCTTCGGAGTATTAATTCTATGGATTCATAATTTCTATGAAAGAATAAATCTACCTCAAGAAACCTAATTATAACTCAGCCACGCATTTTAATTCAATGGCTATGGGTGTTGGTAATGCATTAATTTCTATAGTAGTTCTGCATGGTTGAATATCCTTAAAATATTCTGCATATACTTTATTGAAAGTTTTAAAATCATCTTTCATATTGGTTAGAAAAACCTGAACATCCACCAAAGCTTCCCAACTACTTCCGCAGTCTTCCAATATCATGCGCACATTTTCGAATACAGACCGACATTGCTTTTCAATATCATAGGATACAATTTCACCCTGCTCGTTTAATTCAACACCAGGAATATCCTTACTATCTTTCTTTCTAGGCCCTACACCTGAAAGAAATAATAAGTTACCCACTTTTCGAGCATGGGGATATAAGCCTACTGGTAATGGTGCTCGGTCAGAATTTCTAATACTATCATCCATTATGCTACTGTTTTATGAAGTTTTGTTTTAACATTAAGTGCTTGATTGATATGTCTTTTTGTATGGCGCATCATAATATACAATTGCTCACCAACATTAAATTTAAGCAATTTACTCAAAGGACTATAAGTGTGGACGTGCTGATGATCATAAGCACAGCCTTTTTTAGCCGTTTCAATTATCTCTTCTTGCAATTTTAGAAAATATTTAACGGTTTCAGTTCCATTTAATACTTTATTGTCTTTTATCGGCTTAAAGATTTTTGGGGCAGGCACTTTCCATTTGTATTTAGGATCCACTGCATATAAAAAGAGCTTACCTGTTATTGAAAATTTAATAGGATACTCTATTGTTTTTACTTCAGCCGTTTGAAGTCGCTTATTTATATCCTTATTGTAAATTGTATTTGCGATTATGATATGTTGTAAACATTCCGCTATCGACCATTTATCTGGTGCAGGTTTCCATATCAACTCTTCCTCGCTTAAGTTTTGAAACTCTTCTGTGGTAATAGTCTCAATTTCTTTCAGGTCTTTTATTACATCTTTTAGCCAAATCATATTTTCTATTCGGATATAATCTAAAAAGGTTCTTAGTATTTAATAAATAGTTTTCAGTTTAAATTTTCCAAGAACCTCCGAATACGATCAAAATACCAGCCCCCAAACCCCATTTCTTTAATATTGTGCTGAAACCCCATCAGATGGCCTCCATCATATAAGGAGATTATAGCATCTTTACCAAATTTAGCGGCATATTTTCTAGCGTCTTCTGCTGTAGTTAGATCATCATTTTTACCGGCAAAAAGTAAGATAGGAATAGCAATTTTATTTCTTCTATCAAGGTAGGTTTGATCATCTATCGGAGAATAAGTTTGCTTCCCTTTTAAAGATTTCAATCTTTCAATATGAATTTTCGGGATTCATAACAAAAGCATCAAAAATTAAGAAATCTACTGTATCTTTAATACTTGGCCATGAATAGGTAGTGACCATGGTGCCCATTGACCAAGCCCAAATGCCAATATTTTTATTTTCAAACCTATTAGCAGCAAACTGAACAACAGTTTTTAGATCAATTGAAAATTCGGTTTGAAATAAATGATCAGACTTTATTTCAAAATCTGAGCTTTTCCCGAATCCTCTGTAATCAAATGTAATCACTGTATATCCTAAATTAGCCAATACAGAAGCATGATAAACAAAATAGGACATATTGCCAGCATCCGGATAAGCAAGAATCAAAACTTCATCTTTTTCATTTTCAGCATTAGGAGCATAAATCCAAGTATTTAAATCATTGCCATCTGGGGTATTAAGCACTAATTGTTCATACTCCCAGCCAATTGAATCTGGCGTGAGTATATATTTTGGATCTGGGTCAATTGCCATTAGATTTAGTGGTAGTAAAAACAGTAGGATGAATTTTTTCATTTTTTTCATTTTAGCTGATGAATGAATATCTTATTAATCATATATTTGGAAATGCCAGAAATCATTGACTTAAGTCAAGAAATATACGAAGGAATGCCTGTATTTAAGGATTTACCACAGGTAAAAATGGAAATTCATAATTCTCATGAAGAATGGGCTGGTATTAAAAACCCTGAGAAAAGAACCCCTGCAGTTCATAAACTAGAATTAGGTGAACATACCGGCACTCATGTAGATGCTATTAATCATATGGGACAAGAATATGAAGGCCAATCCATTGACATCATGCCTTTATCCATATTTTACACAGAAGGCATTTGTCTGGATTTTTCCCACAAAAACCTTAATGAACTAATAGAGATTGAAGATTTCAAAGCAGCTTGCACCAAGGATAAAATTGAAATAAAGGAAAAAGACACCGTACTTATTTATACAGACCATTACAGAAAATATTTTAATACATCCGACTGGCCTTTTGGACCCGGTATATCTTCGGATTGTGCAAGATGGTTAGGTGAACAAAAAATCTCTGCTTTTGGAGTTGAAACTATGGCGCCTGGAGTAAGAAAAGTCTCTAATAAAGAGGTACATCAAATCTGCGGAGAGTTAGGATTTACACATTATGAGAATATGGTCAATCTTCACCAATTAATTGGTAGAGGAAGATTTCGTTTTATTGCTTTCCCTTTAAAGATTAGGGGCGGAACAGGTTCTCCTGTTAGAGCCGTGGCTGTATTTGAATAAATTAAAATAATTGAAGCAATAAAAAAGCGATGATCTTTCAATCATCGCTTTCCTATTTATTAACTATTCATGATTTCTTCTATCTCCTCAATTTCAATTGGAATGTTTGCCATCATATCATGATGACCATCTTTAGTAATCACTACATCATTTTCCAAACGAATACCTAATCCTTCATTTTGTATGTATATACCTGGCTCAATCGTGAATACCATTCCAGGTTCAAATTCTCTATAGATATTTGCTACATCATGTACATCTAAACCAATATGGTGTGAAGTTCCATGCATGAAGTATTTCTTGTAAGCAGGATTATTTGGATCCTGGTTCTTAATATCAGTTTTATCCAACAGACCAAGTCCCAATAATTCGCTCTCCATTAATTTCCCGACTTCTTTATGATACTCTGGAATTCTATTACCCGGTCTTAGAATCTTATAGCACTCCTTCATTACCCTCAAGACAGCATTATAAACATCTTTTTGTCTTTGCGTATATCTGCCATTTACAGGAATAGCTCTTGTCATATCTGCATTATAATTACCATATTCGGCTCCTACATCCATTAATAATAGCTCTCCATCTTTGCAAACATCTTTATTTTCAATATAGTGTAATACACAAGCATTAGCTCCAGAAGCAACTATTGGCGTATAAGCAAAGCCTTTTGATCCTTGCCTTACAAACTCATGTAAAACTTCCGCTTCCACTTCATATTCTTTCACTCCAGGCTTTACAAATTTCAAGGATCTTCTAAACGCATCCTCCGTAATTTTGCAAGCACGTTCCATCTGAGTTATCTCGAGTGGATCTTTAATAGCTCTTAGATCGTATAATATTGGAGCTGCCTTTCTGTATTGATGAGCAGGGTATCTTTCCTGACACCACTTGATAAAACGCATATCACGAGTTTCCACTGGAGAAGCATTTCTTATATGTTCATTCGTATTGATAAAAACTTGCTCAGCTTCCGCCATTAACGTATTAAAAACAGTCTCGAATTGTGAAAGCCACATTACGGTTTGGATTCCAGAGGCAGCAGTAGCTTCTTCTTTGGTGTATTTATGTCCTTCCCAAACCGCAATATGCTCATTGGTTTCGGTAACAAACAATATCTCTCTCCAGCTATCATTATCAAAATCAGGGAATAAAACCAATTTAGTTTCTTCCTGATCAATTCCGCTCAAATAAAACAAATCACTATTTTGCCAGAAGGTCATAGTACCATCAGCATTTAAGGGCATCACATCATTAGCATTGAATACAGCTAATGAACGTGCTGGCATTTGCTTCATGAAGTTCTTGCGGTTTTTGATATAAAGAGACGAGTCTAAAGTTTTGTATCTCATAAAATTGCTTTTTATTGAAATTAATCGTTTATGCTTCGTAAATTTCAAATTTACAGTTTATTATCTCAATCAACATGCTTAAACAGGCTTTTTTCAAGAATATCTTCCTATTAATCCCTTTATTTCTGTTTTCAATTGAAATTTTCTCACAACAGAAATATTGGTTAGAATATAACGCTAGATTAAAAGATGTTCCGGAAATAGAATTAGAAAACTTAAAAGCTGAGTTAAAAAATAAATATCAGGAAGATATTAGTTTTCACTATGAGTCTAAATGGCATCCTGTTATTAGCATCGAGACTACCCATGAAATTGCCACCGAATTATCTGATTATGAATGGATTAATTCCATCACATCACAAATAGAATTGGTACCCACCTCTCTCATATCTACTAATAGTAGTGAGTTGTCTTATGCCTTGGAACAAATCCAAGCTCATTATCTTATGGACAGTATGAAACTTAGCGGCAAAGGCGTTAATATTGGAATTATAGATGGTGGTTTTATGGATGCAGATAAAGAACCATCCCTCCTTCATTTAGTTGAAAACGACCAAATAAAGTTTTTTAAAGATTTTCTTTTAGCTGGAAATAATAATCCATTTTACGGTAAACGTTTAGCACAAGATGACCATGGAACGCAAGTTTTAAAAATGATTGCCGGCTCAAATGATAATACCATCATTCGATACGGAATGGCTAAAAATGCGAGTATTTATCTTGCACGAACTGATCATGGAATACGAGAAAGAAGATTAGAAGAAGATTATTGGATTGAAGCAATTGAATTATTTCACGAAATGGATATCAAACTGGTGAATTCCTCTCTTGGCTATACAGATGGCTATGATAAAAGAAAGGAAAATCATTCCGTAAATGAAGTGAATGGTAAAAGTAGTATGATAACGAAAACCGCTCAGATGGCTGCAGAAAAAGGAATGTTGATTGTTAGTGCAGCAGGTAATGACGGTCATAATAAATGGAAAATCATATCCTTGCCATCTGATGCAAAAGATGTTTTAACAGTTGGAGCTACTCGTTTTGATGATTGGTCTAGAATATATTACTCATCTGTTGGCCCTGAAAAGCTAGAATATGTTAAACCTGATGTAGCTTGTTTTGCTGCTAATGGAACATCATTTTCAGCTCCTGTCATAACGGGTTTGGCTGCATGTATTTGGGAATACGATTCAACTTTAAGCAATTACGAAGTTATGGAAATCATCAAGAATAGTGCTCATTTAAATGAAGTACCTAATAACTATTTGGGGTATGGGGTCCCTAATGGTAAGAAGATACATAAAACCCTATTAAAAAAAGGTTTATACAATCTTAGTTCTAAATTGATTAAGGTAGAAGTTTCAGAAAATGATTATACCATTCAAATTCCTGATGGAATTAAAGAAATTGTGATATATCATAAAAGCTCTGATAAAAATGTGAAGGAAGAACTTACTGTTTCGATAGAATCAGAACAGAAATTTTTAATTATTGAGAAAGAAGCAGATATAAAATATTCTACAATTGTGGCACAAGATAGATGGCTGACAGAGATCATGTGGAAATAAAAAGCCCGATAAATCGGGCTTTACATAAAATAATTTTTTTCTCGTCTTAAAATAAATTGAAACTTAAACCAAATCTGAATGGAGTTGCCTGTGTTGCAATAGGTTCTTCAGCATTATTTAATGGCCCTCTTCCAGGATTAAAAAGTTCTGAGAAATCATATTGGAAATAGGCACCAAAACCAGAAATTCCAACTTTTATATGAGCACCATAACGAAATTGATTTAACTCGAAATTTTCTTTTCGCTTAATTTTTTTTGTCTGCTCGTTTTGGTTGTATACTATCTTTGTTTTACCATTAATTAAATACCCTATACTACCTCCTGCGGCAACGAAAAACCCACCATTATCCACCTTATCTTTATTCAAATAGTATCTAAATTCAATCGGAATGTTCACATAATTAGTCTCAAACTTAGACTTCTCAACTATACTATTTTCACCTACAATATCAGTCCCAATACTTTGTAAACGTACGTTTCTTAGTTCATCACTCCCTGACACTATGGCTAAAGTAGTGGAATCCCCGTCAAATGCATATTTATCAAATGATAAGTTAATCCCTGCATTAAAGCTGAAATTGGAATTAGAAATTTGAATCGGATACATATATCCAATTTTAAAATCATTATTTCCAAAAGTGCGGAGATTTAATGCTTCAACATCATTATTGTATAACATATTTAAACCAAAGGATAAGGTAAGATCTCCTTTTAAATTAGGCCTTGGTCCAAATGTATTTTTTTCTTGCATGTTTTGTGCATGCATACTTATTACTGTAGTGAATAATATGATCGCAATTACGAATAGTTTTTTCATTAGTATTTTTTTGAATTTTACTTTCGAACGACAAAGATAGCGTTTTATGCAGAGGATAAATAAATAAATCCTTTTTCTTATAAGAAATTATTATTTACCTTTGCAAACTCATTAGCAAACGTAGCGAATGAAAGCTTATTGCTCAATCTAATTTTGAACAATAAAATAATTTTTAAATGGCCTTGTAGCTCAACTGAATAGAGCACTTGATTACGGCTCAAGAGGTTCCAGGTTTGAATCCTGGCAAGGTCACAAATATTAAAGAAAATCCACTTAAGTTATTTTTGAGTGGATTTTTTATTTATACTTATTTTAATGATAAAATACCAAATATTTGAATGTAAAACTAACTCTTATTGTAGCATTTAGTATACTTTTTTTAGCATGCGAAAAAAACGAACCAGCTCCATCACAAAAAATGGATGATGTTGAGGAAGAAGTAAATCTAAAACAAAAAGAAGCCATCATTTTTTTTAAAGAAACTAATTTTAAAATAGAAGGTGTTTATTCGAGAAATTGGGATATTCTAAGAGATTTAAACGGATTAGCAAAAATAAATGGTAAAGTAAATATTGAAAGTTATTTTGAAATAAACGATTCAAGCTATTTTAATTTTTTTACTAAAATCTCCGATTGTAATATTACCACACAGAGTCCAAGAAAATTTTTATATGCTTATAATTTAGATTGGAGCCTGTCTTTTAATGATATTATCGGAATAGAACATGACACGATTATAACCAATACGGACTCATCAGTTATTTTAAACTTACTATTGGAAGAAAAAGAAATAACAACAAGCTTAGCGTATACTAATGCTGTATACGCTAAGCTTGTAGAATGTGAAACTGACGTAGATATAGATGATATTCAAAGAGATAAAGATTTTGTGTATTCTTTGCCTATCAGCTTAAATTATGGTGACACTGCAACGATAAATAGTATAATCAAGAATATTGAAATTTTATCAGATTCTTTAATTTCCAATTAAATCATTTTTAGAAAATAATTTCACTATCTAAAAATGATTTAATACAAAAGCTTTCTTCTAGATTATTTACTTCCCTTTGAATTCTGGTTTTCTTTTATCTAAAAAGGCCTGCTTACCTTCTTTATAGTCTTCTGAAGTACCCGCTATTTGTTGCGAATATTTTTCATACTCTAACATTTCATCCAATGATGAAGTAGCTGCCTTATTTAACATCTTTTTAATCATCCCTATTGATTTTGTAGGTGCTTTTGCAAAATAATCAGTGTAAGACTTCACTGCTTCATCTAACTCATCATCTTTTACCACCTTATTGACAATACCTAGTTCATAAGCCTCTTGCGCACTAACTTTTGTACCCATAGCACATAATTCAAACGCTTTTTGATATCCTACCAAATTTGGCAAGAAGAAAGAAGATCCTGAATCAGGTACTAAACCAATGTTAATGAATACTTCGATCATTTTAGATGATTCAGCAGCTATAATCATATCTGAAGCTAGCGCCAAAGAACAACCAGCTCCTGCGGCTACTCCATTTAATCTAGCAATGATAGGCTTAGGAAGTTTTCTCATTGCTCTGATGATAGGGTTATATCTCTTTTCTAATGAGTTATAAAACATTCTATCATCTTCATCACGAGCTGATTTCAAATCTTGTCCTGAACAAAATGCTTTCCCTTCACCGGTAATAACCACTACTCTTACCTCATCGTCTTTACCAGCCTCTTTTAATGCTTTTTGAAATTCATAACTAATTCCATCATTAAAAGCATTATAAAAATCTGGTCTATTGAATGTGATGGTACAAACACCATCATTAAGTTCATATTTTAAAAACTCGTACATTATTTATATCTGTTTAATTTAGAATCAAAATTGTGAGAAAATTTACAAAAAAGCCAATCAGGAGACCATACCAGACTTGTTTAGAATCATGAGCTGCCAATTGTAATCGCGCACTTCCAACCAAACCGCACAACAAAAAGCAAGCTGCAACAGCATAATAAAAATTAGAAGGTTCAGATTGTAATAATAAAGCCAAATAAATCCCAGTAGCACCTGCTATCGCAATAGCATGTGCACTAATTTTCCACCATATGGTGATAACAGTTAAAATTACAATACTTAGCGTTATAGATAAAAGTATGGCGGTCACCAAGTTTGGAAATCGAAATTTCTCCCAAAAAAGATAGGTGGTAGCACCATAGAATATAGCATTAAATAGAAATGGAAAGATACGTTCTTTCTTATCTTCCATATTCAAATTACTAATATTTCGGGTAAACTTTAACAATAAAATCCCCATCAAGGGAATTAAAAAGGTGGTCATAAAAACCATAGAAATAAACCTCCAGGCAATTTCATCAGACATATTTAAGGCATAAGGCAATAAAAATATTAAGCCCAAAAATATATAACTCGGAATGAGTAAGGGTTGAAAAACAATTGATATGAAATGCGCCCAGAACCTATTCACTATAATTCTTTTCTTAAACGTGCTACTGGAATATTTAACTGTTCTCTATATTTAGCTACGGTTCTTCTGGCAATTTTATAACCTTTACCTTTTAATAGTTTTTCTAATTTATCATCAGAAAGTGGCTTACTTTTATCCTCTTTATCTATAAATTCTTTCAATGTATTTTTCACTTCTCTTGAACTAACATCCTCACCAGATTCTGTAGCTATACCTTCAGAGAAGAAGAATTTTAATGGATATATACCAAATTCAGTCTGCACCGATTTACTATTAGCTACTCTGGAAACAGTGGAAATATCCATATCAATTTTTTCAGCAATATCCTTCAAAATCATAGGGCGAAGTTTACTTTCATCACCTTCTTTAAAGAATTCATATTGATATTCTAATATGGCCTGCATAGTATTCAACAAAGTGAATTGACGTTGTTTAATGGCATCAATAAACCATTTAGCTGCATCTAATTTTTGCTTTACGAAACCAACAGTTTCCTTCAGTTTTTTATCCTTTTTATCTCCTTTATCATAGGCTTTTAGCATTTCAGAATATGAAGGGCTTACCCGTAAATCAGGTGCATTTCTAGAATTTAATGTAATAACTAATTCACCATTTTGATTGGTCAATATAAAATCAGGCATTAAATACTGTGTTCTTACGGCACTTGATCCTGATCCACCAGGTTTTGGATTTAATCTTTTAATGGTATCAATAGCCTCTTTGAAAAGTTCCTCATCCTCAACATTTAGCTTCTTCACTATTTTTTCATAATGCTTTTTTGAGAATTCTTCAAAACATTCATCTATGATTTGATGGGCTAACTGAACGGTTTCAGATTGGTCAATTTTTCTTTCTAACTGCAGAAGTAAGCATTCCTGTAAATTTCTACAAGCAATCCCTGCAGGATCAAATTCTTGAATTTTGGCTAATACACTTTCAACTTCATCTTCATCAGTATTTACATTTTGTGAAAATGCTAAATCATTAACAATTGCACTTATATCTCTACGGATATAACCATCACTTTCTATGCTACCGATTAGCTGCTTCCCTATTTTATATTGGTGTTCATCAAGCCCTAAAAAGCCCAATTGGGTCATCAATTGATCATTTAGAGTAGTACCCATTGCAATGGGCATTTCCTTTTCCTCTTCCTGATTATTGCCATCACCCTGCATTTTGTAGCCCGCTTCGTCATCATGAAGATAATCTTCTATGTCAAAATCATCAGTAGTATCCTCCTCATAATCTTCTTCAAAATTATCCTCTTCTGGCTCTTCTTTTCCTTCTTCTAAGGCTGGATTTATTTCTAATTCTTCTTCTATTCTCGTATCCAACTCAGCAGTAGGCACTTGCAACAGTTTTATAAACTGAATTTGCTGAGGAGACAAACGTTGTCCTAAAGATTGTGTGAGTACTAATTTTTGCATAAAAGGATTAAACTAAAAATTGTGCCAATTTTCTTTACCCAAATTTATTTTAAATTCTTGAAATCTTTGATAAAAAGCCAATAATATCGAATTTTGGCAGACTAAAATTTACAAAAAATAAACGTAATTATTTTATGACTGTTCCGGCAAGAATTAAAATCAAAGAACTATTAGCTAGTGAAGCTACTGAGCAACAAGCAAATGTGAAAGGATGGGTAAGAACAAAAAGAGGTGGAAAGCCTGTTTTTTTTATTGCGCTAAATGATGGTTCTACTATCAATAATATTCAGATTGTTGCCGACCCAGAGGTTATCTCTGAAGATATCATTAAAGATATTACGACAGGAGCCGCTTTAAATGTAGTAGGAAAAGTAGTAGCTTCTCAAGGAGCTGGCCAGTCAGTTGAAATACTTGCTGAGACTATCGAAGTATTAGGCAAGGCTGATCCTGAAAAGTATCCACTACAGCCCAAAAAGCATTCAATGGAGTTTATGAGAGAAAAGGCTCATTTAAGAATGCGTAGTAGCACTTTTAGCGCTATTTTTAGAATTCGTCATTCTTTAGCTTTTGCGATACATGAATTTTTCCATAAAAAAGGATTCTATAATCTTCATACTCCAATCATAACAGCAAATGATGCTGAAGGTGCGGGTGAAACATTTCACGTAACCAATTTTGATTTGGACAAAATCCCTATGACTGATGACGGGAAAGTTGATTACAAACAAGATTTCTTTGGTAAGGAAACAAACCTAACCGTTTCTGGTCAGCTAGAAGGTGAATTGAGTGCAATGGCATTAGGCGAAATTTATACTTTTGGCCCAACCTTCAGAGCCGAAAACTCTAATACCACCCGCCACTTAGCTGAGTTTTGGATGGTAGAGCCTGAAATGGCCTTCTATGACTTAAAAGACAATATGGCTTTAGCCGAAGAAATGTTAAAGTATGTGGTGAAATATGCTTTAGATAATTGTAAAGATGATTTAGCTTTCCTTGCTAAAAGAGCTGATGATGAAGACAAGCAAAAGCCTCAGAATGAAAGGCAAGAAATGGGCTTAATTGAAAGACTAGAATTTATCTTAAATAATGATTTTGAGAAAGTTAGCTATACTGATGCTATTGAAATTCTTAGAAACAGTAAGCCAAATAAAAAGAAAAAATTCAACTACATTATTGAAGGATGGGGCGCTGATTTGCAATCTGAGCATGAACGTTTCTTAGTTGAGAAACATTTCAAAAAACCAGTCATACTATTTGACTACCCTAAGGATATCAAAGCATTCTATATGCGTCAGAATGATGATGACAAAACTGTAGGTGCAATGGATATTTTGTTTCCTGGCATTGGTGAAATTGTAGGCGGATCTCAAAGAGAGGAAAGACTAGAAAAGCTAACTCAAAGAATGAAAGAGATGAATATCCCAGAAGAAGAACTTTGGTGGTATTTAGATACTCGTAAATTCGGTACCGCTCCTCATAGCGGATTTGGACTAGGTTTTGAAAGGCTTATGCTTTTTGTGACAGGAATGGGAAATATTAGAGATGTAATTCCATTTCCAAGAACACCTGATAACGCTGAGTTTTGATGGGTGTTGGATGATGGATGTTGGATAATACATTTGTAAGCTTGAGTAGATTTATTTAGATTGAATGAATCAACCAAGCTTACAATTATGAGTTTTAAATTTGAAAAGCTTAGAATCTGGCAAATGTCAATGGATTTTGCTGAGGAAATTTATAAAATTTCTGAAGCGTTCCCTAAAACTGAAAATTATAATTTAACATCGCAAATCAGAAGAGCCGTTGATTCAATTGCTTTAAATATTGCAGAAGGATCAATACTTCAATCTTTACCTGAAAACAAAAAATTTTTAGGATACTCAATCAGGTCATTAGCAGAGGTTGTGACTTGCCTATATAAAGCAGAAAAAAGACAATACATTGACAGTAAATGTTTTAAAAATAACTATGATCAAGCTTACCTTTTAATGAATATGATGATAAGTTATCGTTCAAAAATTAAATAATACACATTAATCAACTCAGGGTAATGAGAATGTTTAAAAATCAAAGACTAAAATTCTTCAAACATCCATCACCCTTCACCCTGCAAACCACTTTTTAATCATGATCCTAACCAACATAAAGTCACTTTTTGGAATTAGAGAAGAAAATAAGTTATTAAGAGGTAATGAGCTAAGTACTCTTCCTTCTATTGAAAATGCTTATCTTAAAATAAAAGATGGCAAAATCTCAGCTTATGGGGATATGGATTCTTTAACTGTTGACTCCAATGATGAAATATATGATGTAAAAGGTCAATCTATTTTACCAGCATTCTGCGACTCTCATACTCATATTGTTTTTGCAGGAAGTAGAGAGTCAGAGTTTGTTGATAAAATTAAAGGCCTTAGTTATGCTGAAATTGCCGCGAAAGGGGGTGGAATTTTAAATTCAGCTAAGAAATTAGCTAAGACTTCTGAAGATGAATTATACGAGCAAGCCATGAAAAGAGTCATGGAAGTAATGCATTTAGGAACTGGAGCTTTAGAAATCAAAAGTGGGTATGGCTTAACGGTAGAGGCTGAATTGAAAATGCTTCGAGTAGTAAAAAGGATAAAAGAAAGTGTTGATATACCTATTAAATCTACCTTTTTAGGGGCACATGCCTTCCCAGTTGAGTACAAAGAGAATAAAGAAGCATATCTTAAAATCGTTACTGAAGAAATGCTCCCAGCTGTAGCAGAAGAAAATCTAGCGGACTATATAGATGTTTTTTGCGAAACAGGATTCTTCGATCAGGAAATGAGCGAAAAGGTATTAAATGCAGGTGCAAAATATGGTTTAAAAGGAAAAATTCATGCTAACCAGCTAAATAATAGCGGTGGTGTTCAGTTAGGGATTAAAACTAATGCGCTTTCAGTCGATCACTTGGAAACATTAGGTAAAGAAGAAATTGAGCTACTAGGGTCTCATGATATTATTTCAACCCTACTTCCTTCTGCCGCATTTTTCTTAAGAATGCAATATCCTCCTGCAAGAGAATTAATTAATGCAGGTGCTGCTGTTGCATTAGCGACAGATTATAACCCTGGCTCCTCTCCTAGTGGAAACATCCCTTTATTGATTGCATTATCATGTATTCAAATGAAAATGACTCCAGAAGAAGCAATTAATGCCGCAACCCTCAATGGAGCATTTGCTATGGAATCAGAAAAAGAAGTAGGATCAATTACCCGTGGAAAAAGAGCTAATCTAGTTCTCACTAAAGAAATTCCCTCATTAGCTTATTTACCTTATGCTTTTGGTTCTCAAAGTATTGACAAAGTAATGATTAACGGCTCATGGATATAGCAAATTTTAAATACCTAGATAAGGAAACACTCTTTACATTAACCCATAAAAGAGAGGGTGAAATTAAGATTGGAGAAAAAATTAGCTATGGTTCAGACTTTGAAAATAGTACTGCAAGATACGTAATTATAGGAATAGAAGAATCAATAGGTGTAAAAGGTAATTTAGGAAAATCAGGGACACACACTGCTTGGAATGCCTTTTTAAATGCTTTCCTCAATGTTCAAAATACTGATAGACTAAACGGAGATCCTATTCATATTTTAGGAAGCTTCCAATTTCAGGAAATCTTTCAAGAATGTGAGTCAACAGAAGACTATAGAGAAAAAGTTAGTTTGATAGATGATTCCATAAGTCCGCTAATTGAAAAAATCAGTCTAGCCGGAAAAAGATTGATAATTATTGGCGGAAGTCATGCCAATGCGTATCCAATAATTAAAGGAGTAAGCCAAGCTAAAAATTCTCCAGTTTCTGTCATTAATATGGATGCACATGCTGATTTCAGGAAATTGGAAGGAAGACACAGTGGTAATCCTTTCAGCAGTGTTAGGCATGAGGGATTCCTTGGACCTTATCATATATTAGGTCTGCATGAAAATTATAATAGTCAGACAATGCTTGAAGAAATGAGCAAGCAAAAAGATATTCAATGGTATTTCTATGAAGATATTTATCTTAGAAATAAAATAAGTTTCGATAAAGCTTTACATCATTTTATAGAAAACACAAAAGGAATAGCGGGTATTGAACTTGATATGGATAGTGTTGAAAATGTTTTAAGTTCGGCCATGACACCAACTGGTTTTAGTGCATTGGAAGCACGTAAATATGCATACAATACTGCTTACCAATTAAAGCCAAGTTACTTCCATATCTGTGAAGCAGCAGCAAAATTAGACAACGGACTAGAAGACCCTCAAACCGGTAAATTACTCTCTTATTTAGTGACTGATTTCATAAAAGGCTTGATGGAGTAATTACTTATCAAAACTATCATTTCCAATTAGTGACGGCTGGTTAAATCTTCCATCTTCATCTCTATTTTCAAGATTTAACACTCCTCTTGGGCATACAGATGAACATACACCACAACCCACACAGCTTGCACGCACAACATTTTGACCGCGCTGCGCATACCATCTTACATCAATACCCATTTCACAATAGGTAGAACAGTTACCACATGAGATACATTGCCCGCCATTAGTCGTAATTCTAAATCTAGATTTGAAACGTTGAACTATTCCTAAATAGGCGGCTAATGGACAACCAAAACGGCACCAAACTCGGTTTCCCATTAAAGGATAAAAGCCAGTACCAATAACACCAGAAAATACTGAACCAACCCCAAAGCCATAAACAGCTCTTATTTGATAACTGCTAATTCCTAGGACATTTGAATTACCTGAAAAATACGTGTAAAGCACTGCTGCAGTCATCAATACAGCAAAAACCAAGACACTGTGAACCATCCAACGCTCAATTTTCCATGCCCCTAAAGATTTATCCGATAATTGTCTATAAGGATCTCCCAAAGTCTCAGCAAGTCCACCACAGCCACAAACCCAGCTACAATACCATCTTTTCCCATACAAATAAGTAAATACAGGTACGCCAATAACAAACAAGGCTATTCCCCAACCTAGCATAAAAATACCGATAGTACCCGCCTCTATTTTCTCATTTAGCTGGTAGTCAAAAAAGAAATCATAATCCAGTGGCCACATATTTTTCAAATCCATATAAGGTTGATTCAGGCGAACCAAAATTTCAGGTATTACGAAAGCAAAGGCTAATTGAAAGAACATGACTGAAACTGTTCTAACCATTTGATACGGGCTATGTCTGTATTTTAATATCATTCTAATACCCATTACCAATATGGCTAGGGTATATAAGAATCCATACATAAACCATTGACTAGCAGGATTCCCGCTTAATAATTCACTTACAGGATCTACTATGATTATCCAGCTTGTCATATATTCTGGAAACCAGTATAAGAATATATAGAATGCGATTAAAAATGAGCCTAGCAAAATACCAATCCACCCTCTGTTTTTTAAAGAGCTGTGAAAAATACCGTCATTTTTAATTCCTGCTGATTCTGTTCTTAACCGAGGTAGCAAATACAATAAAGCTCCTAAAATTGGAATTCCAATAGATAATAGCAGCCATAATAATGGGTTTTGAGCTATAATACCTGAATGAGACTGCTTTACAATACTGAAAACTGTATTTTTAACATTATTATTACTGAATCCTTTCTGAGAAATAATAGAATTATTTACATCACTAATTACTTTCTCCAATTGAGATTTCATTTCAGTTTTTGAATCAAATTCTCTTCCACTCATCCATGAAGTATAATCCTGAAATTGCTTTAGCTGCCATTGGGTAACTTCACTATCATTCTTCTCAAAAGATGATGCTATGGTTGATTCATCAAATGTATTTCCTTCATTGCGGTTTACAATCTCCTCAGCCAGAGATTTATTGATCTGATAATCTGATTGAATTTTTTGATTAAAATTATCAAATATTGATTTAACATCATTTACAAATGAAAATTGACTTTGATATTCTTTTTGATAAATATCTAAATTAAAGCTTTCGACAATTTCATAGTTTGATTCTCCTAACTCTTGCTTTAATAATGATTGATCAAGCTGGAATTTACTTAAGAAGAATAAACTTAAGAAAGTAAAAAAACCAATTGTAAATACTATTAAACCTACTTTATGTGTAATTTTCAAGCTCTTCATGATATATTAAAATAATCCTAATATTTTATTTCTTTTTACTTTCACAGCCTCTTCAGGATATCTGTTATTGTACATTTCAATCAATTCATTTTCATAGGTCTTGAAAAATTCGGGATCAAAATTAGCTGACTTTAGATTTTGAAATACTTTTTTCATCTCCCACTTTTCTTTGATCATCTTATCGCATATTTCATGACGAAAACGAATCCCCATCACATTCACCCCTTTTAGGAATTTACTATCTTTATCAAAAACTAAGCGAATAGATTTTTCTCCATTTGGATGCTCCCAATAAAAATGCACTTCATTTTCATCATCAGGAAAATTTGGCACTTGTCCATAGGTTTGATATTCAATATCTAGGAATTTAGCTGAATTAAACCACACCCCTGGTTTGTAGGAAGTTTTAGTTCCTGTGATAGTCCTAGCCACAGTTTCACCATGCATACGTCCTGTATACCATACTTGTTCAATTGGCCTTCTATCTTCTGCAGGGGCATTTTCAAACTGGGCACAATCACCTATGGCATAAACTTGATCTTGATTGGTTTCAAAGAATTCGTTTACAATAATTCCTTTTTCTACCTTTAAATCAGATTTTCTTAAGAAATCAACATTTGGAGAAACACCAACCGTTAACCCAACAAATTGAGCCTCAATCTCTTCTCCATTTTGAAGCTTAACCGCAGTTGCACGTCCATTGCCATCATCTAGTATTTCAGAAATTTCAGACTCTAAAAGTAACTTAAATCCATGTTTTTGAATATGGCGATTTATCATATCCGATTCCTCAGGAGGTAAAACATTATTCCAAAAACTAGATTCTCTAACTATAAATGTTACTTCTATATCACGCGTATGGAGCATCTCCCCCATTTCTATACCGATAAGGCCTCCACCTACAATTGCTGCTTTTTGAGTTGACTCAGACCACTTTTCCATTGATTCTAAATCTTGATAAGAATATAACCCTTGAACCGCATCTAAATCTTGCCCGGGCCATCCAAATTTATTAGGCTTAGAACCTAAGGCTAAAATCAAAACATCATATTTTATATTATCAGACTGCTTTAGGTATAGTTCCTTAGTTTTGAAATCAATGGATTCAACTTTATCCTTTAATAAATCGAGCTTATTTTTCTTCCAGAAGGAGTCTTCATAAGGCTTTGTATGCTCATACTTCATGTGCCCCATAAAAATATACATCAAAGCTGTTCTAGAGAAAAAATGATCGGTCTCTGCGGAAATGATGGTAATAGCATCATCACTTTTTTTTCTAATATGCCTTGCGGCTGTGATACCCGAAATACCATTTCCAATTATTACAATATTACGCATAAGCTTTTTTCTAGGGCTCTGTTAGATGATTTTCAATTTTAAGCTTATTAAAACTAATCAATTGTCATTTCGAAGACAATAAAAAGCAATCCAAACTTAAAATGTTCTCGTTGTTGATGAAAAACTAATTAATTATGAAAAAAATAAATTTAACCTTTTTCGCCATCATTTTTTCGAGTATTAGCTTAATGGCTTACAGACAAGAGCTTAGAGATTTCAATCAGCAAGCAAATCAATTTCTTAAAAAATATGTAATGGACGGTAAAGTCGATTACAAAAATTTGAAAAATAACTTTGATGAAGTTGATCAACTATACAAATCATTAGCTACTATTAATATAAATACATTATCTGATAATGAAATCAAAGCATTATACATAAATGCTTATAACATTATAGTAATCAGACAAATTACAGAATATTACCCGCTTAAATCTGCATTAGATAAAAACGGCTTTTTTGATAAGGTGAAGCATAATGTTGGAGGAGAAATGCTGACACTGGATCAAATTGAAAAAGGTAAAGTGATTATTCCTTATGGAGATCCTAGAGTTCATTTTGCCTTTTCATGTGCAGCAATTGGTTGTCCTGAATTAGCAGATTTTGCATTTACAGCTGATAATTTAGATGCCCAATTAAATGAAAGAACCAGAAACTCCATCAATAATCCTGATTTTATAAAAGTTAATAATCAAGAAAATAAGGTTGAGATATCCATGATTTTCAAATGGTATGACAGAGATTTTAAAATGAAGGCTGAAAATGTAATGGCTTACATCAATAAATATAGAAATCAGAAAATACCATCTAACTATGATTATTCATTTTATGAATATGATTGGGGCTTAAATATTCAATAAAATGGTTTCCCCCAAGGAAATATAGTCCTTGGGGAATTTTTTTATTCATTTTCTTCAGGAGATAATTCTTCCTCCAGCTCAGATGATTCAGGAGAAATATCACCACTATAATTAAATACTTCTATAATAGGGCTTTCAATTACTTCAGGAACCTGAAAAGAAACTAGCATATTATTCAAGCTTAAATAAATTCTATCGTAAGCCTCTTTCACATTCTTAGCAGTCACAATCATTTGATTGGTAATTTTCTTTTCCTTTCCACTTTCTTCTGCAACATAATATACCACTTTACATTTATGCCAGATGTCAGCATCTTCATAGTGAAAAACATCTACTATTTTACTTTTGCTAATACCCGTAATCATGAATTCGCCTCTTACTCTCTCGCCCATCTCTTCGTAAATACGAGTTTCAGCCTCTGTAAAAGAAACCGCATCCACCAAATAAGGCTCAGTTACTGACTTCAACCTACCATTTTCATCTTCTTTTTGGTATTTCACCTTACACAAAAACCACTGCTTCATAATCTTATTATTCAAATTGGATTGCGAATATAAAGGAATTCAAAATCGAATGGAAATGGGTCATGAATTTGTTTTAACTTTGCCTAATGGAAAAAAGTAAAATTGTACTCCCCTGCCCCCCATATATAGCTCCTATCCTTAGGAAAGAAATAGAATCTCATGGTTACAAAATATCTCATGAAGGTCCGTTGGATGTTGCATTAGAAGGCACAAAAAACGATTGTATGTATCTTAATCTTCATTTAAGAACGGCAAATAAAGTTTTATTTCTGATCAAATCATTTAAGGCCAATAATCCTGATAAATTATACCAACAACTTTATCAAGTAAAATGGGAAGACTATTTAAACGAAGAGGGTTACTTATGTATTACCTCATACGTTAACAATGAGAAAATATTAAATACACAATTTGCGAATGTTAGGGTAAAAGATGCCATTGTAGATCGTTTGAAAGATAAAACAGGGAAAAGACCAGATTCTGGTCCATTAAGAAATCAGATGGTAGTATTCTTGCACTGGCAAGAAGATCAGGTTTCTGTTTACTTAGACACTTCAGGTGAAACCATAGCAAAACATGGATACCGAAAAATTCCTGGAAAAGCGCCAATGATGGAATCATTAGCTGCAGCCACTATTTTAGCGTCAAACTGGAGACCTGAGCAATCATTTGTAAACCCTATGTGTGGATCTGGTACACTAGCAATTGAGGCTGCTTGTATAGCAGCAAATAAAGCTCCAGGGCTTAACCGAGAAAAATTCGGCTTCCATTATTTAAAAGATTTTGACCTAAATGAATGGGATAATATGAAGCAGAAAGCCATAGAGAATGAAATCCCAATAAAATCTGAAATAATTGCAGGGGACTATAGTCGAATAGCCATTCAAGCAGCAAAACAAAACGCTGAAGAAGCTGGAGTAGCTGAATATATTCAATTTGAAAAGAAAGATTTTAGGGACAGCACCATTCCAGAAAATAATGGTGTGGTTTTTCTGAATCCAGAATATGGGGAAAGATTAGGTGATGAGGCTGAATTAGCCAAGGTTTATAGCCAGATAGGTGATTTCTTTAAAAGAGATTGTAAAGGAAAAACAGGCTATATATTTACTGGAAACCTAAATTTAGCCAAGAAAATAGGGCTTCGAACCAAAAGAAGAATCCCTTTTATGAATGCAAAAATAGAATGTAGATTGCTAGAATATGAATTATATGCTGGAACTAAAAAAGATAAAAGTTCTAAATAATCTAGTATCTTTCGAAATTCATGAAGCTGAATAAAAAAGACATTGAAACAGTTGATAAGGTATTAAATTACTGGAAAACTGAAGGGAAAATATCAGAAGAAAAAGAAAAGGAGCTAAAGCAAAGCCTTGATAAAAAGTCATTTAATTGGCAATATCTAGCTTATTATTCTTTTCTCTTTGCAATTGTTAGCCTATTAATAGCCGTAATAAGCATTTTTGCTGACAACGCTTTATTACAACTAATTGATTCTTTAATTGAAACTTCTTATTCAACCAAGTCAATCAGTTTCTTCCTAATAAGTATTGTATTCTTTTGGCTTGATACAAAGTTCAATGACAAGGTTAAAAACAAAAAATATAGCCGGTACATCTTTTCCTTTTTTGGTGCTATATTTTTAGCAATAGCTGCTGGCTTAACTTCCTATGTATTTAATTTAGAAGAAAATCCAGGTATTATAATTCTCTTACTTTCAATCTTGTATTTTATAATCGCTTCATTCAGAAAACAGGAGTTATTGTGGATTTTTGGAATTATTTCCTTTTTGATAGCCTATGGTGCTATTACTCATGATCTAGGCAAAAGTGAATACCGATTTATAGGGATGAATTTCCCCATGCGATTTACAATTCTAGGATTAATTTTATTTGCAGTAAGTCCTTTAATTAAAAGATCTAACAGGTTGAAAATTTTTATTGAACCCACTTATTGGAGTGCATTATTAGTATTCTTCATTTCATTATGGTTTTTAACCATATTCGGAAATTATGATAGTTATGACAAATGGTTAGAAATAAGACAATATTACTTATGGTGGTATAGCTTAATCCTTCTTCTAGCAAGTTTTGCGGCTATCCTAATTGGTATTAAAAAGGAAGACTCCACATTAAAAAACATTGGAGTTTCCTTTATCTTTCTCAATCTCTACACACGTTATTTTGAGTATTTCTGGGATGAACTCCATAAAGCATTATTTTTCGGAATTATAGCTATTTCCTTTTGGTTTATAGGAAAGAAAGCTGAAAAAATATGGGATAAGGAATCTTAAATATAATTTCTCCTTTAGCTTATTTTTTCTTTAGGAATTTCCGGCATAGGAATATCAATTCTAAAGCATGCAGATTTATTTTTATCAAGCTGTATGCTTCCACCTAATTTAGATACTGCTAAGCGAACACTGTATAAACCAAGCCCTAATCCTCTCTTATATTCTGTAGCGACAAAAAACATATTAAATATGCGGTCTCTAATATCAGGATTAATACCCAATCCAAAATCTTCAAAAATGATTTGATAAGAATGATTCTTTTCATCTTTCTCAAATTGAATTAATACATTTGGTTTTTCTCCTCGTTTTGAAAATTTAATTGAATTATCAATCAAATTAGAAAATACAATCTTCAAATGCATCATATCTGTTAAGATATCTTCATCTTGAGCTTTCAATTCAATATCAATGAATTGTTGCCAGTCCTCATTATCAGGTAAATTTTCTTTCGCAGCACTAATTATTAATTGACGAAGATTATGATTTTTTATTTTTAATCCCTCTTGCTTAAGCTTATTGATTTTTTGAAGATTGAAAAGAATATTATTCATTCTTTCTGCCGTTATATTTATCTTTTCAAAATAAGAATGGGCTAATACTTTATCCTCTTCCTTTAATGCTAAATAGCATAAACCTAATATAGTTGAAACGGGACCTTTTAAATCATGAGCTGCTCTATAGAAAAAGGTATCAAATTCATGTTTGGCAATTTTCAAATCATCATTTGCCTCTCTTAATTCATGTGTTCTTTCACTTACTACTTCCTCGAGCTGAATATTATTTAGTTTAAGCTCATCATTTTGCTTTTGAATAATAGCATTTTTACTAGCAATTTCCTCATTTTGCTTCGTAATTTCTTCCTTCTGTTTGATTACTAGGTTTTGGTTCTCTAATAATTTCCTGTTAGCCAATTCCAACTCTGAAGTTCTTTCTTCAACTTTTGATTGTAGCCTAATCTGTGCAGCTTTAAGGTATTTAACTCTTAATTGAATGTAGATAAATATTAGAAACCCTAAACCAACTATAGCTACAATACGGAACCAGTTGGTAGCCCAAAAGGGAGGATCTACCTTAATGTAAAGTTCTTTAATATTAGAAGACCAAATCCCATCCCCATTACTGCCCTTAATTTTCAAATTATATTCTCCTGGAGGTAAATTTGTAAACGAGAAATGTCTTCTTTCATTATTCATGATCCAGTCCTTATTGAATCCTTCTAATTTATAAGCATATTTCTTATCTCCCTGATTACTTAAATCGGTAGAAGCTACTTCGAAGGACAATATGTAATCACTATATTTAAGGAAAACCGTATCAGTAGTAAAATCATCTATCGATCTCTCGCCTTCCTCACTTATTATCCCTATAGATATTACATTAATTTCAGGAGAATAATTACTTCTTTTAATTTCATCAGGTTTAAAAACGTTAAGACCATTGAACCCCCCTGCAAATATTCTCCCATCCTCTAAGGTTGTTATAGAGCTTCTTACAAACTCTTCTCCTTGCAAACCATCAGAACTTGTATAATTAACAAAGCTTTCTGATTTAGTATCAAAAAGAGATATCCCACTATAAGTAGTAATCCATAAATTACCATTTAAATCTTCTGTAATTCCTGATATATTATTATCAACCAAGCCATCTTCTTCTGTGTAGGTTTTAAAATAAATACTATCTCCATTTTCAATCAATTTGGCAATACCTCCACCACCAGTACCAATCCAAATATTGTCATTTCTATCTTCTGAAATGGTTCTGATAACGTTATAATTTATGCTATAAGGATTATTTCGATCATATCGAAAATGCTTAAAGTCATCAGTTTTTGGTCTGTACAAATCAAGACCATAATCTGTACCTAACCATATTCTATTTTTTGAATCAATTAAAATTTTATGAACTCTATTATTAGATAATGAATTTGGATCATTTAAATCATGTAGGTAGCTTTTGAATTTCATAGTTTCCTTATCAAAAATTGCTAGGCCACCATCTCCTAACAAACCAATCCATAGTTTTCCATCATCTGATTCCGATATAGTTTCAATAAAATTAGTAGGGATAGAAGTAGAATCTCCTTTAACATGCGTATATGAAATTAATTTACCAGTATCTCGATCATATCTGGATAATCCATAATTCCACATCCCAACCCATAAAATGTTATCTGAATCTTCATATAGCAACCAAGCCCTGTCGTCAGGAAATTTAGAATCACTTTTAATAATTTGCTGAAATTCTAATCCGTCTTCCTTTTCAATTATTAAGTCTATACCAGCATCATTTGCTACATAAATATTCCCTCTAGTATCTTCATAAATATAATTTACTGCATTGGATGAAAGGCTATTGGGATCTTTAGCATCAGCCTGATATAAATCAAATTTCTTACTATTTAAATTGAAGGAAGAAACCCCACCACCATGTGTTCCTATCCAATAATTTGAAGATTCATCTTTAAAAATTTCAACAATGTCATTACTAGATATTGATTTCGGATTAAATTGGTTCTCCTTAAATTGGTATTTTACTTTACGATTATTATCAATAAGGAATAATCCATCTCCGAAAGTTCCTAACCATATACCTTGATTATCAGCAGCGTAAATCTTTCTTGAATAAACATTTCGATTACTGTCTTTTATTAAATCAATCTTAACAAAACGATCAGAATTAGCCTCTTTATAATGTAATCCACCAAGTTTTGTAGCCACCCAAAGGGTATTTTTGGAATCTAAAAATAAATCACGAATATCATCATCCAATAATCCATTATCTCCTTTCAAATAGAGCTCAGAACTGAATGTATCTAAATTAATTTTATGAAGACCATTCCGAGTACCTACCCATATTTCATTAATGGAGGCAGCTTTACTAATGCAATACACTACTGGATTATTTAATTGAGGTATTTTGCTTTTAGGAGATACTTTGTGTTCAAATTTTTCTGAAGGTAAATGAAAGCGGTTTAATCCATTCTTAGTTCCTAACCAATAAATAGAATCTGATTGCTTATATATTTGATATACTACATTATCACTTATTGAATAGGGATTATTAGGATCATTTATATAATGCTTAAAAATGGAATTTTTATCAAATTTATTAAGCCCGCCTCCATAAGTTCCAATCCATAAATTCCCTTTTTTATCTTCTACAATATCTTTAATATAATTATTACTGATACTAGAAGAGTCATCTAATACATATTCATAACTTACAAAGTTGTAACCATCATATCTGTTTAATCCATTTTGAGTTCCTAACCATAGAAATCCCTCTGAACCCTGATAAATAGCCTCTACAATATTCTGGGCAAGACCATCATTCACATTTAAATGATTAAAATCAGTATTTCCCAACTGTGTTTGAGCTATTACAGGGATAGCTAAAAATTGCACTATTAACAGATATAAAACCCTCATTTATTGAAACTTATTTTTCAAAATAGGATTAAATACTGTTAAAATCAATGATTTTCGATAAACTATAACTGAAGAGCTACAGACTAAATATAAAAATATTAAGATTTTACAAAGTAGAAGCTTTATCTAACACAAATTTGATCAATGAATCTATAGTTTTATCAGAGTTTTTAGAAAACTCATGACTAATTCTATTAGCTATGATAGCATTACAGCTTAAAACTTCATGTCCCAAAAGTCGGCCCATTGCATAATAGCCAGCTGTTTCCATTTCAAAATTAGTCAACCATAAATCACCATAATGGAACATAGATAAGCTTTCTACAATTTTAGGGAACTTGATAGGACTCCTTAATTTTCGGCCCTGAGGGGCGTAAAAGCCTGGGCATGTAATGGTATTCCCTATATTTATACCTTCAGAAAAATGCTTCAGAAGGTAAGAAGACCCTTCTACACAATAAGGTCTAAACGGTAGGCCCACTTCTAATTGAAGCGCTGATTCTACATTCGTTTCAGCTTCTGTTCTTTCTAATGGGTAAAATTGCATTAAGGTATCTAAACCTATGGCAAATTGTGAAGCTAATAAAGAATCAACTGGTAAGTCTTGCTGTAAACCACCGGAAGTACCAATTCTAATAATTTTTAATGATTTTTGTTTAGCTTTATCTTCCCTCTTTTTAAGATTAATATTGGCTAAAGCATCTAATTCTGTCATTAAAATCTCAACATTGTCGGTACCCATACCGGTCGACATGACTGTGAGTTTTCTACCTTTATAAGTACCAGTATGTGTGATAAACTCCCTTTTATTCATTTCAAAAGTGATTTTATCGAAATACTGACTGACTTTATGAACTCTAGAGGGATCTCCTACTGTAAGGATCACATCTGAAATATCCTGAGGCCTTAAACTTAAATGATAAACCGATCCGTCTTTATTTAGGATTAACTCTGACTCAGGATATTTCATATTATATTCTATAGTTTTGATTTCTCTAATTTACCTTGAAACCCTTTATATGGATCATATCCATTGGTTTTCTTCTGATAGTATCCTGTACCATCATACTCTCTCTTTTCTGGATGTTCTTTACATTCTGGAGAACATGCTCCTTCCATTTCCCAACCACATTTCTCACAAATTGGAACATGAACATTGCAAGTAGGATTAGCACAGTTCACCATGCGGTCAGATTTTGTACCGCAAACAAAGCATTCTGAAACAACCTTTGGGTTCACTTTATTCACATCAACAGAAAGTCTGTTATCGAATACATAACACTTACCCTCAAAATCCTCTCCTTCTGCTTCTAATCCATATTTAATGATCCCACCATGCAGTTGATGAACATTTTCAAATCCTTGTTCCAACAAAAATGCACTAGCCTTTTCACACTTAATCCCACCCGTACAATAAGTCACAATCTTTTTATTCTTGTACTGCTCTAGTTCATTTATTTTATCTGGAAAATCTCTAAAGTTGTCTATATCTAAAGTTATAGCATTCTTAAATTTTCCAAGCTCATGTTCATAATTTGAACGAACATCCAATATAACAATATCTTCCTCATTCTTAATCATCTCTCTGAATTTTTCAGGCTCTACATAAGCGCCTGTTTTTTTCCTAGGATTGATATGAGAAAGACTAGAATGTACAATTTCCGGTTTGTGACGTACATTTAATTTTTTGAAGGTATGGGAAGGATGAAAATCCTCTTTGAAATCAGTATCCGCAAAGCGAGGATCTGCTTTCACTCTCTTCATGTATTCATCTACATTTTCTATAGAACCTGAAACTGTACCATTTAAACCTTCTTTTGACACAATAATTCTACCTCTTAAGTCTAATTCAAGACACATCATATGATGCTGGTCTCTGAATTCATCGGGATTTTCTATTTCTGCATAGCAGTAATAAAGAATTACTTTGTACTTGTTTTCTGAATTTTCCATAATTTCCTCCTTAGTGTAAATAAGGTGATTTTATATTTGTTAATACTTAATTTTCAATTGTCTGAGCTGGGTTTCCAAATACGGTTTCTCCATCTTTCACATCTCTAATCACAACAGAACCTGCTCCTATATTGGCTTTTTTTCCAATTTTAACCCCAGATACAATGGTAACACCTGACCCAATAAAGGTTTCCTCTCCTACTTGAACACCACTATTGATTTGGGAACCTGCTCCTACTTGTACATAATCACCTAACTCTACATTATACTCTATTATAGCGCCAGAGTGAATTAAACAATGATTAGGAACTTTTGCTGATGCTCCAATTACGGCTCTTGCATTTATAAAATTACCATAGCCTAAGTGAGCTGAATCAGAAACAATTGCTTGTGCATGAATAGCATTAGCTGGCATTGTTTTTCTTCTGTCATTCAGCATTTTGGTAATTTTCTTTCGAGCTTTCATATTATCTTCAGCCACAAAAGCATCACATTTTTTACCAATATATTTTAAGAAGCCATCATCATCCGTTTCCCCAAGCACAGAGACATAATCAATCTCAGTTCCATGTATCTTTTTATCATCATCCAAAAAGCAATAAATTTCCACATTATTGCTTTTAAAAATTTCCGCAGCAGATGGTCCGATACCTTTTGCTCCTAATATTATTACTGGTTTTTTATCCATATTTGAATTTTAGAAATACAAAGTTAAGATTTCTACTTTCCTTGCGCAATATTGCTATTCTTATTTTAAATTAAGTTTATGTTTATTCAAAACCATTAATACTAAATACCATAAAAAGGGCATGTAAGCCACCTGGTACCTTACCAAACTTCCATAGTTGGAACTTGAAAGTGTGATTACTGTTGAAAGCGCGCTGCAGTATAGAATTATGGCAATTCCCCACCACTTTTCCTGTTCTGTAAATTTAACTCTAAAGGAAATAAATAAAGCTAAAATTGATAAAGTCGTAAATATTGTTTTTTCAACAATCCAGAATAATGAAAAAGTACTAAAAGCATCCCAAAAATAAGGACCGAAAAACCCAGTAATCCAAGCTTTCGGAAGATTAAACAAAAAGAATAGAGCATCATTATTATTTGATGTAAAATCAATCAAAGCTTCTGAAGTATTCTCAACTATAGTATCATGACTAATCCTCACCAGCTCAAAAAACCTCCCACTATTGAAGACGGGATGAAGAAATGCAAAAGACATCCCACAGGCTATTATTAATACAAAATATAAAACGAGTTTTGATGAGAATTTATGATTGTTAAAAATGGCATTTTGACTAAATAAAAGGGTAATAAATACAATGGGAACTAGCGTAATAGGTACATAATATTTCACTTTCCACAGTATCCATAGACTAATTATAAGAGGTATTACATAATACCAATTTTTAAAATTTTGAGTCCATTTAACAATTGAAATACCAAAAACAAAAAGAAACATCATCATCATAGTTTCCTTCAATACACCTGAACTCCAAAAAGTAACTGAAGGAATAAAAAGGAATGCAAATGCACCTACATATTTATTTACATGACTCAAGCCACTTATTGTTTTTACAAAATACCAACCTACTATAGCAGTAATGAAACTAAAATAAATACTGATTGTAAAATAATTAGACTGAGTAAGTGCGCAGAAAAAGCTTAGAGTTCGGACAAAAAATAAAGTCCTAGGCTCTGATTGAGCTGAAAACTCAGCATGAGTAAGTGGTAAAGGATTTAATCCTATCCATTCTAAAAAGGATATTCGATCAGTTTTAAAATAATGAAATAAGGCCTGAGCTTGTTCAAAGAAATAAATGGTATCCCCCTTACCTCCATAGTAAGACCAATACAATAAGCCTACTAAAATCCCACAGCTAATTTTCAAAATTATAAAGGAATTAAAAATTAGCTTATCCTCTATTCGTTTAATATTTCGATTGAAACCGAATATTATGAGTGAAATAACTAAAAGATGAAAAAAAATTGCGCTCATGCCTTCAACAAAGATAAGCCAATAGTACAATCGAGGCATCTTTTCGGCTGACAATATTCATTATGTAATTGAATTGCTGCTTGTGAATCAAAAGCTGAATTGAATTCCGTATTAATTACAGTGAATTTTTTCGTGATATAATTATTCTCTGGCTTTAGCTCTTTGAGAATACTTAAAGCTTTATCCATATACTTTTCTTCAACTATACTATTTGCATATGATGCTAAAAGTGGCGGAATTGTATTAATTACAACTATCTTTATTGAATTAGCACCCAATTGTTTGTTTTTAGACGTACTTAATTTATCAAATTGGTAATGATTCATCCAATAATCCGAAACCCCTACTTTTAGTCTCTTTAAAAGAATTTTTGCATTTGTTTCAATTACGAAAGCTTCAAATAAAGAGTCAAACAGATGGAATATTTGAGCTAATTGAGCTATTCTGATGGTCGGAAAATTTGCTGGTCTTAAGCGTAAAAATTTCCATTCTAAAAATTTCAACTCCTTCTGAAATACTTCAGCATGTTTATGTCTTAAAAAATGCCACTCATTTTTTAATTGATTTGGATATTCATCTCTAAAATCAAATTCCAAAAAACCTGCTGCACCAAACAATAAAGCTTCTAATTGAAAAACAGATGATCTATATTTTTTAATTATCTGATAGGGTAATAATTCAGCTAATCGCTCAAAAGGATATTGATTTACTTTAAACCCAAAAGCGGACAGTAACATAAAATATGAAGCTTGTTCCCAATCTTGAACCTCATTCTCAAACATACTCTTTGCCTTTTCAGATTTGTTAAGCAATCTTTCTACTAATGCTTTTTCAAACATTTGAGATTTTAAAATAGAATCCACCTTTGGCCATTGAGAAGCACATGGAATATGATCTTTAGATTTTTGTAATTGATTATACTTTTCAATTAAGTCTATATCTATTCTGTCTTTTAATTCCAGCGTAGGAATCAAACTTCCATCAGGATGATGAATGGCTAAGTCATTTTGCCAGACCACATGTAAAACAACGTTTTGATAAGATTCGTCATGTTGATGTTCGTGACGATTCCAATCTGATGATTTAATGTGTATTTCCACTGCTCCATTCCACTCAATATCATCAATCCTTATTTTCGCTTGCTTAAAATCTGGCCCTGAGTCAGTATGTGGAAAGCCAGTTTTTATAATCTTTAAGCTTAATTTTTGGGTGGTAAGCAGATTTTTATTATCAAATTTTTGATATCGCCATACATAATGCAGAAAATCTTCTTTCATAGGTTAGGTTTTGGTTGATAATTAAACATCAATATACTGAATAATTACTGCAAATAGGAAAATCCATACTTCACTATCATCAAATATTTATACTACTTTATTCCATTGTATATTGCAAAATCTTGATTTTAATGATTAATTGCGCACATGGTTTTAAATTATATCTGGATTGCTTTTTTCCTAATTGCCTTTGTTTTTGCTCTGTTTCAATGGCTCTTCTTGGGCGATATGGAAATATTTCCTGCTCTTACAAAGGCTACTTTCGATAATGCTAAGCTAGGGTTTGAAATATCCCTTTGGCTAACTGGCGTGATGTCATTGTGGTTGGGAATAATGAAAATTGGTGAAAAAGGAGGAATGGTTAATATTTTAGCCAAAATAACCTCTCCACTTTTTTCAAAGTTATTTCCAGAAGTTCCAAAAGATCATCCCGCTATGGGAGCCATGCTAATGAACATCTCTGCCAATATGTTAGGCTTAGATAATGCTGCAACCCCTTTGGGATTAAAAGCCATGCATAGCTTGCAGGAATTAAATCCTAACAAAGAAGTTGCCAGTAATGCCCAGATCATGTTTTTGGTATTGAATACTTCCGGATTAACTATTATACCCATAAGCATAATGGTTTATAGATCGCAGCTGGGAGCAGCAGACCCTTCTGATGTTTTCATTCCTATATTGCTAACTACATTTTTCTCAACATTAAGCGGATTAATTGCAGTTTCCATCGTTCAAAAAATCAATTTATTTCACAAAAATATTATCATTTCCTTAGGACTTTTAAGTACTATTATTGCTGCTATCATCTGGTATTTTAGCAGTCTAAGTCAATCAGAAATTGGGCCGATATCTTCGAATATTGCCAACCTAATTCTATTTTCAATTATCGTAGCATTTATAGTTTTGGCAGTTCGCAAAAAGGTTAATGTTTATGAATCATTTGTAGAAGGGGCAAAAGAAGGATTCAATTATGCCATTATGATTATTCCTTATTTAATTGCAATACTAGTTGGAATTGGAGTTTTTAGAGCTTCTGGAGCAATGTCATTATTAAAAGATGGTTTAGAAGCCGCTGTAGCCTTTGTTGGATTGAATACTGATTTCGTTCCGAGTATCCCAACTGCACTTATGAAGCCATTGAGTGGAAGTGGTGCTAGAGGTATGATGGTGGACGCTATGGAAGTGCATGGAGCTGATTCTTTCGTGGGACGATTGGTGAGTGTTATGCAAGGTTCAACTGAAACTACTTTTTATGTTTTAGCTGTTTATTTTGGAGCTGTTAATATTCGAAATTCACGCTACGCCTTAAGTTGTGGATTAATAGCAGATGCTGTAGGAATTATTGCCGCTATTTTGATTAGCTATATGTTTTTCTATTAATCTAAAAAACATTACGCTTAATAGTCTGTTTTTTGGATATGAAGAAAATTAAGGATCTAAAACCTGAAGAAATAGACCGAATAGTAGAAATGGGTTGGGAAGACAGAACCACTTTTGATGCGATATACAATCAATTTGGCATTTCTGAAAAGCAAACCATCAAAATAATGCGCAAAGAAATGAAGCCTTCAAGCTTTAGAATGTGGAGAAAAAGAGTTCAAGGTCGCAAAACAAAACATGAAGCTTTAAGAAAAGATGAGGTAAAAAGGTTTAAATCAACCCGTCAAAGAAATATCAGTTTAAATAAATATAAGTAAGCTAGTGTAATCTATCTTCTCTTATTTCTAAATTTTTCATGATTTCAGCCTCTGCTTCCAAAAGTTCTTCCCATCTTGCTCTAACCTGTTCTTTTGGTTGATACAATTCAGCAAGCTTAATAAAGTTCTTATAATGACTCGCTTCAGAAACCATTAATTCATAATAGAATTTCTTTAGCTCTTCATCCTGAATGTGGAGATGCAATTGTTTGAATCGCTCACAGCTTCTGGCTTCAATTAAAGCATTGATTAAAAGCTTTTCACTCAATTGGAAAGATCTGCTACCTCCTTTCACCTCCAATTTCATTAATTCACTTACATACTCGTCTTTTCTTTGAAAACCCAATTTAAAACCTCTTTTATCAAGTTGCTCTAATACTCTTTCAAAATGAGACCATTCTTCAGCTACTACAGGAGTCATCACCTTTACCATTTCTTCCATTTCTGGAAAGTTGGTGATTAAACTGATGCAAGAGGTGGCCGCTTTTTGCTCGCAATAGGCATGGTCAACTAAAATATCCTCAATATTTTTCTCAGCTATATTAACCCATCTTGGGTCAGTCGGTAATTCTAATCCTAATGTGAATTTCTCTTTTTCCATTATCCTTTAATCAAAGAAAGACCAAGTTACTCCTAAATCGACAACTCTTTCTTGCCCAGTATAATAAGGAGTAGTGAAGTATCCCCCAGCAATTAAATCTTGATTTATATGTCTGAATTTAACAAACAATTGAGCTGTGTTGATTTTCGCACTCACATAAAAGTCAAGTACTACATAACCTGGGACCTCGAAGTTATTTTGTAAGTAGAACTGCTGAGTAACAGGATCATAATCATCAGCAAAATATGCTGATTTATAATGCGCTTCAATCCCCAATCTAGCCTCTAATTTCTTTTCAAAAACTTTGTGATAATACAAATCAGATGTTAAAAAATGCTCTGGAATTCTAAATAAATCGGCATCAGTACCTTCCTTTAATGTATATATGTAGTCAAGATCAAGATTCATGACACCATATTTTACTTTAGCTTCCAAACCAGGCTGCAAAAGTGTAGCTGAATTATTTGACTGCTGGGGCATTGCCAAAGTATCGAAATACATATGATTACTGATGAGTTGTAAATCCAGTTTAGGCTGAATCCTTAAATAATCCCTCCATTTTACATCTAATTTCCCACTGAGCTTTTGAACTTGTTCGCTTCTAAAATCATTTTGCCAATAGTCATGATTTCCAAAGTGCTGTTCATAAAAGAATGGGGAAGCAAATTGCATAGAAGTGGCACTTACCGAAAAGAAAGGGACTTTCAGAGAAGCCGCAATTTTATAATTACCACTTAATTCATATTCTGCATTAGCGGTCAAGTTCCAATTTTCTCTTGGGGCAAATCGAGCATAACCTCCAGCATAATTTTCAACTGTAGGGTTAACCGTGTTTAAATATTTACCCGTAAACCTGATGTCTTTTCTCCTTGCATAGAAACGATAAAAAACATCTCCGATACTCCCTTTTAACCCAACCTCATTTTGGAAATATACAAATCTTGTTTGATCAACAGTAGAGTCTGTTCTTATTAAAAACTGATCAAAATAATTTACATCTGTTTCAGCAGAAGGACTACTATTATTAAAGATGTTCATTCTATTGGCTCGATCAAATTCATGATAAAACTGAAGCAATGAGTTTAGCTTATACTCTTGATAAAGGTGATACTGTTGTCTTAATTCGCCCCCCTCTGCATTTCTTAAATTGATGTCTTCATCATCATAATCAAATAATTGATTGTAAAGAATGGCTCCAGTACTATCTACTACAGCCGTAGTGTCTCTTATACCACCTGTTTCATTCACCTTATGGAAGGTTCTGCCGAAGTTAAATAATACATGATATTTACGATCTGGGGATCGATAATCGGTTTGAAAATCATAGGAATGTGATAATACATTTAAATCTCCTCTGCTTTGCAATGGACCAATTTGCTTATCGATTGTCCATCTTCTAAAACTAAAACCCACATTCCAATTTTCATTTACATTTCTTGAAAAATCAATACCAATGAATGCTCTGTAATTACCACCCAGCACTGACCTTAACTGAGTATAAGGTGATTTGGTATCAAAATACTTAAATTCCTCTGGCGTTTTCATGTAAGTGTCATAAACACTGAAACCACTTCTTTTGCCAATAACATCTGGTAGTTCATAGAAAACAGGACGCATTGCAGTACCTACTGTCCCTAAATTTTGATAATAATAATCATTGATATTAACAGGATCCCAATTATGAGTATTGGTTAAACTTGTATCTATGATTTGATATTGCTGAATATTATTTTTGATGTTCTCTTCCGTTGTAAATAGAGTAGTTTCTGCTCCATAAACATTTTTAGTGGAATCATCCGTAACTTGAGCACGAACATAGGTTGCGCCTAAGCATAAAATCGATATTAGGAATAAGATTTTTCTCAAAACAGACGCAAAATTAAGTAAACTCATGGATTTTTTAAGTTCTTCTAATAGAATCTTCAAGTAATTGCTGAAAAGATTTCTCATCTTCCAAAAACTGTACCACGATAGGGAGATAAAAAAGCATGGATTTGATTTCATTGGTAATTCCTTTGTGACTAATTAATCTTACCCAATCTTTTTCAGTTGTGAGAATATCAGCATTTTGATTCTTTGCTGATTCATAAATCTTTTGAATATCATTTTTAGAAAAATTATGGTGATCTGGAAAATCAAAATGTGTCATTATTTTGTATCCGGATTCTATTAAATGACTTTTAAATTTTCCAGAATGTGCAATTCCTGTAACTAGAATTATTTTTTCATCTACTTTTCGTTTATCAAAAGTATGCTTTACTTCTTGATAATCTACTTTTGTGAAAAACACCTTTTTATCAGTGTAACTCAATATTCTATTCTTGATTTCAGTTTTTTTATCATCAGTTAAATTATCAGGGCATTTAGTTATAATGATTGCATCTGCTCTTCTAACACCTCGCCTCGACTCTCTAAGAGTGCCAGAAGGCACGACAAAATCATCATAAAATGGATTATTATAATCGGAAAGTAAAATTGAAAACTTAGGCTTTACGCTTCTATGTTGAAAGCCATCATCCATGATAATTGTCTCAACCTCAGAATTTTCAAGAATTATACTAGGAATTGCCAATACTCTATCCTCTCCAACCGATACCCTAATATCCTTTTTAAACTTCTCATAAATTTGAAACGGCTCATCTCCTAATGATGAAGCAGAATCTTCATCAGTTGCCAATCTGAATCCTTTGGTCTTTCTTCCATAGCCCCGTGATAAGGTGGCCACCTTGTTTGACTTTCCAGTGGAAATAAAATATCGTATCAGATATTCAACAAAGGGGGTTTTTCCAGTACCACCCATGGATAAGTTTCCAACTCCAATTACATTAGGTTCAAAATTAAAAACAGCTTTGTACTCAATGTCGTATAAATGGTTTCGGAATTGCATAATCCATTTATACAAAATACTAAAAGGAGCCATTAATAATTGCCAATACTTATTTTTGAAGACTTGCAAGGGCTGTAAAACTTTATAACTTTGACAGAATTGAAATAAAAACAAATATGAACAAAATAAAGGATATCGTCCAACATTTAGAAAGGATTGCGCCCCTCGCTTATCAAGAATCTTATGATAATGCAGGACTAATTGTGGGGGATGCTTCTAAGAATGTTAGCAATATCTTAATCACCTTAGATGTGACTGAGGAAGTTATTGATGAAGCCATTTCAAAAAATTGCGAACTTATAGTAGCTCATCACCCAATAATATTTAAAGGCCTTAAAAAACTTACCGGTGGTAATTATGTGGAACGTACTGTTATCAAAGCAATAAAGAATGATATTGCCATTTATGCTTCCCATACCAATTTAGATAATATTAAAAATGGTGTAAATGCTAAAATTGCTGAGAAATTAGGTTTGAAGAACTTAAAAATACTAAGCCCGAAGAAGGGGCAGCTAGCAAAATTAAGTGTATTTGTTCCTCAAGAAGAATCAGCAAACTTAAAGAAAGCCTTGCATAAGGCTGGAGCTGGTCAAATTGGAGAGTATGCTGATTGTGCATTTGAAAGCCAGGGAACGGGAAGTTTCTTACCTTCAGATAAGGCTAACCCTAGTATAGGTGAAAAAGGAAAATTAGAATCGGTTGAAGAAACTAAAATAGAAGTCATTTTTCCAATGCACATGAAAGGAAAGATATTAGGGGCAATGAAATTGGCCCACCCTTATGAAGAGGTGGCTTACTATTTACATCAATTAGAAAATACTTTTGATGATTTAGGCTCTGGAATGATAGGTGAAATTGATTCACCTATGCCAGCTAAAGAGTTTTTTGACTATTTAAAAGAAAAAATGGATTTGGAAGTCATAAAACATACAGCCGAAATTAACCGTAAAATTCAAAAAGTTGCACTTTGTGGAGGATCAGGTTCTTTTTTAATTTCACAAGCTAAAGCACTAAAAGCCGACATATACATTAGTTCAGATATTAAATATCATGAATTTTTTGATGCCGATGGAAGCCTTATTATAGCGGACATAGGGCATTATGAGAGCGAACGTTTTACAAATGAGATATTTTATGCAATATTGAAAGAAAATTTTGCTAATATTGCACTCCATTTAGGACAGACTGTCACGAATCCGATAAAATATTATTAACTGCATGGAAAGTACTGTAGCACAAAAGCTTGACGCCTTGAAAAAATTACAAGGTATCGATTCAAAACTTGACGATATTAAAAAAGTGAGGGGAGCATTACCTGACGAGGTAGCTGATTTAGAAGATGAAATTGCGGGTTATGAAACTCGTATCCAGAAATTTGACGATAATGTTCAAGCCATAAAAGATGAAATTGATGCTGCTAAACAAGGCATCAAAGAATCTGAAAAACTAATTGCTAAATATGGTGAGCAGCAAATGAACGTTAGAAATAACCGTGAATATGATGCTATTACTAAAGAAGTTGAATTACAGCAATTAGACATTCAGATTCACGAAAAAAAAATAAAAGAAGCGCAAGCTAAAATTGAGGAGAAAGAAAAAGGAATCGAAGAAACTAAGGCTTTACATGAGGATAGATTGAAAGATCTTGACGCTAAACGTTCTGAATTAGAAAATATCGAATCTGAAACAGAAGAAGAGGTTGCTAAACTTGAAAAAGATAGAGAAAAAGCCCTTAAAAAATTAGAAGATCGTTTGGCTGCTTCTTATGAAAGATTAAGAGGAAATGTTAGAAACGGTTTAGCTGTTGTACCTGTAAAAAGAGGTGCATGTGGTGGATGTTTCAATACAGTACCTCCTCAAAGACAAGCTGACATTCGAGATAGAAAGAAACTAATAGTATGTGAGCACTGTGGTAGAATCCTTACTGATGTTGAAGAGGAGATTGTGGAAGAGAAACCAAAAAAGAAACGTACTACCAGAAAAACTACTGCAAAGAAGAAATAAGCTTAAGAATATTTTTACTAAGAAAGCCTTTCAGACATCTGAAAGGCTTTTTTGTTAGATGGTAATAACTAATTCTTCTTTCTAAATATTCTTTGCCTTAGATCATAGTATTCAAATTTATCTTCATCAAGATAACTCAACATACTATCTAAGAAACCGATAATGAAAAAACCTCCAGGTTTTAAGGCATTGTAAATCTTTTCAATCACTTTTTCCTTAGCTGGCCCATCAAAATAAATCAAAACATTTCTGCAAAAAATAATATCATATTGATGAACTCCATAATCTTCCATTATTAAATTTGAGTTCTTAAACTTTACATTTTGAAGATATTTCTCTCTAAAGACAATTTCATCTTTATCTTCATCAAAATAGTCATGAATGTTAATGGATGAATCAAATTCCTTTAAATTGCGATCGTACTCAGGTAATTTTGCTTTAAGTATACTTCCACTTTCCGCTTGCGCTAAAGATCTTGATGATATATCCGTTGCAGTACTTTTTACTTTGTCAAGAAAGTTTAGCTGATCCCAAACTATTGCAGTTGTATAAATCTCTTCTCCTGACGAACAACCAGCATGCCATACGTTAATCCTGTATTGGTCTTTGAACTGACTTTTACATAATGATTTATATGTTTTCCAAAATTCTGGATCACGAAAGAGTGAAGTTAATCCAACCGAAACCTCATTAATGAATTCATGCACGAAATCCTTATCTTTTAGTGCTCTGCTCCATAAATCAAAGCTTGATTTGAAATTAAACTTCCGGTAAATCCTCTGTAATCTTCTTTTGAATGATTTAGGTTCATAGTTGAAAAAATCAATTCCATAGCGCTTCATAATGGCGTCCTGAATGGAGCGCATTTCTTCATCAGTGATTTCTACTGCCGTTGTAATGGGTTCAGTTGACATTTTTCAATTGCACTTTATGATCTACCATTCCTGTGAAAAGAATGATTATCTTATCTAATTCTAAATCAAGATTTTGAACACCTGCTAGGCTCACTTTTGAGCCTACCCAATCACCCTCTTTTGTTTTAAATTCTAAATAGGTTTCAACTTTCTTTCCATTTTCTAAATCAGTTAATACTGTTTTAGCGGTGATGCCTTTTTCAAAATTAAAATTCTCCTTAAAATTTACTGATTTCAAATTCATTCTACTATAACCTGAGGCTTCAAAAAATAAAGGATTCGCATTCTTTAAGCTGAAATCAGTATTAACCTCAAGAATTGGAATTACTCCTTTCATAGCAGAAACTGACCCATTCAATTCGTTTAATTTCTGCTTAGATTTAGTTGTAAACTGGGCCAATAGAAGCACTTTTTCCAGATTATTGGAATTATTATAAATTGGATTTATTGTACCTGAAAGCCATACCTCATGCCCTTGGCTATCAACCTGTTTGAACTCTCCAGAGAAGAACTTGCCATTTTGAAGGCTTTCCCACATCATTTGATATTGAGGCTTAAATCGATCTTTCTCAGGAAGTAAATCAAAATATGACTTACCTTTAATATCCTCAAATTTGAAACCAGTTATACTCAAGTAAATATCATTAGCCCTAACAATTTTACCCTTTTCATTAAATTCTAATGAGCCAATAGTTTTATCTATAGCTTCCATATGATTCAGCAATTCAACTTGCTGTCTTTCGTTATCTTTGGCTAGTTTCTTCTCCTGTGTAATATCAGTAGCAAATTTAACTATCTTGATCGCCTTACCATTGATGTCAAATATTGGATTGAATACACCTTTTAGGATCACCTTTTCTCCAGATTTAGTATATCTCTTAAATTCTCCAGTTACAAATTCTCCTTTTGCAAGCTTCTCCCATAAATTCTTATAATTTGTAGATTCTGATGTAGATTTATCTACCATGATTTCATGGTGCTTTCCGATTAATTCATGTCTATCATACCCAATAATATCAAGATAATTTTGATTCACTTCAAGTATAATACCATTGGTATCAAACTCCATAACCGCGTTTGATCTTCCTATAGCCTCTAATTTATACTTTGCGTCTAATGCTGATTTTTTGGTATGTGTAATATCTGCTTGAATAGCAATATAGTTTTTCAATTCTGCATTTTCATCCTTAACAGGATTGATTGCCAATGAAACCCAATAACTATTTCCACTTTTATCATAATTCAAAATTTCCTCATAAATCGGCTTTTGTTCCTTTAACAATTGACTAATTTTTCTTTTGGTATCCTGATTAGTTTCAGGCCCTTGCAAGAAATGTCCTGGCTTTTTACCTTTTATTTCTTCTAAAGTATAGCCCGTCATTTTTTCAAAACCAGAGTTCACATACTCAATGTAGCCTTCTTTATCCGTTATGATTACCGAATTATCAGTATTATCAGCAACTAATGAAAGCCTTCTTTGCTCCTCCTCATTAGCTATTCTCTCAGTAATATCTTGAGCCAGCATTAATATCTTACTCAAGTTTCCGCTAAAATCTAAAACGGGGGAGTAAGAAGCCTCTATCCAAACTTTCTCTTTTTTAGAAGTTTTGGTTTCATATTCTACTATATAATTATCACCGCTTCTCACTGCCTTCCAAATATCATTACATCGCTGCTGATCACGACAAATATTTTCATGCTTTTTATATTTCAAATCATCATCTGACCATTTCAAGAAATCTTTAAACTTTTGATTCGCACTTTTAAAATTACCCTCTACATCAATTTCAGCTTTTAATAAGGTGTTATTTATAGCATTGAAAACTCCATCTAACTCAAGTTGATTTCTAGACATCTCTTCTTGAGTAGCCTCCATTTCCTCCATATTTTGACGCATTTCCTCTTCATTTGCCTGAAGTTCAGCTGACATTTTTTGAGATTCCTCCAATAACTTTTGAGTATTCTCATTTACTTGAATGACAGATAAAGATGCTCCAATATTTTTAGCCAAATCTTGTAAAAACTTAATCTGGTAGTCTTCTAAAATTTTGAATGAAGCTATTTCCATTGCTCCTACCATTTTTTCATCATTCAGTAATGGAATGATGATGATATGGCGAGGTAATGCATGCCCTAATCCAGAAGTGATTTTAACATATTTTTCTGGCACATCCGTTATATAAATAAGGTCTTTTTCTTGTAGACATTGCCCAACAAGTCCTTGTCCCTTGTATATTTTCTTTTTTGCTAATTTTCTTCTTTCATAAGCGTAACATCCAACCATTTCCAAGTATTCTTCCTCTTCCTCCTCTTGAACTAAAAAGATCGCACCTTGATTAGCCTCTACATATTTTACCGTTTCACTTATGATTTGAAATCCGAAATCACGCATATTTTCATTGTAGGTCCGTAATAATTCGGAGAATTTTGCTAAACCTTCAGCTTGCCACGTTCTGCGTTCTTCTTTAGTTCGATAGGTAGTCAATTCAGACTGTAGGTTAATAACAGCTTTTGTTAATTGGTTTTCTTCACTATCTACTAATTCAATTGACTTCCCATTTGCAATATCATTTATCCAATCTGTTGCCAATTTAATTTTTTGACGATTTGCTAGAATGTCTTTATAAAAATTCTGAGTCCATTTATTAGATGATTTGAACTCAAATTTAGAATCATCCACATCTAAGTTTGTACCTAAATCTGAAATCTGTTTTATGCCTTTTCTCTCTCTTATATAATTCATTACCATTACGATAAAGAAAAAGAAGGCTACGGCATAAATAGTAAGGTGATAGTATGGATTTATGGTTTTTACTATTAGAGTAAGAAAAATACTTGCTACAAAGGCAATTAACATTCCTCCAAATCCTAATAATAAATACCAATGGTTTCTGTCAATTCGCATGAGTAAATTTCTTTTGGTTCATTGTAGATTGAAATTGCTTATCTAAAATCCAGATAAAATAGGGATTGATTTTACCGCAACTTTCAAATGAAAAATTGGCGGTAGAAAGAATTGCAAACATTTGGTGATTGTCTTCAATCTCATCATTCAACCAAGTTCGAGTTGCATCCTCTGGTAAAATGATTTTAGGAACATCACCATAAATTTTTAAATCTAGTTGGTTTGATAGTTCAGTAATAACAGCTGCAGAAACCATATTATCTACTTCTTTTAAAATTATCTCTTCAAAATCAGGATTGTGCTGCAAGCTTTTCATTCTATTAATTAATAGTTCTGGAATAGCTTTTGAATCTCTCTCGCTAAAAACTAAATAGCTTTTACCTTTTGCCTCCCCTATTATATCTGTAATCAAGATAGTAGGATTTTTAGTCTTCACTATTTTCTTTAATAAATCATCGGACTCACCAAAGAATATTTCGAAATTCTTAACTGAAACATCCTCTCCTGATAAATTCGAAAATGATTGACTTGCTTTTTCATATCCTTTGAAAAAAATGCTCTCCGCAATTGCTTTTATGTCTTTACTAATTTTTTCCATAAATACTAGGCTACAGCAGTAGCATTAACGTTAACAGAATGATTAAATAATTTTTGAATGATTTGTGGTATGTTAATAACCAAACAAACTTTTCCATTACCCAGAATGGTAACGCCACTTACATAGCGTACAAAATCTACTGGCTTTTTAAGCGGTTTTTCAACTATTTCTTTTTGCTGTAATAATTTATCTACTACTAAGCCTAATTTCTTCCCATTGTATTGCACTAAAACCACATTCCATTTTGCATCTGATTTTAAGGCATCAACTTTTGCACTTGACTCATTTGGGAAGAATAAGTCACTTAAAAATACAGTTTCAATGGTTTGATCTTGATGATTGATCATTAACCTATTTTGAATTTTATATATCTCTTTCCTTTGAAGTGACAGAACAGCATCGGTATAGGTTAATGGTACAGCATATTGACTGTGGCCAACCTCAAATAATAAGGTAGATTTAACAGCCATTGATGAAGGCAGTATTAATGAGAAAGTAGTTCCTTTACCCGCTTCAGTTTCTACTTTTATATTTCCACCAACTGAATCGATTGCTTTTTTCACCACGTCCATTCCTACACCACGACCAGAAATACTATTAACTGCATCATTGGTTGAAAAGCCAGGTTCAAAAATGAAAGAAATGATTTCTTCCTTTGACATTTTTTCTAAGGTTGCAGCGTCAACCCAGCCCTTATTTAATACTTTTTGTTTGATTTTATCTACATCAACTCCCTTTCCATCATCTTTTATATCAATGATTACGCCTTCGCTTTCATTGCGAGCTGATAAGGTTAATTTTCCTACTATTTCCTTTTTATGCGCTTTTCGATCCGTTTCTGATTCAATACCATGACCAATTGCGTTTCTTATGAGGTGAATTAAAGAGTCTGAAATAATTTGTAAAATATTTCTATCTATTTCAGTTTCACTTCCCTCAATAATTAAATCTACTTGCTTTTTCTCAGTTGAAGCAGCATCTCTTACTACTCTGTGAAATTTATTGAATAAAAAGCCAACTTGTACAAGTCTTACATCCATTACAGAATATTGTAAATCAGAGGATACTCTTTTTAAGCTATTAAATTCATTTCTTGAAACATTGGCTTCATGGGCTGTGATTAATCTATCCCTTTCGATGATTAATTCTCCTACTAAGTTTAATAAATTATCGAGCTTTTCAACGGGCACTTGTACCATGTCTGAAAAACTGATTTTCTTAGTTTCCTTTTCTTCTTGAATTACCTCAATTTCTTGCTCAAAGACTGGGTCTTTTTTACTTACTTCTTGCTTTTGATTTGCTTCAACTGCTGATCGTAATTCTTCCAATTTTGCTTCCTCATTTTGCTGCTTTTCAACAGCTTTACTCTTTGTAGCTTTTGGCTTAGCGGTTGACTTCTTTGCTTTGGTTTTTTTTGCTGGTTTTTCTTTGTCCTCAACTTCTTTTACAGATGCTGTTTCTGCATAGGATTCTTGCTTTTTACTGTTTTCAACAATAACCTCAAGCTTACGCTGGATTCCTCTATAACGAACATTAAGGCTGTCATCAGAAAGAGATTGAACAAGTTCTTTTAGAGTATCAACCGCTTTGAATAAAGTAGAAAAAATTTCACTTTCTATATTAATGTTGGCTTGTTTGATCTCCGAAAATAAATCCTCCAGCGCATGAGAAAATTTAGATATCAATTCAAACCCCATTCCAGCTGCATTACCTTTTAAGGTATGCGTAATTCTGAAGATTGAATCAATCGTTTTCTGATCCTTAGGTGATTTTTCTAATTGTGTAAGTAGTGTTTCCAACTCCTCCACGCTTGAATCAGCCTCTGAGATAAATAACTTTTTATATTCTTGTTCCTTATTTGACATAGCCATAATATTCTATAAACAGCTTACAATGTAACCTCCCAATTGATTCAAAGGCACCAATCGATCTGTAGCGCCAGAATCAAAAGCACTTTTTGGCATACCATATACAACTGAGGTATCTTCATCTTGAGCAATTGTAATCCCACCTTTTGCTTTTACTTTTTTCAAACCTTCAGTACCATCTCTTCCCATTCCTGTCAAAATGAGACCGATCATTTTATTTCCGTATATTTCAGATGCAGATTCCAAAAGACAATCAATTGAGGGATTATTGAATTCTGTATACACCTTATCCGTAAAATTCACTATAACAGCTCCAGAATGCGGGTTTTTTCTTAACCTCATATTAGCATGACCTGGTGCTATATATATGTAACCTGACTTAATTTCTTCACCTGACTCTGCAACTTTCACATGTAAATCGGATAGCGTATCTAATCTTTTAGCAAAAGAAGTGATAAAACTATCAGGCATATGCTGCGCAATAATAACAGGTAAAATCAGGTTATTAGGCAGTTGCTTTAGTAAGGTTTCGATTGCCCCTGGGCCTCCAGTAGAAGCCCCAATTACAATAGCAGAATAAGCAGCCGAACCATTAAATGCATGACTGTGATTATTCTTCTTAACTTTAATTTTCTTTATTTTCGATTCAGCCGCAGCCTTTACCAATTTTGTTAAAGGATAATTTTTCGCCTTTATTGAATTGGTTATATCATCTTTAGGCTTATCTAAGAAATCAAATGCCCCTTTTTGTAAAGCATCAAATACCAATCCGTCATTTTTTTCAAGAGAACTCAATAAAATAACAGGAGTTGGGCTTTCCTTCATCACCTTTTCAACCAAATAAACACCATCATAGTCTGGCATAATCATATCAGATATAATTACATCTGGTTCGAGTAATCTTGCTTTTTCTACTCCTTCCTTTCCATTTTTAGCAGTTCCTACCAATTCAATTGAAGGATCTGATTTTAAAATGTCAGAAAGTAGGATTCTCATCAGAGCAGAATCTTCTACGATTAGTGTCGATATGGTTTTGGCATTGGTCATTATTTAGAAAGTGCCTGAACCAATTGCTCAGAAGTAAACGGCTTTACGATGTAATCTTCAGCTCCTAATCCCATACCTTCTTCAATCACTGAATCCTGCCCAACTGCACTGATCATAAATACCTTTGATGGTAGACCTTCATCTTTATAAACTTTTAGAATATCAGTGCCAATCATGTCTGGCAAAATATTATCTAAAGTGATAATGTCTGGTTGTAACTCAAAGGCTAAATCTATAGCTTCTTCGCCATTAGCTGCTTGGCCAACGATTTCATATCCACCTTCTTCAAGTGCGTCTTTTATAAGTGTTCGCATATAAAGCGAATCATCTACGATTAAAACTTTCTTTCCCATTTTACTATTCTTTAAATCGCGTATTTTAAATTTTGTGAGGAAACACTAAGGTTCCCATTTATTGTATTAAATCGAGCAGTTCTACTTTTACTACCGCCTGTATCTTGCCCTGCTAAGTAGATTTTATTGTCTAAAATCAACTTTTTCAGTGCTTTAACATTATTTTCTCCTGTTTTGAAGCCAGTATTAAATAGATTCGCCCCTCCTACTATTTTTGCCCTTAATGCATTTTTATTACCTCCTATTTTTTCTATTTCTTCAATAATCTTTTCAAAGGCTGTTTTTGCATTATAAGTCGTGTGCTTTTCTAATTCATCTGAAAGAACTACATGAGCCGCTCCTGATATTTTATTTACTCTATCGTAGATGAAAAGTCCAACACATGATCCTAATCCATAACACGCAATGTTGGTAGGCTCATTTGTGACAATCATGTCACCTAAATTCAATGCATGCTCAAACAGTTTCATGAACTTTATTATTTTTAAATACTGTATTTAATTCATTCTCTGACATAGTCTTGAAAACATCCAACATGATGATTAATCTGTCTTCCAGCTTTACTATACCCTTTATGTATGACTGCTCAGCTCCACCATCTTGTATAATGTTAGCTGAATCTTCTATATGAGATTTCTTAACATTTAATGTATTAGGTAGCTCTCTCACCAATACTCCCATTTTAATTTGATCACTTTCCACTACTAGTGTATAATTATTTGCATTGGAATCATTCTCTCCTTTCAATCCAAACTTCTCTTCTAAATCAACTACAGCAATAATATTCCCTCTGATATTGGCCACTCCTTTCACATAAGGAGGAGTTTGTGGCAAGCGAGTAATATGCGGAGTAGGTACAACTTCTTTGATTTGACCTATCTGCAATCCGTATTCTTCATCACCTAATCGAAATATAATTAGCTGAGATTTTTGCTCGTTTTCTGTTATCTTTTGTTCCTTTACAGCTTCCATATTATGCTTTAGTTAAAGTGAATTTTTTGATTCCTGCTTTCAACTCTTCAGCAATTTGACTTAGCTGATTACTAGCATCTGTTACTTCAACCATACCTGCATTCAACTCCTGAGATGAGCTTGCCACCTGTTGAGTTCCGGCAGCTGTTTCTTCAGCCACTACTACTATTTGTTCAATATTTTTCACAACTGCTTCAATCGCTTCCTTTTGACCATTTGAAGCTGTTAAAATCTCTTTTGAATGTTGGAAAGTTGTATCGCTTGAGCCTGCAATCTCAACAAATATATTTTCAGCATCTTTAGTAGCATTGCCGCCTTCCTTTACACTAGTCTGCATACTTTCTATTGCTTTGCTTGCTGAAACTGTATCTTTCTGAACATCACTGATTATTTTTTCAATATCAACGGCAGATTTTCTTGAATCCTCAGCTAATTTTCTAATCTCCTCAGCTACAACCGCAAAACCTCTACCTGCATCCCCAGCTCTTGCTGCTTCAATAGCTGCATTTAGTGCCAGTAAATTAGTTTGAGATGCGATATCCGTGATAACATTTAAAGTTCTAGCAATTTCTTCAGCTCTCTCAGTTAGAATGGCAATTGATTCAGAAGTTTTAATTGCAGAGCTATCAATACCCGTCATATTCTGAACTAAATTCTTGATGATTTTTAGGCCTTCTTCGGATCGTTTTTGACCATCCTCAGCAGTTTTCTTAATGAAGTCTGCTTTCCCTTGCATTTCCTCAGAAGATTTTAATACACCCTCAACTAATTTCGAAGATTCATCTGTTCTTAATGCCTGATCTTGAGCGCCTTTTGCCATTTGAGAAATAGCAGAAGCTACCTCGTTTGAACTATTTTTAATCCCTTCACTTCTTTTTAATAGATTTCCAGAAGAAGTTGAGACAACTTCAGCACCATTATTTATATTATTTAAAACCTCATTTAAATTATCTAATGCTCCATTTACTTCTGCTGCTACATCAGAATCATTTTCTACTCTTTGTGTAAGATCACCTTTAGCCATAGCTCTAATCACCTCAATTACAGCCGATTGCTCTTCCATTGCTTTTTGGATTTCCTGCTCCTTGAGTTTTTGTTCAGTAATATCATATCTTACTCCAATATATTTAGCTGGCTTTCCGTTTGGCCCCATTACTGGTGCAATGATGGCATCCACATAGTAAGGATCCCCATTTTTCTTTTTGTTCTTAATTTCACCCCTGAAGATTCTACCTCTACCAATAGTAGCCCACATTTCTTTAAATATTGATTTTGGTGAGTCTGGATGTCTAAACATACTATGTGGCTGTCCCATACATTCTTCGCGAGTATATCCTGTGACCTCGCAAAGCTTATCATTTACATAAATCACATTACCTTTCAAATCTGATTCAGAAACCAAACAAGCCACATTAATCTGATCCATTCTGGTTTGAAGTTCAGTTTTGATTTGCTCGTATTCCTTAGCAGTTTCAATAGCATCTAATTCAGCATTTTTCTTTTCTGTAATATCAAACGCATATTTAATAACCTTTACAATTTTACCCTTATCATCTGGAACAGGTGTGTAAGATGCCTGTAACCATAGCACATTTCCTTGCTTATCAAATCTTTTAAATTCTCCACTTTGAGCGTTTCCAGCTGCTAGTGACTTCCAGAAATTTTTGTATTCAGCACTTTCTGCATAATCATGATCTACAAAGATGCTATGGTGCTCACCCTTGACTTCATTAATTGAATAGCCCACAGCCTCTAAAAATTGATCGTTTGCCCAAAGAATATTTCCTTTAGGATCGAATTCAATTGATGCAAATGAATTATTAACTGCTGCGATGTGATTCTCTAAATCTTGTCCATTTGACTGGGACCTTAAAGATTCCCCTGATTTAGTCTTAATATTTTCTTCAAGTTTAGTGGCTGCTTTTACCATGACATTTAAGTTTTAATGATAATGTAAAAGTACAGCGGGTAGAATTGTAATCAATCAATATTAATATGTATTTTACCATGGTTAGAATTACATATTTTTTAATACGTATTTTTACCTATAGTATATCTCCCAGTTCATTAAACATCGATTTCTAAGATTTTATCGAACCATAAAAATTAAAATTTGTATGGTAGAATTTAAGAATTTCACTATTATTATAATCCTAATATTTAATTGTATTTAATAAATCAGTATGCGGAAAAGCATTTTAATAGTTGAAGATTCAACAATTGTAAGTATGCACTTAAAACAGGTGCTACTTAAAGCAAACTATGAAGTGCTCAATATTCTAACATCAGGAGAAGATGCCATTGAATTCATAAAGGATCATGATCCTTCCTTAGTAATAATGGATGTAATGATTGAAGGCAAATATGATGGGATTGAAACTTCTATTGAAATAAATAAAATTAAGGATGTTCCCGTTATTTATCTTACAGCCTTAAATGATAAAAAAACAATTGATAGGGCTAAATTAACTTTTCCTACAACATTTCTAAGTAAACCATTTGCAGAATCTGAATTATTAAGCAATGTTGAGCTTAGTCTCTATAAGCATGAGGCTGATCTGCAAAAAAAGGAATCACAAAAATTACTCTCCACTATTTTAGGTAATATAAAAAGTTGCTTGATTGTAATTGATTCAAATTTCAATATAAAATATGCTAATGAATTCATGACCCAACTATTGGGAATTGAACATGACGAAATCTTAAAATTAAAAATTGGGAATGATCTAAAAGTACTTGATCAAAATGAGGAACCATTATCAATTACTAAATTAAATGATCAGTTAAAAAATGAATTGATTAATCAAGATATTTTATTCCTGATCTTTAATGATAAAAAGTTACCCATTAATAATATTACACTCACAAATGCTAAATTCTATAATGAAGAAACAGAGCAGTTTTTAGTTGTTTTCAATGATGCAAGGGAAAGTTATGATAAACTATTAAAAGAGAAAGCCGAGAAAAGTCTAAAATTGGCTGCTCAAATTGAGGGCGCTGAAAAAGAGAGAGTTAGAGTCAGTAGAGAATTACATGATGGCTTAGGTCAAATGCTTAATGTAATTAAAATGAATATAAAAACACTTATTGACAATCCAGATGCAAAAAGTAAATTGATAGAATTAATTAACGCTTCAATTGAGGAATCTCATAAAATATCTGAAAATTTAATGCCTTCTAAACTCCAGATTTTTGATTTAAAAACTAGTTTGGAAAATATATGCGAAGAATACAATTCACTCTCCTTGCATGTTCAATTTTCCAATAATTTAGAAGAAGGTGATTTAGATGATAAAAAGATTAATCTTTTTCGCATTGTACAAGAAGCCTTAAATAATATTTACAAGCACGCTCAGGCTAAAAATGTGTCCATACAACTTTACCGTAGAGAAAAAGGGATTCACTTAACCATTGAAGATGACGGAATAGGCTTTGATGCAAATCAAATTAACTCTAAAGATAATTTGAATAAAAGTCATGGTTTATTAAATATGATTGACCGTGTAAAATCTATGGAAGGCGAAATTGATATTGATAGTAATGCAAAATTCGGAACCAATATCATCATTCACATTAAAAACTAAATCTTATGCTTAAAATATTACTTGCAGATGATCATCAATTAGTACGAAATGGAATAAAAATGTTTTTAGAATCCGAAAAAGACTTTGAAGTTATTGCCGAGGCAAAAACGGGTTCTGAAGCCATTCAAAAAAATAAGGAGCTAAAACCAGATTTAGTATTATTAGATATCTCAATGCCTGATAAAAATGGCTTGGAAGCCGCTCCGGAAATACTAACAACTGAGCATAAGCCAAAAGTAATAATGCTGAGCATGTATTTGGATGAACAGTACATCAATTCTTGCATGGAAGCAGGTGTTAATGGATACATTCATAAAGGTGCTGATCAAGAAGAGCTTATTGATGGTGTTAAAAAAGTAATGGAAGGCATAAGCTTTTACAGTAAGGATGTAAGAGATGTAATGGTCAATAATTATATCACCAGTCTCAAAAGGAAAAAGAAACAATTAGCTCAGCCTAAAATAAGCCTAACAAAAAGAGAATTAGAAGTTGTAAAACTCATTATGAAAGGATATACCAGTAACCAAATTGCTGAAGAATTATTCATTAGCAATAGAACAGTGGATACTCACCGAGCTAACTTAATGCAAAAGCTTGATGTTAAAAATTCAATTGAATTGATTAATAAAGTAACTGAAGAAAATCTTCTTGAATCGGATTAAGATACTAGACAACTCTTTTGGAATGTAATCGATATACTAGCTAACACTAAATGCTATCAAAGTCTTGAAGGAAGCAAAGAAAAAGCAAAATCTTATATTTATCTGCACAGGAAAAGATTGTAAAAAGAAAGACTGTGAAGTATTAAAATCAGATTTAAAAAAAACAATTAAGGACTCATCAATAAAAAACACTAGACTAGTCAAGACTAAATGCATGGATTATTGTAAGCTTGGTCCAAATGTAGCAATCAATAATTCTATATATCATGATTGTCATAGTAAAGACATTCCCACTCTAATAGAAAAGCTAGCGAATAATTCATAAGTAAAACCTATCCTCTAATAAATGAGTTATTCTTATCTATTTAAATGTAACTACATTAAATTTGCATTTTAATAAAATAGCTATGTCTAAAGAGCCATTATTTACAAAAGATTTTTTATTACACTGTTTTAGTTATTTATTAATGGCAGTTTCTTTCTATTTTCTCTTGCCTACCCTCCCTACTTTTGTTACAGATGTTTTGGGAGAAAATGCGGATAAAGTAGGCTATATAATTGGTATTTATGCCTTATCTGCACTGATAGTAAGACCCATAAGCGGATATGCTTTTGATAAATATGGCAGAAGAAATTTATTCTTAATTGCTATGTTTTGTTATGCCCTAATAATGGCTGCCTATGGTTTAGCAACTTCATTTATTTTCCTTTTGTTTTTAAGATTATTAAATGGTGGTTTCTGGGGCTTTGTAACAACCGGAGGCGGAACTATCACCTCTGATTTAGTGCCTAATAGCAGACGTGGGGAAGGTATTGGGATATTTGGATTATCCATGACGCTTAGTATGGCAATTGGTCCGCTAATAGGTTTAAAAATATTAGAATATACTTCTGACTATCAACTATTATTCTATACTTCAGGAATTTTATGTTCAATTGCTGTAATCCTTTCATTCTTTGTTAATCACCCTAAAATTAGCAATAGAAAAAATAAGTTAAGCTTTGAAAATGTATTTGAACCTCGAGTTTTAAAAGTATCTATGATCATGTTAATGCTGGCTTTTCCTTTTGCGGGTATTATGTCATTTATTACACTTTTTGCTAAAGAATTATCAATTGAAAGTACAGGTTTATTTTTCTTGATTTATGCCATTGGTGTAAGCATTATTAGGCCTTTAACGGGAAAAATGATGGACAAAAAAGGGCCTGCTTTCGTAATGTTATTAAGTTTTATTGGTACAATATCGGGGCTTATCTTACTATCTCAAAGCAAAGATGAAACTGCCTTCCTTATTGCAGGATTTGTATTAGGTTTGGGGAATGGAATAGTGATGCCAACCTTACAAACCATGGTGATCAATATGGTTAAGCCTGAAAAAAGAGGAGTTGCTACTAGTACTTTTTTCTCTTCAATTGATTTAGGGATTGGTTTAGGAGCGTTTGCATTAGGAAATGTAGCTGAAATTTTTTCCCTATCTCAGATGTACCTATTTTGCGCTATTGCTATGGTGATTCCGGCAATATTGTTTTTTAGTATCACACTATCAGATTATAAAGAAAAATCTAAAATAAGCTTAGAAACTGCAAATGTTTGAATTATATTTTACCCCAGGCCCTACTGCATTATACTTTACAGCTGAAGAGCATATCAAAAACGCCATAAAAACTGGAGTATGCAGTACCTCGCATAGAGGACAATGGTTTAAAGATATTTATAAAGAATGTCAACAAAACTTAAGAGAGTTAATGGACATTCCAGACGACTATCATATCCTGATTACTTCTTCCGCAAATGAAGCTTGGGAGCGCATCATTGAAAATTGTGTGGAAGAAGAAAGTTATCATATTAGTATGGGAGCTTTCTCTCAAAGATTTGCCAAAATATCGACTCAACTAGGTAGAAAAGCTCATGAGCTTATTGTTGAAGAAGGTACAGTTCCAGCATTTGATGCAATTGATGTTCCTGATTCAGCAGAAATTATAACAATTTGCCTAAATGAATCTTCAACAGGTGCTAGTTTTCCTTTAGAAACCATAAATGCATTAAGAGAAAAATATCCTGATAAATTAATTGCCATTGATGGTGTATCTGGAGTTCCAGTTATTCCAATTAATTTTAAAAATATTGATACCTTATACTTTTCTGTACAAAAAGCTTTCGGTTTGCCTGCAGGATTAGGCATTTGGATTGTAAATAATAGATGTCTTGAAAAGGCTAATAATATGGTTGAGAAAGGCAATGTTATAGGATCGTATCATAGGTTACCCGATATGGTTGAGAAAGCAAAAGTATATCAAACTGCAGAAACTCCTAATATATTAGGCATTTATACCTTATCAAAAGTGGCGAATGATATGCTTGAGAAAGGAATTTTACCAATAAGAAGAGAAATAGATTATAAATCAGCTATTCTCAATCAAGTAATAGAATCACACCCACAAATGCATCATTTTGTTGAAAATGACCTTCATAGGTCTAAAACTGTAAAAGTGGTCAAAACTGATTTTGAAAGTAAACAGCTTATAGAGTATTTGAAAAATAAAAAAATGCATATCGGAACGGGTTATGGTCCTTATAAAAACGAACAAGTAAGAATTGCTAACTTTCCAACACATTCTAAAGAACAGATGGAAATGTTGGTAGACTTGATTGAAGCTTTCAGGCTATAGACTTTTTTTATATATTTGGTTGAACCGAAAATGTATCAACCAATGTACAAACTACTCTTTCTAATTTTGCTTATAAGCTCGAGTATGGGATTTAGTCAAAATGATTCTCCTTTAATAGAACGTAAAGGAAATCTTGTTCTTAATCGTTATTATATTCTAGGTGAAGAAGTATCTGAAAGGCAAGTTTTAAAGAAGATGAAGCCTTATGAAGCTGCTCATAAAAGAATGAAAGCATCTCGAAGATTAGCATTCACCTCAGAAATCATTGCGGCAATCGGTGCTGGAAGTTTCTTACCATCCGTTATTGATCCAAGTCCTGAGATTACTATTCCATTACTTATCACAGGTGTAAGCCTAATCGCTATTGCAGTTCCAATAAAGAAAAAAGCTAATAGAAAAGCAGATGAAGCCATCGAATTGTATAATGAGCGCAAACTTATAGGAGAAAAAAGCAGTCGAACAGAACTAAATTTGGCACTCACTACTACAGGATTAGGGATTGAATTGAAGTTTTGACATTCCTAAATTTAAAGGATGCAAGATTTACTATGTAAATTTAAAATCCAGATGAGAAAGACGTTTTAATATTTTAAAACTATCCGAGCTTAACATTCAATTCTTTATACCCCAATTACCCATTGCAATTCAAAAAAAATAGGACTAATAATTAAATCCTATTAGTCCTACTAAAATATTCTTACTGATATTTATTCTTCTACTTCAACTTCTTCTGCCTCTTCTACTTCTTCTTTCTCAGGTTTTTTAGTTTTTTGCATTTTATCATGAATGGTATTGTGCTTAGCTTTTAGTTTTTCCTTAGCTTCTGCCACTTTTTCCTCAGCCATTCTTATTTTATTTTTCTTATCTTCCTTTTCTTCATCGGAATATTTTCCTTCTTTCTCAGCTTTCATTAACCTTTCTTTTGCAGCAGCAATTTTCTCCTCGGACCTTTTAATTGCGGCTTGTGCAGCCATCATATTTTCATGAGTATGCATCATTTTTTCTTTAGCTTCCGCAGATCGCATATGACCAAACTCACTACCTTCCATATGCCCTTTCATTGCACCGTGCTTTTCAACTTTATCAGAATTTTTCTTTCTTTTTAAAGGTTTACCATCCATATGCTTATCAGATTTATGCATTTCTTCATGCTCTGCATCCATCTGATCTTGGCTTTCTAACTCCTTTTCTACCTCTTCACTAATTTCTTTTGCAGTTTTATCTTTAGCCATCTCCTTTTTTACCTTTTTCTCTTTTCCATTTTGTGAATTTCCTTGTGCTAATAAGAGATTTTGTGTACCGAATAGAAATAGAATTGTAGTAAAACAAATTGCTGATATTTTTAAATTAGTTTTCATGATTATAGGGTTTAAATGTCTTCTAATAATTTATCAACTTCTGTCTCTGTTTCCTCTGCTTCCTTTTTTACTTCTTCCGATGATGCTTCCACCTCTGTTGCAATCTTTTCTTCTTGTTCCATCACTGCTTTTTCGCTTTCTTCTGAATTTGATTCAGAACCACCACATGCGTACATAAATGAAACTAATGCTAGGCTGAGCACTATTTTGAAAATTTTCATAGCTTTATAATAATTTGGGTTATAGTGTAATATTAAGGATAATCTAAATAAAATAAGCCAAAAGACAAAATTTTAATCTTTAAAAGGAGATACATCCAAATCATCATCACAATTTGAAAGTAATTCTGATTGTGTCATTTTCAATACAGGATGGATTCCATCAGGGCTTAATTCTGCTAAAGGGATTAAAGTGAATTTTCTATCAGGAATACCTGGATGGGGTATGATTAAATCATCCTCCTTCACAACTTCAGAATTATAATAAAGGATATCAATATCAATCAGCCTTTCTCCCCATTTTTCTTTCCTAACTCTACCTAGATCCAATTCAATCCTGAGCAACAGATCTAAAAGTTGTTTAGGCTGCTTATCTGATTCAACCAGAACCACTTGATTCAAAAAGGATTGCTGGTCTGTTTTTCCCCAGGCTGCGGTTTCATATACGGACGATTGCTGAATTACTTTGATGTTATTCTTTCTTAATAATTCTATTGCATCCATTAAAATTTTAGCCCTGTCACCAAGATTGCTTCCAAGTAATAAGTATATCCCTTCCATAATTAAGTTATGCCATCAATAGAATTATTCTTTCAAATTACTTTAGTTTGTAGCTAATTTGTAATTAGCTGCAATATTAACTCAATTAGCGTTGCAGAAAAATTTAATCGATTATCAATCTTTATTAATTTTTATGAAAAGTTTCTTTAAAATTTTCTTTGCTAGCTTACTAGCACTACTGGTCTTCTTTTTTGGCTTTTTCTTTTTATTTGCAGGAATCGCCTCTCAAGATAATGAAATAAAGGTATCTGAAAATTCATTTCTAGAACTGAATCTGAATAGACCGATAGTAGAAATGACATCTGATGACCCATTTGCTGAATTAAGCCAAACTTTAGCAAACGAACCATCTCCCATTAGCTTAACAGATATTTTAGAATCAATTGAACATGCTAAAAATGATGATAAAATTAAGGGCATTTATTTGGACGCTCCTTCCGTAATGGCAGGTTTTGCTCAAGTTGAAGAAATCAGAAATGCTTTAATTGACTTTAAAGAGTCTGGAAAACCGATTTTAGCTTACTCAGAAATTTATTCAGAAACAGGCTACTATCTGGTATCTGTAGCGGATGACATCATATTAAATCCTGCGGGAATGCTAGAAATGAATGGACTTGTTTCTGAAGTCACCTTCTTTAAAGGAACTTTTGAAAAGTTAAATATTGAACCTCAGATTTTCAGAGTAGGTACTTTCAAAAGTGCGGTTGAGCCTTTCTTAAGAAAGGATATGAGTGAAGCCAGTAAAAAGCAGATGAATGAATTATTGAATTCTGTTTATGGTGTATTCATTAAAAATATAGCTGAATCAAGAGGAATTGATCCAACCGAATTAAGAGTAATTTCTGATGAATATAAAGTAAGAACCACAGAAGATGCCTTGGATTATAAACTGGTAACTAAATTAGGTTACTATGATGAAGTTTTAACTAAAATGAGAGAAATAGCAGGATTAGAAGAAGATGCTAAAATCCCCGTTATCTCAGTAAAAAAATACAGCAAGTCATTCGTTGCGGATAAATATAATTCTAATCGAATTGCAGTTATTGTTGCAGAAGGAAACATTGTGTCAGGGAAAGGTGGAGAAGGCTCTATTGGTTCTGATGTAATCGCAAAAGAAATTAGAAAAGCTAGACTTGATGATAAGATCAAAGCAATAGTATTAAGAATAAACAGCCCGGGTGGAAGTGCTTTAGCTTCTGATGTGATGTGGAGAGAAGTTAAATTAGCAAAAGAGGTGAAACCTATTATAGCTTCAATGTCAAGTGTAGCAGCCTCAGGGGGATACTATATGGCAATGGCTTGCGATACCATAGTGGCTCAACCTAATACTATTACCGGTTCAATTGGTATATTCTCTATCATACCTGATTTATCAAAATTCATGGATAGCAAGTTGGGAATTACTTTCGACAGAGTAAGCACCGGTGAATATTCGGATTTATATACTGTAAGTAGAAGCCTTAATGATGCAGAAAAGCAAATCATTCAAAACATGGTAGAAGAAGGATATGAGGATTTCACTTCTAAAGCAGCGGAAGGAAGAAATATGGATATTGATGATTTATTGGCTGTAGCTTCAGGACGAGTTTGGTCTGGAATTGAAGCAAAAGATAAAGGCTTAGTGGACGTTTTAGGAGGATTTGATGAAGCCGTTAACATCGCTGCTCAATCTGCTGGTTTAGAAGAGGGTGATTATATGAAAGTTTATTATCCAGAGAAAAAACCATTTATACAGCAACTTTTAGAAGAAATGGGAACTTCAGCCAAGCTACTCCATAAAAAATACACCTATGGTGAAATGGCACAATATGTTGAAGAATTAGAATATGTTATGGAAAATAAAGGATTGCAAACAAGAATGCCATTTGATTTGGAAATCAAATAAATTGCTCCTTTTTTTACATAAAATAAGTATCAGAGAGGCTGATTTAATTTAAAAAAACTAATATGACAGAGATTAGGAACGACTGGACGAAAGAAGAAATAGAAAAAATATATAATCAACCCATTTTAGAACTTATCTATAAAGCAGCTACTGTACATAGAGAGTTTAATGACCCTTCAGAAGTTCAAGTTTGTACATTATTAAGTGTAAAAACAGGTGGATGTCCTGAGGATTGTGCGTATTGCCCACAGGCTGCACGTTACCATACTGATGTTAAAGTACATAAGCTATTACCTACTGAACAGGTATTAGAAAGTGCTAGAATTGCCAAAGAAAATGGAAGTACAAGATTCTGCATGGGGGCTGCATGGAGAGAGGTAAGAGACAACCGTGATTTCGATAGAGTCTTAGAAATGGTGAAAGGCATTAATGAGTTAGATATGGAAGTTTGTTGTACTTTGGGTATGCTTACTGAATCTCAAGCTCAGAAATTAAAAGATGCTGGGCTTTATGCTTATAACCATAACTTAGATACTTCTGAAGAGCATTATGATGACATTATCAGTACTAGAACTTATGATGATAGATTAGATACTATCGATAATGTGAGAAAAGCTAAAATTTCAGTATGCTCTGGTGGTATTATTGGTTTAGGCGAGCAACATAAAGATAGAGTGGGAATGCTTCATACTCTTGCAACGATGGAAGAGCATCCTGAATCAGTGCCAGTAAATGCATTGGTTCCAGTAGAAGGAACCCCTTTGGAAAAGCAGCCTAAAGTTTCCGTTTGGGAAATGATCAGAATGATTGCTACTGCAAGAATTACAATGCCAAAGGCAATGGTCAGATTATCTGCTGGTAGAGTAAGAATGAATCAGGAAGAGCAAGCTCTTTGCTTTATGGCTGGAGCAAATTCAATCTTCGCAGGAGATAAGTTATTAACTACTCCAAATCCTGAAGTAAATGAAGACGCTGAATTATTCCAGACTCTAAATTTAAAGCCTAGAAAAGCATTTAAAAATGGTGAACCAGCTGTTGAATTTCAACAGATTCCTGGAGTAAGCTAATCAATAGAAAATCTATTATACTTAAGGGTAGCACTACAATGCTACCCTTTTTTATTTTGAATTTGATAAAACACAGAAGATACATGAAAATCACTCACCTCCTTTTATTATTTATACTATTAACAGGCTGTTCAGCACCGCAAACAGAAGACAACCAATCAAATGAGAAAGCCCCTTTTATGTGGGAGAATGCAACTGTTTATTTTCTATTAGCTGACCGTTTTAATAATGCTGATTCCACAAATGATATGAATTTTGGCAGGAAGCAGGATGGAGCTCCCTTAAGAAGTTTTATGGGAGGTGATATAAAAGGAATTACTCAAAAAATTAAAGAAGGCTACTTCAATGACTTAGGTGTGAACGCTATTTGGATTAATCCGATGGTTGAACAGATTCATGGTTCTGTAGATGAGGGCACAGGAAAAAGCTATGGCTTCCACGGCTATTGGGCAAAAGATTGGACCACATTAGACCCAAACTTTGGAACCATGGATGAATTAGCAGAACTAGTTAAAACGGCTCATGAAAATGGAATTAGAATTGTGCTGGATGTAGTTATGAATCACACAGGACCGGTAACGGAGCAAGATCCAATATGGAAAGGATGGGTAAGAACTGATCCGAATTGTACCTATCAGGATTGGGAAAGCACTGTAAAATGCACTTTGGTTGATAATTTACCCGATATTTTAACCGAATCAGAGGAAGAAGTTGAATTACCTCAGCATTTACTAGATAAATGGGAAAAAGAAGGACGACTTGAAAAAGAATTAGCAGAATTGGATGAGTTCTTTGAAAGAACAGGATACCCACGAGCTCCAAAATATTACCTGATTAAATGGATAACGGATTACATAAGAGAGTTTGGTGTAGATGGCTTTAGAGTAGATACGGTTAAACATACAGAAGCAGGAATTTGGGGTGAATTATATGCTGAAGCCTTAAAAGCATTAAGAAAATGGAAAGGTGAAAACCCTGAAGAGAAATTAGATGATTTAGATTTTTACATGGTAGGTGAAATTTATAACTATTCAATTTATGATGGTTTAGAATTTACTTATGATGGTGATACGGCCATTAATTTCTTTGATGAGGGCTTCCATAGTTTGATTAATTTCTGTTTAAAATGGGAGCTTAAGGAAAAGCATCCAGATGAAATCTTTACAAAATATTCAGAAATCCTGAATCAAGGAGAACTGAAAAACAAATCAGTTTTAAATTACCTGTCCTCTCATGATGATGGTAATCCATATGACGCTGATAGAAATGAGGTTTATAATACCGCTAACTATTTATTATTAACACCTGGAGCAGCACAAATTTACTATGGAGATGAAACTGCTCGTTTACTCAATGCAGAAGCAGAAGGTGATGCCAAATTAAGATCATTCATGAATTGGGACGAATTGGGGGCTAATTCCAAAAGAGAAGGCTACAGCATTCAAGAAATCCATAAGCACTGGCAAATATTAGGGCAGTTTAGAAAAAAGCATCCTTCTGTAGGGGCAGGAATACATCAAAAAATTTCGGATGATCCTTACAGTTTTGTTAGAACACTTGAAAATGAGAATTACAATGATGCTATTTATGTGGTGATGGAAGAAAATATTAAAGACATTGAAGCCCCTGCAATTTTTAAAGAGGGACAAGAAGTCCGTAACCATTATACATCTGAAAAATCAATTGTAAAGGATGGAAGAATAAAATTTAAAGAAGACAGCCGATTATTGCTTTTAGAAGGAATGTAAAATAAAACCCTCAAGCTTTTGAAACGCTTGAGGGTCATTGATATAATTCTGACTTTACACTTATTGAACGTTTGGCTATGCGTAGTGCGGGATTTTGAAACCGCTTTCTTGTCCGCCTACCGTGATTTTATTTAGTTGTAATATCTTCATTTTTAAGCAATCAACCCGCATTTGCTATAGCCGATGTTGTGCTTTCGTGCTTTTTTCTTTTACCAACTTAGTCTTTTTACAATTATCGTTTCATTGTCCGTCAAGAAGCCTACATAGTAATAAACTCCGCCACCTTCTTCCAATGTAAATTCACTTTCAATTTCCAAATTGTCTGTGTGTTCTAGTGCTTTGTCGAATTCCTTTGTGTGTATTTTCTGTCCGTTTTTTTTAAGTCCTTTTTCAGTCAAGGCTTTGGGTAGGTTGTTGTAAAAGTCTCTTCCAACATTGATAATAGAAATTGAAGTGTAGTCTCCAAAGTGGTCGGGATAAGTGGCAGACTTGTACTTAAATTCAACATGCTCTGGTAATTTAATTCCTGTTACTTCGGTAAAGTCTGTTCGATAAAAGTCTTCGCTTGGATAAAGTGCTGAATAAATCAGGTATGTCATTATCAGAACTGGGGTCAGAGCAATCAGTCTTAGTCGCTTGTCGTAATCTCTCTTTTTTATGAAACGATAAATAAAATAGGAAAGTCCAATCGGGATTCCGATTATCAAAAGAAAGGCTAATATGAGCAGTAACAGAAACATTAAATCTTAGTCATCGGAGTTTTTTTCGCATGAAGCACAACGGTTTGCATATGGCTTGTGGCGGTTTCGAAGCACTTTCTTGTCCACCGAAACTAAAGCTGGCAACGAAGCAAAAGCCTTGCTGATAGCCGTCCATCCGCCATAAGCTATATGCCATGTTGTAAGCCGTTTTTATTTTTTAAAATATTCTTCAATTTCAGGTCTGTGATATTCAACAATCCAGTCATTTCGTTTTTTAAAAATGTCTCGTATTTTATCAGCTATATCACTCCAAACATAACAGCCCCTGTCGTCATACATTTGAAAGGCTTTGTCTGTAATCGGATTGAAAAAAAATACTCTTTGGTCAATACTAGGATCAAAGCCCATTTCAGTATTTGCGATTCCATTTAGAATCTTCTTGACTGCAATTTCTTTGACAGGAAGTTTTCCAATAATTATCCGTACTTCATCTTTTTCTAAAACGTCATTTCCATTTTCATCTGTTGTAAAGAAACGAGTATTTACCACTTCAAGCTGGTTGTAAAATTTCTTGAATTTATCGGAAGGAAATAGGCTGTGCAAATAGTCATTTGAAGCATTGTAAATATTGTCTCCTTGATACTCGTAAATCAAAACGAAAATTTCGTGTGAGGAGTCATTGAATGTTTCATTGAAAACAGTCAAAGCCCTTTCTGTTGAATGATTCACTCTTTCGATTGTGCCATTTTCCTTGTCGTCTCCAAGTTCAAACCGAATATGAACTTGTCCACCGAGTGTATGTTCAGTTTCAATTTTTGAGTAGGGATAGACTCTGTCAAAATATGATTGTAATTCCTGTCTTAACATTTTTGTTACTGTTCGGGCTTTCTTCTAATGGCTTACAACGTTAAGTGTATGATTTCGTAAGGGATTGCGGAATTCAAACCTATCAAGTTACCACCCAAAATTGATGCGGGTGATAACGCTCGAAAACCTCTGTAACCCTTATGAATTATACACATTGTTGTGTGCCGTTTATCTTTTCAATCTTTTATTAGTCTGTAAAAATTTTTCAGCATTGTCAATTGCGTTACTTTCTGATTTCCCGTCCCAAGCGAATTTTAATATCTCTTGCTTAAAATCTTCTGGTAATCCCTTTTTGCTATATGATAAATTAACTCTTTTATTCTCAATCCTACAAGATGCCCAATCAAAAGTCAATCCATCAATAGTCTGCGAGGCATTGAAAATATTGGTCATTAACCTTTCAACTCTACGATTAATATCTTCCCATTTGAAATCAGTTTTTGAGAATTCGATTACTTTTGAGTATTCTGTCTTATCAAATTGCAGCTTTAATCCGTCATTGTTTGTCCAAATCATTTTGTCTTTGTCTGAATGAACATTTACAATCAAATCTCCACAGCCTTCGACTCCGCAATCACATCTGCCGACCAATAAATCACCGCTTAAAAATGTTTCTTGTTGGAAAAATCTTGGCGGGTCAATACCCAAATAATCATCATGCAACCAATCTTCGTTATCAATCAAAATCCTAACTTGATGGTCATTTGATTCTGGACTTGGAATTATATTGAATGAAAGTCTATTCATTTTTGAATCATTTTATTGTAGTAACGGTCTTCTAAAATGGCACACAACGTGTCGCAGCTAAGAGACGTGGGGCTTTTCGAAGCTTTTCACTATCAGTTTACAGCAAATATAACTATGAAAAACCATGCTTGCAGAAACCACCGCCCCCCCATGTTTTCTTAGGTGCTGTTGTGTGCCGTTTTTTATTTTCATTTTAGTCCAAATCAATTGTCACTCGGTGCTTTTTGCAATGTAGACACTGGAACAAATAACCTTGCATACTGCCATTATTGACTAAGTATTTTTCTAATTCTTCTTGTGTCAAGTTGTAGTCAGTTTTGATTTCGTTTAGGTCGTCTGAGAGTTCTTCCTTTAAGTCCTTTATTTCTGCCCAACCAACATAAGCCTTTAAAGCGCAAAAATCACCGCAATGACTTAGCCATCTTTCTTGCTGCCATCCTGAATATCCTGGAGTTTTTGTTGTCAGCTCAATCAAGTATTCTTGTTTATCAACAGGGTCGCAAGATGCAGCGTCTTGAAATTCCCCGTCATATTTTTTGGCTGCTGAACCGTCCTTGATGCACCAAGGACAAATTCCTTCAACTTCGTCTACTGAGTAGAAAGGTCCTTCATAAACGTAGTTTCTTTTTTGGTTGCAAATTGGACATGTTGTCTTTTCCTTTTTAATTATCCCAAGTTTCTCCGGATTAGGATTGTATCTGAAAGTCGGTAGTTCGGGCATAGCAGTTTCATTATTTGACTGGCTGTTTTGTTCATTCGAACAAGCCGTCAAAAAAGTGGTAATTAATAATGTTAATATGAACAGTCTCATGTTTTCAAATGGCACACAACGCCTATGTAAGAATCGTAGCTTTGGATTGTGCGTTGGTATAGTGTGGCTATGATTTCTTACATTTTGTTACCCACATTTTATGCGATATTTAGTTCGTTGTTAAGGAGTTCAACTTTAAAGTTGACCTTAGCTTTCAATGCCTCAAATACCTTCAATATAGTTTCGATAGTTACATTTTTGGCATTGTTTTCAAGTTTAGAAATTTGAGATTTCCGAACACCAATTAGCTCGCCAAGCTGTTCTTGCGTTAGGTGACGTTCCTTTCGAGCAGTCTTGATCATATCTCCAATGAGTTCAAGTTTGAGTTCAAATTCATATTGATCTCTGCGAGGGGTTCCAATCTTACCGATTAGTAAATCCTGGGCTTCATCTAATGTGTATGATTTCATTTTCGTTTCTTTTTTCGTTCAAAGTATTCCGCTCTGATCTGTTCGGCCTTTTCAATTTCTTGAGGGCTTACTTTGTCTGTTTTCTTGACAAATCCATGTGTGCCACAAACCAGTGTCATTTCATTATTCTCCTTATCCCAAAAGGCAAGAATCCGATATTGAAGTCCTGCATATTTGGTTCGGAATTCCCAAATGTTTTGATTTAGCTTTTTGAAAAGCTTGGGATCATTCAAGATTTGAGCTTTACGAATATTGTAGAATATTTTATCCTGAACTTTATCATTTTGGCTTTTGATAAATTCGAATGCCTCTTCCAATAACTTGATCTCAAACTTTTTCTCCACTAAATCAACATTATATAATACAAGACAAAGTTAGAAAAAGTTTCAATAAAGGGAAACTTTAATCCATGAATGATTTGAAATAATGAAGGTTGACCTCATAAACAGTTCGTGGTGATACCCCAAGTTCGACCTTCTCAAACATCTCTATCAGCTTTTGCCCATCTACTAGTTCAATTTGAGGTGCCCCATCACGATTGGCTTCTTTGATTGAGTCATTTGAAAACGTTCCAGTTGTTAAGATGATGCCCTTTTCGGCTCTTCCGATCATTGCATTTCTGAAATCACCAACTTGAGCTCTTGATACTGTTCCTTTGTATCTCTTACATTGAAAAAGGACTTTGAAACTAACAAACGGGTTAATTTCAAGTGTTCCATAACCATCAATTCCTCCATCATGTGAAGCACCCGTAACCACTACGTTCTCAAATCCATGTTCTCGTAATAACTCACGGCAAACCTTTTCAAAACCAGATGGACTTAGTTTTTGTAATACTTCAAGAAGTTCAGGTGATGATTCCTTTTCATATTCTTCTGGAGTATTTCCTTCCTGATCTTTGATGACCTGTGATCGTCCCTTTTCTTCTCGTGCTTTTCTATGAAAATCGACCCACTTTAGAAAAACATCTCTTGCTTCGTGCTCTGTTAGTGTTGATTCTTTGCCTTTATCAGTTAATTTCCAAGTCCCGTGCTTAGAGGAGTCCAATAAGCCTTCCCACACCAGATATTGGCGAGCCCATGCAACTTGATTGTGAAATTTATTACCGCCTGACTTCAAAGTTTCATCAAGTACTTCATCCGATAAGTTCAGAGTTTCGGCAATTTTGTTAGATACCTCTCGTGGTTTTCCTGAGTCTCCTAGTTCTCTCAGTGCGTCTAAGAGTGGACCAAACCATTTTACAAATTCTGCTTGACTGTTTTTCTTCGCCATGAAAGTCTATTGTGGGTAACGTTGAGAATATGGGGCGTTTGGCATTTCAAAGCTCCAAATTATCAAGCCGCTATATATTTTATTAATTGTACTCATGTTTAAATTTAGTACTAACTGCCAAATGACCTATATTTATTGTTGTAGGGCGTTTTTCCTTATTATTTTTATCACTCTAAAAATCACGTATCCAATTACTATCAGGTTAATCACATGCCAAATATTAATCCCAATAGAACTTGCCTTTTGCCCAATGGTCATGCTTTCTAAACTCCAATATTCACCTTTACTCTCATCATATAAGTCATCATAACTCATAAGCATCATTACAAAAAATATGTAAACAGCTAAATCAAAAAGTATAATTCCAATCGTGATTAATATGTTCTTTATCGTGAGAATCTTTTTCATATACTCTACATTTCAGGAATTCTCAACTTTAAAAAGTTTTTCTTAATCAACTCGGTTTGTGAGATTTCAATTATTTGTTCTTCTCGTCCTTCCGCTTTCCATTTAGTCAAAGCATTTACTGTAAATTCGATAGCATTATTCATTCCTACTGGTGAAAAGGCTTTCTCAAAGTCAGTCCAAATAGTTATTTCTAATTTTTCCAATCTGCTTAAGTCGCAATTGTGTGATTCAAAATGTCCGGGCAACCAATCCAAATAGTCATTTAGTAATTGCTTGCTCTCTTTACTTACTGCTTCTGTTGGTTGAATTGCACTGCTAATGAAGTCGAAAGTTATCTTTGTTTCCGTATTCAAGTTGTATAAATCAATAAGTACATTTACTGCAAGTCGTCCACTTTTCATAAAGTCAATGCTTATGAATGAGTGTGTGAAATTGTGTATTGCTGATTTGTAATTCTTGTACTTCATTGTTGTTTTAGTCGTATTCTCCTAGTTCTTTGTCTGTGAGTAATCGTATTAAATCGTTTTCAATTGCTATTCCTGCATGGTATTTTCTGTATAATCTAGGAAACGGGAATATAATTCGTTCTGCTAGAATATGGATATGTAAAATATCAGAATCTTTTTCCCACTTTGAATATCCAACTTTTACTTTGTCAAAGCTTTCTATAATACCATAATTAGGCATTGAAATCAACTCATTTATTGTCTTCAAAGAAAAGTCCTTAGCTACCTTATCAACTGCATTCTGATATTTCATGTCATTCTTGTTCATAATGCCCTACAACGGTCTCGGGTATGAAACGTAGGGCATTTCGAAGTACTTTCCTGTCCGCCCGAAACGAACTTTACTAGAAACCCAAAACTTGCGGAAATCACATTCCGCCCTATGTTTTATACCCATTGTTGCCAACAGTTTTTATTAATTTTTCAGCGTTTTGATTGTTGTAATCCGCTATTATTTCTTTCAATATTTTTGATTCTTTCTCAAACGTGTTTTCAAATTTATCCCAATTAGTCAATGTCAAAACATTGGGCATTTCTACAATTCCAGTTATTGAATCCCAAAATGCGTCCCAATTATTTCCATAAAATTCAGGAAAATATAATCGTTCGGCAAAAGTGTCGTGCAGGTGCTTGATATTTTCAATATGCCCGAGGTCAATCGTTTTTAATTCAGGTTTTAGTAATTCGTTAAGTTCCGAATCAACGTCTTCTAAAATCTGTTTTCGATACCATTCTACTGGTTCAAGTTGCTTTTTCAAAGCATCCGAATTCCATTGATTGTATTCTGATTCTATTGGACAATTGTCGAGTTCACTTTCATACCCTATTGCAAGTCCAATTGACAGAAATGGTCTTTTAATTTCCAATTCTTGTTCAAGATATAATTTTCTCAATTTTCTTGTAGCTAATACAATTTCAACTTTACCGGATTTTATTTTTTTTAATAGTTCTACTGTTCTCCACTTTTCGTATTCCCTCCAGTCGAAATGCTTTTTGACAACTGATTTTATGTACTTTTTTACTTCTCGACTTTTGAAATTGAACGCTAACAAGTCGTTATAATGGTCTTCTGGGATTGTGTTTTCGAGTTCCTTATTTTCATAAATCCACTTTTCAAATGATTCCAACGAAAGGTCATCATTTAAGAATTGATAAAATTTAATTCTATTTGGATTTATGTTTTTCATTCAAATTGTTGGCAACAATTGTGCAAACGCTATTATTGCGTTTATATATTATTGGCACTAATCTAACGGATTTTTTATTGTATTCATATAGGTGCTTACAACAGTTGTTTATATGCAACTTTAGGTGATAAAATATCTATTATGTAAGTCATTAGAATTCAAAAAAAAAGCTGAGCTTAAGGTTTTGGTTGTAGATGAACTGATGCAATAAATGTAATTAAAATCCTACAAGAAAGAAAATGGAAGTTTATAATGTCGGGCTAAAATGCCTTTGCCACACATAGCTGACGAAACACAAAATAGCAAAGTCAAATTACAAGCTCAATCAATAGAAACAATAAGCAAATACTTTTATAGGTAACCTTAGACTTAGTTGTTAATCCACAAATATTTCCTTTATAATGCTTTTAATTTCTTTGATTTCGGGTTTTGATAATCTTCCTAAAGGTTTAATTATTCTTTGCTTATCTATAGTCCGAATCTGATCGAGCACAACCCAGCCTATTTTGTTGTCGTGTTTTACTTCTACTCGAGTGGGATAATTTTTTGAGCTTGTTGTCATAGGGGCAATCACGATCGTCCTCAGATATTTATTCATCTCATTTGGGGAGATCACTATGCAGGGTCTGGTTTTCTGAATTTTACTTCCAATTGTAGGATTCAAATTGACTAAAACGATTTCGTACTGATTTATTTCCATTCGATTAGATTTTCATCCTCGAACACATCATCAAATAGTAAATTATCATCCTTATTCTCAGACATTTCCTTAAATGCTTTTTCCCACCCTTTTCGAGGTTTTGAAATGGGTTTTATAATAATCTACCCTTTTTCTAAAATCAAATCCACCTTATCCTTAATATTATATTTCTCCAAAATAGTCTTACTAAATCTGATGCCTTTAGAATTACCTATCTGTACAACTGAAACCTCCATAATCTCTTCTATTTATTGTAATTACAAAGTTACTACTTTTTAATAGGGATAAGAAGATGAAGTTGATTTATATTTAGAATGCTCAGATTCACATTTTGCAGAAATTAAGCTTAACGGGCTTGTGTAAAAATCTGTGCGCGACATTTTATTAAGGCAATAAAGTTAGCAATTTTTATTTTGCTATCAATAGCTATCTGGAAGTGACGGAAACTGGTTGACTTATCTTTTTGCTCGTATGCCAAAAATTGCACGAATTAACTACTGAGCTTACTCGAAACTGCTTAAGTGCATGTTTTATAGATTGTGTTGGTAACTTTATCCTAGTATTTCAGTGGCATCTTGTCGTCCAATGATTGCCAAAATCTCAACAAGCTCGTCCTTTACTCTAAAATAGATGCTGTCTACCCCGCAGACACAACGTCTATATCCTTCTTTAATATAGTCGACAGACTCGTATGAAAACGGCCGCTCTGCTATCATGTCAAAGTAATCAAAGAATGTATTGAAATACTTGTCGGCTTGTTGCTCGCCAAATCTTTTAACTCCGTATTGATGTATTCTGATGAGGTCATTTTTGGCTTCATTACTAAGTCTGTAATTAGCCATTCAAATCAGACTTAGATTGTGCTAAAATCTGTTCTTTAGTTGCATCTGTAAAACCACTTTTCTCAGCTTTTTCAAGTTTTGCCCTAACCCAATCGATTTGCCTTTGTTGGTTTCTTGCTTGTCGGATTAAGTCGTTAACTAATTCACTCTTACTTGAATATTCTTGACTATCGACCTGAGCTTTTAGCCACTTGTCATTTGGTTCGGTAATTGAAATACTTTGACGTGCCATAATTCTTTATTTGATGTAAATATACACCAAATACGAATCAATTGCAAAGATGGTTGCTGTTGCCAACGAGTAGTGTAAAATGCGTTTTAATGCATTTTTACAAAATGTTAGGTGCTTTTTTAGTCTTTATATGAAATTCACACCATGATCCTCCATGATGGTCTCTCGTAATTATTTCAATTCTATTATTGTTGTTTTCCCAATGTGTGAATATGCCATAATCTCCGTCATAAAATTCGTCAGGTTTACCTAATAAATGAATTAGCTTATCAATAAGTGATTTAACTTCTTTTTTATCTCTTATTCCAGTTCCCACACTAGTCAGCGTTGTACCATCTTTACTTAATTTTGAGGTTGAAATATTTAGATCTATATTTTCAAATAATTTAAATTCACCGAATTGCAATGATATATAGCTATCGTCTTGATAGTGATTATTTGAAAGTTTAATGAGTTCACTCAATTCGGTCCCCCATTCAATAAAGTGACCATTTTCTAGTTTTATTCCTTTCTTGATACTTTCGAAAATGTAATCTCTCATACTAATTACCTGAGTCTGAATTTTTATTAAAAGTCATTATTGCATTATGTGCAATCTTTCCAATTTCGCCTAATTCGTGCCGGTCTTTATATTTGGATTGAGAATAATATTGAATATCGCGAGCTAACTCTTTTAAAAATTCATAACCTGATTTTCTATAATTCTCTGCTTCTTCTTTATTCAACTTTATTAGCATTGAGAATCCGAATGCTGATACATTGCAGTGCACATCAATGTAAAAGTCTGTTCCGTTCTCAAGGAAAAACCAAAATCTATCTTCTTTATCAGTGACTTTCATCATCCTTAATTGCACCTAACAATTGAATATAGTTACCCCTGGTGACTTTATATCTATTATGACAGTTATTACAATTTAAAAAATAAAGCTGAGCTTAACGTTTTGGTAATGGGTATAACTGTAAATATATCGGATTTATAATAAAACACAATAGTGAGTCAATAGCTTGAGAAGATGAATTTTTAATAGTTTTTTGATTACAGTACACTATAAATCCAAATAATATTTTGTCCTGAGTTTATTTCTTAACTCCTGCCCTATTTTATTTCTTCCTGACTTAAATTACAGTTTTCTGATTAGGAAAAAGTATTCCCTGAGTAATTTTATTCTACCCTGACTTATATTTTTCATTCCTGAACTTCAGGACGTATATTTAGAGCTTATCGCTTATTCAAATATCTACTGAAATAGCCTTTACGTTTCGCTTCTTTATTCCTAAAAAGATATTTACCTGCTTGGGCTACTTCATCTACTAATTCTTTTAAATAGGTATAGGTTTTATCCCTACAGACTTTAAGCTCAGCCTTCTCTTTTTTTTTCCTTCTTAACTTTAGCCAACAGACTACTTAATGCTGAAGCTTCATTTTCTGCTTGATCTAGTTTACTTCCTTCAAAATTTATAGCTTCCAATAAGGGTAAATTCGCTTTTCCGAGAGCAGATAAATCGCTTAAATCCTGTATTAAATCTGAATTATGGCTGCCTTTAGCTATTTCTTGCAAGTTTTTTAATAAGTCAGCTCGTTTGCGAAAGGCAAAGCGAAAAGCATTTTCCAGTTCGTTTTTTAAATCCTCGGCTTTTTTACTTTTTTCATCCCACTCCTGCCTGTAAGGCCCTTTCTGATATCGATTATTCACCCATTGGGATTGCACATAACTTAATGCCCCTATCCGGGCTTCAAACTCCTGGAAATCCTTTATTCCTATTTTGATTAATTTCCCCTGATCTGCTTTGCTCCATTGATATAAATTGTAGGCTTCCTGTAAAAAAACATCTACAGGCATATTGGGTATTTTTACTTCACTGGGCGATAGGCGCTCTATTTTGTCTTTTAAGGCTTCAAAGTTTTCTTTGGACATTCTTATATAGCTTGGTTGAAATTTAGGAATCAAAAATTAATACCTCCAAAAGTATATATCAAGTAATCCTATTGCTTTTTATTAAATGGAACCATTTCGAGTAGGAAACCCGTTTGCTATACTGGTCTGTGAAATACTGAAAGTAGTAATTTATGCTTTCTCCACAAACTGATAAACTTTACTAATTGCAAAATCTTAGAATAATTAAGCACTATACTCGATCAAAGCAACATCTTTACTTGCCAGCTATGAAAAGCAAGCATAAATTACGGGCTATTTAGCAATAAACTCTTTACATCGTGGTGAGCAAATGGGGTTTATAAAGTGTTAGCTGTAGTTATATTTCACCTTCACAGACTGATCAAGAAACCAAAAAGAAATGCTAACAATGATAAGCTACCCATGATAATTAAAAAATAAGACTGAAGTTTGAGCCAATACACAGTTGTCCCTAACACTCTTTGCATATCGCTGAGACCTGTTTTCTTAAGATATCGTTGTATTCCAATACCTAAAAGGATAAAACCCACAGCAAGCAATATATAAATTAGATTATTATCCTGTCCCATTTTTGTTGCAAGTCCATTTACAGCTAACGGTTTGGCTATGAGCAGTAGTGTCCCGAAGGGCGCTATTGCTTATAGGTTTTGTTGGCAGCTGGCTTTTTTATTTTATCGATTATGAAAAAAATTGATGTCCAAGTTTTCATCTTCAATATAGTCTTGAAAGTTTTTATTTTCCAAAAAATCAATTAAATCTTTGCCATCAATAGACCCTTCGTCAATCAGAAGTTGTGATAATTCTTTATGAATTCGTTGAACGAAATTGTGTTCTTGAAAAATGCTTATTAAGTCCATAATTTTGAACTTTAAAAAGTTATAATCACTCGTTTTAAATTCCTGAGATAAATACTTTAAATATTTCATTACAATTTCAAAATCGCCACCACAACCCGTTGTGTCTAATATGTCTTTAAAATGCTGAGCATTTATGATTTCGAGAGTAATCATGTCTCTTTGTAGGATGATTTCAATGTTCTGTCCAATCATGCCTGCCAAGGCAATTGCTGCAATTTCATTAGCTCTCTGAATATTAGTTTCTGTTTTTACATTGAAATTTGCTGATATATGCAAGGCACCGTTCATACTCTTGTCTGGAAGACCGTCAGGATTGATTGTAAGTCTATTGACTATCCAATAATCTTTAAATAAATACCAAACAATTCCATGAGCAGCTTCATGCAGTGCTCGTTTTTCTATGCTAAACTCGTTTGAAGTCGCCACTTGTTGTGGGACAGAGACATTTTTCTGAGGAGATGAGAAGATTGATTTTAATATTTTGAATAGTCTCATATTATTAGGTTCTGTTAGCAGATGGCTTCTATTTTAGTAGTTCTTTCGGAATCAATTTCAAGTAATCTTGGTAAGGAATTTTTGTAACACCTTGAGCTACATAGTCACAGTTGTACTTATCGAGGATATCCGACTTAGGTTTATAAGGATCGATAACTATCATTTTCTTTCCTGCTTCTAAGAAATTATTAATCAAATAGTCATTTATTCCAGGGTCTTGAAATCCATAGCCAACAACGATTAGCAGAGAAGATTCCTTTAGGTTCGATTCAAAGTGCTTAAAGAGTTTGATGTAATGGTCATCTTCAATGTATCTCTTAGTTTTCTCTGTGGTACCACTAAGAAAATCTGGAGACACATCATCCCACAGGTGTTGAAACTCAAATTTCTTCTTTTCTTCGTTAAATACTTCTTCATGATAGTCTCTTACTGCATAGTTTGACTTAATTCTAACTCTTTCATGGTTCTGTCTATAAATTACCGTATTAAATACGCTCCCATGCAATTTATACAGACAGAGTTTAGTGTCGAACTTATCTGTAAATCGCTCCAATTTGACTTTATATGTTTTATGTACTTTTTTGTCGCCATGAGGAAAGTCATAGCTGACAGTTCCATAAAAAGGAGAACCTTCAAGCTCGAATCCATCAGAAAATTCTTGCCATAAATCCGAATGATGTCTACCAATCCAATCAAAGAATAAGTCATGATTTAGAGTATGAACTTTCAGGTCATTTACCTTGAGTAACTCTCTTAATAGGCTCCAAAATGAATCGTACGGTGGGTAGTTTAATGTGCTAACATCTTCAAAGTATTTTAAGCTGTGTAATTGCGACCCTAAAAGTTGATTAAAACTGCGATTAAAATCAGAAACTCTATTGTAACAATCTCTCTGCCCATCTTTCCCTTTGAAGTGCTTATCATTAAAAGCCTTGTAAAAGCCTTCAATTAAATCCTTATTTTCTTTTTCTCTTAGATAACCTGAATAGAAATCATAAAATGTTTCGTAGTGAAATTCTTGGTCATCTTTTAAAACATCATTATTGTAAAACTCCAAGAACTCTTGAAGAAATTGTCGTTCATCCCATCTGCTCCATCTGTTGGGGTCATCTTGACCGTTTAGGAACATCGCATGCTGGTCAGTATGAATTAGAATTTCACTTTCATCGATTTTGCCCATTCTTTGATTTAATTGCCGTACTCCTGGGAGTCCTTCAGGAATCGAAAAGCCTGAACCAAATAAGAAAGAAACTATTGCCATAATGCTCGTTTTTCAGATTGCTGCTATTTCCAACGTTGAATTATTTTATTAATATTTTGTTCTAAAAGTTCAGAAAAGTTGTCTTCGCTAAACTTCTCCTTTTTCTCAAGCATTTCAACTACTTTCTTCGTTTGTTTCCATATTTTGAGTAGTTCAGACAGTTTTGGCTTCAAAGCCTTCGCATTATCGGGCGTGTAGTGTACAGTTTTGTTTCTCAATGAAAAGAGATTTACGATTTCATTGATTTGAACTTTATTCAGTTTTAAATCATCCTTGAATATGTATATCAAGCGGTCAATAATCCTAGCAGTCGATATTCGTGAATAGCTTAAATTGTCTATTTCGTTTATATGATTTAAAAAGAGTAAATGCCTGTTAACTAATGTTTCTATGAAAAAGCCGAAATTGTTTAAGTGCCCTAAGATTTCAATAGAGTTTATTTCGTGTTGATGTCCAAAACTGTGTTGGCCTAAGCGAGCCTTTTGCTGTGCGGTTTCCCATGAAGCAGCCATTTGAGATGCTGTTTCGTCAGAGATTGCTTCGATGCTATCAGTTTGTAAGAGTTCAACTGGATTGTCAGGCAAGCTAAGATTTTCAATTAGTTTCCTGTCTGCTTCTGTCGGGTCAATTTTGTCAATGTATTTAGAAAATATAATTGAGGCATACTCATAAATCAAGACTTCATTTAAATAGTGAAATGATTCACTCAAGTAAAAGTTTATCCCTTCACCTAATTTGGAATATGTTTCTATGTCGTGATTATTCGCCATTTATTTTGCTTGCTGCCAACGCTAAGCATATGGCTTTGTGGCGGTTTTTAAAGTGCCTTCTTGTCTGCCCGCACTATTGCTATTTAAATGTACAAAATTTTCTTTTACCCCTGAAGCCGCCATAAGCTATATGTAGTGTTAGGGACTTTCTTTTTCAAAATCTATTCGTGCAGCAAATCTTGCTCTTTCATCATATCTATAGTTTAAATCAAGGCTTAAATTATTTAAGTTCAAGGAATATATTGACAGATATTCTTCCCAACCATCATTTGATTTAATTATTACATAGGATCCGTTTTTTGCTAATCTCCAAGTGCCTTGTTCATTGTTTGTGAAATCAATTCTATTTTTATTTTTTACAAGGGTTATCTTATTATTTGAAACATACTGTCCATTATCCTTGAATTCTATAGAGAAATTGAGGTTTAAGATTGAATCAATATGCAGAGCATTTATATTATTTGAAAATCTTGAAAATGACCATTTCCCAATTAATTCATATTCTTTTTTCTGAAATTCTTTTAATGTTAATAGTCCATTATTTTCTAAAGTGACAATAGTCGCTTTTGGAAAGTCTGACCACTCTTGGACTGAAACTTCAGCTACAATGCGACCTTTAGCTTCAGATTTTAAATTAAAGAAATATTCCTTTAAAGATTCTCTATCAGCGATATACAGAACATAGTAATTCTCGCTATTAGCCAATTTCCAGTCACCATAATTTGCATAACCGTATTCTTCACCCTGATAAATTAAAGTTAGAGTACTTGAATCAGAAAAGTGAAATTTTAAAGATGAAAGTGAACCTAATTCAGACTTTACTTGCCATTCAGTATTTTCAAAATCTCTAGCACTCAATTCAATATCCTCGGAGCTAAAAGGTTTTAGTACAATATAGGTTTCTTTATCCTCAATAGGTCTTAAAATGATACTATCTTTATTAATTGATTCTATTTTAATTTTTTCTCCTTTAAGCTTAAAAATCCCTCCCTTTTTAACTCTTGTTTTATTAGGCTTTTCTTTAAAATTATGAAATTTTACAGTTTTATCAGAGAACTCAACTATTCCTGAAACAATAGAAAATGATTCCATTTTTTCAACAGAATCAGCAGGGCTGTCAATCGAATAAACTTCTTCCATTGAACGAATATAATCTACTTTCCAAGCACCAGATAGCTCTTGTCCCAATGTAAAGAACGTGGACAGCAATAAAGCGGCTAATAATGGTAAAATTCTTTTCATTGTAATTCTGACCAATACATTATCATTTGTTGATTTTTATTAATTCACTAAATTTTTCTGCTCTTCCGTTAGCTTTCGGAGTCAATGGCTTAGCTATAGAGCGGATTGTCCCTAACGGGCGCGTGTAAAAATCCGTGCGCCACTATTAATTAAGGCGATGAAGATAGCAATTTTTATTTTGCTATCAATAGCCTAGTTGATGTGACTGAAACTGCATGAATTTACTTTTTGCTCTGCCTGCTAAAAATTGCGGGAATCAACTACTTTGCTTGCCGGAAACTGCTTAAGCGCATGGTTTTTACATAGTGTTAGCCTCAGTATCTATTTCTTTAATCTCTGAGAAGCTTGATAAAAACTTAGAAGAAAAGAATGTTTTAACAGCCTCAAACATATTTCCATCTAAATTGAATTCAATACGCTGATTATCTTTGAGTTTAATAATTCCTGTAAGTTCTCCTGCGTGATAAGTATCACCTCTGATCCTTGTCCATCTCGCATACTTTATTGGAAGGCCAATGTTGTAAAGAAACCAAAAAGGAGTAAAAGGAAACGGTTCGATGTTGTCAGGCTCCTTGATGATCTCTATTTGGTCGATTTTATCGTATTGCACAGAAAAAGTCAACTTATCTCCCAAACGTCCTACAAGTCCGTTGGGTCTTTGATCTAAATGAATTCTGGAAGGGTTATGCTTTCTAATTTCAGTAATCAACTCCTCTGGTCCACTTGTTATGTTTAAGTGGCCCAGTCCATACACTTTGATCTGCATTCTCTCACGAATAGAAAGTTCCGCACCCAAAACTTTGTCAAAACTATTTGCTTTAAATGAAATGTTCATTCGAAGATCTATTGAGGCTAACAATTGTGCAAACGCTATTATTGCGTTTATATATTATTGGCACTAATCTAACGGATTTTTTATTGTATTCATATAGGTGCTTACAACAGTTGTTGATATGCAACTTTAGGTGATAAAATATCTATTATGTAAGTCATTACAATTCAAAAAATAAAGCTGAGCTTAAGGTTTTGGTTGTAATTGAACTGATGTAATAAATGTAATTAATATCCTACAAGAATGAAAATGGTAGTTTATAACAAAAAGACTATAATTAGAACACGGTTAGCTATTTCTTAATTTGTGAAATGACTGTGTCTTTAGGGAGCCGCAAACAAACGGGCTATTCAAACCGCAACAACCCTATCCCCTCTTCCACTTTTCAGAATTCCACTCCGCTAAGCGTGATCAGTTGCTTTTTTATCGTAAAAACCTATTGTATTCTCTTTCTAAAGCCGATACTTATTGAATTACATAAAATAAAAAACCCGCAAGGGTTTAAAGCTTGCGGGTTTAAATATTTTAAGTTCAAAAATTACTATTCCTTATGCATCCACTCTTTCTTGGCCATTAACTCCCCGTCAGTTTCTTCATTATCTGGATCGTCTACACAGCAATCAACAGGACAAACGGCAGCACATTGTGGTTCTTCATGAAACCCAGTGCACTCTGTGCATTTCCCTGTTACGATATAGTAAAATTCATCTGAAATCGGTTCTTGCATTTCATCTGCATCAACCTCAGATCCATCTATTAACTTCGCTTTGCCTGATAAAGAAGTACCACCAGACCAATTCCATTCTACTCCACCTTCATATATAGCTGTATTAGGGCACTCTGGTTCGCATGCGCCACAATTAATACACTCGTCTGTTATCATTATTGCCATAACTGAAAAAATTTAAGCTCTTCGCTAATTTAGTTAGTATAACAACAAATTTAGAGACAATAAGTTTACCGAACAAAATAATTTGAATTCATTAATTTAATGAGTGAGTAATTTAAAAAAGTTCTACACAAAAGATTTTGAAATTAACTTTAAAACTAAAAGTCATTTAAGCAACATCTTTAAGAAATGAGTAATTGAATTACAAAAAAATGATTCTTAAAACATTAATTTCCAAACTGATTACTATGATTAGAGTATAATAAAGGTGTATTACTATTCTATGATAAAAAACTACTACCAACAGCTTCTAAATTTTCTTAAAAGCCCTGATTTCCTAAAATCTATAATAGTCACTTTTGGTATAGTATTACCCTTAATAATTGGAATCCAAATTGACCAAATCTCCTATCTACTTAGCGTATCCATAGGTGTTTTTCTTACTTCAGGAAGTGATGTTCCCGGTAGCCGAAAACATAAAAGCATTGGAATTTTAATTGCTACATTAATTGCAGTATTAACCACCATCGCCATTACCTATGTAGCTCCAAACCCTTATTTGTTGGTACCAACAATGTCACTTCTTATTTTCGGAATATCCTTTATTTCGGTATATGGTTTTAGAGCTTCCTTAATTTCTTTTTCAGGCTTATTAGCGATCGTATTAAGCTTTGCACATCCGCAAGTTGGTCAAGAAATCTTAATTCAAGGACTATTCATTGCAATTGGAGGCTTTTGGTATTTATTTTTATCGGCTATATTCCATCCATTACTGCAAAAACGTCAAATCAATAAAGAACTTAGTTCATGCCTACAGTTTACAGCTCAATACATTCGAATCAGGGGAAATTTAGCTATAGGAGAAGGCAAGGCTGAAGAATTAAAAAAAGAGTTATTTGAGCTGCAAACCACTATAAACGCCACTCACGAAACTCTGCGAGAACTTTTATTGACCGAAAGGCAGAGCTCTGGGTTTTCAAATTATAAGAGAAAACAATTATTGATCTTCATTGAATTAATTGACATTCTAGAACTCTCAATGGCAAACCCAGCTAATTATGAAAAAATAAATAGTCTATTTCTAGAAAAACCTCATTATGTTCGCCCATTTATAGATTTAGTATTTCAATTATCAGATAGATTGGATCAAATGGCTATTGCGATGTTAGAAAACAAAAAACTCTCGCATAAAATAGACTTTAACATCCTGATCCAATTATGTGAAAAAACTATTCAAACTTATAAAAACGATATTGGATTACCAGAAGCTAGAGAGGGTGCTCTTTTGCTTAGAAATTTACTTGAATATGAAGAAAACCAAATTCAAAAAATTGATTCCATTGAAAGGGTATTTTATGATCTCGAAAACCGAAAAAATATTGGAATTAGAAGTAAAGAGGGAAAGCAGTTTATCACTCAGCAAGATTACGATCTTAATATCCTAAGTGAGAATTTTAGTTTCAAGTCACCTATTTTAAAGCACAGCGCTCGTCTCACTATTGCTATGCTTTTAGCGTACACAATCGGGACTTTATTTTCACTACAAAATACTTATTGGATATTATTAACGATTGTGGTAATAATGAGGCCCGGTTATACCCTTACCAAAGAAAGATCAAAACATCGATTATACGGCACATTAATTGGAGCATCAATTGCAAGCATCATAGTTTTAATCAATCAAAACACTTATTTATTTGCCTTTTTGGCAATTGTTTCACTAACTCTTGCACTTAGCTTTATCCAAAAAAACTACAAAACCGCCTCCGTTTTTATTACAACCAGTATCGTTTTTATTTACACTCTCATAAATCCAGACGCATTTGAGGTTATACAATATAGAGTGGTAGATACAATAATAGGAGCAGCTATTGCATTTGGAGCCGGTACATTACTATGGCCTACATGGGAATCAGAAAGTATACAAAACACCATATTAAAAGTATTAAGAGCTAATAGAAAATATCTCGCCCAAATTGATCGGTATTATCATGAAAACAGTGGCCTTACTGATTATAAACTAGCTAGAAAGGAAGCCTTTTTAGAAATGGGGAATTTAAATGCAGCATTTCAGCGATTAAGCCAAGAACCCAAATCCCAGCAACATCATGTGGGCAAAATAAATGAGATTGTTAGTATAAATCAAACACTCCTTGCTGCAATGGCCTCCTTAGGAACCTATTTAATTAATCATAAAGAGAATGAAGTTTCAAAAGACTTTGAATTTATAATTAAAACTATAGACCTCAATCTTAAACAGGCTATACAGCGTTTACTTAAAAAAGACCAAACAGGCTCTATTTCTGAAGACGAATTAGAGCTTGCACATCAGCATTTAGAAGAAAGATTTGAAAGCTTAGTATCTATTCGAAATCAGGAGTTAGCATTTAAGAAAACAAAGCCAATTGACCCCCAGTTAAGAAAAAGATTGCAGTCTACGCGCTTAATATCAGATCAAATGAAGTGGCTAGTTACTATATCGGGCAATATCAAGAAAGTAATCGAAAGCTTAGAATCGGACTTGGTGAAATAAAGGTCTAGATCCCGCTTATTTTCTGTACTTATCATTTAAGCCTTTCCCTTCTAAAATTAATGGTTTAATCTTATTTCAATTTAAGCCATATAACTATATTAAAATAAAATTACTTGAAGCTACTTCTTTCGGTATTTTATCTGTAGCCCATTTAAAAAATTTCTCAAATATTGCTCTTGAAAAGGTCGATATTGTTTTTGCTTTGGATTTCTTAAAAAGGCAGTTATCTCATGTGGACTGATTGGTTTTTCAGCTAAATTAAAAATATCCACTATATCTTCTGTTTTTAAAGAAAGAGCTATTTTCAGCTTCTTTAAAATTTCATTATTCTCTAATACTTTTTCTGCTGTGGGTTGAACACCTTCCTTTTTACCTCTATTTTTATTGATTAAGCCATTTAAGAAAGTTGCTAATTGATCATCATGAATATCCTTATATTCTTCATGATCCTCTGCTTTTAACCAGTCGGTTACCAGTGATCGTGTCACCTTATAATCTGCCTGATCAAATATTGAAATCATTTCCTGATCACTGAAATCAAAAGTGAAGCGAAGTCTTTTTAAAATATCGTTATTGGTCATATCTAGCTAAAAATAAAAAAGGCTGTTTCAGTATAAAAAACTAAAACAGCCTACAATTAAATATTATTAGTTATCTCCTAATTAAGATAAAGCTTTTTTCATGGTTTCACCTATATCAGCTGGTGACTGAACAACGTGGATTCCACATTCGTCCATAATCTTCATTTTTGCTTCAGCAGTATCGTCTTTTCCGCCAATTATAGCGCCTGCGTGGCCCATTCTTCTTCCTGCTGGTGCTGTTTTACCAGCTATAAATCCAACTACAGGCTTTTTATTGCCATTTTCTTTGATCCATCTAGCTGCTTCTGCTTCATAGTTTCCGCCAATCTCACCTATCATCACAATAGCATCCGTTTCATCATCTTCCATCAACATTTTTACCGCCTCTTTAGTTGGGGTACCAATGATTGGATCACCACCAATACCGATAGCAGTAGAAATACCTAATCCAGCTTTCACAATTTGATCAGCTGCTTCATAAGTTAAAGTACCTGATTTAGATACAATACCTACTCTTCCTTTTTTGAAAACAAAACCAGGCATAATACCAACTTTAGCCTCACCCGGAGTAATAACACCCGGACAGTTAGGGCCAATTAAAGTTAAATCCTTATCTTGAATATAGGTTTTTGCTTTCATCATGTCTTTTACTGGAATACCTTCAGTAATCGTAATGATTACTTTAATTCCAGCATCAGCAGCTTCCATAATTGCGTCAGCAGCAAATGCAGGTGGAACAAATATGATGGATACGTTTGCTCCTGCTTCTTTTACAGCATCTTCAACTGTATTAAAAACTGGTTTACCCAAATGTGTTTGTCCTCCTTTTCCTGGAGTAACCCCTCCTACCACATTAGTGCCATATTCTATCATTTGTTCAGCATGGAAAGTACCTTCTGAACCCGTGAAACCTTGTACAATTACTTTAGAATCTTTATTGACTAAAACGCTCATTATGCTCTGTTTAAAGTTTCTGCAAAAATAGAAGAAATGCCTTCATTCACAAAGTAATTTCATGCTTGTTTGATAAGAACTTTAATAAATGGAAAGTAAACAATATTTCATTTTATGAATTAGAATTAAAAAAAGACCAATTGATGACCAAAATGACAAAGAAGCGTGACCTACCTTCTAAAACATGTCCCGTTTGTAATCGACCTTTTGTATGGAGAAAGAAGTGGGAAAAGAATTGGGAAAGCGTGAAATATTGTAGTAAAAAGTGTAGTAAAGAAGCAAAATTCTTAAAAAAGAACTAAATTTTAGGATAAAGACTGAAAGTTATTTGAATGAAGATTTTAAATATTCAACAAATTAGAGAAGCTGATCAATACACTATTGAAAATGAACCAATAAAAAGTATTGATCTAATGGAGAGAGCAAGCTACGAGCTTTTTACATGGATTACTGAAAGATTCAACAATGATTTTTCTGTTTATGTATTGGCAGGCTCAGGAAATAACGGAGGGGATGGATTAGTAGTAGCCAGATTACTTTCTGAAAGTGACTATAAAGTACAGGTTATACTTCCATTAGGTAAAAATGGTTCAGATGATTTTGAAGAAAACCTCAAAAGGCTTAAAAAAATAAATACAGTATTAATTTTAGAAGAACTGCCCGAACAGATTAGTGAAAAATCGATAATAATAGATGCAATTTTTGGCTCCGGATTATCTCGACCTATTGAAGGAAGGCTTGCTGATTTAATTAAAAAGGTTAATAATTTTGAAGCGAATAAAATAGCCATTGATATGCCCTCTGGTCTATTTGCTGATAAAGCGAGTCCTTCCGAAATAATTTTTAAAGCAGATTACACATTGAGTTTCCAAGTTCCTAAACTAGCATTCATGATGGCTGAAAACCAGGAATACATTGGAGAATTCGAAATTTTGGACATTAAACTTGACAAAGAATATATTAATAACTGCTTAAGCGATTACTCAATTTACGAGGTAGATTCAGTAATTAAAAATAGGTTAAAATTAAAATCGATAGCCCATAAAGGTAACAGAGGAAGAGCTACCATAATTGCGGGTGGTTATGCAAGAATGGGAGCTGCAATACTAGCAGCAAGAGCTTGCCTTCACTCAGGAATTGGGCTGATTTCTGTTCAAACATGCCCACATTGCATTGATATCGTCCAAAACCAAATTCCAGAAGCCTTGATCCTTACAGATGAAAATGAATATGTATTAGGAAGTTATCTGGATTACAGCAAACAGGATGTTATTGTTTTCGGTCCTGCAATAGGATTTGCTCATAAAACATTAGTGCTTTTAGAGAATCTGTTAAAAGATTACCAAGGTCAACTTATATTAGATGCAGATGCAATTACACTACTTGCTGAAAATAGAGAGTTACTAAATCTATTACCAGAAGGAACCATTTTAACACCCCACCATGGTGAGTTTAAAAGGTTGGTTGGAAAATATTCCAATAATTTTGAAGCCATTATGCAACTAAAATCATTTTGTATGCATCATAAGGTTGTAGTTGTATTGAAAGGTAAATTTTCAGCTGTTTGTAATGCTGATGGCAAAATCAGTTTTAATCCAACTGGAAATGCAGGAATGGCTAAAGGAGGTAGTGGAGATTTGTTATGTGGAATTTTAGCAGCTATATATCCAAGAATAAAAAATAGTTATGAAACAGCAAAGTTGGCAGTATATTTGCACGGCCTAAGTGGTGATATAAGTAAAGAAGAAAAGGGTGAAAATTTTATGACCCCTAGCATAATGATTGAAAAGCTTCAAAGTGCTTTTAAAAAGATAGAAAATTAGTATTTACTATAACTTTAGTATATTTGAAACGTAATTAAATTTAATGAATAAGTTAAGATATATATTGTTGTTCACTTTCTTACTATCAGTTTTCTCAATGAACGCTGGTGAAACGAAAAATATTGTTGAATATAACAAGGATATTGTAACTATTCTTAAAGACGCTGAAGTTTACCCAAATCCTGCTGAAGATTTTGTATATCTTAAATTAGATGAGCAGAAAATCAACAAGTCAATTGAAATTCAAGTCATGAGTATCATAGGAACTAAAATGAATAGCTCAGCTGAAAAAATTGACGATGGCCTTTACAAAATCAACCTAAAAAATATTCCTAGTGGGCATTATTATGTAATGATTACCATAGATTCAAAAAAGAGCTTGAAAAAGTTCTTAAAGAAATAATTATATATCTAAAGCCAATTAATCATTTCTTACATATACCCCCATTTGCATAAATTCACTTTTTTTATCGATGAATAATAAGTACTTTTCGATAAACTCTTTCATATGAAATTTAAGGCCCTTTTTTATTGGATTGTTGCCATTCTTGAAATTATCTCATTACAATTTGAGATAGATATTATACATCAAATTGCAAAACCTCTTCTTATGATCTCTCTATTAACCTATTTTTGGGATCAATCGGATGGTAGAAGGAATGAAAAATGGGTTAGTTATGTAACTCTGGCATTAGCTTTTAGTTGGATTGGAGATATTATGCTACTTTTTACGGTTAAGCATTTTCTCTTCTTTTTCGCTGGACTTTCAGCATTTTTAGCAGCTCATATTGTATATATTGTTGCTTATAAAAAGGCAACTTTTAAGGATTCATTTAGCTTCAGATGGTCTGCATTTCCATTTATTATCATTGCTTATTTAGGCTTAATGGCATACCTCATTTTACCCTATGTAGACAGCGTAATCCAAGTACCTATTGCCCTTTATGCTTTAATTATTGCAAGTATGGTGGTTGCTGCGTGGTATAGAAAAAATCAAACCACTAACGAAAGCTTTCAATTTGTTGTTTTGGGTGCTGCATTATTTACTATTTCAGATTCAATTTTAGCTATAAATCGTTTTTCACATACTATTCCTTATGCTGGTATTGCGGTAATGAGTACTTACATTGTTGCACAGTGGTTAATTGTGAATGGGCTATTGAAACATAAATCAGAAGTGTAAATCAAATATTAATTGTATTTTTATTATACTTTATATAATTATACAAACTTTATCTTCAATTATTTAATATTTTTAATTCAAAAAGTTTGTATATCTCGAAAAGCTTTCTCTAAATTTGAAGCATTAATTCGAAAATAAATTTATAACGAAGAGGTAAGAGACAGGCTCGGTGACCCTCTGGCAACCTGATTCAAGGTGCCAAATCCTGCCCGAAAGGGAAATATAAATTATGAACAACTTAGAACAAATCGCATTAAGCGAACACTTCAGAAAAGCCAATTCGGCTCCAAACAAAAATTCACAATTACTATCTAATAGATTTACATCTATTATCTCAATGGCCAGCATGCGAATGCGAATGTGCTGTTGTTGCTAAAAGCAATTCTTTCATTTTGGATTAAATCAAAATTTTAAAGGATAATTATAAGCTTTCTAATTTGAGCGTACCCGCTTAATAGATTTTAATTCTCTCAAATTCATCTTATTACAAATTCAATCCAGTCGAATCAAACTATATTGATCGCATTGGATCATTTTAGAACTATCATATAATCATTTATTCAATCTTTTAATTTTTATAATTATGTCAACTACACAAAAATTCGAAACACTACAATTACACGCAGGACAAGAAGCAGATCAAAGTACAAATGCAAGAGCAGTTCCTATTTACCAAACTTCTAGCTTTGTTTTCAACGATTCCGAGCACGGAGCAAATCTTTTTGGTTTAAAAGAATTCGGAAATATTTACTCCAGAATAATGAACCCAACCAATGATGTATTTGAAAAAAGAATTGCTGCTCTTGAGGGAGGTGTAGCTGCAGTGGCTGTAGCCTCTGGACAGGCTGCACAATTTATAGCTCTAAATAACATCTTAGAATCTGGCGATAATTTCATAGCTACTAAATATTTATATGGTGGTACCTATAATCAATTTAAAGTTGCTTTTAAAAGATTAGGGATAGAAGCAAGATTTGCTGAATATGAAGAAATATCATCTTACGAGAAATTGATAGATGAAAATACTAAAGCAATTTATCTTGAAACAATAGGCAATCCTACCTTTAACATTCCTGATTTTGAAGCCATTTCAGCCCTAGCAAAAAAATATGATCTCCCCTTAATAGTAGATAATACATTTGGAGCTGGTGGTTACCTATTTAAACCATTAGAACATGGAGCAAACATAGTTGTTGAATCTGCTACTAAATGGATTGGTGGCCATGGTACTTCTATCGGTGGCGTAATCGTAGATGGTGGAAATTACAATTGGGGCAACGGAAAGTTCCCACAATTCTCAGAACCTTCAGAAGGTTATCACGGACTTAATTTTTGGGAAACTTTTGGTGAAAATAATCCTTTAGGCTTACCCAATATTGCTTTTTCTATACGGGCGAGAGTGGAAGGATTAAGGGATTATGGCCCTGCTTTGAGTCCATTCAATAGTTTCCTACTGCTTCAGGGTCTTGAAACTTTATCTCTTAGAGTTCAGAGAACTGTAGATAATGCTTTAAAACTAGCCTATTGGCTTGAGAAACACCCATTGGTGGAAAAAGTGAATTATCCAGGTTTAGAAAGTAGCAAATCATATCCATTAGCTAAAAAATATTTACACAATGGTTACGGAGGTGTTTTATCTTTCACTATTAAAGGCGATAAAGAAGAAACAAAAGGCTTTGTTGATAATCTTAAACTAGTAAGTCATTTAGCTAATGTTGGAGATGCAAAAACATTAATCATTCAACCCTCTGCAACAACTCATCAACAATTAACCGATGAAGAACAATTATCAGCAGGCATTACTCCTACATTATTAAGAGTTTCTGTAGGCATTGAGCATATAGATGATATTATCGCTGATTTTACTCAAGCTTTTCAAAAAATTCATGAATTAAGTTATGCCACAACATAAATTACCAGAAAAGTTTGTTCTGCAAAATGGTGAAGTTTTACACCAGGCAAGCCTATATTATGAAATAGAAGGTGAAATTTCTAACCAAAAAGAAATAATATGGATTTGTCATGCCTTCACAGGAAGTGCCACTGTTAAATCATGGTGGCCTTCTTTATATTTTGAAAATGGCGGCTTTATTGATCCAAAAAGACACACTGTAATTTGTGCCAACATATTGGGTTCATGCTACGGAAGCACTGGCCCAGAGTCAATAAATCCAGATACAAATAAAAAATACGGAGATGGATTTCCAGAAATTTCCAATAGAGATGTTATAAAAGCATTTATTGATTTAAGAAAATTCTTAAATATTACAAATATTGACATTTTAATTGGTGGTTCATTAGGTGGGCAGCAAGCATTAGAATGGAGCCTGATAGAACCTGAAATTATTCAAAATCAGGTTTTGATTGCATCAAATGCAAAACACTCTTCTTGGGGAATAGCATTTAATGAATTGCAACGGCAAGCCATTTCATTGGGAGCCAACAATTCGATTTCAAAAAATGAGGCAATTGCAATTGCAAGGAAAATTGCTATGCTAAGTTACCGATCTTATGATGATTTTGAACTTAATCAAAAAGGTAAAAATGAACAGGATGATTGGAATATAGTCTCCTATTTAAATTATCAGGGCGAGAAGTTTAAGGGAAGATTTAGTACCGACAGCTATTTTATTCTATCAAAAATGATGGATAATCATAATATAGCATCAGCTAGAAATGGAAGTTTGGAACAAATACTTTCATTAGTAAAAACCAATACGCTTTGTATTGGAATTGATAGCGATAACTTATTCCCTTTAAAAGAACAGGAACTTATGGCGCATCATATACCCAATGCAAAATTAGAGATTATCAACTCAAAAAAAGGGCATGATGCCTTTTTAATAGAAGGCAACAAAATATCTCGACTCATTGAAAAAAATTTAAAAGAGAATTACTATGAAAAAGCTTAAAGCGGGATTAATAGGATTTGGAGTTGTAGGAACTGGCGTATTCCAAGCTCTTAAAAAATATGAAGATTATGGAGTAGAAATCACAAGAATAGCCGTAAAAAATATCGATAAGAATAGAACCATAGAATTTTCAAAAGAGCTGTTAACTCAAAATGTAAATGAAATAGTTGAGGACAGCGAAATTGACCTCATTATAGAACTTATTAACGATCCTGAAGAAGCATTTGAAATTGTTACTCAAGCATTTCAAAATGGAAAATCAGTGGTAAGTGCAAATAAGAAAATGGTTGCCCTATATTTAGAAGAACTATTCAATATAAGTAAAAAAAATAATGTAAAATTCTTTTACGAAGCCGCTGTTTGTGGCAGTATACCGATCATTAGAACTATTGATCAGCATTTTCAATCAGATAAGATAAAATCGATTGAAACCATAGCAAATGGAACTTGTAATTTCATTTTATCCAAAATGGTTGACGATGGCCAATCATATGATAATTCATTAAATAAAGCACAAGAACTTGGTTTTGCAGAGTCAGACCCATACTCTGATGTAAGCGGTGAAGACACTCGCTTTAAATTATCCATAATGATTTATCATGCCTTTGGCCAATATATCCATCCTGAAAATATTCCTATGCAGGGCATAACTTCATTAGACAATAATATTATTGAATATGCAAAAAAACACCAACTCAAAATAAAATTGATAGGCGAGGCATTATTAGCTAATAACAAAATAGAAGCTAAAATAGAGCCGAAGCTTATCTCTAAAAAACATGACTTCTACAATATTGAAAATGAATACAATGGCGTCATTATAAATTCAGAATTTTCAGGTGAGCAATTTTTAAAAGGTAAAGGAGCAGGAAGTTATCCTACAACACTAGCCGTGTTATCCAACCTTAAAGATATTCGCTATAATTTGGCTTCCACACGTTTTAAGAATAATGAGAGGTTTGGTAAAAGCAATAGTTTAACTGACAAGGTCTATTTTGTATCAGGTTCTAAAGAAATCGAAAATTCAGAGGGTTTTGATATTTTAGAGGAATTCTCAAATCACAAAATCGTTAAAACAAATTTTCAAATTCTGAATAAATTAAAATTAAAAGACGAAAAATTTTATTGGGCTGAAATAAATAAAGAATTATATGATGATTTTACAAAAGTTGAGTCATTACTTTAGGGATAACATCTTTTTTAAACTAATTTGGGGGTGTTAAAAATTTATATAAATGAAAATTGCAGTACTTTCAAGAAACCCAAATTTATATTCTACTAGAAGATTATTAGAAGCCATTGAACAAAAAGGTCATGAAGCGATAAGGCTTGACCATATGCATTGTGATATCATCATGGATGAAGCCGGACCCTCTATTTATTACCATGGTAAAAAGCTGGAAAAAATAGATGCTATAATTCCAAGAATTGGGGCTTCTGTTACTTTTTATGGTACCGCGGTTGTTCGCCAATTTGAAATGATGAAAACTTTTAGTGCGGTTGATTCATTAGCCATTACTCGATCAAGAGATAAACTGAGAAGTTTACAGATTCTGTCAAGATCTGGATTAAATATGCCGAGAACAGCTTTTACTAATCGTTCTGAAAATGCTGGCGAATATATTCTAGAGCACTTAGGAAAAGCCCCTGTTGTATTAAAGTTATTAGAGGGAACTCAAGGCTTAGGAGTTGTTTTGGCAGAAACACGTAAAGCTGCCGAATCCGTAATTGAAGCTTTTGAAGGATTAAAAGCCAGGGTAATCATGCAGGAATTCATCAAAGAAGCAGGTGGCGCAGACATTCGTGTTTTTGTGGTGGATGGAGAAGTAGTGGGCGCAATGAAAAGACAAGGAAAAGAAGGAGAATTCCGTTCTAATCTTCATAGAGGTGGATCTGCAAATGTTATAAAATTAAGTCGAGCAGAAAAAGCTGCGGCACTTAAAGCGGCAAAAGCTATGGGATTAGCCATTGCTGGCGTTGATATGCTTCAATCATCAAGAGGGCCATTAATTCTAGAAGTGAATTCTTCTCCAGGATTAGAAGGGATAGAAAAAGCAACCGGAATTGATATTGCTGGAAAAATTATCGAGTATATAGAAAGAGGAAAAGATAAAAAACGATTACCGAAGGATAATGTGAAAGCATAAAATAAGACACTAGATTTTAGAACCTAGATTCTAGAGAATGAATTGCTGATTTAACTTCATGAAATAAAAAAGAGGGTCTGCTTTAAATATTTATAAGCAGACCCTCTTTTTGTTTATGAATAATGTCTAGAATCTAGATTCTAAACTCTAATATCTATTAAGCTACCCTAAGATTTTTATATTTTGATTTCTCAAATTTAGAGGCCGCATATTTCTTGTCAATTACTAAATCAGTTCCTGATGATTCTCCATCAAATTCAAACATGGCATCTGTCATGATTACCTCACAAATTGATCTTAATCCTCTTGCACCTAATTTGAATTCTACAGCTTTATCTACAATATAATCTAAAGCAGACTCCTCAAAAACCAACTTAATACCTTCCATATCAAAAAGCTTGGTATACTGTTTTACCAATGCGTTTTTCGGATTCGTTAAAATCGATTTTAAAGTATCTTTACTTAAAGGATCAAGATGAGTTAAAACAGGTAACCTACCTATCAATTCTGGTATTAAACCAAAATTTTTCAAATCCTGAGCCGTGATATATTGTAACAGATTATCCTTATCTATTTCTTCATCATTTGAATCTGATTTAGCAAAACCTAATGGAGTTGTGTTTAACCTTGAAGCAATACTTCTACTGATTCCATCGAAAGCCCCTCCACAAATGAATAATATATTTTCAGTATCAACATTAATCATTTTCTGATCAGGATGCTTTCTTCCTCCTTGAGGTGGAACATTTACTGAAGTTCCTTCCAAAAGTTTTAGCATCGCTTGCTGTACTCCTTCCCCACTCACATCTCTTGTAATAGAAGGGTTATCAGATTTTCTAGCTATTTTATCAATCTCATCAATGTAAACAATTCCTCTTTGAGCAGCTTCAACATTGTAATCAGCAGATTGTAATAGTCTAGTCAAAATACTTTCGACATCTTCACCTACGTAACCTGCTTCAGTTAAAACTGTAGCATCAGCAATACAGAAAGGCACTTGTAAAATTTTAGCTAATGTTTTCGCTAAATAAGTTTTACCAGTACCCGTCTCTCCTACCATAATAATGTTTGACTTTTCAATGGTCACATCATCTTTAGTAGATTTCTGCATCAATCTTTTATAATGATTGTATACTGCAACTGATATTACTTTTTTTGCTTCATCTTGTCCTACAACATATTGATCCAGATGTTCTTTCATCTCAATCGGACGAATAAGATTGAACTTTGGATCTTTAGATGAAGACTTAGTTTTAACCTCTTCTTGTAGAATTTGCTGAGCCTGAGCGATACACTTATCACAGATATGTGCATGAATCCCAGAAATCATCAAATCGACATCTTTCTTGTTACGTCCACAAAAAGAACAGCTTACCTGTGTTTTGTCTTCTGCCATTATTTTCTCACTAATACTTCGTCAATCAAACCGTATTCCTTAGCCTCTTCAGCTCTCATCCAGAAATCTCTATCAGAATCTTTTTCTATTTGTTTGTAGGTTTTACCACTATGTTGAGCCAGAATATTGTACAAGTCTTCTTTAACTGATAATGTTTGTTTCAAAGAAATCTCCATATCAGAAGCCTGTCCTTGCATACCACTCATCGGTTGGTGAATCATAATTCTTGCATGAGGTAAAGCAGATCTTTTCTTTTCTGCACCCCCAGCTAATAATACAGCACCCATACTAGCAGCTAATCCAGTACAAATTGTTCCTACATCTGGCGAGATATAATGCATTGTATCATAAATACCTAAACCAGCATAAACAGACCCACCTGGGCTATTGATGTAAAGGCTAATATCTTTTTTGGCATCTACAGATTGCAAAAACAATAATTGAGCGGTGATTACATTGGCTATATTATCATCAACTTGCATTCCTAAAAAGATGATACGGTCCATTATTAGACGAGAAAAAACATCAATCTCTCTAAAATTGGTTGGTCTTTCTTCAATTACAGCACGAGTCATATTCTCTACTTGCTGCACATATGAATCTACCATGCTACCTGATAAACCTTCACCTTTTACGGCAAATTTCCTAAATTCCTCTTTATTAATCATTTAAGTATTTGGTTATAAGTACAAATTTAAAAAAAAAGTCCTTTAATGAAAGGACTTTTAAATTAACGATAAAAATAGCTTTTAGTTCTTATCAACAGCTTTTTTGAAGCCGTCTAAATCTACTTTTTTATCTTTGATAGAAATTTTGTCCTTTACAAAGTCCAAAACTCTTTTATTCAATAATTCTTCGTATACTTTTCTGTAGTTTTCACCATTCTCGCCTTGAAGATAATTTTGAGCAAAGCTCTCCATATTCTCTCCTAATTGGTCAGACATACCATAGGCTCCAAATTGCTCAGCAATCATTTTCTTAGTATAGTCCATTACATCGGTATGCTCTACTTTGATATCATCTTTGTTTGCTTCAGCAATTTTATTTTTGATAAGATTCCATCTTAAATCTTTTGTATAAAGATCATACTCCTTATCAATTTGCTCTTGCGTTACTTTACCTTCGTTACTTACTAACAACCAGTTTTTCAAGAAATCATCAGGTAATTCAAATTTAGTTTTCTCAACTAATGTATCTACTAAATCTCTGTTCAGTAGATTTTCGGTTTCTCTATCGTAGTTTTCAGAAATAGTTTCTTTTACTTTTTCATCAAACTCTTTCTTATCTTTCACTGCATCCTTACCGAACACTTTATCAAATAATTCCTGATTAATTTCAGCCGGCTTAGTTCTTTTAATATCAGAAACAGTTAAAGTGTATTCACCGCTTGCTGCATTTGCATCGGTTTCATTTTGACCTAAAAGTCTAGATTTAGCTTCCGCAGAAGTAATAGTTTTTTCAATATCAAACTTAACCTCATCACCTTTCTTTAAGCCTACAAATTTCTTTTGAGCTTTTTTCTCAATATCCTCAATAGGAAGAACAACTCTTTCTTGAACTTCACCATCTGCAGTGCTTAATTTACCTTCTAAAGTATCTTCTGCTTTGCTTTCATCTACTGACTCAGTATCACCATGTTGCTTAGTTAAGTTATCCATGGTTTCTTTCATTACTTTATCAGTAACTTCAATGTTATGCTTCTCGATTTTAAATTTGTCATCTAATTTGATGTCAAACTCATCTACCAAGCCTAATGTATATTCAAACTCAAATTCTTTTTGGTTATCCCAATCAATTTTAGCAGCATCCTCCTGATTAGGCATTGGCTCACCTAAAATTTTCAAATCATTTTCTTTGATGTAATCAGATAATGATTTTGATAACAAACTGTTGATTTCTTCAACCAAAATGCTTTTACCATACAACTTCTTGATATAAGATGCAGGCACCTTTCCAGGACGAAATCCTTTTATGTTAGCATTTTTCCTGTACTCTTTGATTTTTTGTTCAACATTAGGTTGATAATCAGCTTCATTTAATATAATTTTAATTGAAGCGTTGGTGTTGTCCTTTTTGTTGAGTGTAATGTCCAAAACAATTAAATTTTATAGTGTTATCAATATACAAAAAAACCCTTCTTTCCTGTACTTTGTTACTGGAACTAAGGGTTTGTGTAGTGTGCGGATGGAGGGACTCGAACCCCCATGCCGTGAGGCGCTAGATCCTAAGTCTAGTGCGTCTACCAATTTCGCCACATCCGCATTCATAAATTTGAAGTGCAAATGTAGTGAAATATTTTTTCACTGCAAGTCGCAGATGTGTTTTTTTATATGTTATTTTGAAGATCATTTTTTACCGCTTATATGCAGAACATAGATTTAGAAGAGGAACGTAAGTTAATTCTCAGAGAATACCGTAAATTATTAAGGAAATCAAAGCCTTTTTTAAAGGACGGGGATGCTAAATTAATTAAGAAAGCTTTCACAACCTCCATGGAAGCTCATAAAGATATGAGGCGAAAATCAGGTGAGCCTTATATTCTTCACCCTATAGCTGTGGCAACAATTTGCGTTGAAGAGATCGGCTTAGGGACTACTTCCATTATTTCAGCTCTATTACATGATGTAGTAGAAGATACTGACTGGGAACTGGAAGATATTGAAAGAGAATTTGGTCCAAAGGTTGCCCCTATTATTGATGGGCTCACAAAAATATCTGGCGTTTTTGATTATGGAACCTCTCAACAAGCAGAAAATTTTAGAAAAATGCTGCTTACCCTTTCCGAAGATGTTAGGGTAATCCTGATAAAATTAGCCGATAGGTTACATAATATGAGAACCTTGGATAGCATGCCAAGAAACAAACAGCTCAAAATTGCTTCCGAAACCATCTTTTTATATGCTCCTTTAGCCCATAGACTGGGTTTATATGCTATTAAATCAGAATTAGAAGATCTTCATCTAAAATATACTGAATCAGAGGTATATAGAGATATAGCAAACAAAATCAACAATACTAAATCTGCCAGAAAAAGATTTATTAAGCATTTTATAGCACCAATTGAAGGAGAGCTCAGTAAACTTAAATGGGATTATTACATAAAAGGGAGGCCTAAATCCATTTATTCCATTTGGAATAAAATGAAAAAACAAAATATCCCCTTTGAACAGGTATATGATTTATTTGCGATTAGAATTATTATTGATGCATCTGTGGAACATGAAAAAGCAGCTTGCTGGGAAGTTTATTCAATCGTAACCGATTTTTACAAACCGAATCCTGATCGCCTACGAGATTGGATATCCACTCCAAAAGCTAATGGTTACGAATCTTTACACACTACAGTGATGAGTGATAATGGCCAGTGGGTAGAAGTGCAAATTCGTACTAGCCGAATGGATGAAATTGCAGAAAAAGGCTACGCTGCCCATTGGAAGTATAAAGATTATTATTCTAAACCTGAAGAAACAAGATTGGAACAATGGATTGCCCGAGTGAGAGAGATGTTAGAATCTAATGACACAAATGCAATAGAGTTCTTGGACGATTTCAGGTCTAACCTATTCTCTGATGAAGTATTTGTTTTTACACCCAAAGGGGAATTAAAAACTTTACCTAATGGAGCTACAGCTTTAGATTTTGCTTTTGATATCCATACAGAAATTGGAGCTAAATGCTTAGGCGCTAAAGTGAATAACAGATTAGTTCCTTTAAACTATGAACTTAAAAATGGAGATCAAGTAGAAATTCTCACTTCTAACAAACAAAAACCAAGTGAAGATTGGCTCAGATTTGCAGTAAGTTCAAAAGCAAAAGCAAAAATTAAGGACGTTCTAAAGGAAGATAAAAAATCCGCTGCTATAGAAGGTAAAGAAATTGTTTACCGAAAGCTAAAGCAGATGAAAATAGCTCCTTCGGATGAAGTGATTAATAAAATCAGAGCTTATTTTGATGAAAAAACACCATTAGACCTCTATTATGGAATTGCTACAGGCAAGCATGACCCTAAAAACATCAAGAAGTTCCAGGATGAGGAACAAGAAAGGGCTAGAAAAAACAATAAAAGGATTCGCTCATCCGCTGACGCTAAATCTTTTGAGCAGGCATTAAAGAAAGCTAAAGGAGAAGACATGCTTCTCATTGGAGAAGATATGGATGTAGTGGATTATGTGATCGCCAAATGCTGCAATCCTATTCCTGGAGACGAAGTATTTGGCTTTGTAACGGTGAATGAAGGTATTAAAATCCATAGAACATCCTGCCCAAATGCACCTGAATTGTTATCTAATCATGGTAACAGAGTGGTTAAAGCACGATGGACTTCTCAACAAGAAATTGCATTTTTAGCTGGATTACAAATCATTGGAACCGATAGAGTGGGATTAATTAGTGATGTAACTCAAATTATCTCCAGTGAATTAGAAGTAAATATGCAATCCATTTCAGTTGATACAAAAGATGGAATTTTTGAAGGTAAAATTCATTTATTTGTGCAGAGCACCAAGCATTTAGATCAATTGATTGAAAAAATGAAGGCTGTACGTGGGATAGTGAAGGTGAACCGCTATGATTAATTGTAGATTTCCTATATTTGCCAATCATGAAGGGAGATGAATAAATTATGGCATTGAACGAGAAGGTTTACAAAGAAGTAAAGCAAATATTTACGGCATATTTAGAAAACAAAGGTTTGAGAAAAACTCCAGAAAGATATGCTATACTAGAGGAAATATATACCCGTACTGGTCATTTTGATGTAGAATCACTTTACATCAGTATGAAAAATAAGAACTATAGAGTAAGTCGTGCTACGGTTTATAATACACTAGATTTATTAGTGGAATGTGATCTTGTCAGCAAGCACCAATTCGGAAGAAATTTGGCACAATACGAAAAGTCTTACGGCTATAAACAACATGATCATGTTATTTGTGCTGAATGTCATAAAGTAGTTGAATTTTGTGATCCAAGAATTCAAAATATTAAAACTATGGTGGGTGATCTTTTGAATTTTAAAATCATGCACCACTCTCTAAACCTCTACGGTATTTGTGGTGATTGTCAGGCGAAATTAAATGCTGAAGATCAAAAATAATTATAAAAATAATATAAAATGGATTTCAAACAGGAAGTAATTGATAATATTCTTAATCTTGAAATATCTGGTGACTTGATCGGAGAAAATAATGGGCCGGGTTTGGTTGAATTAATCAATGACAACATAAATAAAGGGATTAAAAAATGTATCATTGATATCTCAAATGTCAGATACATGAATAGTAGTGGAATTGGTGTACTGATTACTATTTTAACTAAGTTAAGAAATAAAGAAGGTGAAGTTGTGTTGTTAAATCCATCAGAGCAGGTGAAAAAACTATTATTGATCACTAAACTCAATAATATCTTTACCATTTATGACTCTAAGGAAGAGGCTTTGAAGAGCTTAATTGACTAATAGAACAATTCTTAAATAAATATCAAATCATATTAATCAAGGCTTTAGACTAAAGCCGCATAATTTTAAAAAATTAGAAAATGAAAATGGATGTTTTGCTGGGTTTGCAATGGGGAGATGAAGGAAAAGGAAAAGTAGTAGATGTATTAGCACCCAACTACGATACGGTAGCTCGATTTCAAGGAGGACCGAATGCTGGCCACACTTTAGAATTTGATGGTATTAAACATGTTTTGCATCAAATTCCAAGTGGGATTTTTCGAGAAACCATCAAAAATGTAATCGGGAACGGTGTTGTATTAGATCCAGTGATTTTTAAAAATGAAATTGATAAACTAGATCCATTCAATATTAATTTTAAAGAGAATCTTTACATTTCTAATAAAACTCAATTAATACTCCCTACTCATCGATTATTAGATGCGGCCTACGAAAAATCTAAAGGCAACGAAAAAATAGGATCTACTTTAAAGGGTATTGGCCCAACCTATCAGGATAAAATCGCTCGTCTTGGGTTAAGAGTGGGTGATATTTTTTATGATAATTTCAAAGAGAAATATCAGAAGCTTGTTGATTCACACAAAACCATCTTAGAGTTTTATAAATTTGATTACGAATTAGAGGAAGCTGAGAAAATATTTTTTGACGCTATTGAGTATTTAAAAACATTTAACGTAAGCTCAACCGAATATTTAATCAATAACGAATTAAAAGCTGGGAAATCAGTTTTAGCTGAGGGTGCTCAAGGATCGTTATTAGATGTTGATTTTGGTAGCTATCCATACGTTACTAGCTCAAATACGATGACCGCTGGAGTATGTACAGGTTTAGGCGTTGCGCCAAACAGCATTCAAAAAGTATATGGTATTTTTAAAGCGTATTGTACTAGAGTAGGCGGTGGCCCCTTCCCTACTGAGCTTTTTGATGAAGATGGTAAAGAACTGCAAAAAGTAGGTAATGAATTTGGTGCTACCACTGGAAGACCAAGAAGATGTGGTTGGTTAGATATCCCTGCATTAAAGTATGTGGTAATGATTAATGGGGTAACCGAATTATTTATGATGAAAGCTGATGTTTTGTCTGGTTTCGAGAAAATAAAAGTCTGCACTCAATATGAATTAGAAGATGGCACTATTACTGAAGAATTTCCATATGATATAGTTGATTCTGAAGTAAAACCTATTTATGAGGAATTAGAAGGCTGGAATTGTAGCTTAGATGATATTTCTTCTTTTGATGATATGCCAAAAGCATTAAAAGATTATATCAAATATATTGAGGAGAAGATGGGTGTACCAATTAATTTAGTTTCAGTAGGTCCGGATAGAACACAAACAATATTAAGATAAGTCTTGCAAAAAGATTTAGAAAAGGAAGCCAATCACTTAGCTTCCTTTTTTTTATAAATCAAATATTACAACTCACTATCCAAGCTCTCTCCTTCAAATTGAGAATCTAAACTGATCGCATTTAAGCCTCGATCTTGGAGATATTTTGTAAAAACATTTGCATAGCCATGGGTAGAATAAATTGTTTCTGCTTCTGACAATTTAACTGCTTGCAATAAACCTTTCCAGTCAGCATGATCAGAAAGTACAAATCCTCTGTCGGCTGCTTTCCTTCTTCTTGTGCCTCTTAGCATCATCCAACCAGAAGCTATCCCTGTACTATAAGGAGCCAATTTTTTCATCCATGGAGTACCAATTGAAGCAGGTGTTGCAATTATCAAATTCCCTTGGTAATTTTTCTTATTAATTTCATTGGTAATTTTAATGGTTTCGGGCAAATCTAAACCTGTTTTCCTCAAAGCTTCGGTGGCATTCTCAACGGCTCCGTGGGTATAAATTTTACCCAATGAAGCATCAACATTTTTCATGATTCTTTGAGCTTTACCTAATGCATAAGCAAATATTACTGAGGTTTTCCCCTTTTCTTGATTTACTTTCCACCAGTTGTTGATATCATTAAAAATATCTTTCTGATCCCTCCATTGATAAATAGGCAATCCAAAAGTGGTTTCAGTTACAAACTCATGACATTTTACTGGTTCAAATGGTGTTGATAAACCATCGTCTTCCAATTTATAATCGCCAGATACTACAGCTACTTTACCCCTATATTCCAATCTGATTTGTGCTGAACCTGGAATATGACCAGCAGGATGAAAGCTTAGCTTAACTCCATTAAAATTTATGACCTGACTATAATCTATAGTTTCAATTCTAATATCATTACCAAGCCTTTGACGCATAACATATTCAGAATCATGATGAGCTAAATAATATTGATGACCAAATCTAGAATGATCAGCATGCGCGTGGGTAATCACTGCATTTTTAACTGGATACCAAGGATCTATATAAAAGTCTCCCCTAGGACAATATATGCCTTTCGAAGTGAAATCAAGTAACGAATTCATTTGAATTCAACTTTAATCCTTAACTCTTTGTTTGGTTAACTTTTGAAATGATTCGTGCTAATTCATTTAGTTCATCAGAAGTTAAAACACCAAAAAATTGATCCATTTTGTCTTTAATTACAGGCTCAATTTCCTTTAAGGCTTTAATTCCTTCAGCATTTATTGATATAGAAGAATTTCTCTTATCAGAAGATAATCTTTCCCTATTTATTAGTTTCTTTTCAACAAGTCTTTGGACAATTCTTGAAATATCAGGAACATTTTCTCTCAGATGACTTTTTACTTTATTCAAATTCATTGAATCATCAGAATTCTCATCTAGTATTTTTAAAACCTCATATTGCTGACGAGTAATTCCATAGGATTTCATTTCCCTGGAAATTTCATATGACATCTTTTGTTGGCAGCTTAATAAGGTTGAAAATGTTTGGCTAATTAATGGATTGATTTTTCCGCTTGCTTTCCCACTCATTATTCTTTGGTTCGATTAACTTAAATTAATACTCGATTAATGCATTAAAAATAAGGATAAGTTACGGATTTAATAAAAATAAGTTCAATAAATTTTATTTACCGAATACTACTGCAGATAATACTTTACATTTCATTTCGGTTTCATGCCACTCTTTCTCTGGCTTTGAGTCTTCAGTAATCCCAGCACCAGCATAAAAAGTTACTTTTTCATTATCGATCTGGCAGCATCTTAAATTCACAAAAAGATGACTCATTTCATTTAAATGAATTGGTCCAAGAAACCCACTAAAATACGCTCTGTCATGCTTTTCCTTTTCCAATATAAATTTCAACGAAGTATCTTTAGGCATTCCACAAACTGCTGAAGTTGGGTGCAACAGCTTTAACATAACAGATCCCAGCTCTGGAAAATGAACTGATTTGGTATCTACCTTAAATGTGGTTTTTAAATGTAAAAGATTACCGGCCTGAACGGTCTTCGGTCCCAATTCATCAAAATCTCTCAACCTGATTTTCTTAAAGCAGTTGATTATGTAACGCGAAACATAAGCTTGCTCTTCAATTTCTTTTTGGGTCCAGGTAGTTTCTGCTATACTTTTATCTTCAATAGCTTGGGTTCCCGCTAAAGCCATTGTTTTAAAATAATCGCCTTTCTTTTCCTCTATTAAGGTTTCAGGGCTAGCGCCAAACCATAAACCAGTATTTTCTGAAAAGGTCAAACTAACGAATGCATTAGGATATTTGTGAGCTGCCTTCAAAAATGCCTTACCTAAATCAATAGAATTATTATATTCTATATTCTTAGTCTTTGCTGGGACAACTTTATAGAATGTATTGTTCTTTATTTCTTTAATAGCATTTTCGACCATTGATATGTAGCCTTCAGAAGAAATAGAATCTGAAATACCATTATGTTGGAGCAATGAAAAATTAAACTTCTCAGAATTTTCAAATATCTCCTTTACTAAACTCTCATCAGGAGTATTATTCCATTTAATTTCGGATTTTGAATGATTTTTATGATTTGACTGAATGTTAATTTCTGCTAAAATTTCAGCATTAAAATGAACTATACTTTTTTCACCTTCCTGAAAAGGATGTAGCAAAAATCCAGTGGATAAATCATCTAAATTAAAGTCTTCTACTATAGAACCACCTTCCAAATCACATATTATTTGCAATCTAGAATCATTAGGCAGTCTGTAAATCGCAACAGCTGCATTATTCTTTTGGGCAAAAGCTAGAAACTGATCAATAGCAGTTTCAGTATTAATTTTTATATTTTCTATTTCTTTAGTAAAATTATCCAACGCTACTTTTTAACTACTGCCATTGTAATACGACTTATGCATATCATTTGTTCACGCTCATTGGTGATTTCTATCTGCCAAACCTGAGTTGTTTTACCCACATGAACAGGAGTTGTCTTGCCATATACCCATCCCTCTTTAATCCCTCTTATGTGATTTGCGTTAATATCTAAACCTACGCAATAATACTTTTCTTGATCTACCATAAGCATAGCAGCTACACTTCCGAGGGTTTCAGCCAAAACAACCGAAGCCCCACCATGAAGTAAACCATAAGGCTGATGGGTACGGTGATCAACTGGCATTTTAGCAATCAGATAGTTATCCCCTACCTCAGTAAAACTCATGCCTAATACTTCTGAAATTGTATTTTTACCTAATTTATTTAACTCCTCAACAGAAGGTTTATGAAGAAATTTTCTATCCATAGCAATTTCGCTTCTTTGATTTTGTAATTTCGAGCCGAAAATTACGGATACATATTCAATTTTAAACAATAAAACTTAAAATTGATTTCTCTTTCTTAATAAGATATGGTTAAAGATTTATATATAGTTCGCCACGGTCAGACAGATTATAACTTAAAAGGCATAGTGCAAGGTAGCGGTGTTAATGCTTCTTTAAATGAAAATGGAAGAAGACAAGCTGAGGAATTCTTTAAAGCCTACGGTGATTTCCCGTTTGATAAATTATACATTTCACAGCTAAAAAGAACAGAAGAATCAACTCGAAAATTTATTGAGAAAGGATTAGAATTTGAGAAACTTGAAGGACTAAATGAAATCAGTTGGGGAACCCGAGAGGGCCAACCTTTTACGCCAGAGGAAAATAAATATTACCACAGCATTTTAGAAAAATGGAGTCAAGGTGAAACTTCACTACCTGTTGAAGGTGGAGAATCGCCTGATCAAGTAGCTATGAGGCAGTTAGAGGCCATAAATTACATCATGCAAAAACAGGATGAAAAGAAGGTTTTGATTTGCATGCACGGTCGAGCTATGAGAATATTATTGGCTCAATTATTCAATTACCCTTTGTCAAACATGGATATTTTTGAACACTCAAATCTTGCTCTTTATCATATTAGGCATACTGCTAGTATGTTCCAATTGATTAAATACAATGATAAATCGTATTTAAATCATTAAAAGATTAATAAGCCTATTATAAATATTACAGCCCCAAATATTAAAGCGAAAAAGCTGTAAGGTAATATGTCTTTAGCTTTCAATTGCGTAATTCCTAATAAGGGTAAGGCCCAAAAGGGTTGCAACATATTGGTTATTTGATCACCATAAGCTAAAGCCATGATAATTTTGTAGATAGGAATATTTAATGCATTTGCTGCTTCTACCACAATAGGCCCTTGCACCGCCCATTGCCCTCCTCCAGATGGGACAAAAAAGTTAACTAAGCCAGCACTAAAGAAAGTTAAAATAGGGAAACTTGTCGCTGTTGAGATGGAGACGAAGAAATCAGAAATTAGAATCACTAAACCTGAGTATTTCATAATTCCCATAATTCCGGAGTATATAGGAAATTGAATAACAATTCCACTTACGCCCATGATTCCAGAATTAACTGCTCTCATAAACTTTGCTAAGCTTCCATGTAATAAGATACCAAAACTTAATAATAGAAAATTGATGAAATTTAAATCCACTATTGATTCATTTGTATTCCATTTATCAAAAGCATAGAAAGAGGCACTTAATACCATTATACCCGATAATAAATAGGCAATCCATGCCTTATTTTCACTAGCTGAATTATCTATTTCAGCTTCTTCCTTATTGGAAGGTTTTAGCAGCTTACTATAATCAGTATTTGAACTAAAAATTCGGCCTAAGAAATAAAAAAGACCTGGTATGAAAATCAATAGCACAATACTAATTACAATATTCATGCTAGAAAACAGAGTCTCAGATATACTTATAACTCCAATTTTATCGACTAAAAAATGCCCTATCTCTGCCACTTTTAATGGAGCAGAAGCCGATAATCCACCATGCCAGACCATCATGCCAGAATAACCTGCAGCACCTAAGATTCCATAATTGAAATTTTTATTTTCTGCATTAAAGTTCTCTCCAATTTTTCGGCTTAAAATTGCACCAAAAATTAAGCATAGACCCCAATTCAAAAAACTCATGACTATGGTAAAAAAACTTATTAAAAAAGCTGCTTGAGAAGTATTAGAAGGTACGGATGCTATTTTTTTTATGATATTAGAAAAGAAAGGAGTTAAAGCAAGCGTATGTCCCAGCAATAAAATCAAAACCATTTGCATGGTAAAGGCAAGTAATTCCCAAAAGCCTTTTTGCCAGAAACCTAATATGTTTTGTGATTGCTGAAATACGTTTTCACCCTCTCCTCCTGTGAAAAACAAAGCAAGGAAAAAAGTAATAGCGCTTAATAAAAGAGCTATGACAAAAGGTGATGGTAAGAAGCGATCAACTAGCTTAATATATTGCTTTGAAAATGACATTTCGAGTTTTTCTCGAAAATACATTTCTAGAATATAAGGAACAAATCCAGTAAATAATTTGGACTAGTTTTATGCTAAAGTCAGAGAAAATTATAACTCAGTTAAAAACTTAAGTGTATCAACTCCATCAGCATAATCCCACAGCTCTGGCAATTGAGCTCTTCCTGGAGGAATCTCTCCTTCTTTTTCAACCACACATTGAATTCTCTCTTGGTTTGATTTTATTTTATTCTGAAGTTCATCTTGATCTTTATAAAACTCATAAAATATAACTGAAATAGGCGAAACAAGAGATTCATCTTCCTTCATGAGAAAAAAACCTGAATCTAAATGTGGTTCTTCATTTACTAAATAAATTGATTTATTATAATCATAATTATTCACCCATTTATGATGATCAGAAACCCATTTAAATTCATCAAGTGCTTCAATGAAGGGTGAAAAATCATATCCTTCCGGTGCAAATATTTTGCTGACATTTCTACATCCTAAGCCATAATATTGAAAGATATCTTTCCCTAAAGACTTAATTTCCTCTTTAGTTTCATTACCCGTCAAAACAGCTACGGATGATCTATTCTTTCTGATTATGTTAGGATATTTACCAAAATACTGCTCAAAGTAACGAGCAGAATTATTACTACCAGTAGCAATTACTGCATCAAAGCCTCCTACAGTATCCTGAGTTAATTCAATTTTCGATTCAAAATCAGGTTCTATATCAATAAGAAGTGAGGTGATTTCTCTTATGAGATATGGATCTTGTGAACTAATTTTTGCAATTACCTTATGACCTGCAATTAATACAGATAGAAAGTCATGGAAGCCTACTAAAGGGATATTTCCAGCCATTATAATTGCTACGGTTTTATCATTAGAATCTTCTAATTGATAATCTTTTGTCCACTTTTCCAGACTTTCAGCCTTTAACATTTCAGCAATTGCTTCTACAGCATGCTTTACATTTTCGCGAGTAAACCAATTGTTATGAGCCGTTGCTCTAAAATACCATTCGTCTAATTCCGCTTCACTTAAACTTCTTAGTTTTTCACCTAATACTTTAAATGCATTAACTCTCTGCTGCCGATTCATATTCACCTTTTTTGAAATTAAAATGCAAAATTAGTGGATTTAAGATAGAATGGAAAGAATATAGAAAAAGTTGAATTCAATTAAATCGTAACATCTCATCCTTGCAGCAGTTGACTATATAGAAACCAAAAAAAAGACTATGGCTATTAAAAGAAAAGTAAATGCAAATTGGAAAGGTACTGGAACTGAAGGTGAAGGTCATTTAAATAGTTCAAACAAATTCTTTGATAACACTCCTTATTCATTCAAGAGTAGGTTTGAAAATGAAGATGGAAAGTTGGGAACAAATCCGGAAGAACTTATTGCCGCAGCGCACTCTGGATGCTATGCTATGGCTTTAAGTGTAGCCATATCACAAGCAGGCCATACACCAGATGAAATTGATGCAAATGCAGAAGTTGTTTTAGACAAAGAAGGTGAAGGTTTTGCTATAAAAGAAATAAAATTAACGGTTAAAGGATCCGTTAGTGGAATGTCAGAAGATGACTTCCTAAAAATGGCTGAAGATGCTAAAAAAGGATGTCCAATTTCTAAAGCACTAAGTGCAGTACCAATTTCACTAGAGGCAAGTTTTAAATAATAAAATACTTGGGTGTGATTAAATATCACACCTTTTCTACTCAACTGGTTTATCTAATAAATAAAAATCAATAAACTCTCTTACACAACCTCTTCCCCCCTTAGTATTTAAAACTAAATCAACGGTTTCTTTCACTTTCAATACGGCATCTGCAGGACAAGATGAAAAACCAACCGCATTCATAACGGCTAAGTCATTTATATCATCTCCGATTATAGCCACTTCTGAAAAGTCAATATCCATTTTTTCACACCAAGCCGATAGCACCTCAATTTTAGGATCGCCACCAACATAAACATTCTTTATATTCAGCATATCGGCTCTGGCTTTAACCATTTTGACTTTTACAGCCGATGAAATAATTCCAGTTTGAATTCCAAATTTGGGTAGTGCTTTTATGGCCATACCATCCTTTGCATTGTATTTTTTAAATTGATCTCCGTTTTCTGAAAAATACATCCCCGTATCCGTCATCACTCCATCCACATCTAAAATCAACAGCTTTATATTTTTCAATTTAGATTTATCTACAAACATGGGGCGAGTCAACATATTGGTGAAATCAAGGCTGTTTTCAACACAAAACAGCTTCAAATCACTCAGTTTTATTTCGTCAACTCTGTATATATTGTATGCTTTCAGGAAATCCTCAATTGTTTTCCCTTCTTTAGCTAGGTATGACTCAATGTTTTTCGATAGTAAATCCATTTTCAGTTTTTTGATGGCTCACAAAAATAGTAATTCTAATTTACTCCGCGTTGTGAAATAATAATGCTTCAATAAGTCAAATAGCTTCCAGATTCCAATTTTCTAGTATTTGCTCGGTAGAAATGTCTCCTATGAACAATTTATATTGTCTTATTAACTGAGCTTTATACATCTCACTACCAGGGATAAACTCCAAATTATGCTCGAGGCAATACTTTTGAAGATGATTTTGTTTATTATCCTTCTCCGGCATATTGTGACTAAATACCATTTTGCAATGCGTGATTAATTCTTTAAAACCCTCTGCTTTCAAAAAATCAGCTTGAGATGATATAGGTGTAGCATCCACTAAAAGATCATACGGCCCATTAAAGTCATCATCTTCTATTTCCAAATCTCTCTTTTTACTATTTACTTTTTCCCGATTTCTTCCTGTGATTACAGCTTTTATCCCTAATTCTTTCAAAACATGATAAGCCACTCCAGATACTCCTCCATTTCCATAAATCACGGCAGTTTTTATGGTGTGATTAGAATTATTTATTCCTTCAGATAGAGCTGCTTTTAAACCCTCGGCATCTGTATTATAGCCCAATAATTTACCCCCTTGATTGATTACAGTATTGACTGCTAATGTTTTTTTAGCAATGGGTTCTACTTCATCCAAAAAAGGAATAATTGTAGATTTAAGACCATCCTTTCCAGTTACTGCACCTCCTCTTGAAATGGGTGATTTTAATAATTCAGCATATTGCATTGGAGTGATTGGGTCAGAAAAATTGAAATACATCAAATCTAAACCTAATTTCTGCAAAGCAGAATTATGTTTTTGGATGGAATTAGCACTTCCTGAAGTAGAGAAAATAAATTTAGTATTAGGATTTATTTTAACTGAAAAAGAATCTATTTCTGACATTTTTAATTCATTAAATTATGCTTTTAAAGCAGTTAATGCTTTAACGAAATTATCAATAAAGAAATGCTTTTTGTCTTCTGATAGTAAATCAATGGATAAGTACGGGTTCAAATCCTCCAATTCGACCAATAATAAACTTCCATCCTTTAATTTACACGCATCTACTCTTTGAATGCCGCATTTCATATTATTCCATTCAATAAACTTGCTAGCAAAATCCAACTCTAAAGATTGAGGTTCATAAGGCATTAATTCCCATCTTTTATGTTTGTCAGGAGCATACAAAGCATACTGAAATTCATTATTAATGAAATAAAAAGAAAGCTCATATTCAAAATCTATATAGGGCTGAATAATTTTACCATCAAGGTTTTCATTGGCTATCTCCTCCTTACTCACAGATTGCATCCCAATAGAATCTGCACCGTTTTTTAATTTGATAATATATTGATCAGACTTAGGGAGACGATCTAAATCTTCAATCTTTTCAACAGTAGGAATAACAGAATAATTTTGAGCATACAAATCCAAAAGATACTGTTTCCCTTTCATATCTGCTTTACCATCAAAGGAATTGAATGTTGGCGTATTTTTAACTTTTACACTATTTACAAACTGATCAAAATATTCTTGATAATAAACAACAGGTCCTGTATTTCTAAAAACGATTAAATCAGCTTTATCAATATGATCAATTGCTTGCTGAGGATGTCCTATTAAAACATTAAAGTGATCTTTTAATTGAGAAGTTATGTAAAGATCCTCTTCGTAGTAATTACGACCTTGTGCCTTATAATATAAATCGGTTAGATAAAGAATATCTAATTTTTGCATGAAAATTATTTAATGAGATTCATTGCCAGAAATAAAAAGAGCCTGACAGCTTACGCTAACAGGCTCAAAGATACTAATGTAATAAGGTTTTATTGCAATGCTCCTTTCACAACTTTTAAATCATTTAGAGCTTGATTTTGATTTATCTTTCCAGATTTCAAATCTTTCAAAGTTTTCCCCTTTACTTGTAATTCCAAGGTTTCAGGTATTCCACAATCTGTACATTTCGTTATCCCAACTTTAAAAATTAATTGCTCATCATCAGCTAGGCTATTGACATTTTTACCATATTCTAAAATATTATCTATCAACTCTTCCTCAAACCGTGGATATAAACTCTTGATAAGTTCATCCCGTTCTTCTTGTGTTAAGTCTTCCCTATCCTGAGTAGGTACATTCCAAAAATCACTTCCAGATCTGATGGAAGAAACCATGTCCATATAAAAGATCACTCCAAGTCCTTCTATCTGATCATAAGGCATTCTTGAATTAAGATAATAAGTATCAGATAAGTCTTTAGCATATAACCTTCTCATAATAGTTTGAAGCAAAGTTAAATCCTTAGCAAGTGGTTTTACTTCTGCTTTCTGATTTATCGCGATTCTACTTTTCGCCTCCTCTCTGTCAATCTTACCTTTTTGAAAAGCTCTTAGATCAGATACTTTTGCCTCGATAGACAATCTATTTGATTTTACTGCCTCAACACCTTGAGCGTTGCGGTAGAATCTCATATCCTGACCCTTTTCCATAACTAAAATTTTATCCGAATCTTTAAGCTGACTAATCAATTGTCCATAATCGAGTAAAAATTCAATCACCTGTTCTTTATTTTCAGCAATTTTTTCATTTCTCATGCTGTCCATTTGCATAATTTTTACTTGAGCTCTCTCCATTGCAATTTCAGCTCTTCTTTCCAATTCAGCTTGCCTTTCCGCTAATTCAGCTCTTCTTTCGGCTCTTTCCGCTTCTATTTCGGCCCTTGTTTCTTCATCTAATTCTTCATCTTCAATATCAATTCGTATATCTTCGATGACCTCGAAACTTCTGGCAATTGCGTTTGAAAAATCTGGCATAGGTGGCATCTCAGGTGCAATGGTGAATCCAAAAGCTCTATTTCTTGGCATCGTTAAAATCACTCCATAATCTTCTATGTACTGAGCTTGTTCTTCATTATTATTACCCCAATTAGCAGATCTATTATCATTTACCAAGCTATTCAAAACCGTTTGAGCAACTTTCAAATCCTTATTCATTTTAGCTTTGTCAATATCTTGAGCGAAGCTGATCATGCCCATAAGGAATAGTGCTACTATTAAACTATATCTTTTCATCTCTATTTTATTTAAATTTTTAATTCTTTATTTAATAAGCTTCTTCAGCTGATTGATTACTTGCCAGAGCATTGATCATTTGACCGGTCTCAATTTTAAAAAGATCTTTATCTGACTCCATCAATTCCATTTTAGCAAACAAATAGTCCATATCTTCCTGTCTTTGTTCTTGAACGTATTCAGCAAAATCAGACAATAGTTGTTCTGTATATACTTGTTGTTGTTCGTTACTTTCTTTCCAATAGGTTTCCATCAGCTGCAAGTTATTTTGTTGCAATGAGGTTAAGTAATTATCAATAATTGCTTTGTTCTGATTACTTTGTTTAGCTAAATAGCTTTTTAGCTCTTGCTTATCTTCCACTCGCTTTTCTTCCAGTTTCTGTTCATAATTAGCCAATACCTGGCCCATCATTTTCTGAACTTCCTGCTGATTTAATTGATTTTGATCAGTTGAATTTTGGTTAAATGCTATTCTAAAGCCATTATCCTGACTTGAAATTTCGAGTCCTGTAAATTTTGCAGCTAACATTAAAATCAAGAAGGAGGCTGCAATTGAAATAAACCATTTAAACCCATTATGACTATTTTTTGGTGGCTCGGTTTTGTATACATTAAAAAATGGAGGTGCACTCACCTTTTCATCCTCCCAGCTCCCCATAATATTTTGAGTACTTTGAAAAGCCTCCAATTCTTCTTTTAAGTCTGGATTTTGACTTAATTCCTTTTCAAAAGCTGTTTTATCTTTAGGATCAAGCTCATCATAGAGATAATCCATTATCATCGCTTTCCAATCTTCAGTTTTCATATTTTAATGTATTTTCTGTAATATTCTCTTTTGCTAATAGTTTTCTCATGTGTGAGAAAGCATAATAAAGTCTAGACTTTACGGTATTTTCAGAAACATTTAAAGCCTCTGCTATTTCTCTGAATTTCAATCCCTCATATTCTTTCATAATCAAAACCTCTCTTTGGTCTTTACTTAATTGCTGTAAGCATTTATTTAAAATGCCACCTAATTCACTTCTTAAATAAGTCTGTTCTGGATTATGTTCTCTGGGTTTTGACACTTCCCAAACTGGGCTTGTATCCTCTTCCTTTTTAGGTAAAAGCTGGTCAAAACTTAACCATCTGTGTCTTTTACCTTTTCTGCTTTCTTGCCTGCAAATATTTGTAGCTATTGTATAAATCCATGATTTAAACTTGCTACATTCTTTCAATTGATCAATTTTATGATGCATGGTAATGAAAGTTTGCTGAGCGGCTTCAGCAGCTAAATCGGATTCTCCAAAGTATTTAAAAGCATAATTATAAATACGCGGATACCATTCTCTCACCACTTCGCCTTGCGCATAGGTGTCTCCACTTTGGGCTTGTGATATTAAATCTTCATTTTGCACCGCATACATTTTAATATATTCAAGTTATGACTTATTTAATTCTTGGATGCGGCTGCTCTCTGAAAAGTTTTAAAGGATGTGAAATATTTTTATTTTTTTAAAATATTAAATCAAGGTGTTGATTATTAAGCATAAGCTGTAGGTATAAAACAAAAAAGGTGAGCCTAAGCCCACCTTTTTTTCACTAATCAATCAAAAAAAACTAAAACACTATTTAAAGTCATTTACCGCATCACTTAAGTCATACACTTTAGCTTCTGGTAATAATCTTTTTACTATACTAAATCCTGCTGCTGACCTATAACCACCAGCACAGTGTACTATTATTGGCTTTTCAGTATCGATATCATCTGCTTTTTCACGCAATTCAGGTAATGGAATATTCGTTGCAGATTCAAAGAATTTACCATCTGCTACCTCTGATTTGTTTCTAATATCAATTATGGTGTATGCTTCAGGGTTTTTCTTAAAGTCCTCTACATTCACCAAAGGATCGGTTACTACATCACCTTTTGGGTTAATTACTCCTGCTACTAAATTATTTTCATATCCTATCTTAGCAGCTCTATAGATTGCAAATTCTAATTCTTCTTTATTTTCTGCAATCAGGTAGTACTCCTCATCAGGACCTACTATAGATCCTAACCAAGTTTCAAACTTATCAGCTTCTTTATTTTGGATGTTTATAGCACCTTTAATGTGACCTTTTTTAAATTCTTCTTTTACTCTGGTATCAATGATTAATGCAGAGCTAGGAATTTCAAAGCCTTCTTTTATTTCTGCATTTTTTACTGCCTCCTCTAATGAAGCTGCTCCTTTTCTATTTACCTCAACACTATTTGGGAAATATTTAGGTATAAAAGATTGTCCTTCTAAAAATGCATCTACAAACTTATCTTTTTCCTTAATTTGAAACGCCCAGTTATTTTCTTTCTCTTTAGCAATGGTACTGCTCAAGTCACTACTCATGTTTTTACCACAAAGTGAGCCGGGTCCGTGTGCAGGATAAACTACCGTATCATCTGATAAATCAGCAAATACATCATTTACTGTATCATACATCATTCCTGCTAATTCTTTTTTACTTACCTGAATATTTCCGGCTCCTTCTCTTAGGTCGGGACGACCAACATCTCCTACAAATAATGAGTCTCCTGTAAATACAGCTTTTTGCTCACCATTTTCATCTAGTAATAAATATGAATTATGATCTGGAGAGTGCCCTGGAGTAAACAATGCTCTGAAAGTAACTCCACCTATTTTAACTTCTTCCCCATGACCTAAGGGTGAGAAATCATAACTCACTCCCACTTTTTCATTTACATAAATCTTAGCATCAAATTTATTATGCAATTCTAAATGACTACTGATAAAGTCTGCGTGTGGGTGCGTTTCAAATACTGCTATAATTTTAGCATTATGATCATGCGCAAAGTCTATATATTGTTGAATATCTCTTGATGGATCTACTAAAGCTACTTCTCCTCCACTTTCAATTGCAAAAGAACCTTGAGCTAAAGCGTCATCATAAAAATGTTTAATATTCATATCGTTGGTTTTTCTTTTTTTGAATTCAGTAGTATTAACGACACTAATGCAATTAAGATAGTAACATTGGTTACATAGTGATTTAAAATGCTTGTAAACAAAAAAAGAGCTCCTAGGAGCTCTTTTTAAAATTAAACAACATTAGAATCCAATCACATGAATAGTTCTTTAAAAATCATGATTGATCCCATGATTAAAACGAACCATCCAAAGCCTTTTTTTAGTTTTTGTCCATCAATTAAATTTGATAGATAAGAACCTATAAATATACCTGAGCCAGCGATTACAGTGAATATGGCTAAAAATACCCAGTCAATTTCTCCACCAGATTGAATATCACCAATGAAACCAATTAAAGATTTAGCAGCAATAATTAATAATGAAGTACCTACTGCTTCTTTCATTGGTAACTTAGCCAATACTACTAGTGCAGGAATAATTAAGAATCCTCCACCTGCACCAACTAAACCTGTCAATGCTCCTACTACGATTCCTTCTACAATAATTAATGGGTAATTAAATTTTTGAACGGTTTCTCCTGCTTCCTCCTCAGCCTCTTCTGCTACTTTTTTCTTTCCTTTAATCATAGAGTATGATGCTGCAATCATTAAAATCGCAAAAATCACCATAATCCCAATTGATCTTGTGATTTCTAATCCTCCAATGTAAAACCATGATTCTGGTAAAGCTGGTACTAGAAGTAAACGCGTTAAATAAACTGAAATGAAAGCTGGAATTGTAAATACTATACCTGTTTTATAATTTACTAATCCTTTTTTAGCATAATTTAATCCCCCTACTAAAGAACTAAAACCTACAATGAATAATGAATAGGCAGTGGCTGTAACAGGATTAATTCCAAGTAAATAAACTAATACAGGTACAGTAAGAATAGAACCTCCTCCACCGATTAAGCCTAAAGAGATGCCAATTATAGCCGCACTTAAAAAACCAATTATTTCTATTAATGTCATATTGTCTATCTGTTAATTTTAAGACAAAAGTAGATAGTACAATATCTATCAGGCGTAACAAATGTTACTATATTAAATAAACAACCGACTTCACATTTAATCAAAGGTTCTAAGCTAAATCCACTGATTATACTATTTCAAGAACCTCTATTAATATGTTTTTTCAATTTAGCTTTCAGTACTTCTTCAGAAGAAATTTCCCATCTTTCAACAATAATCCCTTTTGGATCAACCAATAAATAAGTTGGATATGATTGAATCTTATATTGAAGTAGCAACTCTTTTTTATCACCCTCAATCGTCCATATCACTGGCCAGTTTATTGATAAATTATTCTTCTCAGCTAAAGATGTCCATCTATCTATAGCACTATCTTCATTAAGTGTAATAAATTGCACTTCACTAAATTCTTCCTTCACTTCAATTAAATAGGGAAAAGCCTTCCAACAGGGTCCACACCATGAAGCGGCTATATCTATTAATAGATATTGACCACGAAAATCTTTAGTGCTAATAGAATTCCCTTCTTTGTCAAACCCAGTAAAATCAATAATTTCAGCTTTCAGCTCGATTTTTCTCTTTTCTAAACTATTTATATATGCATTGAAATTAGGTATTTCTGAACGCCTTGCTATTGGAATAAGCTGATAAAGCTCTTTAAATTGAGCTTTTGTGAAATCCATAAATCTGTAATACCGATCTATGTAATTTAAGGCAACTATTGAATTTAAGTTTGAAATGAAAACCTCTTTGAATTTGGGATATGGATCTTTATAATCAAACTTTTCAAAAATTTTATGACTTTCTGATCCACTTACTATTAATTCTTTACTAAAAATATTCTGTTCAAAAAACACTTCAACCTCACCCCCATCGTACCAAAATGTATATGATCTATTGTTTGGTGTAATAAGCGCTCCAAATTCGGGTTCAGAAACTGTTAATGAAAATACATATTCCTTTTGATCCGGGCTAAAAGCATAAGTTTCATTCTGAAGGATTAGCAAATATTCTTTAGATAGCCCCTTATTACTTCTAATAGTCAAATTTACTTGCTCCTGTGAGAATCCAAGCGAAATTGAGATGAAAAAGAACAACAAGGTTATATAAGAATTCATAGTTTTTCTTATAAAAATAAAAGAGTAAAAGCTAAAAACAAACTAAAATTACCGTTTATTTTGAAATGGAATTAAAGCCATAATTATAGCATGTTCATAGTATTGTGTTCTATCTATTAATCCATTGGTTAAAATTCCGACTGCTCCATCTTTTTGCTTTGAATTACTTCTTTTAAAGTAAATATCATCCGCTTCGCCTAATTCAATACCATTGTTTACCATTTCTGCAATTGGTTCAGGTAGATAAAACACTGCAGTTTGCGCTTGACTGTTCTTCGTTTTAGATAAGATAACTATCCAAGCAAAAGCTTGCATACCGAAATCATCATTATGAATTCCTCCCTCAATGCCTACCCAATAATCAGCATTAGGCTTATTATTCCTTGCATTTTGAGCTCTATTTTTTGCTCCTAGTAATGTTTCCTTATGATCCATGGGTTGATCTCTTACATTGGAAGGAACGTTAATACCTTCAAATGAAAAATCATCATCTATCATTTTTTGGAAGGCTATTTTAGTAGCTTCAATTTTTACTGGATTTTGAGAAGCAATTATTATTTTCATTTATTTTGATTTTAAAATGGCCGAATATAAGAAAAGCCGAACTTTTCAGCTCGGCTTTTCTAAAAACAATAACCACTAATTGATTACTGATAGATTAAATCAAATCTATCTAACTTCATTATTTTGTCCCATGATGCGACAAAGTCATTCACAAATTTCTCTTTTGAATCAGACTGTGCATACACCTCAGCTAAAGCTCTTAATTCAGAATGTGAACCGAATACTAAGTCTGCTCTAGTTGCTGTATATTTTTGCTCTCCAGTTTCTCTGTCTTTTCCAATGAACTGTTCTTTTGTATCATCTGTAGCATCCCACTCAGTGCTCATGCTCAAAAGATTCACAAAGAAATCATTCGTTAATTTTGTTTTATCGTCAGTGAAAACACCATGCTCTGAACCATCATAATTAGCTCCTAATGTTCTCATACCTCCAATTAATACCGTCATTTCTGGTGGAGTTAATCTTAACAATTGAGCCTTGTCAATTAATAACTCCTCAGTAGAAACACTGTATCTAGTTTTTAGATAATTTCTAAATCCATCTGCCATTGGCTCTAATAAATTCATTGAAGCCACATCAACATCTTCTTGTCTGGCATCCATACGGCCAGGAGTAAAAGGTACTTCAACATCATATCCAGCATTAGCAGCAGCTTTCTCAATACCGGCAGCACCTGCTAATACAATAAGATCAGCCATAGATACTTTCTTAGCACCTGAAGTTTTGTGAAATTCTCCCTGAATATTTCTTAAAGTACCTAATACTTTTTGTAATTGCTCTGGGTTATTAACTTCCCAATCTTTCATTGGTGCTAATTGGATATGTGCACCATTTGCGCCACCTCTCCTATCTGAATGTCTGTAAGTTGAAGCAGATGCCCAAGCAGTAGTAACCATTTCACTGATACTTAATCCAGAATTAAGGATATCATTCTTCAAGCTAGCAATATCTGAAGCATTAATTAAAGGATGATTAACTTCTGGAACAGGATCTTGCCAGATGAAATCTTCTTCAGGAGCTTCAGGTCCTAAATAAGTAGAATTAGGTCCCATATCTCTATGGGTTAATTTAAACCAAGCTTTAGCAAACGCTTTATTAAATAAATCAGGGTTTTCTAAAAACTCACGAGAGATCTTTGCAAAACCTGAATCATATCTTAAAGATAAGTCAGTTGTAAACATTGCTGGCTTATGTTTTTTATTTGGGTCATGCGCATCGGGCACCATCACTTTAGGATCTTTAGCCACCCACTGATGAGCGCCTGCCGGGCTCTTAGTTAGCTCCCATTCATTTTCAAATAAACTTGTTAAATAGCTATGACTCCACTTTGCAGGAGTTGCAGTCCATGTTACTTCTAAACCTGAAGTTATAGCATCTTTACCTTTACCTGATTTGTAAGAACTTTTCCATCCGAAACCTTGCTCCTCCATATCTGCTGCAGCGGGTGCTTCACCCACATTATCAGCTGGACCAGCTCCATGGGCTTTTCCTAATGTGTGACCTCCTGCAATTAGAGCAACAGTCTCTTCATCATTCATACCCATTCTTCCAAATGTTTGTCTGATATCGTATGCAGCCAATACTGGATCAGGATTTCCGTTTGGTCCTTCTGGGTTTACATAAATTAACCCCATTTGTACAGCTGCTAGAGGATCTTCCAATTCTCTATCTCCAGAATAACGTTCTTTATCACTTAACCATTTCTCCTCAGATCCCCAATAAACATCTAATTCAGGCTCGTAAACGTCTTCTCTACCACCAGCAAAACCGATGGTTTCAAATCCCATATCCTCTAGGGCAACATTACCTGTTAAGATCATTAAATCTGCCCAAGAAATTTTGTTACCATATTTTTGCTTGATAGGCCATAATAATCTTCTTGCCTTATCTAAATTAGCATTATCAGGCCAGCTGTTAATAGGAGCAAATCTCTGTTGACCAGATCTTGATCCACCTCTACCATCGCCAGTTCGGTAAGTACCTGCACTGTGCCATGCCATACGAATCATAAAAGGTCCATAATGACCATAATCTGCAGGCCACCAATCTTTAGAATCTTTAAGTACTTTAGCAATGTCTTGCTTCAACGCATAGTAATCTAAGCTTTGAAAAGCTTCTTTGTAATCAAAATCCTTATTCATAGGATCCGACAACTCAGAATTTTGCCTTAAAATTGATAAATCTAATCTATTTGGCCACCAATCAGTTAATTGGCTCGCCTTCATTGCAGATTCACTCTTCTTAGTAGCACCAGAATAAGCATCTGCTTCTGCAGTCTTCTCGCCTTCATTTTGACATGCTGTAAACATGCTCATGACGAATAATAATACTATTGGAATTATTCTTTTCATTACTTTATGGTTTAAAAAATTTGATTCTATACAAAAATACACTATAAATTTAGTGTTCCAACAATCGATTAAGACGATTTTCTATATATAGTTATAGATAAAATCAATAACTATGTTCGTCAATTTTAACTTTGCCACGGAAGGTCCAGAAAACAAAGCCTGTGTATATCGCAACTAAGGGTACAGCAATCATTGCAATGGTAAGCATTATACCTAATGATTTTTCAGAGGCAGAAGCATTATAAAGTGTTAAACTATAAGCAGGGTCAATAGTAGAATGAAGCATAGAAGGAAAAAGCCCTACTGCTCCAATTACTAATAATGCTGAAATCACTCCAGTAGAAGAAATAAAAGCATATCCATAATTCCTTTTGCTTACCTGACGAGGAATATTAGCCATTAATAATACTAGAACCACAGGCAAGAAAAACATCCATTCTTGTTCTTTAATTTGATCAGTTAAATGGGGTACGTATAGTAATGTGTAAAAGCTTAACAGTAACGCTGCTAAAATAAAAAATACAGTACTATTTTTTATTATTAAACCTAATTGGTCATAAAGCTTACCTTCAGTTTTCATTCCCAAATAAAGAGCTCCATGAAGCATAAATAAACCTAAAGTGGTCACACCAGTTAATAGAGAAAATGGATTGATAAAATTAAAATCTGTTTCATGAGTGAACTCACCTGTTTCATCAATTGGCAGTCCCTGCAGTACATTCCCTAATACCATACCTAAAGCAAGTGCCATAATAATGCTGGCAACTGAAAAAGCGATATCCCAAGTTTGCTGCCACCACACCATCGGTTCTTTCCCTCTGAATTCGATTGACACTGCTCTAAAGATAATCATGACCAAAAACAACATCAGCGGGATATATAAACCTGAAAAAAGTGTAGCGTAAACAGGAGGAAAAGCTGCAAATAAGACTCCTCCTGTAATTACAAGCCAAACTTCATTTCCATCCCAAACGGGGCCAATTGCATTTATTGCAATTTTTCTATTTTCCCTATTTCCTAAGAAGAGATGAATAGCTCCAACACCAATATCAAAACCATCCAGGATCGCATAACCCGTTACCACTGCTCCCAACAGCAAAAACCACCAAATATTATATTCAAGTCCGATAAAAGTATCCATATTTTTAGCTTATTAAAATTAAGATTGATTGATAATTTGATTAGTTGAAATCAGGTACACTAGCAGTTTGATGCGGCCTTTGGTCTTCCATTTTCTCATCATACGGTCCGTGCTGAATTTTCTTATTAAGTAGATATATAAATAATAGAAAAAGCAATAAGTAAACGAAGAAAAATAAAATTAATGAGAATAAAACCTGATTAGCAGTAACTGCTTGAGATAAGGCATCAGAAGTTTTCAATAATCCATAAACCACCCAAGGCTGTCTTCCCATTTCAGCGGCAAACCACCCTACCTGATTAGCAATCTGGGGTAAAAATACTGCCCAAACGAATACCCACATAAGCCATCTATATTGAAATAATTTTCCTCTCCACCATAAGAAGCCTGCAAATAAACTTAAGCCAATTAATAACATACCAATAGCTACCATAAGGTGATAAAATTGAAAAACTGCGTTCACCTGAGTAGGAATTTCATCTTCAGGAAAAGCATCTAGACCTTTGACTGGGGTAGTAAAATCCTGATGGATTAGAAACGTTAGACCTTTTGGTAATTTAATTCCTACAACTTCTTTTGATTTGTGATCTACCCAACCGAATAAATATAAATCTGCCACCTCACTTTTAGGATAATGACCTTCAAATGCAGCAAGTTTTGCAGGTTGATTTTCTGCAACACCATCAGCTGAATTATGCCCAGTAAATAATTGTGCTAAAGAAGAAATCATTGCTACAACCAATGCGATTTTAAAAGCTGGTTTTGCTATTTCAAGGAATTTTCCTTTTAAAATGTAATATGCATTTACTGAGAGTACTAAAAACGCTCCGGCAAGAAAGGCTCCTATAATAACATGAGAAAGTCTATCTACTGATGATGGATTAAATACCATTGCCCAGAAATCAGTAATTTCTGCCTTTTGGTTTAAACCCTCTCCCACTATTTTAAAACCAGCAGGGGTTTGTTGCCAACTATTGGCTACCACTATCCAAACAGCTGAAAACATAGAACCAAAAGCAACTCCAATAGTAGAAATAAAATGAACAACGGGTGAAACTCTATTCCATCCAAAAAGCAATACCCCAAGAAATCCTGATTCTAGTGCAAAAGCAAATAAACCCTCAGCAGCTAAAGCAGAACCAAATATATCTCCAACATAGCGTGAATAGGTTGCCCAATTCGTTCCGAATTCAAACTCCATTACAATTCCAGTAGCTACTCCAATTCCGAATATGAGAGCAAAAATCTTAACCCAAAAACGGGTCATTTTATGATATAACTCTTTTTTTGTTTTCAAGTACATCCCTTCCATAATGATTAATATTACTCCTAATCCAATGCTTAAAGGTGGATAGATGTAATGGAAGGCCACTGTAAAGGCAAACTGTATTCTTGCTAAGATTTCAGTATCCATAATTGATAGTTTTTATTTATTGTTAAGGTTTAGTTGCAATTAAGCGGATAATATCAGCTTTTCCTTCATGATATTTTCCTTCTGTTAAATGTGTTTCTGTAATTTCCAGCAATTCTATATTTAAATCTTTAAAATCTTCTTTAAGGATTTCTTTTGTATATAACATCTCTACATTTTTGGGTCCTCCAGAATTATTATTGATTTGATCAGGATTAAAAGCTTCCAATATTATTTTCCCTCCAGGCTTCAACCATTTTATGGCTTTTTGATGAGCAAGTTTTCTTAATTCTTCAGGAAAATGAGCGTAAATGAGAGCCACTACATTAGCTGAATTTTCCGGATACTCCTTTTCATGAATATCTGCAGTTTCATAATGAGGAGACACATTCATCTCTTTTGCAAGTTTATTTGCTTTAGCTTTTGCTGATGAGCTAAAATCAAATGCATTCACTTGCCAACCTAAAAGTGCAGCAAAAACTGCGTTTCTACCTTCACCATCGCATGGAAGAATAATCTTACCTGCTTCCATTTTTTTTAAATTGTCACGGAGAAATTCATTGGGCTCAGTTCCGTAAACAAACGTATCCTGAGCATATCTTTCATTCCAAAATTCTTTCATAAATTTTAGTTATTTTGTCGGTTTTTACAAAATAAAAAAGCCAGAAAACTACTGGCTTTTTTTACTTATTTTTTGGGCACAGCACAACTGCCACTACCACATCCTTGATTCAACAAAGCTAGAAAAGTGAATAATCCTCCCACTATTAATGCCATGAAATCCCATTCCAGATAAGCTGTTACTAATAAATACATACCTATAAGCAATCTTAGCCATCGCATAAAAGTCCAGGGAGTATTCCAAATCGCTTTAATCATATTAATTTTCTATTTAGTGAAGTCCACGCACCACCGTTAAAAACGTTTTCATAACCATTCGCTTTTAATATACTTTTAGCTCTGCTACTCCTCATTCCTGATGCACAACAGGTGATTATTGTTTTTTCTTTATCTCTTAATTGAGAAATATTAGAAGCCAAAGTCTCTACAGGAATGTTTTTAGCATTCTTTATATGACCTTGTTTAAACTCCCCTTTTGTTCTAACATCCAAAATTATGGCCCCTTCTTCAGCTAATGTTTTAAAATCAGCTTTAGGACCTAAACCGAATAATTTTCTTAAAAAACTCATAATGCCATTGCATAATTTTCAGCCGCAAACCATGAACCTCCGTTGTGGCAATCTATACCTTTGGATTGTAAAATGCTTTGTGCCATTCCACTTCTATTTCCTGATGCACAGCATAATACTATTTCTCCATCGATCCTGCTAATTTCCTCAGCTTTATCTTCTATCTCATTTAAGGGAATATTTATTGCTCCTTGAGCATGTCCCATTACAAATTCTCCTTCTGACCTTACGTCAATAATTGTTATATTTGAATTTTTCATTTATTTCTAATTTTTGTAAAACTATGATGCAAGTAACGCACATTCAAATATTAGGATAGTAACAGTTGTTACATTCATTTAAGATATAATAAAGAAAAAGAAGATGAAAAGTTCTATTTAAATCAACTCAATACTGTCTATTAGTAATTCAAATTTTTCATTCCTCTTATTTGCAATCAAAAAGGTTACCTCTGAAACAGATGAATGATTGAAGTTAGGCATATTAAGTCTTCTACCTCTAAAAACAGGATACATACTACTTAGTGGAATATCGATAATATCCCAATTGTTTGTCGTTTGAAAAGTAAATGTATAAGAATAATAATCATTTGAATTTGCCTTTATTCTGAACTGGTAATTTTTACCATCACCTTTCAATTTAATTTTAACTTTTGTAAAATCTGTTAACTCGATTTTAGGAAATCGGTATCTGACAGATGAAAACCCACCATTGTTTTCTAAGGAAACATCTCCCTTAAAAACTGCATACCCTTCTTCATTAATTCTGATAGAACCAGCGGAAACTCCACCCATAACTTTATCATCTACCACATACCAATTAGATAAATCAGAATTCTTATTAAAGTTAAATATTGTCATCTTACTGATTTGAAAGGGGACTAAAAATACTAATACAAAATAAAATAATTTCACCATACATGATATTAGTTAGTCATTTATAATGCATAACTAACAAAAGCTAGGGTGGTTTAAATATTGAAATCAAATGTAGAATTAAGTTCTATTTTAGTGTTGTTACATTTGCTAAAGTATTTTTTACTGTATATTTGCAATTAAATAATCAAACAGATTTTTAGATGCTTCAAAGAATACAAACTATATTTTTACTGATAGTTGCGTTAGCAATGCTAGTTTTCCTTTTTTCACCTTTATGGCAAAAAGTGGATACTGAAACCGGTGCTACCTATACGATTACTGCTTTTGCATTAGAAACTTCCAATATTCCAGAACAAGGAGAAGAACAAGAATTTATGCCATATGCTGTTGCTGGAATTTTAGGACTTTTAGGTTCATTAGTTGCTTTCATTGCCATTGGAATGTATAAAAATAGAATGAGACAGATTATGCTCTCAACTCTGAATTCAATCTTAATCGGTACGGCTTTAGGTTTATCTGCATATTGGACTACACAAGCAGAAGGCAATGTATTACCAGGTATAGCTGGAGCTTATAATTACGGGCTTTTTCTCCCAGCCATAGCGCTAGTATTCAATTCATTAGCTGTTCGTTTTATAAGAAAAGATGAAAGGCTTGTAAGATCTATGGATAGGTTGAGATAATAAGGAGCTATAAAGAAAAATATATAAAATGCTTCTATATTAGAGAGGCATTTTTTTTGATTGTGAATTAACAATAATGCTATTTTTTCATAGTTGACATTATCCAATTCAAAATTTATGACAAGCTGACAGCAAATGATCATAAAAATTCAAATGGAATAACTATTGAGGTTTGCGAGTTTGTAATCAAAACAGTAAACAAAATGCAAGAGAAAGGTAGTATTTCGATTCATTCGGAAAATATTTTCCCGATAATAAAGAAGTTTTTATACTCTGATCATGAGGTATTCCTACGTGAGTTAGTTTCAAATGCAGTAGATGCTACTCAAAAAATTAAAAGCCTAGGTACTTTAGGCGAATATGAGGGTGATTTAGGTGATCTTAGCATCGAAATCAAGATAGATAAAAAGAAAAAGACTTTGCATGTCATCGATAAAGGTATCGGTATGACAGGTGAAGAAATCAAAAAATATATTAACCAGATTGCCTTTTCTGGTGCCACCGAATTCGTAGAAAAATATAAAGAAAAAGGTGAAGGATCTGGAATAATAGGTCACTTCGGTTTAGGTTTCTATTCTGCTTTTATGGTGGCAGATACAGTAGAAATTATATCCTTATCAAGAGAAAAGGACTCTAAACCAGCTCATTGGACTTGTGATGGAAGTACTGAATTTGAATTAAAAGAGGGTGACAAGAAAGAAAGAGGGACTGAAATTATTCTTCACATTAATGATGATTCAAAAGAGTTTTTAGAAGAATACAGAATCAATGAAATTCTTACCAAGTATTGTAAATTCTTACCAATCCCAATCATATTTGGAGAAACAGAAGAAACAGTAAAAGAAGGGGAAGGAGATGATGCCAAAGAGAAAAAGGTAAAGAAACCAAAGGTAATCAACAATACTACTCCAATCTGGACAAAAGCACCTGCTGACTTAACGGATCAGGAATATAAAGACTTTTACAAAGAATTATATCCATTCAGTGAAGATCCTTTATTCTGGATTCATCTAAATGTTGATTATCCGTTCAACTTAACAGGAGTATTATACTTCCCTAAAATCAAGAATGACTTTGATATTCAGAAGAATAAAATTCAGCTATATTCTCGTCAAGTATTTATTACTGATGAAGTAAAAGATGTTGTTCCTGAATTCTTGATGTTAATGCATGGAGTTATCGACTCTCCTGACATTCCTCTTAACGTTTCTAGAAGCTACTTACAAGCAGATAGTAATGTAAAGAAAATCAATAATCACATCACCAAAAAAGTAGCGGATAAATTAGCTGAACTTTACAAAAATGATAGAAAATCATTTGAAGAGAAGTGGGAAAGCATTGGCTTATTTGTGAAGTATGGAATGATGAGTGATGACAAATTCTATGACAAAGCGAAGAAATTCTGCTTATTACAAAGCATTGAACAGGATAAATATTTCACTTTAGATGAATATAAAGAAAGCATTGCTGGTAATCAGACCGATAAAGATGGGAATGTGACTATACTTTATGCTTCAAATCCTGATAAGCAACATGCATACATTAACTCAGCACAGAAAAAAGGCTATGATGTTGTTTTATTAGATAGCCCAATTGATGCCCATTTCATCAATCAATTAGAACAAAAACTAGAGAAAACAAATATCAAGCGTGTGGATGCTGATATTGTAGACAAGTTAATTGACAAGGATGAAAAAGCAGAAAGCGTTCTTTCTGATGATGAAAAAGAAAAGCTTAAAAAGATTTTTGAAGAAGCCATCAATAATCAATCTATGACGGTTGCAGTGGAAGCATTATCGCCTGATGAATTACCAGTATCACTGACAATGCCAGAATTTATGAGAAGAATGAAAGATATGCAGCAAACTGGAGGTGGAATGCCTTTCATGGGTGGAATGCCAGATCAGTATAATTTAACTGTGAATGCAAATCATAAGATGGCTTCCAAAATATTGAAAGCTGAAAAAGAAGAGGAGCAAAAAAATATTGCAAAGCAGAACTATGATTTAGCGCTATTATCGCAAAACATGTTAAATGGTAAAGACTTGACTGACTTTATTAACCGTAGCGTTGAAATGATGGAAAAATAATTAGAAATTCGTAATTGAAAAATTAATAATTATTAGAGACAGCCCGGAATTTTCAATAACTTCGGGCTGTTTTCGTTAATGGCTATATGAAGAAATTCTTACTCATATCAATTTTTTTCATCTCATTATCCACTATACTAATCGCGCAGGATAAAAAAGAAGAAGCTTCACAGGATACTATCCCAACTCCAGCTGACACCATCAAAAAAACTTTCCAATTTTTAGATGGAGCTCCTGTTACCATAGACTTAAGCACGGAACAAGAAGAGGAAGAAGACAAAGAAGAAAAGAAAGAAGAAAAACCAAAAAGAAACTTCTATTATGATAAGAAAACTCGAAAGAGCTATACGCTTTCAGGTTATGGAAATAATGTAACTCGTGAACTCTTTAATTACTTAAAAAAAGAATTTGTGGAACCCGATCCATATGTCCGAGATTTCTATTGGTATGATTTTCAAAGAAAAGAAATCAGAAGTACTAAAAATGCAGACCCGAAATTTGCTGGAATATTACATGGACCATACCAAAAATTAAAGGATGAGGTAGTAATTGAAAAAGGGATGTTTTGGAATGGGCTAAAACATGGCAGATGGATGCGCTATGACAATAACGGGATCTTATTAGATAAGTTAACCTATTTTAAAGGTTGGCCTATTGACTCTAAAATCACCTATTATGATGAGGAAAAGCGAGAACGGGTAAAAGAAGTAATTCCTATTGAACATGGTGAAAAAGAGGGAACCTATCTTTACTTTCATGAAAATGGTCAAGTAGCCGTCCAAGGTGAGTACAGATTTGATGAAAAAGTAGGCTTATGGGTTGAATATTATGATTTAAGAAGAAGAAGGAAAAAAACCATTCAATACGGTCGTGATCCTTTCGATAAAAACTTTGAGCCCTACATTAACCAAGAATGGAATTCCGCAGGTAAATTAGTGTATGATCGTGATCAATGGAAACGTAAATATGCCTCAAAATGATAAAAAATTTACTATTAGTAGGTTTAGGTGGAGCATTAGGTAGTATTGCTCGTTATGGTACAGCTTTAATTTCTCAAAAGTATTTATCTACAATTTTACCATTCGGTACTTTAATAGCCAATATTTTAGGTTCATTTTTAATAGGGATTTTCCTTGCCTATGAATTAGAAAACCCATCATTAAACTTTAAACTATTACTTATCGCAGGCTTTTGCGGAGGTTACACAACATTTTCAACCTTTACTTTTGAAAATTTAAGCTACCTACAAAATGGTCAGTTTGGCTTGTTTCTTTTATACGGAATTGGAAGTATACTAATAGGTTTATTAGCAGTATTTTTAGGTTTCAGTTTAATCAAAATAATATAAAGAAGGAAGCTATATTAATTAGCTCCTTCTATACTTTCATTTTCTTCTTCTTGCTTTAAAGCCAGTGGTTTAATCCTTTCTAACTCTGCTTTAGCTTTCTCATTATCAGGATATATGGATATTACTTTCTCATAAGCTTTAACTGCTTCTGAATAATTCTCCATTTCTGTCAAAAGCTCTGCATAACTATTATGAGTATACCATACTGAGGAGTGATAATAGGTGTTGAGTTGAAAAACAAGTGAGGCTTCTTTATTTTTTCCCCCAGCTTTTAATACCTTACCCAAGGTATTCAACTCTGCAGATCTACCTACTTTATAATAAGCTGTATTATAAATATTTTGGATATCTTCGTAAACCTCATCCATAGTCATTTTATCAAAAAGATCAAGAAAATAACTAGCTCCTTTATAATTAGGGGCTGATGGATATCCCAATGCAATCTGAGCAACATCGGTTAATAAATCTGTACTTGGCGATTCTACTATTCTACCAATTTCATTTCCATCTTCTTTAAAAATAAAGGTAGGTACACGGTGAATATTTAAGCCCTTTTCTTCTCCATTAGGGCCTTGTTTGTATTTTTCATCAGAACTATGAAGAGCAATGAATCTCAGTTGATCCCTTTCTAAACCTAATTCATCCCAAAGTTTAAGAAATTGAGGTACCCACTCCTGGCTATCTCCACACCAAGTTCCTAAATAAATGTCTACTTCTTTGTTCTGAAGTTTTTTAGTCCATTCTAACTCTCTTTGCTCTAATGAGAATTTCTCATAGCCTTTGTTAAACCAAGTTGAATAAGTAGTATCCTCTTGTAATTGATGAACTGGAAATTCCCCCCAAATATGTTTATCTCCATCATCGTTAGTGTAAAATTCTACCCCCTGAGCTAGAGACAGAGAAATAGAAAGTAAATAAAAAGTGGTTAAAATTGATAGTGCTTTCTTCATCATAGTTCTTTTAGAATAATTTTTATGCAAATTAACTACTAAGGTATATTACCAACTATGATTTGTGTTAAATAGTGTTAACAACACGAAATAATTTATATTCGACCGCAAATTACCTTAAAATATAAAGCTTCCCGTATCCTTTTGTAAATGCTTTATCACCCGCTGTTGCTCTCTGTTCCATAAAAGCTCCATCTTTACGTACTAATACTCGGTAGAGATAAACACCATTTGCTAATCGATCACCAAATTCATCTTTTCCATCCCAAGCATAATCAGTTATATTATTTCCGATATGAATAGGCCCGATTTCATCTTGCAATATTTCTCTTACTACCCTACCTGTTACCGTTAAAATTTGAATTTTAATTTCTTGAGGTAAGTCGCTACCTGTTAAGGTAAAAACAAAGCGTGTGCTGGTAGAAAATGGATTAGGATAAGGATAAAAATTTGTGATAGTAGATGCATTAACTACTTCAAAGCGTACTTTGTAAGGCTCTTCCCCTGCTGTATTCTCACTAGCATCAGTTGCTCGAACTCTTAATTGATAATCTCCATCTTCTAAAGGATTAGGTTGGTAATTTATGGTAAAAGCATTTCCTTCTGATGCTGGAATCCATTCAACATTAGGGCTTGAAAAGTTGATTCTCTGTGGCAAGCATCCTTCACACTGTTCTAGTAATTCCATTTCAATTCCAGTAGTATCTTTTTTCTGAATGAGTTGATTTTCATCTTTTAATTCAATTTGAATAAAAGGTTGGGGTGATACTATATCACCATCTAGAATACTAATTCCATCAAAAGTAACTTCAATCAATGGTGGAAGTGAGTCTTTCTGCACCATGAATAATCGATTATAATTAAGCAGATTATTACTAAATCTTTTCTCACTGTATAAGTTATTATCATTCAGTTTCAGGATTAAATCATTCTCACCTACTTTTGCTTCAGAATTAATACCTAGGCTAAATGTGGTATCTGATTCGCTGAGTAAAGCAGGAAACTGTATCTTTTCATTGAAAGTCTGTCTACTTTCACGGTTAAATATCTCACGATTTAAAATTATAGGGTCATCAAAATCATTAGGAGTAACATTGAATAATTGAAATGAAGCATTATATACTTCTCCTTCAGCCAATTCTGCTCTCATTTCTTCTGTATCTTGAGTTGGTAAAATTAGAATATCAGGTACTTCAGTATGTGTCACTTCCCAATTAGTGAGTTCAGCAGGTGTTAAATTTGTAGGGTCAGAAAAATTAATTCTCAATCTTAATTGAGGATATAATTCAGCATTTATATTCGATATATTAAGCGGTAGGTTCACATCTGAGAATAATAATGTTTGATTAGATAAAGTATCAATTCCAAATACATCAATTCTAATTATATCAGATGCTTCAACATTAATAAAATTAGCATCTAATAGATCCCAAGATTTTGCTGGACCTATAATTCTAGAAACTATACTTCCTGATTCAAAACGCGCATTTATTATGTCATCCAAGTTAATAGTTTGTTCTTTAGTTGAAGTAGTACTATTGGGATCAGCCAAAACTTCAATCCCATTACCCTCTCCTGCACCTTTTCTTCCCAATAATATATAAGGCTCTCCATTTTGTAAATTATCTATCGCTGATGAAGAAGCACCTAAGTTCAATAATTCTGTTCTATTATTAGCGCGTAACACATTCCATGCTACACTATCATATGAACTAATCAATACAAAGTCGTCTTCAGCTAATTCATCAAAATATTTCTTAAAATACTCTTCCGGTTGTGCTAATTGTCCATTTCTAATCTGATTAATGACTTGTGGTCTAATCCCACATGATAAGGGATCTAACACATCAAAACTTCCATTCGATAGGATTACATAAGGCACGCCAGTTGATTTATCAAATGCTACTAAATTAAGTGTATTTATAGCACAAGGCCCCAACTGACTACCAAAAGTGGCATATTCATTCCCATTGATTTTAATACTGATATTATCTGTTTGACTATTAGCAGGAGCTACAACACTTAAGTCAAAGTTATTTTCTTCAAAGCTCCATGTATTTGAAATGGTAATCCCTTCAATATTATTTTTTGAAATCTGATTAATAGAATTCTGACGCCAACCTTGAGCTAAATTTGAATTGTAAACAAAGTTTGAATTCGACCATTCATCTAATTCACCTGCTTGAGGGTTTGCAAATTTGCTTCTCCAGTAATAATTCTGATCCTCTACAGCCAATAAATTTACCTGCCATTCTGCTATTACTCTCGCATTTATGGTTTGGGATTGTAAGTATGGACTATTGAAAGTAGGAACAGTATCTAATTGAAATGAAAAATCTCGTACAGGAGACTTTAAATCAATTGATTGTGTTTTTAAGGTAATATTTTGATTATTTATTATTCCATCATTGTAGGGATATAAATTAAGTGTTGTACCTAAGGAAATGAAGAATTCAATCTGAGCTGTATTATTATTTTCGTTGAGTTCATCTACTTTGCCAGCAGGATCAATTATAACTTCAAATATATTTTGTCCAAAACTTTCTGGCCTATTATTTATTACTTTAATCTGAACCGTATCCTGATAATATACTGGTGCCACATATTGTGTGTCTTGAACAATTATTTCTCCATTAGGCAAATTTCTTTTTACTAAAATAGCTAAGGAATCTTCAACTGTTATGCCATAATTATTAATGATCACATCTATCCCAAATTCAGAAGTTAAGGCATCAATTTCATTCCCATCAAAAGAAACTACCTCCAATGATTCATCCGTTATTTCATAATCAGGCTTTTCAGCAGGAAATAGTTTAAATGCGGGATCTCCCATCAAATTCATCTGTTGTGCCTGAGAGATATACAGAGGCGAAGGATTGGCACCAAATATATCCAAGTATGAATTTGTTATTGCTTTATGAACGATTCCTATGGGTTCATTAATTAAAACCGAATCGTTATATGCCTTTGCAAAAAATATATCGCTGTAGCGTTTCAATTCATTTGAGAACCCTAAATAGGAATGAGCAATCATCCCTAAAGCACCCTTATTTGCTGTGTTGATCCAATTTTCGCCAAATACATCTGCATTTTTAGCGATTTGATAAATAGCCCCTGCATCACAACCATTAATTAGAATAAAGGGGTATTTCCCTTGATTTTCATAACCCAAATTTTCGTTCGAAACAAGTCCAATATCGATGTCTGCAGTATTGGGACTAGAATGACCAAAGAAAGTAATCAAATTAACTCCTTTATTAATTTCTTCAGATACATTTATAAACTCCACAACTTGGGTAGTTTCCTTGGTTAGGTTAGAATAATCTCCTCCGATATAAGGCCTTATTTCAGCGCTAGCAAAGTCGTTGATATAATTGATATATCGATTCACTTCAGTAAAAGAAACCCCACCACTAAGATTTAGGAAATGTTTCCTTCTCAAATCATCAAATTCCTGAGATTCCATATCCTTTATCTTATCTAAATAATTAGCTACAATTTGACTATTATGTGCATTTAAACGGCCAAAGGATATAGATGCTCTGGCATTATCTATTAAATCAAACCCATATAAATTGTCGGAACCAGGTGAACCTGCGGGTGGAACAAAATCATTGTATAAATCATCAGTTATTTCATTTCTTCTGTAATAATTATGATACCAATTGGTTCCTTTCCCAATTATAAAAACCATTTTAGCTTTGGTATTTTGAACCAAATATTCAGTAAATCTATAAACAGCTAGAGGTGAGATTTCTCCATAATTGAACTGGTTATATAATCGATTTATATCAACTGTAAGTGTATCATATCCTCCACCAGTAGTTGAAGCCCTGTAAGCAGAATATGCAGCTACAGGATTGCTATACTCTCCGCTAGGCCTCATTAATTGAGGATGACTAATTATTACATAATCAGGGTTTAAATTAGCCAAATTTCTAAAACTAACTTTCTCAATTTTAGGACTTAAGAAATTCTGATTTTGAATGTATAGCTTTGCGCCATTTAATGTATTTTGGACTACAGTATTGATTTCAGAACCGTTTCGATTGGTTAACAATAGCTCTGGTTCATTATAAATATCCACTCTGTAAAGTCGTGCACTACTATTGGTATTTGTAAAGCTCACATAAGATTCAGAATTAGGATTTGGATTTAGACTAAACTGAATACCCGATTCATTTTCTAAATCTGCATTTCTTTGATAATCTAATTTAATATAGGATAAAGAAATTCTATCTGCTCCCTCAGCTTGAGGTATAGCGCGAACTATCATTGTTCCATCAGTATTGATATCCTCCCACTGCAATTCAGCATTTAATAATTGGTATTGATATTCCTCAAAATTGACTACCCCAATTGATCGAAGATTACCAGTATTAGGTCCTACTAGTATTTCTGTTTGATGTAAACGCATATTTCGGCCTTGTATTAATACCTCAAGTTCAGGTAAAGCTGCTGATCTATTCTCTTTAACAATATTGGAGAGTGTAAAATCTGTTGAAGCCGTAAAAGCCGATCCAGTCCATCCCTCACCTAAATCAAAGGAAGATTTATAAACATCATCTTGGGGGCTATAACGTTGACCTCTGTCTCCATTTTGAGTGTATAGTTGCAATTTTGATTGTAATATTGATTCTTCAGCTGCTAAACTGCTTGTATTATTAACAATACTTCTTTCTATCATTCTCTTACCTGCTGTACCGTCTAACCGCCATGTTAAAAAATAAGCGGTGGTATCAGAAAATAGATTATAATATTGATGAGCCTGATCTGATGGATTTTGATATAATGGTGTGTCTGAAACCCCATCATTGGATTTTCCCAAAAATTGAATTACATCCCCTTGATCAATTCGTCCATCATTTTGTCCTGTAATTCTAATTGCTACCTCCTCTCCACGATGATACATTCTTATGGCTCTTGCATCAATAGTTGCTAAAGGAATTCCGACCTCTAATAAATCATTATAAGTTAATTGGTAAGGCGAATTACTTGCTGTTGAGATTTTATAATAAGTTTGATTATAATTAATCCATGACTGAGGATTTTGAGCAAGTAGTTGAGTAAACTGAAATAAAAACGATATAATAAATACTACCCTATTCCTTCGCATTCCAATTCAATTTTAAAGTGAAGACGTGAGAATAAAGAGATTCAGAACTATTTCCCAAATCAGTGAAAGCATAATCAACTTGTAGTATTCTATATTTAAATCCCAATCCAATATTTGCTTGACCGTTCCATCTCTCTGAACCATTAAAATTTTTAATCTTTTGGAGATTATTTCCTCCAAATCTTAGAAAAGCCATATTGTCATATGCAATTTCAATTCCTCCTTTAGGATCAATAGAGAAATTTTCTTCACTAACAAAAGTATTTCGAGCACCATCAAAGGTTACATCAAAATTAAACTCTCCCATTATAGAGAATTTATAAGGTAGCTCTTGCGTATAGGCAGTACCTAATATTACACGAGGTACTGCCAATTCAGTAGTGTTTTCAGGAATTGTATTATTCGTTTGAGTATAGATATCTTCAATCAGAGTTATATTATGGTACCAACTAGTAAAGGTTCCTGTAATATCACGCCCTACTAAAGCAAAATCAAAATTCTTCCATTTATAATGCGCTGCTAAGTCAAAGCCAAATCCCCAGGCTGTAGCAAATTCACCGACAGTTCTGTGAATTATTTTCATATTAGCACCTGCTGAAAGCCCTTCCAAAAAATCTAATTCTCTGGCATAAGAAAATTGAAAAGCATAATCAGCAGCAGAGAAGAATCGTATATTGTCATAATTTAAGGCTCCATTTGCATCATAGATAAACCGAGTATCTGGTATATCATCAACTCCAAATCTAATGATTGAAAACCCCATGTTACTTTTTTCATCAATGTTTGTCGCAAAAGCGGCATAATCATATGCCGCAATTCCTGCGAAATATTCTGCATGCATTAAATCTAAAGCATAATCACTTCCTAACGATGATAACTTTGCAGGATTCCAATAACCAGCTGATGCTCCCTCAACTGATGCCACTGTAGCTCCACCTAAAGCAAAAGCTCTAGCTCCCACACCAATAGATAAAAACTCATTCGCATATTTTGGTTTTGAAATCTGCGCAGACAATTCAAGAGATGAGGTTAATAATAAAAATAGTAAAATGAGATTACGCATTAAATATTGGGTTCTTTAATTTTCAAAAATAAGAATTATAGTTATAAGTTGATATTCATATCTGAATTTCTAAGGGTAGATTTCAACTTAAATCTAGCAATTCAAGGCATATTATATTGTTCACTTTCGAACAATTATCGGAAGAAATTGACCTTTCACGAACAAATCCTCAACATTAGATTTCCTGCTTTAATTCAATAAAAAAATAAATAACACCATTTTATTTGATGTAAAGGCACTTTTTAATCAAAATAGTGCAAATCATTTCACTAGTTAAATTAATATGGTACACATCTTGGCATAGGATAAGAGACAATGGCATTGGGTCCATAATTAATTAATCAATAAATGATAATTCTATGTTAGCAGAAAAGATAAAAACACAATTAAGGACTGGGGTTCTGGAATATTGTGTGATGCAGATTTTAAGAAGAGGTGAAATTTACGCCTCCGATATCATTGACGAATTACTTGAAGAAGATTTAATTAAAGTTGAAGGTATCATATACCCTTTATTAATGAAATTGAAGCAAGAAGATTTAGTTCAATATGAATGGTCACAGACGCAAAGTGGTCTGCCTAAAAAATATTATCAATTAACTGAGAGCGGACAAAATACAATTAAAGCATTGGATGAAACTTGGATTGAGATTAATAAATCAGCCAAAAGAATCAAGAAAAAAACAGATGATGAACTTAAATCTGAAAAAGAGGAAAATTAATTGGCTAATAATTTCTCAAAATCATTAATCAAAAAATCTTAATTTTAAAGCAATGAAAAAGAATATAAGTATAAATATAGGAGGCATAATTTTCCACATAGAAGAAGACGGCTTTGACAAGCTGAAAAACTATCTGGATGCCATCAATCGTTATTTTTCAGATTTTAAGGACAGTCAGGAAATCATTAGCGATATTGAAAATCGTATTGCTGAAATTTTCTTAGCTAAACTTAAGGAAGACAAGCAAGTAATTGAGCTTGAAGATGTAGAAGCTTTAATGATTACGTTAGGTAGCATTGAAGATTTCAAAAAAGCTGAAGAAACGGATGAAGCTTTTGAAGAAAACACTACTGAAAGCTATGAAAGCCAAGCAAGTGAAGGAGAAAGAAAGTTATACAGAGACACTAAAAGATATATTTTTGGAGGTGTTGCAGCAGGTATAGCGAATTACTTTAGTATTGACGTTTTATGGATACGATTATTATTCATAGTAGGGTTCTTAGGACTTATTCCTTTCCAACCTACCTCTGCCATAATCTTTATCGGTTACATTTTAATGTGGATTTTCTTACCCGCAAATCCAAATCTTAAAGAGGATGACAAGGTAAAAAAGCTATATAGAAGTGAAGAAAACAGAGTAATTGGCGGTGTAGCAAAAGGATTAGCAGCTTATTTTGGAACTGATGTTGCCATCATTAGAATACTATTTGTATTACTCTTAATTCCAGGAGGAGCAGGCTTAATTATTTACTTAGTCTTATGGTTTATTACTCCTTCTGCGAAAACAGTAACTGAGAAAATGCAGATGGAAGGAACCCCCATTACCTTAAGTAATATTGAAAAGAATATTAAATCGAGCTTAAAGGTTGAAGATGGTGAAGAGTCATTATTAGTTAAAATCTTATTATTTCCTTTCAGGTTAATAGCAATTATTTTAACTGGTTTAGCAAAAATACTAGGTCCTTTAGTTAACTTCTTAGTAGAAGCTGCAAGAATCGTATTGGGTATTGTATTAACTGTGGTGGGTTTATCATCTGCGGTTACCTCGATTGTTTTGCTTATTATCAGCCAAGGCTTATTGATAGATGCCTCAATTTTTAATTTCTTTGATATTCCGCCTCAACTGATTGCCAATACCTTTTCTGCAGAATTAATTATTGTTGTATTCTTATTATCCTTAATCCCAGCATTATTCCTAGCGGTTGCAGGTATTAGTGTGATGGCTAGAAAATGGTTAATGAACAGAACTGTCGCATTCTCTTTGATCGCTATTTGGTTTGTAAGCTTAATAACAGGCGCATTTTTAATACCAGCGCAAGTTATGGAGTTTAAATCTGATGGAGAAGTAGTAATAACAGAGGAGTATAATCTAAATAATAAGGTGGCTGTTCTTAAATTAAATGAAGTAGGTTATGAAGATTATGATGTTACTGATCTAAAAATCAGAGGATATGAAGGCGATGTTTATAAATTAGAAAAACGATTTAAAGCACAAGGCAGCACCAGAGTTGAAGCTAGTGAGAATGCGGAAAAGGTAAGCCACAATGTAGAGTTGAAAAGTGACAGTATTTTATGGTTCGATTCGAATATTCAGTTTCAAGAAGATGCGCCATTCAGAGGACAAAGGTTAGATATGACCTTATATGTACCTTATGGACAAGAGTTTGAGATGGGTAGAAAAATGAGACATATCCTAAAAAATACAATTTATATTAATGGGTATAGTGTAAGTCAAATCCCCAATAACAGATGGACATTTGAAGAAAATGGAGACTTAAAATGTTTGACTTGTACTGATAAAAAAGAAACGAAAAGATCATATTACGAATCAGATGATGATTTTAGATCTAATACCGATTTGTTCTTCGGTCCATCATTAGAATTTGATGATGATGCTTATACTAGAACCTATGAAATCTCAGATTTCGATGAAATATCTGCAAATACAGGAATCATGATTGAAGTAATTCAATCGAATGACTATGGTTTACAAGTGGTTACTGATGACACGGATGATTTGGAAGACTTCCGGTTTGAAGTTCAAAATAACAGATTGAAAGTTTATTTTGATAGAGAGGAAGTAGAATGGAAATTCTTTTCAAAAGATTGGGACTGGGATTCACAGTTCCCTAAAGTGAAGTGTATTATCAGAATGCCAGAATTAAATAATTTAGAAGTAACATCTGGAGCTACTGCTAATGTTCAGAAAATGGAAGGTAGCAAACTTACTTTAGATATTGGAAGTGGTGCCAGATTATATGCTGATCTGGACTATAATGAAATCAACATGGATTTATCTAGTGCAGGAAGATCAAGATTAAAAGGAGTAGCTAACTACTTCAACTTAGATATTAGCAGTGCAGCAAAATTGGAGGCTTATGGATTAAAAGTAAAAAGAGCTGATATTGAAGCTTCAAGTGCTGCTAAAGCCGAAGTTTACGTTACTGATTATTTAAATGCAGAAGCTAGTAGTGCTTCAAAAATTACTTATCAAGGAAGACCTCGCTTAGACAGTGAGAGCAATAGCGCAGGACGAATTTCTGCAGATTAATAAAATTGAACTCATGTCAGCAATTCAGTCTGACATGAGTTTGTTTTTTCACTCCTCCACCCTTAGCTCATAATATTTTCAAAATAATCATTCATTTCATACAAGTTTTACGTTTAAATTGATAGTTTGCTAGTGTTAAATGCTACATAAGTAGATCAATATGGACGTAAGAGTAAAATTTTTGGGTGGCGCACAATCCGTAACAGGATCAAAATTTCTGTTAGAAATAGACGATTTTAAAGTATTAGTTGATTGTGGGCTTTTTCAAGGCTTAAAAACCCTTCGATTGCGAAATTGGGATGATTTCCCCATTAATGTAGAAGAAATAGATGCAATTGTTCTCACACATGCACATTTAGATCATTCTGGCTACGTTCCAAGAATGATTAAACAAGGATACAATAAAAAAGTATATTGTACAGATGCAACAGCTGACCTTCTTGAAATTATGTGGTTAGATTCAGCCAAACTTCAGGAAGAGGAAGCAGAGTACGCTAAGAAAAAAGGCTTTTCTAAGCACAAAAACCCATTAGCCTTGTATGATCAAAAAGATGCTGAAGCGGCATTAAAGACCTTGGTTCCCCAAAAGATCGAAAGACCCTTCGACCTTAATGATAAGGTTCAAATTATATTTTATCCAGCAGGACATATTTTAGGTGCTGCATCAGTAAAAATTATTTTGAAAGGTGAAAACCAAGAAAAGACTCTTCTTTTCAGTGGAGATCTCGGAAGAGATTCTGACCCCATATTAAATTCTCCCACTCATTTCAAAAATGCAGATGTATTATTTATGGAATCCACTTATGGAGACCGAATAAATGAAGTTTCTAAAGTTCAGGATGAGTTAAAACAGAATATTTTATATCATTTAAATGATGGTGTCATTTTGATCCCTGCATTTACAGTAGGTCGAACTCAAAATCTATTATTTTACCTGTATGAATTAATGAGAACCGGCCAGATTCCGCATATCCCAGTTTACATTGACAGTCCAATGGCGATAAGCGTGACCAATCTCTATGAAAAATATAGTGATCGCCATAAGTTAAAGGATAAAGAGATCTTTAATTTTAAAAACTTTCATTATGTACAGGAACATCAGCAATCCAAACTACTTAATGAATTAAAAAATAGAGCCATTATTATTTCCGCTAGTGGAATGCTTACCGGGGGTAGAATTCTTCACCATTTGTTTAATCGCTTAGGCAATGAAAATGATTTATTACTAATGGTTGGATTTCAGGCAGTAGGCACTAGAGGTAGAGATATTTTAGAGGGTAAGGAAAGCGTGAGAATTTACGGAGAAGAAAAATCCATCAAATGTCATTACACAAAAATAGATGGTTTATCAGCCCATGCTGATCAACTGGAATTAATCAGATGGTATGAATCATTTACAAATGCATTAAAATTTACCTTTATCGTCCATGGTGAATTGGAAGCTATGAAGCATTTGAAAAATGAGCTTGAACAAAGTGGTCATAAAAATATTTTCATTCCCGATTATCTAGAATCTTTTGAATTATTCACTGGCATTTAGTAAGTAAAATTTCTTTGCCATTTTTTTCTAAATTAACGGTTTTTATGACATAAATCATTATTCAAAATGATTCTCATCATTGTATTGAAGAAAGGTTACCAAAGTTACTAACTGACTGATTTACAGCTCGTAAAATTGTATAAACTAAATTTTTATTGAGCTATGAAAGTCGAACAAATTTACACCGGATGTCTAGCACATGCAGCCTACTATATAGAAAACAATGGAGAAGCTGCAATCTTTGATCCTTTAAGAGAAGTGCAACCTTATATTGACAGAGCAAATAAGGATAAAGCAAAAATTAAATACGTATTTGAAACTCATTTTCATGCAGATTTTGTGAGTGGTCACTTAGATTTGGCAAAGAAAACTGGAGCTAAAATTGTTTATGGTCCTACTGCAAAACCAGAATTTGAAGCAATTGTAGCAGCCGACAATGATTTATTTACTGTAGGTAATTATAAAGTGAAAGTATTACATACTCCAGGTCATACAATGGAAAGTACTACTTATCTATTAATTGATGAAAAAGGTAGAGATCACGGTATCATTACTGGTGACACCTTATTTATTGGCGATGTAGGTAGACCAGATTTAGCACAGCATGTAATTGAAGATTTAACAGAAGAAAAACTAGCAGGCTTACTATATGATTCTCTTCATAATAAAATCTTACCATTGGACGATAAGTTAATAGTTTATCCTAATCATGGGGCGGGTAGTGCTTGCGGTAAAATGATGAGTAAAGAAACAACAGACACATTAGGTCATCAGAAAGAAACAAATTATGCCCTACAATCGATGAGCAAGGAAGAGTTTATAGAAAAACTATTGACTGGCCTGACCGCTCCTCCAGGCTATTTTCCAAAAAACGTTTTGATGAATATCAAAGGATATGAAAGCATTGATACGGTAATGGAAAAAGCTAAACATCCTCTCAGCCCAGGGGCTTTTGAAGCAGCTGCAAATGAAACCGGAGCATTAGTTTTGGACACAAGAGATGCTGAAGAATTTGCAAAAGGCTTTATACCTAACAGCATAAATATAGGTTTAGATGGAAACTTTGCTATGTGGGTAGGTGAAATGATTCCTGATATCAAACAAAAAATTCTTTTAGTGACGGAAGAAGGCAAAGAAGAGGAAGCCATGATCAGATTATCTAGAGTGGGATATGACAATACTATTGGCTATTTAGACAGAGGCTTTAACAATTGGAAGTACGCACATAAAGAAATAGATACTATTCATAGAATTGATGCTAAAGATTTAGCAGGAAGAATGAATAATTCACCGATTATTTTTGATGTAAGAAAGAAAAGTGAATTTGATTCAGAACATATAATTGGAGCTGAAAACATCCCTTTAAATCAAATTAATCAGCATTTAGCAGAAATCCCTAAAGATCAAGAATTTATTTTGCATTGTGAAGGAGGATATAGAAGTATGCTTGCGGCCTCTATACTGAAAGCAAGAGGTTATGATAATTTTGAAGATGTAAGGGGAGGCTTTAAAGCTATTAAGGAAACAGAAATACCTGTATCTGAATATATATGCCCAACTACACTTTTATAAGTTTAATTCTATTCTAATCAGAAAGGCCATGTATATAAACATGGCCTCTTTTATAACCCTAAAGCATTTTTTAGTTTTGGGTAACCCGTTTTACTGACTGGAATTTGCTCACCTGATTTTAAAATCACGATATAACTATCCTTTTTATAATGCTCAATTTTAGTGATTTCAGCTACCTTTACAATATAAGAGCGATGAACTCGAACAAAGACTTTATGATCAAGACTATTCTCAAAATAGCTTAAGGTCTTATTTTTTAAAAACTTCCCGTCTTTAGTGTAAATGTTTACATAGTCATCATTAGCCTCCAAAAATATTAACTCCTCAACAGGAATGATTTTAATATCATTTTTTTCCTTTAGCACTATTCGATTAAGGAATTCTTTCTGGAGTAGATTTTCATCCTCTATCAGCTTAGAAATATTTTTTGCGTGATTCGCTTCTTTATACTTATTTAATGCAGTATCAAAACGGTCTTGTGAAAATGGTTTTAATAAATAATCAACGGCATGAACTTCAAAGGCTTTTAAAGCATACTCATCAAAGGCTGTAGTGAAAATTACTGAAGGAACTTCATCTAGTAATTCAAGCATCTCAAAACCATTAATTTTTGGCATTTGAACATCCAAAAATATTAAATCTGGATTGTATTCATGAATGGCTTTTATTCCTTCAAAACCATTATTACAGGTTTTTACTATTTCAAAATCAGTATGCTTTTGTAGATATTCCTCTACAAGGCTAACTGCAAGTGGTTCATCATCAATAATTATGGTTCTTTTCATTTTTGTTGAGGGATAGTTAAATCTACCATAAAGGTCTGATCTTGATCTGTAATTTTTAATAAATCATATCTTCCAAAAATAAGGAAAAGTCTTCTATTAACTGCATCAAGTCCAAATCCACTTCCTTTTGCCTGTCCAACTTTTGAATCATATGGATTTGTAATCCTTACTCTTAAATTATTTTGATACTGATCAAATAAAACATTGATTTCAACATCATTTTCTAGAGTATACAAACTATGCTTAATAGCATTTTCTAATATAGGCTGAATCAATAAATGAGGAAGTTTCATTTCCATAAGCTCATCATTGAATTGAAACTTTATTGCTAACCTATGACCAAAGCGGACATTTTCTATATCAGTGAATAATTTTAAAAATTTCAATTCCTCTTCCGCAGTAATCCAATTATTGGCTTCTTTCTTAATTGTGTTTCGCAAAAAGTCAGAAAGCTGTAAAGTCATTTCTCGCGCCTTTTCTGGTTTTTGGTTAATTAAGGCACTAATAGAATTCAAACTATTGAACAAAAAATGAGGCTGTAATTGCTGTTTTAGCTGATATAATTCTGATTCTTTCGCTAATTGCTGAATCTTATTTTCTCTTTCTTCTATCTCTTTCTGTTCTTTTATTTTAGCATTTATGTTAATTAAAACTGTGTAAAAAACTAAAATTATAGAAATTATAAAGGCTCTTAAAACAAATACTTGATCCAAAAAATCCTGATTTATTTCTGAAGAAATAGCAAGTTTTTGAAGTATGAAATCTCCCAAAAACAATATAGCAATAGAAATTACAAGTGGAATAATGTAAACTAATATGCGGTTTTTAGCTGTAGGTATATAGTTCTTAAATACATTTTCCAAAATGATAAATGCTGAAAAAAGCAATAAACTGAATATGGAATTATCTATTAAAGATGCCCATACACTTTGCCCATAATACATAAAAAGTAATGTGCAAAGTGACAACAATAATAGAAATATGATAATTAGTTTAAGCCATGCATTATTCCGCTGATGAAGAAAACTAATTATCATAATTTATTTAATAAGATTTAAATTGGAGTCCGCCAAAACTAACTGAGCCCTTAATATAAAGTGTTTTTTTATCACTTTCATTAATAGAAGGAAACGCTCTTTTATCTTCTATGCCAGAAAAGACATTACTTACATCTGCTTGAACTTCCCAATGAGGTGGAATAATTAATTTTAAACCTCCAAAAATAACTTCAACATCTAAGACCGCTTTATCCTTTATTTCAGCCTTCGACAGATCAATATCTGCACCTCCAAAAGCTGTGGTAATTTTACCACCTTTAAAGTTTTTAGTGATTAATCTTCTTTGTAATCCTGCAAATACTGATTCAGCCTTTATATAATCACTATTCACTATCTCTGGATCTGATGATTCAAAGCTTTTTTTTTCTTCATCAGAGAATTCATCCAAAGAACCTTTAGATCGCCTATTCAAAATCAAATACAGACCAACTGCTATTATCCCAATTGGTAATATAAATTCATAATATTCATCAGGTATCCAATTTTCTCTTCTGAGATAAAAGAAGGTTCCAAAGAGGATTAAAAATAAACCAAATAAATTCTTTCCCTCATGCCGTATTAGTAAAAATACACCAAAGCCAATCATGATAAACGGCCAACTAAAGACCCAGCTAAAGCTAATAATATCAAGTCTATCTAATAATAAAACACTACCAATGAAGAGTAGAATAAAACCAAAGGAGAAGTTATTCTTTCCTGAATACCGATTTCTATTTTCCATCTATATTAAGATTTAAGTTCGATACAATAATAGAGTAAATGATTACTTATTGTAAATCATTCTAGGCTGTAGCATGAAAAAACTAGGTGAATAGCGGAATTCATCCGGTGAAATTGCCACAAAAAAAAGAGCATCAGATTATCTAATGCTCTTTTGTTGAATTTAAATATGCTTATCAATCTTTATCCCAGCCTTCTGGTCGTTTCCATCTAACCGGTGCTTCCGGTTCTGCCTTCATATTAAACTCTTCCGTTTCCAATAGTTTTAATGCTTGCTCCACTGCTTTTTCTAATTGTGCATCTCTACCTTCTAATGCCATTTTAGGGTCGTCAATCACTTCAACATCTGGAGCTATTCCTTCGCCTTCTACTGCCCATTCTCCATCAGTATCATAAAAACCTCCTCTTGGCGCTACCATTCTACCTCCATCAATAAATCGAGGTGTATCCCATGTCCCTACTAATCCTCCCCATGTGCGAGTTCCAACCAATGGACCAATGTCTTTTTTCTTAAACATATAAGGAAGTAAATCACCACCTGAGCCTGCTCTTTCATTAATAATCATCACCTTAGGTCCCCAAATACCTGCAATTGGTGAAGTCCATGGACGATTATCTCCTGCTTTACTATTAAAATAACCAATAGGTTCTCTAGTTAAGATATCAATCATATAATCTGCAGCAGAACCTCCTCCATTATTTCTTTCATCTAAGACTACTCCTTTTTTGTCTTGCTGAGCAAAATAATATCTGTTAAAACTAGTAAATCCAGGACCGCTCGTATTTGGAATATATACATACGCCAGTTTCCCATTTGACATTTCATCTACTTTTCTTCTATTCCCCTCAACCCAATCAATATATCTTAATCTATATTCACTAGATACTGGTTTCACATATACTCTCCTAGCGCCTGACATTGAAGCATTATCATTTACCATTAAAGAAATCACTCTACCAGAAGTCTGAGCAAAAAGATCATAAATATTATCATTCGCTGTTAACTTTCTACCGTTCACTTCCACTATATAATCTCCTTCATTAACATTTTGACCTGTCAACCCAAGAGGCGATTCGATATCAGGATTCCAATGTTCTCCATCATATATTTTTTTAATGCGATAATATCCATTTGCTATTTCATAATCAGCTCCGAGTAGTCCAACAGGTATTCTGTCTAAATCTGGCATATCACCCCCTGAAACATAGGAATGACCAATAGCAACTTCACCACTCAAAATATCAACTAAATAATTTAAATCTGTTCTATGATTAACATATTTAACCCATGGTTGATACCAACTATATACTTTATCCCAAGGTGCACCATGGACATTATCTACATACAAGAAGTCACGCATAAATCTCCATCCTTCTTTGAAAATTTGTGCATATTCTTCTTTAGGATTGACTTTCATAGACGCAGATACTGAAATTTTATCATCTTGTTTAGCCTTTCCTTTAGTTGAAGTAATACTCCAGCTACCATTTTGCTGAAATAAGGTATGCTTACCATCTTTTGATAATACCATCTGGCTTATTCCCTCAGCAAAATCATCTGCTTTTTCCTTTTTCACATCATAGCTATGTACCTTTAACCCACGTTGATTAGGAATAGACTCCGCTATATATAAGCTGTGAGCCTGAGCAGATTTAATAAATTGATAATTACGAGCATCTAATTTTAAGGCGACAACTCTTTCTTGAATAGTATTAAAATCTATTTGAATGGCTTTTGATTCATCCTTGTCTTCTTTATCATCCTTTTCATCTGTTGAAGCTTTAGCATCCTCTTCATCGCTTTCAGGAAGATTAGGTGCTGTCCCATTTGCGGAAAGTACTACAGCATAAAGGCTTCTTGTAATAGATGGGTCATAAGAACTCATATCTAACCAGCCAGAATTTAGACCGTAATCTGAGCTTGCTAAGAAATAAAGATAATCTCCAGATTGATCCCATACAGGTGAGGTTGCATCTGCTAAAGGATCCGAAACCTGTGTTGCTTTACCAGTTTGAATATCATAAATAAAAATCGCTTTAAAATGACTATCCTGCTGCTTTTCATAAGCAATGTACCTACTGTCAGGAGACCAATTAGGATTCATTGTCCTATTAGGATGAGCATATCCATCTGTATCTACTTTCTTAACAGCTCCATTTTCTATATTGATATACCATAAGTTATAATCGGTATCGGTATAACTAATATACTTTCCATCCGGAGACCAGTCGGGTGTGAAATAGAATGTTGGATTCTTTAAAGGATACGATTTCTTATTCTCTCCAAATTGAGAAGCTACTAACAATTGATATTCTCCGCTTTCATCTGAAAACCATGCGATTTTATCTCCTTTTGGCGACCAAATAGGAAATCTATCAGCAACACCACTGCTTTGTGTGATGTTTCTCCAACTCCCCTCCTCTTTAGGAAATGTAAAAATATCACCTCTATATTCGAATATCGCTCTCTTTCCATTAGGCGATAAATTCGGATTTGTAACATTATTCGCATTTACATCTTCCCATCTTTCACGGCTGAAATTTAAATCTCCTGCTACATTGATTTCCAACTGTTTTGTGCTTTTATCAGAAGTATTGAGTAAATGAATATATCCACCTTGTTCGTACACAATCTGATCTCCAAAAGCATCTAAACTTTTAATATCAAATTTCTTATGAAATGTAATTTGTTCTTCTTCCTGAGAGGAAATATCAAAACTCCAAATGTTACTAACGTAATCTCTTTCAGATAGATAATACACTTTATTTCCTACCCAAACTGGATCCAAATGTCTTTCTTTATCTTTTTGGGGTGTTCGTACTAATTCTTTTGATTCCAAATTCAGAATCCAAATAGGCATTGCCTGGCCACCACGATAATTCCTCCACTCTGGATCCCAAGAAGTTATTGGAGTATAGGCTAAATGCTTTCCATCAGCTGATACTTCTCCATATGCAGCTCTTATATCAATTAAGGGTTGAGGAAAGCTACCTTCTGCTTTTACAGTATATAATTGTGATGTTTTAGTAGGATGCGCCTGTCTTCCAGTTCTAAATATTATGTCCCCTTCTGCTGACCAGCCTTGAACATAATCAGAATCAGGGTGGAAAGTTAGTCTTTTAGGAGAACCTCCGTCAGCAGGCATCACATATACATCAGTATTACCATCATATTGGGCGCTAAATGCAATCCACTTTCCATCATCAGAAAAATGAGGGGATGATTCATAACCTTCATTGGTGGTTAATCTGATGGCATCTCCACCTGATATTGGAGCTTTCCAAAGATCATTGGCGTAAACAAATACTACATGTTCGTTGGAAATAGTGGGTTGCCTTAACAACATTGTACCTTGGCTAAAGCCATGATAGGTAATTAAAGCTAGCGCTAGAATTAATGTAAGTTTCTTCATAGTGAGAAATTTTAATTTTGATATCAATCTAATTAATTCATATCAAAATATATATTAGAATTACATGAATGACTTATAAAGATTAAAACCGGAGAATAAAAATCCGTCCTAAATCACCTTGATGATAAAAGTTAATAAAAAAAAATTGTGTCAATACAATATTCAAAATAGGCCTATAAACCAAATAAGAAAGCTTTTTGAACGATTACATTTAATTATCATGTAAAAAAACACTAAATTTCTAAAAATTATCAACTACCCACGCAACCGATCATAACTTACTTGCATCTTCTAGATGTAACCAGCAATAATGAAAGTGTTTATCAACAAATCTAAAACGGAAGAAGACTTAATAGCAGGCTGTATTAAGCAGAAAGCAAGTGCTCAGAAAGCCTTGTTTGATAAATATTCCGGAAGGATGTTAAGCCTTTGCAGAAGGTATGTAAAAGACATGCTTGAAGCTGAAGGTGTGATGATCACAGCTTTCACCAAAATATTTGAAAGAATAAATCAATATACAGGTGAAGGCAATTTTGAAGGCTGGATGAAACGCATCATGGTAAATGAATCGCTACAGTATTTGAGAAAACATAAAAATATGCAACTCAATATGGATATAGAAGAAGCGCATCATTTACCAAATTATGACGCAATGGAAGATCATTTGCAAACTGAAGATTTAATGCAAATGATATCGGAACTACCGGTTGGGTATAGAACAGTTTTTAACCTCTATGCCATTGAAGGTTATTCTCATAAGGAGATAGCTGAACAATTAAATATTAATGAAAATACATCGAAATCTCAGTTAAGCCGAGCAAGAACATTTTTACAAAAGCGCTTAGCAGAGATGGAACAAGAAATAGCAATAGGTCATGGAAACTCATAAGATAGATCAATTATTTAAGCAAAAACTAGAGCGTCATAGCGATAGAATATCAGCTGATGCTTTTGCTAAAATACAGTCGAATTTAAAGGGGAATAAACAAAAAAAAGGATTCCCATGGATGATAGCAGCTAGTGTAAGTATACTGTTAGTTCTTTCTTTTGGAATAGTGTACAACTATAACTCTCAACAAAATGAAAACTTTGCTAAGCTTGATTTAAATAAATCAGCAATTAATCTAGCTCAAGTTGATAAGGTAGAGGTTCCGGAATTGCAGAAAACCACATCTACCAATACAGTTGAAGTGATAGGTAATTCTAAGAAAGTAAACAATAACCAACCTAAGCTGGAAAAGCTTGAGCTGAGAAAAGAAAAATTTATCAGAATGGCTTCTATTGAAAAAATTGAGCCCAATAATGCTGACATCAATACAGATTTAATACCTGAGTTGAAATTATCTCCAATTAAGCATGAAAATAAAGTAATAGTTGAAATCAATTATCAATACGCAGAAAACAATAATCAGAATATAATAAGCAAGAGTAATAATAAACTTAAATCGCTGGCCAGTGAATTCAGTTTAGCAGACTTAAGAAATGCAAAAAGCGAATTATTTGCCTCAGCATTTCAACTCAATAAAAAACAAAGTAATTAACAAAGAAACAGAACTGTCATGAAAAATATTATAAAAATTTCGTTAATCGTTTGTTTAGGTCTTTTAAATGTAATGGCCTACGCACAAAACTCAAATGAGCAATATAAACTGCAAGAAGTAAGCTTAGTCCAAGCTTTAAAAAATACGGATTTCATCAATAAAGGTATATTTACTGTTAAGATTTTTAAATCAACATCAAAAGCTGAATTAGATGAGTTTAAAGAAGAAGCTGATAAAAGAAATATTGATTTAAAGTATACAAATCTTGAGATTATATCAGGAGAAATTGAAGCGATAACTATTGAAGTAGACTGTAATGATGGTTTTTCTGGCACCGCTTCCACTACAGATATTCCTGAATCAGGTATAGGATTCATAAGAGATTATAGAGAAAATGCAGAGGTGCCTTTTGCAATTGGTAGAATCTTTGATCAATCCAAAAATGGAAGCATGAATTATTCATCTGATGATAATGATGATGATGAGTTTGATACCGCTTTTAACAAAGAGAAGTCTGTTAAAAAACGTAAATCATTTTTTGGCTACGATAATGATATAGAATTCTCAATAGGACTTAATAATTACCTGAATAATAATAACCAATTCCCTGATAATGATAACAAAGAGTATAGCCTAGATCCAATTACCTCTTGGACTTATGGAATTCATTCTAATCATGTATTCAGAACAGGAGACTATGTTAGGTTTAAGTTTCAGTTTGGCTTATTATGGAACAATTTCGCGCTATCTGACAACAAATATCAAATCACAAAAGGAGGCGAAAAAGTTGATCTTGTAGATACTGAAGTAACAAGGCCAGACATAAGCCCAGAGAGAAGCAAACTGAATATTACATATTTGAATTTGAACTTCATCCCGATGTTTCATCTCGGAAAAAGTAGTGATGCTTTTAGATTCGGTGCTGGTCCTTTTGGGAGTTATAGAATAGGGAGTAAATCAAAATTTAAATATAATGACAATGGTAAGGATGTAGTAAAAAATAACTTCTACATTAACAACTGGAAATATGGAGTTAAGGCTCAAATTGGATGGAAAGGAATCGATTTGTTTGCTACTTATGATCTAAGCCCTATATTTATAGAAGATAGAGGGCCTGAAGCTGATTATCCGCTAAGAGCAATCTCATTTGGAGTTATATTCTAAGAAGAAACTAAATTTAAATTTTAAAAACAGCGTGGGATTATCTGCGCTGTTTTTTTTGTTTTTTTTTTAAAATATAGGTAAAGCTACAAAGAATGATTTAAGCCTTTCATCTTCAAAAAAGAATACTTAATCAAATACATAAAACTAAATTGACATATATTGATGAAATTTCTCTAAACTTAGAATCGAAATTGTATAATTTCACATCTAAAAAACAAAATATATGTCAACAGAAATCATAAACATCAGTAAACAGGAAGGAAATAATCACCTTTACTTAACGGATAATGAAGGGCACTCAGGTAAAGACAACATCACCACCAATGTAAAACCTGGCGATACTGTTACATGGAAGTTAGTTCCCAATGGAGGAATAGACCAAATCATGGGAATTACTGCAAAGCAGAATAGTCAAGATATTTTTTCAGCAGATCCTGCACCTGTAAATCCTAATGATCCTGCGTCAGATTGGAAAGGTACTGTTAGCAAAAATGCAAAAGGAAATGAATCTTATTCTATCGCTTACAAAATTGGGAATGAGTCATTTGTGGACGATCCTGAACTGGAAGTGGAAGACGATGGCTAATTTTCCATTTACTATTGTCAACAAGAAAGCTTATCTTTTAATAGGCTTTCTTTTTTTTCTAACCATCTTCTTGGGTTTCAATACCAAAGTGCAGATAGTCTACAACAACTATTGCAAAATGGGGAGTTTGAAAATGACTCTATCCAATTGGAAATTTTTGAGGAATTATTTAAAAACGCAACACTTTCACCAGAAGTAAGACTTAAGTACGCAAAAGCAGCATATGACAAAGCCACTACCTTAGAAAATAGCAGGTGGTTATTTAAAACCAATCTCCAGCTGGGCCATATATACAAGAAAACAGGTGATTTGGAAAAATCCTTCTCACATTATATACAAGGATTACGAGAAGCTGAAAAACAAGGAGACAACAAAAGAATTGCATTAATATATAGTTCTCTTGGCACTTTGTACCGAGTTAGTGAAGACTATGACAAAGCAATTAAGCATTACAAATTAGGAATAAATTATTTAAGGAAAGGCAAAACAAAAAGCGACTCAACTAATTTGGCTAAAAGCCTGATGAACACAGGAGAGTTTTATAGAATCCTCGGAAAATATGATTCAGCCAATTTATATTTTGAAGAATCTGCCATAATTTTCCAGCAAATTGATTATTTGATGGGTACTGCCTATACTATTGGCAATATGGGCTTGGTGCATGCTCAAAAAGGTGAACATCAAATAGCTAAAATAAAGATGGACTCAGCATCGGCAATCTTGGAGAAATTGGAGGATTTTTACCCTATTGCAGTTTACGATACCTACCTTGCTGATATCTACAAAGAAAACAATGATTTAGAACGTGCAATAGAATATGCAAAGCACAGTCTAAAAATAGCTGAAGAAAATTCATTAAAAGAGCAAATTCGTGATGCTAACTTGAAATTATCCGAATTATATGAAGCTCAAAATGAGTTTCAAAAAGCATATTTTCATCAAAGTCAGTACCTAATTTACCGAGACAGCATCAATAGTGAAGAAAAAATACGGGAAATAGCAGATTTAAGAACTGAATATGAAGTCAACAAACGAGAAGCTGAGATTGCTCTATTAAAAAGCGAGAAAAGAACGCAATATATCATTTTCATCTCTATGGCAGTTATAATAGTATTATTAGGCTTAGTCAGCTTTTTATATTATCGTAACAGCAGAAAAAGGCATACACTCAATTTAATCTTAAAGGAAAGAAAGGAAGAAGCGGAAGCTCAAAGAGATCAACTGGAAGCCATAAATGAAACAAGGGAAAAGTTTTTATCCATTATTGCCCATGACTTAATGGGACCTGTGAATTCTTTCAAGGGCTTATCTACCATCATGAAAATGAGTATAGATAATCAGGACCTCAAAGATTTGAATAACATCCATAAAGTATTTGATAAATCCATCAGTAATTTATCGTCCCTACTTTCAAATTTGTTGGATTGGTCAGTTACGCAGCAAGGAAATATTCCCTATCACCCTGAGAAGATAGAACTAAAACTTATAGTTAATGAGTTAGAAGATTTATTTTTTAATATGGCTGAAGGTAAACAGATAAAACTACGTACCACTGTTCCTGATCAAGCCTATTTGTGGGCTGATGTCAATAGTGTTAAAACTATATTACGAAACTTGGTTAGTAATGCATTAAAATTCACGGATAATAAAGGACAGGTAAATGTAATGGCAGAGGAACAGAATAAATTTGTTCGTATAAAAGTTCAAGATAGTGGGATTGGTATGCCAAAACATAAAGTCGATCTGTTGCTGAATGAAGATAACTTTCAAATCAGTCAGGGAACAAAAGGTGAAAAAGGCGTTGGATTAGGCCTACAACTAGTGAAAGAGTTTGTTAAAATTAATAAGGGAAAAATAGAAATTGAAAGTGAAATTGATAAAGGAACTACTTTTCACATTTACTTACCGAAATATGAAAAGTAGTCCAATTTTTTAGATTCACTCTATTTCCATCGCTAAGGCTTCCCATTGATTAGTCAACTCTTCCAACTCTTTACTTACTTTATCAAAGTTTTGGTTTACCTCAAATAATTTATCAGGATTACCATAAACTGAAGGTTTTGCTAATTCTTCTTCTAAATTACTCTTTTTAACTTCCAGCTTTTCAATCTGATTTTCAATTTTACCTAATTCTTTCTGTTTAGCCTTGTATTCAGCGTCTTCTGGATTATGTCTCGGTTTGCTTTGCTTTTGTTTTTTCTCTTCTTTCTTTAACTCTTGTTCAAAAGCTTTTTCCTCTGCTTTAGCAGCCTCTCTTTTGGCAAACCAATCTTGAAATTCTTCATAAGTACCAGGATATTCCTTGATTTGATAATCTTCTATCCACCAAATCTTATTCGCTACATTAGAAACAAAATATCTATTGTGAGATACGGTTATAAAAGAACCTTCATATTGCTGTAATGCCTGAATCAATATATTTTCAGATTGCATATCCAAGTGGTTAGTGGGCTCATCCAGTAGCAAGAAATTTGCGTCTGAAATCATGGTTTTGGATAATGCAACACGAGACTTCTCACCTCCCGATAATACTTTTATTTTCTTAAACACTTCTTCATCTCTGAAAAGAAAACAACCCAGTAGATTTCGTAATTCCATTTCAGTTCTATCACTCCCTGCTTGCTTCAATTCATCTAAAATCTCATTTTGTATGTTTAATGATTCAAGCTGATGCTGCGCAAAAAATCCAAACTCTACATTATAGCCTTCCTCTCGCTTACCTTCAATTTTTTCTTCCCCAGCGATAATCCGTAGTAAAGTAGATTTACCTTTACCATTAGCCCCAATCAAGGCTATCTTATCGCCTCTTTCAATATGAGCATCAGCATGTTCTAATATTTTTATATCACCGTATGATTTAGAAATATCTTGCAGTCTCACAATGTGACGACCCGACTTATTATTGATTTTAAAGCTAAAATTAATGGTAGCATTATTATCCACCACGGCCTCTACTTTATCCATTCTGTCTAAAGCTTTTACCCTAGACTGTACTTGCTTTGCTTTCGTAGCTTTTGACCTAAATCGACTGATAAATTGCTCAGTTTGCTTTATTTTTTGCTGTTGATTTTCATAAGCATTTTGCTGCAATTCAGCTCTTAATGCTTTTTCTTCCTGATAGAAACTATAATTACCTGAATATAAATTCAATTGTTGCTGATCAACTTCAACCGTTATATCAATCGTTCTATTTAGGAATTCTCTATCGTGCGAAACTATAATATATGCCCCTTCATATGATTTTAAATAATTTTCAATCCATTGGATTGAGGGCAGATCAAGGTGGTTAGTAGGCTCATCTAGCATTAATAATGAAGGCTTCTCCAGTAATAGTTTAGCTAGCATAACTCTCATTCTCCATCCACCTGAAAATGTCTTCAGCGGACGGCTCAAATCTTCAGTTTTAAAACCAATCCCTTCTAAAATCTCCTCAGCCTTAGCTTGTAAGCTGTAGCCTTCCATCATCTCAAACTGTTCTTGTGCTTTCGTTAATTTATCAACTAAGTCATCAGAATAATCTTCTTCCATTTTCTTCAAAATGCCGTCAATCTTATCCTGCAACTTTAAAGCTTCTTTGAATGCTTGCATGGCAACATGTAATATACTTTCATCCGATTGAAAGGATAATAAATCCTGATTGAGGAAACCGATTGTACAATCTTTACTCATTTGTACTTCTCCTTTATCAGGTGTTATATCCCCATTGATAATTTTAAGAAGTGTAGATTTACCTTGACCATTAAGACCAATTAAACCAATCTTATCTTTGGGTTTGATGTGTAAAGATGCATTATTGAATAATGCTCTATCCCCTATGAAATAATCTAAATTGTTAATCGAAAGCATACTGCAAAATTAGATCAGTTTTTCACAGTATAAAATCCTTACAGTAAATACTTCTATAATATTTAAGCCCTATACAAATAAAAACTGCATTTGCCTTATCAGACAAATGCAGTTAAAAATAAAAATTGAATACCCCTATCTACTTAATCATCAGTCTTACTTTCTTTCTAATATTGGCTTGTTTAACATCTATTATGTAAATACCTGAGTTTAATTCCTTATTAATAGGAATTGCTTTGATTAAATCTGACGGAGAATGAATAGCTTGATAATGTCTTCTACCTTGCAAATCAAAGATCGTAACTTGAATATTTTGTTCTGCGTGGAAGCCAGATAATCTTAATCTAATATTATTAGCACTTGTAGGATTAGGAACTGCTGATAAATCAGTTTCCTGAATTCTACTAATTTCAAGCACATCAGAATATTCGAAATTACCATCAAAATCTACTTGTCTTAATCTATAGTATGTTTTTCCTGCTAAAGGAGAATAATCAATAAAACCATAATCAATTAATTCCTTAGAGTCACCACTTCCATTTACTACTCCAAGTACATCAAACTGCTTTCCATCAAAAGATCTTTGAACTTCAAAGAAATCATTATTATGTTCTGAAGCAGTTTGCCAATTTAACTCTACTCTATTGGGTTTATTATCTGCTATAAAGTAAGTAAATTCAACTGGTAATGGGTTTGCTGCATCAGTTGAGCCTATAATGAAAATCTTTTCACTGAAGGACTGAGAAGAAGCTGATCTAACAATACCTGCACTTTGGGTTCCAAGTCCATTCGGAAAAGTACCTCCCAAATTATCCCATTCGCTTGTTGTAGTATTATATACCATTACAGTTAACTGCCCTCTATCAGCTGATCCAGCAGCAACATCTGTTTCAATTCCCCATGATAACTCAACACTCGATGCAGTACCACCTGTAGAATTATCGGATATTACATAATATTCTCCTTGCTGTAGTGTTTGAATGGCAGGATCCGAAGTACTCATATCGTCCACTTCAGCTCTATCTGTGACAACATTTCCTTCAAAGAACTGAGCCTCCCAAGTATAACCAGCATTTACCCCATTAATTCTAGCGGGTCTCCAACGATCAACACTACCTATTGGGAAGGTAAAGCTTTCTCCTGCAGCTAAAGGCTTAATTACTTTACCCGTTATGTAAGAATTACTACTACCTCTAGCAGGAGAAACTGTTGCAGCTGAGCCTAATACAACATCATTTCCATTTGAAATGATTTTACCATCGGTCAAATTTAATTCCCCACTTACCTCAATTGTTCCATCAAGAAAAACGTTATTTCCTAAATTATTTTTATCTATTGTTAGGTTATTGAAAGAATTTAAACCAGTGAAATCACCTGAAATATTATTATTTTCATTGTAAATTGAATTTGCAAAAATTAAAACTTCACTAATACCAGACCCACCATTGAATGAACCGCTATTAAAACTGATATCTCCGTAGAAGTAGAACTGATATCGAAGAGTCCCAACATTGAAGTTACCGCCATCAATATTCACACTATTTGCAAAAAAACCTCTCCCTCTAGAATTACCATTGAAAACACCTCCAGTTTGATTAAACTGACCAATTACTGTAAATCTCCCTGAATTACCTCCTGGGACAGTAAATTCACCTGAATTAATATACATGTCTCCATCAATCCTAATTGATGTATTATTTACTGTACTAACGAGTGGACCATCAACAACCATATCTTCACAAATTGTCACATTATTATTTGGGAAATTTCTAACACCAGTTACTCCATTTCCATTATCATCACTAAGTACCAATCTTCTAAGAGATGAAATTCCTGCCAAAATTGAATAATCTCCATCACCTGCATATTCCAAACCTCCGCCAGAACATGAAAAGAAAGTTCCATAGTCAGCCGTAGGTAATGGCGCATTACTGCTATTACTAGTAATTTTAAGATTACCTGTACCCTCTAGAATACCTAGTCTATGACCGTCAGTATCATCAATATTTAAGGTAGCCCCATTTTCTATTATAGTTTTATATAAACGGACATTATCAGTATTAAATGTAACCTCTGTACCGCTACTTACTATTAATACAGCTCCTGAAGGTGCTACACCATCTGTCGGTAAATTCTCAACGTAAGTATTTGTATTGGTAACATCACCCAATATAGCTTGGGTTGTGTAGGTAGCGACATTATCTGGAATAGCTTGATCTATACCTGCAAAATAATCTCCACTAATATTGTTACTATTTACTGCGTTAAACTTTAAGCTTGCAGGAAATAAAATCTGATTTGCCGTTTCATCAACCTCTGTTTCAGAAAACTTATTGATCTCATTTGTTGGATTGTCAAAGGCTAATATTGCTGCAGCTATATAGTCTGCCTCAGTAAAACCACCCTCTGCAACTACTACATCAGACTGATCATAAGAAAAATTCACATCTGCAGAGAAGTTTGTTAAACCTGTAGATCTAAGAGTCCAATAATACTGTAATACATTATTGATATCACCAGAAGCGAAGAAATTATCACCATCATTCACCACTGGGTGGAATTCATTTGCAGGTCTTACCGCAATTGAACCTAGACTTGTGCCTGAATTACCTGTACCAAAATCTATTTCTACAGGAGTATAATCATCTTCACCCACAGGATATATGAATACCCCATTCGTTCCTGGGGAAAATACTTTTGATAATCCGTTATCTGTAAATGAACTATTGGTACGCACCATATTAGTTACTGAGAAAGAACTATTGGTAGTAATATCAGCATTCTGCCCTATTACAACTGATGAACTTCCGATATTAAAAATACCTCCATTCATTTCAAGATCTCCATTAATAGTAAAGTTATAACCATTTCCTTCAGGAATAATTACTCCCGATGGATTCGATATGGTTACAACTCCTAAATCTGTAACCCCAGCTGTTAAGCGTTGTAATTGCTGTTGTGTAGCTCCAGAGAATACTAATGCTCCACCTGCAGCACTAGATATTTCTCCCTCTATCACTGCATTGCTTTTCAAATCAATGATATTTCCATTATCATTAATTACTCCGCTTTCATGACTGAACAAACCGTTCACAACTATTGGATTTCCTACTAAATTAAGAGTCCCCTCTGCATTTTTTGTGAATTCAAAAAATGTTACAGGATTGGCTCCACTAATATTTTGGCTAATACTTGATAAAAACTGAGTATTGTTTCCTGAAGCTGTAAAAGTACCATTATTAATAAGATCACTATTTAACAATAAATCTATTCCGTTGGCATTAAATGAAGCTCCATTTTGAATATCTAAGTCACCATTAAGTTCTAAGGCATTTACATTAGTAATAACAGTTGGATTATTGACGCCTTCAATTGTTAGTCCTGCCAATGGGACGTTAGCATTTATACCAATATTTCCTTGGCCCGTATCATTGGCTCGAATGATAATAGGTCTGCTAATACTAAAATCTGTTGGTAGTATCCTAATCGCAGCTACAGTTGGCGCACCAGTATTTTGTCTTCTAACTATGAGATCACCTGCAGTATAAGTAAACTCACTACCCTCATTTCTAATTTCGAAAACACTTCTATCTGCTTCTGGAGCAGCATTTACTCCTACTTCTACGATACCTCCAGTTTGTCTATATTTTAATACCCCTGCAGTAGTACCAAGACCTCCACGGATTTGTGAACCCACTAATAGTGATCCATCAGAAACCTCAATTACAGCATTTCCAGATGCAGAGTACTCAATAAAATTATTACCGTTTCCTGCGCCAGTCATATCTAGAGTACCACCATCAATGATTAAAGCACCATCTAATATAATTCCCGAATCATCTCCTCCTATATTAGCTAAGCCCTGAGTGATTTGTAAACTGGCAGTAGCTGGAATTACAAAACTATCTCCTCCAGTAGTTAGGTCGATATCAATAGCATTGTCATTTAATATCAATGTTCCGTTTTGTAGTTCTAAAGCTTTTTCAGTACCATCTGTTTCACCATTTAAAGAAAAGTTATCTTGGAAGGTAAAAGTGGTACTTCTATTGTTCCCTTTATTTAGAATTAATCTATAAAGGCTAGCTATTGGGTTGTTAGTTCTTGTGTACTCAGCATCAGTTTCACCGAAAACTTCCAATTCTACTTGATCCCGATTTGGTCCAGCCCCAGAATAGAGATTAATCTGTCCAGTTTCCTGATTTATATTTCCACCAACTCTTAATCTATTGATAGTAACATCACCTGCATTATTATTATCTCGGAAAGTAATTTCATCATTATTATTATCCATATTGATGTCTCCATTGATTGTCAGCACTCTGCCTGGTCCATCTAAAGGAAACTCAACTACATCACCATCATTATTTGTAGTCATATTCAAGTTTCTACCAACAGTCACATCACCATCTGCTTGATTCCCCAATCTTAAAAATCCTCCTTCACGTAAAACTAAATCTCTGTTAATCGTCACGTCTGATTCAAAGACAAGTCTTCTTCCATTACCACCCTGACCTTTAATTTGAAGGTTTGGGAAAACAGAGGTTATATCAGTTGGCATATAAACTGACGTATTATTATTGCTATATAAATCAAAATCAAATCTGGCAGCCTCAACATCAGCAAATAGGCCGAAGTCTGCTGTAATATTAGCAGATACGACTGTTGATGAATTTGGATCTATATTACATGGGGCACAATCCAATTCTACATTGAATGTGCCATTTCCTTCAACTGTTCCAAAATTTACATCCAGCGCATTATCGGCAGCAATAATAAGTTGTGGTTGAAATGAGGCATCATTGACTACAATATCACCGTTAGCATTTTCTACAGTTTCTGAGAATATCAATTTCGCGGCCCCTCCGTCAGCGTTTAAATAATACCAATGGGATCTTTGCGCGTTATCGACTGTGGAGTTTGCGTTTTGTAAACCAAAAGCCATTATTGCTACGTCCCCAGGCTGAGGAAAAGTGCCCGTATTTACAGTTGAATAGTGACCAACTGTTGACCATCTATTAGACTGGTTCCATCTATCATTTCTATTAAAATCTGTATTATTCCCAACTGCTGCAGTGGAAGAGTAATATATTGTAGGAGCCCCTACAAATCTACCTGATTCTCCTGCTGTATAAGAAGCATTTTCTAAAGGAAAGCCTGAATCAGGATTTGGTCCGTTAAAGGTAATAGTATTATTTACTACATCAACACCTTCAAATTCTGCATCTCCATCGTCTTCATAATTTCTAGTAAATGGAATTTGTTCTAGCACTTTTCCGGCTACGAATGTGCCTTCATTTGCAGATCCATCTAAATCCTCATCATAGTATATCATACTATATTCAACATTAGGCGGTGTATTGAACCCTTCACTGTCTATTTTCCAATAGTAGGATAATATATCACCACCTGTCCCATCGGTAGTGGATAATACCCTATCAACTGGACGGATTGTAATGTATCCTGCATCTGCCAAGCCTGTTACCTCTACAGTAACTGGTGTATATTTTGAATTATTCCTTAACAATCTTGTTGCATCGGTCCCAATGCCTAAAGGGAAAGTATAGGTACCATTGGCTGTCACTAAAAGGGAAAGTCCACCATCTGAAGCATTTCCACTGGTAATGATCATATCAGCGGGTGAAAAAATACCATTTTCAGTACCACCGGAAACAGCACCATCCTGATTTACATCAAAATCTGCTGTACCATTCAAATTATTATCCAGTATATTTATTGTGAGATTATTACTTTGAAGATTAAATCTACCGTGTCTATAATCAAGATAATCAATTTGCAAATCAGAATTTAAAGTAAAAATTTCATCATCGCTATTAAGCTTAATAGCGCCAAACCTAGAAGTATCGGCAGTAATCAATACTGTAGCTGGTCCACCGTCATCTCTGAATTTGATAATATCATTTCTTCCATTAGGATCAGCATCATTAATAGCCAGTGGATTAAAAACGCAAATCTCATCATAATTCAATAATGTATCGGCATACATTCTTATACTATGCGTACCTTGATCAACAGTACCACTCAATACTTTAAAGAAGTCACCATCTATTCTAAATAAATTATTATTGTTGCCATTTCTATTGGTCTTTCCTGACTCAAAAGAAAGAGTTTTACCTGATGGTCTATCTACTAAAACATTCCAAAAACGTTGCTCATCCCCTGTTCCACCAGTTCTATTTAAAAAAGTTAATGTGGCATTATCAGTTCCAATAAAGGAAGTAGTATTTCGCTTACCTCCAGCAAATTCATAATCCCCACCTGCTTCAATGGTAAAATCACTTCCTATTGTGACATCATTTCCATTATGATCAAAATTAATATCTTGTTCAATCGTGAAATTATTTAATACAATTAATTCAGGATTAGTAATGGTATTACCTCCAGATGTTGAAGTTATTAAATCCACTTCATCTGCATCGCCAGCTTGATCCCTAGCTACTTCAAAGTCCCAGAAAGGAACTCTGGTAGATACTATGGCACGAGTGCCATTTCTATTTTCAACTCTTACTGTTCCTCCTGTTACTGAGAAATTTCCAGGACCACTGTTGATAAATATAGCCTCTCCTCTATTTCCATATACTGTTAAAGTACCACCAGACATATTGAATACGGCATCTTCGGTATCTAAACTAAATAAACTGTATGTACCGCTGGTTTCTCCTGGCTGTCCTTCGTTAGCCCTCACCAAAACATCTCCTCCTGATTGTGTATATGAGTAAATTCCATTTCCACCGCCTGCTGACCTAAATTGAGAAACATTTACAGTTCCGCCTTCGATAAGAACTTCTCCTGCATCAGCATTCCAAAAGATAAAGCCAGCACTTGCTCTAGTACCAAAAAAACCATCTGTTATTCTGAATTTACCATACAAAGAAAGTGCTTGGTTACTTCCTCCTCCGTTTACACCGATTGCTCCTGCAGGCACTTGACCGGCATTGTCAGCAGTAGAATAAACTTCAACATTAGGCCCATCGATCCATAACCCAGCAGTAGCACCAATGGCATAGTCACCATTTCCTCCATTTCTATTGCCCTCAGAAAGGGTTGGTATGATAATATCACCTGAAAGATGCAATGTACCTCTATAAATCCAAAGTGCTTTTCTAATTTCTGGATTTTCAGCTGTAAAGCCTCCACCACTATTTCTTCCGACATCATTAGGACCAAAAAGAGAAAAGTTAGCTGAATTATCAGAATTAATCTCAATTTCAAAGGTCTCATCTGTGCCCTTATCAACTACTAGATTGTAAAAATCAGTTGTACCAAATAAAGAAGCCGTATTATTCGTAGCTCCTTCAAACCGAACCGTAGCGGCACCAGTAGTGGTAAATTCATTATAAACTGGACTTGCTTGATTGGTAAACCTAACATTACCTTGATTTATGAAATCTCCTTTAATAATTACTTGGTGATAAATATTGTGGTAATTACCTGAAGATGGCATGTTATTAGCATTAATAGAAAATGTTCCTATTGTATTCCCTGTCCCTACGCTTATAGCTCCATTTGTATCTACGAATAATGTACCGTTTACTTCGAGGGCTTTAATAGTGGTAGATAAATTGTCATTAATCTGTAAATCACCAGATATTATTGTAAGATCGCCATTGCTCAGTAAATCAGCCATTAACACTAAGTCATCAGTATTATTGTCTAAATTTATAATTACGTCATTAAAAACTCTATTTTCATTTACCGTCAATCCCGTTCCGTAATACTCAACTGTTCCTCCAATAAAATTATCCGCAAAATCAGTTGTATTTCCTTGAGGGAAATTACCTATCCCAGCGGCTCCGGCTAATCTTATCCGACCGTTTCCTCTAATATTCGTGAAATTATGCCCTGAGGTATTAGCTATGTCTAAGGTTCCTATTACCTCTATATCTGTAACATTTCTATTATCATTAATCAATGTTACCGTAGTAGCATTATTAATCACGACATTATCAGTAGCGTCAGGAATTTCATTTCCTGGATTATTCGGAAGTGGTGTAGCTGAACCATCTAGAGTCCAAATATTTGGATCATTCCAATCTCCTGATAGTCTCGAATACCATGTTTGATTAGGTTGTCCTGCAACAGGGCTATCCGTATTATTGGTTGTTCCTAAAGTGTAAATACCATCAAGCAAGTCAGCATCGCTAACAATAAATTCAATTCTTCCGGCATTCAGCGACTTATCAACAGCCGCGATGGGAACAATATCAAAAGTTCCTGCATTTTCTCTTAAAAGAACATAATTATCTACATCTCCAGCAGGAAAAAGACCTCCTGGAATCCCTTCTGAAATATTAAAACCTATGGTAGCATTAAGGGTCCCGGTTTTATCAAGATACCAAGTTTTAGCCCACCTTTCCTGAACTGTTGCTCCTAAATTAGAAGTAGATACTGCATTTGCAGAGTTATCATCTCCGAACATTACAAATTCACCATTTGCATCTAATGTTCCATCTCCAGTCAAATAAAAGCCACTATTACTATTTGTGAGTATTTGGTCTCCTGATTGCTGACCAATTCCTATTACATTAAAATCATAATTACCATTAGCTGGTGTGTCTCCAGCATAAAATTCATTATCATCTAATGTAATGTCATATTTAGAAGATAAATAGTTTTGTACGAGTACTTGTTGAGCTTCATTTAGAGCATCTGAATAAATAATTAATTCGGCAATTTCAATATCGCTAAATTCACCTACTGCTTCAAATCTACCTATGGCCGCATCCACAAAAGCACTTAATTGTGCATTATTATTTCTAGTACCAATTAATCGACCATTCTGGTAAAGCGCACGCTGAGCCGTGCCCAAGCTGCTGTTTAACCTAAATCCAAAAATACCAAAGTTAGGAGTGGTTGCATTAGCTGTACTACCGTCACCCCCAGTATATCCAGCATTATGGTCATTACCCCAATGATGTGAATGTAGAGCTCCGGTATTAAAATATGGGTGTAAATTTTGATTAGTAGCGCCTACAGAACCTCCCATAATTACCTCTCTTCCATTGGATTTTCGAGTTCCGACTAGTAAAATTGTATAGTCTGTTCCAACTAAAAGATTACCATCAAATGGAAGAAAATCATCCGTACCGTCAAAACTAACTGCTGAGAAATCATAGTTAGCATCAGAAGCATTTTTAAAAGTAGGTCTTGATGTTCCGGATTGGCTTAAATTATTTGAGTTACCAGATTTATCATTCCAATTACTTACAGGATCATTGTTATTCAATCCTAAATCTCCTGCCTCTAACCAATAAATTGTTTCAGGTTGTCCGTTACTTCCATCGGCATTACCAATTCCCGCAGGACCAGATTGTCCAAATATATTACTGGTAATTGAGCAAATAAAAATGATAGCAAGTAGATAGAATTTTTTCATATCAGTTCTTTAATTAATAGCATTATCATTAGTTATATAAATTTAAAAACATACAACCAATAACTTAATCAAGCAAAAATACAGTACTTTTTTCTATATTTATATGATTTTACAGTTAAATGTTACGTTTAATCGTTCAGAAGTACGAAAAAACCGATGAAGCAAGTGTTTTTAGCTTATTATTCTCGTTTATTCGTTCATTTACTGCCCTAATTGACTAAAAATTAGGTTATTATTTAATCTTCCAATCAAATCCCAAAAAGAAATTTCTACCTGTCATACTACCATAATTGTAGGCTGCATCAAAAAACTCTCCAAAGCCTAAAGGTGCCGTTTGATCTTGAGTGCCACTTAGGGGGGATAAGCTTTGTGTATTATCAAAGACATTACGCACTCCAGCGAACACCTCTAAATTCTTAAAATTCTTTCTTAATTTAATATTATGCAGGGTGAAATCAGGAGAAAAAGTATCTCTTATGCTTACAATTTCTCCAGCAGAGTTGACTTCATATACTTCTGGTAAGGCAGTTGGCCCGTTCCAATTGAAACTATAATTAAGCTTTATATTGAAAGGAAAGCTATATTCTAATGAACCGACAGCGGACCAATCTCTTGAATAAATAATCGGAACTTCCTCTAACGATCCACTTTCATTTTCTTCTGCTTGACGTGCATTTTGCCACTGTGCCCCTGCGTTAAAAAATAAATCTGAGCCTACTTGATGATTAATATTTAGGCTAAGCCCTCTTGTGAAAGCATATGCCTCAGAATTTTCATAAATAATAAATCCGGGCGTATCGTAATCAGGAATAATCTTATTGGTGAAATACGTGTAGAACCCATCGAATTCAATATTACCTTGCTGATTACCAATAGTATAAACCTGCTGATATCCCAATCCAACATTGAACGATCTTTCAGGATTTAGCTCTTCTTGAATTAGTAGTTCCCTTTGACCTGAAACAAAAGCATGATCTTCTGTGAAAAGATTGACCACTCTAAAACCTGTGCCACTGTTGAATCTCAAATTTGCCCAATCACTTAATTGGTATTGAACATTTAATCTTGGTGAGAAAATTAATCCATGTAAATTATAATAATCTAATCGAGCTCCTGAAAGTATTCTCCATTCATTTGAAATACTCCATTCATCTTGCACGAAAACACCAGGAATAATTTGAATGCTCGGTTCGTTACTGCCTTCATCTTGGGTTGCAGCAGAATTATCATCATAATAACTAATTCTTTGACTGAAACCGGCTAATACATTATGATTCCCAATTGTATGTTCTGATATCAAATTGACAAATGCTTGATGTTGTTCAGCCTGATAAAATGTATCTCCATAATAACTATCTTGCCAATGCTGGCTAGCGGAGAACTGTAGTTCAAATGGAGATTGCCCAAACTTTTTATTCCCAAAAAGCTCCCATCTGTTGGTGTAAATACTTTCCCCATAAACCTGATCACTACCTCTTAGTTGTCTGTAATTTCGATCTTGAACAAATTCTCGTACCCCATTTCTTCTATCCTCAAAAAAGTATTTCCCTCCAATAGAAAATTGCTTTTCTTCATTTTCAGAAAAATTAAATATAGAAAATCGATCTCTCAATATTAAGTCGGAAAATAAATCGCCATTTTCGTCTATAAATTGATTCGCTACATCCCAATGAACACCAGAAAAATGCTTCCAATTTTCACCTTTATATTGACCAATGAAATTACCTTTCCATTCACCAAATTGAGAGTAACTGGAGTTTAAATTAAAACTACTCTCCTCTGCATGGGGCGTAATAATATTAATCACACCAGCCATAGCCTCTGATCCATACAGAGTAGAACCGGGACCTCTTACCACTTCTACTTTCTCAATCATATCAGTTGGAATACTATTTAATCCATAAACCGTAGCCAAATTACCGTAAATGGGTATACCATTTATTAGTAATGAGGTATAAGCACCTTCCAAACCATTTATACTGATTTCGTTAGTATAACATACCCCACAAGCTACGTTTTCTTGAATCCCATTGACCATAGAAATATTTTCCATTAGGTTTCCTGAACCCTGTGAAAAATCATTAAGAAAATCTGCTTTAAAGACTTCCACTTTTACTGGTGAATTCCGTAAACTCCTTGCTTGCATTTGCCCGCTCACTACTACTTCATTTAAGCCTAATTTATCAGGAATAAGTTTTATTTGATGTGTTTTGGTTAAATCTAACTCAGGAATTCGCAATTTATATTTTTGATAACCCAGATACGAAATTGTTATTTCAGTTGATCCTGACTTTAATTCAAGTAATAAAAATCCTTTATCATTTGCAGTAGCACCATATTGCAATACCTCATCATATGCTGTTGCAAAGGGTAGTAGTGAATTGTTTTCATCTAAAATCTCAAGCTTTAAAGTCTGTGCAAAAGAAGCTGAAATAGTCCCTAAAAAGCTCAAAACGAATAAAATAGAGTAAAATAAAGACTTCATCAATTATTTTTTAGGTTAATCTAAAATTATTTTAATACAAATATATAATAAATAATTAGAAGACTAAATTTAAATAAAAAGGTTTCCCGAAATTGAATAATTTTTGAATATTCAATTTTTATTAACTTGCATGAAATCTAATAGCAATGAGAACTATATTATCATTTATTCTAGTAATTCAATCAGTGCTAGTGATTGCTCAGGAAGACAGCATATCGATTACTACCGATAGACCTGGATTTTCAGAGTATTCAGCTACTATCCCTAGAGGTTACTTTCAAATAGAGGGTGGATTTTCCTTTGAAAATAGTACTGTAAATCCCACAGACCGATTACAATTAATTAACTGGAATAATACCTTAATAAAATATGGTTTGACTAATGGATGGGAGTTACGATTAGGCCAAACTTATCAAAGCGAAAGATTATTAGAAGCGGGCACTAGTCCACAATTTATTTGGAGAAGTTTCTCAGGTCCTGTAGTGATAGGGACTAAATTCAACTTATTAAATGAAGCAGGCTTAACCCCACAAACTGCTTTGGTGGTGGAATATGGTTTTAATACATTCGCTCCTGAAACATTCCTTAACAATAGTTTTTACAGAATACAACTCTCTTCAAAATACACATTAAATGATGCTTGGTATGTAATGGCAAATTTAGGCTATGACAAAGGATTTAATGATTTCGGAAGGTTACGATATACTTTAAATTCAGGCTATAGTATTAATGAGAAATTGAGCGTGTTTGCTGAAATTTATGGTTTTAAATCAGAGGTATTAACGCCTCTTAATTATTTTGATGGAGGCTTTACTTATTTAATAAATCCTAAACTTCAATTTGATCTTTCAGCTGGTTTTGATTTAATTCAGCAGCTCAATACTGTTGAATACCAGCAAAGCTTTATAGCAATGGGATTAAGTTATTTATTTAAAGTACAAAAATGAGTTTAAAAGCATTTTACGATAAAGAAAATAGTTTTGAAGCCGGTTGCGATGAAGTAGGCAGAGGATGTTTGGCTGGACCCGTTGTCGCATCTGCCGTTATCTTACCTAAAAACTTTACTCATTCTTACTTAACTGATTCCAAACAACTAAATTCTAAAAAGAGAGCCGAATTAGTGGATTTAATTAAGGAAGAAAGTATAGCTTGGGCAATAGGTGAATGTAGTCCTGAAGAAATAGACCAGCTTAATATTTTGAAAGCTTCCTTTTGGGCCATGCATAAAGCTCTGGATCAACTCAAAACTCAACCAGACTTTTTATTAATAGATGGGAACCGATTTACGCCCTACAAAGAAATTCCTCATCATTGTGCTATTAAAGGTGATAGTAAATTCTTCAGCATTGCTGCAGCTTCAATTTTAGCAAAAGAATACAGGGATAATTTAATGCGAGAACTTGCTGAGCAGTATCCTCACTATGGTTGGGAAAGAAATGTAGGATATCCAACAAAAGAGCACAGGACAGGGATTCAACAATTTGGAATCACTGAACATCACAGAAAATCATTCCAGCTATTGCCAAGACAATTAGAAATATTCAATAAATAAACTTAATCGAATGAAGGCAAAGAAATTTATAGTAGGATGTGTGCAGGCTACTCCATCCATTTTTAATAAAGAAAAAACATTAGATATTATATATAATTGGATTAAGAAAGCTGCTGAGCAGGATGTGAAATTATTAGTGTTCCCCGAGAGTTTTATCCCTGTTTATCCTGCAGGTTTAGGGTTTGGAACTGTGGTAGGCAGCAGAACAGAAGAAGGCAGAGATTTATTTAAAGAATACTGGAACAATAGCATTGAAGCTGAGGGAAAAGAATCCAAAAAAATTGCTGAGTGGGCTAAGGAATTTGGTATGTTTATTTCTATCGGAGTCACTGAAAAAGATACTGTTAGCAAATCTCTTTACTGTACAATTTTATACTATTCACCCAAGGGTGAATTAATGGGGAAACATAGAAAATTAAAGCCTACTGCTGCGGAGCGCTTAATTTGGGGAGAAGGCGATGGGTCAACTCTCACTACATTTAATACTGAGTTGGGTAAAATTGGCGGATTAATTTGCTGGGAAAACTATATGCCTTTAGCCAGAATGTCAATGTATCAAAAAGGTGTTGAAATCTACCTTGCCCCTACTGCTGATTGCAGAGATAGCTGGAATAGCAGTATGATTCATATTGCTTGTGAAGGCCGTTGTTATGTAATCGGAGCAAATCAACTGATTCGAAAAACTGATTATCCTGAACACTTACAGAAGCAATTAGCTGAAGATAGACCTGAAATATTATCAAGAGGCGGAAGTGTAATCGTATCTCCTTTGGGAAAAGTTTTAGCCGGCCCCTTATATAATGAAGAAGGTTTATTGACAGCTGAAGTTGATCATGATGAAATTATAAGAGCTAAAATGGATTTCGATGTAATTGGACATTATGCTAGAAATGATATTTTTGAATACGCAGCAAAAGATCAACCAGAAATCAAGAATCAAAACTAAATATCTTTTCAGATTTAATATTCTTAATAAATTCCTCATTTTTGCACACCCAAATTTTGATTTGAATGTTTAGAGGAGCAATATTAGTATTTTTAGGTGCCTGTAGCTTTGGAGTACTCACTACCTTAGTAAAGATTTCTTATTCCGAAGGCTTTTCTTTGGCTGAAGTAACTGGAGCACAAGTATTTTTTGGAGCAATTATACTGTGGCTAATACTTGCAGGAAGAGCACTTTTTCAGAAAATCAAGTTCAAATTCACATGGAGAAATAGTTGGAAAGTATTGATTACTGGTATCAGTACAGGTTTAGTAAGTTTATGTTATTATAAATCCATTCAAGAACTACCTGCTTCAATAGGGATTTTATTATTGATGCAATTTACGTGGATTAGTCTTTTGCTAGAGATTATTATTCATAAGAAATTCCCAACTGCTACTCAGTGGATATCAGTAATTTTCATTTTGCTAGGAACCTATTTAGCAGGTAATGTTTATGATTTTACTAACATCCCCTTTAGTTTGGAAGGCATAGGTTATGGTTTTCTAGCTGGCTTTTTCTATGCAGTATTTATTTGGGCAAACGGCAGAGTGGGTAATGCACTAATTCCAGTGCAGAAAAGCGCAATGATGATAACGGGCTCTTGTATCTTTATATTTATATTTTTTCCTCCTGAATTTTTATGGAATGGAAGTTTGAGTGAAGGACTTTGGTCATGGGGGTTGATTTTCGCATTATTCGGAACGGTAATTCCACCCCTATTCTTTGCTTATGGAATTCCACAAACCGGGGTTGGTTTGAGTAGCATCTTGAGCTCTGCTGAGTTACCCGTTGCTGTTTTCTTCTCTAGCTGGCTTCTCGCAGAAGAAGTAACTCCATTACAATGGGCAGGAGTAGCAATTATTATGCTTGCTATTATTATTCCTAATCTAAGAAAAGCAATAAGAGAGAAAAGTCTATAAAAAAAGCCAGCTTAATAGCTGGCTTAAGATTTATCTGCCCCATTCTGAAGGATTTTCTCTCCATTCACTTAGGGTTTCAAGTTCATCCGGCTGAATTAATTTTTTTGCCAATGCTTCATCTAACAAATGAGTATAATCACTTAAACAAACCAATTTTATCTCTGCCTTTTTAAAATTCTCATGAGCCACATCAAAACCGTATGTGAAAATTGCTGCCATACCTAGTACTTCTGCTCCTGCCGCTTTAATAGCTTCTGCAGCTTTTATTGAGCTCCCTCCTGTTGAAACTAAGTCCTCCACCATCACTATCTTTTGTCCCTTTTCTATTTTACCTTCCACGAGATTCTCCATTCCATGACCTTTCGGCTTAGAACGAACATACATAAAAGGTAAATCTAATGATTCAGCTACTAGGGCTCCTTGTGGAATACCCGCTGTTGCAACACCTGCAATACCTTGCGCATCAGGATAGGTAGATCTGATTACGTCTGCTAGATAATGCTTAATGATTGTTCGAGTTTCTGGAAATGATAATGCTAAACGATTGTCACAGTAAATTGGTGAGTTCCAACCTGATGCCCACTTAAATGGTTCATTGGGACGGATCTTTATAGCTCCAACATCTAATAATTCTAAGGAAATGGCTCTGGCAACTTCTGGTTTAGCAATCGTGATCATGAGAAAATTTTATTTATATAGTTATGCGAATTTAATATATTTATTCGCAAGGCTGAAACAAAAATCACTCATTAGATTATTTTATCAAGCTTTACTCGATAAATTATTGTACTGTTACGACCGACTTAAGATTTTGCTTTATTAATTTATATAATTCAGAATTAGACGGCTTAGGTGCATAGGCATCTATTATTTGGCTATTTTCATCAATCAAAATGTAATGAGGAATACCATAAAGCCTCAATTCTTTATAAACTTTCTTTCTATCTTTAGCTAGCAAATGTAAACCAGCGGATTTATGCTTGATCAGAAAGTCATTCCAATCAGCTTTAACTTTATCAACTGAAAGATAGACAAACTCAATATTATCATCTTGAAAATGCTTCTCTAGTTTTTTTGAATATGGAATTTCCATTATACATGGTTTACACCACGTTGCCCAAATATCTAAATAAACTAGTTTTCCTTTCAAATCATGTAGCGAAACCAAGGTTGAATCTTTGGTTATACCTGATAAATTAGGAATTAGAGTTCCAGGATTAAGGGTTTCTGCTTCTGATTTTAGCTCCTTTAACGAAGTCATAAAATTTGAATTTTCAAACTCAATTTGAAAATTTTCCAGAGCTGAAATATTGACACTATCCAAGCCAGAGGATAAAATTTTTAAGTATATAGATTGAGCAATTAGCCATTCTCTCATCTTTGGATCAACATTAGCCGCTTTTATTACTCCAATTGCTTTCAGCAGTTGATTATCGGGTTCTGAAATATTGTTTTTTGATATCTGAGGATAGATAACAGAATTAATATATAAATCTAAAAAAGCACTTGCATCAATATTATTATTGCCAAATTCAAGATCTGAAATTTTATAATCATCACTACTTAATAAATATTGGGTTTCCTCATTCAATTCAGATTTCAAATCATAATTTACCGTTGCGTAAAAAAGCTTTTGGAGTGCCATTTTTGTCTCAAAATAGCTAACTAATACTCTTTTAAAATTTTCATTATTAAAATCATTAATTACACTATTAAAAGATTTTTCTATGAAACTATTTCTTTTTTTAAAAGCGTTAAAATCCAATTTTAAAAAATCATATCCATAATTATTATCAAAGATAGTTTTCAACTTTCTAAAATAAGATTGAAATAATTCGGCATCGTTTTTTGGTTTCTTCTTATCATTAGTCAAAAATGAAAATCTTATTTTAAATCCAGGTTCCAAATAAATATTATAAAGTGAATCATTTACTTCTAAATTGGCATATGTTGATGATTTAATATCTAAAATTATATCAGTATTTTCATTAATTGATTTTGGAATTTGAATCTGTTTCTGTGATAACAAATCAAAATAATAAATCTTGACACTATCAATATTCACATCCTTATCAAAAATAATTGTGGTTTCATCATTCTCCTTTTCAGTACATGAAGAAATGCTTAATAATGAAACTAACAACAAGAAAAAAAGTGCAGGTCTGATCATCTATATAATTTTTAACTCAAAGTATATATAAAGTAATACTTCATTAAATATTGTATTAAATCTCTAAATCCTATGTTATAAAGTAACGGTCCCATATTTACTAATTCTTAACTTTCCTTCATCATCTAATAGCCGAATTATGGAAATAACCTCTTCCTTTGAATGGTCTTTGATGTTTTCAGCAATTTGATCAATTGTCATTTCACCATTTTCAAGTAACTGAATCACAAGATTTTCTAAATTGCTATTTTGAACTTTATCTTTCTTTTTACTCAGGCAGACATCACAAACCCCGCAGTTCTGATCATTATATTCACCAAAATATTGAAGTAATTTCAAGGTTCTACAAACCAATTCATTTTCAGTATAATTTTTTACTGCCATTAACTTAGCCCATTTACTCTGTTTGCGTTCTTCTAACCTCTTTTTGTTAATAGGTAATTTATTAGCATCTAAGCGTGCTTGCAGAAATGTTAGCTGTGGTGAATCTGATTTAGGAGTATAATCCACAACCCCTTCTTTATTCAGATAATTTAATTGCTTTACCACCTCATAGGGGCTCATCTCAGCCATTTTGGCTACTTGTAATTCATTTATAAAAATGACTTGCTGATAAAGCTCCCCGCCATAAATTCTCAAAACCGTTTTAATGAGCTTTTCAAATTTTGCATTAGCAATTTCATATGCATATAGATCCTTATAATCCATATTGATGTGCAAAGCTGAAGGTCTGTAAAACTGTTCATTCAACTGAATAAAGCCTTCTTCCTCCAGAATTTTTAAAGCATTAAACACTTTATAAACCTCATATTGATAGTGCTGACAAAAATCTAAAATTTCAAAGGTATAATTTTGCATCTCACCAGACCCAATAGCGATTTTAAAGTAATTAGCCAGTGATTGATATAATTTTTTAAGGAATTCCAGATCAGGATGGGCCAGTTCAAAACGCTCTTCCATTTCTTTAAAATCCTGCTTATGAAATAGTGCAACTGCATAAGCTGGTTTTTCATCTCTTCCTGCCCTACCTGCTTCTTGATAATAAGATTCTAAATTATCTGGCAACTCCCAATGAATAACGGTCCGTACATCTGCCTTATCGATCCCCATTCCAAAAGCATTAGTGGCTACAATTATTCTAGTCCTATTATTTAACCACGCATCTTGCTTTACATTTCTGTCTGCTTGGGATAATCCTGCATGATAATAGTCTGCTGCAAAGCCATTCTTTTGTAAGGATTGCGCTATTTCTTTTGTCCGTCTTCTATTTCTTGCATATACAACTGAACTTCCTGGGATTTTGCTTAATATTTCAAATAGCTTAGACTCTTTATTATCAACATTCCGAACTGAATAGGATAAGTTATCGCGAGCAAAGCTTTTTTGGAATACATTGGCCTTATTAAAATTAAGCTTATCCTGAATGTCTATTTTAACTTCTTCAGTTGCCGTGGCCGTTAGCGCTATACAGGTTAAATCTGGATAAACTTCTCTGAAATTACTGATCTCTAAATAGGGAGGACGGAAATCATATCCCCACTGAGAAATACAATGTGCCTCATCTATTGCGAGAAGATTGAGGTTCATCTTTTTAACTCGTTCAGCAAATAATTCAGTTTTAAGTCTTTCAGGAGAGATATAGAGAAACTTATAAGCGCCATGGGCCGCATTGTCCAATAATATATCTATCTCTCGATAGGTCATTCCAGAATAAATTGCTGCAGCAGGAATATTTCTTTTCTTCAATTGCTCAACCTGATCCTTCATTAAAGCAATCAAAGGAGAAATCACCAAGCATAAACCTTCCGACATAAGAGCAGGGACTTGAAAGCAAATAGACTTTCCTCCTCCGGTGGGTAATAATGCCAAAGTATCTGAACCTGAATGAACCGATTCAATGATATCCTCCTGCATGGGCCTGAAAGCTTCGTAGCCCCAGTATTTCTGAAGAATATCAATGGCATTAGATTTTTGCATATTAGAACTTATACGATTTCACACCCTAATACTGCATAATTATAGATTTTATCTGAAATAATAATGTGAAGTATTATTTATTTTAATGGCTATTTAACTAATCCTTTTAAGTACAAATTAAATTCTAAAGCGGTTGTGCTTTGAAAATCATCGTGTTCCAAATCTTCCTTAATATGTTCATCAAATTCCATTTTAGTTTTCTCGATTTTACCTTCAGGATGAATAATTAATTCTAAACCCGTAAAATTGATAGGGTTTACCTGCACCAAAACGGTATAATCATCAAACACCCTTTTGTAATATTCATGAACAACTGCACTACTTTTCATATATCAGAAAATTAAAAGGTAGGCTAAAAACCTACCTATTTATTTTAAACTACTACGTTAACAATCTTTTTAGGAACGATAATCATTTTTTTGATAGGCTTCCCATCAATCCATTTTTGAACCTTAGGATTCTCAAGCACTGCCTTTTCAATTTCTTCTTTTGGAGTTTCTAAAGCGAAAGTCATATTGTCTCTATGCTTCCCATTAACTGAAACCGGATAAGTATGCTCATCTTCTTTTACAAAATCAGGATTAAATTGTGGCCAGCCCGCTTCAGAAACACTACCTTCATTCCCTAATAAATGCCATAATTCTTCACAAATATGTGGTGCATATGGTGCAATAATTCTAACCAAATCACTTAAAACTGCCCTATTATTTGATTTTAAATCAGTAAGCGTATTGACACATATCATGAAAGTAGAAACTGATGTATTAAAAGAGAAATTCTCAATATCATATTCCGCTTTCTGAATAGCTTGGTGTAATGCTTTTAATTCCTGTTTGCTAGGTTCAGCATTATTCACTTTGAAATTACCCTCTGCATCATGGAATAATCTCCAGAATTTCTTTAAGAATTTATGAGTTCCATCAATACCATTTGTATTCCAAGGCTTGAATTGCTCTAATGGTCCTAAGAACATTTCATACAAACGAAGAGTATCCGCTCCATACTTCTCAATCACATCATCCGGATTCACTACATTGTATTTGGATTTGGACATTTTCTCAACCTCAGCACCACAGATGTATTTACCATCTTCTAATATGAATTCCGCATTTTCATTTTCAGGTCTCCACTTCTTAAATGCTTCAATATCTAATACATCATTGTCTACAATATTCACATCAACATGAAGTGCTTGAGTTTTATATTGGTCTTTTAAGCCATGAGAAACAAATTTATTCTCGCCTTCAACTCTATATATAAAATTAGATCTCCCCTGGATCATTCCCTGATTAATCATTTTTTGGAAAGGTTCATCAACACTTAGGAAACCTAAATCATAAAGAAATTTAGTCCAGAAACGCGAGTATAATAAATGACCCGTAGCATGCTCAGAACCCCCAATATATAAGTCTACATTCTGCCAGTATTTTTGCTTATTTTCATCCACAAAGTGATCTTTGTTGTTAGCATCCATATAGCGGAACATGTACCAGCTCGAACCAGCCCAACCTGGCATAGTACTCTTTTCTAATTCAAAACCATCCTCAGTTTTCCAGTTATTGGCTCTTGCCAAAGGTGGCTCACCATCTTCAGTTGGTAAATATTTATCCACCTCAGGTAATTCTAAAGGCAATTGATCTTCTTCTAATAAATATGGAATTCCATTTTTGAAATATACTGGAACGGGCTCCCCCCAATAGCGCTGACGACTAAAAATAGCATCACGCATACGGTAATTTATTTTAGCATACCCAATACCTTTATCGCGCATATAATCGATAGCTTTCATTTGCGCATCTTTAATGCTTAAGCCCGTTAAGAAATCTGAATTGATTATTTTATCATGTTCATCAACTACCTCAACAATTGGAAGCTCAAAATGCTCTGCAAATGCTTTATCTCTATCATCATCAGATGGTACAGCCATCACTGCTCCAGTACCGTAACCAGCTAAAACATAATCTCCGATCCAAACTGGTATTTTTTCATTAGTGAAAGGATGAATAGCATAGGCCCCCGTAAAAGCACCGGAAACTCTTTTCACCTCCGTCATTCTCTCTCGCTCCGATCTGTTTTTAGCCACATTTACGTATTCTTCAACTTCTTTTCTCTGATCATCAGTTGTTATCTTTTCAACTAGATCATGTTCTGGTGCCAAAACCATGAAGGTGACACCGTAGATAGTATCTATTCTTGTGGTGAAAACTTCAATCTTTTCATCACTATCTTCTAACTGAAATGCTAATTGAGCCCCAACTGATTTACCAATCCAGTTTCTTTGCATTTCTTTAACGGGTTCCGGCCAATCTAAATCCTCAAGTCCTCGCAATAATCGGTCAGCAAAAGCAGAAATTCTCATGCTCCATTGCATCATCTTTTTACGCTCTACCGGATGTCCTCCTCTTTCACTAAATCCATCTTTAACCTCATCATTTGAAAGCACTGTACCTAAAGCCGGACACCAGTTCACCACTGCTTCTGAAAGATAGGCTATTCGGTATTTTAGTAATATCTCTTGTTTCTTTTCATCTGAAAAATTAAACCAATCTTCAGCAGAGAAACTTTCCACATCTTCGTCACAAGCAGCTTTTACTAACTGGTTCCCTGTTTTTTCAAAGTGCTCTTCAAGTACCAATATATGTCTAGCCTTATCATCCACTAAATCATACCAGCTATTGAAAAGCTGCATAAATATCCACTGAGTCCATTTATAGAAAGACGGGTCACTAGTTCTTACTTCTCTATCCCAATCGTATGCAAAACCTATATTTTTTAATTGCTCAATATATCGTATGATGTTTTGCTCAGTGGTAACAGCAGGATGTTGACCCGTTTGAATAGCATATTGTTCAGCAGGAAGTCCGAAAGAATCGAAGCCCATTGGATGTAATACATTGAAACCTTGCTGCTTTTTGTATCTGGCTACAATATCTGAAGCAATATAACCCAAAGGATGGCCAACATGTAAACCTGCTCCTGATGGGTAAGGAAACATATCCAAAGTATAATATTTAGGCTTAGAAAAGTCATCTGCTGCCTTAAATACTTTATTCTCTTCCCAGTAGGTTTGCCATTTTTTCTCGGTTTCTCTGAACTGATATTCTGACATAATTTGATTTATATTTTAATCTGATTGAAGAATCACAAAATTATTTAAGCTGCAAAATTACAGCTTTTGGATTGGGAAGGAATAAATTAAGTCAATCTTTTCAAAATCAAATAAAAAAAGGTGCTAAAAAGCACCTTTTCACATTAACCAACTAATCACTAAAACTAACTAAAAAACTTTTTTACTATGGGATTGGAATCAATTACATGTTCCTTTTTATCAAATTCTTTTTGAGCATGTCCAAAATTTGAATTGAATTTTGAACCTAGAAGGAAAATCAAAATACCTACAATAACTCCTAATGTTAATAGTAAATTTCTTCCGATCTTTTTACTCTTTTCCATTTTGCTCTCTTTTGATAATATTCATTACAATGATTATGCCAAAGACAAAAAAGTTGCATGCTTTTTAATCTTTTTTATTAACGCAATAAAAAGTACCTTCGTATTTTAAAATTAAAAACTTATGAAAAAATCACTTTTAGCTATTATTGTAGTTATTTACGGCCTGTACAGTTGTACTGAACAAAAGAAAAATGAAACAGAAGTCAATACAACTTCTGAAGAAATTGTTAACTCGGAAGAAGTTATTCAAAATTCAAATGAAGAAAGCTTTTTAGGAGAAGCCTTCAACACAGAAGACTTAACCTCTTTGAATAATTTAGTGAACCATATGAATGAAAGTGATTCATTAAATGCAACTGTTGAAATTACGGTTACTGAAGTTTGTCAAGCTAAAGGATGTTGGATGACTGCCAAATTACCAAATGGTGAATCCATGCGAATTACTTTCAAAGATTATGGTTTTTTCATGCCTAAGGATTTAGCAGGAAAAACTGTTAGAATGCATGGTGTAGCAAAAAGAGAAGAAACAGACGTAGCTACGTTAAAACACTTCGCTGAAGATGCTGGCAAATCAGAAGAGGAAATAGCCCAAATAACGGAAGCTAAATTAGATTATAAATTTGTAGCTTCAGGTGTGAATTTAATGCAGTAATATTCATTTTCGAATTACAAAATGAAAGCAGTTCAAATGAACTGCTTTTTTTATCTATACAACCCTCTGTCCTTTTTTCTCATAAAAATTCTCCTGAATCTAAAACCACTTAGAGTACTAAAACCGCCCACCAAAGCAGCTACAAGACCGGTAATCAAAACCATATAAATACCATCATTCAAAGTAAAAATCTCCGCGATTTTATTTGAAAGTATGCCACTCGATTCAGTATGAATTAAAAAAGATTGTACTAACCACAATAGTCCTAAACCTATAAAGCCACTAAAAAATGTGCTTAGATTTTTCCCTGCTACAATGGCACCGGCAAAAAATGCACAAACTGCTATTGACCACCATGGGAAATACATTAAAGAAAAATGTGATGCTACAATAATAATTATCGTTCTAATGATAAATTTCATTTCTCTTGAGGAGTTAAAGTTTGGGTAAAAATAATGTTATGTAAATCTGAAGCAATAGTGCTATTATCTAGTTCATAGTATTCACCATTGCTCCATTTTTCAATCAGATTGTCATAAAAAAAGCTACCAGGGTTTCCTGATTGGCCTCCAGGATATACTCCAAAAGCTTTTATTGGCTCTTCTAAAGAAACCACCATTCTCCAAGAAGGACCGTGTCTACCTGAGGTAGCATTTAAAATATGTCGATTACCCCCTATTTGTATACTATCAGTGCTAAAAGGTGCCAATCTAGCTAAATGCTGTACAGTCGTATTTTTAAAATTACTCCAGGTTAAATTAGCTTTTGATGAAGCTTTCCAGTTTTCAACTGAATCTACTGCAAATTGAAAGCTTTGAAGATATAAGGCATTTACATCTTCTTTTACATCAGTGCTTTTATTATCAATAAATGGATCATCAGCATGTTCTTTTAAGAGCTCTACCGTTACTGGTAATTCTGGTCTTCTTACAGTGGCTTCCAAACCATAAAATTCATCCCACAGATTTCTGTATAACTCATCCCACCAAATTTCAAAATAAGCGGGAGCCACTGCATCTTCATCAGCCATGAAATTCCAATTTGATAAGGCATCAAAAGCAGTCTTTTGGGGCTCGCTAAGACTCCCTCTATTTAGGCTATCCAACATAGTGGGTAATATCTCGGCTGCTAATAAAGAAAAGTTATCATTTTGCAGACGCTTCATGTCTTCAACTGTGATGTTTTGTAAAGTCTCCAATTTAGAATTTAACCTTCTATTTCTGTAATGCTCAAAGCCTCTATCATAATGATAATAAGGGTATGTACTATCTACTGGGATTTGATTAGCTGAGCTTAAAAACCCTTGCTCTGGGTTTTTCATAAATGCATTATGCGATCGAGGGATAAAACCTGCCCAATCCATATCTGCTCTTGATCCATCCATAATGAATTTCCCTTGCTCTTCCCATCTTAAAGGAAATTTACCATTAATCCAAAGTGCGATATCACCATGAACATCAGCGAAAGCAAAATTTTGTGCAGGACAATCATAATGAGTTAAGGCCTCAACATAATCATCATAATTTTTAGCTCTGTTTAACTTATGAAAAGTTAGCTGTTCATTTGATGGATCGTGTGCGGTCCACCTAAGTGCAAAGTTTGTTTTACTATTTCCAGGTCTGAAGGTTTCATCGTACACAATAGGACCATGATGAGTATAATAGATTGTGTCAATGTAGTTTTCAGCTCCTCTAATTTTAAATTCCTGAATTATCTTTTGAGTTTTTAGCCATTTTCCATTATAAAAATACTCTTTCTTTTCACTATCCTTAAAGGTAATATGATACCAATCTCTTACATCTCTTGTGGCATTGGTAACGCCCCACGAAACACTATCTGTAAACCCAATAATTACACCTAATGCACCTGGAAGAGTTGATCCAAAAACATTTACTGTTGGTGAATTCAAATGCATAACATACCAAATAGAAGGTAAATTTAAAGCCAAATGAGGGTCATTAGCCAACATTGGTTTTCCTGTAGAAGTTTTAGATCCACTCACTGTCCAATTGTTACTACCATTTTGAGGATCTGGCTGAGGAGCTTTATCATCAGGAAATACTAAAGGGAAATTTACTGAATCTGGTCTTTCAACGGATTTAGGTTCAAAATCCCAAACTTTGCTTTTTGGTATTACGGGATCAAAATCTTTGTATCGATCAGGAAATAGGAAATCAAATCGCTCCTTTCCTAACATTTTCAATAAGTAAGTATTTTCAGCATCGCTATCGCCACCAGCCAAATCATTCGCCATATATTTTAATAATAAACCTGATTTTAGCTTCGTCCATTTTTCAGGCTTATAGTCTAACAGTTTATATTCAACAGGTAAATCTTTATAGCTAAGGGAAGCAATATATTCATTAATACCCTTTGTGTAAGCATCTAATAAAGGGCCAATAATAGGATCTTCCTCCATCATTTTAACTGCTTTATTTGCTCCGTAAAGCAAACCATTTCTTCTTTGGTAGCGATCAAAATCCAATGCATCTTTCCCAATTATTTCTGAAATCCTTCCTCCTGCTGCATGCGTTTGAAATTCCATTTGCCAAAGCCGATTTTGAGCTGTTACAAAACCTTGTGCTGTATAAAGATCATGATCATTTTTAGCATAAATATGAGGCACCAAAATAGAATCATAATAAATGCTGACATCCTCCTTTAAACTTTCAATTGATGGAGATTCGTCAAATGGAATATTCGTATTTTCCGAATTAGCCCAGAACCCATTATAAGGATCCAGAAACTTTCCCATGGGTGGTACCTGCCCCCACTTATTGTTAAGGACTACTATTAAAACTAATGAAATAAGAAAAGAGAAAATAAATTTTATGAAATTCATAAGGTTTGAAGCTTAAAACAACATCCTAATGTATAAAAAATTGGATTTATAATGTAATGCTAACCTATAAATATTAAGGTATGCAATTAAAACTAATGTTGAAACATGAAAAAGTCAGGAATTAGCTAATATTTTCATGGAATAAGTCTATTGAAGTATTATCTGTTGAATACAATTAATGATTCATCTTCCATTTAAACTCATGTATCTTCTTATTTCCAAAATAAAAAAGTATTAATTACTTTAGTATATGAACCAAGCCTGGAATCGTTATGCTTTTGTGAGATTTGTAATTTTCATGACCTTAGGTATCATAGCAGGTGCATTTCTCCCCTATCTTATTACAGTAACCACTGTGATATTCCTTATCCTTTCACTTTTATATTATTTTTTATTTCTTAAAAGAGGCCTTAATTTTAATCACTCACAATCTATTGTAAATGCAATTATTGCATTTGCACTTTGTTTTACTTTTGGTTTTATAAACACCTATCAACAAGCAGAGAAGCACGAAAGAAACCATCTTTCAAAGATTGATACAAAAGAAATAAAAGCCTTCAAAGTTACGCTTATTAGCGCTGCTAAAGAAACTGACAAGACTTTTGGATATAAAAGCAAGCTAACTAAAGTAAAAATAGCGAATAGATGGATTGATATATCAGGCAAAGCTATGCTGTATTTTCAAAAGGACAGTAGTTCAAAAACTTTAGAATATGGCGACATCCTTATTGTAAAGTCCCCTTTATCTGAATTAGAAGGACCAAAAAATCCATCAGAATTTAATTATAAAAGATTTTTAAGCTTTCAGCAGGTCTTTCATCAACAATACATCCCAAGTTCGCATTGGATAAGAAAAACTGCTAATTCAGCTAATATAATAACCTCCTATTCCATCAAAACCGCTTCTATTCTTGAAAAAAAGATGACAGGATACATCACTAATCCTCAATCACTTGCAATTGCTAAAGCACTAAGTTTAGGCATTAAAGATGATCTTGATCAAGAGCTGAAAACTGCTTATGCAACAGCGGGAGCAATGCACGTTTTGGCCGTTAGTGGATTGCATGTTGGTATAATATATTTGATCATTTCATTCGCCTTAAAGAAATGGCGTAACCGAAAAGGCAAGAGGTTTTTGTTTGCTGCTATTAACATTCTAATCTTATGGGGCTATGCCTTTATAACTGGGCTCTCGCCCTCCGTTCAAAGGGCTGCTATGATGTTCACTTTTATCATTTTAGCGCAAGCCATGAAAAGGCAAACTAATATCTACAATACATTAGCCGCTTCTGCTTTTGCATTATTATGCATAAATCCATTTTTAATTTTTTCTGTAGGATTTCAATTAAGCTATTTAGCCGTTTTAGGAATTGTTTTCTTTCAACCAAAGATTTATAAACTCATGCAGTTTAAAAAAGCGATATGGGATAAAATTTGGGCTATTACTTGTGTATCCATTGCTGCTCAATTAGTGACCGCACCTCTTGGGTTATTGTATTTTCATCAATTCCCTACCTACTTTTTTTTGTCAAATTTAGTGGTAATACCAGCTTCTTTTATCATTCTAAATGGAACTATAATACTATTGGTTTTTTCATTTTGGGAACTTGCTGCTAAATGGATTGGCTTCTTTTTAGATCACTTTATTCAACTCATAAATTACCTTGTTTTCAGCTTAGATTACCTACCCCATAATACCATAGAAGGAGTCTATTTGTCGACTTTTGAAAGCTGGCTGATTTACGGTATTATATTATTACTAGCACTTTTCATAGCAGAAAAGAAATTGGCTTATTTTCAAACGATAGTAATTCCACTTATACTTTTGGTTGGCAGCATAACTTCAAGACAATATTATAATTTTACTGAGCAAAAAATTACGGTTTATGACACTTCGAAGGAACATGCGCTATCTGTTAAAAATGGATATAAACAATATTTAAAAATTGAAGAGGATCTAGTACAAAATAAAAACAAAATAAGATTTCATATTTACCCTAGCCAATTAAAAGCAGGATTAGTTGATTTCAATCCTGAAAAATTCAATAATGATAATCAAAGCAAAATCTTTAAGGATTTTAAAGGTGTAAAGTTCACTGTTTGGAATAACAAAGTTGTTTCTCATTGGTATGAACCTGTAGACAAAACAATAAGATTATCAAAACCTATTGAAGTTGACTTATTAATTGTGAGTAATAATGCGCCTAAATCAGTTGATCAGTTGTTAGAACTATTTAATGCAATGAAGATTGTGGTGGATGCTTCTAATAACTATTATAAGATTCAAAACTTTAAAACTAAATTTGAGGAAGAAAAGATAAACTATTATATCGTGCCAGAAAAAGGTGCTTTTGAATGGAAATTATAAACTATGGAATTTACGAAAATTGAAATTAAAGACAGAATAGGTTTTATCACATTAAACCGACCAGACAAAAGGAATGCACTTAGTTACGAATTTGTTGGAGAGTTGAAACAAGCCTTTTCGGAACTAAAAGAAAATGATGATGCAAAAGTAATTGTATTGCGAGCAGAAGGTAAAGCTTTTTGTGCCGGTGCAGATTTAGCCTACATTCAAGGACTGCAAAACAATACTTATGAGGAAAATTTGGAGGACTCCAACCATTTAAAAGAGCTTTTCTATCAAATATACACTTATCCAAAAGTTGTAATTGCTGAAATTCAAGGTCATGCATTAGCAGGAGGATGTGGTTTAGCAACCGTTTGTGATTTCTCCTACACTGTACCTCATGCGAAATTTGGTTATACAGAAGTTAAAATAGGTTTCATTCCAGCGATTGTAAAAGTATTTTTATTAAGAAAAATCGGAGAAGGTAAATCTAAAGAATTACTATTATCTGGAAGACTATATGAAGCAAATGATGCTAAAAATATGGGCTTAGTAAATGAGGTTGTGGAAGCCGATAAACTTTCAGAAACTGTTTATGATTTTGCACAAGAACTCATTCAAAACAATTCAGGTCAATCTATGGCTTATACCAAACAAATGATTGCAGAGGTGCAAGAAAAAGGACTTGAAGAAGGATTACAATATGCTGCTGAACAAAATGCTAAAGCTAGAGCTTCAGAAGACTGTAAAAAAGGAATTGCTGCATTCTTAAATAAAGAAACACCTACATGGTAAACAATAAATAAAGCTCTCATTAAAATGGGAGCTTTTTACAATCCCATTACTATTCCAATTTGGTTGTTTTGGAAATAAACATGCGATAAAAAGTCTGAAATTTGGCTGCTTTTATTGGTATGAATGGTATGCAAGATCAAATCAAAGGCGAATAGAAAACTACCTTGTAAAACTATTGATTTCCCATATCCTCTTAATCGCTCAGGCCGGCTCGTGGTATTTTTAGCTCTTTCTAACAAATAAAAGCCCCCTGCTATATAGGCTAAATCTAAACCCGCATTAAAAAGTAAAGTTTTTTGAAACGTAACTTGATCAGAAAGTAAATCAGAAGCATTTGATGGCATATCACCAGTAGCAGTAAAATAATATCCCGCACCCGCTATTCCTAAATTCACTAAATTCCACATTAAGTTCATCTCGTGGAAATAAGCATTTTGCCCAACCCCACTACTTCTTCCTATTGCTCCAGAAGCTATATTTACAAGGGCCCAACTTCCTAAGATTGCCATTCCTGTCTTTCTGATTTTCACATCATTTTGATAAGCCGAACTAATATCAAGATTTTGAGAAAAGGCATCAAAACTTACTAAAAAGAATACAATCGAGAGAGAAAACAAGAACTTACGCATATCTAAAAATTATAATGTTCTACGGCATGATAAAAGAGCCTAAATGAAAACAATATAAGTGCTACCCCTACTATTTTGTTTAAAACATTTAATCGCTTAGGCGTTACCCAGGTTCGGAGCCTATGAGAAAGAGCAACTTTTGAAAAATCTGTGATGATAAGAGTTCCTATAATTCCAGAGAAGAATACAATAACTTCAGTTTGAGTGTAACCATAGCTTTTAGTCACTAAAGTCATTACACCCAACCAGTATAACAAAACAAATGGATTGATCCCATTTAATATAAACCCTTTCGCAAATTGCTTAAAGAAATTTGTCCTTTGAGTATTCACTTCCTGACTTTCCAAATGAATAGTTTTCTTTCTCAAACTCAATATACCTGAAATAAGAATGATTAATCCTCCTAATACTCCCATCCAAAAGGACACAACATCATTATTTTGAAAAAGCCTAACTCCAAAATACATTAAAAAAATGTAAGAAGTATCTGCCACCGCTATACCAATAGCCATGTAAATACCTACCTTAAATCCCTTAATAATGCTATTTTGAATAAGCGCAAAAAAAACTGGCCCTAACATTACGGCCAGTAATAATCCAAATAAGATCCCCTTAGAAATTACTGCTAACATATTAATTTACTCCAATCTCACTTAAATAATTATTCCAATCTGATTGTTTTTCCCCTTTCAACACTCTTGGAAATTTATTTTGTCCACCCACTTTTCCTTTTAATTCCATAAATTCAATAAACACTTTATTAGGTAAAACTTTTACGTTGATATCTTTTAATGCAGCAATTCGCTCAACTTTATAATCATCATTTACTTCCTTAAGCTTTGCATCTAACTTTTCCTTCAATTCACCCTCATTAACATCCGGTGTATCGGTTCCAATATACCAATCGTGTCCAAAAAGGGAACCATGTTTTACACCCAAAACCGTAAACTCCTTCAAATCAAAATTCATTTCTTTGGCTACATCAAGAAGAGCATGATTCATATTATCTACCGACAAATGCTCACCGCAGAGACTTAAGAAATGCTTAGTTCTGCCTGTTATTATAATTTCTGAATCTGGCTTTGAAACAAATTTAATGGTATCTCCTATTAAATAACGCCACGCACCAGAACAAGTAGAAATTAACAAAGCATATTCAACATTTTCCTCTACCTCATCAATCATTAAAGTTTCTGGATGATCTACAATATTACCATCATCATCAAAATTCTCTTCTACAAAAGGAACAAATTCATAGAATATACCATTATTCAAAACCAATTTCATGCTATCTACACCTTGATTGGCTTGAAAAGCTATAAATCCCTCTGAGGCTAAATAAGTTTCTATATAATTGATTTCTCTACCTAGCAACTTCTTAAAACCAGTTTTATAAGGTTCAAATGCTACACCTCCGTGCACATAAATCTCAAAATTAGGCCAGATCTCATGTATGTTTTTCAGATTATAATGTTTGATTATCTTTTCAATCAAAATAGTAATCCAAGCGGGCACACCTGCTATGATAGTTATGTCCCAATCTTTAGCCTTCAAAGTCATTTGATCCAGCTTTTCTTCCCAATCTTTTTTCTTGGATATCTTTTTGCCTGGCTTATAAAATCGTTGAAACCAAAAGGGTAAATTTGAAGTTGTAATTCCACTTAAATCACCTTCCGCATAATTTCCATTATCCTGTAAATCAGTGCTTCCTCCTACCATTAGCGTTCCGCCTTCAAATACTGAAGAAGGCAAACCTTCATATCTGGACAAAGACAAAATTTGGCGAACACTCGTCTTCTGAATAGCTCTTACCATTTCAGATGATACCGGGATATGTTTTGAACTTGCACCTGAAGTACCTGAACTTAAAGCAAAATATTTAATGGTTCCTGGCCAGGTCACGTCCTTTTCTCCATCCAAACATTTATGCCACCAATTCTCAAACATCTTATTGTAATCATGAACTGGGACATGACTTTTAAAATCTTCGTAAAAAGATTTATGCTCATGTTTTTTTAATGATTTTAAAATATTTGAGAAGTCATATGCTTTGCCAAATTGTGTATTTCTAGCAGCAATTATCAATTTTCTGAATTCAGTTTTTTGCAATTCAAATGGAGGAGTATAATCCTGATCCAAACTCTCTCGAATTCGTATCCCTTGTTTAATGAGGTTGCCTAGCAGTGTCATTTATTATTAGGTTGATATCAAAAAGTTAATTAATCATTAATGCTAACGCTTAAACTTTTAACTTTGAAATTAATTATTAAAAAGTAGTTCTTTAAGCAAATATATAACATTAGATATACATAAAAATAACTTTATCATATGATAAGATAAAGTTTATCTTAAAAAATCAATATATGAGTATAGCGGAAAACTTACAAGAAATCAAATCAACACTTGGCGATTGTAAACTGATTGCGGTTAGTAAAACAAAACCAAAAGAAGATTTAATGGAAGCTTATGAAGCGGGTCAAAGAGCCTTAGGTGAAAATAAAGTACAGGAACTTTGTGACAAGGCAGAAGACTTGCCAAAAGATATTGAATGGCACATGATTGGCCATTTACAAAGAAACAAAGTAAAGTACATAGCACCTTTTGTGCATTTAATTCATTCTGTAGATAGCGTTCGTCTGTTAAAAGAAATAAATAAACAAGGCAAGAAGATTGATCGCGTTATACCCGTATTATTACAAATGCATATTGCGGAAGAGGAAAGTAAATTCGGTTTAGATGAAAAGGAGTTGGATGAATTACTATCCTCAGATGCATTTAAGGAAATGGAACATATAGAAGTAAAAGGCCTTATGGGTATGGCTACTTTCACTGATGATGAAGATAAAATTAGAAGAGAATTTAAAAGTCTAAAAAAGACATTTGATAAAATCTCCAAGCAGTATAATGATGATAAACTAAACCTACATGAACTTTCTATGGGGATGAGTGGTGATTATCAAATTGCAATTGAAGAAGGAAGCACTATGGTTAGAATTGGAAGTAAAATTTTTGGAAAGAGGAAAGCCCACTAATCCCCAAAGGAGGAGGTATTGCGGTATCAAATAATGAATAATTGTTGAGGAAGAAAGTTAAAAGGATGACAGCAATGAGGTCAGTACCACAGGTCAGACTGGCAGTGCTTAAATAGATATACAGGTGAAAAAAATGGTTTGATTCTTGATTTTTTTTTAACCTTAATACTCGCCACTTAAAACATATAACTTAAGACTAATAACTTAAAAAACATGACAAGCAAATTAATCATCATCATTGGAAGTATATCTGGAGCCATTTCTGTTATTTTGGGAGCATTTGGAGCTCATGCATTGAAAGATAGTTTAACAGCTTCAGGTAGGTTAGATACTTACGAAACGGCAGTAAAATATCAAATGTATCATAGCTTAGCCTTAATACTATTGGGTATGCTAATGCTTCAGTTTCAACATAAATTCCTGAATTATGCATCTTATTTATTCCTAATAGGGATGGTCATTTTCTCAGGAAGTTTATACTTATTGTGCGCAACTGGAATTACAAAGCTTGGTGCAATTACTCCCATAGGGGGACTATTTTTAATTGCAGCCTGGGTATTAATGGCAATTGGAGTTGGTAAAACTGCCTTATAATGAACTAATTAAAGAAACTAGTTTTCTTCTTCAGGAAACTTAGTTTCTTTTAACTGGTCATTAAAATAAACTTCAGTTTTTATTAATTCACCCTCTTTATTGAAGTATTTCCAATCTTCTATTTTTTTATTTCCCGCATACTTTCCGCTTAAAGCTACATTTCCATTATCATAATATTTGATGTATTCTCCATGTGCTTTACCAAATTTATAAATAGTGGTTTCTTTTTGCTCTCCATTTTCAAAATAAGAAATCTCTAAACCTGATTTTTTACCGACTTGATAATTCACCTCATACTTCAATCCACCATCATCATAATATTCTGCATACGCACCATGTAATCGGCCATTGCTATAATTTTCTACCTTAATTAATTCCCCTTCTTTATTGTAATACTTCCATTCACCAAAAGGCTCGTCAACCTTAAAATATTTTTCTGACTTTAATTCTCCATTATCCCAAAATTGCTCTACGTACTTTTGCTTTGCCTCATCAGAGTAAACCGATTTGGTGAGTAAGTTTCCTTCTAAATCATATTCTAAAAATTCACCACTTAAATTCCCGTTTTTATAATTTCTTTTGGCTTTAATTTCTCCACTAGGATAATAGGAAATATTTTCACCTTCTAATACTCCATTTTTGTATTGGCCTATTAGCAGTAGATTACCTTCTTTATCATAGTTTTTAAATTCACCTGACCTCACTCCACCTTTATTCTCAAAAACTGTTTCAAGCTGGCCGTTTGGATAGAAAGTTTTAAACGGTCCACTTAGCTTTCCATTTATATATTCTTCTTGAGTTTTCTTATTCCCATTAGGATAAAATCTTTCAGTTAAACCATTCGGTTCACCATTACTATATCTTATGCGTTGAGATAATGTACCATCTGGAAAATATTCTAATACTTCCCCTTCAGGTTTCCCATTTACAAAATCACTTTCACTTTTTAGATTCCCAGTTGCATAATAAATCTTCAATTTACCATTTAGAGTATCTTCTTCGAATTGTGCTTCCTGTAATACTTTTCCTTCTTCATTATAAACTATGGTTTTTCCATACCTATTCCCCTCCTTAAACTCAGTAGTTCTCATCAACTCGCCTGTAGGATAGAACATTTTGAAGATACCTTCTTCCTTACCATTATGAAATGAACCCTTTGCTAAAAGCTCACCACTTTCATAATACTTTTTATAATCACCCTCGATTTGGCTGCTATCATTATTAGCAATGAAATACACCTCCTTAGGCATACTTTCAGCGCTATCATAAAAATTAGTAATCTTCTGCAGTTCCTGAGCGCTTAGAATCTGTAAACCGATAAATAAGAAAGCAATATTAAGTAGTAATACCCTCATGAAAATTTCAATGGATTGAATGAAAAACAGCTTGTAAATATAACTTACAAGCTGTTAGATTATTATAAAAGACCGAAGTCTTAATTTTACATTTTTTCGATAACGATAGCAGAAGCTCCTCCACCACCATTACAAATACCTGCTACACCAATTTTACCGTTTTTCTGGCTCATTACAGAGTGTAAGGTAGTCATGATTCTCGCACCGGAAGCACCTAATGGGTGTCCTAAAGCTACAGCACCACCAAATACATTCACTTTTTCAGGATCTAACCCTAATTCCATATTATTAGCGATTGCTACAGCAGAGAAGGCCTCATTGATTTCATAAAAATCAACTTCTTCTTTCGTAACGCCTGCTCTTTTCATGGCAATTGGAATAGCTAATGATGGAGCAGTAGTAAACCACATTGGATCTTGAGCTGCATCACCAAATCCTCTAATTTTTGCGATTGGTTTTACTCCTAATTCTTCCGCTTTTTCTTTACTCATTAATACTAATGCAGATGCACCATCATTAATAGTAGAAGCATTAGCTGCAGTTACAGTACCATCTTTAGCAAAGACAGGTCTTAAAGAAGGTATTTTCTCAAATTTTACATTTTTGTATTCCTCATCTTCAGTAATAACCAAGGGATCACCTTTTCTCTGAGGAACTTCTACAGGAACAATCTCTTCTTTGAAGCTTCCATCTTCCGTTGCTTTTGCTACTCTTTTATAAGAGCTGATCGCATAATCATCCTGCATTTCACGGCTGATCTTCATTTCTTTAGCTGTGTTATCAGCACAGTTCCCCATAGGGAATTGATTATATACTTCCCAAAGTCCATCCTTCAATAAACCATCAACTAACTCGCCATTACCATATTTATAGCCATAACGAGCTTTAGGAATATAATATGGGATATTAGACATGCTTTCCATACCGCCTGCAACAATCGTGTCTGCATGACCTAACATGATGCTTTGCGCACCAAACATTACGGCCTTCATTCCTGAAGAGCAAACTTTATTTACAGTAGTACATGGAACATTATGACCAATACCTGCACCGATAGCAGCTTGTCTTGCCGGAGCCTGACCTAAATTAGCCGACACTACATTACCCATGAATACTTCATTCACTTCTTTAGCATCAACCTTTGCTTTTGATAAAGCTCCTTTAATAGCCGCAGAACCTAATTGTACAGCGGTTAGGCTAGATAAACTTCCTCCAAAACTTCCGATTGGTGTCCTAACAGCAGACACAATATATACTTCTTGCATTATTATTTTATTTTAGTCGTTCGAATGTAAAATTAATTAAAATATGCTTGTGATAAAACCGAATTGCCCATTACCAATCCGGCTTTCCGGAATCTTGTTTTTTTGTTGCTTTTTTTCTCAACTGCTGAAAATATTGAGATTCTTTATTTCTTAAAGCCTCCAAAATCATTTGCGCTTTTTCTTCTGAAATATTCATCTCTTTTAGCTTCTGTTTAGTAGCTGGATCCATCTTCTGATCGTCAGCATTTTCTTTCTGTTCTCCTTCTTTTTGTTGCTCTTGCTGCTGTTGCTGCTCTTTTTCCTGTTCTGATTTTTCATCTTCACTTTGCTCACCCTCTTGCTGCTGTTCAGCATTCTCTTTTTGCTGTTCTTCTTCGCTATTCTGATCTTCAGATTTATTCTCTTGATTCTCTTCGTTTTTCTGATTCTCCGAATTTTGATCTTCCTTGCTTTGCTGATCTTTGTTTTGTTGATCCTTATTTTCTTGATCTTGCTGCTGATCGTTTTGATCCTTATTTTGATCTTGCTGATCCTGATTTTGTTGTTCTTGTTGCTGCATTTTCTTTTTTAGCAACTCATAATTATATCTCGCTTTTTGATTGCCAGGATCAGCACGTAGCGCCTCCTTATAAAAAGAAAGCGCATTTTCATATTCCTTTTGCATTTCAGAAAGATTCCCCAATTGCAATAAAGCCTTCGACTTCAGTTCTTTATTATCAGAATCAGCTACTCTTCTATAAGCATCATATGAATTTACAGTATCCTTTAATTGAAAATAAGCGTGGGCTCTATTCAATTCCGCTTGAGGACTTTCATAATTCAATGAATCCAATAAATAAGTATAATGTTCAATTACCTTTTCGTAATCACCGTTTTTTAAAGCTTCGGCAGCCCTCTCTTTCGCTGCATTTGCCTTTGCTATTTTCCCTACAGGATCAATAGCTAAAACACTTATGGAAAGCAATAAAAATGATATTACAAAGAATACACTTTTCATATTTTTATGATTTTAAGTGTGGTTACTAAATCTATCATTAACAAAATAATAGCAGCCAATAAGAAGTAGAAGTACTTATTAGCCGATACATCTACCGTTTTGGCATCTTTCAGTTCCCCTTCAATATTGTTGATGGTAGCAATCAATCTCCCCACATCATTATCTTCCTGATTAATTTCAAAATACTCACCATCAGTTTCATCAGCAAGATTTCTCATGGAACGTGAATCTAATTTAGTGATGATATCTTTTCCGTTTTTATCCTTTCTGAATCCTCTAGAAGTTCTAATTTTACTCCCCTCTTCTGTTCCAACGCCTAAAGTAAACAAACGGATTCCAGATTCATTGATTTTATTTACTTCACTTTCGGTATCGTCTCCAAAATCTTCCCCATCACTAATAAGAATGATAATCTTTGATTTTTGTTTACTGGAGGGCGCATCTTCTGAAGTTAATTTATCATGCGCCATATTTAATGCACCCCCAAAGTCTGTACTGCTCCCTGGTACTAGGCGAGTATTTAAGGTTTCGATAAATAGGTTCAATGCATTTTGATCATAAGTTAAAGGACATTGAACAAATGATTCAGAAGAAAAGATTAACAAGCCTATTCTGTCTGAACTAAAAGCATCTACAATATTTTTTAGCTCATATTTAATTTTCTCAAGTCTGGTAGGTGCCACATCATAGGCATCCATAGAAGCAGAAAGGTCAACAGCAATCATAATATCCTTCCCCACTGCTTTGATTTCTTTTTTATCATCGCCAAATGAAGGACCTAATAAAGAGATGATTAATAGGGCAAACATTAACGACCTCAATAAAAACTTTGGTAGGATGTTAGAATAAGCCTGTCCTACCCTTTTAGCAACCGTAAATACTCTAAAGGTATAGGCAAAATATAGAATCAGAAAAATGATGATAAAAATAATCTCCTCAAATCCGAGGGACGAAATCCAAGTCATAGATTTTTTAATTTTTACAAAAATATAAAAGCTAACTAAAAGGGCAACGTTGATTAGCAACTAAGAATTGAAAAACGAAATAAATTTAAGCATGTTATACAATTTTAAATAAAGAAAGAGAGCAATATAAAATGCTTTAAAAATTCATGTAATTTAAATTACTGGCAGCCAGCAAGATGAAAAACAGATTAAAAAAAAGTGAGATTTATTTTGATTCAGATTTGGAAGGGACGGAAAACTTCTTTTATATTTGCATCACTTTTCGGAAACGAGGAGGGGATTTGAGGTAACAATAACCCGGAGAGGTGGGTGAGTGGCTGAAACCACATGTTTGCTAAACATGCGTACGTGTTAAAGCGTACCGGGGGTTCGAATCCCCCTCTCTCCGCAGAAGTTCTTTTAAAGATTGTAGTGAGAAAGCTGAAATTACTTCTCTATTTTGATAAGTAGGGATGAGAACCCAAAGGGTTCGAAAGCGAAGCTTCACGAGGGAATGTTCGGCATGCCAGTGTGTATGAGTAATCCCCCTCTCTCCGCAGAAGTTCTTTAAATAGAATAAGAGAATAATGATAATCTCGGGGTGTAGCGTAGCCCGGTATCGCGCCTCGTTTGGGACGAGGAGGTCGTAGGTTCGAATCCTGCCACCCCGACAAGCCAGTAGAAATTTCTACTGGCTTTTTTTATGCCTTGAATTTAATTTTTTCAAGCCTGAATTAGGTCAGTTTTATTCACCACCATCGTATAAACCTATTGAATACACCACTATTATCCATATAACTATAAAACAAGCACCTTATTTCCCACACATCAGCCTTTCATCAAAAAATGATTGGCTGTGAAGCGCTATTAGTTGATATTTGTAATTCCTACACAAGTCAATGACTTTGTAAGGTTTTGGTTGAAATATAAGCGCTGGGTGGGGATCCAGCGCTTTTTTTAATTTTTACTCCTTATTGGATAAATCTGCATTTTAACTACCCTTTCTCTTAATAAACTTTTATATTCAAATCCGCATTAGCCAAAACCTAACTCAATTAATAAATGTCGGTTTTTCTGTATTGCGGATAAAGTAATAGTACTTACTTTATACAATTGTTAGTGATCATAATTCATGCATATTGAAAAAAATATCAAGTTATCTTTTAATCGCTCTTCTGGCAATCTCATGCAATGAGAAAAATGTTACGCAAAAAGAATGGTTTCTTTCTTATGAAGATGAGGGATTTAATATTTCAAAATTTTCAAAATTAGAAATTTTTGATGAGTCAGGTGACTTGAGTTACGATAGTACAATATATCCAAATGATTATGGGTTTGGCGTTAATCATTACCAAAACAACAAACTCACCTATGAATACTCAGAGATAGAACCTAAAATTATTATAGAGAAATCTTATGAATACTCCGGAGATGAATTAATGAAAGCTATAACTTATACAAATGGCGATACAATAATATCACATTATGTAATTGACAAAAAAGATGAGTTGGGAAACCCTATAAAAATCTCAACATTCAACTCAGTAGGAGAATTCTTGGGCTATGAACAAAGAATCTATCAAGAAAAGATGTTGCAATCGATTATGATTTTCTTAAAAGAAGACACCACCGAAGAGTTGATAAGTGAAAGGAAAGTTTTCTATAATGAATCCCAATTAATAGAATATGAAGTAATTTTAGATAAAATTAATTCAGTTAAGGATAGTTTAGCTCATGATTATGAGAATAACAAAAAAATAAGGACTGTTTTATTTACTAAACAAATTGATATGCCTGATTATTTACTTATAGAAGAAAAACACTTCTACTGGTCAGATAACACGATCGATAAAATCACCTCGTATGATTATCTTAATAATTTAGAATACATCTATAATGCTGAAATTAAGTGGCAATAAACGATATAAATAATATTGCGCTTTGCTGTATATCATGTAATGCAAGTAAAGGAGCTAAACTCCTAGAAGATTGGCTCAAAAGTGATTATTGTAAAAGAAATGAAATAACTGAAGATTCGGTAGCGCAAGTGGTGAAAAATGCTTTAAAGAATCCTCCAAAACGCAAATAACTATGCACAACAAAACTTATAGTGCATAGCACCCTTTCGGATGCTACGTCACTATACACTAATCGTTATGCGCCATACAGCCTAAGTTAAGGATTATTCGAAATTTCATGTATTTGAATTATGGTTGAATACGTACAAAATAAGCTTGACGAGATTGTAGACGCATGTAAAAAACATCATATGATTGCAATTGCTTTGTTTGGATCAGCAGCAAAAGATACTATGAATGAAGACAGCGACATCGATCTTCTCGTTGATTTTCCTGATGACATTGACGTTTTGGACTATGCTGATAACTACTTCTCTTTATTACATCCCCTACAAGTAATTCTCGATAGAAAAGTCGATCTCGTATCTAGCAAATCACTGAAAAACCCAATTCTCAAAGAAGAGGTATACCAGTCAAAAGTAGATTTGTATGCAGCCGAAACTACTCAAATACATTTTAGATATTGAGAGCGTTATAGAGGAGATCGAATCTATGAAAAAGAAAACTCAGAATGACTTCAATAATTTTTCAGATGATATTATTTTGCAACTGGCTGTAGAACGGGATTTAAAAATCATAGGATAGGCCATTCAGAAAATTATTGATATCAACCCAAGCATTCAAATTACGGCATCTAAAAACATCATTGGATTGAGAAATATTATTTCACACGCTTATGATTCGGTTGAGCCAGAGATGTTATGGGGAATAATTCAAAGGAACGTTCCTGTTTTAGCTGATTAAATTCGAACTTTAAAAGGTGAATAAAATTTGCTAAAAATGCATTTACTTTGTGCTTCTAGCAAATTGAGCAAGTAAGGCTCCGCAAAGTCAAACATTCGATTTCATTTATGACAAGCAATCAGCTTAGTTCTTCCTCTTTTCTGTTTCAATAATTGTGGTTATGGTTTGGCTTCGCTACTTTAGTACTTCGTCAGCATAGTATGTCAAACGCATTTTTGTTGGTCGGTATGCAATTAAAAGAATCGTAATGTCGTTTAGAAGAATGACAATTAAAAAATCCCATTTAATTCTGCTCGTGATTTTTGTTTTGGCAATATCTCAAAACAAGATAAAGGCATGTAGTATGTATAAAATTACAGCAGATGGGAAAACAATGGTGGGTTGTAATCATGACGCATGGTTAAGCACGCCCAAAGTATGGTTTGAGAATGCTAAACAAGCAAACGGATATGGTGCAGCATTTACAGGAGCAAGACAAGTTTCTAACAACAGAACTACTCCCCAATCGGGAATGAACACCTCAGGACTAATCTTTTCACGTTTGGCTTCTTATTATCCTATTCAAAACAACCCTTTTACAGACCGATTAAAAGTTTCTGATGAAGCAGACTACCTAACCAATATTCTGCATAAATGTGCTAGTGTAAAAGAGGTAAGAAAATACATTGAGCAATACGATCATAGCTTTTTTATTAATGATGTGTTTATATATATTGACAGTTTAGGTAATTATTTAATTGTCGAACCTTACAACCTTATAGAAGGCAATAACCCCAATTATGTTTTGGCTAATTTTTGCCCTTCTATAACAGATAATGAACAAGCCAGAAAACTTGAAAGATACCGTAAAGGAGAAGATTTTTTAAAGACTAATGAAGCAATCCCTTCGCTAGCCTTTTGTAGAACCCTTTCTGATTCCATGAGCGTTTGCAGAAAGAGAAATGGAGATGGGACATTGCTAACTTCAATATGGGATACTAAAGACAAAATGGTAAGCTTATACTTTTACCATTCCTATGATACAGTTGTACAATATAACTTGAAAGAAGAGCTGGCAAAAGGCGACCATACCATAAATGTTCCAGAAATATTCCCAAGAAATTCTGATTTTGAAAAACTTATCAACTACAAAACTCCTTCAAACACCATTGAATTAAGAATCTTACTTGTGGTGCTTGCAGTTTTATTGGCTTTCTTTCCTTTTATGTTAGCCATTTCCAAATTTTGGAAGAAAAAGTTTAATGCAATGTCGATCAAATCTATTCTGACAATAACTGTTTCAAACCTTCTACTTATAGCATATATTTTTGTTCTAATTACAAACAAAAACATTTTCTATTTTGACGCACCATACAAACATTACAAATCAAATATAATTAGCGCTTTCTCCTATACTCCATTTTTACTACTAGTATTATTTGGGTCTATTTTATTCTATATGATAAATAGCTCAGAGTTAAACAAAACGAAGCTTTGGATTAAAACGATATTGGCTTTAAATAACTTGATATATATATTCTTAATCGTGGGATTTGCATATTGGGGACTCTACAATATCTGGACTTAAAAGAAAGAAAACAGTATAATCCAACATGGATTCAATAGGAAGAAAACCGTTTCCGATATCTAAACTCACAATCATCTCGTTGGCGCCTTTAAAATCAATTATTCTCAATTCTTATAAACCCCTACTATACGCAAAATAATAGCTATTAATAATCAAAGAGCTTTATTCGGTTCCAATAAAAATTTAAGTCTATTGAAAAGTTCTGAGTCTGCATATCAAATGGATAAATAAACGCCCCATCAAAATTTACGGGCTCTGCTATAGAGTTTAATGATCTTAAATATTGAATACCTAATCCTAGATGCCAAAACCTAACTTCTGCATTTAATAGGATACTATGATGAAAAGCTTTAATAGGATTTTCCTGAATGATTTCATTAGCAAAATAATAGGTTTTTTGGTTACTGGGTTGTGACCACCACCGGTCATCATAGCCCGTTCGATCCAGGCCTTCAGGGTTTTTATGATGCATATAATTTAATTGATAGCCTATGCCTATTCTATATTGTATTTTTCTATCAATCACCATTGAGGGTATAACATCAAGTAGATGTGATCTATAATTCGAAAAATAAGTTTTAGCATTTGGAATCATAGAAGGTCCATCACCAGGAGGATCATAATCCAATGGGGTTACCGTAAAATTATTATTATGGGTTTTTAAATTTAGCCTTAATACTAAAAAAGAATATTTCTTACTGCTCAATTCAAAAAATACGCCTCCCTGAATGTAATCAACACCATTGTCATTTAATCTGATATCCACACTTTGATACCTTCCACTTAAATTATTTTGGGCATTATAATCTTTAATTCCAGTAGTTAACCCAAAGTTAAGCTGAGCTTTGACAATTAATGGAGAGAGTAGAATGAAAATAAAAAAGAATGATCTTTTCATGCTTAGTCATTAAGGTTGAAAGTTTAAAAATAAATAATTTATCAACAAGCAAACAGAATATCCAAGTATAGTTTACGGCAAAGGTCAAAAATACTCTTCCTGCGATTTATATTTTTTCAAGAGTAATGAGTAGAATAATCCATTTTAGTAAAGTTATAGTAGGACTATAATGTAAAACCGTAAAGTTATTTTAGGACGATACAATATGCGCACCTTTTTTAAGCACGCATATATGCGTACTCTAATTTTTACATATGAGTAAAAAGAATTTTTGATCACGCATAGATTTTTAATTAAAAAGCATATGCGCATAATTTTTTGAACTTCATTGAAGCATACAGTGCGTTCAGGAGCTCCTGGAGCAATCGTCCCGCTTGTGGCTTTAGTTTTGTAATGCCATAACTCCTAATACCGAACTTCAAGACCCCTCTACCTTTTCTCTAAACAATCCCTTATATTCAAATCTCATATTCAGAAATCGAGTTATTTTTTAGCAAGTATAAGAAACACTCTTAGATTGCATAGATGATTAATTAATTATGAAAACATTACAACACACTTTTCAGCTAAAACCTTACCCTAGAGGTTTTCATTTAATAGAAAGAGACATTGAACAAAATATGCCCGAATTAAGAAATATTGAGGCTGGGATTGTTCATATCTTTATTCATCACACTTCTGCTGGGCTTACCTTAAATGAAAATGCAGATCCTACGGTAAGAGGTGATTTCGAACGTCATTTCAATAAGATGGTGCCTGAAAATATGGATTACTATCAACACACCCAAGAAGGCCCAGATGATATGCCAGCTCATATTAAAGCTTCCCTTTTAGGTAGTTCGGTAAGTGTTCCTATTCAAAATGGAAAGCTACTAACTGGAACCTGGCAAGGCGTTTATCTATGCGAGCATAGAAACCATGCTGGTAGTAGAAAAATTACCATTACGATAATGGGAGATTAACTTGCTATAAACTTATTGATTCACGATGGTTCTAAATGTCAAATTAATTCTTGGCATTTGCACCTTTTTAGTTGGCGGTAAACGATGCAACCAGTTCTTCTGACAACTCCCTCCCATCATTAATAAGCTACCATCCTCGAGGATCAACTCTAGCTTTTCCTTAGTTTCCTTATGCTTAAAAGCAAATTTTCGTTCTGCACCGAAACTGACTGAAGCTATGGCTCCATTATCCTTTAAATCTTTTTCTCCATCACTATGCCAAGCCATCCCCTCCTCTCCTGAATGATATAGATTCAATAAACATGAATTAAATGTTTCTCCTAATTGCTGTTCCACTTTACTTTTGATTTCCTGAAGTTCTGGAGTCCAAATTTTTGCAGTTTTCGTGACTTTGGAATAGGTATAAGAAAATGCTTGATCAGCATACCAGGCCACTTTACGTTTTGTTATGATTTCCTTGCCAAAGATGATTGCCTTATCGTGCTCCCAGTCTATTTCATTCATTAAACTCTGAAAGTAAAACAATGCTTCATCCTGACTAAACAGTTGCCCATGATATTGCACAATACCTCCATGAGGAAGTATATTTTTATTAGGATCATAAGGTTCAGAAAATAGCTTCATTTTACGTTTAATTTGAGAAAACACTCTAAAATAGTCTTTTAACAATTCTTAATATCTATGTTAAAATAAATTGTAAGCCTTTCATTTAATTGGATATGCTATTTATAACTTCTATTAAATTTTAACAGTCGCATGAAAAAATTATCTAGAAATTATGTATTTATATAATAGTAATTTAATGTCTTCAAAATATTCTGAAACACTGATTGTTTGAAGAGGCCCAAATGATTAATTCTATAATTTTATATAAATCAATTTTCATCCAAATCCATCAAATCATTCTTTTCAGCACTTGTCAAAGAAGTGTTTACTTCTTTAATTACAATATCTAGTTCTTGGGCTGATTCATCAATCTGATTTACCATTTCGTCAATATCATCAGTATTATTTAGTTTTAATAAATAAACTAACCCAAGTATTCGAGCCAAGGGCCCTCTAACTTTATGGGCATTGAAATAAGCATAATCAAGCAGCTTTTCATTTTGTATGCGAAGCTGTAAGGTTCTCTTTTTAACCGTTTTTTCTAAAGAATCATTAATTGCTGTAATTTCTTCTTGTTGCTGTATAATCTCTTCATTTTGAGCCTCTAACATTTTAGTTCGCTCATGTACTAGGTACTCCAATTCCTCTTTTTTTTGATTTAAGATTCGGATATTTTCTGCCTGAAGGTTATTTTTTTCTATCCTTAATGAGTCTACCTTTTTAGAAAGGCCTACTGCCAAAAAAATCATTTCCAAAGCAATTCCTAAATCAAGAGAATGATTTAAAATAATTGATTCGGATATGATAATGCCGTAGTTTCTTAATAAATAAACAACGGCCCCCACAAAAAGAAAAGTAAAACTTAGCAAATAATATTTTGCAGGTTTATACTCTCTTTTTAACCATAACCAAATACTTAAACCTATAACAGTAGGTATAAATAGAGAGGCTATAAAATCAGTATATAAAAATGCTACTCTATTATATCCTAAAAAGGATATAATTACAGAAACAAACTGTAAAACAACCATAATTCTGATCACCCATAGCATTATTTTAGAATACTTCTTTAACTGAAGAAAATATATTGTGAATATCCCTACAGCGATGGATACTAGTGATCCGAAAATTGATGTATAATCATTTAATACTCTCAAAAAAGGAAACCATACATAAAGCAAGCCATTAACTCTTAGTAAAGTGATGATTACAGTCAAACTATAGATAGAGTATAATAGATATATCTTATCTTTTAGCGAAATAAAAAAAATAAGGTATAATAAACCCAGCACCAGAACGGCCCCAGCTGATATATATCCTATCATTGCAGCTTTTGCAAAAAAGACGTTTTCATCTTCTTCCTGAACGACATTTATCTTTATAAACAATGGCTCAGAGCTTTCAAACCTAAATAACATTTCGCCCTTAAAGTCTTGTGGAATATCAAACATTAAAACTGATGGTTCAGATTTACCTGTTTTTCTATTCTGTTGATATTCAAATGAATCGTGTCGAATAATAGAATCTCCCATTTAAAGAAAAAAGTCTATATATCTTATTAGTGGATTGTCTAATGATACTGATCCTCCCTCAGGCATATCAAGAGCTGACTTCATCCATATCACATTTGAAGTTAGGCCAAAGCTTTTTATTTTAGCTGTATCTTTAATTTGGAAATAATCTCCATTTAGTATTTCATCTACTGATAATCTAGCACTAGAATCTATCGCAATATCCCATTCTCTTTGCCAATTCGAAAGGCCCTGAAACGGAATAAATAATATTAAACAGATTATAAATCGATTCATGCAGCAGAAACTTGTAGATGGTTAGATAGTTTAGTTTGTGAATTAAGATACGAAAAAATCAATATAAATTTTAAAAGATTTTATTATTCAATTCAAATAGTTATGCAGTCAAAAGGAAGTAGAGTTTTACAAAAAATGAATTATACTGAAAGCCTAGCAAATGATTTAAGAGCAGTTCAATAATGAAATTCAAACCTATAAATAGAGTTACAGCAAATAATTGAACCACAAAAAAAAAGGTTAAAATTCCGATATGATGATTAAAGCCTTTATTGTTAATTTATTAAATAGAAATAATTCCTACTTAATATAAAGTAAAACGAGAAACTACTGTTATTAAAAACAATAATTCACGCTATTCTTTCATTTAAGAATTTAAAAACAAAAAAAGGGGCTCTAAGCCCCTTTAATTTATTAAAATGTAATTAATTCAACTGCTTTAATAATATTTCAACTGATTTCTTCAATTGTGGATCCACATTTTTTGCTTTATAAGCAGGTGGATTATCGATAATAACATCAGGCACAGCAGGGCCATTCTCCATATTTTCTTCAGTAGCTTTAACATACCAGGCTCTGAAAGGCACTCGAATGTAAGAACCATCTTGTAAGCCTGCTCCGCCAGTAGAAATTACAGCTCCAAAAGTTGGAGTACCCACTAAGGTACCCAAATCAAGGGTTTTATAGGCATGTGAAAAGATTTCAGCATTGGAATAGGAATTTTGATTACATAAAGCGACAGATGGTTTAGTCCAAGAGGCAAGTGGAAGTCGCTCTCCAAAAGGATAATTCTCCTTAAAATTCTTATGTTCCTTCAAGCTTTGGGCTGCTCCTCTAGGAATGGTATAAGCATGTTGATCTACATTTAAAACCGCCATCAAATAATCAGTAGTCCATCCTCCACCATTATAGCGAACATCAATTACAATTCCATCTTTACCATAAGCCGCTGCCGTTAGCTCTCGCTCAAATCGCTCAAAAGAAGTCCAATTCATGCCTTGTATATGTAAATACCCTAGCTTACCCTCAGAATATTCGTCCACAAGCGCTCTTCTATTTTCCACCCATTCATCATAAAGCTCTGAGCGTAGTGAATTGCTAGGCCATATAATAACCTCTTTTTCCTCTCCGTTCCGCTCAATCGTTAATAGAGTACGTTCATTTGCTGTTCCTTCCAATAAAGCAAAGAAGTTTGTAGCATCCTCAACATTTTGCAGATTAACGGCTTTAATTATATCTCCTGTTTGTAATTTACTTTCATTTTTATCAGCAGGACTATTCATCACAATTCGACTAATTTTAAAGCCCCCATTTAAAACTTCCCCTTCTACTCCTAAGAGACCTGTTCTTTCACTTTGAGTTTCTTTCTGCTCATTTCTACCATAAAGCCCCATATGGGAGGCATTAAGTTGACCCAACATTAAATTGTAAAAGCTTTGAAAATCCTGCTTAGTAGAGGCCGATAAAGCAATCGGCTTATATTGTGCTTTTAAAGCATCCCAGTCTTGCCCATGAAATTCAGGATCATAAAATCTTGCTTGCAGTATTCTCCAGCCTTCTTCAAAAATTTGAGCCAGCTCTTCCTGATATCGAATTTTCATTTCAGCGCTTACTGGTAATTTTTCAATTTTATCAGATTTTATTTCAAGTTGTGAAATCAAACCTCCTTTCATCATAAAGTAAAGCTTTCCCTGTATAGGAGTTTTGGCAATACCATAAGGTTCTGATGTACCAGTAATCATTTTCTTATCGCTACCATCCCATTTAATTTTGTATAGCGCTCTTTCAATTTCATAGTCTTTACGGCTTACTCCACTATTGATGTAGTATATAAATTCACCTTTTTCATCAAATGCAAAATCTGATTCTCCACCAGTGAAGCGAGTAATCTGTTGAAGACGAAGGTAGATCTTATCAAAATCAATATCTACATCAGCTACTTTCTCCTCCTTTTTCTCTTCCTTACTATCGCCTTCTTTTTTCTCCTTTTCTTTATCTTTTGCCTCCTTCTCATATCGTTTCCATTGCGCTTGTGATTTTTCCCAATCCTCCTTTTTCAGCCATGCAAACCATATATCACTATCCCCATTATTTCTTTCGGATACAAAACCTAATTTACTACCATCTTTGCTCCATATGGGATTATAATCTCTTTTGGGATGCATACTCACGTTAACAGCTTCTCTACTATTATCAGCGGCATGAATAAAAACCTCGCTATTGAAATTCAAATCAGATTTGCTGTATGCCAACCATTTGCTATCAGGCGACCAACTAATGCCAGAAGGCTCATCCCATCCATCTAATAACACTTTTCCGTTACTTAAATTCCCCGATGCATCAATATCAAATACTTGCAATTTACTCTCTCCTTGCAATAAGGCTAATTTCTTACCATCTGGACTCACTACGGGATTTGACTCTTCTTCCTCTGTTTTCGTTAAGCGATTTACTTTCCTTTTGAATGAATAGAATAGGTCCTTTTCTTGTTCATTCGTTGATTGAATACTGTAGAGATCATTTTGTCCTTCACGATCTGATATGAATAATAACACTTCATCATTTAACCAACTAATATCTCTTTCACGAGCAGGGCCATCCGTTAATCGAATCGATTTATCATCTTCTTTATCGTTCCTACTTACAAAAATTTCACCTCTATTAACAAATGCTATAAATTTTCCATTGGGAGAAATGGCAAATTCATCTACTCTATTTTTCATATTTTCCTTCACTACCGGGTCAAAACGGTAATCTGTAGCAATTTCAATATCGATGGTTGACTTTACTTTTGTTGACAAGTCAAAAGTATAAGACTTTTCAGCAGTTTGATAAGCTATCTTACCCGCTGCTCGGCTGATAGAAAAAGATAAAATGCCAAAATCCTTTTCTGAGGTCAATTGCTCTGCTTCTCCTTCTAAAGATTGTTTATGAATATTATATCTTCCTGATTTTCCTGAAATATAGAGTAGTTCGTTATTACTTAACCATTTAGGTGCAAAATCATTATGGGCATCGGTAGTAATCTGTTGATATTCTCCTGAAGTCATATCATAAACCCAAACGTCACGATTTGCAGGACCCTCATAAGCTTCTCTTTCAATTCGACAAGTGCCACGTACAAAGGCTACTTTCTTTCCATCAGGAGAAATTGAAGGTTCTAAACCTAAGGCATCCATAAATCGAGTCTCAGTGGTAGACGAATTTTTTAAAACAAATATTTCTGACTCTCTTTCTACCTGCTTATAATTTCTACTGGTTGTGAAAATAATATCCCCATTTGATGCTACACTGTAAGGAATATCAGAAGCCGAATGATAGGTTAAACGGCTTGGCTCACCCCCTATAGCTGGAATGCTGAAAATATCTTCATTTCCAAAACGATCACTTGAAAAAACTATTTTTTTACCATCTGAAGTCCATATTGGATTTGATTCATAGGCCTGATGAATAGTGATCCTTGAAGATTTTTCACCATTGAAATCTGACACCCAGATATCCCCTTGATAGCTAAAGGCTAATTGTGTACCATCGGGAGAAATAGAAGGTTGCATTATAGGGGATTGCGCATTCAAAACAAAACTTCCAATAAAAGCAAAAAGGAAAAGTAAGTATTTCATATTTATGAGTTTATAATTTCAATATCAATATATGTAAGTCTTATAAAGAATTGAACAGTAATTAAATGACTGGGCATTTTCTTGTTTAAACCTAACAAAAAAAGGAGTAACCAATATTACTCCTTTAACAATCTATTTTATAATCATTTGTTTTACCCCAATATAAAAGCACTCAATCTGAATGAAGACTATTGAAGACTCTCCTTCGCTTCATTTTCATTATTAAGATCAACAATGATCTCATTTTTTCTATTAAAAACTTCAAATGGCGCATTATAACCAAAGAAATAAAAATGATTAGAATATTGAATTCCTTCTTTGTCTAAGGCTTCCATCAACTTTTCTCTATATTTTTTTATCTTACGATCATTAGCCCAGCCTCCAAACTTAATGGCTGCTACTTTTCGATTGGGTTCCTGACGAAATTCAATTTTTGTATTGTTAGGCTGTGGTAAGTCTTCCTTGCTGTATTTTTTAGGAACCAAAAACATCATAGTCATGGAATCTTCTAATGACATACTTACTGGAGAAGTCATGGCTATACTTTCATTCATCTTATTATCTCCAAAAATATAAGAAGCTAGAGTTCTAAAGCCCTTTCGTGACATATCTTTATACTGATTTCCTGAAAGCTTAACTGAAGTAAACAAACTTGAATCATATGTTCTGATTTCAAAATCTTCGAACTTTTGATTTACTTTATACTGATAAGTTTCAATATTATTTTGACTCTGCATCGCATAAAGTTGAACTATAACAAAAACCAAAATCAAGATACTTATAATAATTAACACAGCTTTCATAAATGAGTATTTTACTATTTAAACGACTTTTTGAGTAGCTTCGTTTAAACTGACTCCTATTGAAACACTTAAATTTTTAATTATTTATTTCTTGAATTCATAGCTTGAAGGAAGTTTCACTAAATATACAGGGCTTTAACTTATACATTAAGAGTATAAAATTGCATTATTAAAATACAATTTGTTAAATTGATAAAATAATAATGTCACCCTTGTTTTTAATGAACAGATTTACTTGGTCGCTTGCTTTCATTTTACTTTCTATTTCCTCCGTATATAGCCAAGTAGTGGTAGAGCAAGTTTGTTCTGCAAAAACTCAAAAAGTCATTTCAATTTCTGAAGAAAAAGATCATGGTGGAAATTCAATCGCAGCCATTCAAGTTTTGGAGGATGAGTTAGAAACCAAATTATCTGATCAGTGCAAAGCCCTCATTTATTTAAACTTAGGAAGTCTTTACCATAAGTATAATAAATTAGTACAAGCTGTAAAGTATTTAGATGAAGCCAATAAAATATTTGCAGCGTATGAAATGTATAATGAGCAAATAACAGCGATCAACCTCATCAGTGGTAGTTATTATATTTTAGGTGATCATGATATATCAGCAAAAAATACTTTAACCGCTATTAAAATAGCAAAAAAGCATCAGCTAAATGAGCGTTTAGATGTTCTCTATAACAATTTAGCAAGTTCTTATGGTGAATTACAATACAACGACTCTGCGATAAAATATGTACAGTATTCAATTGAATTAGCCAATGAGAATCAAAACACATCGACTCTATTACACGCTCTTTCAACTAAAGCTGAAACTCAACTTAGAAGCGGAGAATATACTGAGGCTGAATTACAATTTGAAGAAGTAATTGAATTAGGTAGAAAAGAAAAAATACTATCGTCATACTTAGAATCAAACTGTCTTTTTGGAATTGCAAAAGCTAAATTCCTAAATAATGATCCTATCAGCGCACGTGATTATGGAAGGAAAGCCTTCAGTTTAGCCATTGAAGACAATCATATTAAAATAGCTGAACTCAGTGCAAAACTATTGTATGAAATATGGGAAAAGCTAGATGATTCTGATAGTGCATATTATTATTTGACACAATATGTGATGGCTCAAGAAAAGATAAAGCCAAATGAAAACTTAAGTCAGCTAAACAGATTTAGAATGCGTAAAGCCGAACTTCAGATTCTGGAAAAAGAACAAGAAACTGAAAAGCAGAAATATTATACTATTTTAGGTACTATTTCAGCAGCCTTATTATTATTACTTTTTATAGTAATTTTTCTATTCTACAGAAACTCTAATAAGCTTAATCATCAGTTAAAAGAAAAGAATGATTTGATCCATAAAGCTAATTCTCAGTTAGCCAATCAGAGAGATGAATTAAATAATTTAAATAAAGTGAAAGATAGAGTCTTCTCCGCTGTAATTCATGATTTTAAAACTCCCATGAATACTTTGGAAAGCATGCTCAATATGCTGATAAAGAAATACATGACTCCTGATGAAGCCTCTGAAAATGCAAAAAAACTGTTGCTTAAATTGAAGAAATCAAGATTAGCTATTAACAGTACCATAGCTTGGATAAAAACTCAACTTGAAGGTTACACAGCACAAGAGCAAGAGATAGAATTAGGGAATTTTATATCTGAAATTAAGAGTTATCATAGCAGTGAATTACAGAAAAAACAGATAAGACTGAAAACTCAAATTGATAAAGATTTAAGGTTTATTTCTGATCGAGAACTATTATTTATCATCCTAAATAATCTAATTTCAAATGCAATTAAATTCTCTAATGATAAAAGTGAAATAAAAATTACTTCGCAAGAAGAAGGTGGTATGCTCATTTTAAAAGTTGAAGACAAAGGCATAGGAATGAAAAAAACCGAGCTAAATAGAATATTCTCTTTGGAGACCTTATCAAAAGAAGGAACTGCTGCCGAAACAGGTTCTGGTTTAGGTTTAAAAATTTCTAATGAATTAATAGCAAACCTAGGTGGTGAAATTACTGCAGAAAGCGATGAGGAAAGTGGTAGCACTTTTTATGTAAGAATAAAGCTAAAAAAAGTAGACACCTAAAATGATCACTTTAGAGGCACAAGTAATAATGGAATTTTAGATTTTTTAATAATTCCGTTTGAAACACTTTCCATAAAAGCCTTATACAAGAAATTATGTTCGTGATGACCTGCAATAATCATATCAGCTTTTAGTTTTTCAGCCTCCTTAATAATCATTTCAATAGTAGCTCCTTGAACTAATAAAGCCTCTGCTTCTACTCCCTTATCAACAAGTTTTTTAGTATACTTTTGCAAAAGCTCATGTTCCTCTCTCAGCTCTGAAGCTCTCATTTCTCTTATATATTGTGGGCCCACTCCATAGCCTACAAAATCAGGCTCTGGTGCAGCAATATGCACTAACCATATTTTAGCTTTAAATGCAGCGCCCATTTCATAAGCTTTATCAACTACTGCCTTTTCTTGTTCATTAAAATCAACTGAAACTAATATATTTTTCATAACTGAAACATTTAGATAGTTCTATTAAAATATACGATTTCTATCCGGAAAAGATAAGCATACTAAAAACAGATCATAAAAAAAGCCGACAGTTGTCGGCTTTTAATTATTTATCATCTCAAGGTTTAACTCACCCATTCTTTCACATCATCTGGACTTATACTTGGCAGGTCTAGCTTCATTTTCTTTTTCAAACCTGAAATTTGATGATGTAACTTTGTATGTTTTACTTCCTTCATTTCTTCCACGGTTTTATAACCTGCTTCCATTACTACTGGAGCCCACTCTTTAGGCACTCCTGCTTCTACAAAATCAGCCTCAGTAGCCACTTTAGCTTTCTTCTCTGGCTTCATTTGTGGAAAGAATAAAACATCTTGAATTGAATTGCTATTGGTCATGATCATACTTAATCTGTCAATACCAATACCTAAACCTGCTGTTGGTGGCATACCGTATTCTAATGCTCTAAGGAAGTCTTCATCCAACACCATGGCTTCATCATCTCCCCTTTTACCAAGCTCAAGTTGTTCTTCAAATCTTTGCCTTTGATCTATTGGGTCATTTAACTCAGAGAAAGCATTACATATTTCTTTTCCATTACAAATCGCCTCAAATCTCTCTACTAATCCTTCTTTAGTAGGATGTTTCTTAGCAAGCGGTGACATTTCAATTGGATAATCTGTAATAAAGGTTGGTTGAATGAGTTGACCTTCACACTTCTCACCAAATATCTCATCAATTAGTTTACCTTTCCCCATTGAATCATCAACCGGCACTTCTAGTTTCTGAGCTGTTTTACGAAGTTCATCTTCATTCATTTCGGATATATCAATCCCTGTAAAATGCTCAATTGCTTCATACATGGTATATCTTTTCCACGGGCGTTGGAAATTAATTACATTCTCTCCTACCTGTACTTCAGTAGTTCCGTGAATATCTAAAGCCACTTTTTCAACCATTTCTTCCACTAAGTTCATCATCCACTCATAATCTTTGTAAGCTACATAAAGCTCCACTTGAGTAAATTCTGGATTATGGAAACGAGACATTCCTTCGTTACGGAAGTCTTTTGCAAATTCAAATACACCATCATAGCCCCCAACAATTAATCTCTTAAGATATAATTCATTTGCAATCCTTAAATATAAGGTCATATCTAAAGTATTATGATGCGTTTTGAAAGGTCTAGCTGCAGCACCACCATATAAAGGCTGAAGAATTGGCGTTTCAACTTCCAGATAACCTTTGTCACCTAAGAAATTACGCATTGAATTCACCAGTTTAGTTCTCTTTTTGAAAGTTTCTCGAACCTCTGGGTTTACAATTAAATCCACATAACGCTGGCGGTATCTTTGCTCTGAATCTGTGAAAGCATCATATCTTTTCACATTTCCATCTTCATCTGTTGTTTCTTTTGTGATCGGTAAAGGACGAAGTGATTTTGTAAGAACAGTAAATTCCTTAACGTGAATTGAGGTCTCTCCTACCTGTGTTTTGAAAACATACCCTTTAATTCCGATTATATCTCCAATATCTAAAAGCTTTTTAAATACTGTATTATAGAAAGTCTTGTCTTCATCAGGACAAATCTCATCTCTATTTACATATATCTGGATTCTTCCTGTGCTATCCTGAATTTCAGCAAAAGAAGCTTTACCCATTATTCTTCTACTCATCAAACGACCCGCGATGCTTACTTCCTGGTAATTTTTCTTTTCATCATCATATTGCTCTTTAATCTCTTTAGCAGTAACATTTATTGGGTATGATTCTGCCGGATAAGGATTAATACCAAGATTAGTAAGTTCCTCCCTACTTTTACGTCTTTCTATTTCCTGTTCGCTTAAATGCATCATTTTTACTAAATATATATTAGAATCGCTTGTTTAATATTTGAGTTTGCAAAGATAGCGGAAAGTATGAATTTTATCAGCTAAACCGCTAGATATTAGTATATAGAAAAAGCAGAAGGAATATAGTTTCTTCTGCTAAAATGTATTGAAATAACTCTTAAAAAGTCATTCTGGTATATGTAATTGAACTCTTACTTATTCTTTCTCTCTTCTTTTCTTCTTTGCATTTCTTCTTTAAGTAGAGAGAACTCACGACTACTCTGGCCGGCAACAGAAGTATTTTCTTCCGCTCTTCTGAAAAGATAAGGCATTACTGATTTTACTGGTCCATAGGGGACATACTTGGCCACATTATAACCTTTATCAGCAAGGTTAAATGATATATTATCACTCATTCCATATAATTGAGCAAAGTGTACTCGCTGATCTCCTGGTTCAATACCATGCTTATTCATCATGTAAGCTAAAAAGTAATTACTGTATTGATTATGAGTTCCATTGAATACAGCAATTTCATTAAGATTTTCAACACAATACTCTAAAGCTGAATTATAATCAATATCAGTTCTTTCTTTAGAAATTTGAATCGGGTTTGGGTAGCCCATTTCTTCGGCTCTGTCGGCTTCCTTCTCCATATAAGCACCTCTTACCAACTTTGCTCCTATAAAATATCCTCTTTCTTTAGCTCTTTTATGTGCTTTTTTAAGGTTGTCAAACATATCAGCTCTATACATCTGATAAGTATTATAAATGATGGCTGAATCTTTATTGTATTTTTCCATCATTTCATAAACCAGTTCATCAATTGGATCTTGAAGCCAACTTTCCTCAGCATCAATTAACAATCTAACATTTTTATCATAAGCAGCCTTACATAATTTCTCAATTCGTTCTCTACTTCTTTTATCAATCTCCTTCTCCTTTTCAGTAAGTTCTTTTCCTGCTTGTATTTTTGTAAATATTTTCCCTAGTGCTACTCCTGATGGCTTAAAAACGCAGAAAGGAATATTATCATCATCAGCTGCTCTGTCAATTGTTCTTAGGATTTCATTCATTGTTTTATCGAATCCCTTTTCATTTTTAGCACCTTCAACTGAATAATCTAAGATAGTTCCGATTTTATGAGAGGCTAATTCGTCAATTGTACCTTGACTATCTTTAATGGTTACGCCACCACAAAACTGATCATAAACAGTCCAGTAAATGATTTTACTGATAGGGAGATGTAAAGCAAAACCGAGTTTAACAAAAAATTTACCAATTGCCACAAGCCAACCTTTATTCATCATAGCGAATAACAAATATGCCTTTTTCAACTGGCGATCTGACTTACTAGTGTACGCTATCGATACATCGTCAAATATTGGGTTAGTAGTTACTTCCATAAAATAATTTTAAGTCCGCAAATATAACAAAAACGATGTCACACGCTTTTTGTTAAATTGATTAACTTGCGACATTTTAGAAAAAATTTATGAAGATAAAAAATTGGTATTCTGATAAGAAACCCTGGATTATAACAGGGCCTTGTAGTGCAGAAACTGAGGATCAATTACTTGACACCGTTACACAATTGGTAGATAATGGATTTGATACTATAAGAGCTGGAGTATGGAAACCTAGAACTCGGCCAAATAGCTTTGAAGGAGTTGGGGAAATTGCTTTCCCTTGGATAAAAAAAGCAAAAGAAAAATTTCCTCATATTCAATTTGCAATAGAAGTAGCTTCAGCTGAACACGTTGAATTAGCACTTAAAAATGATATTGATATTTTATGGGTTGGGGCCAGAACCACCGTTAATCCCTTCAATGTTCAAGAAATAGCCGATGCTGTAAGAGGTGTTGAGGATAAACCAATTTTAATTAAAAATCCCATCAACCCTGATTTGGCATTATGGATGGGAGCATTAGAAAGATTTGATGCGGTAGGGATAAAAAAACTGGGTGCGATCCATCGTGGATTTTCTACATATCAAGAAAGTATTTATAGGAATATTCCTTTATGGCAAATCCCTATTGAATTAAAATCAAACTTTCCTGATTTACTATTAATTAATGACCCTAGTCATATTGCTGGCAAAAGAGAACTACTATTTGAAATTGCTCAAAAAGCGATGGATTTACAGTATGACGGATTAATTATAGAGTCTCACCGATCACCTAACGAAGCCTGGAGTGATGCTGCTCAGCAATTAACTCCTAAAGCATTGAAAGAGATGCTTGACTCTATAAAAATTAGAGAAAAGAGTTTCCCAAATAAAGATTTTAAAAACGAGTTAGAAGGGATTCGAGATCAAATAGATGAAACGGATAAAGAATTATTAGAAGTTCTATCAAGAAGACTTGAATTGGTTAAAAAGATTGGGCAATATAAAAAAGAGAAAAACGTAGCCATTTTCCAATTAGATCGATGGAATAAAATCATTGAAAACAGACCAGTATGGGCTAAAAAATTACATTTAGATGCAGATTTTATAAAATCAATCTATCAAGATATCCATGATGAATCTATAAGAATTCAGACAGAAATATATAATGAAGAATAAAAAGAAAGTATATACTTTAGGTCCCAAGGGGTCATTCCATCACCTTTCCTGCAAAGAATATTTAGGTGGAGAAAGCGAAATTGAATTCTGTAAAAGCTTCGGTGGAATTTTTGAAGCTGTAAAAGCAGGGAATCTGGGCTGGATTGCCATATATAATTCCAATACTGGTTTAATTGAGAATCATGAAAATGAGATTAACCGAAACTATAATCAATTGGATGAAATGGACTATGAAGTTCATTTATGTATTGCTGGGATAAAAAAGACCAACCTAAATGATATTGATAAAATTTACTCTCATGAAAAGGCGATTAGCCAGAGTAAAAGGTTTATTAACGAAAAACTTTCAGGTGTTGAGCTAATAAGTTGCTCAAGCACATCAGAAGCAGCACAGAAATTAGCAAATGAAAATATTGAAAAAGCAGGAGCTATTTGCCATGCAGAAACTGCGAAGTTTTATAATCTAGAGATATTAGCTCAGATACCTAATAAAAGAAAAAATGAAACTACATTTTCATTCTTTGCCTGAATGAAAATGTAGTAATTATATTATTCTGATTCTAAAATATCTTTTAAATTTCCTAAGCCGTATTCAAAATCTGCTCCTAGCATGGCATCAAAATCCATAGTTAGCAATAGTAAATTCATCGGATAATCCATACTCCCTTCAAATCCCCATATTACTTTTGTTTTTCCAGCTTCTATTTCTTCAACTGCCATATAGGCCATTTCAGTGGATTCAAATGGCTCAATAAATCTTAATTCTGTTTCTACTCTTTCCCCTTCTATAATTTTAGTAATTTCTTGCTCTCCTTTACCTAGTTCTTCATTATCGCTATCCCAAGCTGAAACAAAACCAACCTGTCCGTCAGTACCTGAAAATGATTTTTTCATATTAGGATCAGCACTTGCCCACCTACTCCAATTATCCTGATTCTTTAAATACTTTATGTATTCGAAGACTTTATCTTTCGGTTCATTAACTATTATCTCTCTTTCAACTGCATAATCATTTTCAGCTACTGCAGCAATTAATAGTAAGGCTACAATAATTGCAACAACTGTAAATCCTATAATTTTTAAAACTTTCATGATAATGGCATTAAATTAAAACCTATACTAATGTAATTAATTATCGGTAAAATCTTATAATCTGCAGAAGATAATTACCGCCAAATATAAAAGCTAACAAACGTTAGATAGATAAATATTTCATCTATTATTATATTTTTTATAAAATTTTATTTTGTTTTAAGAAAATCGAATTATACATTTGAAGCATGAGAAATTTACAAGGACAATTTTATTTTTACTTTTATTATAGCCCGCTAAAGCGAGTTGGTCCTTGTCATGATATGTAACTACTAAACTAAATCATACTACAAGCCCGATTCGCAAGAGTCGGGCTTTTTTTATGCTCAAAAACTTAATTAGAAATATATGAATACACTTAAAATGAAAAATTGGGGACTTGGCTTAGGCAAACACGTAATTATTGCCGGCCCTTGTTCGGTTGAAACTGAAAAACAAATTGATGATTTATGCAATAGCTTTGAGCGCGAACCTCAGATAGGAATGTTCCGTGCAGGCATATGGAAGCCAAGAACCCGACCTGGTAATTTTGAAGGACTTGGCGACCAAGCCTTACCCTGGCTTCAAAAGGTTAAAAATCGTTTAAACATACCCGTATGTGTTGAAGTAGCCAAAGCGGCTCATGTAGAATCCGCTTTAAAACATGGTATTGATGTTTTATGGATTGGAGCAAGAACTACTGTAAATCCTTTTTCTGTGCAAGAAATTGCTGACTCACTTCAAGGAGTTGACATACCTGTAATGGTTAAAAATCCAATAAATCCTGACTTAGCATTATGGATAGGAGCCTTAGAAAGAATGAATAAAGTGGGGATAAATAAACTAGCTGCTATTCATAGAGGCTTTGCAGATCCTTACGACAAAATATATCGCAATAAACCTAATTGGAATTTAGCGATGCAGCTTAAATTAGAATTACCCGATTTAGAAATCATTAATGACCCTAGTCATATTGCAGGAAAGTCTGAAATGATTTTTGATGTAGCACAAAGAGCATTGAATTTCGGAATGGATGGCTTGATGATAGAAACGCATCCTAATCCGGAAGCAGCTTGGTCAGATGCTCGACAGCAATTAAATCCTGAGCAATTATTAACCATTCTAAAAGAAATCTCTTTTAGAGAAAGAATTGATTTTGAAAATCAGATTCCTGAAAATTTAAAAGAAATGAGAGAATCTATCGATCATATTGATCAAAAACTAATAGATTTACTTTCAGATCGATTTCATTTGATTGATCAAGTAGGTGCATACAAAAAAGCTCACGATTTATCGGTTTTTCAAGGCGGCAGATGGCAAGATGTTTTGGACAGTAGAACGAAACTAGGTATAAAAAAAGATATGAGTGAAAAATTTATGAAGAGCTTACTCATTGCAATCCATGATGAATCAATCAAAAGGCAAGAAAAACAAATTGCAAACGAGGCTGTAGAGCCTTTAACTATTATATGAGTAAAGTATATTTTAAAAACATTGGTTTTATAAGTAGCATTTTATCTAAAACAGATTTTTCAAAACTCTTTGTTTTAGTAGATGAAAATACACATAAGCATTGTTACCCTTTAATAACTGAACATATAGGGAAACATACTATAATTCAAATAAACTCAGGTGAAAAAAATAAAACTCTAGAAAGTTGCACTCATATTTGGAATTCCCTGACTGAGGCACAAGCAGACCGGAGAAGTTTATTGATTAATCTTGGTGGTGGAGTAATTACAGATATGGGTGGATTTTGTGCCGGAACCTATAAAAGAGGTATAAAATTCATCAATATTCCTACTACACTTTTAGCACAAGTAGATGCAAGTGTAGGTGCTAAAACTGGAATAGATTTTAACGGTTTTAAAAACCACATTGGGCTATTCTGCAATGCAGAGGCTGTATTAATTGACTCTTTATTTCATGAATCATTAGATGAAAGGCAACTAAAATCCGGCTTTGCTGAAATGTTAAAACATGGATTAATTGCTGATTTAAAGCATTGGAATGAATGTTTAAATCAAGGTTATAAAACTGTAGATAATCAATTAATTAAAAAATCAGTTGATATTAAAAAGTCAGTGGTAGAGGCTGACCCGCAAGAAAAGGGATTAAGAAAAATATTAAATTTTGGTCATACCATAGGGCATGCTATTGAATCTCATTTATTAAGTTCTGAAAATGAATTACTACATGGCGAAGCCATTGGTAATGGAATGATAGCAGAGGCTTTTTTAAGCTTTAAAAAAGGATTCATTTCTTCTGAAGATTATATGTTAATCAAAGGTGAACTGAGTAAGTTATATGATAAACCAAAAATAAAAAAAGCCTCTTTTGATGAATTAAAAGGGCTTTGTTTGCAGGATAAAAAAAATGATAATGGTAAACTCAATATGAGCTTATTAAAAACATTAGGCCAGGCTACTTACGATATAGAGATTGATGGAATTTTACTTGAAAGTGCCTTAAATGAAGTATTATAATTTTACTTTTTTTCGAAATGTTCTAGCGCTATGTAAAGCAGAATCACTAATATCATTGAACCAATCGGTATTAATATTTTCCTGTGTTTCTTTTTTGATATTGCGTAATCTGTTTACTACGTTTTTCTTTACTTTTTTACCATTTTTACTGCTAAGAAAAGCTCCAGCAGCCACTACTGTTGCAGCTCCAGCTAGAAAAGAAAAAATTGATTTACTCGTTGCACTCATATAGTATAATTTTAAAGTTGATAAGAATTAAACGCTGAAGAAATAAAAACAGTTTAAATTATTTAAGATTATTTTGAATTATTTTATAAAAAGATATAATTATTCGTCCAGTCCGGACATATCATTGATAAATCCTCCTAGTTCGAAAAGCGAATCGAATCGCTTATTGATTATGAAAGCCCTATCGAATGATAAAATTAATATTTCTAATTTATCAAAAGCAAGAGACACTCAAACTCTAATAAAATTATTAAAGGAAAAAAATAATCTTAAAGAATTTGATGTTTTAGATGCAGGCACTGCTATGCGTTTTCTCACTGCCTATTTAGCAATATCTACTACACAAGAAGTGTGCATTACAGGAACAGAAAGAATGCAAAAAAGACCAATTAAAATTTTAGTAGAAGCATTACAAAAAAGTGGAGCTAGTATAGAATATATAAAAGAAGAAGGGTTCCCTCCCTTAAAAATCGAATCATTTAAAGAGCAAAAAACCAATCAAATTTCAATTCCAGGCAATATTAGTAGTCAATACATTTCTGCTTTACTTATGATTGCACCAAAATTAAAAAATGGACTAGAAATAAGCATAAAAACACCAATTTTCAGCAAACCTTATATTCATATGACCTTGGGTTTAATGAAGTTAGCTGGAATTGAACATACTTTTAATGAGAATAAGATTTCAATTCAAGCTCAAGAATATCAAAATTCTAATATATCAGTGGAAACTGACTGGTCAGCGGCAAGCTATTGGTTTTCAATTATTGCATTATCTGATATAGGAAAGAAAGTGATATTAACCGGTTTAAAAGAAAAAAGCTTCCAAGGAGATAGTATCATAAAAGAAATTACAAAAGATTTTGGCGTAAAATATTCATTTGATGATACTCAACTAATTCTTGAAAAAGTATCGACCAATATTAAAGCTAATCTAACTTTAGATTTTAAGAAGTTTCCTGACTTGGCTCAAACGATATTACCTTGTGCAGCAGCATTAGGTATTAATATGAAAATGACTGGCCTTGAAAGTCTAAAAATAAAGGAAACAGATAGAGTTGCTGCCTTAACCCAAGAATTAGCAAAATTTAGTGTAGAATTAAAAGAACTAAATGATTCACATTGGATGATGGATTCCAGTAATTTCAGGTTTAGACAAGGCCTTGAAATTGCAACTTATGAAGACCATAGAATGGCTATGGGGTTTGCTCCATTAGCCATGCTTCATGACATTTCAATTTTGGACATTGAGGTTGTAAATAAATCTTATCCCTCATTTTGGGAAGATTTAAATCGTTTCGGATTCAATCTCACTGAGCAATAATTGAGCATAATTTGGAAGTTTTAGCATTCTACTTCCATACCAACTGAACATCTCCCCATCAACAATTTTAAAATTGGTATTTGGATATTCTTTTTTAAGTTCTGAAATATGCTCTTCCTTAAATGGATAGGGTTCAGATGAGAGAAAAACCAATTCAGGTTTTTTATTGATAATATCATCCATTGAAATTTCAGGATAACGTTGAATATCAATCACATTTTTGAAACCACATAATTCTAACATATTTGAAATGTAGTTAGCAGACCCTGCCCACATCCATGGATTTTTCCATATACAATAAGCTACTTTAGTTTGCTGATTAGGTATACTTAAGGAGTGAAATTCTTTTTTAATATATTCAACTAATCTATTAGACTCATCTTCTTTATCCGTTATTTTCCCTATTGAAAGCATCATTTCAATCGAAGAATCAAAATCATTTACTTCACTTACATATATGGGGCAAATATCAGCTAATTGATCAACATAATCTTTAGTATTTTCTTCCTTATTGGCTATGATTAAATCAGGTTTCAAATCCTTTATTTGATCAATATGTTGCTGTTTAGTGCCTCCTACTACAGCTTTTTCCTTTAACCAAGTTTTAGGATGTACACAAAATTTGGTAATCCCAACCACTTCTTTATCAAGATTAATATCACTTAAAAATTCTGTTATAGAAGGCACTAAAGATATTATTCTTTTCGGTCTAGTATTGAGTTCAATGGAATTGCCAATTTGATCTTGAAAAATAGCCATAAAAATATTTTGAATATGCTTGAAACAAAAAAAGCTTCATCCAGAAGGACGAAGCTTTTCATGAAATGTTTTTTCTATTTTTTTAAATAACAATACCCATATTAAGTAATTGAGATGATATTTTTAAATTACTATTATCAAAAGTAGCCTTATTAATCTCAAATTTTAACTTACCTCCTACTTCTCTAAAGTTAATTGAAGATCCTTTTTTTCCTAAACCTGATTTATCAGTAACAATAACTGTTGGTTTAGTATCGTATTTTGAAAGTATATCATCAAAGTCTTTACTCATTGAATCGGAAACATATACTAAATGAGCATTATTTATACTTGCCACATCGCTTACTTTCACAACGGAAGCAGTTTGTCCTTTAATACTTCTTTGATTATAAAGATTACTTAGTTGTGTGTAAACGTCATCATCCCCATAAACAGCAATCACAAACTCTCCTGATTTTGTATCATCTGGCCATTCTATGTACTTAATAAAATTAAAAATTAACATAGAATGCAGTTCATGAATAGGTCTTTGAGCCTTCACATTGAACGTATTGAAGCTCACTATCATAAAAAGTAATAGAGCTAATATTTTTGCAGTTCGTTTCATATCTCCTAACATTTGTATTCTACGATTCAATATTAATACATTTCATCATAAATTTATATTCATTCTAACGATAAAGATACCATTTCTATCAAAACATAAAATAAATTCAATTTATACTTGGTTAAGTTTCATTTAAAACAAAAAACCCTAGACTAAAGATTGGAAACCTCAGACTAGGGTAAAAAACTAAACTAAATCACTATGTTTATTAAATCAATATACCCATGCTGGATAATTGATTAGATATTTTTAGGTTATTAGCTTGAATTGAAGATTCATTTATCTCAAATCTAAGCTTACCATTTATTTCCTTAAAATTAATGCAGCTTCCTTCTTTACCTAGCCCATTCTTATCAGTAATCATTAAAGTTGATTTTCCTGAAAATTTATTTTTAGCAGCGTCAAAATCTCTACTTTTATTGCTCGCTAAATAAAGTACATGAGCATTTGTTACAGCATTAATATCATCTGCTTTTACAACCTTAACAGTTTGACCTTTAACTGTTCTATTAGAATAGAAAGCTTCGATTGTAGAGGCAACGTTTTCATCTCCAACCACAGCTATTACAAAGTTTCCTGACTTTGCATCTGCTGGCCACTCTACATATTTAATGAAATTAAACATTAACATAGAATGGATCTCGTGCATTGGTCTATCTCCTGATTTAAGAGAAAACCCTACTGCCATTAGTGCAATTACGATTAGTACTTTACTGATTCTTTTCATTTTGTATTTATTGATAATTTACTCTACAAAGGTAAAAGGTTGATATTTATCAGTAAATCGAAAAAGCACGATAAGCTTTCAGAAGTAATATTTTGATAGATTACGACAAATTGTATTTGAAATCATGCTCATTTTTAAGGTTTACAACAAATGAATGTAATAAATCAATCACTGACTGAACATCCTTAGAGTGTACCATTTCAACTGTGGTATGCATGTACTTCAATGGAAGTGATACTAAAGCAGATGGAACGCCCTCGTTACTATATGCAAATGCATCTGTATCAGTACCTGTAGCCCGGCTAGCCGCTGATCTTTGGAAAGGAATTTTACCTTTTTCAGCTAATTCAATTAACATCTTTAACAGATTATTTTGAACTGCAGGTCCGTAAGTAAGTACCGGACCATTTCCTGATTTCTGATCACCACTTTCAATCTTATTATACAAAGGTGAGTGTGTATCATGGCATACATCAGTTATCACTGCTACATCAGGTTTGATTTTATGAGCTATCATATGGGCGCCTTTTAGTCCAACTTCCTCTTGTACAGCATTTACAATATAAAGAGCGAATGGAATTTTATCTTTATTTTCATGAATCTTCCTTGCTACTTCGGCTATCATGAAGCCCCCAATTCTATTATCTAAAGCTCGGCCTACTATGTAGTCTTTATCTTTTAGATACATTGCCTCATCATCGAATGTAATTACACAGCCTACATGGATTCCCATCTTCTCAACTTCTTCTTTATTAGCAGCGCCTACATCAATGAAGATATTTTTTAATTCCGGCTTGATATCATTCTCTTTGTTTCTAACATGAATTGCAGGCCAACCAAAAATACCTTTCACTATCCCTTTATCCGTATGGATATTAACACGTTTTGAAGGTGCAATCTGATGATCTGAACCACCATTTCTGATTACATAGATATAACCATCATCTGAAATATAATTTACAAACCAAGAAATTTCATCAGCATGGGCTTCTATTACTACTTTATAAGGAGCATCCTTATTAATGATTGCAGCTACCGATCCGTAATTGTCTTGTATATAATCATCAGTGTAGGGCTTAACATAATCTAACCAAAGCTTTTGGCCATTAGTCTCAAAGCCTGTTGGTGCTGCATTATTTAAATATTTAAATAGAAAATCTTCTGCTATCTTATCCATAAATTATAATTTATTAAAACTATGCTAAGATAAGCGTTGAGAACTCATAAAGGTTACCAGAAATCTATTTTTTATGTATTAAGACACCTATCTCTTTCCAGCAGCTAGAAATGGAAATAGAAAAATAGCACCAACAGCCGCAAAAGATAAATTAATAGCAAATCCTAAAATTCGGAGTGGCAGTGTGATAAGCCATATAAAAGGATAAAGAATTAATGCTATGATTGCTACGGGCCAGCAAATCACCAATAAAATACACCAAAGTAGGAACTTAATCATATCTATATCTTTTTAAAATAGATATTCAATAGCCGTACCAAAATACTAAAGCATCATTTAAGGCATTAAAATGAACTTTTGGCTGGATTGAATAGAGGGAATTGTATAATTATCGGACAGTAGGATGTACAAATATGTACACTGATTCATTACAGTACAGAAATAAAAAAGCCCACTTTTGTGGGCCTTACTATATTTTGATTGTATCTGATGATTTTTAGTTCTTATAAATCTTTCCTTTTTTCATCACAAACTTCACATCCTCCATTGTATTAACATTTTCAGTTGGATCATCTTCTACTGCAATAATATCAGCCATTTTACCTTTAGCAATAGAACCATATTGATCATATACCTTTAATAATTTAGCTGGAGTAACTGTAGCTGATACAATAGCCTCCATTGCAGGCATTCCTGCTTCTACCATATAACCAAACTCTTTCCCATTTTCCCCATGTTTAAATACACCGGCATCAGTACCAAAGGCAATGTTCACACCTTTCTTATAGGCCTTCGAAAATGTATCTTGAATTTTAGGACCAATCGCCTTAGCTTTTGGCACTACCACTTCAGGATAATAGCCTTCAATTTCAGCTAATTCAGCTACACTTTTACCCGCTGTAATAGTAGGTACATAGTAAGCATCATATTCTTTCATCAACTCCATCGTTTCTTCAGACATTAAAGTACCATGTTCAATGGTTTTAATTCCAGCTCTAATGGCTCTTTGCATACCTTCATCTCCATGAGCATGAGCGGCTGTGATCATACCATAATCATTAGCTGTTTCTACTATAGCTTTTAATTCATCTTCAAAAAACTGAGGATTTTGGCCATTTTTAGCCATACTTAATACGCCACCTGTAGCCGTTATTTTAATTACATCAGCTCCGTTTTTATAACGCTGTCTAACAGCTTTTCTAGCTTCTTCAGGGCTATTCACTACTCCCTCAGCAGGACCTGGATTTCCCATTAAATCACTTTTGTATCCATTGGTTGGATCAGCGTGACCACCTGTAGTAGCAATTGATTTTCCGGCTGAGTAAATAGTAGGCCCATCTACATAACCTTTGTTAATGGCATCTCTAAGACTCGAGTTTACTCCAGTCCCCCCCAAATCCCTTACAGAAGTAAAGCCAGCCATTAATGTTTTTTTAGCATAAACTACAGATTGAAATGCAATATCGGCTTCATTCAAAGTAAATCTCTTAATATAACCATCTTTAGCAGTTTCACTTTCAATATGAACATGCATATCGAATAATCCTGGCATAACTGTCTTTGACTTAAGATCAATGACTTCAACACCATCTTCAGCATTTTTATAGCCTTTTTCTAAACCGACAATTTTTTGTCCCTCCACTATTACGGTCATTTCTTCTAAGATCTTACCTTTTTCAACATCAATCAATTTACCACAATGCAAATAGCTTGTTTGAGCCAAAGAAGAAAAACTCAAATAAACCAAAGAGAATAATAGAATTAGCTTTTTCATATAGTATTTATTAGTTAATGGATATTTATTTCTTATAGAAAGTCTTCCGGGTAATTGATGTATAGCTCTAATTCCTCATCTTTCAATTCAGGCTCCTCATTCACATCTTTTGCGGTTACTATAGAATTTGTAATGCTTCCTACCAGTCCTCTGTCTAATCCCATCCTTTCTGCAATAACAGAACACATCTGAGCTTCTCTCTCATCTAGTTTATTATCGACCAGCATCATTTGGATATATTCATATAGAAAAACAATCTTTTCTTTTAAAGTATCCGGTTCTTCAAAGCTTATTTCAGAAGATTCATCAATAATTTTATCGACCTCCTTTTCAGTCACCCCATTTTTTCGTCCTAGCGCATAAAGGTATCTTTTTTCTTCCTTTACAAAGTTATTATCAATTTTAGCTAACTGATATAAATGTATCAGATGAGAATGTATTTTTTCTTTAGTCAAGGCAAGTTGAAATTTCATTTTAACACACAATATAAAGCAAGATACAAAATGTTATAGGTATTTCCATTGAATTTAACTTATATTGAAGTCCATGAATTTTTTGGCTCACATATATCTTTCAGGTGAATCTGATGAAATAAAAATCGGGAATTTTATAGGTGATTTTGTTAAAGCATCTGATATGGAGCGTTTTAATGAAGGGATCAATAGAGGTATAAAATTGCATTGGGCAATTGACGAATTCACTGATCATCACGCTGTTGTACAAAACAGCAAAGATAGATTAAGACCTAAATATGGACATTATGCTGGAGTTATTATCGATATTTTTTATGATCATTTCTTAGCGAGAAACTGGAATGATTTTCATTCTACCCCACTCAGAAAATTTGTAGATGAAACTTATAATATGTTTAATCAAAATTTAGACATCCTTCCTGAAAATGTTCAATATGTTTTGCCGTATATGATTAAAAATGATTGGTTATATAATTACCAATATTTTGATGGAATTGAAAAAGTGATGCAAGGGATGGCGAATCGATCGAATTTCAATTCTAAAATGGAACAGTCAATCGATGAACTGAAAAAATATCATAAGGAATTTGAGAAAGAATTTCAGGAGTTTTTCCCAGAGCTTATTGACTTTTCCAAGACCTTCCTAGAAATGAAAATGAATCATTAGAAATAAAAAAAGCTGATGATAAAATCACCAGCTTGAAATAAATGCTATTAAGTACAACTACTGAATCACAATAGCTACTTTATTTAGCTTTTTGGCCACTAATGTATCCGTTTTAACTCCTAAGTTATTATTATTCATTTTACCTTTCTCGGCATAAACGTGATAAACTGTAGGCTCTAAATCTTTGAAGGTTACTCTTCCTTTATCATCAGTCATCTGAGGCTCAGTAACTGGATTTTCTCCTTTTCTATAATCCTCATTATTGCTGTATAAAGTTACCGTTGCTCCTTCTTGAATATTACCTAAATCATCCTGAATTGTGATTCTAAGATTAGTTTTAAAAAACTGATCATTAATATCTTTGGGGGTAAATTGAAAAAACAAAAATGCTGATAGTGTTAATAAACTTAATGTTAGTGTTAATTTTTTCATACTATTTTTTTTCCTTTTAACGTTTGATTTTTAGAATTGTTATTGAATCATTATAATCCTAGAATACCTATATCTTTTTTAAATCCAGATTTTATTTCTGATTCTAATTTACTAAAATGGCTCTTTGTAAAACCTGAACTTAATTCGCCTTCCTCAAAAAGAAATATCTGATCACAAATATTGGTTAAGCTTGAATAAATATGTGAGGAGACTAGTAATATCTTTCCTAATTCTTTTAGCTTTAAAAAAATATCTGATAATATTAAATTACTCTGCATATCCACACCATTAAATGGCTCATCTAATAAGAATACTTCATTTTTCTGCATTAAAATGGCCAATAAAGCTAGTTTCTTCTTCATACCCGTAGAATAATGAGAAGCATATTCATCTAAAGGAAGATCAAAGATGTTCTTTTTATCGAGATCACTATAATCTTGATTTCTAGCATTACACATTAATACAATATATTCGCGACCAGTCAATTTTGATAAAAAATCAGGCTCGGTAAGCAAGAGTCCTGTATTATTCTTCAAACTAGAGAAACTTGAAGTAATGGAACCATAATAATCCTCAATACCTGTTAAACATTTAAAAAATGTGGTTTTACCAGCACCGTTAGCTCCAACAATACCATAAATTTGTCCTCCATCAATACTAAGATTGATGTTTTTCAATATAGACTTATTACCATACGATTTCGATAGATTCTCTATTTTAATCATCTAAATATTTAGCTAAACTCTTTACAGATTGAACATAAAAATACGGAATTAAAGCAATTAAGAGTGGAGGAAAATATACAGCCAATGCAACTAACATACTTTCTTTAACTCCAATTCTTTCTGGAAATGCAGAATATTTTAATAAAATTGCTCCTGATAGAAAAAGTACTCCCAAAAAATAAAAAATCAGTATTAATAAAATTTTATCGCTAAAAAAGTAAAAGAATAATACTAATTCAGCACCATAAAGCACGAAATGCTGAAAAAATGCCAATTTAATTTTTTTCAATAGAAATAAATGTGATCTATGCTTGTATACCCATACATACCCGAGCAGATCTTGATGCATAAAATATCCAGCTGAAAGTATAAACTGTATAAAAATGACGAATAATGCTAGATGAAAATTAGCATATATAATTGATATAGCAACTAAGAAATACGAAGCTAATATTAGTGGGAAAGTTTTTCTAAAGCCTATGATAAACTCATGAGGGTACTTCCCGAATGGAGTTGGAACTACAAAGTTAAATGAAAATCCTCTTTTATAAAAAGCAAGTAAAAAACTTAAAATGAAAAGAATTAGAGCCAATTGGGGGTATGAATAATAAAGTAAAAAAACTGCAAATGGAAGTGAAAGAATTAAACTCTCAATAAGTCTGATTTTATAGAATTTTTTAGGTGGAAAGCAAAATTCTAGAAACCTCAACCTTCTTTTTGAAGCTATTTTTGCTATCAAAAATATAGGTACTAAGATGTAAATAAAGTGTAGGTTATTATTCTCTGAGAGTGTATAATTTGAAAAGAATACAAATGCAATAAAAATCAAAGCCCAACCTAAATACTTATTAATCCCTGCATCAGTTATATACCTGCTAAGGATTTTAAGCTGAATCTTAAAATAAACCTTCAAAATCAATTCCACTTATTAAATGACATAAAAAAAGCAATAAATATCTATTTATTGCTTTTTTCGAGATTATACAAAAAATTATGCTGTTTGCCCAATCAATTTCAAGTGTCTTGTATGTGACCCCATTGCAGCTAACATACTTGGAAATTCATTATAAGCAATGTTAAATTGTTCGCAGGTTTCTTTAACCAACTTATTGATAGCAGGATAGTGAACATGGCTAATTCTTGGAAATAAGTGGTGTTCCACCTGGAAATTCAATCCTCCTGTATACCAATTTAATATTTTACTTTTAGTACCAAAGTTAGCGGTAGTTCTAATCTGATGAATCGCCCATTCTGTAGGGATGACTCTTTCACCTTCTACTGGTGCATCATGAAAATCAGTAGATTCTACAACGTGAGCTAATTGAAAAACTACTCCAATTGTCCAACCAGTCACCACTGAAACTGTTAAATATCCTAAAACAGTAGCTAAAACACCTTTCATTAAAATAGGTAATACAAAGAAAGTAGTGATATATGCTAACTTTGTAGCCCAGAAAATGATATGCTCTTTAACGCTCATTTTAGCTAATTCCGTATTGGCTACTTTTCTTGTAAAATACTTTTTGAAATCCTGAAAGAAAACCCAGAATGCATAAGATGTTGCATACAACGGATATGCATATACATGCTGAAACTTATGATACCATCTTTTCTTTTGGTGAGTAGATACTCTAATAAAAGGACCTATATTAATATCATCATCCATCCCTTCTATATTGGTAAATGAATGGTGATTCTTATTGTGTTTGTTTTTCCAGATGAAAACTACCCCGCCCATAAGATTTAGGGTTAAGCCCATCATGTAGTTAACATGCTTATTATTTGAGAAGCTGCCGTGAGCTCCATCATGCATCACGTTAAATCCGATAGCCGCTAAATTTAAACCAAATAAGCCGCATAGGACAAGTGATAACCATACAGGCATGCTGACAAAAACGATTAACCCATAAAGTAACCCAAATGATGCTAATAAAATAGTCGCTTTTGTATATAGCTTTCTATTTCCCCAGGTTTTTAAATCGTTTTGTTTAAAATAGGCGTCAACTTTCTTTTTCAATGTTGGAAAAAAGTTGTTGTCTGTGATTTTTGTTGCTGATACTTCTTGCATAATATAATTGTAAAGAACCTGCATAACGAGCAGGTGTTATGAATCATTCATAAATTTAAAACTAATTAATAAGGACCCATAAATTTCAAGAACTATTTATGGTATTGTGGAAAAATAAATCGTTTTGTTCAGTAATTTATTCTGAATATTACACAAAAGTTAAACATCTGCGGAATTTTCAATCGAATAAGGCTGGTATAAGAGACATTTCATTGTCTCACTAGCAAAAAATAACCGATTTATGAGATAAATCGGTTATAATCAATCTATTATAGTAATTTTTTAGGATGTAGCGCCTCCACAGCTAGAACCACTTCCAGCAGTACAACCAAAACAATGTTGATTTACTAATATCTCTCGAGATTCTAATTTATTAAGATCGAATTCACTGATATGTTGAAGGTTTTCATCCTTTAATTTCATTTCAAGCATTTGATTAAAATCGCAATCATACAAATATCCATCCCAACTTATCGATATTGTATTTCTACACATCACATTAGCGGCAGCCATCGGATTATAGCTATCAATTAGTTTCTGCATGTATTGCTCGTAATTTCCACTATTGATCAAATAATCTAAATATCTACTAATAGGGAGATTGGTAATGGCATACAATTCGTTAAAAATGATACCAAAAGCATCAAACAGCTTTTTCTTAAATTCCTTTTGTAATGATTCTTGACTTCCCGGCATGAAGGCTCCACTAGGATTATGGACCAAATGCAACATCAATCCTGTCCCCTCTTTACCATAACCTACTTCATTTAACATTTGCAATGCTTTAATAGATTTATCGAAAACTCCATCTCCTCTTTGAGAATCCGTTCTTAAGCGAGTGAAATGAGGCATCGAACAAACTACTTCTACCTTATGCTTTGCAAAAAACTCTGGTAAATCATTATATTTTGGGTTAGCCAGAAAAATGGTAAGATTAGATCTTACAATCACCTTCTTATTAATTTTAGATAATTCTTCCACAAACCATCTAAAATCAGGATTCATTTCTGGAGCACCTCCGGTTAAATCTACTGTAGATATGTCAGTATCTTTAATAGCATCTATGCATTGCTGCATAGTTTCTCTTGTCATGATTTCTTTTCGATCAGGTCCAGCATCAACATGACAATGCCCACAGGTAAGATTACACATATAACCCACATTTACCTGAAAGATGTCAATCTTAGTAGGCTTTAAAGGGTCAAGGCCTGTTTCATTCAACTTGCTTTCAAAAGAAGTGAAGTATTCACCATTTTCTTTCGGTTGATTTAAGAAATCAAGTTGTTTCTTAGCATAGGATAATAAGTGTTGTCTTCTCTTAAGGGTAGCTAAAGTCATAAAATTACATTAAAAGTTCTTTGGTTTTATTCATCATTTGTACTCCATGTACGAGGGATGCTCCACCACGGATTGCAGAAGCCACATGAACTGCTTCCATCATTTGGGCTTCCGTAGCCCCTTTTTCTAGTGAACCTGATGTGTAGGCATCAATACAATAAGGACACTGCACTGCATGAGAAACTGCTAATGCAATTAACGCTTTCTCTCTTTCCGTAAGTTCACCTTCTTTAAATACTTCTCCATAATAATCGAAGAACTTCTTTCCTAATTCGGGTGAAAACTCACTTATATTTCCAAATTTTCTTAAATCATCTGAATTGTAATAATTCTTATTGCTCATAATCTTAATAATATTTTTTAGTACTAATTTGTTTAAACTGATTGAATGCTTACTTACGGCATTTCTTATTTAGCAGATGCCTATTATTTACATTTAAATCAATATCATAATTCAATTTTAATGACTAATATCATAATTATTAATCACTATCTGGCATTGAAGGCTAACTAATTCCAATTATGACTGTTAGATGACAAATCAATTAATCTGTTTCAACTAAATTAGTTTGAATGCTGAATAAATATAATTTCTAAAATCCAGTTTGGATTCTATATCGTTCATAGAGGACAAATTTACATGATGACGAAAAAAACTGCCATACTATTATTCAACAGAAGTGCGCATGAAGAGGCCAAGGCAAAAGGCTATCTTTCTGAGAAGAGTGCAACTAAGGCAGTAAAATTGATTCAGTATTTAAAAGATCAGACTCATCAAACTGCTCATAGAATAAATCTCCCTGTTTTAAATTTTGATAGTAAAAAGCAGAAAGGCGAAAATTTTGGAGCTAGAATTACTCATGCGATTAAAACCTCTTTTGAAAAAGGATATGATAATCTAATCATTATCGGAATTGATAGTCCGGGCCTAAATTACAGACATATTCATAAAGCAAAGTCAATACTTGAGACTACTGAAAAAACAATTTTAGGCCCAGCTCATGATGGAGGCGTTTATTTAATTGGCATCAATAAAAGTAATTTTTGTGAAGCAGAGTTCTTAAACTTAGCATGGCAAACAGAAGACTTACAACAAAGCTGGAAAAAAGTAGATTCAGATATAGAATGGCTAAATCCTTTAATTGATATAGACCAATTAGAGGACTTATTTGAATTTCTACCTAAATTTGACATTACATTAAGTCATTTCCATCAACTAATTTCTATAATTCTAAAGGTATTTAAACAAATTTACCTCCCCTTAAAAATAGATCTCTTAAGATCAATTTCTATCCTCTCATTTGGTTTTAGAGCTCCTCCTCAATTAGCTTAATTTCAGCTATAAAAAACTTATTAATCAATATGAGAATCATTTTCTCATTTTAAACCAAAACTAAAATGAAAAGAATTTTATTGGTAGCGATATTATGCTGCCTGTACACCTCCTTGTTTGCTCAAGAAAAAATAGTAAGCGGTAGCGTTTTTGATCAAAATACAAAAGAACCCATTCCAGGAGTAAATATTTATTTAAAAAACAGTAATCAAGGGACTACCTCAAGTCTGGATGGCTCATTCTCACTAGCAATAAAGAATGACATCAAAACGATTGTATTCAGTTTCATAGGCTATGAGCAAAAGGAAATCAATATCAATGATTACAATAAGGACCTAACCATTTATTTAAAAGAAAATGCTTTAGAACTATCTGAGGTGGTAGTAACTGCACTAGGATTTGAACGGCAGACTAAAAATCTCGGGTATCCAGTCCAGAAACTAGATAACAAGCAAGTATCAAATGTAAACACTCCAAATTTCACGGATAATCTAGCAGGAAGAATTGCTGGTGTAACCGTAAGTAGCGGAGTAACTGGGGTAGGATCCACTTCAAAAATTAACATAAGAGGAGAAGCATCCTTCACGAATAACAATCCACTTTTCATTGTAGATGGCACTCCTATTAACAATAATACCATTGTTAATAACACTACTGACTTAGCAGAAGGATTTCAAGAAATTGATTTCGGTAATGGGGCGATGGATATTAACCCTGATGATATTGAAAGTGTTAATGTATTGAAAGGACCAGCTGCTGCAGCCTTATATGGAACAAGAGCTTCGAATGGTGTGATCATAATTACTACAAAATCTGGAAAGAACACTTCAGGGCTTGGTTTAAGTATTAATAGTAGCTTTTTTTTGAAAGAAGCTTTTCAGCTCCCTCAATTTCAAAATGAATATGGTCAAGGCAATTCTGGTGAATTCGCATTCGGAGATGGCCTAGGTGGTGGAGTAAATGATGTAATCTCATATAGTTGGGGACCAAAATTAAATAATGGATATATAACTCCTCAATTTGATAGCCCCGTGACTCTACCAAATGGGCAAGTGGTTAGAGGTGGAGATGTGGCCGTACACGGTGGAACGCCTATTACTCCTACTGAAATGATTGCTTATCCTGACAATCTGAAAGATTTCTATCAGACGGGTTACACTTCCATTCAAAATATTGCGATCAGCAACAGCATAGAAAATGGAAATTACAGACTCTCCTTTACAGACTTAAGAGATCAATCTATAATCCCTGGAGTAAACTTAGATCGTAAAACCTTAAGGGCGAATGTAGGTTTTAATCCTACAGATAAACTGAAAGTCAATAGCCATTTTCAATACAGTAACTCATCTAGCGATAATAGACCCTCAAATGGATATGGTTCAGAAAATGTAAACTACTCAATTGTTGCATGGGGACCTCGATCTTTGGATGTAAATGCTTTAAGAGATTATTGGCAACCTGGACTAGAAGACATTCAGCAGTATTCCTTTAATTACACATATTTTGACAATCCTTTTTTCACCTTGTATGAAAACACTAACTCCTTTAATAGAGATAGAATATTTGGAAATATTTCAGCTCAATATCAATTCAACTCTAAGCTTAGCTTAATGATAAGAAGTGGCATGGATTATTCCGATGAATTAAGAAAATTTAAAAGAGCATTTAGTACCAATCGTTTTAAAAATGGAGCCTATGCCGAGCATGATGTTTTTTACAGAGAAATAAATACTGATGCAATTATAAATTACAATGACAATTTCGGATTATTAGGACTTGATTTTTCAATAGGAACTAATCGCCTTGATCAATTAGCCATTACACAGCAAGCTCAAGCTTTATCATTAGCACAGGCGGGTATTTTTAAATTATCTAATTCTGCAATACCGGTAGAAATTGATGATTTTGAAGCTCAAAAAAGAATCAATAGTATTTTTGGAGTAGCAAAATTAAGCTGGTCAAATTATTTGTTTACCGAAATTACAGCTAGGAATGATTGGTCAAGCGCATTAGCAACACCAGAATCAGTTGAAAACACTTCATTTTTCTATCCCTCTATATCCACAAGCTTTATACCTTCTTATTTGTATGATTTGCCAAATTTAATTTCATTTTTACAGCTGAGAGGAAGCTGGGCTCAAGTAGGTAATGATACAAATCCATACCAAACAGCGGGCATTTATAATTCAACAACTCCCTACATGGGACAACCTGCATTTAGTAGCCAGAGTACAATCCCGAATTCAAATCTGTTACCGGAAAGAAATACTTCTTTAGAATTCGGAACTGATATCCGCTTCTGGCAAGATAAATTGAGGTTTGATTTCACATATTACAATACCTTAACCGAAAATCAAATCATAGCCTTACCAGTACCTGTAAGCTCTGGTTATAATCAGCAAATTGTAAACGGAAGTAAAGTCAGAAGCCAAGGAATAGAAATCATAGCAGGATTACAAGCCTATAGAAGCTCTGATTTTAATTGGAATACAATATTTAACTTCAGTAGAAATGTTTCAATTGTTGAAGAATTACCCGATCAAGTAGATCGCTTAACACTCGCCTATTCTAGAATATATGACAGTGATAATCAAACCGTTTGGTATCAGGTTGAAGAGGGTGGCAGATTAGGTGATATGTATGGAACAGGCTATTTAAAAACAGAAGACGGTCAATTTATTTTAGATGAAAATGGAAATTTCATTGCTGACAATACACTTCAAAAGTTAGGGAATTATAATCCTGATTTCATACTGGGAATCTCAAATGATTTTCAATATAAAAATTTCAATGGTAGCTTTTTATTGGATTGGCGTCAAGGCGGAACTTTAGTTTCTAGGACTTTAGCTTTAGGTGGAGTTGGAGGTCAGTTGATTGAGACCATAAATCGAGATCAAAACATTGTTGCTGAAGGGGTTGTAAATGTTGGAACTGAAGAGAATCCTGTGTACGAACCTAATACTACAGCCATTAGTCCAGAAAGTTATTACCGACAATATTATGATAGAAATCATGAGGAGAATAATACTTATAATGCTAGTTATTTAAAGCTAAGACAACTCTCAATAGGCTACGATTTCCCTCAATTTAAATCCTCTGAAGCTCAATTAAGCCTTTCCTTAGTAGGAAGAAATTTATGGGCTTGGAGTGAAATCCCACACTTCGATCCAGAACAATTAGCCATTCAGGGCAATAATTTTGTAAGTGGCGTGGAAGACATGTCGTATGCGAGCAGCAGAAGCTATGGCATTAAAATATCCCTTAACTTTTAATCAAAGGCAAGATGAAAAATATTAGACTATATATCCTTTTCCCAGTTTTTCTTTTAATGGGTGCTTGTACTGATGATTTTCAGGAAATCAACACTAATCCAAACGCTCCTGTTAACATTCAACCAGAATTATTATTGCGTCAAGTAATATATGATTACGGAGAACAAATGTCATATGAAGGTTTTGTTGCAGGGAATTTATTGGGGCAGTATATGACTGCGATTGATTTCAATTTATTTGATAGACATGGTCTTAAAAACCCACAACTAGGTGGAAACCCATGGCCAATCATTTACAAAAATCTGTTAGACAATGAACAAATAATTCGAATAGCAGAAAGTTCAGAGACATTTAAAGTTTATGAAGGTCCTGCTTTGATCATGAAAGCTTATATGACTGCTGCATTAACTGATATATTTGGAAATGTTCCTTATACTGAAGCCTTAAATGGTCAAGAAGGAAATGTAACACCAAAGTTCGATGACCAACAAGAAATCTATTTAGGAGAAAATGGAATTCTTGATAATCTGGAGAGGGGAATTCAGTCCATCAAAAACTATGATGGTAATCTTACTTTAGGAGGAGATATTTTATTTGAGGGTGATTTAAATGCATGGATTCAATTTGCTAATTCACTTCGAATAAAAGCATTAATGAGAATTTCAGATCAGGTAAATATCAGTGAGGACCTACAAAGGATTTTTACAGAAGGAGATTTTATTAGTGATAACACTATGAATGCAACTTTCGATTTCACTGATGGAAGACCTAATAATTTTAGAATGGCTACTTTACGAGAGGGTGATTATAATCTATTTATCATGTCTGAAACCATGCAAGAGATATTGGAGAAATATGATGATCCTAGAGCTGAAATATTATTCAGGCCCGCAGTAAATTCAGGAGAATTCAATGGTTTAAGAAACGGTCCAGATGCATCTCAAATTTCGATTTCAGTAGCTGACTATTCTTTAAGTGGCAGTATATTCAGAACGAATACAAGTCAGTTAGATGCTAATTTCATGACCAGCTGGGAAACCCATTTTTTATTAGCTGAGGCAGCTTATAAAGGTTATATCAGTGCAGATGCTAAAGCATTATATGAAACCGCAGTTTCACAAGCTTATGAATACTGGCACACCAATTTACCAGATGATATTTTTACTACTGGAAATACCGCTTTTGGTGAAAATGGAAATGATCCATTACAACAAATAATTGAACAAAAATGGTTAGCCAATATTATTAATGGTTATGAAGGTTGGATAGAATGGAAAAGAACGGGCTATCCAGAGCTAAAAACGGTTACAGCCAGTTTTAATAACAATATAATCCCAGTTAGAATGCCTTACCCTAGCAATGAAGTCACATTAAATCAAGAACAGTTAGAAAAAACAAGTGGTAATCCATCTAATGACATTAATCAAAGAACATGGTGGGACATTGATTAGTACAAAATTCATATTCATTCATTAATACTATTAGTTTTGTGTTTATGCAAGATATTGAAATCTATCAATGGGGGCTGATAATCGTAAGCAGCCTCCTGTTTTTCTTTCTAGCTCCCTTTTCAAAAAAACCATCTGAATTTTTTAGTGCATTGTCTGTAAAAGGAAAGCAGCCCAATATCATTATGCTCACTAGCAGCTTGGTGATCTCTTGGATATTTGCTAAGTCAATAACTAATGCCGCTAATCTAGGACTCGAATATGGAATGGTGGGCGGTATTGCGTATGCTACTTATTATTTATCCTTTATAGTTGCTGGAATAATAATATATAAACTCAGAACGAAAGGTAATTTTAATAGCATTCATCATTTCTTAAGGTCGAAATTTGGTTCTAATGCAGTTTTGATTTTTTCCGTATTAATTGCCATCCGTTTATTCAATGAGGTATGGTCAAACACCATGGTAATTGGTAGCTATTTTGGAGAAATGGGAAGCCAACCTTATTACCTTGCTATAATAGTTTTTACTGCGTTAACATTAGCCTATACTTTAAAAGGGGGATTAAGAAGTTCACTTTTAACTGATGCTATTCAGATGGTGTTCTTTGGAATTTTACTGTTTGTTTTACTTAAGTTAATTATGACAGATGAATCCCAAAACATAAGCAACTATGTAAGAACTGGAGAATGGAATTTTGCTGGTGGCCTTGGTCTTTTATTAGTTGCCTTTTTACAAATTTTCAGCTACCCTTTCCACGATTCTGTTATGACAGACCGAGGATTTATTAGCCCTCCCAAGCAAACTTTAAGAAGCTTTATTGCAGCTGCAATCATAGGTTTTGTATGTATTACTCTATTTTCGTTAATAGGTATTTTTGCTCAATTTAAAGGTTTGAAAGGGCAAGCAGCAGTAGAAGTTGGTAAATATTTAGGTGTAGGAAGTATGTTTATGCTCAATTTTATCATGGTTACTTCAGCTGCATCAACTCTAGATTCTGCTTTTTCATCATTTTCAAAACTTAGCATTATTGATTTAAAACTTCAAAAGGTACCAACGGTTAAAATGGGAAGGATAGTCATGGTGATTTTAGCAGTTTTGGGTACAATTCCCATTTTTTTAAAGCCAACAATTCTTTCAGCTACAACTATTTCCGGTACCATGGTTTTAGGTCTAGCTCCGATATTCTTATTATGGTATTTGAAAGCCCCTAAATTATCATTTTACTTAGCCATATTTAGTGGGATATTAGTAGGTTTAATCCATGCATTCGATGTATTTCCTAAAATAATGATCTTAACTGAAGGTCCTTACGCTAATTTACTGTCAGCAAATATTTGGGGGAGTATTTTATGTTTTGTAGGATATATAATTCCCATACTCGTTTCAAATAATAAATCAAATCAAGTAGAAAGTATTAAAACAATATCATGAAAAATATAGGTGAAATAAAGGGTGAAATTATTGTTTTTGGTGGGGTTTACAGCAATCTACAAGCACTGGAAAGCTTAAAAGAATATGCAGATGCAAGAGACATTTCATCACAAAATATTTTTTGCACTGGTGATGTGGCTGGTTATTGTGCTCAACCCGAGGAATGTGTTCAGCTGGTTAAAGAATGGGGAATAAACTGTATAGCGGGTAATGTAGAATTGCAATTAGCATCTGGAGAAGATGATTGTGGATGTGATTTTGATGAAGGGAGTAGATGCGATGTATTTTCAAGACAATGGTATCCCTATGCCCAATCAAAGCTTTCAGAAAATTCTATTAATTGGATGAAAGAATTACCCGAACATATTTCATTCCATTATGGCGGTAAGAAAGTAGTGATGGTGCATGGCTCCTACACTGGCACTTCTGATTTTATTTTCAAATCAACTCCATGGGAGGAAAAAGAAAGGCACTTTAAAGCAACAAATGCTGATATTATTTTAGCTGGGCATTGTGGATTACCTTTTACCGATCAGAAAGACAGTATGAAATGGGTGAATGCTGGAGTAATAGGAATGCCTGCAAATGATGGTCAAACTTCCGTTTGGTTTATTGAATTAAATGAAAAACATGATGTAATACCGCATCAAATGGAATATGATCATATAAAAACCAATAAATTAATGGTAGAAAACTCGCTACCAGAAGCCTATGCCAAAACCTTGCTTAGTGGCATATGGGATAATTGTGAAATTTTACCTGAGGCAGAAACCAATTTGCAAGGCAAAATGATCCATTTCTAGTTAAGATGTTGGAAAAGCAAAGGTATTCTTATACTTTACAATTGTATAATATACATTTCAAACTATCATGCTTAAAATCAGCCTTAGAATCTTATTAGTTTTATTCATTGCACTTGTTTCTTTTTCCTTCTATTTATCTCCACGTTTAGGTGTTTTGATTCCACTGGGTAAAGAAACAAGAGATCAAACTATGTATCATTTAGCATTTGATACGCTTAGTACGAATCAGTTCGACATTAAGTATGTTGACCATAGCGCTGATTCTTTCTATACAGTTTTAAGAAATAAATATCAATTAGACACATTAACAAAGGATGCTGAAACTGATTTTGATAAAATATTAGCGGTTCAAAGCTGGGTTCAGGGCAGGTGGGAACACGATTGTTGTAATACTCCAGAGCATAATAATGCGCTTTATATATTGGAACAAGCTGAAAAAGGAGAAAGATTTAGGTGTGTTGAATATAGCACTGTTGCAAGACAGTGTTTGGCTTCGCTTGGCTTTAAAGTCAGAGGACTCGGTTTAATGACCAAAGACATAAGTGAAATTCAATCAGGTGGCGGTCACGTTGTAAATGAAGTATATATAGCTGACCTAAAAAAATGGATGTATTTCGATCCTCAATTTGGTGTAATACCCACTGTAAATGGAGAGCCGTTAAACGCTATTGAATTGCAATATAGAATTAAAAATAAGCTGGATTTTGATCTGATTAATCCAAACAAAACCACTACAAAAGAAGACTATATTAAATGGATAGGCCCTTACCTTTATTATTTCACCGTAAATTTAAACCAAGGGGGGATTGGTATTTGGGACCGCGTAGTGGGAAATAAGAAAAGTCTCACACTTTATTCAAAAGATGCGATACAACCTGCCTATTTTCAAAAAATATTTAGACTTAACACATCCTATTATACACATTCATTAAAAGATTTCTATCCTGAATTGTAAAGACCCTTTGAGTACAAAGTCAATACACCGATAATAAATCAAACCTAATTTTTGCAAGGGTTTTGATATCTGTCATTACCTTCTTACAAATGCAATTCTGTAGGTATTTTTAAATTTTTCACTCATTTATGCTCGTGCTAAAACCTGTCAGGTTTCTACAATTTAGAATTGCAAAATTATTATTTCCTCATCCATATAATTAAATGTAAACCTGACAGGTTTCCTTATTACAAAACATCGTTCGCTAAATTAGCCAATTCAGACCGTTCCCCTTTTTCTAGTGTAACATGGGCATATAATTCGTGGCCTTTCACTTTATCAATTAAATAACTCAATCCGTTGGACTGTGAATCTAAATAAGGCGTATCAATTTGATTTACATCACCCGTAAAAACGATCTTGGTGTTCTCCCCTGCCCTAGTGATAATCGTTTTCACCTCATGAGGAGTTAAATTTTGTGCTTCATCCACAATAAAGTAGATGTTTGATAAACTTCTACCTCTGATATAGGCTAAAGGTTGAATCATCAATTTCTCTTTATTTACCATATCGGTTATATTGATAAACTCTCGCTCATGCTCTTGGTACTGGTTTTGAATATACTTCAAATTATCCCATAGTGGTTCCATATACGGATTCAGCTTTGATTTCACATCACCAGGTAAATATCCAATATCCTTATTTGACAAAGGAACAATGGGTCTTGCTAGGTAAATCTGTTTGAAATTTTTCCTTTGCTCTAAAGCAGAAGCTAAGGCAATTAAAGTTTTACCTGTTCCTGCTACTCCTTGTAAAGTCATCAATTTAATTTCAGGGTTCAGTAAAGCATGAATAGCAAAAGCTTGCTCCGCATTTTTAGGTTTAATCCCGTAAGCTGAGATTTTATCTACTTTATCAATCTGATCTGTAACAGAATTATAAAAGCCTAAGGCAGAACTCTTATTACTCTTCAAAATGTAAAAGGTGTTATTCATTGGTTTTTTCTTTCCCAAAACATCTTTGGGATCGCAATGAAAAGTATCGTATAGTTGATTGATAGTATCTGAAGAAACTGTTTCTACTTGCTGTTTACCGGAATGTAAATCACTCACATCCTTTACTTTTCCAGTTTGATAATCTTCAGATCTTAAACCGCAACTTTTAGCTTTTAATCTTAAATTAATGTCCTTTGTGACTAAAATAATGGTTTTATCTTTTAGTTCTTCCTGCAATTGAACTGCACTACCTAAAATTTTATGGTCAGGTATATCTTCTAAAAATATTGGATTATCATTTTTAGATTCTTTTCTAGGCATTAATACTTTAAATACCCCTTTACTTTTTCCATTTAGCGGAATCCAATCACTTAATGAACGACCATCGGCCAATTTATCAATCATTCTTATAAACTCGCGAGCTTCAAAATTTTTGGTATCGTTGCCTTTTTTAAATTGATCGAGCTCCTCCAAAACAGTAATTGGTATTGCTACATCATGCTCAGCAAAATTCATTATTGAGTCATGCGAGTAAATTATAACTGAAGTATCTAGAACAAATACTTTCTTTTCTTTCTTAGCCTTCGCCATATATTTTAAAGTTGAATAAATACACAATCAATTTATAAAATATTCAGAATCGACAACTATAAATAATAGCATTTCTTCAGAAAATATTTATAACTAACAGAATATCAATCTATAATAAAACATTTTAACTTTACTTAAATTATAGTAAGGTGATTTGCATATCTTCTTGGTGATATGATAAAACCTATAAAATGGTAGAAATTGTACCCAAAAATAGAAGAGAACCGTATATCAAAATATCTACCTAACAATCGTAAGGAAAAACAAAGAATTCATTAATTTTGAACTAGGAAACGAAAAAAGATTAGAGCATGAGTGTTAAGACTGCCAAGAAGACTAAATCCAGTATATCCAAAGACATTTTAGAGAGAGCATATCGATTAATGCATACAGCCAAAAGGATGGCTGAGCTTTATGATGAAAACAAAGCAATTGCATCAAAATATGTTCATAGTACTTCTCGAGGACATGAGGCTATTCAATTAGCAGCCTCTATGCAGTTAAAGCCAATAGATTTTTTGGCTCCTTATTATAGAGATGAAAGTATTTTATTAGGAATTGGTATGGAGCCTTATGAATTAATGCTTCAGCTGATGGCTAAAAAGGATGACCCATTTTCTGGTGGAAGAACCTATTACAACCACCCTTCTTTAAAAAGAGAAGGAATGCCAACCATCCCACATCAAAGTTCAGCCACTGGGATGCAAGTTATCCCAGCTACAGGTATGGCGCATGGTTTAAAATTTAAAGAAGAACACGGATTAGGAGCTGAAGGAGAAAAACCAGTAGTAGTTTGTTCATTGGGTGATGGTTCTGTTACAGAGGGTGAAGTAGCAGAAGCTTTTCAAATGGCCGTTCTGAAAAACCTCCCTATCATTTATCTAGTACAAGATAACGATTGGGGGATTTCCGCAACAGGAAAAGAAATGAGAGCCATGGATGCTTATGAATATGCTGCTGGATTTAAAGGCTTGAAGAGAATGCAGGCTAACGGATCAGATTTTGCTGATTCTTACGCTAAAATGGCCGATGCTATCAAATATGTAAGAAATAGAAAAGGACCTGTTTTACTTCATGCAAACTGTCCTTTATTAGGTCATCATACTTCTGGTGTAAGAAAAGAATGGTACAGAGGCGAGGAAGATTTAGAAATCCATGCAATGGGTGACCCTATTCCAAAATTCCATAGCTACTTGATGGATAATGGATATGATGAGAAGTTTCTAAAAGAACTCGAAGAAGAAGCGATACAAACTGCTAATGATGCCTTCCAAAAAGCGATTGATGCTGAAGATGTTGATCCTGCTGATGTTGAATTACATGAGTTTGCTGAAAGTCCAATCACCGAGGAAAAAGGTGAACGTAAACCTAAAGGTGCTGAAAAATCAGTTATGGTGGATGCCGCCTTGCATGCCATGGATGATATCTTGAAAAACAATCCTGAAGCTTTATTTTACGGACAAGATGTGGGTGGAACACTAGGTGGTGTATTCCGTGAGGCCGCTAACCTAGCTAAAAAGTATGGTGATGGTAGAGTATTTAATACTCCTATTCAAGAAGCCTACATCATAGGAAGTACTGCGGGTATGTCAGCCGTTGGAGCTAAACCAATTGTTGAAATCCAATTTGCAGATTACATCTGGCCAGGTATTAACCAGCTGGTAGAAGAGCTATCTAAATCATGCTATCTATCGAATGGTAAATTCCCTATTCAATCCTTAATCAGAGTACCTATTGGAGCGTATGGTGGCGGTGGCCCTTACCACAGTGGTTCTGTTGAATCAACACTACTTACGATAAGAGGAATCAAAATTGTGTATCCTTCTAATGCTGCAGATATGAAAGGCTTGATGAAAGCTGCCTTTCATGATCCAAATCCCGTGGTAATGCTGGAGCATAAAGGTTTATACTGGTCGAAGGTACCTGGAACAGATGGTGCTAAAAACCATGAGCCTGATGAGGATTATATTGTTCCATTAGGAAAAGCTAGAATTGAACAGGAGGCTGATCAAGACATGATTGATAATGGGGAGAGTATGACTATTATCACCTATGGAATGGGAATCTATTGGGCTAAGGCAGCAGCTGAAAATTTTGAGGGACAAGTCGAAATTGTGGACTTAAGAACCTTAAACCCGTTAGATTGGGAAACTGTGAAGGAAAGCGTAGAAAGACATGGAAGAGCTCTAGTACTAACAGAAGAACCCTTACTGAATTCTTTTGCTGAATCTTTAGCCGGAAGATTAAACCAACATTGTTTTGAAAAATTAGATGCTCCAGTTAGAGCTTATGGCGCATTGAATTTACCAGCTATTGGTTTGAATGTAGAATGGGAAAAAGCTATGCTTCCAAATGCTGAGAAAGTGGCTGCTCAGATTGAGGAGATATTGGGGTATTAGATGAGGACTGAAGGGTGTTTGAAGTTGGATTTGAGGTATTGGGTGTATTCTACATCGGATTGCTTATTATGACTAGCTCACTAGGAGCGTCATTCCTGCGGAGTCAGGAATCTTACTTAAATAAGCTTAATCCAAGATATTCTAATTTAATATTATCGCATGATGAATGTTAGTGTCAGACGACAGTCAGACGCTAACATTTTTTTGTCTGACTGTCGTCTGACAATATTTTTCTATTACCATCTCATCACAATTAGCAATCCTTTCTGTACCAAACAAAAAAGCACTTACATTTCTGCAAGTGCTTCAATAAAAGAAATTTATACTCAATTTATTCTTGATCTTCATCGGCAGCTAGGCGTATAGATAAACCATCCATATCAGGATGTAATCGCAATTGACAAGCTAAACGACTGTTAAATTCAGCATTAGGCAATATATCCAACTGATCCATTTCTTGATCTCCGGGCTCATTTAAAGCATCCATTCCCTCCTCTACTTTTACATGACAGGTAGCACATAATGCCATGCCTCCACAAGTAGCTAAAATTGGATATTCATTCGCTTTCAGGAATTCCATTAAACTTAAGCCCATATCAGTAGGTGCTTCAAGTTCTTTTACTTCACCTGAATAATCCTGAACTTTAATTTTTATATCACTCATACTTAAAATTAACTAGACCTGTCAGGTTTTGAAAACCTGACAGGTCTTTTATTCTAATGTTATATTTAAAATGATTCGATACCGTTTACGGTAGTGTATTTAAAACTTAAGTGCTTATCTGGGTAGATATGTTTAAATGCTGACTGAGCCATTAGAGCTGCTTCATGGAAGCCACAAAGGATTAGTTTTAATTTACCTTTATACGTATTGATATCTCCAATTGCATAAATACCTGGAACATTAGTTGAATAATCCTCAGTATTTACCTCTATTTGGTTTTTATGAATAGCTAAGCCCCAATCCGCTATAGGACCTAATTTCGGACTTAATCCAAATAATGGCACTAAGTAATCCGCTTCTAATTCCATTTCAGATTTATCTGCACCTTTAATCTTAACTGATTCTAGATGACCATTTCCTGATAAAGAAGCTAAATTACTTTTTAATAGTAGATTAATTTTACCTTCTTTGGCTAATTCAAATACTTTTTCAGCAGAATCAGGTGCACCTCTAAAAGTCTCATTTCTATGAACCAAAGTGATTTTTTTAGCAATTTTAGAAAGCTCAATAGTCCAATCTAAGGCAGAGTCACCTCCACCCGCTAAGATTACGTTTTTGTCTCTAAATTGCTCAGGATCTTTCACCATGTACGAAACACCTTTTCCTTCAAAGTCAGCTATTTCTTTCAAAGGTGGTTTACGTGGTTCAAAACAACCTAGTCCTCCCGCAATCACTACTGCTTTACAATCGATTTCAGTCCCGTCTGAGGTTTTCAAATAAAAACCTGTTGCTGTTTTTTCAACCTGATCTAATCTTTCACCCAATGTAAAAGTAGGATTAAAGGGTTCGATTTGATCCATCAAATTATCTACTAATTCTTGTGCTTTCACTTCAGGATAGCCTGGAATATCATAGATAGGTTTCTGAGGATATATTTCAGAAAGCTGTCCTCCTACTTGTGGTAGTGCATCCACTAAATGACAACGTAACTTTAATAATCCAGCTTCAAATACAGCAAATAGACCTACAGGTCCTGCTCCAATTATGCAAATATCTGTTTGTACCATTGTTTTTTGTAAGTTATTAAAGGGTATAACTTAATTTCGGCTACAAAGTTCGTATAAAAATAGTTGTTTTACTAACTATCTTAAAAAATTATACCATTCCTGCTTTAATAAGTACCTCAAATGAATCTTCCATTGTTTCTTGCATGGGTCTAAATTGGATTCCTAATTCATTTTTAATTTTAGAATTATCAGCTTTAAATGGAATATTAAGATTATTTTTCAAGAATTTACGAGTAGTCGTTTTTGACATTAAAGGTCCGATAAGCATTAATAACCATTTTGGTAAAGCCTTATTCGGAATGGGATAATCATCTCCAAATTTTGGTTGTAAATTATTCGCTAATTCAAGAAAATTAGTGTTGTGTGCAGAAGTTATATATCTACCTGAGGCCTTTGGTTTAAAGCCTGCTTGATAATGGGCATCTGCAACATCTCTAACATCCACTAGACCAATCCCAACATTAGGAACTCCCTGTTTCAAGGTCCCGTCTCCTATTTGTTTTAATATGTTATAACTTTCCGAAGTAATAGATTGTGCATTTAATGCTGGCCCTAAAACCAAGGAAGGATTAATCGTTACTAGATCCCATTGATCTTGTTGCTCATTAATTTCCCAGGCTTTCTTTTCGGCTAGGACTTTTGAATAAGAATAAGGTTGATGATGGATCGATGCAGTGGTATTCCATACATCTTCGGTTAAAACTCCATTTGGTGCTTTTTTACAATCTATTGCATCTGTATAAATAGCGGCACAACTGCTGGTTACCACCACTCTTTTTACACTTTCTGTTTTATTAGCTTGTTCCAGCACATTTTCTGTTCCTTTTACTGCTGGATCAATCAAATCTTTTTGTGGGTTTTTAAATTTTGATGTAAATGGAGAAGCCGTATGATAAACTAATTCACAACCCTTCATAGCTTCAGCATAAGAGCCATCTTCTAATAAATCGGCTTTAAAATAATTTATCGATCCTTTTGAATCCTTGGCGATTTCGTCTAGATGTCTGATTTTCTCCTTATTATCAGGGTTTCTAACTGCAGCATGAACGGTTATACCTTCATCCAGTAATTTTTTAACTAACCATCCGGCAACATAGCCTGTAGCGCCTGTCACTAATACAGGTTTTGTTTTATCAATTTCAGTCATAGCAAAGTTTTATATGGCTGTAATTACGATGCTAGAAATATATAGTTTAGAATAAGAGAATTTTGAATTATAAAAAGCTTCGAATGGCAATAGTTTCAATGAAGTGAATTATTAATTCGATATTAACAGATTTGACAATAGATAAAATTAAACTTATCCAGTTTCTTTTGATATGATACAATCAGTTAATCAATTTTAAATGGGCAAGTCAGAAATATTATTTGTTCAAACAATAAGTAAATTGATAACATTACCAAGTTCGTTATTATCAGCAGAGGAAAAAGATAAGTTCCTGGGAAAAATCACCCAGTTCAAAATAAATGGAACAAATTTCGAATCAGCAAAATATTATGAAGAAGATCGATACCTACTAATAACTGGTAACCATATTGATTTTGTACTAATTGGGTTAAAGGATTATATAGCTAAACATCATCATTTTTATGATTACATGAATAAAAAAGGTAAAATTGGAGTAATTTATGATTACTCATCACCACCACAGTTTCAATTCAATAGAACATCTGCAGTATCATATGATTCAATTATTAATGCCTTAAATAGCATAAAAACAAATGACTGTGAAACGCAGAAATCAATTAATCAATTATCTGATAGTTTACAGCAGCTCATAGAGTTTTAGATTCTTGGTAGCTTTAAAGAAAACTTACAAACTCAAGAATAGAATCTTTATGGAGATTTCTATATCTAATGTTCTTATCATGAAGAAAGATATGATTATGTATTTTATAGAGGATTAAGAGATATTATTCAATTTAGAAACTCTTGCCAGTCTCGTTAACTCTGAAGAATTACTTTCAAAATATGAGTAAATGTCTTCCTCATTATTTTTGATTAAATGACCCAAGGAAATCATTACATCTAATGGTTCTTTACAAGTGAATGAGGAAATTGTTCTGGAAATATGATCAACAAATGCAGCAATTTTCACTCCTTCTTTATTTTCAAAAGTAACCCATACTCCTCTCAACTCTGCATTGTCAATATGAAGAGATAAAGTTGGAGTTAACTGGATGGGTTGATGGTTTGTCATAGTTTTAACTTACATCTTCAAATATAATAATTCAACTTAATTCTTTGACATAAAAGAACAGAGGTTGGTCGAAAAAATGCAATGATAACTTTAAACTTAGCTTTATAAAAATGACTCCGTCTACAGACCCGTATATTTATATCATTGATTATTTATATAGAAAAAGTGAATATTGCTACACGAAGAATTATTCTGAGGATTTCTTTATAGCCTCTGAAGGACTGATATTATAATATTCCTTGAAACATTGAGAAAAATAAGAAGGATTATCAAAACCAACCTTATAAGCTACCTCAGCAATTGTAGTTTCCCCTTTTAAATATTTAAATGATTTTTTAAGTCTGTATTGACGTATATATTCATTTGGAGAAATATTAATGAGTGACTTTAATTTTCTGTTTAAGGTACTTTTACTCATACCAAAATGTACTGTTAAATTATTTATTCCTAATTCAGTATCATCTAGATTTTGATCTAAAAACTTATTTAACTTACCTAAGAAAGGATTTGTCCTCTTAATCGAATCTTGATTAGTATTCTTAGAAAATATTTGATTGAATAAGTACTGACGTAGTTTTAATTTTTTACTTTTTAAATTCCCAATAATTAATTCTAGCTCCTGAAAATGAAATGGCTTTGTGAGATAAGCATCTGCGCCTGACGATAAACCTTCTTCCTTTGAATTTTGAGCACTACGAGCACTTAAAATAATAAATTGAATATGAGCAGTAGATTCACTATTTTTTGCAAGCTTAATTAATTCATATCCATTAATTTCTGGCATCATTACATCGGTTATAACAATATCAGGCATTTGTTTTTGTATTACTTCCCATGCCATTCTGCCATTATTTGCGGTGATTACATTATGGTTTTCTTCTAATATTTCGGATATAAAAGAAAGTAATTCTTCATTATCATCAACTATTAAAATAAGTTCTTGATCATCATGAACAAAATTCTTCAAAGCATCCTTTCCACCTATAACTTGTCTTGATTCGGGACTTTCATTTGCTTTAACAACTGAAAATTTAAGTTTAAAAAGACTACCTTTTCCAAGTGTACTTTCAACACTGATCTCTCCACCAATGAGTTTTGTAAGCTCCTTTACCAAGGCTAATCCTATTCCTGTCCCACCAAAATCTCTAGTTGTAGAATCATCTACCTGATAAAATCTATCGAAAAGCTTTTCTTTAGCGGATTCAGGAATCCCTCGACCTGTATCCTTTACTTTAATTATAACATTACTATTTTGAGGCTCAGCATTATCTTTAATACTTAAAGACAGTAAAACTTTACCTCCTGAATCAGTAAACTTAATAGCATTACTTAATAAGTTATATAAAATTCTTTCAAGATGTGGTTGATTAAAGAAATAATGACTGTTTGAAGCACCTTCAAATTGTAGAATAATGTTTTTACTATTAGCCGTAACTTTAAAGTCGTTCACAATTGTCTGACAAAATTCAGTTATATCTCCTACTGCAACATTATTTTTCATATTGCCTGATTCAATTTTATTAATGTCTAATAATTGATTTACAAGCTTTAATAATTGATTAGCATTTTTATAAGTTGAATTTAAAATTCTGCTTACTTCTTGGGAAGGATTCTCCTTATTCAGATATCTTTCCAAAGGTGTTAAAATCAGAGTAAGTGGAGTTCTGAATTCATGAGTTACATTAGAAAAGAAGCGTGTCTTCATTTCATCCATTTCGCGAAGCCTAGCAGCTTCCTTCTGGTTAAAAATAAGATTCTGATTTCTGATTAACCGGTTTTTGTAATTTCTCCATATGATAAAAAAAACTGAAAAAGTTAATAGCGCATACAACAAAAATGCCCACCAGCTAAACCAAGGCGGAGGACTGATTTTTATAATAATTGTTTTGATCTTATCACTCCAAATGCCATCAGAATTACTAGCATTTAAAAGTAATTCATAATTTCCTGGTCGTACATTATCTAATCGAAAAGCACTTTGGTTTTCTAAAGTAATCCAAGACGAATTATATTCTTTTAATTGATATCTTAATCTTGATTTTTCTAAATCATTATAATGAGTTGAAGCAATTTCGAATGTTAAATTATTTTGAAAGTATTCTAATTCCAATTCGGTTAATTCGGCAAAGCTTTGAGACATTAAGGATGAATCTGGATTATAGGCAACACTCTTCTCGTTTATTTTCAAACCGACTATTTCTGTAGAAGGATTAAATTGATCAACTTTAAAACCATAGGGATTTAGAATGATTAGGCTATTCATTCCACCAAATGCCATTCTTCCATCTTTTAGTTCTAAATTATGATTTCTATTGAATTCGCTTTCGAGTAACCCATCTTTTAAACTGTAATTTGTAAACCTTTCAGTCAATTTGTTAAATCTATTTAGCCCATTAAAAGTGGGTATCCATAAATTCCCTATTGAATCTTCTAAAATCCCTGTAACATTATCGTTTGATAGTCCATTTTTAAGCGTGTAACGTTTAACTACTTCTTCCTTCTGCTTATCCCACTTTACCAGCCCTCCAGTAAGCCCCCCAATCCATATAATATTAGACGAATCCTTATCTTGATGTAAATCAATAAAACCTGTTGATATAGTATTTAAATTAAAAGTTTTTTTAATACTTCCTTTCTCGACCCTAATAAAATCATTATTCTCTAATAGAATCCATTGGGAGCCTTGATCAGATAAAAAGTCTTGAACAAAGGGACCATCTCTACTATAACTCTCCATTAATTTAATTGAATCAGGAATTGCATTAAGATCATAATCCTTCCAAAAAAATAGGGTCAGATATTTATCAATTGCCCAAAGCCCCTCATTTGATGAGGATAATCCACAAATTTCTTTTTGATAGATATCTGCTAGATTTAACTTCTTCAATCGATTATTTCCAACGATATATACTATTCTTTGGTCACCAAAGCCATATCCTTCCTGTGTAATAAGTAGCTTTCCCTTTGGAGTATAGGAGTATCTTAAGCCATATGTAGCACGATTTTTCAACCAATTTTCAGGAATATTTTCTAGAGGAATTTCAAATTCATTCCTAAGTAGATCTACAACAAAATTGTACTCAAGAGCTGAGGAATGCACAGCCCCTTTATTTAAATCAATCTTAAATAATCCATTGGCGTCAGTCCCCACCCAAAGTACATTCGTATTATCTACCAATAGCGCATTTACTTTCAGGTCAGATCTGCCTGGGTAATGCCAAAGAATCTCATATTCATTTTCAATAGTGTAACGGACTATGTAATCACCCACACTTGATATCACACCCCCTTGTTTATCACTAGTACAAATATGGTTAAACCTTGCATTTGGTATGTTAAGCTGACTAAAGTCTAACTTTTCACCTTTATCTGACTCGGGAAAGTATCTACCAAAAAAATATTCTGAATCGTAAAACATGCTTCCATCGGCTAAAATAATATTCTGCTTAGGTTTTAAGGTATGATACAAATTAACCTCAGTATTTAGCTTTTTATAAGAGTCAAAATTTTTATCTAAAAGGTAAAACGCACTATCTGTTAAAACATAAAATCCACCATCTGGATGAGGGGTATAGCTGTAAATTCTTTTAAACTGTTTTTTTTGCTTGTTTTTAAAGGCTCTTACGAGCTCTTTTTTAGTTGAATCGAAAAGTAGGAAATAATCATCATTTGCGGTAAACCAATACCCATTCCCCCCATTTAAAAAATTTAATGTTTTGCCAAAATCAAATTTTAAAGGAAATTTATCAATACTAGCTTTTAAAAAAGGTTTCGGATTGTTATCTACCTCAAAAGTTCGTGTATTTATTACATTTACCACACCTTGTGGGAAAAGAAGCCATAACAGATGATTATCTCCTAAATATATGTCATTTAATTGATTGCTAGAAAGCCGTTGGCCTTGAGGAGATACAGTATTGAATATTTTGAAATTCTTTCCGTCAAAGCGCGCTAAACCATTCATAGTTGCAACCCATATAAAGCCATCCTTATCCTGAATGATTCTTGAAATAAAAGCTTGAGGCAATCCCTGATCCGTAGTATAATGTATGTACTGATTATGCTTAACCTCAATTGATTGACTAAATCCATTGAGAAAATTACCAAGTGTAACTAATAGTAAGAGAACAGTTTTTTTCATGAAAACCAAAAAGGATAGTTTTCAATTTAATAGAATTTATCAAAATAAAATAAATCTATTAATTATATTTTAAATACAATTAATTTTAATACTTATGCGGATATTTTTAGATGAAATATTACAAAAAAAAAGACTACCCCTGATTAGGAGCAGTCTTTTACTATTAACCTAAAAAACTAATTTACCTTGCAGGACCTCGATTAATTTTAAACCAAAAAGATGAATTACTCGGATCTCCATTATCTTTAGCATCTAAAATATCCTGACTATTAAAAGTATAATTCAGAAATGCTCCTGTAGAATTCAATTGATTTTGCATACTGAATCTTCTATTATTAGTTTCGGAGCGCCTTACAATTAGCCAATTGCTATTTGGCGAATCTAATGTTGTTAATTGCAAACTACTGATGTCACCATCATCAAAATTAGTATCTCTTAAATAATCGTTCGTAAATAGACGGTGGTTCAAAGTATACCTTCCATTTGATTCATTTCTATTAAAGCCAAAATGCCCAGTTCTGTTTCCAGAAATAGAACCAAGTTCTATTTCTTTATTTGATGAACTTCTAACTTTTATGAAACCGCTAGACCCTAGTGCATCTGGTTGTATTGTATACCAATATAAACTACTAAATTGAATGGTTGTAAAAGTCACATCTCTCGTTCTACTAGTTACATTATTGTATATATCTTTTAATCCTGCTGCAACTTCAATCCTGTATTCTGTCTCGAATTCAGTAAAATCTGCATTGGGATTTATTACTATATCACCATCCACTATAGATAACGTTATAGGCACTGTATTAGCTCCTTGTTTCATCGTTATAAGTCCAGCATCTAAATTTGATTGAGCTAAATCATTGGTTCCTGATATGATAAAATTATCCCTTAGCTCTCTATTGTCATTTTCAGAGGATGACACCACGTTTGACAAACTAAAATCGAAATTTGCGGTGGTGAATTTTGAGGTAAAAGCAGAAGCCAAACTATTACCTGCTAAATCTTTAACACCAGTACTTACTCTAACTTCATATTCAGTATTACCATATACTTTTTCACTAACTCTTATCTTGACAGTACTTGCATTATCACCTTCCTCCACAGTAATTGCCACTTCTGACTCTCCTCTGAAGACTTTAAAATTTGTATCATTTCGTGTGTTAGGGTCTATAGCTTCGGAGAATACAATATCTGCACCCAAGAAGGATTGGCTAACATTTGTTGCACCTGATTCTGGATCAATGGACTGAATCGTTGGGGCTGTTGCGTCACCATCGATTGTAAAAGTAGAAGTAAATTCTTGTTCTAAAGTATTACCATTTACGCTGGCTAATGAAGATTCAATGGTCAATGTATGCATAATACCTGCCTCCCAGCCTGAATCTCTTGTCAGAACTATTCGAGAACGGTCTGATTCAGGAATAGTACCACTAAATCCCAAAGTTTGTGAAGAATTTGAAACAATTATTTTAAAAGTTGTTTGTCCTATTGAATTAGCGTCTAATTCTTCATCAAATTGAATGACTATCTCCGCATCCTCTGCTACACCTGTAGCACCAGATTCAGGCGAAATACTAATTACTCTTAAATAATCTTTAGTCGTAAAGCTTATTTCATTTCCATATGTAGTTCCAATGTCATTTGTAGCGTAAGCACGCACAAAATATTCAGTATTAGCTTCCAATTCGGATAACTCAGATGTAAAACTACCAGCTCCTTCTCCTTCTTCTGTAAAGCTATCACTTAAGGTTGGTTTAGAAGACTTTGACCATACTATACCTTTTTGTAAGATATTCTCTCCAGTAATTTCTCCTCCTGATATTGCAGCCACTTCACCAATACTCGTAATTTCATTTGTAGTGATATCTATTGCTAATGCATTAGTTGTAAATTCAACCGCATCTGCATACACTCTTTCTTCACCTGATGTAACATAACCAACAGCAAAATAGGTCGTTTCTGGCTCCAGTCCAGTAATAGTAACCGATATTTGTCCATCACCAGAGGATTCTCCTTTTGGTTCTGCATTATCTAATGTTAAATCCGCATTTTCTCCTATTAAAACACCTTTCAATTCTGCAGACTCGCCTTCAACAGTTGCTGAAAATACAACCTCAACGGGTGAATTAAGTGTTATTGATTCTGAGCTTATGGTAGGTAAATCTGCTAAAGTCTCAAATTGTTTTTCTTCACCATAAATTGTACCGGATGAACCTGTCGCAAAAGCTCGGTAGAAATAATTAGTTGAAGGCTGAAGATCTGAAATCGTACTTGTGAAAGAACCTTCTCCAGATCCTTCAGAACTTATTTCATCATCTGTAGTAGGGTCACCGGAGGTATTGTAAACAATTCCCTTTAGCGTGACATCATCACCCTGAACTTCCCCTTCAAGCGTAGCCGAGTTGGGTGTAATTTCTGAAGCATTTAGGGTTGAGACTTCAATATCTGGAGTGGGGTCTGTCTCCGTATTGTTGCAACCATTAATAATAATAGTTGACAAAATGATGATTAGGCTGAAATTCAAATTTAATTTAATTATTTTCATACTGTTAGTTTTTTTGCTAAACTAGATTAGTACGACATAATAAATTATCAATATTGGTTCAAATCCTATGAATTTTGATTCAAAACTGGTTAAGCATGAATTAAAGTGACCTTTGTATAAAAAACAAATGAACTCTTAAAAACGAAAAAAGCCTAACTCAATAGAGCTAGGCTTGCAACAATTTAAAACAAAATAGGTTAGTTCGCACATTCTACATCTTGAAGATCTTCATCCCAGCAATGGAAATCTGTATCCCCAAAATATTTCTCACTTTTTACTCTACCGAATTTTAATTCTTGATTCCAATATATTTCAATCAAATCCCCTGATTCAGTATTTGAAATCTCAACAGAACGATCTAAATTATTTTCATCATCTATGGCATAGTTGATGTAACTCCCTAATAAGTCACCTTCCTTTTCAATAGTAAAATTAGCATTTGCTACAGTTTGAGCCTCATTTCTTGACCAATCAGCAGTTATCCATGCAGTTGGCTTTTGTGGGCTTTCATAGAGTGTCCAGGTACCGCTATTTCCATCTATATTAGACTGACCATCAAACCAAACAAAGTTTTCTACATTTAGTGACGTTGATGAAATTGAACCTACCCAATTCACATTAGCATCCACTACATCAGCTGTTAAACGGATTGAAAAATCATTTGCATTATTAGTAAATGAAGTTTCCCATACCCATACTCCACTATCAGTATCATATATTGGATTTTGACTTATGGTAGCTTTAAAAGCGGTTACTGGAATTGCTAATCCACCTGTTAATATTGCTGAATAAACCCCTACATTTAAAGCAGAATAAAACCAGTTCTCTATAGTTTGATTTCTTTGATTATTATCTGCTTTGAAATCATCGAAGTTAGGAGCCATTGAATATTCTGGTGGTAATACGGGCTTAGGATCTTGTTCAGCTTCATTATCTGAATTACAAGCTGTGAACAATATGCTTATACTAAGCATTAAACTCAATAATTTCTTCATAATTGTATTGTCTATTGTGTTATACAAAGATACCCAAAAGATCAATTTGGTTGGAACTGATGTAATAAATTAGATACGATTGTTAGAAACCTTCATTTTAAGAAAGGTTTTCATATATACTTTCCAATATACGCTTGAATTCTTTAAAGTCTTTTTCTGAAAGATTCTCCCAAGCCTTCATCCTTATGTTCTGTACTTCTGGTAAACATTCGTTTACCAATTTATCCCCATCATTTGTTAAAGCAATCATAAAGCTTCTTCTATCAGCTGGATGTGGTTTCCTCTCTATCAAACCTTTATCTTTCAAAAGATCTATAATTCGAGTCATGGTAGGATGATCTTTAAAAGTATTAGTTGCCAATTCCCTTTGGTTTACTTCACCTTTATCGTGCAATTGTTTTAAAACTGCCCATTGATCAATGGTAATAGTCCAGCCTAATTCTCGAAAGCGTTGCTTGGCGTATTGCTTTACCCTTTTTGCAGTTTTATCAAGTAAAAAAGAATAACGACTATATTTTTCAGCTTCTTGCATTCTCAATAGTTAGTATAACAACTACAAAGATAAAGAATGAAAAATTAAAACTACTGGTTTGTTGTGGTAACATAGGTTATAGTTTTGAACTAAACATCCTCTGCAGAAATAAAAACTTTTGTAATAGGAAACAATATATGCGTTAGCTGTAAAGAAAAATAAGCTAACACAGATAATCTTAAAATGATTTACCTAAGAACTATATTAGTGCAGGACTTCCTCCCCTACCACAGCCACCACAATAGTTTATTTACCTAGAAATTCAAATCCTGCGTATTTTGAATTTCTAGGAATTGAATTGTTAAAAAAGGAATATTTAGTTCCAGCTTCCTATTAATTAAGATGATACATGAAAGACCTTTATTCGAAATAGCAGGACAAACTTCATTCAAATTACACACTACAATATTGAAAATAGGTATTTCTAATCTTTAATCTAATTCGAACTTCGAGTTCAAATCTATAATCGGAAAATGGTTAAAAACTATAATATGAAACACCAATGGAAAAGAAAAAGCTAAGGTTTGAACCAATAATCAAAAAACAAACCCATAAGTCTAAAAATTTACATTTAATTTCTTTTTCGAAAATTATGCCTCAGGTGTAGTCAATAATTTGAAAAGGTAAGGGCATAGCAAAAAAATCAGTTAAATCCTTTCAAAACAAAAATTATATATACCATAATACTCAATACCCCGTTACATAAATGGAAAATATAAGTAACTAAAATACAATACTTCCGACAAGAATTATGAAGTTACTTATTCCTTATTGTTCCTCCACCAATGCGCTACATGTCTGGCTGGTGCTAAAAAGTAGATTGCATTCAAATTTCCGTCAATTCATTCGATAGCAATCAAATGTTCTTTGAAGAAAGGGGTTCCGTTTGTTAACATTCCCTCAACTCTCACTACATAGTAGCCACTCTGATCGGAAGAAAAAAAGGTTTCTGAAGCAATACTATCTTCAAATGTTAAATCTGGATTCCAGTGCAAAGTTGTTCGGTAATCAGGAACGCCATGCTGTTCCTCAACTATACTATAGTTTGGCTGGTAAAATTCTTTGGATTTGTGATAGCCTGGATTTAAAAATACTGATAATCCGTCTGATTTGGTTTCTCTATTAGGGTAAACTTGCTTCCCCCTCCTCGTAAAAATTGCAACAACACCAGTAGCACCTCTTGTACCATAAATTGCCGCATCCGCTCCCTTCAAAACGTCTATTAGCAAGACATCTTCTATTTGTATTGAGTTGATTACATCAACATCTACAGGTATATTATCGAGAAAAAAAGCAGCTCCCTTTTCCGACCTAAATGAATTTAACCCTCTAATAATAACCAATTCACCACGAGGTCTACCAACAACAAATACTCCAGGCACTCGTCTTAAGTAATCAAATACTGTAAAACCTTGCACTACTCCTACCGAATCCAACATTATTCTACTGCTCGGCTTTTCATATATAGTATTTATTCCCAGGCTGCTTTCTTCAAGTCTATTTCCTCTAGCAACAACTTCTTCAAGCATTATTGTCTGGTCTTGCAAAAAATAAGCCTCTGAAATTTGATTCAGCTTTTTCACCTTATCAATATATTTTCTATTAGCACCGTTATTATGTACTGAAAAAGCATTTATTTCGGGTCTTTTGCAGTATTGCTGTTCTACTTTGGCATCCTTATATTTCATAATTCTACCATTTTTTTCTTTATACACCTGCACAAACACCATTGTGCTATCCATTAATACAAGATCGCTAACCTGAAAGCTGCCATCATCACTGGTCAATAGAAGAGTATCAGTCATCAATCCTATTGCAGGAATAGTTACAGTGATTGAAAGGTCTGTACTTATTTTACCTTTTTTGGAATCACTTACTTGCCCCCCTATTTTCAGTCCTTTTTCTGGCATAAACTGAGGAGAGTAATCAATTGAATCCAATAAAATATCCCAGTTGAATCTTGACCAGCCATGAGATAGCATCAAGAGGTCAAGTGATGCATATGCTTTTTTAGTACCGGTAAAATAGTATTCAGGAGATTCAATTTTTCCTTTTAAGTCTGAATTCAATAGGAAATAGTTCTTAATATTCTCACCGTTTTTATCGTAGGAAGATTCTTCCAAGGGATTAATGGTAAGTGAGGCAGTTCTTACCGAATCGTTGTTTGCAACTATTTCTATGTTCACTTCGGATCTTTTTTTATAAGTCTTTTGATCAGTGCTTATTTCTATTTGAGGATCAAATAAATTAGGATTGGCAAAAAGCAAACGCTCTGAAAGCGGCACTTGATTCCGATCGAAAAAAGTAAAGTGAACTATACCAGTTCCCAATTCTGATTTATCAATCTTTACAACCATAGATGAGCTATCCATACACTTCTTACTTATTAGAAGTTGCCCTCTTTTATGCACTACAAGTGTACCCTCTTTTAAATCTAATCGATTAGCTTGAACACCAACATGTAGCCCAGCAGAATTAGGGTAATGAATTATTTTAATTGCAGCTCCAGCTTTCTTTACACTAGGGAGCTTGAAAGTATCACCTTCAATTAATGCGAAATAGGATTTGCCATATTTTGGTACAATAAAGCTTAAACCGTAGCCTAAGACATCCGATTCGAATTCTGTGATTTCTTCCCCCAAATCATCTATAATTACCCCCTCTACTTGCAAATCAAGAAGATTTTCGCGAGAAATTTTAATAGCAACCTTCGAGGGTATTTGATCGATAAAATCTCCGCCTTCAGGAAAAAAGTCTGCGATGATTTTATTTTTTTGTTTTTTTTGACTCTCGGTATTTGAAATATCTGATGTGATAAGTGGATTGATTACAGGAAAGTAATGCTCATAAAAAAATTCTTGGTCAAGGTTTCGCATCCATTGCGTGTAAGCTCTTATTTTGTAATTCCCTGATTTTAAGTTAGGTTTTAAGTCGAAACTACCGTGTGCAGTACCACCTTCAATCAAAAGTGCTAATGAATCTACTATTATTTTTTCCTCAGAGATCAGTTCAACATACAAGGTGCTACTCACATTTGTTGGAAGATGTGATACAGCATTGGTTACATAAGCCTTAAACCATACACTTTCACTGGCACCATATTGTGGTTTGTCAAAATGAAGATATACTTTCTCTTGCTGACTTTGGGAAATAAATTTGTCTAATGCCTGCTTATATACGGTTTGTGCATTAACAAAAGAAAAGCTAAAAAATAAATAAAGAAAAGCAACTTTTTTCATTGAGTTCAATCTTGGATAAACTAATATATACTCTATTAGTGTACTTTCCTAACTAATATTTTAAAAGTTGCATTTTTATAAAGCTCCCACAGTCATCTTCTTAGGCCTATTACTCAGCCTATTATCACTACTAGAGAACGCATTCCTGATTCTATTATAATCAAGAAAGTAACTTAACCGAATTGAAAGGCTATTCATTTGGGGATGACTGAATAGGTAATCAAAATTTTCATTAAAACTCTGACCACTTTCTTCAAGATAGCTGTCTAAAGCATTTCTATAAAGGATAGTAATTTGACTACCTGGTGCAAACCACCATGAAAAGTTTAAATCCAGATTCCAGGTATTAAAGGTAACATCATAAATATTTTCTCTTTCTGTTTCTTCCGATAGTGCCCCATCATTTTCCAAACTATATAATTTAGAGTATAAAGCAGATGAATAATAATGTCTGAATATGAGATTAAGTGAGATTTTATTATTAAAAATGTAATTACCTCCAATCGAATTTTCTAATGTCACTCTATCCCTTTGTCCAAATATGATCTCTTCCTCATCCATATCCACAAAACCTTGCTCTTTAAATGATTCATTTACGAATAGGCCATAACGTAAACTGAATTTATTCGAAAAACGATATCTTGGATTTAAACTACTCACCAATGTACTTCTTCCTTCCTCAAAGAAATTGTACCAATCTACAAAACCATCAAAAGCAAAAGCTTTCCTAAAATCTGTATTCATCCACACCCATTGATCATGATAACCCGGGAACTCTACATAACGACCATTAACTCTTGGCTCGTAAAAATCATTGTTTTCAAAAGGCCTAAGTTCAAAACCTCCTCCAAAATTAAAGAAGTCTTTCGTGGTGAAACTAGAATTAAAATTAAAGGTCACATGACTAAATAAATCTGGTTCTAGTCTTCTAAAATGGAAAAGGTTAAAGTTTAGAAACATATTATTCAGATTTCCTTTTGGCTGTAAATAACGATAGCCATAATACCCAATATATCTTACGTAATTAGTATTGGTAGAAAATCCCAAATCATTAATATTATAATCTAAGGTTCTTAAATCTATTTGGCCAGACATTCGGTGCTCGCCACTTATTTTATTCGCCCTGGCCTGAATTTCGGTTCCAAAAACAGTTTCATTATTTTCAAATACCCAACTCCCTTCAGTGCTGGCGCTATAATTCCATGTATTGGCTTTATTTGTATGATTAATATACAATCCTGTAGCATTCGCATCTCTAAAATCTCCCAACCTGGTGACATTGGTATTCACTACAGATACAGAACTATTATCTCCGTATCTTTGATCCAAAACGGTTATATTATAATTAGTGTAGGGCTCAACTTTCTCCGATCTCAGCTCATTCGTTTCTATATTTCTGACACTTGCAAAAGCTTCGTTGGTAACGGCATTGAAAACGCCAATTCCCAATCCACTTTCTGTTCTGCCTGAAACTTTACTAGCATTGATTAAATCAACCTTATCAGGCTGAAATTCTAACTCTTCATTGTCACCTGCCTCAACTTCAGAAGAAGGTCTACCTCCAATACGCCTAGAATAGAATAAATCTCCTTTGGAGAATAGCTCGGTACCTTCCGTGAAAAATGGCCTTTGTTCAGCAAATTGTACTTCAAATGCGGATAAGTTTAATACATTATTGTCAAATCGTGCTTGACCAAAGTCAGGGATAAGAATCATATCAAGAGTAAATGCATCTGAAATTCCATATTTTAAATCTAAGCCCCCATTGAAATTATAATTGGTCTTGCCATCATAATTATTGGCATAAGCAGAAACATAGGGCTGGAAAGATAAGCGTGTTGGCGTATCAATATTTTTAATGCCGTGAATTTCTCCATCATATAATGAAAATGCTCCTTTTTTATTATCGACATGGTTCCAACTGTATCGCGTTCGAGTTCTAAATACTTCCCTTTCCATATTTAAGCCCCATTCTTGAATTTGTTTCTTAGGAAATCTCAAAATAAAATACGGTATAAATACTTCTGCCACCCATCCCTCTTCAGTTATACTCACCTCACTATACCAAACTGCATCCCAAGAGTTATCTTCTTGTCCATTGGTCATTTTTGCATCATACTGAACGCCCGCAGCAGTTACTATAAATTGCATACTTTGCTGTCGGTCATTGTATCCGTTAAGAAGGATAAAAAAGAAGTCATCTGCACCTATATCATCTCTTTCCGTTAATTCAGTTGCAATTTTATGAGGCTCTGGATCCTTCATTTTTGCACCAAAATAGATGCCCAAATCATCATATATAATCTTTACTTCAGTGGAAAGGCTATCGGGGATTGATCTTCCATTATTGGGGTTTCGTTCTACAAAATCAGCAGCAATTGGTGCCTCTTCCCAAGCTTCATCGTCTAATAATCCATCAATTTTTGGAGCATCAGTAACTCTAGGGATATTGATATTCTTTCTGAATATAGAATCTACCTCTTGAGAATAGCTACTAAAACTTAATAGAATCACGCTTAGTATTAGAAAATACTTCATAGTACTGGATATTTTAGTCCCGTTGATTGCTGCTAGAAATTATGCTACTGAGCCAGCTTATATAGAAGTGCTTCTAAATAGGTTGAATTAGTAGTTTGGTTTAGTGATGTTTTACAACCACAAATAGTTGCATTTATTGCAATCTTTTTCTGATGTTCAATTATTAAGCCAGTGGGAAAATCCCCATTTAAATAAAATTTACAGTGTATTCAATCATTCGATTGTTCAAAATGGAACAGTTGGTGTTCACTATTGAATTTAAATATTTCTTAATTTATAAGACATTTTAGTAGAATAAGAAGGTTCTACTTAATAAATAAATCAAATAATGTTAAATTGAAATACACTAAACCAACTGAATATGAAAGGACTACATTTTTTAAGTACGTTGCTTATAGCTTTATGCTTAGTAAGCTGCGAAAAAAAGCAACAAGCTGAAGATGAAAACGCATCATCTGAAATTGAAAAATACTCAATTGAAGAATTTTATAACAACATCAGTTATAGAGGTGGATACTTTTCTCATGATGAATCAAAATTATTGATTTCAAGTAATGCAACCGGTATTTACAATCTCTATGCGCTGCATACGGATGGATCAGGGATGGATACTTTATCCCAAAACATTGAAGAATCATGGTATGCCAATTCATACTTTCCAAATGACGATAGAATTCTTTTCTCAGCCGATAGAGGTGGAAATGAGATCAATCATATCTATTTATTAGACACGAATGGTGAAGTAACCGACTTAACTCCAACAGAAAACGAAAAGGCTTCATTTATGGGTTGGAGTAAAGACTTAAAACGCTTCAAATATACTTCTAATAAAAGAGATCCTAACTTTTTTGATATCTATGAAATGGATATTGAAAATTTCGACAGCAAAATGATATTTGAAAATAATGCTGGTGGATATCCATCTGTAATTTCTGATGATAATAATTTTGTGGCAATTGAAAAGCCTATCACTACCTCAATAAATGAATTAATGGTTGTTGAAGTTAGCAGTGGAAATAAGGTTATGGTGTCTCCGGTAAATCCAACAGCAAGTTATGGAGCACAAGAATTTAGCAAGGATAATCAATATTTATATTTCACAACAAATGATGAAAGTGAGTTTACCTATTTAAGCAAATTTAACATGACCGATAAATCTTATGAAAAGGTATATGAAGCTGATTGGGATATTTGGTATGCTAATTTTTCATGGAATGAAACCTACCAAGTAATGGGAATTAATGCGGATGCGCAAACAAAGGTTAGAATCACAAAAAATGGTGAAAAGGTAAGCCTACCTGAAATTAAAGGTGGGGATATAAATGGAGTAGATATTTCCAGAAGTGAAAATAAAATGAGATTATCCGTTGGCAGTTCAAAAATGCCTACTAACATATATGTATATGATTTTAAGACACAATCGCTTCAAAAATTAACTGAATCTTTAAATCCTAACATGAATTCAGAAGATTTAGTAGCTGGAGATGTGGTCCGCTATCCTTCATTTGATGATCTTCAAATACCTGCTATTTTATATAAACCTCATCAAGCTACAGCAGAGAATAAAACGCCTGTTTTAGTACTAGTTCATGGGGGGCCTGGTGGGCAAACAAGATTAAATTATAGTCCTTTAGTTCAATACTTAGTGAATCATGGATATGGTGTAATTGGAGTAAATAACAGAGGAAGTAGTGGCTATGGAAAATCATTTAATCGAATGGATGATCAGAAACATGGTGAAGATGATTTGATGGACTGTGTATATGCTAAAGATTTTTTAGCAACCCTAGACTGGGCAGATACGAGCCGAGTAGGAATAATTGGTGGTTCATATGGGGGATATATGGTTATGGCTGCATTAGCATTTCAACCAGAAGCTTTTGATGTTGGTGTTAATATTTTTGGTGTGACGAACTGGTTACGAACTTTAAAATCAATCCCAAGTTGGTGGGAAGCTCAAAGAACAGCTTTGTATGAAGAATTAGGTGATCCGTTTAGTGAAGATTCAGTACGGCTTAGAAGAATTTCACCTTTATTTCATGCGGGTAATATTACTAAGCCTGTAATGGTATTACAAGGAAGTAATGACCCTAGAGTTTTGCAGGTTGAGTCTGATGAAATGGTTGAAAATGTAAAAGCTAATGGAGTACCTGTAGAATATGTACTATTTCCAGATGAGGGGCATGGATTTAGAAAGAAAGAAAATGAAATTAAAGGCTATGGAAAAATTAAGGATTTCCTTGATCAATATTTGAAATAAAGTTTAACTCAAATCATATCAAAATGAAAAATTTAATCTTAAGCCTTTTCATTATTGGTTTATTGATAAGCTGCAATCAAAAACCTTCTGAAAATGCTCAAAAAGTAAAATCTAATGATTATTTAGACTACTCTGAAAAGGATGATAAACTTTCTGGAGGTGTGAAAATGATTCCAGTTCAAACACCAGTAGGTGAATTCAATGTATGGACTAAGCGTGTTGGTAATAACCCTAAAATGAAAGTATTGCTTTTGCATGGCGGACCTGGCGCTACTCATGAATATTTTGAATGTGCAGATTCCTATCTTCCAAATGCTGAAATTGAATATTATTACTATGATCAACTAGAATCTTTTTACAGCGACAAACCCTCTGATAGCAGTTTGTGGTCAGTTGATAGATTTGTGGATGAAGTAGAGCAAGTAAGAAAAGCTTTAGGCTTAAATAAAGATAACTTTTATTTATTAGGCCATTCTTGGGGTGGAATATTAGGAATCGAATATGCTTTAAAATATCAGAATAATTTGAAAGGTCTTATTATTTCAAATATGATGTCTTCCATTCCCGATTATATTAAATATGCTGATGAAGTACTAGGCCCACAGTTAGATCCTGAAGTATTGGCTGAGATTAAACAATTAGAAGCCGGCAATGAGTTTACCAGTGAGCGATATGCTGAATTAACTTTTACTCATTTCTATCCAGAACATGTTTTAAGAATGCCGCTTGAGGAATGGCCTGACCCAGTCAATAGAGCTTTTGCTAATATAAATGGTGATATGTATATCACTATGCAAGGCCCTAGTGAATTTGGAGTAGTAGGTGATGCTAAATTGAAGAACTGGGATAGAAGCGAGGACTTATCAAAAATTACTGTTCCCACTCTAACAATTGGTGGTGCTTATGATACCATGGATCCAAAACATAAAGAATGGATGGCAAATGAAGTTCAAAATGGAAGGTATTTACACTGTCCTGAAGGTTCTCACTTTGCGATGTATGATGATCAGGAAACCTATTTTAATGGACTGATTAAGTTTATAAAAGACGTGGACTCTGGAAATATGTAAATAAAAAATCTCCTCAATGATGAATTGAGGAGATTTTCATTTTTTAATTTGTAATTTTTTTAAGGCTTTTACCAATTTGCTTTCCAACATCCTCCAGTTCTTTCCCTACTTTCTTCGCTTCTTTATCAGCTTCCTTACTTTTATCTTTTACGATTTTTTCGAGTTCCTTAATTTCTTTATTAAATTCCTGATCGAACTTTTTTAATTCAATAGTCATTTTTGACATCCATTTCTTGAAACTCATTGGAGCTTTCCCAGTTTTTATACTTTTATTCCCTTTGTCATAAGATGCCATCTGACCTCTAGCCACCTTTTCAGATTTACTTTCAACAGAAAGGCTAACTTCTCCTTCTTCAACTTCAACCTCCATATTTTCACTATCCGACTTTAGATTGAATTCAGTACCTAACACTTCAACTATTCCTAATTCACCTTGAACTGTAAACGGCTTATCAGATTCTACTATAGAAAAATAACACTCCCCTTTTATAGCTACTTTTCTTTCATTGAATGATTCAACATATTCTAATTCAGAATACTGATTTAAAAAAACAATACTACCATCTGGTAGATCTACCGCTTTATATTCATCTTCAGTTGTAATCGTTTGCTTTGAACAAGCTGAAACTAGAATGGTAAGAATTAAAAATGGAAATAAGTACTTTATATTCATTAGATATTAATTTAATTGAAATGCAAATTTAACAAATAGCCAATAATCAGTTCAAATTAATTATCCACTAGACGTTACTTCGCTTTTAATACAATAGCAGTTCTATTCACGCAGTAAATTTTAATAAAATCCCCTCCCTCTTTTTTAAAACTATGATGCACTGTATTTGAATCTAAACGATTATGTCCACCAAATTTTTCATCATCACTATTCAACAAGTACGAATAATTCCCTGCCTTAGGCACCCAAAATTCATAATCAGGAACAGAATTATTAGGATGAAAATTAAATACAAAAATTAAATTCGCTCTTTCAAATATTAAAACCTTATTAGTCTCATCTATATTTAAAAGCTTAGCAGGTGGAGCATTTAGTACATTTTCACTTTTTAATAAATGGAGCATATCACTCTCAAAATCATTTAGGTAGTGATACTTTAATTCTTTATTGTCGACAAGTGACCATTGCCTCCTAGCATATTTATAACTCCAGTCATTTCCTTGTCTCGGAAAATCCATCCATTCAGGATGCCCAAATTCATTACCAATAAAGTTTAGATATGCCTCTCCACCAGCTGCAGCTGTAACCATACGAATCATTTTATGTAAAGCTATGCCACGATCAATGATTAAATTATCATCTCCTTTGCCCATATGCCAGTACATTTCCTTATCCATTAACCAAAAGGCCAAGGTTTTATCACCCACCATAGCCTGATCGTGCGACTCAGCATATGCAACCGTTTTTTCTTTATATCTTCGATTACTTAATACATTCCAAATTTCCTGCACATTCCACTCTTCATCTTTTTTATGCTTTAACCATTTAATCCAATTATCAGGAATTCCCATACCTAAACGATAATCAAAGCCTAGCCCTCCATTTCCGATAGGTTGGCACATTCCAGGCATACCGCTCATGTCTTCAGCTATTGTAATGGCTTTGGGTTTTATAGTATGCACTAATGTATTGGCTAATTGCAAATAGCGAACTGCATCCCAATCTACACCATCCTTAAAATATTTATCATAATGATCAAAACTCACATGATCACCATGATGATGGTATAGCATGGAAGTCACTCCATCAAAACGAAATCCATCAAAATGAAACTCTTCTAACCAGTATCTCAAATTGGATAATAAGAACCTTGATACTTCCTCCTTCCCATAATTAAACAATTTAGAATCCCAACCTGTGTGATATCCCTTACCTCCTTCATGGAAATATTGATTTTTAGTGCCATCAAAATCATTTAAGCCTTCTGCAAAGTTCTTTACTGAATGCGAATGTACAACATCCATAATAACTGCAATACCCATTTTATGCGCAGTATTAACTAATGACTTTAAATCATCAGGCGTACCAAACCGAGATGAGGGCGCATAAAAATTGGCTACATGATAGCCAAAGGAACCATAGTAAGGATGCTCGGCCACAGCCATTAACTGAATGCAATTATATCCCAAGTCTTTAATTCTTGGTAAGATATTTTCTTGAAACTCTTCAAAAGTCCCCACCCCCTCTTTTTCTTGAGCCATTCCTGGGTGGCATTCATATATAACTGGATTCTGAACGGCATCTAAATCAAAATCTTGATCAGACCATTTATACTCACTGGAAGGTTGCCAGATTCTGCCAGTAAAATCATAACTCTCCTGATCTTGAGTAGCATATTTAATAAAGGCAGGAATTCTGTCATGAATACCATTAGCAGAGGTTATTCTTACCTTAACTGCAGACAAGTGCTTAAGTCCAGAATCTTTTGAAATTTCAACTTCCCAAATACCATCCTCTTTTCTAATCATCTTATGAGAATCGCTATCCCAATTATTGAAGTCACCCACCAATGATAAAGCCTCTGCACCAGGTGCCCATTCTCTATAAATAAATCCATTTCTAATTTTATGAAATCCAAGTTGATCATCAAGGCTGGCATACTTTTTTAAGCCACCGTATTCCTTTTTAATTCTGTCAATCTCATCTTTATAATAATTAAACCTTGTTTGAATATCTGATTCATAAGGCTCTAACCAAGGGTCATCTTTTATTAATTGTAACATTCTGAAGGCTTTAGGCTTTCTCTAAAGTAGAAAAAGTTTATCGAATCTTACAGTAAATGAATTATTAAGTTATTGACTTATTAATTTATAGATAAGATTGTAGATTTGCAGCCATTAAAAACCATAACAATTTGGGCAATCAATTAGTATATAGCTGATATTTTTAAACTTAAAATCAATTAAAAAAGAAGGAATGCGAGTAATAACAAATATGCTAGCTCCGAAGGAGTATGAAAGCAAGAATGAATCGGGTAATATCTTAAATATTGATATGTATGATTCTAAGGATAAAGACTACTTTGCCCCTATGGAGAGTCTTTTAGCTGCTTTAGCATCTTGTGCATGCGTTGATTTGGTAGAAATGATTAAGAAAAGAAGAAAGGAATTAATCGATCTTCAAGTTGAAACCATAGGAAAAAGAAGAGAAGAACATCCAAAAGCATACGAAAGCATTCATATGATTTTTACAGCTACTTCAAATAATTTGAAAGAAAACGAATTACTTAAGTTGGTAGAGTTGGCAACAGGAAAGTATTGTTCCGTTTCAGGAACTTTGAATATAAAAGCTACTTACGAGGTAATTATCAAAACCCTATGACTTGATAAAGAGGCTTTCAAATGAAAGCCTCTTTATCAAGTCAATAATCCTGTTTTATAATCAATTTTTTGATATTCTTCTTTAGTAAGCTTCAATGCTTTTCTCGCATTTGGGAGTTCAGGTCTGAAAAATGAACTGTATAATAATAGCCCAGTAAATAATCCCATTAATCCATTATGATAGGTCATACCGAAAACAATCACTGTTATGATCTGATATATCGCTAAACCAACATATTTAACCATAGTAGCACTTCTATATTTCTTCATTTTGAACAAAAGATTTTCTCCTTTTGCAGCTTCCTTATAATTTCTAGCTGTTATATAATGAAGCGCTAAAATTTCTACTAAAGCTAAAACAGTTACTATTAATACCACTGTATCTTCAATACTGGGAGAAATACTTAATATTTTAGAACTACCATTTTCGGCTCTAAGAAATACAATTGCAAACATAAATAATGGTACAGCCAACAAACTATAATAAGTCATCTGCAATGATTGGAAAAACTTCTCCCAATATTTAAAATCTTCTTTAGTACTCATGAAATTTATATCTCCTAAATTATTCGCTAGCAGAGTCTAACAATTTTACTGCTGATAAACCTAAATGATCTACTAAAATTTTCTTGTATTCTGTTGTGTTTTTATAACCTCCATTTGCATTGAAGAACTCTTCTATGATAGGCTGCCAATCACTTGATTTAGGCATTACAAATGCAAACTCTTCAGAACCTTCATCTCCTACCTGATGTCTTTTTAAAGGTTTTCTTTCTTTTACTGCAGCTAAATAAAAAGCTAAATCCAAGTATGATAATGACTTTTTATCAGATAAAATTTTATCCAAAACCGCAGGACTTGAATTCACATAGCTAATCTTTAAGTCAGGATAGTAATCAGATTTTAAATTATTAATTCTTTTCTCATTTAAGGTTCCTTTAGCAGTATAAGCTGTAAACCCATTGAACTTTTGAGAAATCTCACTCATAGAGCCTAGAGTAGGCACACTACTATGGGTAACTAAAATCGCAAAGTTGGTAATAAATGAAGGGCTGAAAAGAATTTCACTCTTTCTTGCCTCAGTAACCGTGATATTTCCTAAACCAAAAACACCATTTTTAGCATTTTTAACACCATTATACATAGCACTGAAGCTACTTCCATTCCCAAGGAAACGTGCATTTAAATTGATGCCGTGATTTTGCTTTACATATTGAATGAAATCATTCATGATATCAACACATACTCCTGTTAGTTTACCACTTTGATCTTTATAGACAAAGCCAGGTGTTTCTACATAAGTAAAAGTAACGGTGCCATTTCCAGCTGCTTTTGCAGTAGCATAATTATCACCACTTAATCTTTGAGAAAAAACGCTAATATTAGAAAGTAAGAAAATAAATAAAAGGGTAATTTTTAATAGCTTCATAATAAATTAATTTGGGTGATTCTTTATTTAAATCAATCTGTAAATAAATAAATTAGTTACCAGTATTCAAATTTTCTTTAGCTAAAGCATAGTTAGGGGCTAGCTTTAATGCATTATTAAAATATTTTTTTGCAGATTCCTCATCTCCTTTAGCTTTTGCTATAGATCCTTGCATGTTAAAGATCACGGCTTTGAAGGGAACTTGTATTTCTTTTCCATCTGAATTATTAACGTATACCTCGCTTCCATCTACTATAGGTTTTCCTAAAAGCAATTCAATATTTAGCATTGCATCATCATATTTTTTTAAAGCATATTGTTTTTGAATCACTTCATATAATACAAATGCATCATCTGTAATATTGTATAATCTTTGATAGGCTTTTAGAGATTGATCAAGAGCTCCCAGTTGGTTTAAACTTTGAGCACTGATTTGCAACATCATTTGATTATTAGGATTTACAGATAATGCATCTCTTGAAGCCAAAGCCGCAGAAGCATACTGATTAAATTTAAAATATATTAATGCTAATGAATCTAGATAAGAAGCATTATCCGGTTGTAAAGCCATCAAATCATACATAGCATTTTTAGCGGATTGAAAATCGTTATAACGAACTGATCTGTTGTATTTAAATTTTGCTCTTTTTATATCCTCCTCATCTTGAGCTTTTGTTTCAAAGCTAAAAGCAAACATTGACAAGGTTAACAACAATAAGAATACTTGAGTAAATCTTTTCATTTTCATATCTAGTTAAATTTGAAGCGGCCAATTCTGTGCCAACTCTTTAAATATTAAATATTTATAGTTTAATTAGGTTTAATTTTCGACCAACATCTAGCATAAACTGATAAGCCTCTTCCCTATTATTTTGAATCTTGCCATCTAAAATGGCTTCTTTGATCTCACTTTTGATAATTCCAATTTCTTTGCAAGGAGATAATCCAAAGGCCTTCATGATATCTTCACCTGAAACAGGCGGCTGAAAATTACGAACCTGATCTTTTTCCTCAACCTCTTTCATCTTCTGTTCAACCTTATCAAAATTAGCTCTAAACTGCTTCACCTTATTCATGTTTTTAGAGGTAACATCAGCTCTGCATAGGGTCATCAAGTCCTCAATATCATCACCCGCTTCAAACAGCAACCTTCTTACTGCATTATCAGTAATATTATCTCTTACTAAAGGAATAGGTCTTAAATGAAGTAGTACTAACTTTTGTACGTACTTCATTTTTTCATTTAAGGGCAGTTTTAACCGCTTAAAAATTTTAGGCACCATTCTAGCTCCCCTATCTTCATGTCCGTGGAAGGTCCATCCTTGCTTAGGATTGAATCGTTTTGTCGCTGGTTTAGCGATATCATGCAGAATAGCTGCCCATCTTAACCATAGGTCTCCACCATATTCAGCAGTATTATCCAGCACTTGTAAAGTATGATAAAAATTATCTTTGTGTTTAAAGCCATTTTTTTCCTCAACACCATGCAATTCTACCATCTCAGGAAAGAATTGCTCTAATAATTTTGAATGATAAAGTAATTTAAAGCCATATGAAGGCTTTTCTGCCATGATGATTTTATTCAATTCATCAATTATCCTTTCTGAAGAAATGATTTTTAATCGTTCTGCATTTTTTGTAATGCTATCAAAGGTTTTTGGAGCGATATCAAAATTAAGCCGAGCTGCAAAACGAACTGCTCTCATCATTCTTAATGGATCATCAGAAAAAGTAACATCCGGCTCTAATGGTGTTTTGATAAGCTTTTTCTTTAAATCTTTAACCCCATCAAATGGATCAATTAATGCACCGTAATTCTCCTCATTAAGGCTAATTGCTAATGCATTTATGGTAAAATCTCTTCTATTTTGATCATCTTCTAGGGTACCTTCTTCTACAATTGGCTTCCTACTATCCCTTTGATAGGATTCCTTTCTAGCTCCAACAAATTCTAATTCTAAATCTTTGTAAAGTATGCTAGCAGTACCAAAGTTTTTGAAAATTTGAATTTTTTTATTCGGTCCTATATTCGAAGCTATTTCTTTAGCTAATTCAATTCCGCTACCTACGCAAACAAAATCAATATCCTTTGATGCTCTTTTCAAAATAAGGTCTCGAACATAACCTCCAACAATGTAGACCTCCACACCTAAAGATTGGGCGCTTTTTTTAACTAGCTCAAAAACGGGATGTTGTGCAAGAAATGCAGAGAAATTCATTGTTACTACTTAGACTTTTATGATAGCTGAAAAGATCATCAAATAACTCAAAGATGCATCTTTTTAAGCGACCGTAAATTTAGTATAATTTGATGATAAGCGTATGAAATAAGAAAGTATTTTACTTTTAATTTATACTTTATCAGAATGAAGATTTAAATGAAAAATATAAAAAAAGAGGTCTGATTTTTAGAAATCGAGACCTCTTTTCATTATTGCATAGAAGATGAATTATTAATTCCTTCTATTTATTTCATCTCTAATTTTAGCAGCTTTTTCATAATCCTCACTCTGAATCATTTTTTCCAACAATTCATTCAGCTTATCCATTGACATATTTTTCAATTTGTCAAAATCAGATTTTGATTGTGGTGTTGAAGTTGAAGGTGAGGAAGATTTTTCTACGGGTTTTTTCAACTCAGAAATATCATCTTCATCTTTATCATCTGATAAAACAATTCCTGCTTCTGACATTATTTTCTCATACGTATAGATTGGAGCATCGAATCGAATTCCAATTGCAATGGCATCAGAAGGTCTACTATCAATCTCAACTGTTTCCATACCATTATCACAAACGATTTTCGCAAAAAACACTCCCTCTTTTAAATCCGATATCACTATTTCTTTAACCGAGTAGTTAAAGCTGTGAGCAAATGATTTAAAAAGATCATGTGTCATAGGTCGGTTAGGTACAATCTTTTCTATTTCGATAGCAATAGCCTGAGCTTCAAACATACCAATGATTATTGGTAATCTTCTGCTACCTTCAGATTCCCCTAAAACCAATGCAAATGAACCAGATTGTGACTGGCTAGATGATAAACCTAATATTTCTAATTTGATTTTATCCACAAGTGAATTTTAGTTTTGTGCTGCTTTAATTGCTTCAGTTAATTTTGGCACTACCTCAAATGCATCTCCTACTATACCGTAATCAGCTGCTGAGAAGAATGGTGCTTCTTCGTCTTTGTTGATTACTAATATATATTTAGAAGAATTAACACCCGCTAAGTGCTGAATTGCACCTGAAATACCTACCGCAATATACAATTGAGGAGAAACTTTTACACCCGTTTGCCCTACGTGCTCATGGTGAGGTCTCCATCCGATATCAGAAACAGGCTTAGAACATCCTGTTGCGGCACCTAATGTTTTTGCTAAATCTTCAATCATACCCCAGTTTTCAGGACCTTTTAATCCTCTACCACCAGAAACAACTAATTCAGCTTCCGGCAATAAAATTTCACCAGTTTGCTTTTCTTGCGAGGTAATTTTCACACCGAAATCTGAATCCTCTAAAGTAGGCTCAAATGCCTCTACAGTAGCATCTCCACCATCCTGCTTCAATTCAACAGCATTCTTTTTGATACCAATAATTTTATACTCTGTAGTCATTTCTACATTTGCGAAAGCTTTACCTGTGTAAATACTTCTTTTAACCGTAAATCCGCCAGAAGTATCAGGTAAATCTGCAACATTTGATACAAAACCAGCTTTCAATTTTGCTGCAATTCTAGCTGCTACAGGATCGCCTAAAGATGATTTTGCTAATACTAAAGTTTTAGCTCCTTCTTTTTCCATGGCCTGAGCAATAACCTTAGCATAAGGCTGAATTAATCCTTTTTCTAGTTTGTCGTCTGCTACGTGCAATACTTTTGAAGCACCAGCCGATCCAGCTGATTTTAAAACTGACTCGTCTATCGGGCCAATTGCTATTGCTGTTACATCTTCTCCCATTGCTGCCGCATAGGATACAGCCTCTAATGATGATTTTTTAATTTCGCCTTCAGCGTGTTCTATAAATACTAATATTGACATTTCTTTAATATAATTTCGTTCAACAATGATTAAATGAAAAATGAAAGATTGCTTAAATTACTTTAGCTTCATTCTTCAACAATTTCACCAACTCTTCCACATTGTCGGCATCAATCATTTTAACTTCACCTTTTTCTGGTGGCATCTCGTATTTCTGTAATTTAACAGCTTCGGAAGCATCAGAAGGAGCTATAACCTCTAATTTTTTACTTCTTGCAGACATAATTCCTCTCATGTTAGGAATTTTCCATTCTGCAATTGGCTCTTGACAACCTGCGATAAAAGGCAAATCTAATTCTAAATATTCTTTACCTCCTTCGATTTCTCTAGCAAGCTTAGCAGTTTGTCCTTCTATATCTAATTTCATAACTGGAGAAATTGCAGGTAATCCTAACAATTCGCCTACCATGCCATGAACCATACCACCATTAAAATCGATAGACTCTCTACCCATCATAATTAAATCATAACCAGCATCTTTTGCATGATTAGCAATTTGTTCGGCCACGAAGAATGAATCAGTTGGTTCAGCATCGATTCTAATAGCATCATCAGCACCAATAGCTAGAGCTTTTCTGATAGTTGGTTCAGTTTCTGAAGTTCCTACATTTAATACTGTAACAGTACCTCCTGTTGCCTCTTTTAATTCAACAGCTCTTGCTAAAGCATAGTCATCATAAGGGCCTATGATATACTGTACACCATCTGAATTAAATTTTGTATTATCATCAGTAAATGAAATTTTAGCCGTAGTATCCGGCACATGCGTTATGCAAACTAATATTTTCATAAAATATGTAAGTTTTTAGTTCTGAATCTTAAACAATTTTATTTAAGATAATTTGAAGATTTATTATGTATAACTGATATTAAGGCTCGAAGTTAAGTATAATTGAAAAAAATAAAAATTGATTTTATTGAATGAATGAGGATAGAATAGCTCAGCTCTGTAAATTTCGTAAAGAATCACCTAATGATCCTTTTATTATTTATGCTTTAGCCACAGAATACAAAGAAGAAGCTCCTGAAAAAGCAAAAGAACTTTTTGATGAATTATTAAAAAAACATGAAGATTACATCGGCACCTATTATCATGCTGCAGCTTTATATGCAGAATTTTTTGATAGAGATACAGCAGATGAAATTTATCAAAAAGGAATTTCAGTAGCACAGAAAAATGGTGAACACCATGCTTTAAGAGAATTACAAAATGCTTACACAAATTTTCAGTTTGAGGAATAAAGAATTTAAAGGATAACAGAAATATTAATAAATGAGAACATTAACCTATTTTTATTTTTCTAAAGGATTACTTTATGAAATTCTCTTCCTACATACAATATGAATCTTTCATTATACTCTAGACAATCAATTTTTTTTTTAATCCTCTCTTAGCAGATTAATAATGTCACATTGATTACAGATAATTATAAGAAGAAATTTAATCTTTGCCTGAAAAAGCCTCTTTCTCCATGAATGATATACAGCTAGGTCTAAAACAAAATTGGAAACAATTCACATTATTAGTTATTGTGAATGCTTTTGTAGGAGGCATGGTTGGAATGGAGAGAAGCATTTTTCCTCAGTTTGCAGAATTGGAATTTGGTGTAGCCTCAAAAACTGCGATTCTTTCATTCATCACAGCTTTTGGAATTAGTAAAGCCATTGCCAATTATTATACGGGCAGACTAGCAAATAAAATTGGAAGAAGAAATTTATTACTCATTGGCTGGCTCATAGCTATACCAGTCCCTTTTATACTTATTTATGCTCCAAACTGGGCAATTGTTATTTTCGCTAATATCCTATTAGGAATAAGCCAAGGATTAACCTGGAGCAGCACTGTGGTCATGAAAATTGACCTAGTTGGCGAAAAAGACCGGGGCTTCGCTATGGGGTTAAATGAGTTTGCAGGCTATTTTGCGGTAGGTATAGTAGCATTTTTCACTGGCTATATTGCGAATAGTTATGGAGTTACTCCCTATCCTTTTTACATAGGAATATTCTTGTCCATTGTAGGTTTTATATTAACACTTATTTGGGTGAAGGACACCCGTGACTTTGTTCACAAAGAAAGTGGGACAGACAAAACCACAGAACTTAAAAATATTTTCGTAGAAACAACTTTTAAAAACAAAACTCTGAGTTCAGTAACACAGGCAGGTTTAATAAATAATTTAAATGATGGTATGATATGGGGACTGCTACCTATAATCCTTTTGAATCTAAGTTTTAATAATGAAAATATTGGGGTTATAACCGCTATTTATCCTACTGTATGGGGAATTGGTCAACTATTTACAGGAAAAATGTCCGACCATTATTCAAAAAAGGGAATGCTATTCTGGGGAATGTTAATGCAAGGCATTGCTATTTTTTTTATTCCTTATAGTAGTTCATTTTCGATACTTGCTGGTTTATCAGCCATATTAGGATTAGGAACAGCCTTGGTTTACCCTACCTTTTTATCTACAATAGCTGAAGCCACAAGTCCTAAACAAAGAGCCGAAAGTGTTGGGACTTTTAGACTATGGAGAGACTTAGGTTATGCATTTGGTGCTATTATTTCTGGAATCACCGCAGATTTATTAGGGGTAGAATATGCTATCATTTTAATAGCTATCTTAACCATTATATCCTCACTTATCATTCAATTCAGAATGCCCTCTGCAATCAAACAAATCGAAAATAACTAAGACAGACAGGTTCAAGATAATCATTTGTTAGTTCAAAGCCTTTTATCTACATTTGCATTAGAATTATGGTTTCTACATCATCAATATGCTGTAGAATTAAAAGGGAATTCGGTGATCAATCTTTAAAAATTGAAAGTCCGAAACTGTCCCCGCAACTGTAAGTCCAATTTTTATTAAAGTACAATCCCCTTGCCACTGTGCCGATTTTCGGTATGGGAAGGCCGCTACTTTAAGGACGAGTCAGGAGACCTGCCATAGCTCAAATTGATTTCGACTTTCGGGTGAAAGGTCAGGAATGTACTAAAGCTTATAGAACACTTTTTTACATCTGATTTTGACCGTGGTCGCATTAAAAAAAATTATATGCGATTAGGTGTTTTATTAATTTTAGCCTGCATTACGAACGTATTGCAGGCACAGGAGAATGATAGTATTCCACTTTTGAATGAAATTTCCGTTAATGGTAATTTTGAAAAACAATTTTTAAGTGGGAATGCAATTATATTGCCTAAAATAGAAGCTACTTCATTTTACAATGGAAATAATATTAGTGAAGTATTAAAACAAAATAGTAGCATTTATTTTAAAGAATATGGCAATGGAATGCTTTCAACCATTGCTTTCCGTGGTACCAGTGCTAGCCAAACATCTGTTCTATGGAATAACTTCAACATCAATAACTATACTTTAGGACAAACTGATTTCTCCTTAATTCCTACTCAAGCAATTGAAGAGATTTCCATTATTCCGGGAAGTGGAAGCAGTATGGGAGGTAGTGGGGCATTTGGAGGTGCAGTATTATTAGAAAACAATTTAAGCTATAAAGCTGCCAACCAGATTAAAATTAATCAGGAAGTTGGAAGCTTTGGATTTTCAAATAGTTATATCAATGCTTCAGGAAGTAATGGAAAATGGGCCTATTCAACCCGAACTTATTTTACCAATGCAAAAAATGATTTTGAAATACTTCAAACTGGTGAACTTCAAGAGAACGCTGCCTATAGTAAATGGGGGATAAATCAGAGCATTGGTTACAAAATAAGAAATACAGAGAGCATAAAGTTATCAATTTGGTATAATGACAACTTCAGAGAAATTCAAGCTCCTATTGGATCAAGTAGGGACGTAAATGAACAAAGTGATCATAACCTACGGACGCACCTTAATTATGAAAAGAATTTTAAAAATGGTTTCCTAAATGTCGGAACAGGCTATTTTATTGATGAATTAGATTATCGACTGAATGATGCGATTTCTTATTATAAAGTAAATAGATGGGAGAGCTTTTCAGATTATAAAATTCATTTTTTGAATTCTCATGAGCTAAAAATATCAGCTCGATATAATCATATTGAAGCTTTTAATCAGAATTATGAAAACGGTCAGGCGCTTGAGCAACGTTATAGTTTAAAAGCATTGCTTTCAGGGCAAATTAATCCGAAAATTAATTATGCAGTTCATTTAAGGCAACAATATATTCCAAAACAAAATATTCCAATTTCACCCTATGCAGGAATTTCATCAAAAATTATTGATCAAAGTAAGCATCAATTAGAATTAAAACTGAATTCATCTTACAACTACAGAGTACCCACATTAAATGATCGATTTTGGAATGAGTCAGATAACTCTAATCTAAAATCAGAAACAGCATGGAATAAAGAAGTTTCATTGAATTCTAATCATAAATTCACTGACCTAAAAGTAAAATCTACAATTACAGCTTTTCATAATTTAGTTGATAATTGGATTCAATGGGTGCCGACAGTAAACAATATTTGGAGTCCTAGAAATATAAAGCAAGTACTTACCGAAGGAATAGAAATTAGTACTGATTTTAAATGGGTATTTCCTTCTGATTTTGAAGTAAAATCAAACCTTCAATATAGTTATACTTCGTCCACCGTAATGGATTCAGAGGTGAATCCCACTGAAATTGGAAAACAATTAATATATACACCTATAAATAAAGCGACAGCCTTTTTTTCTATTAGGAAACATAACTTTTCTTTTAATACTTTTCATCAACTAACCGGTAGAGTTTATACCACTAGTAATAACTCTGAAATATTTTCTTTATCCCCTTTTTATCTAACAGATATTGGTCTGACATGGACTCCAAAAAATTGGGAAATATCCACAAAGATTAAAAATGTATTGGAACAGGAATATTTCCTGTATTCAGGCTTTGCCATGCCAGGAAGGAATTACCAATTAAGCATCACTAAAACTTTTAATATTTATTAGAATGAATCAAAAATACATTTACACTTTAGCTATTATTTCTCTTTCATTATTTCTGACAGCCTGTGGAGATCCAGAGGAAGTTCAATTAAAAACAGAAGGCGTTTACATTTATCATGAAGGGGGATTCGGAAGTAATAATGCTACAATAGGAACTTATAATCCTGAAAATTATGAGTACAATCCTGACCTATACAGAGGCCAAAATGGTGGATTTATTGGAGATGTACAGCAAAACATTTTGGTGGATGGCAATAATGACAGAATTTATAGCGTACTGAATGGTAGTAATGCTATTGATCTCATGACTTTGAATTTAAAATCAGAGGATAAAATACGTTTTGCTCAATTAGACAAACCAAGAGATATAGCAGTTAATGGAAATCTAGCTTTTATATCAAACTGGGGGCCATACAATGAAAATTTCACATTAACGAATAGCGAGATTTTTGTTGTGGATCTAAATACAAACGAACTGATTGAAAGTATACCAGTGCAAGAATATCCAGAGCATCTATATATTCAAAATAATAGGCTTATTGTTGGCCATTCTAATTTTGATGGCAGTATCAGTGAAATCTCCATTATCAATATTGATAATTTAGAAATAGAAAATACAATTGAAATGCCTGCTGGGCCAATGGAAATTATAGAGGATCAAAATAATAATGTATGGATAGTTTGTACTAGTGGGAGCATTGTAAAGCTGAGTACTTCCCTATCAGGAATAGCAAATCAAATCGATCATGAAAATGGAATTTTAGGTGATATTGATTATTTTGAAGGGAGTATATACTTCTTTTCTAATGATGAAATTTTTTCTTTAAACACTTCTGACAATAATGTTTCTTCAACAGGAATCAATGTAGAAATGGAAACCCCTTATGCTTTTGCAGTTGATCCCGCTTCAGGAGATTTCTATTTAGGAGATGCTTTAGATTATGCCAGTGAAGGACTTGTGTTAAGATATAGTTTTAATGGCGAATTAGAAGATACTTTCCAATCTGGAATCATCCCTACTCAATTTTCATTTAATGTGGGAAGAAAATAATGCTTAACTCGCAAAATCAAAGAATGAGTAATTCAATTACAAAAGTAACAAAAGCTATATTTCCAAATACAACAAATCATTATGATACACTATTTGGAGGTACGGCTTTACAATGGATGGATGAAGCAGCATTTATTACTGCCACCCGATATTCCAGACAAAAAATGGTTACTGTTAGTAGTGATAAAATTGATTTTAATAAAGCAATTCCTGCTGGAACTATTGTAGAACTTGTAGGAGAAATAGTAAGAATTGGAAAAACGAGCTTAGAAGTCAGAGTTGATGTCTTTACTGAAGAGATGTATTCTGAAAACAGAGAAAAATCAATTTCTGGTAACTTTACTATGGTTGCAATTGATGAGAATAAGGATCCAATAACAATTAAATGAATAGTAAAAAAGTTAAATTAGAAGATGGTGATTTCTACATGGAAAATGGATTTTTCGTTTTTACCGAAAAATATCATCTAAAACGTGGATATTGTTGTGGTAATAAGTGTAGGCATTGTCCTTACGATCACAAGAATGTGAAATCAAAAAAATAAAGAACACTTTATAATTATTTTTTTACTTTCGTATTAACCTAATTGAAAGTAAAATTGAAAGAGAACCATAAGTGTTTAAACTGTGGTGAAGAACTAGATTCATCGCAAAACTTTTGCCCAAATTGTGGGCAGGAAAATTCAGATAAAAAATTACCTATAGGTGAGTTTTTAAAAGACTTTTTCTCGAATACCTTAAGTTTTGATACTATTTTATTTAAAACGATAAATCCCTTCTTATTTAGACCGGGCAAGCTAACAAGAGCTTTTAATGAAGGGAAAAGAAGAAGATATATTAATCCTATAAGATTGTACCTAATCTTTTCCCTTTTTTACTTTTTCATGATCAGTTTAACGGTACCTAAGGACTTTATTGATTCTAATATTCGATCAGGTTTAAATCAAAAAGAAATACTAGACTCCGCCAGAATCGGTAATTTAGACAGTGCTGGAATTCAAGCTATTATTCAGAAAACTAAAACTCCAGATAGCCTAGTTAAAGAAATAGAAAAAGCCAGTAAAAAAGTTAAAGATTCAACTGACCGATGGGCAACATTAAAATATTGGGCAGATGACAACACTTTAAATGATCAAGAATTTGAAGCAAATTTAGACTCTATTGGGTTTGATCAAGATCTGTTTGAAACTAAAATAATCAGATCATTCATCAATAATTCCTCAATTTTTACTTATCAAGCAGTTCGGAACCTTCCTTTGATGATGTTTATCTTTTTACCGATTTTCGCACTCATATTAAAGTTACTTTTTTTCAAAAAGCGGTATTATTATATCGAGCACCTAATTCACGGTTTACATTTGCATGCTTTCGCCTATTTCATATACGGATTGGGAATATTAATCATTAGTCTTTACCCCACAATCGATGGCACGGTTATTTTTGTAAGCTTTATATGGGTTAGTACATACGCATTATTTTCCATTAAAAAACTCTATAATAACGGATGGTTTAAGTCCTTTTTAAAGTTTATCATTCTAGGAGTATTCTATGGCTCATTATTAGTCTTTGGTTTTTTACTAGAACTCTATATATCTCTTATTAGCCTATAATGATTGAATCATTGCTTCACAATCTTTTTAACTGAGTACTCGCCTGATTTTGTAGTGATGACAAAAAAGTAAATTCCAGTTGGCCAATTAGAAACAGGAATAGATGAAGTTTCTAATTGGTTTTTTTTATACATCGTTTTCCCTGTTGAAGAGATTATTCGATACTCTTGAATAGTACTTTTAGAATTGAATTCGACATTCAAAACATCAATTACCGGATTAGGAAAAATATTAAGTTTTTCATTCAATTCATTCTGATTACTCAATATGGAAGCATCAATTATCATAGTGGTAGATTTAGTTCCACAGTCATTGAAAGCTGTTAAAGTTACAGTATAATTCCCCTTCTCTGCATAAGTATGGGTTGGATTTTCTTCTGTGGAAACAGCAGATCCATCCCCAAAATCCCAAACTACACTATCTGCATTATCCGATTGATTAATAAAGCGAATTTCTCTCTCCCTTCCCGCCTCAAAGGAGAACGATACAAAGGGTACACCTGAAGGAGTATTTGAAAAAAAAGTATAAGCCACTTCACCTGTATTTAAACTAATTTTACATCGGAATTTTAAATTTAACACATCCTCAGATAGCTCACTAATGGTTAATTCAGCACTATTTACTCCAGAATAAAGAGCATTATTACTCAAATCTTGTGGCGCACCATTCTCAACAGCCTGCCATTGATAGCTTTCTACTTCATATAAAGGGTTTACAAGTGTATTAATAATTTGTTCACCCTCTCCACATCCAGTAAATTGCGGATGCTCTTCAACTATACTCTTAATATCAGCTTTTAGCAAAAACAAACCATTATTAATGTCGCTAACAGCAATTACACCACTCTCGAAAAAAGGATAATTACTCCAACTCCCATTAAAACTTGTATTTTCGCTTTGCGGAAAAGTATCGAAGAAAGCTAGCTCTCTCAAATTGGCTGCAGCTACCTTAGAGGCATCTAAAATCACTAATCCATTGGTATAATTTGATTGAAAAATCATATCATCTTTCAAATACAAATTATGGTCTATTGCACTTCGTTCGGAATAATATTGTTTAATAAGAACAGGATTATCTAAATCTGTAACATCCCAAATTAATGTTCGAGTATTTATACCGCTATTATTTTCATCCAATTCATCATTAGAGATGAAGTACTTATGATCTTCAGTAAGCCAACCTTGATGCGAATAAGCAGATTGTGGATAGCCCTGCTTAGCGATTAATGAGGTATTAGTTTTGTCATCCACATCAGCAATAGTGATAGTGTTCTCATTAGCATTGAAACAAATCTCTTTACCTTGGTAATCAACGTCAGGGCCTTGATAAATTACGCACTGAGCATCGTGAGTATAGCCATCAGCATCAAAACAACCTGCGAACTTTGGATCTTTAGGATCACGTATGTCTACAATATGCAAACCACCCTGTCCGCAATTATTTGAGGCATTTCTTGCTCCTACTATATAAGCAAAACCCGTTAACTCATTGATTACAACATTATGGGCACTGGAAACTCCATCATAATGTGCATCTTCGTCAAAGACCTTTGGTAAATTTTTAGTATCTCTTAATCTAGTTAAATCAAAAACTTGCATGCCGTGCCCTGCATTATTATCTGCTACTACAAAGGCATGATCTTTATATACTTTAATATCTCTCCATGAACTTGAATTACCCGTATGACTTGCCAACCTTCCTACAATTATGGGTTCAATAGGATCAGAAATATCAACGAATACTACCCCATTCACTTGCCCCATTAAAACATATTCTTTAGCCGTTTCAGGATCAGTCCATCCCCAGATATCATTACTTTCAATACCTGATGAAGCCGATAATTCTTCATTTGAAATATTAGCTAATAAGTCAATCTGATTACATGCATAACCACCAGCACTCCCATTTTCACATGGGGTTTGACCGAATGAATTAATTGTAATAATTAAAAATGCTATTGCGGATAATAAACATTTAATCATGATAGTTCAATTATAATATTGGTTCAATAAGGTTCTTGCAGCTTGAACGGAATGTTTGGTTCCATTTCTAACTTCAGCTTCAAATTTGCTTAATTTTTCCAGTATTTCGGGACTTTTGTAGAAGTTTCTTTTCAGAAAATGATGAATCGTCTGATGCATCCAATGTATGGCCTGATCTTTTCTGTTTTCATCAAAAAAGCCAGTCTCATTTTGTTCTTTATGAAACTGCTCAAGCAGCTCTAAAATCTCACTTAAGCCGTCATCTTTTATGGCAGAACAAGTCTTTACCTTAGGATTCCATCCATTTTCGTTAGCGGGAAATAAATGAAGTGCATTCTGATATTCTTTTTTTGCTTTTTTAGCAGGTTCTACATTTTCGCCATCAGCTTTATTAATAGCAATAGCATCGGCCATTTCCATTATTCCTTTTTTAATACCCTGTAATTCATCGCCAGCACCAGCAAGCATCAAAAGTAGGAAGAAATCTACCATGTTTTTCACTGCAGTTTCTGATTGCCCCACTCCTACCGTCTCAATAATAATAAAATCATAACCTGCTGCTTCACAAAGCAACATTGTTTCTCGAGTTTTATGAGCTACTCCCCCGAGTGCATCACCAGATGGCGAAGGTCGGATAAAAGCATTTGATGACCTGCTTAAGGTTTCCATTCTCGTTTTATCACCTAAGATACTTCCTCCTGTTTTCTGGCTGGAAGGATCAATAGTTAACACTGCTAATTTCTTTCCTGAATCAATTACATGTTTTCCAAAAGATTCAATAAAGGTGCTTTTCCCTACTCCAGGGACTCCAGTTATCCCTACTCTGAAAGAATTACCAGTATGCTCATATATTTCATCTATTAACTGAGCCGCTAATTCATTATCACTATCTAAAGTGCTCTCAACTAAGGTTATAGCCCTGCTTAACCCAACACGATCACCTGATAAAATCCCTGATTTATATTCTTCTAATGAAAGTCGCTTTCTTCTTTTCAAGACATCAATAAGTTTAAAAGCTAAAAGTTAATATGCAAAATGTCCAAATAACAATAATTTTGTATATAATTGTTAAATTCAATAAATTATTATAATTTTACTATTCTTGTAAAAAGTTTAATTATTTCAATACTAGATGAATCGTAACATTTTACAAAATCGCTGGATTGATTCTCTTTTAGCTACTATTTTTATTTTTGTAGTAATTAGAGGATTATCGTCATTTCTAGCCATTTTTGAAGCGATTGATGTAGTAGGAGAAGCACTAGATGATGTTGAATTCACGGATGTTGTCTATTCAAATTTACGAGAAGCCCCTCCAGCTGAAGATGATATTGTATTAGTTAACATTGGAAGATTACCTAGACCAGCCATCGCCAAACAAATTGAAATCATTAATAAATACAAGCCCAAAGTAGTAGGTTTGGATACTTTCTTCCCTTATCCAAAAGGACCCGATCAAGATACAGCATTAGCCAGAGTTTTAACAGAAGTAGAAAACTTAGTAATGGCTTCAAAAATGTTGAATTTCAATGAAGAAACTGCAAGTTTTGATTCATTGAGGATCTCTGCCCCTGCCTTCCGGTTTAATGCAGATTTTGCCTTCGCAAATTTAATCACAAGCGAAGGTGTTCAGCAAGAAGACGTTAAAACCTGTAGATCATTTAATCCATTACTTCCTATTCAGGATACTACGCAAATGTCAATTGCTGTTCGAATGGCTTATTATTATGCACCTGAAAAGGTTGAAAAGTTGTTAGCAAGAAATAATGAAATAGAAACCATAAACTATAAAGGCAACTCTTTAGGATCTTTGTCAAATTTTGCAACTACTTTCTTTGCTTTAGATTGGTATGACGTTTTAGATGAAAATTTTGTACCTGAAATGATTGAAGATAAAATAGTAATCTTTGGTTTTTTAGGGGAGCAGTTTGGAGATCGATATAATATTGAGGATAAGTATTACACACCATTAAATCAAAAATATGCAGGTAGAGGTGAGCCCGATATGTATGGGGCAGTTATTCATGCAAATATTATTTCAATGATCTTAGATGAAGATTATGTGTATAAATTAGATGAATCTACCCAATTTATAATTGCATTTATTTTATGTTATTTAAATGTATTTCTATTTATGTGGGTATATTACGCATTGAAAAACTGGTATGATGGCATTACGAAAGTTGTACAGCTATTAGAATTATTATTAATAATTGGTGTTATGATATATAGTTATCATTTATTCAATTGGAATTTAGAGCTGACACTTGCCATGGGAACAGTAGCAGTAGTGGGTGACTCCTTAGAGGTTTATAATGGAGTAATCAAAAATATGTTTACTAGGGAGGGTCGTAAGGAACTTTTTAGTGTTGGAAAAAGAAATAAGGACGAGATAGAAATCAATTAAATTAATTATTATGAAATCTTTTATCAAAATTTTAGTCGTAGCACTATGGCTAGGTAATTATGCTGCTAACGCACAGAATTATGTTTTTAAAGTATTAGCAAATAAAGGAGACAACTCAGTAAAAGTGGAAGGTGCAGAATGGACCAAATTAAAAACAGGTCAATCACTTAATGCTGGAGATGAATTAAAATTATCTGAGGAAGCCTATTTAGGCTTAATGCATAATTCTGGTAAAACACTAGAAGTAAAAACGCCAGGTTCTCATACAGTATCTGGCTTAGCAGCAAACCTAAAAAGTAAGAACTCAAGTGTTGCAAGTAAATATGCTGATTTTGTAATGAATAAAATGAGCGATGACGGTAGCAGCGGAGACTACAGAAAAAGTTTAGGGGCTACTGGAGCGGTTGATAGAGCTTTAGCAAGTGGTGCTTCTATAAAAATAATGGCTCAAAGCTCAAGTGAAATTATAAATGATAAAGTGATTTTAAGATGGAATGAGCCTAAACAAGAAGGAGAAGTTGAAAAGTTAGCATATGAATTAACTTTCACTAACTTATTTGATGAAACGATTGCAACTGAAACAGTTGATAAAACATCATATCTCTTAGATAAGACTAAAGCACCTTTTAAAGGACAAAACTTTATCAAGGTAAAGGTTAAAGTAAAAGGCGAAGATTTGAAATCTGATGATTATGCTATAACAGAAAAACCAGAGGAAGAAACTGCTGAAATAAAATCTACATTAAGTCAATTAAAAAGTGAAATAGAGGGAGAATCTGCTATGGATAAATTAGTAATGGCAGCTTTTTATGAAGATAATGACTTATTATTAGATGCACTAACCGCTTATGAAGAAGCTATTCAAATGGCTCCAAATGTACCCATATTTGAAAAAGCCTATGAGGATTTCTTAATCAGAAATGGTTTTACAAACTGATAAAAACTAACTCCTAATTAAAAAGGAAGCATTTTCATGCTTCCTTTTTTTATGCTAATAATTCAAGATCTCGAATTAAGATCTTTCTTCTGTCAAAATTAATAATATTCTTATCTCTTAATTCATTTAATACTGTGGTAACAGTTTGGCGTGATGTACCTGTTAAAGCGGCAATATCTTTATGCGTCAAATGACTTTTAATCATGGTTTCAAACCCAACTTTCTTTCCTTTTTCATCAGCCTCGTCTTTTAAAAATTCAATAATTCTAGTTCTGGCATCTTTAAAAACTAATGACTCTAATCTTCTCTCGGTTTTTCTTAATCTTAACCCAATAAGCTTTAGCATTTTAAAGCTTAAAGGTTTATTGTTAGCCATCAAATTTTGCATATCCTCTAAAGTCATAGGACACACTGTGGTACTTGCGTCTAGTGCTTGCGCATAATCTTGTCTTTTTTCTTCTCCTGTCAATGCTAATTCTCCAAATATCTCTCCTTTAGTTAAAATTGCTTTAACTGATTCTTTACCGTCTTCTAAATATGACCCAATTTTTACCCTCCCATCAGCAATCATATATATAGTATTCGATGCATCTTCAGGAAAATAAATAAACTGATTCTTTTTAAAATGAGTCATTGGATGCTCATCTTCCATACCTTTTACCTTGTGAGGACATAAAACATTAAAAAGATCTACATTTTCAAAAAACCATAATTCGCTAGAATCAGCCATAAACAAAGAAAATTACTAAATGTGATTTTTGTTACCAATAAGAACTTTATACTTTACGATTACAAACAAAAATATGTTCATATTCATTACTTTTGCAGCATAGTCAATTATAAGCAAATGGCATTTTAACTTACATTTATAATGTACCTCTATATAAAATCTTTACATATCATCTTTGTAGTCACTTGGTTTGCTGGTCTATTTTATATTGTACGACTATTCATCTATCAAACTGAAGCACTTCAAAAAAAAGAACCAGAAAGAAGCATATTACATGAACAGTTAAGTAAAATGTCACGATTATTATGGTTTGTAATCACTTGGCCATCAGCAATTATTACTTTAATTTTAGCCACTTCCCTTTTAGTATTACAGCCCTTTTGGCTTCAACAGCCTTTCATGCATATTAAGTTAAGTTTTGTATTTCTGCTATATCTTTACCACATTTCATGTCATTATATTTATAAAAAGTTACAAAAAGGAGTGGTGAAATTTTCTTCAACTCAACTGAGAATATGGAATGAAGTCGCAACACTTTTTCTAGTTGCCGTTGTATTCTTAATAGTATTAAAAAACGAATTGAATTGGATATGGGGAACAATTGGCTTCATTGGGTTTGGAGTATTATTGATGGTTGCCATAAAAATCTATAAAGCTTTAAGAGAAAAAAAGAATTAATAATGATGAAAATGATTAAATCCGTTATTGCATTATCAGCAGCAAGCCTTATCCTATTTGCTTGTGGATTTGAAAACCAAAAAAATAAAAAAGCTGAATTCCCTGTTTTGGGAAGAAAAGAATATGTTGAAAAGATTGTAGATGGGCAAAAAGTAATTGATACGGTTGATCATACAATTCCAGACTTTAAGCTGGTAAACCAAGATAGTAATTGGGTGACTCCTGAATCATTTGAAGGCCAAGTATATGTGGCTGATTTTTTCTTTACCTCCTGCCCTACCATTTGCCCAACTATGAAGAAGGAAATGCTAAGAGTTTATGAAGCCTATAAAGATAACCCTGAAGTAGGAATCATCTCACATTCAATAGACCCAGAATATGATACAGTAGCCTTATTACATGACTTTGCGGAAAAATTAGGCGTAGAAGCACCAAAATGGCATTTCGTTACTGGAAATAAAGAGGATATCTACGAATTAGGTCAAAAAGGATATATGGTAACTGCCATGGAAGATGAAAATGAAGCTGGTGGTTACATCCATAGCGGTGCTTTTGTATTAGTTGATAAAGAAAGAAAGATCAGAGGTGTTTATGATGGCACAAAATCAGAAGAAGTAGATAAATTAATTACGGATATCGATTTACTCCTAAAAACCTATGAGAAATAAATTCTATTTAGCAATTGCCTTTATAATATTATTGTCTGCTTGCGGCAGTTATGAAGAGTTTGAAAACTCTGCAACAGCAAATTATTCTGATGCTAAAATGCAGAAATTTGCTAAATATATGATTCAAGGCAAACAGCTGTATACAACACATTGCAGTAACTGCCACCAAGATAAAGGAGAGGGTTTAGGAAAACTTTTCCCTCCTCTGGCTAACTCAGATTATATGCTTGAAAATATTCCAAGAACTATATGCGGAATTAAAAATGGAATAAAAGGAGAAATTAAAGTAAATGGTAAAACGTATAATCAAGCAATGCCGGCTTTAAATAGACTTACAAATCTGGAAATAGCTGAAATATCTACTTATGTTTACAACAGTTGGGGAAATGAGAAAGGTATGGTAGAAATAGAAACAGTTGAAAAGGTTCTTTCCAACTGTTCTAATTAAATTATTTTAAATACTCTTCTGCTTCAGAAATACTTTTATTCATTTTTTTGCTCACTTCCGAAATTGATAACTTTTGTTCGTTTAGATATTCGATCTTTTCTTCTTCTGTCATATTCTCCATTCTAGGATCATAATTACGCATCCAGTTCATCATGGCTTTATCAGCCTCCTCCAGTGAAATAATTAATCGCTGAATTTCTTCATTAGATTGGGTGCTATCCATTTCATTTCTTAGTGATTTTTTAAGTTTCATGATATCATCCATTTTAGGCATTACTTCATCATGAATCGCAATGGTTTCAGATTTCAACTTTTCAATATCTGCTTCCTTAGAACCACAAGCTACAATAAAAAAGGCACTCAATAGGATCAGACTAAATTTTACAAGAATTAATTTCATTTTCAATTTAATTTTAAAGTTCATTCTGAGAACGATTAAAATTAAATCAGGGTTGGTAAAATCATTCTATATTCTTGTAAAAAACGGCACGCTCATCCTGACCAATATGTAAATAACTATTGTGATGTTTATATAAATAAGAACAAACCGCTAAATCTTTTAATGCATAAAAAGAGTGAAAAATAGATAAAGACTGTAAAAGCAAAAAAAGAACATTGTTAAAGAAAAATGATAATGCAAATGGGGTGACTGAAAATAATAGAAATGCGACTAAACTAATTACATAATAATTTTTCTTGCTTAATACAAAATCAGATGAATAGATGTTAAACCTTAATAACCTTTTACTCCACTTAAACACTACCTTTTTCGCTCCTAGCAATTTGTAAAAAAATGAATGTATAAACTCATGCAATATAGGAGTAACTAAAAGAGAAAGAAGTAAGCCTCCGATAATTCCAATTATCCAAATTCTAGAATTTAGTAGCATTAAATTGAAGGCAAAAATCGAAATTAGAAAAGCTACTAATAAAGAGCCTAAATAAAGCCAAAATATTATAGTAACAGGATTAATTCTTCTAACAAAAGTAGCCATAAACAAAAGCCAATCGTTCCCATTCAAAACGGTTAAGATACTTTTATATTGACTATTCTTCTTAATTAACTCTGTATTCATTTACTTATAAATGTAAAATAAATTTTAAAAGAATATTCAATATCTATGTTAAGCTTTAGTGAACTTTACAAAAAAAAGCAGCTGCATAATGCAGCTGCTTTTGATTCCATTTTTTAAATTATTTCTTTTTCTATTTCTTTTTTGTTTTTGGTTCTGCTTCTTCTAAATCTTCACCGTTTATTTTAGCTCTAATTTTTGTCTCTAATTCTTCCATCAATTCAGGATTATCTAAAATTAAAGATTTAACAGCATCTCTACCTTGCCCTAACTTATTATCCATATAAGAGAACCATGAACCTGCCTTTTTAATCACATCTAATTCAACCCCTAAATCAATGATCTCACCAACCTTAGAAATTCCCTCACCATACATAATATCAAACTCAACCACTTTAAAAGGAGGAGCTACTTTATTTTTCACAACCTTAACCTTAACTCTGTTTCCTGTAATATTATCTGGCCCCTCTTTTATACTCCCAATTCTTCTAATATCTAATCTTACAGAAGCATAAAATTTCAATGCATTACCACCGGTTGTAGTTTCAGGATTACCGAACATAACCCCAATTTTCTCTCTTAACTGGTTAATAAAAATACATGCACAGCCTGTTTTACTAATAGCACCCGTTAATTTTCTTAAAGCCTGAGACATCAATCTGGCTTGAAGTCCCATTTTGCTATCCCCCATCTCGCCTTCAAGCTCACCTTTAGGTACTAAAGCTGCTACGGAATCTACTACTACAATATCTAATGCTCCGGAGCGAATCAAATGTTCAGCAATTTCTAATGCTTGCTCACCACTATCAGGTTGGGAAATCAATAAATTCTCAGTATCAATCCCTAATTTTTCAGCATACGATTTATCAAAAGCATGCTCAGCATCAATTATTGCTGCCATTCCTCCCTTCTTCTGAGCTTCAGCAATACAATGCATAGCTAAGGTCGTTTTACCCGATGATTCAGGACCATATACCTCAATCACTCTACCTCTAGGAATTCCACCAATACCTAAGGCTATATCTAAACCTAAAGAACCTGTTGGGATTGCAGGAACATCGACTACTTTCTCATCACTCAACTTCATTACAGAACCTTTCCCGTAAGTTTTATCGAGTTTATCAATTGTTAATTGTAATGCTTTTAATTTTTCGCTTTTTTCGCTCATCTTTTATTAATTGTATAGGGCTAATGTGTAAATTGCTGCATCGAATTTAGCAGGAAAAGAAACAATTGCCAAATGCTATCTAGTCGCTTTAGAACTAAATTTATGCAATTCAAATTTATTAATGTTTCTCTTATTATTATAGTTATTTGTATTAATCCTTTATTAGCACAATTAGACAATTCTGGATTTGAGCAAAAAATAGAAATTGACAGTACATTAGATGATCCTTTCAGTTTTAATTTAAGAGTGCTAGCCTTCAACAAAAACAATGAGTATTTTAATGAAATTGTAAAAGGATATACGCTATTCGGCACTCGATTTATACCTAGTATTGGATACCAATTGCATGAACAAGTAAATCTTCAGGCAGGTATTTTTTTACAGAAAGATTTTGGAAATAATAATTTAACCTATTCCATACCCTATATCAGCATTCTTTACAATTGGAATAATAGTCAACTTATATTCGGGAATTATAACGGATCAATACATCATAAAATGTTAGAACCGCTTGAAGATTTTGAACGGCTAATGGTTGATCCTCTTGAAAATGGTCTTCAGTATTTATATAATACTGATAAAATATTTTTTGATGCATGGATTAACTGGGAGAAAATGATTTATCAAGATTCTCCTTTCAAAGAAGAAGTATCAGGAGGAGTTGTAGGTAGATATGATTTCTATCAAAAACATAACAACACTTTAAGTTTTCATTATCAATTCAGAGGTTATCATAGAGCAGGACAAATTGATGCACTCAGAGGGCAACCGTTGGTTACACGTTTCAACAATGCATTTGGATTTTCTTACGAAAGGAAAAATAAATTTGATTTTTTTGAGGGTCATAAACTGGAAGGATATTTTCTCCATTATATAGATGACAGTAGAGAATTTAGACTTCCGTTTATTCAAGGATATGGCTATTATCTAAATGGTACAATAGAAACTAAAGTAGGTGATTTTATGCTGAGTTATTGGAAAGGAGATCACTTTTATTCCTATAAAGGCGGTAGGATTTACCAATCATATTCCACTGATCCAAACTCTAGATTTTTTGAAGATCAACGGGAACTATTGATTCTTAGAGTTATGAATGAATTTCAAATCGGTGAATCTTCTACTTTGCTACTTCGTTTTGAACCCTATTGGGATTTCGGGAATCAAATATTTGAATTTTCTCACGCAGTTTACTTTAATATTTTCAAAACCTTGCCCATAACGAACAAATAATTGAAATCAGTTTTCAGAAAAATTATTCTAATAACTTTCATCATTATATCCATTTTCTTGATTTGGAAATGGAAACTTGTGGTTTACGGTTATCATCAAGCAAAAGGACAGCTGTCAATCATGTATTACGCTGAACCCCTTGATAATTATTTAACTGATAAATCTTACCCTGATTCTTTAAAATCAAAAATACAGCTCGTAAAAAAAGTAAAAGAATTCGCTCAAAACAGTTTGGGTTTTGAAGCTAATGGCCAATATGAAAAGATGTATGACCAAAAGGGCAAAGAATTAATGTGGGTAGTTACTGCAGCATTACCTTATCAATTAGAAAATTACGAGTGGAAGTTCCCTGTTTTAGGAAAAGTTGCTTATAAAGGCTTTTTCATAAAAGAAGAAGCTGAAAAATTAGAGAAGGATTTAAGGCACAAAGGCTATGATACTCGATTAAGAACTGCAGGAGCCTGGTCAACATTAGGATGGTTAAATGACCCATTGTTAAGTAATGTTTTGAATAATACTGATGGCAGATTGATTGAATTGATTTTACATGAACTTACGCATGATGAGGTTTTTATAAGAGATAGCATTGATTTTAATGAAAACTTAGCCTCTTTTTTCGGTCAGGAATTTACCAAGCTATATTTTAAAGAAGCGAACTTAACTCACAGTGAAGAATACAAAAATTACCTAGATCAACTAGAAGACAGACATCTTTTCAATCGATTCATAAATAATTACTTAAATAGATTCGAAAACTTTTACAGAAAAATTGAAGGATATAGCATTGTACAAAAAGAGAATCTCAAATATCAATTTATTGAAAAATTCAAAAAAGAACTATCTGAACAGCCTTTTAAAAATGTGGAATACAAAAATTATGTACAAACTGAATTGGATGTGAACAATGCTTTTTTACTGTCATATAAAAGGTATAGTGGAAATTACTATACATTGAAAAAGCAATTAGAAGAAAGTTTTAATGGCGACATTCTTAAAATGTTGAATTATTATCAGAATAATTTTAATTCTTTATAACAAATGTATCTTAAAGTTTAATTAGATATTAAGAAATTGTTATTACCACATTTATCGCTTAATTTATAGATATTTTTAGCGAATTTAGCCTAAAACAAAATCTTAAATAACCATGGGAAACAAGCAAAACCATAGAGTGCTTGTCGTTGACGATGAATCAGACATCTTAGAATTACTAGATTATAACCTTACAAAAGAAGGCTATGAAGTAAAAACTGCAACTGATGGTAAGTCTGCAATTGAAAAAGCAAAGAAATTTCAACCACAGCTTATACTATTAGATATTATGATGCCTAATCAGGATGGTGTTGAAACTTGTAGGCAATTAAGAGAAATCCCAGAAGCTGCAAATGCTTTTATCATTTTTTTAACGGCTCGTTCAGAAGAGTATTCGGAAGTAGCGGCCTTTGAAAATGGCGCTGATGATTATATTACAAAACCCATCAAGCCAAGGGCTCTAATGAGTAGAATTAACGCTTATTTCAGAAGAGATGTTAAAAAGCAAAAAGATAGCAATAAAATCAACATAGGAGGATTGTCCATTGACCGCACAAGTTATACCGTAACAGTTGATGGCAAACAAGTTTCCCTGCCTAAAAAAGAGTTTGAATTACTTTACTTCCTTGCTCAAAATCCTAATAAAGTATTTAATAGAGATGATTTATTGCAAAATATTTGGGGTTCAGACGTATATGTTTTAGCGAGAACAGTGGACGTACACGTTCGTAAAGTAAGGGAAAAAGTAGGTGAAGGCTACATTTCAACTGTAAAAGGTGTGGGCTATAAATTTGATATGGATTAAAATATGCTTTTTAATTCTAGAGGTGTTTCAATTTTGTTGGCAATATCAATTGCCATTGTAACTACTGCTTTTCTAAGTTTATTGGAAGGAGTAAGTAATATAGCATTAATACTTACTTTCATATTATCCTCCTCCTCAGCTTATTTACTAATTAGTATAGTATTAGAATTTCTTTTCTTTAAAGAGATTAACAAGCTTTATGAGGTTTTCAATAAACTAGGAGAAAAAAATTACTCTTTCGTGAATGACATGAATGATCAAAAGTCATTAAATCCACTTCGTAAAATTAATCAGGAAATCTTTAGCTATGCAGCTAATAAACAACAAGAAATTGATGAGCTAAAACGAATGGCTACCTACAGAAGAGAATTTTTAGCAGATGTTTCACACGAACTTAAAACACCAATTTTTGCGGCACAGGGCTTTGTTTATACACTTTTAGATGGAGCCGTTAGTGATAAAAAAGTGAGAGGTAAATTTTTAAAAAAAGCAGCCAAAAGTTTAGATGGTCTTGAAATGTTGGTGAATGATTTGCTAACACTTTCTCATATCGAAGCCGGTGAAATAAAAATGCATTTTGAAGAAATTGATATCTATGCTTTAGTTCAAGATGTATTTGATCAATTTGAAGGGAAAGTAGATAAGAAAAATATTATTCTTCAATTTGACAAGGATTATCAATCCCCTATTCACGTCATAGCCGATTATCAACGTATTTATCAGGTAATCGTAAATTTGATCTCCAATGCGATCAAATATTCGGATGAAAATACCGAAATTGTGGTCGGTTTTGAAATCAGTGATAAAGATGTAACGGTTGCGATTCAGGATCATGGAGCAGGAATTTCACCTGAACATATCAAGAGGATCTTTGAACGCTTTTACAGAATTGATAAAAGTAGATCAAAAGAAAGAGGTGGTACAGGTTTAGGCTTGGCAATTGTTAAGCACATAATTGAAGCTCATGGCTCATCTGTATCTGTTACTAGTACATTGGGCAAGGGCTCTCTGTTTAGTTTTAAACTTCCTGTTAAAAAAGCTCCAGAGCCTTACGTTCCTATTGCTGAAGAAGAATCGGAAACCGATTAAATTTATTTCTCAAAATGTATTACAAATCTATAAAGCCTCTCATCATTGATGAGTCCGATGATTATATATTTATTAATAAACCGCCATTCATTTCAACTTTAGCTGACAGAAATGACACAGTAACTATTTTATCCTTAGTTAAAGATTACAATGATGATTATCAGATTTGCCACAGATTAGATAAAGAAACATCAGGGGTTTTATTAATAGCTAAAAATGCTGAAGCTTATAGAAATGCATCAATACAATTTGAGCACCGACAAGTAGATAAAACCTATCATGCAATTGTTGATGGTTTGCATCAATTTAAAGATGAAATAATTGATTTACCGCTGCATACTACTGCTTCAGGCTATGTGAAAATATCACACAGGCAAGGTAAAAATGCGAAAACCATTTTCAATACTATTGAGAGTTATAAAAAACATAGCCTAGTAGCTTGCAAACCAGAAACAGGTAGAATGCACCAAATAAGAGTTCATTTAGCTTCTCTAAAGGCTTCCATTACGGCTGATGAAACCTATGGAGGTAACCCATTGTTTTTATCTGCAATAAAAAGAAATTACCATGCCGCTAAAGAAACTGAAGAACAATCAATTATTAAAAGATTTGCCTTGCATGCTAAAAGCCTAATTTTAACTGATTTGCATGGAAAAAAGATAAATGCAGAAGCTCCATATCCTAAAGATTTTGAAGTGGCTATAAAGCAATTGAGAAAGAATAGTTAAGCTTTTATTAAAACTTACTTTCCATGCTCTTTACAGTGCTAAACGCATCTTTAATTATTTCGTCAGGATAATCTGAAAGTTTCAAAATATTGATAGCATTTCTGGTTTTAACCTTTCCTTGCTTTAATTTATAGTCAAAAGAAACTTTATCGTTTTCTATTGACTCATTAAAATGGAATAAATTAAACTCATTCTTTAAAAGATCTGCTAATTCAATATCATGAGTCGATACAAATATTAAATTATTCTTTTTACTTAGATAAGATAAAACAGCTTTTCCTGCAGATATTCTTTCAACAGTATTAGTACCCTTAAATATCTCATCTAATAAAATTAAACTATAGCTTTCATTATGGGAGTTTTCAATAATATTTTTGATTGTAGCAACCTCCTCAAAATAATAACTTTTATCATTCATTAAATCATCACTAATTCTAATGGCTGATAATAAATTCATAAAAGGTAGTTGAATTGAATCAGCAAAACATGTATTTAAATTCAAAGCAGTGATTAGGTTTATCCCAATTGTTCTGATAAAAGTTGTTTTACCCGACATATTCGACCCTGTTAACAAAACAGATTTACCAGATGTATTGATATCATTTTTAATACAATCTGGAATTAACGGATGATAAATTCCTTTAGCTATGAGATTAAACTCTTGATTGTGAAAATCAGGTTTACTGTAAGTATTTAAACCTGATCTTAATGAACTAACCGAATAAAGCATGTCTAATTTACCAATAAAAGAATGCAGGTTCTTTATATCAAGCTTATTAGTATTGAGTTTACTAATAAGTTTTCTAAAAAGGATAGGCTCTAGTAGTAGTGAAATTTTAAACAGTTCTAATAATCCCCATAAGATAGTAGTAACGTCTCCCTGCAATCTATTTTCCATCTGGAATAAATAGAAATGTTTTTTCATTTTCTTAATCTCATGCAGTGATTTGGAAATATCTTGTTTAGCGAAATAATTGGGATACTTTTTAGTGAAAAAATGACTTACCTTATAAAGTTTCACTAATTCTGGTAAAGCAGAAATATAATAATCTAAATTATTCTTATTCCTGTAGTGAATCCACATATTAGCTATTAGCAGAAATGGAATAATATAAATTAAATCAGGAAATATAAGGAGCCCTATTAAGGAAAATAATGTCATTAATGTTAAAATCGGAAGTAACTTATACCACCTAGGTACTTCAAATGACTTTTCTTGAAAGAGTTTAGAGATGTAATATGCTTCAGTGCTATTTAAGGATCGAAGCTTATCCTCCACGGTTTTTCTAAAATCAAGATTATTAGCGATCTCATCAATAATGACCTCGTCCTCAGATTTTATAGTTGCGTCCTTAGAAATTGTTCTGAGTTGATAATAAAAATATTGTTGCCCAACACTAGAATTCGTTCTATCTAAGAACATAAAAAGCTCTTCAAAATCTAAATCATCGCAAGTTTGGTCACTTAATTTATTTGATTCTTTGATGTTAGACTTATGAAAGAACTCTGAAATCCAATGAAAATAAAATGGTACCTCCTTTATTTTACCGAATAAGAACTGTTGTTTATTAGAAGACCTCAATTTGTAATTTATGATTGTATAATTTGCTAAAATACAATTCCAGATTTATAAAATATCCAAAACCTGCTGCTTATTAATTCTTTGCAGATAAATTCTTTCAAATCTTCCAGCTAAAAAAGTGGTTCCAGTAATGGCAATCCCACCATCATCCAATGCTATAATATCTGATAATGTAAATGGATTTAAAGTCCCTAGGTAATAAGTAGCTTCTAGTTGCCCTGAATTAATATTATAAAAATAAAGTACTACTTGTCTCCCTTCTGTTTCAGAAGCTATTACAGTGTAATCGGTAGTGCTAGAAGAATAGGCTGTAATTCTGCATATTGCCTTTTCCGATATCTCAGGTATATTTCTATCAAATAAATTTACTGATGAGTTAATTTCGTTAATTGGCAATGTAGTTTTAGCATTCATAAAATGATCCGCAAATTGATAGCCAACAATGGCAAAGTCTGAACCTGTTGTTGGAAATGCAGCTTTTAAGCCTGCGTCTGTTCCTTGTCCTTGTAAAACACCCGTTGGATTATCACTAAAGTCAGTAAATACTAAAGAAAGTGTATAATTGAAAAAGCCATTAAAATAATATCTATTCCCTGCAGTTTGTCCACAGAAAAATGGCAAGCGAGCACTTCTCTTTGTAAAATGATCCACTATAGGGTCTTGAACATCGCTTCCCGGCCCAATAGAATATGCAGCCTGTTGTAAAATCTGTCCTTCGCGACTGACTTCAGTAAGAATTGTATTTAAACCATCTGGATCATAGGACAGTAATAACAAATTATTATTTGAAGTAGTATTAGCCGCTAATGGATAAGAAGCTGTCGTATTTAAAGCTGTAGTGGATAATTCGCCATTTTCGCTAATACTTGCCAAATATGGCCTCAAAGTATTTCGATCCATACAGAAAAAATAAAGTGTATTCCCAATTTTCTGTAAAGATTTAGTAGGTGCCACAAGGTTTTCTTCTAGCGGCTGTTCGTTGATAAAATTACCAATGGAATCAGTAGTCACTATATTTATTCCTGAAAAATCGCTAGATCTTAAACTTCTTTCAGATAATATATAAAAGTTATCTAGATTTTTTTGTAAACCTACCGGACTGTAAGCAGCATTATAATTTGCATCATCATATATCTTCAGGAAAGATTGTTGGGGGGAAACTTCCTCTTCAGAACAGGCAGAAAAAATAATTAAGCTTAATAAAATTAATTTCAGATTGATAATTTTCATAATGCTTTAAACTGAGAATCAATAAATCGAAGTGGAAAAACAAAACTTACTGAGGCGCTATAATTTTGTAGACTGTAGTCATCTTGCACCTCACCAAATGATGAAAAAGTATTCTCATCAAATCGGGTTTGATCATTTACAATTGACTGAAAACTATGTCGATACTGAACATCAATAATTGACCTAATATTCCAAAAGTCAAAACTCACACCTATTCCACCCAATACTCCATAATTGTTTAATACTTCTTCCCTATTATTTAATTTGATATTGGCTCTTTCAAATTCTACGGCTTCACCGGATGCATAATCGGTTTCAAATACATTAACTTCTTTATTAGCATCAAAAGCAAAAGCATAAAATGCTCCAGCCATCACAAACGGTCTAATTTTTTCTCCCAGAATATCATATTTAACAGCAATTGGAAGCTCTAAAAAAGTAATGCTTTGTCTTACCTGATAACTGGTTTCATACTGATCTCTATCCGTTTCTCCTGACCAAGCGAGCTCACTATTGTAGTTGATATTATTTCTAAAAAAAGTTGGGTAAGTCATTACAGAAAATCCCTTGTGATAAAAAGTGACATCCAACCCAATATGAAAGGCTGGATCAACAAAATCTTCGTATTCTTTTACTAGCTTATCTTCATTATAATTGATAGGATTTAACCCTGAAAAGCTTTCAATCAATGTAGTTTGTGTAATATTAGTCCCTCCTCTAATTCCTAACCACCATTGTGTTTGTAAGAATTCTTGCGCTTGATTACCTGGTTTAGGCTTTTGCTTCCTCAACTGACTATAAGCAGGATTTAAAGCTAAAGCAAACAATATCAGAGCTACAAATACTCTGAATAATTTAATATTCAACATAAATCAGTTCTTGATTAATTTTTTAGAGTCATTTATATTTTTGGCATTAATTCTGATTTGGTAAATACCGGATTTTAATCCACTTAAGTCCAATTTGATATCATTACTACCTTGCATTAAAGGCTTCATCATCACACCTATTGATTGTCCCGTTATGCTAATAATTTCAATTCTTACCTTTCCAGCCTCATTTGATTGAATCTTTAAATTGGTTGAATCTGCTGCGGGGTTTGGAAATGGATTAGCCACATTATAATGCTTACCTAACCAAGAATTTGTTCCTGTAATGCTATTAGAAATCATTTCTACATCAGGTAATGGATTCCCATTTTCATCAGATGCGTTGAAAAAATCTTTAAAAAAGATATCGTTATTTATGCTGGCTTGATCTACTCCCAACCATTCATGAAGAATACTAGCATAGAGCTGTCTATAGTCAAATTGTAATCCTATATTACTTTGAGTTAAATCCGGATTAGTACCAAATACTCCAGGATTCACTCGATTTCCAAATACCATTACCGCTCCACCTTTTCCATGATCGGTACCGTAACTTCCGTTTGATGGAATTCTTCTACCGAATTCACTCATACTAATAGTCAAGACTCTATCTTGTAAACCACGAGCTTTTAAATCCTCATGAAATGCTTTCATTGCAGCCGAAATATGATACATTTTAGTAGCATGAACCCCCATGGTAGTATTACTTCCTTCCACCTGTCCTGCATGAGTATCAAATCCTCCAATTTTCACTAGAAAAACCTTGGTTTTTATATCACCGCCTAATAAACGAGCTACTAATTGAAGCTGCCCGCTTAGAGGATTTCGTAAGCTGCCTGATGGCGCATTAAACGGATATATTTCAGGATAATCTACTTTAGTTTCATTAGAAGATTGATAAATCTCTCCTAGTCTTTTAATGTAAGTTTCAGATTTATCTTCTAATCCTAATATCCAATCCATTTCCTTTTTATAAGGAGAGCCTGCTAAATGTTCTGGTGGCAAACCTCTTGGATCTATCCCTTCATCTGCAAATCCTTCTAAATTTTCAATTTGATTCAGCAGTTGCCCAGGGCTATTTCCTAATGAAATAGATGTTGGAATATTCCCTTCCTGATGAAATAATAATGAAGTATCATTTCCCATTTCTAAAGCTAATGGGTCTGGCATGCCTGCGTTTGGGAAATCATCAGGATACTCAGATGGAGCATAAATATGATTGAGATATCTCCCTACCCATCCAGAAGAATAATAATCATCATAATCTCCACCCATGAACCAAATGTCTCTTCCTCTAAAATGAGACCCATTATTTTTAGGATAAGAAACCCCCTGATACACTGCTGCTTGCCCCCTATCATACATGCTTTTAAAATCAATCATGTCAGGATGAAGACCGACTTGATCGGCAGGGTTTAAAGTACTATCTAAAGGAATTAAGGTCCGATTGCCACTTTTATATGGAATGGCAATATTGGCTCTCCTACTGTAATAAAGATCATAATTATCAATCGGAATAAAACTATTTGTACTATCATTCCCTCCATGTAGTTGAAGTATTACCAATACCTTGTCGTTGTCACTTTTCGGCAATAGACTTTTTAATGGCTGATGAGAAGACAATAATTTTATAGGGATACCATTAAAAGCAACAGCACCACCAGCAGCAAATCCTAATCTTTTTATAAATTTTCTTCTATCCATAACCTACATCAATTGATATTCTGGTGATTGTAAAATAGCATTAAATAAATCTTGAAGTTGTCTTTCAACCGTTTCGCGATCAACACCCTGTGTCCATCTGAAAGTCCATGCTTCTTCAGGGTTTTCATCTATCTGAAAAGTTTTCAAAAATGCATTGAGAAAATAATTCAACCTTTCTTCTGTAAGCGGACTACTTCCTTCATTTTGAAAACCTAAATTCTCCGTTAGGGCTAAAAACTGATTTGCCACTTCAACTACAAGTTCTCTAGCATTCGCAGCGATAGCATTATCTACATATTTTTCCACATATTGTATTGGTGTAGAAATAGCAACAGACATTTCCATCATATCAGCTCTACTCACTCTTTGAACGTAAGCGTATCTTTGAGTTAAATAAGAGGTAGTAATCCATCCTCGGTGATAAATTGGAAACTGATGATAGGCTGGATAACCCGCTACTTCAAATGGCTCATAAAAATTAAGGCCCATTATTCTCATAGTATTGAGCCACTCATTTGTGAATTCGTAAAATGTAGTGGCATCTGTAAGATAATCTGGTAATTGAAGTTCGAAATTTCTTGCATGGCCAATAATTAAATCAATTGGGCTTTTAATAATACTACCAAAATTATCATCCGTTAAGCCATCACCTCCTTCATAAAACTCTCTGCTTTGGAATAGTGATGTCAGGACAGCTTGTAAACTAAAACCACTTTCTACAAAGACAGTTGCCATATCTTTTATGACACCATTTTGAGTTTCCTCTTTAATTTCATGATACACAAAAAATCTATACAATTTTCTGCAGATATGAATTGCTGTTTCCTCTTGCTGGAAAATTACATCAACAAATTGTTTAATTTCATCAACAGCACTTTCGTAAGTAGCTTGACCATTTAATTGTAACTCAGGATTTGGAGATATTACAGCCTCGCCAAACCTAAAACTTAATTTTTTGCTCGCATTATCATGCAGACTTGCAGTCAAACCATCTCCTTTAGCTATCGCTGTTGGCAAAGAGGTTTGTTCATCTATGAAACTAAAATTTTGATCAGTATTAAAACCTGACAAAACTCGAGCTCCTTCCTGTACATCCAGCTCTGTAAAAGTACCATAATCTCCTACTTCACTACTTCCTTTATCGGTTCCCTCAAGACCACGTCCAATTGTGTAGAGTTCTAAAAGTTCACGAGCAAAATTTTCATTAGGACTTCCTTTAACATTTAGTCTTCCATCGAGAAACCTTAACATGGCATTATCTAAAGAAACCTTCAATACTAAATCTTTAAAGTTCAAAGGCTCTAGCGAATCTTCTATCGTGAAGAATTGATCAAATGCAAATTTTCTAAAAAGCTGATTCTGAAAATATAAGGCTCTACTGCTTCCTACAACTGATCTTTTAGTTGTAAAATGTGTATGAAGAAAATAGACAAGCCTTTCTCTAAAAATATAGGGTAATTTCTGATTCTCTTCTACATTTGGTGCTAAAAACTGCCCCATCTGCCAACCTAAAAAGTATTGTTCTAACTCAAAGCCCTCACTATTAGCATCTGTAGTTCCAGTTAGCATCCACTCTTGACCTGTTGCAGGGTCTATTGGAGGCTCTGGCAATGGAAGGTCTGGTATAAAAAGTCTTTCGATTGCCTGTTGAGGTGTGAGTTGAGAAAATTCCTGAACTAAATCTGGAGTTGCACCAAATACAGTTCTTCTTAGAAGATGAGAAGCTCTTTGATTTCCTAATGGCTCAGTAAGTGGAGTTAATGGCATAATATTAATTTACTTCAATATCAAAAATATAAAAAAAACTTTAAAAATAATTTTATCGACTATTTTTGAAGCCTTATCGATAAAAAAGAATCATCCAAAGAAGTAAGATTTAAGTAACATTTGTAACGAACAATCTAATTTTTTTTACATTCTACACCTTAAACGTTATGATTTAACGAACTATTTTTTGTTGCAATTGATTAAAGATAAAATAACACCTACTTTTGTAAACGTGAAGCAAAAAGTCATCACCATAACGCTATTACTATTTTTTCTCTGCCATACCTTCATGTTCATGGTCATCAGACTTAATTTTGAAGTAAATAGAGACAGATTAGCGGAATTGTTTTGTGTGAACAAAGACGAACCCATGACGATGTGTTATGGAAGTTGTTATTTAAATGACCAATTGAAAAAAGAAGCTGAAAAAAAGAGTTCAGAAAAAAACACTTTAACAGAGCAGATTCAGCTTGATAATAGTCCAAAAACACTTAGCATTAAAGTATTTAACGCAGATATTCCAAATACTCACTTTTACCCTGATTACTCGAATATATACAAATTCTTATTTGAATTTGAAATTACCCATCCCCCTCGTTTATTAGCCTAATTCTTATTAATCACAAGTTTTAACTAATTGACGATACTCTATAATGAAAAGTAGAATTTTATTTCTGCTTTCCTTATATCCTTGGTTAATAGCGTGCAATCCTGAAGAATACTCTCCAGTTGTAGAAGACGGTTATCAAATAAACCCACCAGTTTATTTTGGAGACTACAAGGAACGCATACCTAGTGACAACCCCATCACAAAAAATGGATTTGAACTAGGAAGAAAGCTATTTTATGAAAAAGCTTTATCAGCGGATAATAGCATTTCTTGCGGTACATGTCACCAACAAAAATTGGCATTTACTGACGGAAAGGCGAAAAGCGAAGGATTTGAAGGAAGGCTAGGAAAAGTAAGCGCAATGTCGCTAAGTAATTTGCTGTGGACAGAAAATTTCACATGGTCGGGAAAATTCGATCGCTTAAAAGATCAGTCGCTTGATCCAATTCAAAATCCAATAGAAATGCATTTGCCTTTAGAGCAGGCAGTTAAAAAGTTGGAAGAGAAAGGGTATGCTGCTGATTTTCAAAAAGCTTTTGGTTCTTATGACATCAATGTGGAAAGAATCGGGAACGCACTTGCACAGTTTCAAAGGGCATTAATATCATCGGATTCTCGATATGACCAATACTTGAGAGGCGAAATTGAGCCTACTCAATCGGAATTAAACGGGATGAACCTTTTTTTCACACATCCAATTCCAGGTCAATTGAGAGGTGCTAATTGTGGAGATTGCCACTTGGGACCGCTTACTTCAGGCGATATTGATGGATTTCAAGGGTTTCATAACAATGGGTTAGATAATGATGAGACAATGGATGATGGCTTAATGGCAGTTACAGGCAAGCCTCAAGACAAAGGGCGATTTAAAACCCCAACCTTAAGGAATATTGCTGTAACGGCTCCTTATATGCACGATGGACGATTTGAAACTCTGGAAGAAGTATTAGATCATTACAATTCGGGCATTAAAAAAAGTGAAACCTTGGATATTTTAATCATCGAAGGTAGCAACGAGCCTATAAATGTTCATGATGAAATTCGGCTACACTTAACTGAAAAAGAAAAGAAAGACGTGATCGCTTTTTTACACATGTTGACAGACGAATCATTCTTAAATAATCCGGATTTCTCTAACCCTCACTAACTGCGTGATTTAGATATGAATTTTTTAACAATTGAAGAAAAATATGAAAACAATAAAAAACAAATTTATATATGCCTTGCCACTTTTTGTGGCGCTAACCTTCACTTCTTGTACTGAGAATGAAGAAATTGATAAAGGCACTTTAAAAATTGAATTTGAAAATCTGTTAAATGGCGAACCATTGCAGTTTGAAGGCTTTCGGTATAACAGAGACGAAGTGGATTTTAATATTGCGGTATTAAAATATTACATCTCCAATATAAAGTTTTTAGATGAAGAGGGGCAAGTCATCTTCACCGAACCAGAAAGCTATCATTTGTTGGAAGAAACGAGCACAAGAAAGGATTTGACTATTGAAATTCCTGATCTAGAGCTACAAGAAATTTCTTCCATAGAATTTTCCATTGGAATTGATCCTGAAAAAAATCTAAGCTTAGATAATACAGGTGACCTCGACCCTAGCAATGAAATGGCTTGGAACTGGGATACGGGCTATAAATTCCTGCTGATGGAAGGAGAAATATTCGAATCTGATGGTAACAGAAAAGGAATGGTTTATCACATTGGCGGAAATGAAAATTATAAGACAATAAAAAAAGAAGTTAAGGCCGAAATAAAAGCAAATACAACCACTACTATAGAAATCAAGGCAGAAGTCTTATCTCTATTTGATGCTCCACACTACATCAACATTAATGAAGTAAATGTGGCGATGGGCGGAGATAACGCTAGCAAAATAGCAGAGAATTATGCTAACAATTTCTTTTCAATTAACACTTCAAATTAATTCTAAAATTAAAAATATAATAAAATGAAAAATCTATATATTCTATTAATAGCAAGCATCCTAATGTTTTCTTGTAATGACGATATGAACGAAAACATCATCCAAGAAGATGTATCCTTTAATTTCCACTTTCATCCTACCGTAGGTGATCAGGAATTTTCTACAGATCAAGTTTATAGCATTAACAATCACGAAGTAGTCTTTTCTACAGTATCATTTTACGTTTCAAACTTAAGCTTACAGCAAAAAGACGGACAAAAAGTAGCACTTGATAATGCCACTGAAGAGAAAGAGGATGATTTATTTTTATTAGTTTCTGCCGATAAAATGATTTATGAAGGCGTTACTGTTCCCGGTGGAGAATACGGTAATATATCTTTCCAAATTGGGGTAGATACCCTTGTGAATAGCACCATAGAACCTTCTGCTTGGCCTTCTGATCATGCTTTATCTGAAGATTATCCTGGTTTTGCTTACTGGAGCTGGAATTCAGGCTACAAATTTATTGTGGCAGAAGGAACTGTTGATGGCGAAGCTTTCAAATATCATATTGGGACTAATGCTCTTATAAAGGATATCAATTTATCAGCCGATTTTATGCTATTGGAAGATGGAAATGAAATCATGATTAGCTATGACATTGCGGAGTTTTTCTCTGGAATTGATTTAGGCAATCCTGATAACTTAGTTAATATGACTTTTAAAAACCCAGAGCAAGCTAATAAAATAGCAGATAATGTTAGTAAGTCGGTTAAAATAATGGGTAATCAAAGCATGTAACTAGCAGCAAAACAGAAGAAAAGATTTTAAATGTGATTCTTTCTTCTAGCAAATTGGCGCACAAATAATCAATCTTAAAATATTCAACTTTAATAGCTGATTTTGTAATACTTAAGAGAGTATTTGTGCGCCTATTAAAATCTTTTATCAATTATGCGATATGCCAAAATTACATAAGCAATATATTTCTATAGCTTTATTTCTCTTGGGAATGATAGTGAGCGCTTGTGATGATACGGAATTTGTACCAGAATATGCAATAGAGGTTCCGGAGAATCTAGGTGATTTTCTACCACAAAATGAGCGCAATTTAATAACAGAAAAAGGAGTGCTGCTTGGAGAAAAAATCTTTTTCGATCAGCGATTTTCATCCAATGGAAAAGTCTCCTGTGCAAGCTGCCATAAGCCCGAAAAAGCCTTTACTGATGGTGTAGCGCTGTCGAACTTAGGAGTTTCAGGGAAGGCCTTGCATAGGAATTCACCTACTCTAGCCAATATTGCCTGGGCAGATGGTCTTTTTTGGGATGGAGGAGCACTTAATTTAGAATCTTTAAGTTTTGGACCTCTTACGCATGTAGATGAAATGAATAATGATTTGGATAGCCTTGTTGGCTGGTTGTCTGATGATCCAGATTACTATCCCTTATTCATGGAGGTATTTCCTAATTTAGGGGTTTCTTCTGCTTCCATTTCCAGAGCCTTGGCACAATTTCAGCGTAGCCTGATCTCTGCAAATTCAAAATACGACCAATACGCCAGAGCTGATAAAAATATATTTTCATCGGCTGAAAAAAGAGGACTTCAATTATTCACTCAGCATTGTAGCAGCTGCCACCAATCAGATCACTTTACAGATTACAGCTATCATAATAACGGACTTGATTCCGTTTTTACCGACACCTCTTTTGAAGAGGTATTTAAAGGAAGATATCGAATCACTAGAGATCCTGAGGATCTGGGAAAATATAAGACTCCGACTTTGCGAAATATAGCTTTAACAGCGCCTTACATGCATGATGGCAGATTTCCAACTTTAGAAAGTGTGCTATTGCATTATGCAGAGGGAGTTCAAAAATCCGAAACTTTATCACCGCTTCTAAAAGAAGGCGGGAAAGTCGGAATTAAACTGAGTCATCAAGAGCAAAGTGATATTATCGAGTTTCTGCACACGTTAACTGACAAAGAATTTATAAACAAATATTGAAATGAATAAAAAGTTAATTTTACTATTAATTTTAGTAGGTATAAAAACCAGATTATTGGCATGTGACGTTTGCAATATATTTGAGTTTAAGACTGTTGACCAGAAAAATTATATTGGTGTATTCTATCATTATATGTCTTTCAATGGCTACAGTCATCTCAATCAAGAGCACCGCATGTTTTCAAGATCGCCACAAATGCATGAATTAGATGGCTCTAATCTATTCTTTGAAAAAAAACAGCAAGATTTTGAAAAATATTCAACCTTAGCTTTAAGAACTAATTTAAATCTTTTTAAAAACTTCAGGTTAAATGTATTGCTACCATACGAACGCACGGTTGTTTATTATAATAAAGTATGGTCTACTGTAGATCCTGTTTCGGACACTACCATGACCTTATCTGGGTTGGGCGATGCTATTGTGGGAATAGATAAAAATATTAGATTCACAACTGATCAATTCACTCACTATCTAATCCCTGGGCTTAGCTTAAAATTACCTACCGGGATTACCAATATAAAAGATAATGCAGGCGAGGTATTTGACCCTGAAATACAACCAGGAACAGGAACTTTAGATCTGCTCTTGAGATTAAATCATACCATGACGAATGGTAAATGGGGTTTATTTTCTGCATCTAGTTATAAAATAAACAGTACTCACAATAACTACAGATTTGCGAATAGCTTTAATTTTCAATCTGATGTATTTTTGGTGCTTGGGAACCCTAAAAAACAATTTATACCTCAAGCTGGCTTTTATATGGAAAGTGCCGGAAAAAACATAGATGAGGGGAATAGTATAGATTTTACAGGAGGCACTACCGTATTTTTCGATAGTGGCATGGAGTTAAGAATAAATAACTCGATTAGTTTCCAACTATCAGCTCAACTACCAGTATACGACCAAAGAAACAATACTCAAATTGGTAATGCAGGAAGGTTAAATGTAGGTTTAGTTAAAATTATGTAAATATGAAATAGCCTGATTAATCAAAGAAATAAAGAGACCCTTTAGTACGCTATCTGCTTTACTAAAGGGTCTTGATATTATTATGAAACTATTGAATCTAATATTTCATTTAGCGTATTGCTTGGTCTCATTTGCTTGATCAATATGCTTTCTTCGGGTTTATAGTAGCCTCCCATATCAACCGCTTTTCCTTGAGCTTCTAATAATTCTTCATTTATTTGAGCTTCTTTTGCTTTCATAACTTCAGCAACTTTACTGAAAATCTTTTTAAGATCAGCATCTTCATTTTGATTGGCTAAAGCTTCAGCCCAGTACATTGCTAAATAGAAGTGACTTCCTCTGTTATCAATTTCATTCACTTTCCTAGAAGGTGACTTGTTTTCTTCTAAGAATTTAGAGGTTGCATTATCTAAAGCAGCTCCTAAAATTTTAGCTTTCTCATTATCAAAGGTTTTACCTAAATGATCTAATGAAACTGCCAACGCTAAAAACTCACCCAATGAATCCCATCTTAAGTGACCTTCCTCCATAAATTGCTGAACGTGCTTAGGAGCTGAACCTCCAGCGCCTGTTTCAAATAAACCGCCACCATTCATTAATGGAACAATAGATAACATTTTCGCACTCGTCCCCACTTCTAAAATTGGGAATAAATCCGTTAAGTAATCTCTTAATACATTTCCAGTCACTGAAATAGTATCCTGCCCTTTTACAATTCTTTCTAAAGAATAACGAGTAGCCTCCACAGGACTCATGATTTTGATTTCTAAGCCATTAGTATCATGATCTTTTAAGTATTCATTCACTTTCTTTATTAATTCTGAATCGTGTGCACGATTACTATCTAACCAGAAAACTGCTGGGTTACCAGTATCCTTTGCTCTGTTAACACCTAGTTTCACCCAGTCTTTAATCGGAGCATCTTTTACCTGACACATTCTCCAAATATCACCTTCAGCAACCTCATGACTTAGAAGAACATTTCCGTTTGCATCGGATACCTCTACAGTACCAGCCTCTGGAATTTCAAAAGTTTTATCATGAGAACCATATTCTTCAGCTTTCTGTGCCATCAAACCAACATTGGAAACGCTTCCCATAGTAGCAGGATCTAAAGCTCCATTTTGCTTACAAAAATCTATAGTTTCCTGATAAACGCCAGCATAACTTCTATCCGGTATGATAGCTTTTGTGTCCTGAGTTTCATTATTCTTATTCCACATCTGACCAGAGGTTCTGATCATAGCAGGCATAGAAGCATCAATAATGACATCACTTGGCACATGAAGATTCGTGATCCCTTTGTCAGAATTTACCATTGCTAAATCTGGACCATCATTATAGCATGCCTCAATATCAGCTTCTATCTCTTTTCTTTTATCTTCAGCTAAGCCTTCAATTTGTGATAATAAAGAAGCAAAACCATTATTCACATCAACACCTAATTGGTCTAATGTTTCTTGATGCTTTTTGAAAACTGGTTCAAAGAAAGCTTTAACTGCATGACCAAAAATAATTGGATCAGACACTTTCATCATAGTAGCCTTCAAGTGAATAGAAAACAATACTCCTGCTTTCTTCGCTTCCTCTTTTTGTTCTTTTAAGAATGCATTTAATGAAGCCGCACTCATAACTGCTGCATCAATTATTTCACCTTCTTGCAGCTTCAAACCACTTTTAAGGTTTTTTACGTTTCCGGACTTTGTTTTCAAATCAATTTTAACCTCAGTAGCAGCAGGGATAGTAAGTGATTTTTCACTTCCGTAAAAATCACCTTCAGTCATACTTGCCACATGGCTTTTTGAATCTTTACTCCATTTGCCCATGCTGTGTGGATGCTTCTTAGCATATTCCTTAACAGCTTTTGGGGCTCTTCTATCAGAGTTCCCTTCTCTTAAAACAGGGTTAACGGCACTACCCTTTACATTATCATATTTTGCCTTTATAGATTTTTCTTCATCATTTTTAGGCTCATCTGGATAATCCGGAAGATTATAACCTAATGCTTGTAATTCTTTAATTGCGGCCTTCAATTGAGGAATTGATGCACTAATATTTGGAAGCTTTACAATATTAGCTTCTGGTGTTTTTGCAATCTCGCCTAGTTCAGCTAAATCATCATTGATTTGCTGTTCAGCTTTAAGTCTTTCAGGGAACTGAGAAATTATACGACCCGCCAAAGAAATATCACGAGTTTCAACCACTATTCCTGCTGAATCAGTGAATGCTTTTATAATTGGTAAAAAAGAATAAGTTGCTAAAGCAGGTGCTTCATCTGTTTTGGTATATAAAATCTTTGCGGTTTTCGACATGATTTATTTTTTTATTATTTAATAATTATGAAGTGTAACGGTCATTTCTAGACCATGTTCCAAAAATTAGAATGCGAAATTAATTAAAAGAAAGACTAGATGAAATTATTTCATACCGCTTTCTTTTAGATGACTTAAACATTATGACATACATAAAGTTTATGGTCTAAAAATTTTTATGGAATTTGTAATTGCAGGAGGAACCGTATTAATAGCTATTGGAGTAATATATTTCTCACTTAAAAGAGTGTTTCGAGAACCTTAACCCTAAATCTAAAACATATCAACTCAGTTTCTATTAATACATTTCATCTTGGTTAGGAAAGTCTACATTTTTAACATCTTCTACATATTTACCAATAGCCTCTGTTATTGTAGTATCTAATTTAGCGTAGTGTCTTAAAAATCTTGGTTTAAATTCAGTAGTAATTCCCAATAAGTCATGTAATACTAAAACTTGGCCATCCACATATGGTCCCGCACCAATACCAATTATTGGAATGTTTACTTCTTTTGCTACTCTTTTAGCAAGTTCAGCAGGTATTTTCTCTAAAACAATGCTAAAGCATCCACATTCTTCTAAAATTTTGGCATCCTCAATTAGCTTTTCTGCTTCCGCTTCTTCCTTTGCTCGAACGGTATAGGTTCCAAATTTATAAATAGATTGAGGTGTTAAACCTAAATGCCCCATTACAGGAATTCCTGCACTTAAAATTCTTTTGATAGATTCTTGAATCTCAGCCCCACCTTCCATTTTAACTGCATGTCCACCTGATTCTTTCATAATCCTGATAGAGGACCTTAAAGCTTCAGAAGAATTGCCTTGATATGATCCGAAAGGAATATCGACAACTACCAATGCTCTTTCAACCGCTCTTACTACTGCAGCTGCATGATAAATCATCTGATCTAGAGTAATAGGAAGTGTAGTTTCATGCCCGGCCATTACATTTGATGCTGAATCACCAACCAGAATCACATCAACACCCGCAGCATCTACAAGCTTAGCCATTGAAAAATCATAAGCCGTTAACATAGAGATTTTTTCACCTCTATTTTTCATTTCATGCAATTGATGAGTAGTGATTTTTTTGATTGAGTTTTTATGAACTGACATGCAATTTTATTTAAAGTTTTCTATGTTGTATCTGTTTGGAATTACGATTTCGAATTTTGTCCCCTCTCCTTCTTCTGAATCTACTTTAATTTCAGCATCAAGTTTTTGAATCACATTTTTAACGATATACATTCCTAAACCACTTCCCTCACTATTTTCAGAAGCACGGTAGAACATATCGAAAATTTTCCCTAGTTTATCATGAGGAATTCCTTCTCCATTATCCTCAATTATTAACTTTGCTTCCTTATCTGATGTTTCTATTTCAATATTAATAAATGAAAAACCTTCATCTAAATTCTTTCGATATTTAATTGAATTAGAAATTAAATTATTAAGAATAATACGAATTTTAGTAAGATCCGAATGGAAAGGATACCACTGAATAATTTTGGTTCTTATTTCAAGATTTTTGGTAGTATATACATGATGAAAATTAGTAATGCTATTGTTTACTTCCACCATAAAATTGATAGGAACTGCCTCTGGTTCTTCCATTCTGTGATCACGAGACATTGCTAATAAATCAACCACAAATTTATCAAGTCGATTAATACTACCCGTGACCATCTCTATAATTTTTCGAATTTCGGCAGGACGCGATTCAGTTTTTAATATTTCTATCAATCCCATCAAGGATCGCAACGGAGAGCGAATATCATGAGAAGCATGATAAACAAAATTATCTAATTCAAAATTTAAGCGTTGCAGTTCTAACAAATTCTCTTTGAATTCACTGATGTCTCTAAAAACAACATCATAAAAATTCTGCTTATTAATTTCAATTTCAGAAGCAGAAATAGAAACCCAAGTTTCTGATTCATCCCATCTTTGAAATTTAGCTTCATATTCTTCGAGAGATTCTTTTTCTGACAATAATTCCATAAATCGATCTCTCTCTGCTTTATCAACAAACAAATCGGTTAATTTCAAATGTCGGGTTAAATGTGGAAGTGCCAAAATACTCATGCCCTTTTGGTTAATTTCCATAACCTCTAAATCATCTTTTCGAACCCTCATGATTCCGATAAGTGAATTTTTGAAAAAGTTTTTATACTTCTCCTCACTTAACTTTATGATTTCTTCACTTCTCTTTTTTTCCGTTATATCACGATGTGAACCTGAAACTCGGATAGGTATATTATTTTCATCTACTGTAAGCTTAGCAGTAGATTGCACCCAAATATAATGACCATTTTTATGTCTTAATCGAAATTGAACATTGTAATCATCTTTTATTCCTGCAATAAAATCATCTAGAGCTTTCACGGTTATTTGGTGATCTTCCGGATGCATTAATTCTTCCCATAAAGAAAAGTATTCTTTAATCTCTTTAGGATCATAACCAAGCATTGTAAGCCAGGGTGGAGAAATAAATACCTCGCCAGATATTAAATCCCTATCCCACAAACCTTCATTTGCACCGGCAGCGGCAAATTGGTATTGAGCTAGCTTCTTTTTAACAGCCTCCAACTCTACTTGTAAATGGGTGTTCTCCTTTCCCATTGAGATATTTTCTTTACTGATGCTCATTCAAAATTCATGGACACATGAATATTAAATCTTAAATATAAAACAATCTTTATTGAAGCTCATTATAAAAACTAGCTTAAGTTGTAAAAAACCACTGGAAGCCCCAATTGAATTCCTATCAATTCGATGACATGCCTATATCCTTCGAAGAATAAAAAATGGATTTAACGGTTCACTTTTGATAATTTATTTTTGAACCATACATTGAGAATTACGCCAGTTAATATTAGTCCTATCCCAGAAAACACAATCCAATTGTAGGTTTCATCAAAAAATACATATCCAAAGCCAATGGCATAAATTATAGTAAGATATTTCAAGCTAGCCACTTTTGATAAATCTTCGGATTGATAAGACATAGTCATGAAATATTGAGCAAACTGTGTTAAAACGCCAATAGCCAGTAAAATCAACCATTCAGAACCTACTGGCATCACCCAATTAAAAGCAGAATACAAGCCGGTTAAAGGGGTGGTTACCAAAGGGAAATAAAAAACAATAACTAGCGGATGTTCTGTTTTATTGATTTTACGAATAATATTATAGGCCAAGCCGGCAAATATTGAAGAACTAATCCCGATTATAAACATTTGAATGGATATTCTTGGATCAAAACCTTGTATGATGATTAAGCCGGCAAAAGCCATTACATAAAAGATCCATTGTTTTGGATGAACCTTCTCCCGAACAATAAAAACACCTAAAATTGAGGTGAAAATGGGGGATAAAAATTGCATGGTTACTGCACTTGCCAGAGGAATATTTTGCAGTGTGTAAAAATACATGGTTAAGGCTACTGCCCCTACGGCTCCTCTTGCTATTAATAGCTTTTTATTGTTTCCTAAAACTGGAACCCCAACGTATTTCAAATAGGCAAAACTCATGATGAATGAGATCAATGATCGAAAAAATACGATCTCAACAGCCGGAATATTAGGAAGCATTTTCACAAACACATTCATGCTTGCGAACAAAAAACCCGCTATTATCATGTAAAGAATTCCTTTATTCATAGATTAAAATTGAAGTATAATTAATCAAGACAATTAATTCGTAAATCAACAGCTATAAAGTTCAATTGTCAAACTTAATTGAAAAGAAAAAGCCCTTTTAAAAGGGCTTTAATTCTATTTTTTCTTAGTAGACTTTTTCTTGGCAGCAGCTTTTTTTCCACCCTTTTTATCTGGTGTTTTTTCAGCTAATTCCACACAATCCTGATAAGTCAATTCCGTAGGCTCTTTATCTTTTGGAATTTTAACATTTTTCTTGCCAAACTTGATGTAAGGACCCCATCTACCGTTCAGAACCTGAACATTTTCATCTTCCTCGAATCCCTTTATAAATTTCTCACGGTCCGCTTTTCGTTTAGCTTCAATTAACTCAATAGCTCTATCTGCAGTAATATCCAATGGGTCTTCACCTTTTGGGATACTAACAAATTTACCATCGTGGCGAACATAAGGACCAAATCTACCAATGGCCGCCACCATCTTTTTATCTTCATATTCACCTAAATCTCTAGGAAGTTTAAATAATTCCAAGGCATCTTCCAGAGTAATGCTTTCAATAAATTGCCCTTTTCTTAAACTTGCAAATTGAGGTTTTTCAGCATTTTCGTCCTCTGCATCAGGCGTTTCACCTAGTTGAACCAGCGGACCAAATTTCCCTAAACGAACAATAACTTTTTTTCCTGTTTTCGGGTCAATACCTAATTCTCTCCCAGTATTTATATCTTTTCTTTCAATACTTTCCGCTTCATCAACTTTTTCATGGAATTCACCATAGAATTTATTGATCATATTATTCCAGATCTTTTCTCCTTTGGCAATCTCATCAAATTCCTGCTCTACTTTAGCAGTAAAGTTGTAATCCGTAACATTAGGAAAATGATCTACTAAGAAATCATTTACCACCATGGCCAAATTACTTGGGAATAATTTATTCTTTTCAGTACCTGTGATTTCGGTTTTTTCAGTTCTTTCAACCTTAGCATTTTCGAGTACCATTTCTACATACTTTCTTTCCTTCCCATCTCTATATTCTTTATTTACATAGCCTCTTTTTTGGATAGTAGAAATAGTTGGCGCATAAGTAGAAGGTCTTCCAATACCCATTTCTTCAAGTTTTTTAACTAGGGCAGCTTCATTATATCTTGCTGGTGGACGAGTGAATCCTTCTCTTGATTGCATTCTCTTCAAATCCAATTCCTGACCTACTTGCAAAGGCGGTAACATACCTTTGGTTACATTATTCTCTCCTTCTTCCTCATCATCAGTAGATTCGATATAAACTTTCAAAAATCCTTCAAACTTCACTACTTCACCACTTGCGCTTAAAGTTTGATCCGTATTGGAAATATCAATGCTGACGTTAGTCTTTTCAATTTGAGCATCTGACATTTGAGAAGCAATCGCTCTCTTCCATATTAGATCATATAATCGTTGCTCATTATAATCCGAACTAGCTTCCTTATTCGCAAAATTTGTTGGTCTTATGGCTTCGTGAGCTTCTTGTGCTCCAGCAGATTTTGTTTTGAAAGTTCTGGTGTGCGAATACTCATCTCCAAACTCAGATTTAATTTCTTTAGCCGCTCCTTGTTTCGCCTCATCAGAAAGATTTAATGAGTCAGTTCTCATATAGGATATTTTACCTGCTTCATAAAGGCGCTGAGCCAATGTCATGGTTTGAGAAACAGAAAACCCTAGTTTTCGAGATGCTTCTTGCTGTAATGTAGAAGTAGTAAAGGGTGGCGCAGGAGATTTTTTACCTGGCTTTTTCTCTAATTTACCAATTGAGAATTCTGCCTCTAAGCAATTTTCCAAGAAAGACATTGCTTCTTCCTCAGTTTTAAATCTACCCGGAAGCTCTGCTTTTAGTTCTTTTCCTTCTACATTAAAAAAGGCTTGTACTTTATAAAATGACTCTGGCTTAAACTTTTCAATCTCACGCTCTCTTTCTACCACTATTCTTACCGCTACAGATTGTACTCTACCAGCCGACAATCCTGTTTTAATCTTTTTCCATAAAATAGGTGAAAGCTCAAAACCTACTAGCCTATCTAAAATTCTTCTCGCTTGCTGAGCATTTACTAAATCAACATCAATTCCCTTTGGCGACTTTATGGCATTTTGAATCGCAGATTTAGTGATTTCTCTAAATACGATTCTTTTGGTTCTTGCATCATCTAACTTTAAAGCTTCTTTTAAATGCCATGAAATGGCTTCTCCTTCACGGTCATCATCAGTCGCGAGATAGATCATTTCTGCTAATTTCGCTTCTTTTGTTAAAGCTTTAATTACCTCCTTTTTATCCTTAGAGATTTCATAAGTAGGTGTAAAACCATTTTCTATGTCGATGGCATTATTCCCCTTCGGTAAATCCCTTACGTGGCCATAACTGGAAAGTACTTTATAATCTTTTCCTAAGTAACCTTCAATCGTTTTGGCTTTGGCGGGTGACTCCACTATCACTAAATTTTTCGACATATCTTTAGGTTAATTTTATTTTAAAATTCAAATATCAATATTTTTTTTTAGAAAAAAAGAATTTAGGTTTTTACTCGTTTATTGAGATAGTTTAATGAATAATCCTAATTTTACTTACAAACAGCTATTCAATCAAATGGTTAAAGATCTATATTTAATACGCCATGGCGAAGCAGAAGAAGCAACTTCAGGCCTGAAAGATGTGGAACGCCAATTAACCGCAAAGGGTTTGCAAGATGCTTCCAAAGTGGGCATGTATTTAAAACAGAAAGAGTTCCATCCAGACATTATGCTGCATAGTATAGCGCAAAGAACCACTGAAACTATGTACCGAATCAACGAACAGCTAGGAGTGAAAAAAGATCATATTGAAGCATCTGAAGACATTTATGAAGCATCAGCCCGAATAATGTTGAGAGTAATTTCTGAGATTCCTGCTGAAATGAGATCTGCGATTATAATTTGCCACAACCCCGCAATCACCTACATTTCGGAATATATAACGGGTTCTGAAGTAGGTTATGTACAAGCTGCAGGAATGGTGCATATCCAAATTCCGTTTTCATCTTGGTCTGAAGTTTCAGAAAAAAATTGTGACTTTATAGAATACATCAGTCCAGACGACATTCAATAATATATATGAGTAAAAAAAATCAAATTATTAAAAACTTTGACCCAAATGGATTGGGTAATATTGACCATATTTTTGCACTACCATTCGATAAAGATACTGCAGATTTAATCTTATTGCCAGTTCCTTGGGAAGTGACGGTATCCTATGAAGCAGGAACCGCTAAAGGACCAGAGCATATAAAAAATGCATCTGTTCAGGTCGATCTGTATCAAAAAGATATAATTGATGCTTGGAAAATGGGGATTCATATGCTTCCTATTCATGAAGATTTATTTTCAAAAAGCGAAGAGAATAGAACTAAAGCTGAGCAATACATAAGTTTATTAGAAGAAGGAAAAGAAGATAGTAAAGAAGGATCCGATTTATCAAAGGCAATCAATACGGCTTGTACAGAAATGGTAGAGTGGGTAAAAAAAGAATCACTTGAAATTCTCAATAAGGGAAAATTATTGGGCTTAGTAGGTGGTGACCATAGTACCCCTTTAGGAGCAGTTCATGCTCTCGCTTCTCAAAATGAATCTTTTGGTGTACTTCAATTAGATGCGCATATGGATTTCAGAAAAGCTTATGAAAATTTCACTTATTCACATGCTTCTATTTCATATAATATGTTGCAGGAAGTCCCACAGATTGAAAAACTCGTTCAAGTAGGAATTAGAGATTTTTGTGAGGAAGAAGTAAAGTTTGCAGAAAGTCAGGGAGACAGAGTAAGTATTTTCTATGATGAAGACATTAAAGTAGGAATGTTTGAAGGAGAATCATGGACTATCATCTGCGATAGAATTATAAAAGAGCTACCTGATAAGGTATATATATCATTCGATATTGATGGCCTTAGACCAGAATTATGTCCCAATACTGGAACGCCAGTCCCAGGAGGATTAAGTTACTCTGAGGTGATATACTTATTAACTAAACTGGTAAAAAACGGTAAAAAAATTATCGGTTTTGACTTAAATGAAGTTGCTCCAGGTGAAAATACAGACTGGAACGGAAATGTAGGAGCCAGAATTTTGTATCGCCTATGCAACTTAATGGGCGTGTCTCAAGGGAGATTAGAATGGGATGAGAGTCTTTAAGGCTCCCAATTTCAAATACATTACTTCCCAAAATAAACTACTATTATTTTTATTTAAAAAATAATAGTAGTTTAGCACTTTCTATATACATTAAACTTTTATCTAATTATTTTTAATCCCCTTTTATGTACATTTTAACTCCCCTGATCAACTTTTCAAAAGTTAGCAAAATACTCTTGTCTTTAGTAACCCTATTAATCTTTCAAAGTAGTTTCCTTATTGCTCAAGACCGACCATTTATTACCGTTTGGCAAACGGATAATCCTGGAAGCAGTAACGACAACCAGATCACTATACCCGGCACAGGTACTGATTATTTAATTGAATGGGAAGAAGTAGGCAATGAAGCCAATAATAACGGTAGCGAAACCGGTACAGATACTCATACCATTACCTTTCCTTCTGCTGGTACTTATAGAGTGAAGATAAATGGAGATTTTAACCGAATCAATTTCAATAATCAAGGCGATGTACAAAAGATAACTGACATCGAGCAGTGGGGCGATATCAGCTGGTCAAGTTTTGAAAACGCTTTCTTTAACTGTGACAATCTACTTTATAGTGCTACGGATGCTCCCGATCTTAGCGGGGTAACCAACATGAGTCGTATGTTCGAAAACACTAACCAATTCAATGGTGATATTGACAATTGGGATGTTTCCACTATCACCAACATGAATTACATGTTTCGATATGCCTACGCTTTCAATCAAAGTCTCAATAACTGGGATGTTTCATCGGTTGAATTAGCTTTTCATATGTTTGATGGAGCTGATCAATTTAACGGTGATATCACCGCATGGAATACTTCAAACATTAGAAGCTTCAGTAAAATGTTCCGTAATGCTTCCTCTTTTAATCAAGATATAAGCGGATGGTCAACCACTAGCGCCTTGTATATGATTTCTATGTTCGAAGGTGCTGAATCATTCAATGCAGATATTAGCAACTGGCAAACAGCAAATGTTCAAGAGATGACTCTTATGTTTTCTGGAGCTACTGCATTTGATGCCAATTTAGGAAATTGGGATATATCAAGCATCACGAACATGAGCAACATGCTAGATAATTCAGGTTTATCTACTGCAAACTATGATGCCATAATTACCGGATGGGCGGAAAATCAAGAAACACCGCAAGGAATCACATTAGGAGCTGCTAACTTAAACTATTGTAATTCTGCAGCAAGCAGAAATGACTTGATTAATACTTACGGATGGACTATTCAGGATGGCACTAACGAGTGTAGCACAAACCTACCTTTTATTACCGTTTGGCAAACGGATAATCCTGGAAGCAGTAACGACAACCAGATCACTATACCCGGCACAGGTACTGATTATTTAATTGAATGGGAAGAAGTAGGCAATGAAGCCAATAATAACGGTAGCGAAACCGGTACAGATACTCATACCATTACCTTTCCTTCTGCTGGTACTTATAGAGTGAAGATAAATGGAGATTTTAACCGAATCAATTTCAATAATCAAGGCGATGTACAAAAGATAACTGACATCGAGCAGTGGGGCGATATCAGCTGGTCAAGTTTTGAAAACGCTTTCTTTAACTGTGACAATCTACTTTATAGTGCTACGGATGCTCCCGATCTTAGCGGGGTAACCAACATGAGTCGTATGTTCGAAAACACTAACCAATTCAATGGTGATATTGACAATTGGGATGTTTCCACTATCACCAACATGAATTACATGTTTCGATATGCCTACGCTTTCAATCAAAGTCTCAATAACTGGGATGTTTCATCGGTTGAATTAGCTTTTCATATGTTTGATGGAGCTGATCAATTTAACGGTGATATCACCGCATGGAATACTTCAAACATTAGAAGCTTCAGTAAAATGTTCCGTAATGCTTCCTCTTTTAATCAAGATATAAGCGGATGGTCAACCACTAGCGCCTTGTATATGATTTCTATGTTCGAAGGTGCTGAATCATTCAATGCAGATATTAGCAACTGGCAAACAGCAAATGTTCAAGAGATGACTCTTATGTTTTCTGGAGCTACTGCATTTGATGCCAATTTAGGAAATTGGGATATATCAAGCATCACGAACATGAGCAACATGCTAGATAATTCAGGTTTATCTACTGCAAACTATGATGCCATAATTACCGGATGGGCGGAAAATCAAGAAACACCGCAAGGAATCACATTAGGAGCTGCTAACTTAAACTATTGTAATTCTGCAGCAAGCAGAAATGACTTGATTAATACTTACGGATGGACTATTCAGGATGGCACTAACGAGTGTAGCACAAACCTACCTTTTATTACCGTTTGGCAAACGGATAATCCTGGAAGCAGTAACGACAACCAGATCACTATACCCGGCACAGGTACTGATTATTTAATTGAATGGGAAGAAGTAGGCAATGAAGCCAATAATAACGGTAGCGAAACCGGTACAGATACTCATACCATTACCTTTCCTTCTGCTGGTACTTATAGAGTGAAGATAAATGGAGATTTTAACCGAATCAATTTCAATAATCAAGGCGATGTACAAAAGATAACTGACATCGAGCAGTGGGGCGATATCAGCTGGTCAAGTTTTGAAAACGCTTTCTTTAACTGTGACAATCTACTTTATAGTGCTACGGATGCTCCCGATCTTAGCGGGGTAACCAACATGAGTCGTATGTTCGAAAACACTAACCAATTCAATGGTGATATTGACAATTGGGATGTTTCCACTATCACCAACATGAATTACATGTTTCGATATGCCTACGCTTTCAATCAAAGTCTCAATAACTGGGATGTTTCATCGGTTGAATTAGCTTTTCATATGTTTGATGGAGCTGATCAATTTAACGGTGATATCACCGCATGGAATACTTCAAACATTAGAAGCTTCAGTAAAATGTTCCGTAATGCTTCCTCTTTTAATCAAGATATAAGCGGATGGTCAACCACTAGCGCCTTGTATATGATTTCTATGTTCGAAGGTGCTGAATCATTCAATGCAGATATTAGCAACTGGCAAACAGCAAATGTTCAAGAGATGACTCTTATGTTTTCTGGAGCTACTGCATTTGATGCCAATTTAGGAAATTGGGATATATCAAGCATCACGAACATGAGCAACATGCTAGATAATTCAGGTTTATCTACTGCAAACTATGATGCCACAATTACCGGATGGGCGGAAAATCAAGAAACACCGCAAGGAATCACATTAGGAGCTGCTAACTTAAACTATTGTAATTCTGCAGCAAGCAGAAATGACTTGATTAATACTTACGGATGGACTATTCAGGATGGCACTAACGAGTGTAGCACAAACCTACCTTTTATTACCGTTTGGCAAACGGATAATCCTGGAAGCAGTAACGACAACCAGATCACTATACCCGGCACAGGTACTGATTATTTAATTGAATGGGAAGAAGTAGGCAATGAAGCCAATAATAACGGTAGCGAAACCGGTACAGATACTCATACCATTACCTTTCCTTCTGCTGGTACTTATAGAGTGAAGATAAATGGAGATTTTAACCGAATCAATTTCAATAATCAAGGCGATGTACAAAAGATAACTGACATCGAGCAGTGGGGCGATATCAGCTGGTCAAGTTTTGAAAACGCTTTCTTTAACTGTGACAATCTACTTTATAGTGCTACGGATGCTCCCGATCTTAGCGGGGTAACCAACATGAGTCGTATGTTCGAAAACACTAACCAATTCAATGGTGATATTGACAATTGGGATGTTTCCACTATCACCAACATGAATTACATGTTTCGATATGCCTACGCTTTCAATCAAAGTCTCAATAACTGGGATGTTTCATCGGTTGAATTAGCTTTTCATATGTTTGATGGAGCTGATCAATTTAACGGTGATATCACCGCATGGAATACTTCAAACATTAGAAGCTTCAGTAAAATGTTCCGTAATGCTTCCTCTTTTAATCAAGATATAAGCGGATGGTCAACCACTAGCGCCTTGTATATGATTTCTATGTTCGAAGGTGCTGAATCATTCAATGCAGATATTAGCAACTGGCAAACAGCAAATGTTCAAGAGATGACTCTTATGTTTTCTGGAGCTACTGCATTTGATGCCAATTTAGGAAATTGGGATATATCAAGCATCACGAACATGAGCAACATGCTAGATAATTCAGGTTTATCCACTGAAAACTATGACTTAACCTTAGAAGGCTGGGCAACAAATGGCAACATACCATCTGACATTGCACTTAGTGCAGAAGGTTTATTTTACTGCGCATCTGAAGAATATAGACAACAATTAATAAATGAATACGGGTGGAATATCACCGGTGATGAGACTTGCAGTATAGCTATACAAGAAACCATGCCAGCAGTAGAAGCTACTTCAGTAGAGAAAACAACTGAAATTTATATCACTTTTGATCAGGAAATCGAGGAAATTGATTTAAGTGGAATAACATTGGAAGATATAAATGGTACGGAGATTTCTTTAACTGACATTTATATTGATAGTTTAACTTTAAACTTAGTACATAGTGGTTTGGGATCTAATACTTATCAAGTAACAATTCCTGAAAATAGTATTATAAGCGCTTCAGGAAAAGAAAACGAAACTATTGAATGGTCTTTTACCACTCAAAGGGTTTTGAGTACGGAAGACCAAATAACGAATTCTAAATATTCAGTTTTTCCAAATCCTTTCACCGATCAAACTAATTTAACTTTCAATCTTAACAAAAATGAATCTGTTAAATTGAGAGTGTATGACTTAAAAGGACAATTAGTTAGAGAGGAAACTTTTAAAAATCTAAGTTCTGGAGAACAATCTATCACCTTTGAAAGGAATGATTTACCTTCTGGACTTTACAACTATCAAATTCAATCCAAGTCTGGATCATTTGGAGGAAAAATGTTGATTAAATAAATTTTATTTAAAGAGGGTGATTAATATTCTAATCACCCTTTTTTTCTTAGAACTTATTTCGCACTAAACCCAATCACTAACATATCATCGGTTTGCTCCATTTCCCCTTGCCATCTTTTCATTTCTTTACGAAGGCTTTTTTCTTGTTCTGAAAAGCTTTTTGAAGCAATATTTTCAAGAAGCCCTTTGAATCTTTTCCTTAGATATTTCTTTTGCGTTTGCATCCCAAATTGATCTGCATAACCATCAGAACTTAAATAGAAACATTGATTATCAGTAATGTCTATTTCCTGAAAAGTAAACTTCTTGTCAGGGCTATTGTAGTAATCTCCAATTGTAAAACTATTTCCCTTAAACTCCTTTAGTTCATTATTCTCTACAACATAAAGAGGTCTTTTTGCTCCTGAAAATGTGAGAATATTTTTATCATAATCTATTTTACATAAAGAAACATCCATGCTGTAATTCATAGTCGTTACTTCTTTCTGCTTGAGAATTTCTCGAACCTTCTCGTCAAGCTTCTGTAATATTTTATGAGTATCTGTTTCTTTTTCATCAATCACAATTTGATTCATGGTTGCATTGGCAATTACGGTCATAAATGCTCCAGCCACTCCATGTCCTGTGCAGTCAATTAAAGCTAGAATATCGTAATTGGATTGTCTTGCATACCAATAGAAATCACCACTTACAATATCCTTAGGTTGATAAAAAACAAATGAAGAAGGTATATTCTCTTTGAAATTATTTTTATTCATAATTCCTTCCTGAAGATTTTTAGCATATTCTATGGAATCTGTAATATTTTGATTCCAACTTTCAAGCTTCATTTTTTGTACCTCAATCGCTTTTTTACTTTCTAAAATCTGTTTATTCTGATATTCTAATAAAGATTTAGCTTTCCTATTTTGCTTAAATTTCAAATATGAAATGATGGCTAATGCAAGTAAAAGTAAGGAAAGGGCCACAGTGCTATAGTTAAAAAGCTGGCTGTTCTTATATTGTAAGTCCTTTATCTCAGACTCTTTTTTCAGCAGTGCTATTTCTTTTTCTTTTTGCTCTAATTCAATGGCTTTTTCTAATTCTGCGATGGCTCTTCTAGAACTTTCATTGAAAAGGCTATCGCTCATAATGTGATATTGATTCATATATACATATGAATTCTCCAAATCATCTAAATGTAAATAGACCTCCGCTAAGGTACTGTAAGCATCTAATAGAATGGGTTTTGCATTAATTTCATCGGCAAGATCTAATGCATCTAAGCCTGCACCTTCTGCAGCTAAATAGCTACCTCTAGCGTTATGAAGTCTGGCGATTTTTACCAAAGCGCTTGCTATACCAAACTTATTATCATCCGCCTCTTCTTTTTTTAATGATTTATTAAAATAAAATAAAGCACTATCATATTCCTGTCGGTCAAAATAGACTTTTCCAATGTTGCTAAAAGGATCAAATAAAGAAGATTGATGAGGATTCTTATTGTATATATTTAATACTTGTTGATAGTAATGAATCGCTTCCATTTCTTGACCATTATCAAGATAAATGCTGCCTATATTATTTAAAATCATGAGCAATTTCCCCTGATCATTTAATTCAGAAAAAATATCTCTAGCCTGAGTGTAATATTTTAAAGCTTGTTCATAATCATCATTTATGGAATAAATATTTCCTATATTACTTAAAGATTTGGCTACTCCCTCCTTCTGATTTAAGGACTCGTATAGGTTAAATGCTAGTCTATAATTTTTTAAAGCCTTATCGTAATCTCCTTTTTGTTTGTAGTAAACTCCTAAATTATTATAAGCAGTAGCTTCACCCGACAGAAAATTAATCCTCTGGGATATCTCCAAAGCAGTATTAGCATACTCAAAACTTCTTGCTGGTTCACTTCTGTATTGAAGTTTAAAAAGATTATTGAGTCTAATAACCTCTATACTGTCAGCTGAACCATTTTCACCTTGTGAAAAAGAATTGAAAGTGAAAGAAGTTAGCAGAAAAACGAAGAATAAAACGGTTGTAGTAATGCGCATATTGAACTCTCTCTTGCTAAGATGCTATAAAAATTTGAAATTTTAATATTAGTCTGCAGTATATTTGAACAGTCTAAGAGAACCCTTAATGTTATGAATGTATTAACTAACAATTTATTACAACCAAATTACATACAAATGTGTCAATAAAAAGGAACCACTAAATTGATTCAGTATGAAATATAAAATACTCAAACTATTAACCATTTCAGCTTTTGGCCTAAGCATATTGGCCTGCAATAATTGGGAAAACGTCCCTAATTTTGACGTAGAAGAAGTAGAAGGCTATAGACCTATTTACGCTACAGAAGGCGAAAAAGAAGTTAAAACCTTGCCTCCTAGAGAAATTGAAGATCCTGGTAAAATTTATGTTATCAATGACTATTTATTATTGGTCGATCGACTAAAAGGAATTCATGTTTTTGATAATCGTAATCCTGAAAATCCTCAAAACATTGGGTTTATTCAAATAACAGGTAGTAATGATGTAGCTGTCAGAGATAATATTTTGTATGCAGATCAAGCATCAGATCTTTTAGCCATAGACATTAATAATCCAGAGAATGTAAAAATAGCATCTCGCGTAAAGGATGTTTTTCCCTTCGGTTCTCAATATCCTCAGCAAGAAGGTTTTTATTTTGAATGCCCAGATCCTGAAAAAGGATTAGTAATTGGTTGGGAATTGACCACTCTTCAATCACCTAAATGTTACCGTTAACCCAAAACTATCAGAATATGAAAAGCTTAAAATTACGCTCCTTTTTTATATATACTTTTATAATTTTCATTAGCCTTTCTTCATGCGTGAGCGATGCAGAGTTTGATGCTTCAGGTGAAGGGAAAGGTGGATCAATGACCCGCTTCACTTTCTTGAAAGGATACCTTTACATTGTAGATGAAAACACACTTAAAACATTAGATATTGCGAATCCAGATAATCCTGAATTACTGAATACGCTTGAAGTTGGCTCAGGAGTAGAGACTATATTCCCCTATGAAAATTATTTGTTTTTAGGAACTCAATGGGGTATGAAGATTTACTCATTAGATAATGGACCAGTCCCTCAATTCCTATCAGATTTTGAACATTCATTCTCATGCGATCCTGTAGTAGTATCCAACAGTATCGCATATGTTACACTAAGAAGCGGAACTACATGCCAAACTGGGGTTGACCGTATGGAGGTAGTAGACGTTTCTAACCTTAGAGACCCAAGGTTATTGAATACTATTGAAATGAAAAACCCTCATGGGCTCTCAGTTAGTGATACTGTATTATTTGTTTGTGAAGGAGATTATGGTTTTAAAGTTTTTAATATAAAAGACAGAGCAAATCCTCAATTAATATCACATTATGATAGTATTCCTAGCTATGATGTGATTACAAATTACGCTAGAAAGGAGCTTATCATCACGGGTAAAAACGGAATTTATCAATATGATTATAATGATCCTTATGAATTAAAAGAACTGAGTCAAATCTTAAGCATTGAGGGTAATGAATAAATTTTTACTAGTTTTTACTTTTATAGCTACTTCGTTTTCCAGTTTAAGTCAAAACACCCTAAACAACTCTGTTCCAAATAAGGAGAATGATTATGAACCACTATTTCTAACTTATCTTTCATTGAGTTCTGCCTTCGAAAATTATAATTCTCTAGATTTTGGTATGATGCAAACTTTTAATAAAGAAAATGCTTATGGGGTTGAATTAGGATATATTTATGATGTGCAAGGCTTTAATCAACTAAATACCAATAATCAATATTCGGAAGTATACGGTGCTAAACTTTATTTTTACTATCGTTTTATATTAGAAAATGAGATCAATTATCCACAAAACTCATTTACATTCCTTGATATTGAATCTCAATTTTATTGGGCAAGTTTTAAATCCGATAGAGTAGCAGGTTATAGTTGCAATGATGAGTTCGGAGATTGTGAATATTATAGATTTTTTGATTCTAGAATTGAAAGAATAATTCCAGGCATAAATTTTAAGATTGGAAAATTATACTCTTTCGATCCTTTTTATATTAAGATATTTGGTGGCTTGGGGTTTAATTATATTAAAGACTATACAGGTTTAGCAGATATACCCGATAAAATGTTTACCTCAGATGGTCAACAAATGGGAGATCAAAATGGGCTTCGATATAACTTTAGACTTGGCGTCCAAGTCGCTTATAACATCTGGAATTAAACAAAAAAGGCTTATCATATAATGATAAGCCTTTTTATGTATGATTTATAAAATTATTTCCTGATTTGTCCGCTACCTAAAACGTAATATTTATTAGTTACTAATTGCTTTAAGCCTAAAGGACCTCTGTGGTGAAGCTTGTCAGTACTAATCGCTAACTCAGCCCCCACTCCCATTTGACCACCATCAGTAAAACGCGTTGAAGCATTATGATATACAGCAGCACTATCTACTTGTTCCATAAATTTCTCAGCATCTTCTTTCGTTTCAGTCAATATAGTATTGGAGTGGCCTCCAGAATATTTATTGATAAAATCAATAGCATCGTCTAAGCCATTCACTGATGTCATGGCAGCCTTCATAGCTAAGAATTCTTCATACCAAACATCTTCACTGTCGATTTTATCATTTGTTTCTAAGCTATTAATCACTTTATCACTCGCTACTATATGAACTCCCTTATCAGTAAGTTCTTTTTCAATAGTTTTCAGAGTTTCTTCAAACTTAGGATGATTTTCATCTACTAAAATTTTATCTAAAGCGTTACAACCTGATATTTTATCAGTTTTAGCATTAACGATAACAGGAATCACTTTTTCCATATCAGCATCTGGCGCTACATAAGCAAAATTATTACCTCTACCACTTACTAAAACTGCACATTTCGCATGTTCTTTCACGAAATCAATCAATCGCTCACCTCCTCTTGGAACAATTAAGTCAAGAGGCTGGTCTGGATTTCTCAAGAATTCCTGAGTAGTTGGTCTATCCATTTTTAAGTATTGGATCCAATCTTCCTCTAAACCATTTTCTTTCAATGATTTATGCCAGCATTTCACCAACTCCTCATTACTATTGTGAGCTTCTTTACCACCCTTCAATAATATTTTATTATTCGCTTTAAATGCTAAAACAGCTGCCTCAATGGTTACATCCGGACGCGATTCATAAATAATCATAATCGTACCGAATGGAGCTGTTTTATTAGTGATACTCAATCCATTCTCTAAGGTATCTTCACTTATTACATTTCCAACTGGGTCATCTTGGTCTTTAACCTCTTTAACCGCTCTAATCATATCATCAACTTTCGCTGAATCAACAACTAAACGATCATAAAGAGCTTGATCATCTCTGTTAAATGCGTCTAAATCTTTCTTATTTGCAGCAATGATGGTCTCTCTTTCTTTATCAAGATTATCTATCATTGATTGTAAAACTGCATTTTTTATTTCAGTATTTAAAAGCTTCATAAAAGCATATAAATTTTTAGTTAAAAAATATTCTCTCGAAAGATGTATTCTTTAGTCTTCTTTGTAAATTCTAGTTCCTACATCTTTCCCGTGAACTATATCAATAATCACATCTTCTCTCTTACCATTTGCGATATAAGTTGTGATATCCTTCGATGCTGCACCTTTAGCAACATTAATTTTTGATTCCATTCCTCCTCGGCCTTCTCCTTCACCTTTGTCCGATTCTTGAACAAATTGCTCAACTTTTTGATCAGTGGTTACCGTTCTAATCAAGCTAGAATCATCGTGATCTGGGTGTCCATCATAGATACCATCTGTATCCGTCAATAAAATCAAAGTATCTGCTTTCACCAACTCAGCCACTAAGCTCGCCAATTCATCATTATCGGAAAACATTGACATGGAAAGTGAAACTGCATCATCCTCATTGGCAATAGGAACAATTCCTTGACTTAATAAACCTTCGTAACAATTGATCATGTTATCTCTGTGTCTACCAAAATCAAAATCCCTTTTAGTAGCCAATACTTGCGCACAGCGCATTCCATAATCATGGAAAATACTGTAATAATGACGCATCATTCTTGGTTGACCTACAGCCGAATATACTTGTCTTCTCTGTTCAGGATTATCTAGATTATCAATCTCATTATCATCCAATACTTCTTTACCTGCAATCACAGAACCTGAAGAAATAAGTACGCACATTACATCTTCTTCATAAAGACGTGCAACTTGATCTACAATTCTTTTTAGGATCGGTACTACAATGCGATTATCCTTATTGGTCATCACATTAGTACCTATTTTTACTACTACTCTTTTTGAATGTTTTTTCACAATTGACAGGGTTTATGATTCTTTTCCTAATTCAACTGCTCTATTAAAGGCTGCATGAGCCGCTTCTTCAATAAGACTATTAATGTTATTATCCTCCATTGAATCAAGTGCTGCTCGTGTTGTTCCTCCTTTGGATGCTACTCTCTTCATCCACTCTTTAGGACTTAAGTCAGATTTATTAAATAATTCTACAGCTCCTTCAAAGGTTTGACCAACTAATACTTTTGAATCGTGATCCGAGAATCCCATTTTCTGAGCAGCTTCCATCATAGATTGCATAAAATAGAAAACATAGGCAGGTCCACTACCAGAAATTCCAGTAGATGCATCTACGTCATTTTCTGTATCTAATCTTACTGATCTACCTGTAGTATCCAATAAGTTTTCTACAGTTGAAAGCTCTAACCTTGATACTTCATCGGAAGCTGTGAATGAAGTTAACCCTTTACCAACTTGAGCTGGTAAGTTAGGCATAGCTCTTACCACTTTAGTTATTCCTAATCCATCTTTCATACTCTGAATTGTAACACCCGCCATAATTGAAATCACAATTTGATCTGGTGACATCATTGGCTTCAATTCAGAAAATAATTCTTCAGCATGGTATGGCTTAACTGCAATGAAGATTATGTCTGCTTTTGGTAAACAATCTGACAGATTAGTATAAACATCAAAACGACTAATTTTCTTTAATTCTTCTGTCTTCTCAGGGCTGGTATCTGAAATCATTAAATTATGATTAGAAAGAAATTCTGATTTCACTAAGGCTTTAGCATATGCTAAACCCATGTTACCTGCTCCTATTACAAGTACTTTCATATGTATATTTATATTGTTTAAATAAAAAATGACTCAATTACAGTGTGTCACATGCAAGCATTATGCATCAATCACTGAAAATGATGTCAAAACAAGTTTTAAATAAATTTATTGGAAAAATATACTACTGTAAACCAGATAGTTAGGTGAATTGTTTAAAGAATTTTCAATTATTTTGAAAAAATATTAAACGTTTAAATACTTACCGCCATATAGGCGCAATCCTGTCATTATTGCAGAAAACCTGTCTGTCTCACAGGTTTTAATTAAAAATTATTGAGTAATGTGTTCTTAATTTGAATCAGCAAACGCACTAAAAAATGGCAAAGTGATAGTTGAAATAATAGAATCAGCTTAAAATCTGGCAGCCATCAATAAACTTAATTCCTTATATTTCAAATCAAATTTTTTGGCTAGATGCATATTGGTGAGGCTTCCTTTATAGGTATAAACTCCTTTCATAAACCAAGAATGCGTGAAAATCATTTCTTCTATCCCTCCTACATCACCGGCTTGCAACAACATAGGGGTTAAAATGTTACTTACAGCATTACTTGCAGTTCTTGACACCCTTGATGCTATATTTGGTACGCAATAATGGATTACATCAAACTTTTTAAAGGTTGGGTTATCATGAGATGTTACCTCTGAAGTTTCTACACAGCCCCCCTGGTCAATACTAACATCAATAATTACGGCATTTTTACGCATGTTCATCACCATCTCTTCCGTAACTATGCATCTATTACGTCCCTTTTCAGCCCTAATTGCACAAATCAAAACATCTGCCTCTGTTAACGATTCACTTAACATCACAGTGTCCAATGTACTGGTATGAACTGGTTGACCTAAAGCGTGTTTAATCCTTCTTAATTTATAAAGATGATTATCATAAATTTCGATATTAGCTCCCAATCCTAATGCAGCTCTTGCAGCATATTCGCCAACTGTTCCTGCACCTAAAATAACCACCTTGGTCGGCCTAACTCCAGTAATTCCTCCTAATATAATTCCTTTTCCATCATTTAGATTACTTAGCAACTCAGTAGCTATTTGGATAGCAGAAATACCTGCAACTTCACTCATTGCTCTCACTACTGGCATCCCTCCCACTTTATCCTCAATCAATTCAATACCAATAGCATTAATTCTCTTATTATTTAAGGAAAGAAAGTATTCTTTATTCAATTGTCCCAATTGAAGTGCAGAAATCAAAAAACTACCCGGCTTAAATAATTCAATTTCCTCTTGCGTAGGGGGCTCAATTTTTACAACTAATTGTGCCTCGAAAGCTTCCTTAGCGGAATACACTATCTTTGCACCGGCATCACTATACTCATTGTCAGTGAAATTACTACTTAGTCCCATTCCACTTTCAACAATTATTTCATGACCATTATTTGAAAGCAAAGCAACTGCACCTGGGGTTAATGGCACACGTTTTTCTTGTAAAGAAATTTCATTTGGAATTCCGATTTGCATGGAATTTTTCCCTTTTTTAACAGCTAATAGTTCTTCTTGTGGATATAAAGCTCCTTTTCTTGCCAAAACATCAAAGCCCGTTCTAGAAATCTCCTTAGCCATGCTTACTTATTTTAAAATTCCTTTTATTTCGATCATCAGAAAGCTCTATTTCTATCAGTAAAAATTGATCTGGAATAAATGATGGAATCATTTCGGGCCATTCAATTAAACATAGTTTATCAGAATAAAAATATTCCTCTACTCCTATTTCAAACGCTTCTTGCTCATTTTTAATTCTATAAAAATCAAAATGATATATTTCTTCAACTTTATCAGAGTAATATTCATTCACCAATCCAAAAGTTGGACTACTTACATGATCTTCCACTTCTAAAAAAGTACATAAATTACTTATAAAAGTGGTTTTACCTCCTCCCATTTGAGCTTTAAAAAGCCAGATGTTTTCATCTTTGCCAAAATCATAGATTTCAGGTATTAATGAAGGGAGCTGATCTAAACTTACGTCCGAATAAGAAATATTTTCTGAAATATCACTTTCCATCTTTCGAAGTTAATGAAATAATGGGAATAATCATTTCTTCCATTGAAACTCCTCCATGCTGAAAGGTATCTTTAAAATAATTTACGTAATAATTATAGTTATTGGGGTAAGCAAAAAAGCTTTCTCCTTTAGTGAATACATAAGAAGTACTCACATTTATTTTAGGTAAATGAAATCTTTCTGGTTTGGTGGCTTCTAACACATCATTATTAGCTTTGTAGCCTAAGTTCTTACCTTGCTTGTATCTTAGATTACTATTAACATTTCTATCTCCAACAATTTTAAATGGCTTTTTAACCCGTATTGTACCATGATCTGTTGTGATAATTACTTTTGCCTTTTTTGAGGATACTCTTTTTAGTAAATCTAATAAAGGAGAGTGCATAAACCAGCTTTTTGTCAATGATCGATAAGCTGATTCATCTGGGGCTAATTCACGAATCATTTTCATGTCTGTACGAGCATGTGAAAGCATATCCACAAAATTGTAGACTAATACATTTAATTCTTGGTCCATCATATTAGATACCTGATCTAATACTTGCTTCCCCTGGTTAACGTTTACTATTTTATTATAAGTAAACTTTACATCTTGATTCTTTTGTTTTAGCTGTCTTTCTAAAAATTTATCTTCAAAATTATTTTTACCTTCATCATCATCTTCATTTACCCATAAATCTGGATGCTTCTTAGCCATCTCATCCGGCAGTAATCCTGAAAAAATTGAATTTCTTGCATAGGCTGTTGTGGTAGGTAAAATGGAATAGTAGTTATCTTCTTCATTAATATTGAAATATTTTGAAATTTCAGGTTCAATTAGCTTCCATTGATCAAACCTTAAATTATCAATTACAATAAAAAAAACTGGTTCTTCTCCAAGTTGCGGAAAAACCTTTTGCTCCATTAACTGATGGCTTAATAAAGGGGCTTCATCTTGCCCTTCATTTAACCAATATTCATAATTATCATCAATGAATTTTGCGAAGTTAGTATTAGCCTCCACATGTTGCATTGACAATACTTCAGACATACTGTGGTCATCAGTTTGATCAATCTCTAAATCCCAAAAAACTAATTTTTTATACATCTCTGCCCATTCAGCATGATCCATATCATCGCCAAAAGCCATACTGATGTTTCTAAAATCCTGTTGGTAACTTTGATTAGTTTTTTCAGCTACCAGGCGCTGATTATCCAATATTTTTTTGACTGAAAGCAAAATTTGATTCGGATTAAGGGGTTTAATGAGATAATCAGCAATTTTAGAACCGATCGCTTCCTCCATTATATATTCTTCTTCACTTTTGGTAATCATCACCACTGGAAGATTAGGACTATTACTTTTAATTAAACTTAAAGTCTCCAAACCTGTCATCCCAGGCATATTCTCATCAAGAAAAACGATGTCAAATTTTTGCTCTTTACATAAATCTACTGCCTCAGAACCATTATTTACTGGAGTAATTTGATAACCTTTGTTTTCTAAAAAAATAATGTGGGGTTTTAGCAGATCGATTTCGTCATCTGCCCATAAGATTTGATAGTTTTGCATATTATATATTTGAGCCTTTAAAATTAATTGATTTGAAAAAGTTAAAAAAGGTTAACGATCCTATTTACGGTTTCATTACTATAAAAAGTGAATTACTTTTTAAAATATTTAACCATACATATTTTCAACGCTTACGCAGGATAAGACAGTTAGGTTTGAGTGAACTTGTTTATCCAGGAGCTACCCATACTCGTTTTCATCATGCTTTGGGGGCAACTCATTTAATGGGATTAGCTTTAGATCAGCTGAAAGAAAAAGGAGTAAGCATAAATGATCTTGAATATGAGTCCGCTCAAATCGCTATTTTATTACACGATATTGGCCATGGACCATTTTCGCACGCATTGGAATATAGTTTAATTAAAGGAATAACCCATGAAAATATATCATTGCAATTCATGAAAATTCTAAATAAACAATTTTCTGGTCAGCTCGACACCGCCATTGCAATGTTTAAAAATACTTACAAAAGAAAGTTCTTCCATCAATTGATCTCAAGTCAGCTTGATGTTGACAGACTTGATTATTTAAATAGAGATTCATTTTACACTGGTGTATCGGAAGGCAATATTAGCGTTGAGCGTATTATAAGTCATTTAAACGTAATAGAGGACGAAATTGTAGTGGAAGAAAAAGCGATTTATAGCATAGAAAACTTCTTAAATGCTCGAAGATTAATGTATTGGCAAGTCTATCTTCATAAAACTGCTTTGAGTGCCGAAAGAATGCTGGTGCATTTAATTAGTAGAGCTAAAGAAGTGCACAGTTTAGATAGTATTTCTCCAGCTTTAAGATATTTCTTGGAAAATGATTTCTCACTGGAAGAATTTCAAGATAACCCTGAAATCGTTCATAAATTTTCAATGTTGGATGATTCTGATATTTGGCATGCCATTAAAATATGGGAAAATAATAAAGATAAAGTGTTAAAAAACCTTAGTTCAAGACTTCTTCAAAGAGATCTTTTTAAAATTAAATTAGATAATGAACCTTTGAAAAAAGCTGAAATAAGTAGTATTAAAAGCAAAATATCTCAAAAATTTAGCCTCTTAAATAAAGAAGCTGCATTCTTTATATCGCACGGAGAGGTAACCAATGCAGCCTATGTATTAGGTGGAAAAAGCATAAAAATTCTAAATAAGAAAGGGGAATTACTTGATATTGCCCAAGCAGCGGATTTACCAAATATTAAAGCTATGAGTAAAATAGTTAAAAAATATTATCTATGCCTGCCTAAAACCGTATCTTTGTAAATTATTACAACTTTATATGCAATAAATGGAATTTAGTGTAAACCAAATAGCCGGAATGATTGGTGGGAGTGTTGAAGGAGATGGTGAAAGATTAGTAGATAATCTAGGTAAAATAGAAGATGGAAAAGCTAAAACAATCAGCTTTTTATCTAACGAAAAATATGAAAATCACATATACAAGTCAGAAGCTGCAGCAATCATTGTAAAAGAAGATTTTTCAGCTAAAAAAGATATTAAACCAGCATTAATAAGAGTAAAGGATCCTTATTCAGCTTTCACTAAATTACTGGAAGAATACAGTAAAATTATGGCTTATGCGAAAACTGGCATAGAAGAACCTAGTTTTATTGGTGAAAAAAGTGAAACTGGTGACAACATTTACAGAGGAGCATTCTCCTATATTGGAAATAATGTAAAAATCGGTAATAATGTAAAGATTTATCCTCAAGCGCATATTGGTGACAATGTAGAAATCGGAGATAATACCATTATTTTCCAAGGAGTAAAAATATATGCTGATTGTAAAATAGGTCAGAACTGTAATATCCAAGCAGGCACTGTTATTGGGAGTGATGGCTTTGGATTTGCTCCACAGGAGGACGGTACTTATAAAACAATACCACAATTAGGAAATGTGATTATTGAAGATAATGTAAGTATTGGAGCTAACTCAACCATTGATTGTGCCACTTTAGGTTCAACCATTATTAAAAAAGGGGCTAAAATTGATAATCAGGTGCAAATCGCACATAATGTGGAGATAGGAGAAAATACAGTTATTGCTTCACAAGCTGGTGTTTCGGGTTCAACTAAGGTGGGAAAGAATTGTGTTCTTGCAGGACAAGTAGGAATAGTAGGCCATATAGAAATATCAGACTACACCACAATAAGTGCAAAATCTGGAGTATCCAAAACTATTAAAAAACCAAATACTATTATCACTGGAATGCATGGCATAGAGCATAAGCAGTATTTAAAATCTAACGCCCTATTTAGAAAACTGCCAGAATTACATCAGCAAGTTCAGCAATTGGAAAAAATAGTTTTAAATTTGCACACTGAAAAAGGAATCTAAATGTACAATAAGCAGCATACAATAAAAAAGGCCATTAGTGTTTCCGGAGTAGGTCTTCATACAGGCCATAAAGTAACTCTAACATTTAAACCCGATGAAATTGATAGCGGAATAAAATTCCAAAGAATAGATCTTGAGGGTAAACCCATTATTGAAGCAGACGCTGACTTAGTTGTTGATACTTCAAGAGGAACTACAATAGCAAAAGGTGATGCTAGAGTCTCCACAGTGGAACATGTCTTATCAGCTTTAGTAGGTCTTCAGATTGACAATGTATTAATTGAAGTAGACGGACCTGAAACTCCAATTATGGACGGTAGTGCTAAATTATTTTATGAAGCACTTGAATCAGTGGGCTTAGAAGAGCAAAATGCTTTGAGAAATTTCTTCGAAATACCTGAAAGCCTATTCCTACAAGATGATGAGAAGAATGTAGAAATGGCGCTATTGCCGGTTGATGACTACCGAGTGACGGTTATGATTGACTATAATTCGAAGGTTTTAGGAAGTCAACATGCTTCATTAAATAATATTGCTGATTTCAAGAACGAAATCTCAACCTGTAGAACTTTTGTCTTTTTACATGAATTACAACAGCTACATAATAATAACTTAATAAAAGGTGGTGATTTAAATAATGCCATTGTTGTGGTAGATAAGCTGGTTTCAGAAAAGGAATTAAAAGAATTAGCAGAAATATTTAACAAACCTGACATTGAAGTCAAAGAAGAGGGAATATTAGATAATATAGAACTTCGATTTAAAAATGAACCTGCTCGTCACAAACTTTTGGATGTTGTAGGAGATCTTGCTTTAGTAGGAAGACCAATTAAAGGTCAAATTCTAGCTGCCAGACCAGGTCATTCCACAAATGTTGCTTTTGCTCAGAAAATTAAAAAGTACATTAAAAAATCTGAGAAGTCAGCACCAAAATATGACCCTAATGCTGAACCTGTAATGGATATTGAAGGGATTTCTTCCATGTTAAGACATAGATATCCATTTCAGTTAGTTGATAAAATCATACATCAGGATCATAAAACGGTAATAGGAATTAAAAACATTACGATCAATGAACCCTTTTTTCAAGGTCATTTCCCCGGAAACCCTGTAATGCCTGGAGTATTACAGATTGAAGCTATGGCTCAAACAGGTGGAATACTGGTATTAAGTAGTGTGGATGAACCTGCAGATTATTGGACATATTTTCTAGGAATCGATAATTGCAAATTCAGGAAGATGGTTCGACCTGGAGATACAATAATCCTAAAATGTGAATTACTAGCTCCTATCAAAAGGGGTATAGCCAAAATGCAAGGATATGCGTATGTAGGTAATAGCGTTGTTAGCGAGGCAACACTTACTGCCAGAATTGTTAAAAAAGAAGAAGAATAGTCAATTTGCGAATTGACAAATAAAAATATTACATGAATAAATCACTTAATTACATCCACCCAGAAGCTAAAATTGGTAAAAATGTTATAATTGAGCCATTTACCTTTATTGATAAAGATGTTGAAATAGGCGATGGTACTTGGATTGGCCCAAATGTAACCATTAATGAAGGAGCAAGAATTGGAAAAAACTGTAAAATATATTCTGGCGCTACAATTTCAGCAATACCTCAGGATTTAAAATTTGAAGGTGAAAAAACCACTACTGAAATTGGTGATGAAACGGTTATTAGAGAATATGTAAACATCAGTAGAGGTACAAAAGATAGACTCGTAACTAAAATAGGTTCTAAATCTTTAATTATGGCATATGTCCATATAGCGCATGATTGCGTTATAGGAAATAATTGTATTTTGGTGAATTCCGTTCAGGTTGGCGGTCATGTTACAATTGATGATTGGGCCATCATAGGCGGAGCAACTGCAATTCATCAATTTGTTAAAATTGGTAGTCATGTCATGATATCGGGTGGTTCATTAGTAAGAAAAGATGTCCCTCCTTACGTTAAAGCAGCAAGAGAACCTCTTACGTATTGCGGAATAAATTCAGTTGGTCTAAGAAGAAGAGGTTTTAGCAATGAAAGAATTAACGATATTCAGGAAATTTACAGAAGCTTATATTTAAGTGGTAAAAATAATGCTGAGGCACTAGAAAATATAGAAACGCTGATTAGAAGTAGTGAAGAAAGAGACAATATTACAGCCTTTGTAAGAAAATCTGAAAGGGGTATTATGAAGGGATATGGGAATTAATCATCTCCTTAAAGTGAGGTTTAAAGCCTAAATCGATTGTATGCAATTAGTTATTGAAGGCCTTTCAAAAAAATATCCTAAAAATAAACTATTCGAAAACTTTAGTTATACATTCGAATCAGATAATGTTTATGCTATCACTGGTGAAAATGGAAGTGGTAAATCAACGTTCATGAAAATTATTGCAGGAGTAATTCCTGCAAGTAAAGGTACAGTAAGCATTTTTGAGAATAAAAAAAAAATAGATAAGGATAATATTCATCAAATTCTAGGAATAACTGCTCCATATCTAGAACTAATTGAGGAATTTACTTTAAAGGAACATCTTGAATTTCATTCAAAATTTAAAAAACTTTTAGTAGGTATAAATCTAGATGAAGAAATAGAGAGAGCTAATCTAAGTAAAAGTATAAACAAGAATGTACAGGAGTTTTCATCAGGAATGCAGCAAAGATTAAAACTAATCCTGAGTTGTTGTTATTCATCAGAAATACTTTTGCTAGATGAACCTACTTCCCATTTAGATATTAAAGGAATTGCTTGGTATAAAGATTTGATAAAGAGGACAAAACAAAAAAGAATGCTTTTAATTGCCTCCAATGAACTGGATGAATACAATGATTTTGCAAAAAAAATCATTAATATTGGTAGTTATTTAAATTGATAAAATAAAATTTAAAAATTTTATTGAATTATAAACAATAATTCGGACTTTTAAACTTTAAAATACAACACTATTAACTAATTAAATATGAAAAGTAACATTAAACTTATTGCACTAATAGCAATCTCATTCATGGTCGTTTTCAGTTCTTGTAAAAAGAAGGGAAATGAACCTACTCCAGAAGAAGAAAAACTAGAAGAAATTAGCGGTACTTGGGCTATTGTTGGTGCAAATGTTTTAGACACTGATATAACAGGCGTAACTATTAATTTTAATGCTGACAATAAAACATATTCAGTTACTGGATTAGCTACTTTCACAGATTCTAATTTAAATCATGCAGAGATTTTGGATAGTAGCGGAAGTTTTGATTTAAACGACAATCTTGATGTTATAACTTTAACTCCTGGAGGAGAATTATCAATAGGAAATGTAAATAAAGAAACTGGTGATCTTACTTTAAGCTACTCCGGTCCTTTTCCGAAAGCTACTGACAACGAAACAAGTATCACATTAACACTTGTATTACAATAAATATTATTAAACTAAATTGTGAGCCATCTTAATAGATGGCTTTTTTTTTGTCTGATTTTTAAAAAATGGAATTATTAAATCAATACCTGCCAAAAACAGAAGTTGAAAAAAAATATAAATTAAAAATGCAAAAGCTTTATCAAAGCAAGGGTTCCAAAGCATTTTTAAGGGATAATTTAGACCGACATTTTACTGCTTCAGCATGGATTATAAATCCAATTTCACAGCAAGTATTATTACTTCATCATAAAAAACTAAATAAATGGCTACAAGCCGGTGGGCATGCCGATGGTGATGAAAATTTAGAAAAGGTTGCAAGAAAGGAAGCTTCAGAAGAAACAGGGCACAATAATTTGCAGCAAATATCGGAATCTATATTTGATATTGATATTCATACTATACCGGAAAGAAAAGGAATACCACAACATGAGCATTATGACGTAAGGTTTGCTTATTTTTGCCATGAAATAGAAGAAACTTCTATAAATTCAGAGAGTAATGACTTTCAATGGGTTGAATTAGATAGAATTAAAGATTTAACAAATGAACCTTCGATTTTAAGAATGGTATCAAAAACAAAAGATATTATTAATGGAATATAAAATATTGATTTATGGCGCAAATGGTTATACTGGCAGACTAATAACTAAAGAAGCTGTAAAGCAAAACATAAAGGTTGACATAGCAGGAAGAAATGATGTGGCAATTACTCAATTAAGCCAAGAAACAGGCTTTAAAAGACATATCCTTAATCTGAATGAAAGTGATAAGCTTGAGGATTTATTGAAGGATTTTGATACTGTAATACATTGTGCTGGGCCATTTTCTGAAACTGCAAAACCTATGGTGGAAGCCTGCATAAAGAGTAAAACAAATTATCTTGATATAACAGGTGAAATATGGGTATTTGAGGATGTGATAAAATATAGTGAGGAAGCAAAAAAAGCTGGTATTGTATTAATTCCTGGTATTGGATTCGATGTAGTACCTACAGATTGTCTTGCTGGGTATTTAAAAAATAAGCTACCTGATGGAAATAAGTTGGAACTAGCATTTGTAGGATCAAAAACGGGAATGTCTAGAGGAACAGCAGTCACCATGGCTAAAAATGTTTCTAAAGGAGGTTTTATCAGAGAGAATGGAGAATTAAAAAATGTCCCCTTAGCGTATGAAGTTAAAGAAATAGAATTCGCTCATAAAAAACAAAGCTGTATGACTATTCCATGGGGAGATTTGATGACAGCCTACACCCAAACTAGCATACCTAACATAAAAGTTTTTAGTGGAGCTAGTAAGAAAATGATAAATAATATCAAAAAGTATAGATATCTTAAATTCTTATTGGGTATTAGTTGGATTCAAAAAATCGTGAGGAGAAAAATAGAAAATTCAGTAACGGGACCATCTGAAGAAAGATTAGAAAATGGAAAAACATACGTTTTAGGAAACTTGTCAAATGGTAAGGGAGAAAAAGTATCCGCAGAATTAATAACTCCAGAGGCTTATAAGCTTACAGCAGAAACAGCTTTAAAAGCTGCTCTAAAGTTAGAAAAGACTAATTTATCTGGATACTTCACCCCAGCACAGGCATTTGGAATAGATTTTATAATGGAATTCGATAAGGTTGAAAGAATTGACAGGGCATAAAAAAACCCCGGTGAACCAAACCGGGGTAAACTATCAACCTTAAAATTACGCCCATTTGAATAAATGAATCGTAAAGCTTAATACAAATGTAAAACGGTTTTTTTTACCGTAAGTAGCACAAATACTAATTATGTCATCCATGTAAGGTTTTTAATATTTTACAACAATTAATGTTTAAACATATGTCTAAGGTTAACGCAATTTTATTACTAATAAGTTCAACAATTCTAATCTCATGCAGCCCGTCAGAAGAGGAGTTAATGCAAGAAAGTAGGAAAAAGATGCAAGCCGAAAATTACAAAGAGGCTATAGATTACTTAAATAGGGTCATTTCTAAAAATAATGATAATGCAGATGCATACAATATGAGAGGTGTCGCCTATCTTCAATTATTAGATTATTCAAAGTCCGTTGAAGATTTCACAAAAGCAATCATTATTGATTCATCAAATTATAAGCCGTATTATAATCGGGGAAATGTACATTTACAGAGAGAAAATTACGAAAAAGCATTATTAGATTACAACAAAGCAATAGATTTAAGGCCAAATACTGCAGATTTATACATCAACAGAGCATCCGCATTATTTGAATTAAAACAATATGATGCAGCACTTGAAGATAACCGTTTTGCAATTAAACTTTCACCAAATAATCATATACCATATCTCAACAGTGCCAAAACTCTTTTGCAATTTGGATCATTTAATAAGTCTGATAGCTTATTACAGTTAAGTTTGAAAATAAATCCAGAAAGTGGAGAAAGTTATTACTGGGCAGGATTTATCAAAATTAATACCGGAAATAAAGAAGGAGGATGTGATGACCTTATAAAAGCAAAAAACAGAGGTTTTCAAGATGCGATAGAAGCAATAGAAAAGTTTTGTAAATAATGACAAGGGAGTAATGTGTTTACTCCCTTTCATACATATAATATTAAATCTTTAACGAGAGGCAATTAAAACCATACCGAAAGCTACTACGCTTAACCAAAATTTATAAGGGGCAAGCGCAGGTATAGCAATAATATTCAACTCCATAAACACCAGAACTAGAATAACTATAATCGCAATTAGCTTCATTAAATTTCTTGACTTTCTGCTCATAATTTTCTGTTTTATAGGTTTTGATTATAAATATATCATTCTCAATTTATAAATCTGTGACATCAATAAAAAATTAACTTAAATTCGCACATTAATGATGGCAGAAATAAATAGTGACATAATTAAAGCGAAAGAATACCTTGATCAGGATCGGTTGATTGGTTTGCCCACAGAAACGGTATATGGATTAGCTGGAAATGGGTTGAAAGCTGAAGTGGTGAGTCAAATTTTCGAAGTAAAAAACAGACCTCATTTCGATCCTTTAATTCTACATTCTTATAGTATTGATGCTATCAGAGAATATGTCACTGAAATCCCAAATAATGCTATTAAACTAGCGGATGCTTTTTGGCCTGGGCCTCTAACCTTATTATTAGATAGAAATGATAAAATTCCAGACCTTACTTGTTCTGGATTAAAAAGAGCCGCTTTCAGAATCCCTAACCACCCGAAAGCACTAGCATTACTTAAAACATTAGACTACCCGCTTGCTGCACCCAGTGCAAATCCTTTTGGATACATAAGCCCAACAAGTGCTCAACATGTAGAAAAACAATTAGGTGATAAAATACCTTATATTTTAGAGGGTGCTATTAGTGAAGTTGGAATTGAATCAACCATAGTTGGATTTGAGGATAATGAAACTATCATTTATCGCTTAGGTGGATTAGATATTCAAGAAATTGAAAAAGTGATTGGTAAAGTTAAAGTACTCCCTCATTCCAGTTCAGAGCCTGATGCACCAGGAATGTTAAAAAGCCATTATGCTCCTACAAAAAACATATTACTAGGGAATATCCCAGAGCTTATAACGGCAAATAAAAATAAAAAAATCGGTATCCTTTCTTATTCTAAGCTGTATGATGAAAATGTAAAAGTCTCGTTACAACTTACCAAATCAGATGATATGCACGAGGCTGCAAAAAACTTATTTTCACATCTACGTACATTAGATGAAAGCGAAATAGATATAATAATTACAGAAGAAGTTCCTTCTATTGGTTTAGGAAAAGCAATAAATGACAGACTGCGAAGAGCAGCAGTAAAAGACTGAATTATAACAATTAAACAAAACTCCATGAAAACTGTAAAAGATTTTTCATTTCATAACAAAACGGCATTAGTAAGAGTAGATTTAAATGTTCCACTTAATGCAGATTTTAAAGTTACGGATGATACGAGAATAAAAGCGACTGTACCTACAATCAAAAAAATATTGGATGATAACGGAAAAGCAGTCCTTATGTCTCACCTTGGAAGACCTAAAAACGGTCCCGAAAACAAATTTTCATTAAAACATATTGTTGCAGATTTAGAAAAGGCTTATGGTGCAAAGGTACATTTTAGTGAAGATACCATAGGTGAAAAAGCTGAACAGGCGGTTGAAAAACTTCAAAACGGTGAAGTTTTATTATTAGAAAATGTTCGTTTTCACGAAGGAGAGACAAAAGGTGATGAAGAGTTTGCAAAAGCTTTATCTAGATTAGGAAATGTATATGTAAATGATGCTTTTGGTACAGCTCACAGAGCGCATGCCTCTACTACAGTAGTAGCGCAATTCTTTGAAGATAAAATGGCTGGTTTTGTAATGGCAGCTGAAATTGAAAATGCTGATAAAGTACTAGAAAAAGCAGAGAAGCCATATACTGCCATTATGGGAGGTGCTAAAATATCTGATAAAATTCAAATTATAGAAAAGCTATTACCTAAAGTTGACAACTTAATTATTGGGGGAGGAATGTCTTATACATTCTTTAAAGCAATGGGTGGTAAAATCGGAAACTCGTTAGTAGAAGAAGATAAATTAGATTTAGCAAACGAACTTATTCAAAAAGCTAAAGAGCAAGGAGTTGAATTAAAATTACCAATAGATTCTATTGTAGCTGACAATTTTGCTAATGATGCTAACACTAAAATTGCCCAAAACCACGCAATAGAAGATGGCTGGATGGGATTAGATATTGGACCCGAAGCCACTGCGATATTCCAAAAAACTGTAGAAGAATCGAAAACTATATTATGGAATGGACCAATGGGAGTTTTCGAAATGGAAAACTTTGCAAAAGGTACAAAAGCAATAGCTGAGTCCGTAGTGAAAGCAACCGAAAATGGGGCCTTCTCATTAATTGGTGGCGGTGATTCTGCAGCAGCAGTAAATACTTTAGGATATGGAGACAAAGTAAGTTATGTATCTACAGGTGGCGGTGCATTATTAGAATACATGGAAGGCAAAGAACTTCCGGGTGTGGCTGCTTTAAAATCATAAAACATATAAAATCCGCTAGCTTAGGTTAGCGGATTTACAAACCAAATTGCTTAGCTTTTTTTAAAAAAGTTATTGATTAAACTTTTACTTCTTATTGATAGCTAGCAACGGAAAAAAGAAGAATACTCCGATCATAGAAAATATCAGTCCACCAATCGTCCCCACTGCTAAAGAGAACCAAAAGACTTCATTTTGCCCGTTCATTACAAATGGAACCAATCCAAAGCAGGTAGAGAAAATGGTTAATAATATCGGAGCTGCTTTCGTACTTACAGATTTTAGAAAACCTCTGCTGTTTTGTACCTTTCTATTCTTAAAATCATAAAGAATATAGATGCCTGCATTCACCGTTAAACCGCCCAACATCACAAAGGCAGCATATCCTCCCTGGTCGAAGTAAAACTCAAACCAACCGAAAGTCAGAAAAAGCCCGATAAATGAAAGTGGTATGAGAAGTAAGATGTAAAAAGGCAATTTGAAGCTTTCGAACAAAATGCTGCAGATAAAGAAAATAGCCACTATCAGTAACAGCAGCAAGGAATATTGCTTTTTAGCGGCATCTGACCCCCAACTAAAAGACTGCTCTTCAGCACTATAGCCAAGTGGCTTAATTTGATCGTAAGATGCTAATACTTCATCTAAATACTTACTTCCAAAACGAGAAGAGCCGTAATATTCAAAGCTCAACACCCTAATGTAACTCCGGTTTTCTTTGTAGATGGCATTTGCTGTACTCTCCAATTGCAACTTACTTAAATTACTGCTTGGAATTCTCTTCCCATCGTAATCGAGATTATATTGTTCCAACGCAAATTTATCGAAATTATTAGCCTGGCTAGATACTAAAACCACAGGATACTGCTCACCATTGATCGGTAGATATGTAGAGGCTGCATTAGCCGGAGCATGCATTCTTATGGCATTCGTAAATTCCGACAAGCTAATATTGTGAAAAGCTAATTCCTGCAAGTCTGGACGAATGATATACTCTTTACTTTTCTGATCTCGCCAACTCATCCGTTCATTGGTATTCACCTCTTGTATTCTAGGATGCTTAAGAAGCATGGCAGCAAGCTTATCAGCTTGATTCTCCAATTCAAAATAATTATATCCTTTTAAATTAACCCTAAAAGAAGGAATTCGGTCACTGGAACCGGTGGAGAAGCCCTGCCCCACCCCATACACACTCCATTGCACTCCGCTCCAATTGGTACTTCTTGATGACAAGCGTGCTTTCAGCTGATAGGGAAATGCAGATTTCTCATAATCTTCTTTGAAAATGATCTCAATTCGACCATACTGACCAGAATAGATTTGAGTAGTGAAGATATCAATTCCTTCCTGCTTGAGCAGAAATTCTTCGAAATCCTTCATGATCGTATTCATCTGCTCGATAGTATTACCATAAGGCAATCTCCCTGTCAGATAAAGACGGGTTTTTTCGTTCTGCCTGTAGCTTGATCGCTCATAGGCATTCCGGACAAAAAGTCGTAAACTTCCCCCTAACCATTTATCAGATATTGGACGAATATCATCCTGATAAATATCTGATCCGATGATCTTATTGTACCATTCATGATCTTCCCATTTAGCCGGAAGCATGAAAATCGGAAGACCGAAAGCCAGTAATAAAACTACAAAAAAGCTTTTGCGATAGCGGGCCGACCAATGAATTGCGCTCGAATATCTCTGGAACCAACGAACCTTCCTCCTTAATTGCCTTAAGCTATTTCCTTTGAAATTTCGATTAAATGAATTGAATAAAAGTGCATAAAGCGCAGGAGTAAAAAATAAAGCGACCAAAAGAGAGACTCCAAGAAGTAAGGCGACCACTTTTGAGAAATCTACAAGATTCATCTTTTGTTCTTCCGGTAATAAAAAAACCAATAAAAGTGCTGCAATTGTGGTCAGTGAAGCCGCCAATAAGGCAAGGAACAGATGCCTGTTTTTATATTTATGAATGTGATCGATCATCACAATGGCGTTATCTACTATTAAACCAAAGGAAATGGTCAAGCCGGCTAAAGAGTAGAGATGAATTTCAATATCCAAGGCCCAAACGCCTATGATCGATAAAGAAACATTAACAAATATACCAGCAAAAAGCACTAGCAGATAGCGCCAATTTCTATTAATTAAAAAGATAAAAAGGATGAGTATACCCATCGATAAAATGGAGCGCTCGTATAACTTGTCGAGCTCTTTCTCCAGGTATTCAGTATCGTCATACACCAAACGCAAAGCAATGCCTTCCGGCAGCTTGCTTTCGATGCTTTCAAGCCTGGATTTCACTTCTCTTGCAAGATTTATGCGGTTCACCCCTTTTCTGGCTTCAACCGTGAGCGTTACAAAGTTTTCACCATTAATTCGATAATGACTGTTAGGCTGTTGCTCTTCAATATTTATATCCGCTAATTCATTTAAGCGATAGCTATGGCCGCTTTTCTGATTCGTTACCTTAAGCGAACCTATTTCTTCTATATCGCTGAACCTCTGATCAAGTATCAATACATACTTTTCATTTCCGGCACTTTGGGCTAAGCCCGGATACTTCAACTGACCACTTTGTTGAATTACATTTCTCAAATCATCCGTACTTAGGCCGTAGGCTTCTATTTTTGCGGGATGAAATTTGATACTGAGCTGCAAACTATTGGCTCCGTAGACCGGAAGGGATTCAATTCCCGGAATATTTTGCAGAGGCTTAATGATGGACTCTTGAGTAATTTCTTTGATCCGATATGAGGCGAACGGCCCTCGTACCGTGTAACGTAAAATCGTACTATTCTCTGTTTCTTCATCGCCCCCACTGCTACGCAAAATCGGATAGCTTACTTTTTCATCTAATTGAGGATACAGCTGACGAATTAAGGTGGCTACTTCAAAACGTTTATAGGCTAAATCGGCATTTTTGGAGAAGCGAAGCGTGATATTACCGCTTCCATAGCGTGATTGTGAATTGAGCTCATCGAGATCTCTCAATTGCGACAATATGTTTTCTAATGGTGCAGTAGCTAATTTTTCTACCTGCGTAGGATCTGCATTACGAACACTGAACTGGATACTTATTTCAGGGGTCTGATAAGTAGGGTTAAGGTTGACTGACAGCTTTGGGATCAAGGCTAAACCCATTAAACTGACGACTAAAAACGCAATTATAATTCGAAATGGGGTCATGGGGTAAAGATAGGAATTATTGTCTGATCAAGAAGTTGAAAACTACCTATTTAGTCTGTTCAAATATTTCTTTTTTCTAAAGCCAGCAGAAATAATTCCTTTCGATTATTTATTACATTTTTACTTCTACTAAATCAAAAATCATTTTATCCTCTTTCATTTCTGGATTTAAAGGATGGCTTGTTGAGATATACAGTCCTTTTTTTCCTACAAAAACGTTATTAGGTACTAATCTAGATTCATCAAAAAGTATTTCCTCTATGATGTTTAAGTCTCCATCTAAAATCATCAGTGAAAAAGAGTCAGGGGCATCCCTAAATCTTTGTAAGTCTTCTATATTTTCAAACTTCTGCTGTGGATAAGCAAACCTATAATAAAGATCTCGGTACTTATCATAAAGGAGACTTTCATAGTGATCACTTGCAAATAAGTATTCATATGTTTCTTCCCTGGCCCCATTCACGGGAAATAATGGTAATTTATCAGCTAAATATTTACTCTTCGCTACTGTAGACTGAAGTTTATTTTCATCTTCCTTGGAAGTATAAAATAGCCTATGATCGCCAAAAAAAGAGAAAACTATTTGATCCTCATGACCTGCCATGCTGTACTCGTAAAACTTAAGCCCTTCATTCAAGTAATCTTCAGGATATTTTTGAACTAATAATTCTGTTTCTCCACTCTTAATATCTATTGAGTAAGAGATTGATTTTTTTTCTAATTCAGCATTAGTCATAGATCGATAGTTACCCTGAATGTGTGTTTTTACTATCAATTTGTTATCAATAAGTATTGGTGTACTCAAGAAATAAGAATTATGGACAAAAGCATTTGAATACACATCAGGTGCGGTATATTCAATCTTATCTTTAATATTATAAGCAGTATCAATAATAGAAAATTCAGAAGTTCTCTGACTGAATAGAAATATACTATCTAAAGAATGAACATGAAATCCAAAAATTCTTCCTACGGATTTCTCTCCCTCCGTTTCAAAAAAAATCTCTTTTATTAATTTACTATCCTCCAAATTATATATCTGCAAACTATTTAGTCCCCAGTTAATATTAAATAATATCTCATGGCCTTCATTATTAAAGGCTTGCAGTCCTCTGCTTATGTTTGAAGTACTATCATTAACTTTTAATTCCAGAAAGCTTCGTGCAACTTTAATCTTGGGCTCCTTAGAAGAATCAATTTTATCGCTACAGGAATAAATGAAGAATGTTATTATTAAGAGAAAGAATATTTTTTTTATTTCCATTGGTTTAATCAAATCATATGTAAGGAGTGGAATTTACCACCCCTTATATTATCAGTAAATAATTAATTTGCTATTATTTTATGATCTCAAGGCCCTTTAGGTAAGGTAACACAATCATCAAACCCTTGTCTGTCACATTCTAGAGTTGCATATGTAGGTCTTGGATAACACATAATAATACAGTTTTCCACCTTAGTTTAAAGAGAAAAATTAATTTTTTAGATTTTTCAAAATCCCGATCTGACTAACACCTATATTTTTAGCATATTCTAGCTCTCCATATTCATTAAACTTAACTAATAAAGGATCATTTGTGTAGATATTATATTTAAAAAAGCTTTATTCTTTAATTTCTTTTATGGACCAATTATTAAGATTGTAATCTTGTCTATTAAAAAAGCCTCTATTCTCCATATCTCCTATAAAAACCAGATTTAAAAAGTCTAATTCATTTTCTAAGAGGAAAAGATTATTTATCTCCAAACAGCCACTGCATGATTGGGTGTTAATGAAATAATAGAATTGCCCTTTTCTATTTTCAGACTGTATTTTAAGTTCTTCGTCAAAGAATAACTCAACATTACTTCTTTCAGAGCAAGAAAATAAAGGCAAAAAAAGAATTATTATTTTCAAGTACTTCATATCTTATGTAAATCATTTATAGGTACTAAATAGAAGCCTAAAGATCCTTTAAAATCATCCATTAGCAACATTTTCCCATTGTGGAATCCACCTCGAACCTTTTTCACGTCAATTTCTAGTTCATTTAATTTGTAGTGGTCGAAAGTAAATGGATCAACATCATAAATAGTTAATCTAGATTTTTGGTTACCTAATGCATTATATTTAACCATGTAATAGGAATCATCCGCTCTGTTATAAAATATTTCTATTCCTTCTTCAGGTGTAGTAAGATTTTGTAAATCAATCTTTTTAAGATTAAAAGAAATTAAATCCAATAAGATAAAAGCTTTTCCTTCTTTCAAGGAAAACCCGAGATAATTAGATTTGGTTAAATAATAGTTATGAGGATAGGATACCGCTTTGTAACTAAAATCGTTTTTATCAATTTCAGATATTTCAAATTCCTCTTCGGCTATTTTTTTGAATTGATTTGAGTATTTTGCAATTTTGTACTTAATAGTTTTTCTTTTCGAATTAATATTTAAGGTTAAAAAACCATCATCAAGAAAAATGAATTGGTCATAATCAATATCTTGCTTCCTTAAATCTGCCTTACTCATTTGATTTATTACCTTAAATTGGTTTTCATTAATATCAATTTTTAAGAATTCACTTAAAGTACTGATAGAAAAAAGACTATCATTTATAACTGAAATATTTTGAATAAAACTTGAAAAACCGTAATTGCTAAGATTAAGCGTATCTAAATGTCTAGTTTTATCTCCTATCAACAACAGAGAATTCCCATTTGAAAACATTTTAGTATTATTATTGAGAAACGTCAAATTTCCTATTTGGGCATCAGATGGACTGTAAAAAATATAATTTTCCTCTATTTGTTGAGCGTCAGCTATATTTACTGAAAAAGTCACAATAAAAAAAACGGATATTTTACAAAGTAATTTCGATAAGGTCAAATTCATAAAGCTCTTCATTATTGGTTGGTGAATAAATGTTTTCTTTGCTAACCAGCAACCCAGAATTGGTTGGCAATATTTGGAGATAATTATAGGTTTTTTTCGGCATTAAAACCTCTCCTAGTACTACGAAGTTTTCATTAAAAACAATGATTGACCATTCTGCCTCCATTCTATGACTATTTTCTTTCCCTAGATTATCATTACTGTGCTTAGCAATGCGATAATATAAACGTTTAAATGGATCAAAAACTAAATTCACGTAACCTTCGTCCTTATGAAAGGCATTTAATTCTTGTTCTGTCGTATAATCTGCCTCAGCATCTATTGAAAATAGTGTGTATCTTTCATCAAAATAATTACTACTTATTCTGTAGAAATCATTTTTTTCACTTGAAAAAACTTTGTCAGAGTTATAGAAATTAATTACGAACTTTTGTTTGTCATTAAAGACAAAGTTATTGAAGGGGTTGTTTGGCGTTTTATCAGCTTGATACAAATCTGGCCATTCGCCAGAAAACGACATGAAAGAATTATTTTCCAATGAGTAAATTCCGATCAAAGGTGAGGAGTAATAGGTCTTTCTATCTTTGAAACCCATGAATTCCGATTGAGGCAAAATATTTACTGTCAGTCTATTTTTTGATTCATCAAAATTGAACGGGAGATGAAACATTCCGTTCTGAGTTAAAGAAAACGGATCAAAATATCCATTACTTCCTGAAATATTTGCAAAAACCTCATCCGGAAAAACTAAGTTTTGGAGCCTCCACTCGTTCAATACATGAGAACTAGTGTCAACTAATTGAAAAGTAACTGCATCTAAGGAAAACAGAAATATTGAATCTACTGAATGATAAAAAAATGAGCTTACTGGATATACTTTATCAGGACCGTCATCTTGTAGCAAGATTGACTTTTCAAATCTTTCATCACAAATTGATATAATGTCTAGTTTCCGAAAATTTCTATCTAATGCGATTATTGTACAGCTATCCAAAAATTGGAGTTGACTATGTATGTACTGATTTTTTGAACTTAACTCGATTTCGATTTTTTTAAGAATTCGATAATCAAGGTTTTCGTTTTGATGTGTTTGGTCATTACAAGAGCAAGTCCAAAGAACGACTAAAAGGAATATTATTTTGTTTTTCATAAAATATTAAAACTAGGTGAATATCACATCACCCAGTTTTCTACTTATTGTTTTCTAAAAAATTTCACATCTAAAGCAATCATCTCCTGTACCCATACAAACGCCAAACACTTTTTTTCCTTTCACTACCCCATTATCACAAAATGGAGGCTTGAAGGTATCTTGGGACTTAGCTTCATACATTATTCCAAAGGAGAGACCACCTGCCAAAATAGCTGATGATAAAGCGAAAATTAATTTCTTTTTCATTACAACAAATTTTAAGGTTAAAAAAAATTAACATCAACCTCAACATATACTATTTCATGAAAAAACTTTCCTTGAACTACCAAAGGCCTATTTAGGTGAGGCAAGTCAAATTTATTCACTCTGCAGGTTTTGGTCAAAACAGCGTTTGCTAGCTGGTACTGTTTTGAATCAGTCACTACATTTCATAGTATCACTGAGTTGATGTCATAAATCAAAAAAAAATGTAAATGCAAAATTTATTACATTAGTTTTTGTCACAAACTAAATACTTATTTGAATAATTATACTATTCTAAAAATAATATTAGCTACCAAATTTACACTCTTATAACCTCCACTGTAAATATAGATTAAGGCAGATCGACAGTTTCCAAACCCTTTTAACTGATCACCAAAAATGAGATAATAATTCGAAATGGTGACATGCGGTAAAGTTAGGAATTATTGGGGGTTGCAAAGATGAGAACTAGGGCTTTAGGTTTTGAATTCCTTATTCCAATAATAAAAACTAAGTATATTAATATATAAAAATATTGAGCTTCTCTTTGAAAAATTATTGTATCTCTTTCAAAGCTTTCGTTAATACCATTGGCAGATTATAAACCCCATAGTAATGGTAGATAATTTTATTTAGATTATTGTCAACAAGGTAAATAGAAGGTTCTGACAAAAGTTTTCCTATCTGGTATTTTGTTAGTTCTCTTGAATTAACTGAAGGAATAATACTCCAATTGAAATTAGTTTCTTCTTTAAAAGGAATCAGTTCAGCTTCTGTTTCTTTAAACATACAGATGAATTGTACCATGTCAAATTTAGTTTTTAAATTATTTAAACTTTCAATCTGATCTCGTTCAATTAAATCCATTCTCCCAGCAAAATAAATCACAGAATACTGCTTATCAGTGTTATCAGAAGATATCTTTTGTTTATCTAAAGCGGTGTAGGAGAATGAGTCAATATCCTTCCTGACACTGGGGTCATATGCTTTATAAATTACATACAGTAAATCATTTAAATTATTTGTAGGATTTATTGTACTTATGTTAAAAGTATAAGTTCCTACCTGATCAATATTGAATGTATAATGATTTTCCTTCTTAAACATTTCAATGTCAGATGGAACACTTTCCATTTTAGTATTACCACCAAAACGTAGCCCCACTGCAGGAAACAACCAATATTTCCCTTCCACTAAAAAGACCCTAACATCTTTAGCGTTATGATTATAAGAAGAGTGATGAAAGCCTATTGTATGGACACCAGCTATCTTTTTATAATCAGATTCGTCAAATGCTGTAACTTGAACAGACTGCGAATAAGAAAAGAAATTAAATTTTATAATACTTAAAAGAACTAAAATACTAAATCTCATAATTCGGGTAATTTAAACTTTACAAAATTTCCATTTTTATCATCGGCTAAGGCATAAATAAAACCTTTCTCTTCATCTACATGAGAAAATCGTATTGGAACATCTAAGTCAAGTCGTGCAATATGCTCCCCCTCCCATGAGATCACATGGATTTCTTCAGCATATTGTGAAGTATTTGGATCATTGCTTGCAAATTCCCCGATATAACTGGCATAAATATAATTACCTGTTGTTTCAGCCCACCTATAAGCTAAAAACTCATCTTTATTATCCTTATAAGAAATTTTATCCGGACCTTGGACTATAGTACTTTCTCTTGTCTCTCCATCCACAATTTGAATAATGTCGTAGCTAAAATATGAAGCTACAAACTTATTTTGATGGGGATGTTTATTGTTTACGTAATAATATTGCTGAAATTTATCAAACAACAGTATAGGATCTCGATTACTATACCATTTTCCAATTGTATCTAAAACTTTTTCCTGATTAAATGTAACTAATAAATCATCAGTTTGATCTAACTGCCTCGTAATAAAGGTACTATCGTTAATGGATTGAAAAAAAGCAACAGTTAAATCTCTGGGATGATGGATCACATTCGGTTGATACTTTTTATTAATTAAAGCTGCATTTATTTTAAACTCTTTTAGATTTAAGCTAGCATAATCTGCAATAAAAATTTTACCTTGACTTTTATCCCAGAAAAAAAAACCAGATCTGCTAACCTGATAGGGTGCTTCTCCAACAATTCCAAATTTTCCGATCAGTTTATTATTTTTTAAGTTATATACATTAAATAATTTATCATCGGAATAACCATCTAGAATTATTAATGTATCATTTGAAATATCAAACTGATAATCTTTACCATAATAATGTGGATCCAAATCTATGACTTCGTGAGTTAAAGAGAAATGTTTTATTTTTTCCGAATTTGAACAACTAAATAGTGCTGATACTAAAAAAACAGCTATAACATATGTTTTTATTGAATGCATTTTTATAAATCTTTAAAGATACTGTCTCAAAAAATATACTCGTATCAATATTTAGTATACTACTATTAATAATTGGTTTTAGTATATTATACTTGAAACAGTATCATTTTAAAAAATCAATTTACTGGATCAATAGGTGTACAAAAAGTAACCTGTTTATAGTTGCGTAGGGATCCTCCAATAGTGCACCCTCTACAAATATACATATCAGAGGAATAGCATGTGGCCCCAGTTTGTGCAAATGATCTACTAAAATCGATGCTACTCATTGCTAAAATCGAAAAAAATGATAAGACGAAATAAAATATTTTCTTCTTCATAATAAATAAATTTAAAGTTAAAAATTAACTAACATCAACCTCAATATGTACTAAATAATGAAAAATACGTTCCTTGAACTACCAAAGGCCTAATAAGGTGGGCCAAGTCAAATTTCTTCACTCTGCAGGTTTTGGTCAAAACAGCGTTTGCTAGCGGGTACTGTTTTGAATCAGTCACTACATTTTATAGTTTAACTGAGTTGATACCTAAAATCAAAAAAAAAAAATGTAAATGCAAAATTTATTACATTAGTTTTTGTCACAAACTAAAGACTTGTTTGAATAATTATACTATTCTAAAAATAATAGTAGCTACCAAATTTACACTCTTATTACCTCCACTGTAAATATAGATTAAGGCAGATAGACAGTTTCGGAATAAGCGCCAAACCCTTTTAACTGATCACCAAAAATGAGATAATAATGCGAAACGCGGACATATGGTAAAGATAGGAATTATCGGGGGATGAGGAAAAGAGATACTACGTTTTTAGGTTTTAAGATTGAAAATCATTCTAAAAAGAGATAATGAACTAAGCGCTCATTATCTCAAATTTGTTTTAGAATTTAGGATTTTTCAACCCTACTATAATTGATAAAAACTGACAATTACGAATCAAAACAAACCTGCAATTTCAAAAATAACAACATCAAGTCTAAACATGATGCTGTTTATTATTTTATAACAGTATTATAATTTTCATGTACTATATTTTTAAAATCTTATATATCAGCATCAAATGTTGCTGCTGTGATTTTTTTATTGAAAACCTCTAAATTACTATTTGTGAAATATATCACTGGATAATCAGTCAACAACTGATATCGCTTTGATAAAAAATTATCATCAATATGGACGTTAGAATTATCTAAAATATCTTCATTAATAGATATATTGATATTCTTTTTACCATAATCAGATAAGATGATATTTAAATCCTTAAATGTTAAAAAATATGGAATCTTTTCAATTGTCATTTTTCTACAACTGGAACAACTATTATTCATAGGAATAATTATAAAAATCTTATTTTTCTTCTCACTTGAAATTTCTAATTGATTTAAAAAATCAATGAAATTATCGTTTGACGAGTATTCAACGTTACTTGAACATCCAAACATACTTATCAATATAATTTTAAATATCAGTAACTGGTTCCAATATTTGGAAAGTAAGGTAGTTTTCATCTGCATTTGAATTTTCTTCATGATTAATTGATATGTATAGTCCCTTTTCACCGACAAAAGTATTTCTGGTATAGTAGGTGTTTTTAGGTAGGTCATATTCACCTATTTTCTTAAACTCGTTATCTAAAATAATTATTGAAGGGAGTTTATAATTCCAATTTACTCTTAATCCATTTTTATCTATATAATCTACTCTACGATACGCTATTCTATAATATACATCACGCCATTTGTCATAAAAAACCTCCCTATATGAATTTGACTCGATGTAAAACTTTTCATCTTTATTAGATTTAGGTTTATTCCAATCTGGTATTTTGTGAAAATACCTAGACCCCCCATATTTCCAATCTACATTCTGATTCTCTGGGTTGAAAATGGCTATATCAGAATCTATCGGATAGGAAATAATTATTTCTTCATCTTCATTCATTACCATTGAATGATGAGAAAAATACGCACCATGTATCTTATCAAAGTATTTTTCAGGTCCGTTTAACAAATACTCAAACTCTTTATTTTGAAGGTTTATTTTTAGTAACATATTACCATTCCACCAACCCTCGGAATTATAGTCTTTATCAGGCTTACTTACAACAAAAACATTTGGATATGAATACATTATGGGTTTATTATCATATACAATCGGAACTGATAACTTATCAACATCTTCAGAATAGACCACATACTTCTTATATGGCAATCCTTCCTCATTAATCAAAAAAAACTCGTATCTCCGCCCATTAGAAACCAAAATTGAATCTTTAGCTAGATATTCAAAGCCCCTAATAGGGCCGTTAATACCATCAGGTCCATCTTTTTTAATTTTAATTCTTTTGACTAATTTCTGATCTTTTAAACTATAAAATTCCAAAGCATTCAGTGGGGCATTTTCCCATACCAATATAGGGTTATTCGAATCTTCATCTATCAACTGTGAATTAAAGGTACGATAAGGAGTAAATTCATCAATTTTAACCTTTATAAGCTTACTTGGTTGAAAACTAAATATGTTTTCAAATTCTTTAGAGGTTCCAGTATTTACTTCACTTGTTTCTCTTTTACTACATGAAATTATTGTACTTAGAAAAACAATAAACAATATTTTCTTAATCATATTAATCAATATTTGAAAAATTTACACAAAATCAGACATAAAAATGGGTAGTTACAAAACTACCCATTTAGTGTAATTAACAGAAATCTGGACCAACAATACAATTACCAGATCCAGAACAACAATCATTTCCATCAAACTTTTTATCTTCATGGTCTGGTTTGATTGTTTGTTGTGCAAAGACACTTAAACTACTTAATACAAATGCAGAAAAAACAAATGCTGCAAATACTTTCTTAACATTTTTCATTTTAATGATTTTTATTTTTGAAACTTGTTTATTTATCAAACAAAGCATTAACTAAACCATGAAAATAAAGCTTCCTTGAACTACCAAAGGCCTAATAAGGTGAGTACAAGTCAAATTTCTTCACTCTGCAGGTTTTGGTCAAAACAGCGTTTGCTAGCGGGTACTGTTTTGAATCAGTCACTACATTTTATAGTTTAACTGAGTTGATGTCGTAAATCAAAAAAAAAAATGTAAATGCAAAATTTATTACATGGGTTATTCTTTAAAACAAAGAATATATTTGATACATTATATAATTCTTCAATTATTACAATCTTAGTTTCAAAAATTAAACAACCTTCATAACTCCTATATTTCAAAGCTATAAAATAATATTTTTGTAAAAGTTTAATCCCTTGGTTAAAGATTCTTGCCTGGCCATTCTCAATGCCAAAACATAGAAATATTTATAACGCTCAGTATAATTTTATCATTAAAAAGTCTACTCTAGATTTGCAATATTTTAAATCTAAAAACAATTTGTTTTCAATCTCTTTATCTTTCTTTTGAAAGTAACCTCCTAATATGCTAGTTTTAAGCGTAAACCAAAATCTATATGCCAAGAATACTAAGCTTTCTGCTACTTGCCTTTCCCCTACTCTCATGTGAGAAAGAAAAAGAAACGACTGAGGAAACGGCTCTTCAAGGTATAAATAATACTGCCCCCAATACAATGGTCATGATGGATACTGCCCTGAAAGCCCCCTTTTATCTCCTCATTCAAAGCTCGGGAAAAGTAAAGGCTTATAAGGATGTAAAGATATTAGCAGAAACTAATGGTAATATTACAAAAGCAAATATTCAATCTGGTCAAAAGGTTTCGGCAGGCGAAGAATTGATTCGCTTAGATCAGAGAGAGGCATTGCTGCAGTTGCAGTCTGCGGAAAACAACTACGAAAAGAATAAGCTGGAATTTGAAAACAGCCTGATCGGTTTTCCTAAATTGCTCGCTCAGGCGAAGCCCGAAGAGGACAGCCTGTATCAGAAACTTAAAATTGCCAGCGGCTTACAAGAAAGTAGCATTCAACTCAAGAAAGCTCAAATTGCCTTGGAGAAAACGATCATACGCGCTCCCTTCAGTGGAACTCTTTACGATGTACAAGCCTTTACCGGGAAAAATGTAGTGGCCGGTGATGAACTCTTATCAGAATTTAATCATCGTTTGATGGTGGAGCTTTTCCTTCTCGAAAGTGAAGCATTAAATCTCAAGACAGGAATGCCTGCAGAAATCACTAATGCTGCAATGAATGCTACTTTTTCTGGAGAAGTATTTACAGTCAACCCAAAGGTAGATGAAAACGGATTGGTGCAGGTGCAGATCTTGGTAAAAGGCCAGCACTCTCTCTGGCCTGGAATGAATGTTGAAGTTGAGGTAAGAATACCAAAAGGCGACAGACTGCAGGTTCCTAAAAGCAGCTTAGTTCTACGATCGGGAAAACCAGTCGTCTTTTCTATTGAGGGGGATTTAGCCAAATGGAATTATGTGGAATTTGGATTTGACAATGGAGAGATGGTGGAAATCACAGACGGCCTGGAGGAAGGTATGTTGGTCATTACCAATAATAATCTGCAGTTAGCGCACGATGCTCCTATCAGTATTCAAAACGCCAAAGAATAATGACGCGATACTTTATCGAAAGACCCATTGCGGTCATTATGACCTTTGTTGCGCTTATTTGCTTAAGCGTTCTAGCCTGGCTTAACCGACCTGTTTCTTTGCTGCCCGATATTGATATGCCTGAGATGGCCATACGAATTGATTATGCCAATGCTTCGCCTGAAGCAATCGAAAACAATATTCTAAAACCGATGCGAGAGTCACTTGCCACCATGCAAGGTTTAGACGATCTGCAGTCTACTGCCTCCAGCGAAAACGGTTTGATTCGATTGCGATTTAATTACGGCCAGAGAATGGATTTGGCTTTTGTAGAGGTCAATGAAAAGATCGATCGATTGACAGATCAATTTCCAGCTGATATGTCTAGGCCCCGTGTCATTCGCGTAAATTATACTGACATCCCCATAGCCAAGCTCCAGCTAATCCCGAAAGATGGAGATAATATGATCGAAAGTTCTCGTCTGGCTGAAAATGTGATTAAAAAAAGAATAGAGCAGATAGAAGGAATCTCAATTGTAGACTTAAATGGGATCGTAAATGAAGAAATTAAAATCATCCCTGATTTAGCAGCTCTTGAAAGAGCAGGAATTGAAATCTCCTCTATTTCTGAAGCCATTAAGTCAGCCAATCAAGAGCTTGGAGGTGTAGAAGTTAAAGATGGCCAGTATCAGTATTATATGCGAATGGCAAGTAGACTTAATAATGCAGAAGACATACAGGAAATTCCAGTTAAGATCAGTGAAAACAAATATCTACCCATCAAGCAGTTAGCTACCGTAAAAACTGCGGAAGGAAAGGTTTTCGGATTTCACTTTTTTAATCAGAACCGAGGCATTGTAATGAATATTCATAAGCAGCCTCAAGCTGTCATGACGGAACTCATGCCTGAAATAGAGAAATCGATAGAACAATTCAAGAGGGATTATCCAAGTCTTGATATCTCCATTACTCAGGATCAATCCGTTTTTTTGAAAGCAGGCATTAATAATTTACAAGGAAGTTTATTGTTCGGGGGTATTTTTGCTTTTGTGGTGCTCTTTCTCTTCATGGGCTCTTTTCGCTTACCTGTTATTATGGGAATTAGTTTACCGCTTTCTCTTATCTTGTCCTTTCTGTTTTTTGAAATATTTGGCCTTAGCATCAACATCATCTCTTTAAGCGGCCTGGCACTTGGGCTGGGTATGTTGATTGATAATGCCATTATCGTACTTGAAAATATCAGCAGAAAAAGAATGGAAGGCCTCAGTTTGATCGATGCCTGTGTGGCTGGGGTCAGCGAAGTTCAAGGGGCTCTTATCAGTTCCGTTTTGACTACCCTGGCGGTTTTTGTTCCTTTAATATTTTTAAGTGGGGTCAGCGGAGTTCTCTTTTTTGACCAAGCGGTCTCGGTAGGTATCATTCTTTCCGTATCACTTGGAGTGTCATTTGTATTACTGCCTCTGTTATATCGTCTTTTCTTTGAAAATAAAGCTAATTTCAAAAAGGAAGATAGTCGATTCTTCAAAAGTATAATGAGGGGTTTCGAACGTTCGCACCATTGGACTTTCAAAAATAAGTCGATCAGTTTTCTGATCATTGTCCTTATTATCCCAATCGGATTAGTCGCCTTCTGGAATTTGGAACAAAAAGGTCTGCCTGCCATTACCCGAACTGATGCAGTTTTGGATATAAACTGGAATGAACCCATTGATGTAGCTGAAAATGCAAGAAGGGCTCAGAATCTGATCGATGAGGTCAATTCAACACTTAAATATAGCGAAACGGATGCGGGTATACCTCAATATTTACTGAGCCTTGAAAATGCAGAATTACAGCAGAGTTTAATTTACCTAGAGTTTGACTCAGAAAGGGCCAAGGAGACCCAACTAGATTTGTTAGAAGAAAGACTAAAAAGATCTTATCCTCGTGTAAGCTTTGAGAGAAAGAATGCAAAAAATGCCTTCGATATGCTTTTCGCCAGTGAAGAACCCTTTTTCAGAGTTCAGTGGCAGGATCCTAATCTCAAAGAAGCGGATCCTGCAGCAGTAAAGCAAAAGCTCAAAACTTTCCCAATAAAGGATTTTGAGCCCGGCCCTTCCCTGCAGGAAGAAAGCAGCATGATTATGAATATTAAACAGCAAGAGCTCCTGAAATATGGCATAAGTCCCGAGCAAATCATCAGTCAGCTGCAAAGGGTATTGGGAAATTATAAAATATCTGAACTAAAGCAGTTCGCCATCATTACCCCGGTAATGCTGGAAACAAATCAGAAAGCTTTTGAGGATTTACTGTCAATTGCGAAAGTGAAGAATGCAGAAGGAAAAACTTATGAACTGAAAAACTTTGTTAGCTACGACTGGGGAACCCGATTGAAGAAAATTACTGCAGATGTTTCCGGCACTTACTTCTCTGTTAGCCTAACAGAAGATGATGTGGAAAATGAAGCTGCTCAGCTCCTGTCGGGTATCAATGAATGGGCCACTAAGAATGCTTTAATTCAGAAAGTATCGGGTCGTTATTTCTCAGATCAAGAAAATCTAAATGAGCTCGCTTTCATCCTTCTGATCTCAGTCGTATTGCTTTATTTTATTCTGTCAGCTCAGTTTGAAAGCTTCTGGCAACCACTGATCGTCATCTTCACCCTGCCTTTCGGTATCATGGGCTCTGTAATAGTGCTTTGGATAGGCGGTAGCAGCATAAATATTATGTCAGCAATTGGAATGGTGGTGATGCTTGGGATTATGGTGAATGATGCAATCCTTAAAGTAGATACCATGAATCGAAATGTCAAAGCTCTTGAGAAAAAGGATAAAGAAGGTATGTATGAAGCTATCTTCTCTGCTGGAATAATTAGACTTAAACCTATTCTGATGACCTCCATCACTACCCTTTTAGCATTAAGTCCAGTGTTATTATCTGGTGGCTTAGGTGCTGAACTTCAAAAACCTCTTGTGTTGGCTGTGATGGGTGGACTTACCATAGGCACATTTACCGCTTTGTATTTCGTACCCTTGATTTATTTCAAGTTTATAAAGCTTAAAAAAGAAAATTAATTTAAGTCACAGGTAGAAATAATTAAAATATTTAATTATCACCTGAACATATTATAAAATATAGCGAACTTCAATTCACTTCTTCAGCTTAGTTACCTCATCCTTAATCTCCAATACAATATTGGTAAGTTCTCGAAGACTCATTGACTGTTCTGCATTGTGCTTCACATCTGGAAATTTAGTGCTGATAAAAGCTTTAGCTTCCCATATTTCCATTACACTTTCAACAGGAATTTCGTAAGGTGAGTAAACTGTATTATCTGACACCATAAAAAGTACTCCCTTTTCATCAGAATAATTAAAAACTCTCTTGTAAACTACTCCTTCCTGCTCACTAACTATTATATATGTTTTGCCATTTCGGATATCTTGAGCACTTTCAACATATTCCCCAATAATGATGGTACCTGGTTCCAATGGCAGCATAGAGTCTCCACTAATTTCAAAAGCACGATAAGTACTATTGGTAGGTAAATTAGGTAATTGAAAGCGTGGTAATTCTTGTAGATATTCAGGATCCGCATAGCCATTAGTATAACCTGCTGAAGCTTTCTGAGGCACTAATTCAATATTTTCCCGCTCTTGACTATCTACTGTAATGGCTAAAATCTTCGTAGGCTTTCGAGCAACACTTAAAGGGCGAGATAAATCTTTCCCTATCAGATCATCAACTGATACATTAAATAAATCTGATAACTTCATTAAAGTCTGAATTCTTGGATCAGCCCTACCCTCTTCATAAGATCCTATTTGAGGCCGTTTCACCCCTAGTTCATCTGCTAATTCTTGCTGCGTCCAACCTTTTTCCTTCCGAAGATATTTTATGTTATTATTAATCAAGCTCATTTTTTTATCTAGTAACAAGTAGTTTTATCAAGCATCTAGTAAAAGGTAAAATAACAAGATTCAAGACTGTATTTCTACTTATTTCTATATTATTTCGTTTCGTAATTTAAGAAGCTTTAAAAATCATCAAATTATCATGCTCACGATAAGCATCATTCAAATGATATAATACTTTTTGATGTAAAGAAATTTTATCTTCTGCACTGCTAAATCTACCCCTAATCCTATCTACCACTTCACTTAAAGTATCATGTGGATCAGCTAAGGTATAACCATACCAACTACTCTCACCAGCTTTCGCCTTTACGTGAAAATGAACCTGACATCTTCCAGAATTAAGTCGCTTACTCGATAGCTTAATTTTTACATCCATAAACTTATTTTTTTAAAAGCTCTGAACTTTTTAACTCTAATTACTATTTATTTTAGTAATTTTGATAATAAATTTAGTATTAAATAGAGTAAAAGCCAAATAAAAGCTAATTATTTTAGTTTTATGAAAGAAAATACTATAAGATCTATCATTCATTTAGATATGGATACCTTCTTTGTGTCTGTAGAACGACTATTGGACTCAAGTTTAAATGGTAGGCCTGTTATAGTGGGAGGTGGCCATAGAGGTGTGGTAGCGGCTTGTAGTTATGAAACCAGAGTACATGGGGTGCATTCTGCCATGCCCATGAAATCAGCCCTACAGCTTTGCCCTGAAGCAATCGTAATTCCAGGAGATATGCAGAATTACAGTTATTACTCTAAAATGATAACAGAGATTATAAAAAGTGAATCTCCCATTTTTGAAAAAGCTTCTGTAGATGAATTCTATTTGGATGTAAGTGGAATGGATAAATATTTCGGGTGCTACCAATGGGGAAAAGAACTAAGGAAGAAAATTATTAAAGAAAGTGGTCTTCCTATAAGTATGGGATTATCTCAAAATAAAATGGTATCGAAGGTAGCCACAGGAGAAGCCAAACCTAATAATACTAAACAAATACTACCTGGTACAGAAATAGAGTTTTTAGATCCTATGCCTGTTCATAAAATCCCGATGATCGGAAAAAAAACTTCGGAGCTTTTACGATCTATGGGAGTAAAAAGAGTAGAAACACTCCGCCAAATTCCTAGACAATTAATGGAACATACCTTCGGTAAAAATGGTATTTTGATGTGGCAGAGAGCGCAAGGCATTGACAATACCCCTATTACGCCCTATACCGAACAAAAATCGATCTCTACTGAAAGTACTTTTCATGATGATAGTATGGACGTAAAACAAATGAAAGCCATACTGGTAGCGATGATTGAGAAGTTAGCACATAAACTCCGTGACCAGAACCGCCTGACTTCCATTATCTCTATCAAAATTCGATACAGTAATTTCGATACGGAAAGCAAACAGAAAAGAATAAGTTATACTGCCAGCGATAAATCATTAATTCGGTTTGGTAAAGAACTATTTGATCAATTATATACCCGCAGAATGATGATTAGATTAATTGGGGTTCGCCTCAGCGGATTAGTACATGGTAACTATCAAATCAACCTTTTTGATGATACTGAAGAGTATATCCAACTCTATCAAGCCCTTGATAAAATTCGCCATAAGCATGGGCTTGAAAGCATCGTAAGGGGAAATACTGTAGGTCTTGATAAAAGATTGAGACGGGATGAGAATTGGTTTGGGGTTTGATTGATTCACAATTCACCAAATCCTAATGCATTCCTGATGAACTAAGTATAGCTATATTAAAAGCTCTTGGAGCCATGCTTCTATCTATCATCTCCAAAGTTAAGTCCTTTCGAGAATTAACATAATTTGCCATTTGAAGGAAATATTCGTTTGCAAATTCCTCTTTATAATGACGATCGAAAATCACCTTTTTGTTATCTGTTATTTTATTTAAAAAACTAATATAGGCATCATCAACGCCCAACATTGGATCATTGATATCTTTGCTAAACTGAGAATGATAATATATGATGACATCATGATAAAGTTTACTTTCAAATAGCAGATTAGCGTAGCCTTCACTTTTATTTTCAATAATCTGTTCGGTAGAAAAAAGATAATCTTGAAATATATGAAAAAATTGCAGCGTCAAATTGGAAAAGTTTATTTCCGATAAGCGTAAAGCATTGATTTCGGGCTCATATTCAATTCTCTTTATATTATGATCTTGAACAAAGACCGCAGGAGGTAATCTATCATCTAGTATTTGTCTAAAAACAAACCAATTATTGGATATAGACAGTGCTTTTTCTAGCGCTTTTTGATATAGAATCCTTTCCTTAGCAGTTAGGCTCCCAGTGTAAAAATTATCCGCATAATTTCGGCTCAGTTCACCTGCTTCGGTGACTAAGTAATTTTCATATTTCCTGATTGAATCATTATTAAAATCAAGTGGTATAACCCTTTGACTTTCCCTAAAGGAATTGGTCGCCACATTGTAGCCAGGATGAAAGTTTAATGCTGCTATAATCTTTTCCGCTTGGTCTCTTACTGAGGGTCCAGCTTGATTCTTTACTATCTCAATGTTATAAGGTTTACCACACTCATTTATTGTAAAGCTAACATAAACATTAGATTGAGCAGAATCGGCTACTAAATCCATTTTGGCATAGAGATATTTAATCATGTGAGCGGTTCCACCTATAAACTCTGAGGACACAATATCTCTTGGAGTCCCGTATCTGTTTATACCGTCATCTCCAACTGTAAAAGTCACTTCGTCAATTGCATTAACTAGTGAATCAGTGTCGCTAGGATCTTGACCCAAAACTGAATGCAAAGAAAATATCAGGAAAAACAAAATTCTCATAAGTCAAAAACTTTAAACATGGTAACGGGAGGTAAATTAAAATTAATTTCTCCGTTATAAAACGTATTTTAATAGCAAGAACAAGTCAAGTATATGGGATTAATGACAATTTCAAAAACAACTATCATCGAAGCCGTACTCATTATATTTGTCTAATGACCAGCTATGCAAGGTTACTAAAGCATTCATTCTATAAAAAGGATGTGAATAATCATCCTCATCAATTACCGAATGAATTGTTTCCCATAAAGTCCAAGGATTTTTAATTCCATCACGATTGGATTTTAACTTTTGAATGACTTTCAAATATTTAGATGACTTTTTTATTAGTTCTTTTTTTGAATAACAAGAATTTCGAACTTCAAAAAAATTATTTACTCTAACATCCATGTCTGCTACATAATTATTAATCATTAATGGACTCTCACATTTGGCTTGCTTCTTAAAGAGAAGATAAAGGTTAGTAGAATCTGATAAATAACCAATCTCTTTTAATTGCTTTTCAAATAATTGCATACCTTCTTCAATGTCATAACCATTCTCTGTGAGATTATCCTTAATACAATTATACAAATCTGTTTCGTATGTTGATTGGCTAAATGATAAATAATTTTAGGAGAGTGTTAATAATATAAACAATATACTTTTCATAATTTTCTATGGCACCTGAAAAATTGATAGACACTCCTTTACATACAATTACAGCGAAAAAAGTGTCCTGTTTTTAAATGAATATCAAATATTTTACTAATGGTATATCACTGTTTTTACTTTCTAATAAATGACAAAAAAATAATACAAGGAATATAGCTAACACCATAAGTCAATACGCTGTCCCACTCCTTATGTATCCACCAATAAATAAAAAGCCATACCAAAAATAGGGATGTTGCTATTGCAAATCTTTTTAGAAATTTCAAACCTTTATTTTTTATTATGCTTCTATGTATAGCTATTACTAAGAAATACGACCACCCTAAGTAAATAGTATTTAAAATAATTATTGAATAAAAATTTTCAAGCTCCGAGTCTCTATCAAAATATATGTAGGGAAGTCCTACTCTTTGAAGTAAAAGAACAGAGTAACCAGATATAAATGTGATAAAAAACATTAGTACTAAATTTAATCCTAATGTTTTCATATTAATTCTCGTGAGCAGTATATAATAGTCAAATTTCCTAAAAACCAATTACAAATATATAATTACTGGCAATTCTGCATTATATTATGACCGCGAGTACCTTTATGCTGCATCGTAAAAAATAGGTGTGTTTTCGATATTAAAAACCTAAACAAATTTCTAATTCTAATCATGGTATAACTATGTAATCTAACGACTACCCAGATTATTTTCTAAAAAAAATCTGCTTGTCAATGATAGATATATTGATGCCATCAGGCATGCCAAACCACCCGTAATTATAAATTCCGTCTCCCTATAGAAAAAGTCAAAAACGAGAAAAAACCCTAGAAATAAAAAAAAAGGAATTACAAAAACAGTAATCTTTTTGTACCCATTTCGTATAAAAATAAAATAACTAAGCCAAACTATAATCAAGTAAACTAGCCCTAGGTAAGCTGTATTATAAATCGAAATAATATATAGCTTTTCAAGTAGAGTCCCCTGGCCATAGTAAATCTTAGGCAAACCCATTTCTTGGCCTAGAACTACGGTTATACCTGTCAATAGAATGATACCTATAATTTGCACTCCAAATTTTAATATTAATTTCATCTAATTACAATGGTCTAATGATTCAACTGGCTGCCTACCTTCTAATACGTTCTTAATAGTATCCCAGTCAGGCCTTCCAATGATTTTATTTTTATTATTACCACTATTATCAAAATCGGCATTGCCTATTAAGCTAATTGCTTAATATAGGAGCATATTTTGGGATTCCTTTTAACAAAACTTGAATACGCCATTTCACTTCTTTTTTATTAGAAAAGTATCAAGAAAAACCAGAAATAACCCTGTTAACAAAAAACTTAACATATATCTAGTAAACAAATCAATAGAATAAGATCCATCAGCCATAGATTTTAAATAAGTTATAATTACACTTAGGACTAACATAACCAGAAGCCCTACTTTAATAGAATACTTTTTTAAAAAAGAAAAGTATAGTACCACCACAATCAAATAAGCCCACCATGCATTAAATAAGTAATATACAAATAGTGCAAAAACATTATCAAAGAATTCATAATTACCTCTTTTATGGCTCTCAGGAACTATATAGAAAAGAAACACTACATTTGTAACACAAATAAAAATAATACTTGTGGAAAATTGAATTAGTTTAATCATGATTTAATAACAATCACTTTAAGGACTCAACAGTAGTATATTTACGATTGCTTTTTTGGCACGAAAGAATCAATAAAATAAATATCAATTTTATAAAGCCTTTCAGTAAAAAAGTTAAACTTATAGGAAACATGACTTATTTTACAAACCTACTTCTTTAAGATAGTCATACATTAGCTGGTTTTCACTTTTTTACCTGTCCTTGTTGTTTATCAAATTATTTTTTTAAGTACGATAACAAAAATATACAAGGAATATAACTTACACCATAAGTCAATACGCTGTCCCACTCCTTATGTATCCACCAATAAATAGAAAGCCATACCAAAAATAGAGATGTCGCAATTATAATTCTTCTAACAAAATAAAAAGTCTTATTTTTTATCATCCTTCTGTATAAAACTATTACTAAGAAATACGACCACCCCAAGTAAATAGTATTTAAAATAATAATTGAATAAAAGTTTTCAATCTCCGATTCACTATCAAAATATATGTATGGAAGTCCTACTCTTTGAAGTAAAAGTACTGAGTAACCAGATATAAATGTCACCAAAAACATTAGTATTAAATTTGAACCTAATGTTTTTATATAATTTCTCATATTTCGAACCTTTAGTTGATATTAATTACAATGATCTAATGACTCAACGGGTAGGTTACCTTGCAAAACATCACTTATCTGATTCCAATCAGGTCGACCAGTAATCTTGTTTTTATTATTCCCAGTATTATCAAAATCGGCAGAACCACCTTGACCGACTACATAATTTTTGATCCCATTTTGGAAGCTTTGCCAAAGCTTATCTGGATCTTCAAAAGGATTTTCTTTAAACCTCTCAACAAACTGACTATCAATCCAGTTGTTAATTCTATCGACACCTCTCGTATAGAAAGTATACGTACCGTCATAATTGTCTTTATATCCGAATTCTCTTGTACCGCTAACGGGGTGGGTCCAATCCAATGGAGCAGAAATAGTGGTAAATCTCCATCTATGACTATTGCTATAACTACAAATCACAGAGCCATCACCTGCAGCTCCTGGAATTTCTATATGAATTACTGTTCCTTTAGGGGTATTAGAATTCCAAAGATCATCTTCCTGAATATTATACCCTATATCTTGCCCCTCATCTGATAAGTTAAAGGGGGTGAATTCAGACAGGTCAGTATCAATAAAATCATTAATATTCTGCCTGATATGAGATAACAAATTTTGTGGTGTCATGCCAGCCGGTAAGGTTACATCAACTGAAAAGTAATCCATATTTACAGTCTTTCCAGAAGCATTTTCAATATTTTGAATACTAAAATTTCCTCTAAATAAAGCCTCAACACCAGCATATTGATCTGCCAAGGATTCAATTTTCTGCATTACAGTATTACCTGGCTTAAAGCTAGAAACATTTGACCATTGTTGTATCTGTTCACAAGGCAAATCAATTATGGCATCTTGATTATTTTGTAAATAGTAATTTAGATATGTTGTGATTTCTTCCTCTGTTGTTGGAGAATCTGTAAACCCAAAAGGATCACCAAGACCATTTCCTCCAGTTGATGAACCTCCACTTATTCCTCCATCTCCACCTGTCGGAATTGGAGCTCCATCTATTGGAGTTCCCCAGTCACCGCCACTACTTGTTCCACCGTCATCCCCTCCGTTACCTCCCCCAGCTACAGGATCACAAAGAATAACCATTTCTGTTGTAGTACCTCCTGGACCTATAGAATTATCATCATATACAACATCAATCATAACATAACGGCAATTTTCAACCTCAGTCATTCTTTGATTTGCTACTAATGAATCTGGAATATTTTCCTGTTGAATACCTTCTTGAATATATTCTGTTGATAAAAGCTGGCCATTTAAATCATACATTCTTACCAAGCCAGTATAATTATCAAATCCTTTTACATATTCAGCATTTGAAGGTGCGTATTGTAATATATATCCAAAATACTGCTCTCCTCTATTGGCAATCTTCAAATACTCAATAAAATTTTCATCAGCACTTTTAATGGGAATACTATAGTTGTACAAACCATTTTCCTTCATATACCCTACAATATTCTCTGTATCCAAATTATCCCAGTTGGAATTTACAGCCCTCAAATTTGAATTCGATCCTTTTAAATTAGATACTAGCTGTTTTAGGTTCGCATCACTATTCAAATCAATTTTCTGAACTTTTTGTGGATCCTCTTTAGTAATTTCATCTAACTCAACTTTATCGCAGGAAAAGAGTAGCGTAAGTAAGATCAGCGATAATAGTAAGCTTAATAGTTTTAAGTTTTTCATTTTCTTTTTTAATAATTCTTCTTTACAATAGATTTCACACAATCCTCCAACACCACTAAAAAATGAAAACTAATTCGAAATGAAAACACTAGGTGAATTCAAGTCAATATTTTCAATTTGTAGGTTTTGGTTAAAATCTGCGTTAGCTAGCACTATCAACAGGTCATCCATACCACTTTTCATGTGTAGGTTAAATTTTTTACCTATCACATGGAATCTTTGATTAAAAACTCAATAGTACCGTTGGATTGCTGACGTAAATCAAAAAAAAAAACGTAAATACAAATTAAATTACATTAGAAATTTAAGTTAGTGTTACGACATTGGAAAGTGCAATATTTAAATAATTTATAGCTATTTAGATACTAATACTAAACACTTACATTTTTAATAGCTGATTAAATAAATCATAAATCACATTTAAAAAGAATAAAAAACTGGAATAAGCAATGATGCAATAATCCAAAACATGAACCCAAGCGGTGCCCCTATCTTAAAGAAATCTTTGAATTGATAATTACCAGCACTGTAAACCATTGTATTGGTTTGGTAGCCAATAGGAGTCATAAAGCTGGCGCTACCCGCCATCATAACTGCAATTAAAAAGGGTAGTGAATTAAATCCTAAAGCTTGAGCTATAGCCATTGAAAGTGGTGCCATTAAAGCCGCTGCTGCATTATTTGACATGATTTCAGTAAAAACCATAGTCAACAGATACACCATTGCTATAATAAGAAAAGGAGCTATTTGGCTTTCTGTAAAAGAGGTTAAATTCGATACAAGCCAATCATTCAATCCGCTTTTGTCCATAGCTGCTCCAAAACTTAATGAGCCTGATAATAGAAAAATCACCTGCCAATCGATAGATCGATAAGCATCAGTCATACTAATCACCCGAAACAAACCTAACAAAAACACACCCGCCCAGGCAGAAGCAACAATAGGAACAATATTAAAAGTTGCTGCTAAAATCACTAGAGCTAGAATTCCACCTGATATGTACAACTTTCTTTTATCCGGTATATCCAATTCACTTTCACGGATTGATAAAAAAGGTGCGTTAGGATTACTTTCTGCTTTCTGTAAAAGCTCATATCCCCTATTACTAGTTTGTAAAAGTAAAATATCCCCAATCTTTAACCGGATATTCTCCATATCTGTAAACTTACGCTTACCTCTGTGCCTAATAGCCAGCAAGTGAGAATGATAATTTTTAAGAAAACTAACATTCCCCAGCTTTTTATCTACCAACTGCGATCCTGGCATCACAATTACTTCTACCACTTTGGTTTCTTCATTAGGGAAATTCTTATCCGTTATCGATTTTACGATAGATAAATGTTGATCCGCCACTATTTGCTTCACCTTTTCTAATTCTCCTTTTATGAGCATGATATCATCTGGCTGAAGGACTTTGCTCATCTCTGGTTTTTCAACAATCTCATCTCCTCTATTCAATTCCTCTACCTCAAAACTTAAGTCCTTCTCTTTAAATAATTCTTCTATACTTACCTCTTGTTTATCATCTGGTAAGTCTTGAATTTTTATTTCTGTCAGGAAAGTTTTTATCTGACTTTCATCCTGTAAAGGCTCAGATTTGGATTCTTTTGGCAATAAATGCTTTCCAGTAAACATTAAATACAGTAAGCCCACTGCTAAAAAAACAAGTCCGATGGGAGTCATCGTAAATAACCCTATTTCATTTACACCTTTATCCTGAGCAATTCCTGCCACTAACAGATTAGTAGAGGTTCCTATTAATGTACAAGTACCACCTAAAATAGCTCCATAAGAAAGTGGGATAAGAAATTTAGTGGGATGTAAATCTAGCCTTCTTGCTGCCTTTGATACGATAGGAATAAAAGTTGCAACCACTGGAGTATTATTGATAAAAGCTGACAATACCCCTACCCATGTGCTCATTCCTAAAATAGCCCCTCTATAGGATTTATTGAATAAGCGCGTAGTCAAGGGAGCCAATAACTTTATAACACCCGCCCTGATAAGAGCACTACTCAAAATAAACATGGCAGTTACAGTAAGTGTAGCGCTATTCGCAAAGCCTCTAAAACTTTCTTCAGGGCTTAAAATGCCAAATACTATCCAAAGCACCATAACTCCTATAGCTACTAAATCAACGCGTACAGCTTCTGTAGCAAATAGTACTACGGCTGATACTATAACTAAAATGGTGATAATTGAAGATAATTCCATTAAGGGTAATATATCAGTCTACAGTTCACCATGCAACATTAAATTAAAAATCTATTTTAGATATAGCTAATTTTAGTTGACTAAAAACTAATATTTTTAGTAATTTTACTAAAAATATTAGTCATGTATATTAATTGTCATACACACTTTAGTTTCAAATACGGCACGCTCTCCCCGAAAGAGCTATTATTTGAATGTATTGAAAATGATATTCATACTATTGCACTAACGGATATACACAGTACAGCTTCTTATATAGAGGTTTTCCGATATCTTAAAAATGAATTTCCTGACTATTTTTTGAAAGTAGTTCCTGGAATTGAATTCCATCGGCAGGGTAAATTAATCTATATCGGAATCGCTAGAAATAATCATGGTTTCGAAGAACTCAATGCTTTTTTATCTTACTATAACCGTAATGATTTACCTATTCAAAGTAGACCAAGATTTACTGATAATGTTGCAGTAATATATCCTATGAATTTAGCTCCTGAAAGCCTTAGGACCAATGAATTTATTGGAGTAAAAACGACAGATCTGAATCGATTAAGATATAAACATCGGCTATTCCCGAAAGAGAAATTATTAGCATTGAATCCGGTAACCTTTAAAAACAAAACAGGCTACAATATGCATCGTTTACTGCGTGCTATTCAGCAAAACCAGTTATTAAGTAGGCTAGATAAAGAGTTACAGGCTAATACAGATGAATTCATGAAGCCCCAGCATGTTTTAAAACAACAATACCATGGATTTGAATTCATGCTTACTCAGGCCAATCAGCTTTTAGAAGAATGCCAGTTTGAAATTGAATTTCATCAATCTAAGAACAAGCGATCATTACTAGGTTCTGCAATTGAAGACTGGCATTACTTTGAATCAGAAGCACGAAAAGGTTTTAAAAATAGATATGGTAAACAAAATGCTGTTTTAACAGAGCGCTTTGAAAGGGAAATGGAAATTATCCGCCAAAAAGATTTTACAGCCTACTACCTTATCACCTATGATATGATTCAATTTGCTCAGCGAAAAGGTTTCCCCCATGTTGGGCGTGGCAGTGGCGCTAATAGTATGATTGCTTATTGTTTAGGTATTACCAATGTAGATCCCATTGATTTAGATCTATACTTTGAAAGATTTCTTAATCCATCACGTACCTCTCCTCCTGATTTTGATATAGATTTTTCGTGGCAACATAGAGATGAAGTGATTCAATATATGTTTGAAAAGCATAATTCTCATCACACCAGCTTATTAGGCACTCATACTACCATGAAATACAGAATGATGCTACGAGAGTTAGCTAAAGTTTTTGGTTTACCCAAAAGTGAAATTGATAAACTAGCTGACAATCCTTCTTACGGAAGAAAGGATCCATACATGCAGAAAATCATGCATTATACTCAGCATATGGTAGCGAAAGAATTCCCTGCTAATATATCAATCCATGCAGGTGGACTGCTTATCACAGAGAAACCAATCTATACATATACCGCAACAGAAATGCCACCTAAAGGATTTCCTGTATCTCATTTTGATATGTACAGTGCTGAAGATATCGGTATTTATAAATTTGATATTTTGAGTCAGAGAGGCTTAGGACATATACAAGACACCATTAAAATTGTTGAAGAAAATCAAGGTAAAAAGGTAGACCCTCGAAAAATTCATACCAAAATACTTGAAAAGGACCCAGCAATTAAGAACCTAATAAGAAATGGTGAAACAATGGGTTGTTTTTATGTAGAATCTCCTGCGATGAGAATGCTATTAGCTAAACTAGAATGCGAGGATTACATCACTTTAGTGGCAGCGAGCTCAATTATAAGGCCAGGAGTCGCTCAATCAGGGATGATGAGAACCTATATTGAACGTCACCATAGCAATGGCAATTACGAGTCTATACATCCTATAATGGATGAGCTAATGAAGGAGACTTATGGAGTGATGGTATACCAGGAAGATGTAATACGGGTAGCCCACCATTTTGGAGGATTAAGTTTAAGTGAAGCAGATATTCTGCGGAGGGGTATGTCTGGAAAATATAGATCCCGAAAAGAGTTTGAAAGAGTAGAAAAGCAATATTTTAAGAATTGTCGTGAAAAAGGGTATGATGAAAAAGTAATCCAAAGAGTTTGGTATGAAATATCAAGTTTCTCAGGCTTCTCATTTGCAAAAGGTCATTCTGCTAGCTTTGCGGTGGAAAGTTATGAAAGTCTCTTTCTAAAAGCGCATTTTCCGATTGAGTTTATGGTTGGGGTTATTAATAACTTTGGCGGATTTTATAAAACAGAATTCTATATACATGAAGCAAGAAAAGCAGGAGCTGAAATCATCAATCCATGTATAAATAAAAGCAATTACTTAACTAGAATCGAAGGCAAAAAAATCTATCTAGGTTTTATTCATATTAAAGATTTAGAGAAAAAAGTTGCTGAAAATATATCCCTTGAAAGAAATGTTAATGGCAACTTTAAAAGTATGGAAGATTTCAAAAGAAGAATACCTATTAAAAAAGAACAGCTGTTTGCTCTAATAAAAATTGGAACCTTTAACATCTTTAATAAACCTCAAAAGCATTTATTATGGAAGGCCTACTCCTTATATCATAAAAAGAAAGAAACTTATAATACAGATCTTTTTGCTTCTGAAAAGCCCATTGAATTTAAACTACCTGAAATGAATACTAATCCACTAGAAAAGGCATTTAATGAATTATTGATTTTAGGATATCCTATTTCTAATCCATATATATTAATCAACAGTAACAAAACAGCTAACACTTATGCAAATGAATTAAAAATGAAGATTCATAAAAATGTTCATATGATTGGCTATTTAATAACAATAAAAAAAACAAGTACTAAAAACGGAGAACCTATGTATTTCGCAACCTTTCATGATAAAAATGAGAATGTATTTGACACGGTACATTTCCCAGAAGTTGCAACCAAGTATCCCTTTAAGGGGAAGGGTTTTTATAGTTTATATGGTAAGATTGTGTTAGACTTTAACTATCCCATGCTAGAAGTAAGTTATATGCAAAAACAAGGTTGGTTAAACCCTGCCTATTCACAACCCCAACCTATGATGTCATGAGATTTGTATGGCTGAATTATATCAAAAAAAGATAATCCTGAAAAGTACAGGCATAAAAAAAGCCTGATAGTTTTCAAGCTATCAGGCTTATAATAAAAGTTGGCAACGACTTACTCTCCCACCTTTTACGGCAGTACCATCAGCGCTGGTGGGCTTAACTTCTCTGTTCGGAATGGGAAGAGGTGTACCCCACCGCTATAGTCACCATAAACTCTTTGGTAAGTTTATGATCATTTATCCCGACTAATCGGGACGGTAGTATCAGTAATTTCTTTAGTATTCCTCTCTTTTGAAGAATAGTTAACATGTTTTAGTGAAAGAGCACTAAAGTAAACATAAGACTGTTGAACGGAAAGCTACGGATAATTAGTACTGCTCGGCTATGACATTACTGCCTTTACACCTGCAGCCTATCAACCCCATCATCTATAGGGTTCCTTTAAAGAAGTCTCATCTTGAGGCGAGTTTCGCGCTTAGATGCTTTCAGCGCTTATCTCTTCCAAACATAGCTACCCAGCAATGCACCTGGCGGCACAACTGGTACACCAGCGGTTTGTCCAATCCGGTCCTCTCGTACTAAGATCAGGTCCTCTCAAACTTCTAGCGCCCACAACAGATAGAGACCGAACTGTCTCACGACGTTCTGAACCCAGCTCGCGTGCCACTTTAATGGGCGAACAGCCCAACCCTTGGGACCTTCTCCAGCCCCAGGATGTGACGAGCCGACATCGAGGTGCCAAACCTCCCCGTCGATGTGAGCTCTTGGGGGAGATCAGCCTGTTATCCCCAGAGTACCTTTTATCCTTTGAGCGATGGCCCTTCCATGCGGAACCACCGGATCACTATATCCGTCTTTCGACCCTGATCGACTTGTAGGTCTCACAGTCAAGCTCCCTTATGCTATTGCGCTCTGCGCACGGTTACCAAGCGTGCTGAGGGAACCTTTGAAAGCCTCCGTTACTCTTTTGGAGGCGACCACCCCAGTCAAACTACCCACCACACAATGTCTCCCGCTACGCGGGATTAGGCATCAGATAAAATAAGGGTGGTATTTCAACAACGACTCCACCATGCCTGGCGACACAGCTTCGAAGTCTCCCACCTATCCTACACATATTTTACCCAATGTCAATGTGAAGCTATAGTAAAGGTTCATGGGGTCTTTTCGTCCCGTTGCGGGTAAGCGGCATCTTCACCGCTACTACAATTTCACCGAGCTCGTGGCCGAGACAGTGCCCAGATCGTTACA
>NZ_CP129970.2:560000-2150000 GCF_030503895.2 Marivirga arenosa
TTTATGCAGAAAATTAATTATGAAAAATATTTAAGAATAATTTGAATTAAAATATTGAAAGGCTGGAATACATTTATTCCAGCTTTAAATTCCATTCATTAATTGAAATAAGGATTTTTTAATCTAATTCGTCATTAATAATGATAGCTCCTGATAATTCACGTTTTTTATGCAATAAAGAGATGTAATTAGCTCTACATAAAAGATGTGAAATCTTAATAATCTATTATAATTTATTTTCAACAGAATAAAAATGGCTGTTTGATCGACTATAATACATATAATAGCACGAAAGAACTCATTACTCTTTCCATTAGCAATTTTAAAATCGCTAATGTTTCTGATATCAGCAATTCAATTAGTTTGTGAGAAACCAGGGAATGATTTAATTTCAATATAAATGATTTTGAGTTTTTCAAAATCTAAAAAGTCTTAACAACCGAAGATGACTTTTTATTCAAGATGGAGAAAACAGCTGCATTCAAAAAACACAATCAACATTAGTTCACTAATAATAAACGTTAGTTATCTTCACCAGCTAATTCATCAATTGTTACGTGACCATCAGCCACAACAGTTTCCATATAATTATCAACTGTAACCACCATTGGCTTTAGTAATATTGACTTCACTTCAACTCCAGCAATCTTAGAATATTTTGCCTGATCAATATTCTTACCATTTGCCATTTTCATAGCGCTTTCAGCTGCTAAGTACGCCAATTCTTTAATGGGTTTATAAATAGTCATATCTTGCGAGCCTTCCTTTAAATTCCTTATTGCTTCGATTTCAGCATCTTGACCAGTTATGTAGATCTTCTCTGAAACTTCATTACTACTGAGCGCAGAAATTACTCCACTTGCTAAGGCATCATTTGCTGCAATAATAGCAACAATCTCGTTATCCAGTTTCATAACTACTTCCTGCATTTCAAGGAATGCATCTAACTCACTCCAATTAGAAAGTACTATATCTTTATATATACTAATCTCACCTTTTCTAACTAATGGATTTAATACCTTAAGTTGTCCCTTTCTAAACAAGATCGCATTATAATCTGATTTGGGTCCATTGATCAAAATGTAGTTGCCATTACCTGCGTGCTTTAAAGCCTCCTTAGCTTGAAGTTCTCCAACCATTTCATTATCAAATGATAAATATAAGTCTGTATTTTCTGATGGTATAATCCGGTCATAGGCAATTACACTAACTCCTTTTTCCTGCGCATAATCAACAATCTCTAATCCTTTTTGAATATCAACTGGCACTACTATTAAAACTTTCACACCATCATCAATAAGTGCTTTCGCCTGACTTACCTGAACATCCGCATTTCCATTGGCTACCTCTACAATAGATTCTCCTCCTAGTGTTTTGATCTGATCACATATATGATATCTATCATTCATCCATCTTTCCACTACATAACTATCCATTAAAACACCAATTCTTTGTGAAAAGCCTACAGAAATTGAAAGACAAGTACTTAAAATGATTATAACTAACTTTTTCATAATTTCTATGTTTTAGCGAGGTGAAACATCGATTATATGAAATAATATAATGATTATTTTTATAATTTCCACGTCAAACAACTGAAAATTAAGGCTTTAAACTTCACGGACTTACCCGTTTTCGAAAAACTTAGCAGTGTACTCCTAATTTTTATTAAGTTTTGATAACCTAAAACATGTGTTTTATTCCGAATAGCTATGCTTATTTTATTGATATCAAATGCTAATCCATATAATTAGGATTGTTTGAATTATGTGATTGGCATATAGCTGTAGAATTTTAAACTGTACACTTTCAACTATACTCTCTAAAAAAACAGACTAAAAAATATGGAATATATAATGTGACTTTTTGTCGAATGGATCAAGATAAATAATATTTCTAGAGATTATAATAATCTGTAAACGCAAAAACCCTCTTAAAAATTAATTTAAGAGGGTTTTTATTGTTTAATAGTACCTTGGGCCGGAGTCGAACCGGCACGGGTGTTACCCCATTGGTGTTTGAGACCAACGCGTCTACCAATTCCGCCACCAAGGCATTCTTGGAACGGGATGCAAATATAGTTAATGATTTTAAATTGAAAAGATGCTTTCAATATTTTATTCAAAAAACATTATGAGATTTTAAAATCTAGATTTTTAATTATTCTAAACCAGATAAATATGGTTTCAACTTTCTAATTCACTTAATTCTAACCACCTCATTTCCAACTCTTCTAATTTTTCATTTATCTCATTTAATTCCTTACCCCATTTAGCAAAATCATCCGCATCACCTTCTCCCTTCGCAAGCATATTTTCTAACTCTTCCTTTAGTTGATTAAGTTTAGGAATTTCATGATCAATGGATTCCAACTCTCTTTTATCTTTATATGATAACTTCTGTTTTTGAGTATCTTTTTGTTTTTCTTTTACAGATACCTCTTTTTTCTTTTCTTCTATTTGCTTTTCCAGCTGTCCTTGTTGAGTTCTATACTCAGAATAATTACCATTGAATATTTTTATCTGATTATCTCCTTCAAATAAGAAAAGTTGATCGGTTAAATTATCCATAAAATAACGATCATGGGAAACTATAATTAAGCAACCATTAAAACGATTAAGGAAATCTTCTAATATGTCTAATGTTTGAAGATCTAAATCATTAGTAGGCTCATCCAAAATCAAAAAGTTTGGATTTTTAATCAATACCATTAATAGTTGTAATCTCCTTTTTTCGCCTCCACTCAATTTATGGATAAAATCATGTTGTTGTTTAGGTGGAAAGAGAAATTTATTAAGAAATTGAGATGCGGATATCTCGCTACCATCGGGCAATTTAAAATGTTCTGCAATTTCTAATACAACCTCAATTAATTTCTTATTGTCATCAAATTGTATCTCTTGTTGCTTATAATATCCAAAAGAAGTGTTAACTCCTAGATCAATCTCTCCAGTATCTGACTCTATTTTTTGAGTTAGGATATTTAAAAATGTACTTTTACCGACTCCATTTTTCCCAACTATACCAATTCTATCCCCTTTCTTGAATACATAATTAAAGTTTTCAAAAAGCTGTTTGTCTCCAAAGCTTTTTGAAATATTTTTAAGTTCTAAGATTTTCCCTCCTAGCCTTTTTTGAGATACTTCTAACTCTACAGTATCTTTCTTCAAATTTTTAGATGCCTTTTCTTTCAAATCATGAAATGCATCAACTCTATATTTAGCTTTTGTCCCCCTAGCTTTGGGCATTCTTCTCATCCATTCTTGCTCTTTCTTCATGAGATTTCGGGCTTTATCAACCTCAATCTGCTCAGCCTCCTCTCTTTCCTTTTTCTTTACAAGGAATTCCTCATAGTTGCCCTTGTATTTATAAATCTGTTGTTGGTCAATTTCTATGATACCATTGCATATTCTGTCTAAAAAATAGCGATCATGTGTCACCATTAAGAGTGTTATATTTTGCGTTAGCAAATAGTTTTCTAACCATTCAATTACATTTATATCTAAATGGTTAGTGGGCTCATCAAGAATTAAAAAATCGGGCTTTACAATTAATTGAGCAGCTAAAGCAACTCTCTTCTTTTGGCCGCCTGACATATTTTCAACTACTTGTTGAATATCATGAATGCCTAATTGACCTAAAATTTGCTGAACTTGGCTTTCATAATCCCATAATTGGAGTGCCTCCATCTTCTCCATTAAATTTTGAAACTGCCCTTGTTCCTTTTCATTCATTTCTGACTTGTTAGCCAATTTTTCGTAATCTCTAATAATATTCAAAGACTCATGATCAGTATTAAATATTGCTTCAGTTGCTGTTAAACCTTTTTCGAATTGAGGATTCTGAGATAAAAACCCTATTTTAATATCATTTCGAAAACTAAAATCACCTGAATCTGCGGTTTCCTCTTCCATTAAAATCTTTAAAAGAGTTGATTTCCCTGATCCATTTATCCCCACTAATGCGATCTTTTCTCCTTGAGCAAGTCCAAACGATATATTTTCAAAAAGAGCCCTTTCCCCAAACCTTTTGGTGACATTTTCAACTGACAGATAATTCATTGAATAATATTTTAATTCAGTAGTAATTCAACTATTTGATATTCATAACAAAAGTAGGCCTATTATTTAAATTTATAATGTAGCTATGCGCATAATTAATATATTTCAAATTCCATATTTATTAATTGGCACATTCTGAATTATTCTTTTAATTGCATGGCACAAAACAATTCCTATGAAAGTATTTATAAATGATGTCCCTCTATATTTAGTTCCTATGGATAGGGAAATTGACAGAGAACATTATGATTTAATTATTGATGCTGAAAAAGAAAAAATTAGATATGATAATCTGATTGATGATGTATTAATAAGGAAGGGAAGCCTTAAGAATATTATAGACTTCTATCAATTCTTATCTTCGGATCAGAATAAAAATTTAGATTCGCTTACCGTTAAAGTTTTTGACTATACGAAAGTAGTAAAAGATTTTAAAAAGGAATTTAAAATTGTAGAGGCAGCTGGAGGAATTGTTACTAAAAAGAATAAATATCTTTTTATTTATAGATTAAAAAAGTGGGATTTACCAAAAGGTAAATTAGAAAAGAAAGAAAAAGTAAATGTAGCTGCTGTAAGAGAAGTAGAGGAAGAGTGCAATGTTAAAGTAGAATTAGGCCCAAAGGTTTGTAAAACATGGCATACCTATACTAGAAATGGTAAAAACCATTTGAAAAAGACTAGTTGGTATCATATGACTTTAAAGGCAGATGATAAAATGAAGCCTCAAAAAGAAGAAGGTATTGAAAAAGTAATCTGGGTAAATAAAGTTGAATTAAGAACTGTTTTACTGAATACATATCGTTCAATTCGATATGTAATGAAAAAATTTCATGAATATCAGGAAGGGCTAATTGAGGTAAAGAAATAAGATTAGCTGATTCTTCTGCTAATACTCCATTTGTTTTTACCATCAACGGTCTTATCATCTAAAACTTCAAAACGAGAAGCATGACTGATAAATTCAGGAATAATCTTTTTGATTTGCATGATCATCCCCATCTCATTCTCATCCAACAGTAAATCATAAAGTTTAGAAAGCTCAGATGAGATTTCGTTATGACGCATTCTATCTGTTTTTGCAATTAGAATCTTTTCATGGTAAGTAGGAAGTGTTGTTTCTTTATTGCTTAACAACTCTTCATATAATTTCTCCCCTTCTCTTAATCCTGTATATTCTATATTGATATCTACCCCTACTTCAAAACCAGAAAGCTGAATCATTTTTTTAGCTAAATCAATTATTTTAACTGATTTACCCATATCAAATACAAAAATCTCACCGCCAAACCCCATAACACCAGCTTCTATTACTAACTGACAAGCTTCTGGGATCGTCATGAAATATCGAGTTACATCAGGATGAGTAACGGTAACTGGCCCTCCTTTTTCAATTTGATTTTTAAATAATGGAATTACTGATCCATTTGAACCTAGCACATTACCAAATCTGGTAGTAACGAATTTAGTGGTATTCTTTTTACCATCAGCTTTTACATCATTTAAAGATTGGACATAAAGTTCAGCTAATCTTTTTGTGGCTCCCATCACATTTGTAGGATTCACAGCCTTATCTGTTGATACCATTACAAACTTTTCAACATTGTATTGAACCGCTAGGTCGGCCAGATTTTTTGTACCAAATACATTAGTAGCTATGGCTTCAACTGGATGTTTTTCCATTAATGGCACGTGTTTATATGCAGCAGCATGGTAAACAATATCCGGATTATATTTTTCGAAAATCCCTTCTAACCTTCTTTTATTGGTAACATCAACAATCAAAGGAGTAATTTCTACTTTTTTATCCTTATTCTGATTAACTAAGTCTAAATCAACTGCATATAAAAATGATTCTGCCTGATCAAGAATTAATAATTTTTTAGGCTTTACTTTTAGAACTTGCTTCGCTATTTCAGAACCAATTGAACCTGCTGCTCCAGTTATTAGTACAATTTTGCCAGCTATGCTTTCTGAAACTTTCGGATTTTGTAATTGAATTGATTCTCTGCCCAATAAATCTTCAATGCGTACTTCTTTAATTTGATTTATGCTTAGTTCACCATTTACCCATTTTTCTGGTGGTGGAACTGACCTTACTTTCACATGGGCTTTTAAGCAATAATCTACCAACTCATTTTTCCTTTCCACAGAAAGATTGGCAATCGCAATGATGATTTCTCGAACAGCATATTTCTTAAGAATTTCATCAAGATTATAATTGGCATCAAAAATAGGAGTACCATTTAAAATTTTACCTGATTTTTTGATGTCATCATCAATAAATCCAACCACTCTTGATCTTGCATTTGGATCAGCATCAATTACTTGCTTGGTGATTATTCCATATTGGCCGGCTCCAAATATTATAATATTTTTTCTATTTCTAACAGCATCTCGATAGTAACTAAAAAGGTTTTTAACTAATACCCTGTAAGAAAATAATATACTTACAGATAAAATAAAGCTTATAATTAAAACTGAGGCTGGAATAATTACACTTCCTCTGTACCAGTAATTTAAATAACTGATGATAGCAATAAGAATTGTACCAATAAAAGTAGTGTATGAGATTCTTAAACCATCTTCAATGGAGGTATACCTAATGATTCCGGCATAACTTTGCGTTAAGAAAATAGAGATTAAATGACAAATCAGAAATAAAACAAGGCCTTCAGTAAACTTAAAAGCCAAAACATCTGCCAAATTAAAGTTGAAACGAAGTAAATAAGCAATTACGATTGCTGACATCAACAACAAAAGGTCGATTAATAAAATAATCCACCTAGGTAAAAAGCTGATATCGTTGATTTTCTTAATCATTAATAGGTAAATATAATCTAAATAATATTTTATTATAATTATTTAAGCTTTTATTTAAGAAATTGCTTAATCTTTTCGACTATTAGTTGCTTTTGGTCCTTAGATAATGATGAACTAGATGGAAGACATAAGCCAGTTTTAAATAATTTTTCTGAAACACCAGAGGTATAGGCGTCATATTTTTTGAATACTGGTTGTAAGTGCATTGGTTTCCATAATGGCCTTGTTTCAATATTGAATCCCTCTAAATATTGCCTTAATTCTTCAGTTGTCCTTTTAATTGATTCATCAAAAAGAACGCAGGTTAACCATCTATTACTGAAAGAATTTTCAGGCTCATTTAAAAAGCTTAAGCCTAAATTCCCTAATTCATTTCTATAGAATTCATGATTGGCCCTTCTTTTTTCAACCCATTGATCTAGCACTAACATTTGCCCTCTACCAATACCTGCGGCTATGTTACTCATTCGGTAATTATAGCCAATTTCTGAATGTTGATAATGAGGAGCCGCATCACGTGCTTGTGTAGCTAAAAAGCGTGATTTATCAATCCATTCTTTATTTTCTGAAACGAGTGCTCCTCCTCCTGAAGTAGTTATAATTTTATTTCCGTTAAAAGAAAAAACACCAAAATCACCAAAGGTGCCTAATGCTTTTCCTTTCAAGCTTGCCCCTAAAGCTTCTGCAGCGTCTTCAATTATTGGAATTTCATATTGATCAGCCAGAGCTCTTACCTCCTCAATTTTGCCCGGCATACCATACAAATGAACAAATATGATGGCTTTCGGCTTTTTGCCTTTCTGAATATATTCTTTAATAGCTTTTTCAAGCAAATTAGGATCCATATTCCATGTTTCATCTTCACTGTCAATAAGAACTGGATTTGCCTGCTGATAGACAATGGGGTTGACTGTTGCTGAAAAAGTAAAGCTAGAAGCTAGTACAACATCATCTCGCTTTATACCCAATAAAATTAGAGCTAAATGGATAGCGGCTGTACCAGAACTTAAAACTGATGCATTCGATACCTTATTATAATCCTGAAGGTCTTTTTCAAATCCATTTACATTAGGACCTAAAGGGGCAATCCAGTTTTCATCAAATGCTTGATTTATAAACTTAATTTCCTGTCCTCCCATATGGGGAGCTGATAAAAATATTCTCTCATTCATGATTATATATCTCCTAATTGAGGTCTAAGAACAATTTCTTCCACTACAGTTCTGTCTGATAAAGCATAAGCTGACCAAACTGATTCAGCAACATCTTCTGCCTTCATGAATCTTTCTAATGGTAAATCAACACCTTCCCAACTTGCTGTATAGGTTGCACCAGGAATAATAGAAGTTACTTTTACTCCTTCACTCTTCAATTCTTCTCTCAAGCATTTTGTAAAGCCTTGCATAGCATATTTTGTGATACTGTATGAGCCTCCACTTGAATAAGCTGTAATACCCGCAATACTACTCATTGAAAAGATGTGTCCCTTTTTATGGGGTAACATAGAAGGTAATAAAGCTCTAGTTAAATGATATGCAGAAAACAAATTTGTATTCATCATCATCTCTAAATTCCCTTCGGGCTCATCCTTGATGCTTCCAGGTAAAAACACACCCGTATTATTAATAAGAACATCAATTTTAGAGGTAGTGCCCTTTACAAATTCGGCAAATTGAATTACTTCTTCTTTCTTGGATAAATCAGCTACTTTCACAAAAACCCTAATGTCATTCGACCTTTCTATTTCTTCCTTAAGCTCATTTAATTCATCACTCTTTCTGGAACACGTTATAATATTGAATCCATTTTGAGCAAATTTCATAATAATGGCTCTACCAATGCCTTTTGTACCTCCTGTGATTACTATATATTTATCCATAATTATAATGCAACTAGTTTTAAGAATACGAAACTAACGATATTTATCATAGTTCTACAAACAACATTTCACAACTAGCGTAATGTTTAAAGATTATTTAATGCACAAGCTAAAATTTTCTTTCACTTTAGCGTTTTATTTTATTGCAAAGAGAATTTTCATGCTAACTTTAAATTTGAAGATTCAAGAAACAACAACCTTATGAAAGCAATCGGTGCTTATTTTATTTTTTTAGGGAGTATGTTCGTAAGAAGAGAAACCTTTTCTTCTTATCTAAAACTAACCATTAATGAATGTATTTCTATTGGTTGGAATTCTATCTTAATTGTTGCAATTACCTCAACCTTTATGGGTGCTGTAACTACAGTGCAGACGGCCTATAATTTAGTGAGTCCTTTAATTCAAAATTATGTTGTAGCTCAGGTTACTCGGGAAATGGTTGTTTTGGAATTAGCACCCACCATTACGGCTATTGTAATTGCCGGAAAAGTTGGGTCAAGTATAGCCAGTGGATTGGGTACTATGAGAATTACTGAGCAAATTGATGCCTTAGAGGTTATGGGAATCAACTCAGCATCCTATTTAGTATTGCCTAAAATAGTGGCTGCTATGATTATGTACCCTTTATTAGTAATTATTGCAGGCTTTTTGTCATTATATGGCGGTTATATAGCGGGTACAATGACAGGCATTTTAACTGAAACAGAATATGTATATGGTATTAGAATCGATTTTAATTCGTATACCGTGCAATTTGCCTTAATAAAGTCTGTAGTTTTCGCGTTTTTAATTGCCTCAATTTCTGCTTTTCAAGGATTCTACACAACAGGTGGTGCACTTGAAGTTGGTCGATCAAGTACAAGTGCGGTAACCAAAAGCTGTATTGCAATATTATTAGCAGATTACATTTTAGCAGAATTATTATTGAATTAAGCAATGATTGAAATAACAAACATATCTAAATCATTTAATGGCACTTCTGTTCTTGAAAATATATCAGGCACATTTGACAGAGGTATTACGAACCTGATAATTGGAGCCAGCGGAACTGGAAAAAGTGTATTATTAAAATGTATTGTCGGTTTAATAATACCAGAGACTGGAGAAGTACTGTATGACGGCAGATCATTTTTAAAAGCAGATAAGGAAGAAAAAGCACAAATGAGAAGAGAAATTGGAATGCTTTTTCAAGGAGGTGCTTTATTCGATTCGAAAAATATTGAGGAAAATGTAATGTTTCCTTTAGATCTACTTACTGATATGAAAAAAGATGAAAAGCTTGATCGTGTCAATAATGTATTAAGTAGAGTTGGATTGGAAAACATTAATAAAAAAATGCCATCCGAAATTAGTGGTGGCCAGAAGAAGAGAGTTGGAATTGCAAGAGCTATTGTGAATGATATTAATTACTTATTCTGTGATGAACCAAATTCAGGCTTAGATCCAAGAACTTCCCTATTAATAGATGAACTAATACAAGAAATTACGCATGAATTAAATGTAACCACTATAGTGGTTACACATGATATGAATTCCGTCATGGGAATTGGTGAGCATATTATTTATTTAGAAAAAGGTAAAAAGCTATGGGAAGGTAATTCAGATACAGTTTTAACTTCTAATCAAGAAGACTTAGAAGAATTTATTTTCGCTAGTAAGTTTATGAAAAAGCTTAGAAAAACGCTTTAAAAAAGAGCTGTTAATTGCACACTCCCATTATGGATAACCGGGTAATCTTTGCTTTTTCTTCCAATATATTGAAGGATTAAGTTTAGATCACCTATCAATTTTCTTTTCATAGAAATATTCCATACATAATTATCTCCTGCTTGTAATCCTTCAAACATTTCAAAAGCTAAAGGGCTCTGATTATCTTTTAATTTTGAATCTACACTTACATAACTAACTTTTGATTCAAAAATGTCATTTTGTGATTGTATAAACTTATTACTTAATTCTATTGAATTAACATTTACACTACCACCAAAAGCCTCGTGTTCACTCCATTTATTATTATTTTTATAGGCTAACACTAATCTTAATTTTTTACCGTTTTGCCACATAATCTTAGGGATAATAGATTGACTTGTGAAAGCGTAATCTCGTTCGTCTACTCTATCAGAAAATGAAGTACTAATTGAATTAAGATAGCTAAGGTTAACATTCCAATCTTGAAAAGTATTTAAGCTAGTACTAAACAAATAGTTTTTTCTTGACATCCCTTCAAAACCATCTAATAATAATTGCTTTCTATTAGATGAAGACCAAGTAGATTCAAAATTCAAATTGCCACCTCTATTATAATAAAAGGAACTTTTCCAAATATTTCTAGAGGATAAAACATTTTCATTTTCTGTATTACTCAATGGAGAAATTCTATCCAGCCAATTTTCAAAAGTATTTTTCGAATCAAAATTAGCGTTAAAGTTACCCGATAGTTTTCCAAAATAGTAAAGCAGACCATCTGAATCCCGCCAACTTTCAGGCATTTTCCATTGCAATTGATATAGCAAGCGATTAATGTAAGCCGTTTTATAGTCACTTCCCATAGTTAGAACTTTTACATAATTCCTATTTCCATATTCGGTTTCATCTTCAAAGAACTCATTTAGCTCTTTTTCACCATTATTATTTAAATCAGACCACGAATGTGTTCCCAAATTTCTTGCAACTTCCATAAAGAAATAGTTTCTTTCTAATACTCTGCCAGTCCCTGTTTGAAAATTTATATTTTGATTGATATGTCCATCCAATAAAGAAGAGAGCCAGTTTATTCCTCCTTGTAAGTAGTGTTGTTGGCTATTGGAATCATTTTTCTGTACAATATTTCTGTTAATAGCATTCAATGAAAGCCTATTCCCCTCATTGAATTGAAAGGAGGTTTCGAGTTTAGTATTCTGAGCATCTTCATTTCTAACCATTTTCTCTTCAAAAGGGATATCATCTTGTCTTAATTCATGAGATAGTAAAAACGACCAAGCTGATGAATCTATTTTTTTTAGATAGAATTGGTGACTATTAAAATATTGAAAACTCTGCTCTATGATTTCATTTTGCCAAATCTGATGTTGCTGAGTATTAAAAGTATAGCCTGGAATTAATTCATATTGTGTAAAATTAATATCAAAAAGAGCCTTTCTCCAGCTAATGTTTTTTGCTTCAACATGATTATCCATTACAAAAGCATTAGCAGTAATCTGAAGATCACCTTTCCTATGATATCTAATTTTTTGTTGAACACCTTGACCTGCATTTTCTTTATCTCTAAATGTAATGCTATAATTAGCAAGCTGCCTTTCAGTAGAAATTTCAGTACCTAAATTGATCAAGTGCTCCTCTCCTGCCAAATACACCGCAGATTCCTGCAGCCCCCAATTTCGATTAAAATAAATTTCTCGAAATGGTTGAATTGGAGAAAAAGTAGAATCTAAATATTCATAACTTATATGATTATTAATGTATACCTCTTTTAAAAAGTTTAACTCTTTATTGTCTGAAGTGTAGCTTAACTTTAGAGCGTTTCCTTTCTGTTGGCTAGCCTCGGGATTAAATTGATTTGATACGAATTCCGATCCCGCATATTCAAGTCCCACTGTTGAACCATTATTTAGATTATAAGTTAAACCAACATCTATTATTCTTTGATTTTGAGGAAGAGCTACTCGTTTTACGGGCTCATAATTACCCTGAGGGATATCATCTATTGGTGCTACCCATTCATAAACTACTCCATTAATTGAAGAATTCGATATTATATAGTTACCATTATTTTGACCTACCTGTGTAAATATTAAATTGTAATGAGCAGATCTAGGGTCTTTTGAATATCTATAAATCGAATACTTTTTACCACTTAAAGTTGTATCAATCTTAGCATAATTTATTTGTCCTTCTTGAAAGCCAATGCTATCAATAGCTTGAATTTCACCATAAGAATTGATACCACTTATATTGGAGAGCTGTTGAAAATCATACTCACTAAAAGTATTAATTTGATTGCCTGGTTTATCCTTTTGTTGAAAGTAACCTACATTTATATCTAAGTTGCCTATTTTTTGATTGTGCTGGAAATTTGTTACCGTTCTGTCATATTGCCGATCAGAATATTCAAACTCAATTTGAATCACACTATATTTTGATAGATACAAATGAGAATTAAATGTGATTTCTGCTGCATTATAATCTATAATATAATCGTTTTCTAATCCTCTTTCTAATTTTTCACCATCTAAATAAACGGTTTCAGAACCCGCCAAAATAAAAATGAAAGGTTCATTTTGAGGGCCTTCAATTCTATAAGGACCTAAAACACCTTCTATGGGTTCAATATTTTGCACACCCGCCTTACTTCTTGCAAAAGAGACTACCAATTCGGTATTTGAATTAGTTGAATCAATAGATAATTTGGAAGTTGAAAGCCCAATTCCTTGTACTTGTCTATTATACTTTAAAAAATTAAAAGTTTTAGTAGGTCTTAAATTTAAATCTCCTGCTTCCACAGCCCAATCATTATGAATTAATTGAATGTTAACACGATCAAAATCTTGTAATCTTTGCGTATTTCCTTCAGGCTCAAAGGGTAATTGCTGGTCTGTTAATCTCGCTTTTACATCAAGTTCATCTGAAATAGCTCCAGAAATTGTTAAGTCCATAACAGAGTGCATCATAGTTGATTGTTGTCTTCCAGCTGAAACAGATCTCATAAAAGCACCTGAAATATTGAGAGCTCCTAGTCCCAAAAGCTCTTGATTTGATTTATTTCCTATTGATATAGGAACTTTATAATCCGTGAAAATGGCACTACTATCAAATAATTTTTCTGGAACTGCTGTTTCAACAATAGATTTCTTAACTGATACATAGTTATAACATACTTCCAGCTCACCAGTATAATTTCCTCTTTGTATTTTTAAATAATCATGATGAAGTTCGTAGGGGAAATCCTCATTTTTTGAATTTTTTACCTTAATCGTTGCAGGAACAATTATAATCGAATCAGGAATACTAAATGAGGAGTATTGAGTTTTAAAACAATGATTTTGAGCATTCGAAAGCATTGGAGAAAAAAAGCCCCCTATCAAGAAAAGTAATATTTTAGCAAATCTCCAATTCAAAATTAACCCATTCTTTTTAATTCAATAAAAAAGGTAGTCCCTTTATTTAATTCAGATTCGAACCAAATATCACCCCCCGCATGTTCAATACCTCTTTTAGCAACTGCTAAACCTATACCTGAACCACTAGATTTTGTAGTAAAGTTCGGTAAAAAAACTTTATTGTAATTTTCTTCAGGAATACCAGTTCCGTTATCTGATATTGATATTTTTATCCTTTCGCCCTCCACCTCAATTTTAATATTAACACTTACTGGGTTTGTACCATCACCACTTTGTGATGCATTAAGAATCATATTATTAAAAGTACGCTCCATAATTTTAGGATCAGCAAATGCATGTATTTTATCAGAAGGCAACTCCAGATTAATATGAACATGATCGGCTTTAAATAACCCTACTACATTCCTCAAAATATCACTCACACATACTTTTTCATTTTCAGGAATTGGCATTTTAGCAAAAGAAGAAAAAGAGGTTGCAATATCACTCAAATTCTCAATCTGGGATAATATACTTTCTATCTTAGCCGTAGCCTCAGGCATTGGGTTATCCGACCTTTGTATTTTCATTTGTAAATGCTGCAATGATAGCTTCATTGGCGTAAGTGGATTTTTTATTTCATGAGCCACTTGTTGTGCCATTTCTCGCCAAGCGGATTCTTTTTCTGTCTTACTTAAAGCTTGCCTACTTTTCTCAAGCTTTAAAAGCATCTGATTATATTCATTAATAAGCAATCCAATTTCATCATCCACTTGCCAGCTTATGGGTTGGTTCTTGGCCGATAGATTTACTTGGGAAAGTTTTTGCTTAAGTAAATTTAAAGGAGAAGTTAAAATTTTAGTTGCTGTATATGCTAAGAAAATGAAAACTATAAAAGAGCTAACAAAAATATTAAAAACATTATTCAATAAATCAGTCAGCAATACATCATATTCTTTATTCGATTTAAAAAATGGACTCCCCAAAATAGCTAATAAATTACCTGAATTAAAAGATCTAATGCCTACATAGGCTGACTGATAATTTAAATCACCAATTTGCTCTTCTAAGGTGATAAGCTTTTGTCCATTTTGGAAAATTGAGGCATATGCCTTAGGATTAATTTTATAGGACAAGAGATTTTTCTCAAATACCTGTGGCTGACTCGTTAAAAAAAGTTGACCATTGAGATCATAAAGGTTTATATCCGCATTAATGATCTTTGTAATAGTAGATATTTCATTACTTAAAGTAGCCTTATCCACCAAATCATTTTCGTATCGCATAAGCATTGGCACTAATTGACTAGCAACACGGTTGGTATTCTCTTCATATTTGGAAACGATATCTTCCAAAAATGTAGCATTTACAAATCCAATAGTTGAAATACTTACTGATAGTAATGGAATCAGAAAAGCCAATGAAAAATAAAGCTGGATTTTTGCGCTTAACCCGAGAGTTTTCGTTTTTAAATACCCTTTGATAAATTGATAAGCTGATATGGTAAACACCAATACAAAGCATAGAATGAAGAAAAATGAGATATTAGAGAAGAAGCGATACCAGTAATTATTCCTTTTACCAAAAACTATTTTCTCATCCTGGTCTGAAACCACATTAAAATTATAATGATTTTCCTGTTGAATCTTCTTTAGCTGTGCATCCTCTGTTATTACGCTATTAACCGTATTCGGAAAATTTAAATCCCCTACACTATAAGATAAGGTGTCGTTTTTGTAGAGAGCATAATCATAAGGAATATCAAGTAAGGCAGGAAGATTTCGGTTTTTAACTAGAAGCTCAGGAAATACATTCTCTGGTCTTATTTTCTTTGGCTGCAACTCTAATACAATTTTTGCAAAAGCATAATCATTATGTTTAATCTCATGCAAATAAATATATTTTCTTTGTAATTGATTACCCTCAGAATTTCCTACTAAATATAAATTTATATCCCCTCTCTTATTTCTCTGATTCATCTGATGGATAGGATAAGATGAATTCATGGGTAAAGTATTATTAGGATAAATCACATTGCCTTTGGCATCAAAAATTTTTATTGATGTTTCATACTTATCGAAATAATCATTTAGATAATACTTTTCAATTTTATCAACTATAGTTTTATAGGGTGTTAAAGGCAGTAAAAACTGACGTTTGATATACTCATCCTTTTTAAGACTTTCATCAAGCTGGACCAACATATATTCAGCTAAAACATCATTTCCATTTATAATTTTATCCGCTAGAATATTTCTTTGTTTTGCCTCATTTCTGATTTCTAGAGTTTGAACTGAAATAGCATTTATTATAGATACAGCAATAATCAATAGAAATAAATAAATGAAACTCAAAAAATTAATGTCTTTTAGTGCTAATCCCAGATTAGTGATATATACTATAGAGTTTAGTACGAAAACTACTAATCCTATCCAGATAATAGAAATACCGAAAAAAAAGCTAAATAATGAGAAAATAGCTAAGGATAAGAGTTGAGCAGATATAAAGCTTCCAAAGCTGATGTCTAGTTTAGAATTATAATGGTGAGCAACCTTAAAGGCCTCAAATAATAAATAACCAAATAACAATACAATTAGGAAGGATAGAATCTGAAATATATTAAATTCAATTGATTGAGTACTGTCTAACCCCCAATTGGAGTGAAGATATATTAGATTTATAAAATAGAAAACACCTATTGTGGCCAAATAGGATAAAATATTTACAGCAAATCGAATCTTTAAACTTCTGATAACAGATCGCTGTAAATAATCTTTTATTTGCAATAAAGAGAAATATCCAATTAAAAATAAAAAAATGCAGTTGATTATTAAATATCCTAGTGAGGGATTAAAATCAGATGATGCAAAATATTTTGGATCAAATAGTTCTAATTCTTTTGAGTGAAATGGGAAATCTAATAATTCCAACAAAACCCATAATAAGACGATGCCAAAAGTAAATAATGAAATTTGAATAGCTAAGCTCTTCTGTTTTTTAACAAAAAACCATAATTGCCAAATCAATAATATAACTATAATGAATTCAATCAGTATTATAATAGCATGTAAAACACCATTATAGCTTTCAAAGTCTTCACTTAATTTAATATAAAACAATGGATTACCCGATAAATCAGTTAATGGGTAACTATTGTCAACTTCAGTTTGATAAAGCGAAATATCATCTTCAGGAAGAATATCAGTATTAAATCGAGATTGGATATATTCATTATTTACATCATAATGTTCATAAAGTGGAATCACAGATACCAAGTCAATACTACCAGATTTTGACTTTATTGAATATTCTAAATATTGACCCGACTGATTACTGATAAAATACCACCCATCATTTCTATATTTTTTGGATTCAGGAGCATAATGTTCGTCTGACCAATAAACCAATGAGGTATTATTAAATATGAAAAAGGAATAGGAATTTTCTATTTTATTAAGTGACTCAAAGTCTAAGGCTTTATTCTTAGAAAAGTAGGTAATCCAATCTTTCTTTTCATTCTCTACTTTCTGAAGCTCTTTATTGAGTTTAACCTGAGTTTTAGATATGAATTGATTACGATCAAGCTCTAAAGTATGATAATAATGCCGTAGACCAAAAACAATTACAATTAAAAAACTAAGAAGGAAAAGTATATATTTCTTCACTTAATTGATGATTTTAAGCATCAATATAGCAATAATCATACTGGAGTTTAAATGAAAGTATTGAAATAAAGATGAATGATGATAAACAGGTATAAAATTATGGCTTAGCTCTATTTAGTAATTCTTTAATATCAATTTTCTTTTTTTGATTTTTAGAATTTCTGTACCAGAAAAAACCAATTACCATAACTACTAAATAAGGTGCTGCAAATAAATAAAGAATACCAAAGTTAAGAGAGCTAGCAATACCTATTTCTCCATTATTAACATTATTTTCTACAGTTGCACGGCACATAGCGCATTGTGCTAGTATATCAGCCGAGTTTATGAAAAGAAATACGATAAGTAGTAGAATGACCCTCTTCATCTAAATTTTTATTTTAAAACTTAAAAATAATAAAATGAGTTCAATTAATTTAAATAATATGGGCTTATCATAAAATAAACGATGACACCAGTTATTGAAACAAATAACCAGATTGGAAATGTCCATTTCACCACTTTCTTATGCTTTTCAATCTTATTAGTTAAAGCATAGTAGAAAGCAAATAACACGAATGGAACCACTACTGCTGCCAAAATGATATGGGGTAATAAAAAACCCATATATATTCCACGCAACCACATTACACCACCAGTTTTCTCAGCTTCATCCAAAACACCATTACCATTGACATCACCATAAACTGTAGAATCTGCTGTAGAATGATAAATCACATAACTCACTAAGAATAAAGAACCTAAAGTAAATGCAATGGACATCATGCTTTTATGTGCAACAATATTCTTCCGCTTGATAAAATAAAGGCCTAAAAGTAATACTATAGCGGTTATTGAATTAAAGGTAGCATTTAAGTGAGGTAAAATATATACCCAATCTCCAGCCCCCTCAATTTTTTCAGGAGCAAATAATAATACGGCTACTACTACAGGTATTGCAATAGATAATACCCATATTAATTTTACAAATGATTTTCTATTTTTATCTATTTGGCTCATTAGTCTTTACTTAATAATACTCTAATTTCTAATATCAATCTGTCAACCTCCTTTGTTTCATAGCCATCATAATAGCCCCTTATTCTATTCTTTTTATCTAAAAGAACTAAGGTATTATAAATAAGATATTCCTCTTCGGAAGGGTGGCTTCCTTTCCATTGCTCAGTAGGAAAGGCATAAACACAATTTACAATTTGATTTTGCTTATTATTATCAAACCAGAAGCTGTGTGCTTTATCTCTATTTAAAAAAGATTCTTCTGCTATTAATGAATCATTAGCTGATTTTGGTTGAAGTGAGATTATATCTATTGAAAGATCCTCAAAGGTGTTTAACACTCTATTCAGTTCATTCTTTAATGTCTGAATTTCTTTGTTATCTGAATTGGGAATATGTACCACCTTAAAATCAGCAGAATAAGATTCTAATAATTGAATTGAATCTCCTTCTTGAGTATAAATTTTTACGTTTTCCTCATTGGTATTGGTGTTATCACAATATGCTTTTACCTCTGTTTCAAAGAATACAGGAAGGTCAAATTCATTTTGCCCATAAGACCTTAAAAATAAATAAAGAATTACTGGAAAACTTAGCGTAAATAAGAGAATAAATATTTTGGATTTCTTCATAAACAAAAAAATCAGGTTGAGATATTCAACCTGATTCTAACATTTTAGTTTTGTGTATAATTAATTTCTGATATTAAATATTGCACTTCCTTCTACCATTAAAGCTACTACTAACCATAGAATTAATATAGTAGGGATAAGAATTGACCAGATTAAAGCTTTTTGTTCATGCTTTAAGTGCATAAATTCTGCAACAATATAGAATGCTTTTACAATTGTTAGTCCTAAAAATATAGATACTAATACAATACCTCTTGGTAATGTAAAGGCAAACACAAATTCAATTAAAGTTACTACTGCTAAAATACCAGCAACTTTCCATATTTTCTTGGTCTTTTCCTTGTCTTCAGGAATTACCTGAATATTATTAGTTTCTTCGTGTGACATATCTTTATAATCGTTAAATCAAGTAAAAAAGTGTAAATACGAATACCCAAACTAAATCAACAAAGTGCCAATAAAGTCCAGTTTTCTCAACCATTTCGTAGTGTCCTCTTTTATCATAAGTACCTACAACAGCGTTGAAGAATATAATGAAGTTGATAACTACTCCACTAAATACATGGAATCCGTGGAAACCTGTAATAAAGAAGAATAGTGATGCAAATAATGGAGGTCCATACTGATTCTCAGTAAGATTAGCACCGAAAATAGTTTCACCCATAGCATTTACAGTTCCTTCCGCAGTACCGTGAATAAAGTGACTCCATTCCCAAGCCTGACAAGCAAGGAATGTTAAACCACCAATAATAGTCCAAAGCATCCATTTAATAACATTCTTCCTATCCATTCTATGTCCAGCTTCCACAGCTAAAACCATAGTAACGGAACTTAAGATCAAAATGAATGTCATTATCCCTACGAATACTAAAGGAGCATGAACACCATGTAAAAATGGTACAGCCTCAAATACCATTTCTGGTATCGGCCAATATTCAGTACTGAAAGTAAAATCAGATACCGTTCCTTGATATGCAGGGTGAGCATAACGAATTAAACCATAAGTAATTAATAAAGCTGAGAATGAAAAAGCATCAGATAATAGGAAGAACCACATCATCAACTTTCCATAACTTGCCTTCATTGGGGCTACTCCACCTCCCCAAGTGCTTTTCGTAGTAGTATCAATTGTTGCAGAAGTTGCCATAAATTTAACTGTTCAAAATAGGATTAATGATTTAACAACAAAAATATATATAAATATACCCAAAGTCCATCTAAAAAGTGCCAATATGTAGTACACATTTCCATTTTCACCATATTTTTAGAATGAACCTTTAATTTAAAAGCCGAAAATAACATAATTAATATAAAAATCAGCCCTGAAATTAAATGAAATGCGTGCAATCCTGAAATTACATATAAAAATGATCCAGAAGGATTGCCCACAAAATACACGTCTCTATCTACTAAAGCGCCCCAGGCTTCAAATTGGCCAATAAAAAAGGCAATTGATAAAGCAGCTGTGACGATCATAAATAATTTTAATTGCTTAAAATTATCTTTTTTTGCAGCCATATAAGCTAAATGCATAGTTACGCTACTAGCTACTAATATAATAGTGTTAATCAAAAATTCAGTTGGTAAATCGAATATTAGCCAATTACCTTCAGACTGACGCACTATATAGGCACTCGTAAGTGCCGCAAATATCATTACTATAGTAACAATAAATAACCACAATGCAAACTTCAATGGGTGCATTGAAAGTATCTTTATACTTGGCCCTAAATCTTGTTCTTTATTAATAGTAGTATCCATTATTAAATTTTATCTAGTAAATAAGCCAGTTGAACTATAGGTAAGTACAAAAATGATCCAAACATTATTTTTAAAGCAGCTTCTTTACTGCATTCTTTCATTAAATAAAATGTTTGGCTTAAAAACAGTACCCCACATATGGTTGCAACTAGTGCAGAATATATACCCGTAACTCCAAATAATGTTGGAAGTAATCCTAACGGAATTAAAAACAAAGTATATATCATAATCTGAATCGCTGTATTCAAATCTTTTTTTCCTCCTGAAGGCAAAAGTTTAAAGCCAGCTTTTTTATAATCATCGTCAGCAACCCATGCAATCGCCCAAAAGTGAGGAAATTGCCAAATGAATTGAATTCCGAAGATAATCCAACCTTCAATACTAAAACCATTAGTAGCTGCTACCCAACCTAACAATGGAGGTAGAGCCCCTGGAAGTGCTCCCACAAATACTGCAATAGGCCCAACTCTTTTTAATGCTGTATATACAAAACTATATAGTATTAAGGATGATAAGGATAAGATTGTAGTTAAAACATTGGTGTAAATAAATAATAAACCTAGTCCTATGATACCAACTAAAATTGCAAAAACAATTGCCTCTTGTTTTGATATTTTACCAGTGGGTAAAGGTCTGTTTTTAGTCCTATCCATCTTTTTATCATACTCGATTTCAATAATCTGATTTATAATTACTGCAGATCCTGAAACTAAAAATCCTCCTAATGATAAAAAGCTTAAAGTAACGTAATTAATGCCACTACCACTAAAGCCTAACACATAACCAAAGGCAGATGAAAAAGCCACTAAAAAGCTTAACCTTGGTTTTAATAAAACAAATAGATTCTTTAGATAGCTAAGCATCAAATGAGTTATAGATATATTTTGTGAGCTATGATATTGCATACTCTGATTTATTCTGTTTTTGCTCACTAAAAACTAGCTGCAAAAATATAAAAAATTGCATTCCGAAAATCATACTTCCAAGAACTAAATGAATGGGTTGCGCCCAAAATGGAATCGCAAAATAAGCCATAATAGTTCCCGATAATATTTCCAAAATGATTAGTGTCATTAGTATTTTAGTATTTCTAAGTAAAGAAGTAAAAGATTTTCTTTGCTTATACAGTAAATACAATAAATAACCATGAATAATTGCAATTGCAATAGAAAAAGATCTATGTACGTAAAATTCCAAACCTAAACCTTCTATCCAACTTCCTCTTAAAGCCTCACCTAATTGGTTTGAAACAATATCTAATGATTCCCTAACCTGAGTTCCCAATATTACTTGTACCAGAATCATGATCATAGCAATGACTAATACAGAAGTAACTCTATTCTTTTGCTCAATTCTATTATTTGAAGCAGATGATTTATAACCATTTACAACAAAATAAAGAGCCGTTAGTACTGCCAATATTACTAAAGCTATAACCATATGGGTAGTGATGAGCCATGATAATAAATTAGTAGATACCACAACCGATCCGATCCAGCCTTGAAATAAAACTAAGATTAATGAAGCAACTGATAAAACTACAATTGATCTCTTCTTTTTCCAATATTTGAATGAACCTACAACACACAATAGTATAAGAAAACCTACTACAGCTCCTAATAATCTATTTACATATTCTGTCCATGTTTTAGAAGCATTAAACTCAGCTTCATTCTTAATAGACTCATCAGCCAAAATAGCCTTACCGATTTCAGCATATCCAAATACCTCTAGATAATTTGCAAATTTTACATTCTTTTCATGCCTGTAATCAGCATAAAAATCTCTGTAACCTTCAGGTAATTGTTCCTCCGAAGTAGGTGGAACCCATTGGCCAAAACATTTTGGCCAGTCAGGACATCCCATACCCGAACCTGTACTTCGTACAATACCCCCGGCTAGGATTAAAAGATAAACAGCTATTACCGTAACTGTTACTAGCTTACGGTAATAGCTGTTTATGAAATGATTAGTTTTATGCGTTTGCCTTTGCATCAGCTGTTTTATCAACAACTTCCTTCTTTGCTAATTCAACCTCATGATCTAAATTAGACTCTGGAGTTTCAGATAAAGGTACAGTTTGAGGAATAAAATCCTCTTTAGCACCTGGCTTACTGTAATCGTATGGCCATCTGTAAACTTTTGGAATCTCACCAGGCCAGTTACCATGACCAGGATTAACTGGTGTAGTCCACTCTAAGGTATTTGATCTCCAAGGATTCTGAACTGCCTTTCTACCTCTATACATTGAGTAGAAGAAGTTGAATAAGAAAATGAATTGAGCTGCTACAGTAACAATCGCTGCAATTGTAACGAACATATTTAAGTCAGTGTAGCTACTGAAAGCATCAAAGTTTGTCCAAGAATAATATCTTCTAGGGAAACCAGCAATACCAATGTAGTGCATCGGGAAGAAGATCATATATACCCCAACAAAAGTCAACCAGAAGTGTATATAACCTAATCTCTCATCCATCATTCTACCAAACATTTTAGGGAACCAATGGTAAACACCAGCTAATAGCCCAAAGATTGATAAACTACCCATTACAAGGTGGAAGTGAGCCACTACAAAATAAGTATCGTGTAATTGAATATCAATTACAGAGTTACCTAAGAAAATACCTGTTAAACCTCCTGATATAAAGAATGATACTAGACCAATAGAGAATAATGTAGCAGGAGTGAATATAATATTACCTTTCCATAGTGTAGTTAAATAATTAAATACTTTTACTGCTGATGGAATTGCAATAATTAAAGTTAAGAACATAAACACAGATCCTAAGAAAGGATTTAAACCTGAAACGAACATATGGTGAGCCCATACTACGAATGAAAGTACTGTAATACCTAACATAGAACCAATCATCGCTCTGTAACCGAAAATTGGTTTTCTAGAATTAGTCGCTATAATTTCAGATGTAATACCTAAAGCTGGTAATAAAACAATATATACCTCAGGGTGCCCTAAGAACCAGAATAAATGCTGATACAAGATAGGACTACCTCCCATATTTGGTAATGCCTCACCACCTATATAAATATCAGATAAATAGAAAGAAGTACCGAAACTTCTATCGAACACCAATAATAAAGCAGCAGCAAATAAAACTGGGAATGATAATAAACCAATTACAGCAGTTAAGAAGAACGCCCATATTGTTAAAGGCAATCTTGAGAATGACATTCCTTCTGTTCTCAAGTTAATAACAGTAGTGATGTAGTTAATACCACCTAATAACATTGAAACAATAAAGAATACCATGGCTACTAACCACATTGTCATCCCTAATCCTGAACCTTGAATAGCTTGTGGCAAAGCACTTAATGGCGGGTAAACTACCCATCCACCACCAGCAGGACCAGTTTCAATAAAAATTGAGGACATCATTACCACACTAGACAAGAAAAAGAACCAGTATGATAACATATTCATAAATCCTGATGCCATATCACGTGCACCAATTTGAAGTGGAATTAAATAATTACTAAAGGTACCACTCAATCCCGCAGTTAATACAAAGAATACCATAATGGTACCATGCATAGTAACCAATGCTAAATAGAATTCAGGATCTAATTTTCCTTGTTCAGAAATCCACCCTCCTAATATTGGTTTCAAAAAGCCTAAATCCATTTCTGGAAATCCTAATTGAAGTCGAAATATTACTGACATTCCAACCCCTATTAACCCCCATAAGATACCAGTTATAAGGAATTGCTTACCAATCATTTTATGATCGGTAGTGAAAATATATTTTGAGATAAAGCTTTGTTCGTGCTCATGATGCTCATCATGGTGAACATCTTGGCTAATATTTACTTCTGCCGCTGTTGACATAACTTTATAATTTAAATTTCTAGTCTAACTCTTTGTTATCAATTCCTGTTTTCAAAAGTGCTAATTCTTTTAGCTCAGAAGGAACTTTTGTTAAATACTCAGGATTCTGCTTTAAAAATGATTCCTGTTCTGCATACCATTTTTTGTAATCTTCAGGTTCATCAACAATTAGAGTTAACCTCATTGAATAATGACCTCTACCACAAATCTCAGTACAAGCTATTTCATAGTTAAATTCAGGATCATTTAATTCCTCTCTCATTTCTTCAGTAGTTTTACTAGCTGTAAAAGTAAATGAAGTAGGCATCCCTGGAACTGCATCCATCTTTAACCTAAAATGAGGTGCAAAAACACTATGTAACACATCTCTTGCTCTAATATTAAAAGTAACAGGCTCTCCTTTTGGTATATGCATTTCTCTAGGTATAAAATCATCATAAGATGCTTTATCGTTGAAATCAATACCAAAGCTATTTACGGCCTCGATTACTCTATAATCTGTATTACCTAATTCACCGTCAGCACCCGGATAACGAACACCCCAAGCAAATTGGTAACCCATAATTTCAATATTGTTTGTATTTTCTGGCGCAGGAGCTGTAACATCAGTCCATACTCTCCATCCAGTGAAAACAAGTATTGCTAAAACTACAGCAGGAACAAAAGTCCAAATAACTTCTAATTTATTGTTTTCAGGATAAAAAAGTGCCTTAGAATCTTCCTTATATTGGTATTTCCAAGAGAAGTAAAAAAGTAAAATTTGTGTTAATACGAAAACAACACCTGTTACTGCCATGGTAATCCAGAACATGAATTCATATTCTGAACCGTGCTCTGAAGCAACTGGTAGATTGTAGTTATCGAATTCTTTAAATGAATACCAGAAGAATAGAAATCCCCCACCAATTAAGAAGAGCATAAATAAAGCTCCATTAATTTTATTAGATCCAGTTGCAATTTTACCGGTGTCTCCCTTTGCTACTTTTATCAAAGAAGAAATCCTGAAAATTAAGAACAAGATTGCTAATAAAAGTACTACTCCTAAACCTATAGCTAAATTGAACATATAATTTACTGTTACTTAATTAAATTAAAATACGTGATGATGTTCTGCTTCTTTCAACATTGGATGATTCTTAGCAAGAAGCGGATATTTAGATAAACTAGTTAAGGCTACAAATAAGAAGGCTACACCAAAAATGATTGCCATTCCAATTTCAAGTAATCCAAAACCTCCATTTTCTTTTAATACCGCTGGTGTTACCATTAAGTAAAAATCAAACCAATGACCGATTAAAACAATTATTGTAACGATCTTCAAGAAAACTGTATGTCTTTTTGAATCTCTTGGCATGAAAACCAAAAATGGAAAGAAGAAGTTCAAAATAAGATTCACAAAAAATACAATACTGTAATGATCACTTGAAAGTCTTTCGATGAAGTAAACTGTTTCTTCCGGTATGTTAGAATAATAGATTAACATAAACTGAGAGAACCAGATGTATGTCCAAAAAATTGAGAAGGCAAATACAAACTTACCTAAGTCATGTAATACTCCAGTAGTTACAACTTTTAAGTATCCTTGTTCTTTCAATATTACTGTTATTAATGTAATGGCCGCTAAAGCAGTAACCCACCAAGAAGCAAAAACATACCAGCCGAACATCGTGGAGAACCAGTGTGTATCAATTGATAGAATCCAATCCCATGCTGAAGTAGATGAAGTAACAGCAAAGAAAACAATAAATCCAGCTGAAATACCTCTTAATTTATAATAGTAGCTTTCACCACCATTTAAATCTTCTTCCAAAGATTTTTTTCTGATCCATCTGAACATTAAGAACCAAACCACAAAATAAACTGCCATTCTTATTAAAAAGAAAGGAGTATTTAAATATCCTTCTTTTCCAGCAATGATCGAATCGTATCTAGGATCATTCACATCATAAAGATATTCATGTGTCCAGTGGAAAATATCATGACCTCCGATTAGGAATATACCTAAAGTTAAGATAAAACCGATCGGCAACCAGTTTCCAAAAGACATTGGAATTCTAATTAGTGCTGCAGACCATCCTGCTTGTGCAACATATTGAATTGCGACAAAAAATACTCCTAACAAAGCAAGGCCTACGAAATACATATTGTTAATCCATAGATTAGCGAAAATTCTTTTAGACCAGTGATATCCGTGACCTTCTTCTGCATGTCCTTCTTCAGCATGAGCACCTTCGGAAGCATGTGCTTCGTCACCATGTGATTCAGCTACCTGCTCAGTACCTTCAGAATGCCCTGCTTCGTCAGCATGACTATTTGAGCTTGCAGAAAAAATACCTAATATCAGTAAAACCACACCTACAACAGCTAAAATAGAGAGTGTCTTTTTTGCCTTTGCAGTAAATTGAAATTGTTCTTCAGCCATGATAAATTATCTTAAAACTGTGTTATTAATCTTGTTTTTGTAATGTTTGTACATAGCGTACAATCTTCCATCTATCTTCTTGCAGCACTTGTGATCCGTGAGCCCCCATTCTTCCTTTTCCATGTGTAATTACATGGAAAATGTGACCGCCTGAAACTGTAGCTACTCTACCTGTATTGTATGCTGGCACACCTTGGTAAACTTGTCCTACTTTGGCAGTTTCATCCATTGAACCACCTCCATTTTCACCATGACAGTGTGTACAATACTTAGTATAAAGTACTTTACCCTCTGCAACAACTGCTTCATTATTCGGAAGTGGATTTTCTAGGATTCTAGCAGCCAGATCAAGGCTATCCTTATGTAATCTGTAAGGTAACATTCCATTTTCACTTCTTGGAACTGTATTACTTACAGGCTCTCTCATAGTCATACCAAATGGGTTATTAGGATTTGAGTTGAAATACTCTCCATATTCATCATCATCTGATGAAACCCATGCTCCTTGTTCTTTATCCGTTATTTGAGTTAATGGCTCATAAGAAACTGCATGGTACATATTTGGTGCGTACTCTAAGCCAGGTTCATCTTTACCAGCTTTACAGCTAACTAGAACCACAGTTACGAAGCCTAAGAAAATGATTTGAAATATTTTATTTGTATTCATCATTTGATAATTCAACTTAAAATTTCTTTTCGTTTATTTCTATAGCGCCTGATTCTTTCAAAATAGCATTTAATTCATCTGCTGATTTTGAATTCTTAGCTAAATCGATTGCCATAACATGCTTATCATCAGTGCTTCGAATATCATATATTCTTGGCTTTCCGTAAGGTTTAAGGTTACTGATTACAAAGAAAGTACCTACCATACCAAAAGCAGCTAATAATACTGTTACCTCAAAACCTACAGGTACAAAAGAAGGTATTGCTATATAATCTTTACCTCCGATAATCATTGGCCAGTCAATTCCCATCATATAGATCATCATTAAGAAAGCCAAGCAGGTACCTGTGATACCAAACAAGAAGGCAGCTATGGAAATTCTAGAACGCTTATATCCTAATTCATCATCTAAACCATGAACAGGATATGGCGTATAACACTCATGAATATTTACATCGCTTCCACGAACCTTTTTTACAGCATTTAATAATACTGATTCATCATCAAAGATTCCTACGATAAAGTTTTTACCGCTTTCCATAATTATTTCTTGTTTTCAATTTCACCTGAACTAGATTTCAATACTGATTTTACCTCTGCCATATTAATCACTGGGAAGAATTTAGCAAAAGAGAAGAACAGTGTAAAGAATAACCCAAAACTGAATAGGTAGATCCCCATATCATAAATAGTTGGGCTAAACATTGCCCATGATGATGGAAGGTAATCTCTATGCAGAGAGGTTACAATAATTACAAAACGCTCGAACCACATACCAATATTTACTACAATAGATAGTATGAATGTAGCTACTAAGCTTGTTCTAATTTTCTTAAACCAGAATAACTGAGGTGAAATCACATTACAAGTCATCATTGACCAATATGCCCACCAGTAAGGACCAGTTGCTCTGTTTAAGAAAGCATATTGCTCATACTGAACACCTGAATACCAAGCCATGAAAAGCTCTGTAATGTAGGCTACCCCTACAATAGAACCTGTAATCATGATAATGATGTTCATTAACTCAATATGATTAATCGTAATGTAGTCTTCTAGATTATAAACTTTTCTTGTTACCAACATTAAGGTTAGTACCATGGCAAAACCTGAGAAAATCGCCCCTGCAACGAAATATGGAGGGAAGATAGTGGTATGCCATCCTGGAATTACTGAGGTAGCAAAGTCAAAGGATACAATGGTGTGAACTGAAAGTACTAAAGGTGTAGCAAGACCTGCTAATACTAATGAAACCGTTTCATATCTCTGCCATGTTTTAGCAGCTCCATCCCATCCAAAACTTAATGCTCCGTATATCGCTTTAGAAATTTTGTTAGTTGCTCTGTCTCTTATAGTAGCAAAGTCAGGAATCAAACCAATATACCAGAATACTAAAGAAACTGAGAAATATGTTGAGATGGCAAAGAAATCCCATAATAACGGAGAATGGAAGTTAACCCATAATGACCCCCAAGTATTTGGAATTGGAACGAACCAATAAAAACTTAACCATGGTCTTCCTGTGTGAATTAATGGGAACAATAAGGCACAGATTACTGCGAAAATAGTCATCGCCTCTGCTGCTCTGTTAATTGAAGTTCTCCATTTCTGACGGAATAAAAGTAGAACGGCAGAAATCAAGGTTCCTGCGTGACCGATACCAACCCACCATACGAAGTTGGTGATATCCCATGCCCATCCTACAGTTTTATTAAGACCCCACATTCCGATTCCATCCCAAAGGGTAATCGCTAATGCGTAACCTCCTGTAAATAATGCACCCAAAGAAACTACCATTGCCGTCATCCATTTCGGATTTGGCTTAGCCTCTACGTGCCTACAGATATCATGAGATACATCATGATATGTCTTATTTCCTGTTACTAATACTTCTCTTACTGGTGAAGTGACTTCCATATTGCTACTTTATTAAATTAAGCCTTAGTATTTACTTTATCTTTATTTCTAATTTTGGTCATGTACCAAACGTTAGGTGCTACACGTAACTCTTCCAACACATGGTAGGCACGCTCTTCATTCACCTCTTTAATTGGTTCGTCATTACGCTCTTTCAATTTCAAGTATTTAGAAATTGCAGAGTTTTCATTATTTAAGTCTCCGAAAACGATAGCATCAGAAGGACAAGCTGAAGCACAAGCTGTGTTCACATCTTTATCTTCGATTTGTCTCTTCTCTTTCTTAGCTTTTAACTTACCAGCCTGGATTCTTTGAATACACATAGAGCATTTTTCCATAACTCCACGAGAACGAACCGTTACATCTGGGTTTAATACCATTTTACCTAGGTCATTATTCATGGCCATGTTCTTATCGAACTTAGTATTATCATGGTATTTGAACCAGTTGAATCTTCTTACTTTATAAGGACAGTTGTTAGCACAATATCTTGTACCCACACATCTGTTATAAGTCATTTGATTAAGACCTTCTGAACTGTGGGTAGTTGCCGCAACTGGACATACCGTTTCACAAGGTGCATTATTACAATGCTGACACATCATTGGTTGGAAAGTAACCTCTGGATTTTCAGCTGCTTTCTCTAATCCTGCTGTATCATCTGGAGCCGCATCAGAGCTATAGTAACGGTCAACACGCATCCACTGCATATCTCTTCTCATTACTACCTCTTCTTTACCAACAACTGGAATGTTATTTTCTGATTGACATGCAATTGTACATGCAGCGCAACCTGTACATGAATTCAAGTCAATTGCTAATCCCCAATGGTGGTTATTATATTTGTGACCATTCCAAAGTGTTAACTTAGATGGTTTTACTTTTCCTTTACTGGTTTCAATATGAGGTTGGAAATCTCTTGTCCAATCCTTTTTCTTATAGTCCTCTAATAAAGCCTCTTGAATTACAGTCTCACGCCCCATGAAGGTTTGGTGAGTCTGAGTTTGAGCTAATTGGTAATCACCTGCTGTTCCTTCAACATTAACACCTGAAGTTACAGCATAATAATTAGCTCCATTTAAGCTTCCTACTAAAGGATATACATCAAATCCAACACCATTGGCTACTTTTCCTGCCATTTTTCTACCGTAACCTAAAGCTAAACCGATAGTGCCATTTGCTTGACCTGGCTGAACTAATGCAGGAACTTCCATTGATTGGCCATTAATGTTAAGTTTGATTAACGAAGTTTTACCTTCAAAAATCTTAATACCTAACTCATTAGCCATTTTTTGAGAGATAGTAGCATAGTTATCCCAAGTTGCTTTTGAAATTGGATCAGGTAATTCTTGTAACCACGGGTTATTTGCCTGACGACCATCTCCAATAGATACTTTTTGGTAAAGTGCTACTTCTAAGCCTGTGTTATTTGGCTTATAATTTTTATTTATTCTCGATGCAACTGCAGAAAAGTTAACATCTTGGGTGCTTAACTCATTACTTTCTAAATCATAAGTGAATACACCATCATATAATACTTTATCCCAGAAGATGTCAAATGTTGGCTCTTGACCAGTGTAATGAGCATCTTCCCAATTCTTTCTTAAGAAGTTATAGTATTCTTGTTTGTTACCTGACCAAGTAAGGAAACTGTCCTGAGCTTGGCGAGTTTTGAATAATGGTGAAATAGTAGGCTGTGCTAAGCTTAACTCTCCTATTTTTGGTTCTGCATCATTCCATGACTCTAAGAAGTGATGATCTGGAGCTACATATTTTACTATAGCTGCGGTTTCATCTTTTCTGTCAGAAGTAGAAACTGTTAAAGAAACTTTAGATAAAGCTTTTGTTAACTCCTCTCCCATTCCTGAATCATAAACAGGATTGGCGTTATAGAAGATAACTGCTTTTATACTACCAGAATTAGCATCCTTAATCATTTGATTGAAATCTGCCTCATTACCTTTTCTTGCATTTGAGTAATGCGCTAGGTCAATGGTAGTACCGTAATTATTTAGCATGTTATTGATACCGTTCACTAACATTTGAACATCTGCATCATTTGAACCAGAAACTACAATTGAATTTCCTTTTGCTGCTACTAAATCTTTTGCTGCTTTTGCAATATTCGCTACATCAACTTTAGTAGCAGAAACACCACTATTACCAGTTAACTTTGCTACTTCATTGAATAAAGCAGCGACTGCTAATCCTTCTTGAGAAGGTTTGATTGGCGTTCTATAATCTGCGTTAGAACCAGTTAATGAAAGATTACTTTCAAATTGGTAATGACGAGACATGTTTTTATTCTCAGCATTAACCTTTCTAGTTTTACTATATTGCTTAGTGTGTTCGATTGGAGAAACCCAAGTACCTAAGAAATCAGCACCAAAACTTACGATAGTTTTTGCTTTACTGAAATCATATGAAGGCACAGCTCTTAGTCCGAACATAGCCTCATTAGCTGCTAACATTCCATTTTGAGATACAGCATCATACATGATGTGCTCTGTATTTCCATATTTAGCTGCTAATTCTTCAATCGCTTTTAAAGTAGAAGGAGAATTTACTGTATTAGATACAATTCTGATTTGTCCTCCTGCATCACTAATCGCTTGAAGCTGACTAGTAACTTCTTTATCTAAAGTAGCCCAGTCAGTATTTTTACCTTCTTTTAATGGCCCTCTTAATCTCTCTTGATCGTATAATGAAAGAACTGAAGCTTCTACCTGAGCATTAACACCGCCTTGAGTGATAGAAGATTTTTTGTTTCCTTCAATTTTGATAGGTCTTCCTTCTCTAGTCTTAACTACAACACTAGCATAATCACCACCTACTGAATACGTAGAGGCATAGTAATTAGGAATACCCGGATCTACATCAACCGGTTTATTTAAATAAGGGATTGCTTTTCTTACAGGTGCTTCACAAGCCGCTAAAGAAGCTGCTGCCACACCAAACCCCATCATTTTTAAGAAATCTCTCCTGGAAGTATTTCCTCCATTAGATTCTTTTTTATCATTGATTGGTAAGTACTCAGGAAATTCCTTTTCCGCATTTTTAACAAATGACGGATCATTCGTTAATTGTTCAGTTCCTTTCCAATATGTTTTTTGATCACTCATATCTATGATTAATGAAGTCGATTAAATTCTTTTAATTAATAATGACACTTAGAACACTCTAAACCACCTATGTCAACAACTTTTAAGTCGCCACCATCATGAGCTTTTACTAAGTCATCGTAATATGCATTTCCCTTAGCATTTACTTTAGTTTCTCTGTGACAGTTTATACACCATCCCATTGTTAATGTATTCCATTGCTTTACAACAGCCATTTCCTCAATAGGGCCATGACAAGTTTGACACTCAATTTCACCCACATTAACGTGTTGAGAGTGATTAAAATAAGCTAAATCTGGAAGATTGTGAACTCTTACCCACTCTATAGGCTTCACATTATCACCATACTCTCCAGTTTCAGGATTATAGTCAATTGCTTTATAAATTTTAGCAATTTCTTTTGATTCAGTTTTAATAGCTGAGTGACAGTTCATACAGATATTCGCTGAAGGAATATTGGCACTCTTACTAATCATAACACCAGTATGGCAATATTGGCATTCGATTTCGTACTGTCCAGCATGTATTTCGTGAGAGAATGCAATTGGTTGTGTTGGTTGATAACCTTGTTGTACACCAACTGTATATAAACCATCAATTACTGTTTTGGCAACAATTGCTGTGAATATAAATATAACAAAGAACAAGAAACCATTGCTTCTTACTAATTGATTGAAATTAACTTTTTGATTTACATACTCCTTATCTCTATCATCAATATCTTCCTTCTGATTGATGAAACGAGTAAGTACTGTAACAATAAGTACTAAGACGATGAGAATCAGTACTAAAACAATTACAAAACCAACAATAATAATGGTTAAGTATTCGGAAGGAATGCCTCCCCCACCTGCAGTTGCAGCTTCACCATCAGCAGTTGCTGCATCAGCAGTTGCTGCTTGTGGTGGATTATCAGTTTGATATTTGATATAACCTAAGATGTTCTTAATTTCTTCATCCGCGAAATAAGAAAAACTAGGCATTACTGTTTTACCGTATTCATTGTAAAGGTTAACAGCGTATTCATCACCGCTCTGAATTACTTTCTGAGAATTCTTGATAAAACCAATTAACCAAGGAATATCTCTTCTTTCGTAAACATTTTTAAGCGCAGGACCAACCATTTTATTTTGGACCTGGTGACAAACAGCACAATTACCATTGAATAATTCTTCACCATTTGCAATAGCTTCTTCACTTGTAGGTAATTCATCTGCCTGCGAAAAAGCATGATTTGGCAATGATAAGAAACTCACTAGTAGGAATGCTATAAAAGATAAGCGAGTAATATACGTTTTCAAGGACATATTTATTTGTTCATTTAGCATCTGGGAACACCAATTATTAATTGGCTACAAATCTACTGCCCAAAGCCATTATTTCAAATACATTTACTACACAAATTTAGCCTTTTATTATACAGAATTAAAAATAAGGGGTTAAATATCTGATAAACAGTATTTTAAAAGTTTTTGCAGGTTGCTTTATCAGCTAATTTAGAAAAATTATAAATAACGATACTGTTGAACTTTTTCCCACGATTAAGCTCATTATATTAGACGCTCCATGTAACTAAAAGCTAAAAAATTAGAGTAAAACAATCATACTGTAGAAGATGCGAAAATCCAATCAATATCAATTAATTCATTTAAAATACTGAATACTAAATTCTTACCCTATACATGTATATACATTAAAAACAAATGAAAATACGTTTAAGCTTTCTTAAAATTCCCTAAACAAGACTAAGATTCATGTAATAAATACGATTTAATACAAATTAGCAACCTCATTTAAAATCAGATTATTTTCAACATTCACGCTGTGAATCAGTATATAAATTGTAGTAAACAAAACGAATCACTTTTATGAAAATATTAACTTTTAGAAATGGAGACATATTACCTGCTTTAGGACTTGGGACTTGGAAGTCTGAGCCAGGTGAAGTTTACAATGCCGTATTAGAAGCTATAAAAGCAGGCTATAGACATATTGATTGTGCATATATATATGGAAATGAAAAAGAAATAGGAAACGCTTTGAAAGAAGCATTTGATCAGGGCTTATGCACAAGAGATGAAATTTTTATCACTTCAAAATTATGGAATAATGCGCATTTACCTGAAGATGTAGAGGCTGGATTACAGCAAACTTTAAAAGACCTTCAATTAGACTATCTGGATTTATATTTAATGCACTGGCCTATTGCTCAAAAACCTGAATCTCAATTTCCAAAAAGTGGTGATGACTTCTTAAGTGCTGAGGTTGCCCCTATCGAAAAAACTTGGACTGCCATGGAAAAGCTTGTAGAAAAAGGTTTAAGCAAACATATTGGAGTAGCCAACTTCAATATCAAAAATTTAGAAAGAATAAATAAAAATGCTTCTATAAAGGTAGAAATGAATCAGGTTGAACTCCATCCTCATTTGGTGCAGGAGGATTTAGTGAGTTATTGCCAAGAGCATGATATTTTAGTTACTGCTTATTCCCCATTAGGTTCAAAAGATAGAGCTAGTCAAATGAAAAAGGATGATGAGCCTAACTTATTTGAATTAGAAGCAGTTAAAGAAATTGCTGGAAAATATGACAAAACGCCTGCGCAGATCTTGATTGCATTTGCTCTAAATAGAGGAATATCAGTTATTCCAAAATCAACCAATGCGGGTAGAATTAAGCAAAACCTGGAAGCAGCTGAAATTAATTTAACAGAAGATGAAGTGAACAAAATCAGCCTGACAGATACCAACTACCGATTCGTAGATGGTAGCTTCTGGACTCAAGAAGGATCTCCATATACTATGGAATATTTGTGGGGTTAATTTAATTAGATATAAATAATAATATGGTATTTAAAAGCCGATGAAGATTTCATCGGCTTTTTTATTAAGTCAATACTTAGCCGATTTTCCCGTTGGCAAGGTTTTTTTAATAAATTCTCTTAAATCATCATTCGCAGTTTCTAAATCTGATTTGCGTAGGTACATCATATGCCCACTTCGGTAGCCTTTAAAGCTCATTCGATCTTTCATTTTGCCACTTGGGTCAATCTGCCACATGGTATATTTCGAGTTGAAATAGGTAGTTGCGCCATCGTAATAACCCGTTTGGAACATCACATTTAAATATGGATTTTCAGCCATGGCTTTTCTTAGATTATCACGAGTATTATTATTTTCAAAATCCCAGGGATAAACGGACCCAAACATATTGTATTTAATATCCGTCTTGAATTTTAATTCTTCTCTGATGTAGGAATTGATTGCGGGTGTGAAGGAATGTAGCCAAGAAGTGAGCTCAGCACTGTAATCAGGAGAAACACCTGCTTCTGTTTTATCTATTCCTAAATAACGTGAATCTAAGCGACCAATAGTGTAGCCCTTTTCATCACGCAATAACTCTTTCCAGAAAAAGCTAGTAGGTACATCCAGATTGTGTTGTAATATTGATTCTTTTGATAAACCTGAATAATAAGACATCCTTTCCGCTATAGTTTCCTTTTCTTTTTGAGAAAGAAATCCTCCTTTAGCTAGGGCTGGCATTAAGCTATTGATAGCAAAATCTTCTGATTCTGGTAAAATTTCCAATAGGTCTTTCGATTGAAGAGCTTCTGGTAATACACCATGGTGCCAGGCTGCAGCGGTAAAATATGGGAAGTTTACTACCGATGAAACCGGACTATCTGAATTGATGGCTTTATAATCTGCTGGAGAAACCAGAATTACCCCGTTTAAATACATCCATTGTTGCTCTTGAAGAGCTAAGGCTAAACCAGATACACGCGTACCGCCATAGCTCTCCCCTATTAAATACTTTGGGGAAGTCCATCTTTCATGACGGCTTACAAAAGTGTTTAGCCATTCTGCCAGGTATTTAATATCAGCATTTACTCCAAAAAATTTACCTCTATTTACCTCTTTACCCGTTTCAGGGATGGTACGAGAATACCCAGTATTTGCAGGATTAACAAATACAATATCTGCCACATCTAAAATAGAATATGGATTTTCATGAAAGCCATAAGGCTGAATAGGATAACCTTCTTCATCAATGTTAAGGATTTTAGGACCCGTATAGGCCACATGCATCCAAACCGAAGCAGAACCCGGACCACCATTAAATGAAATCAAAAGTGGTCGGTTTTCATCTTGCACATCTGTTCTTTTATAATAAGTATAAAAAAGTGTAGCGTCTGGCTCTCCCTTTTCATTCCAAACAGGCTGAGTTCCGGTTGTTGCGCTATAAATAACCTTTTGACCTTCAATAGTAGTAGTATGATTTGTCACAACCATAGTATCAACTGCAATTTTTCGATTTTGAGCAGCTACTGTAATTCCCAAAAGCAGCAGGCCCACTAATGCTATAGATTTGATATAATTCATATTTTATCTGATTATGTTTTTTGCTATAACCTAAAGCTAAATGAAAGGATTAAATATCAACAGCCAAAATACCATCAGAAGTGATATGAAAGGATTAGTGGTTTAAATACGACTATATGAATAATATATTCATTGAATTTATATAAGCTTTTGAAAAAGTAAGGCAGTTGAGTAGGCATCTCCCAAAGCAGTATGACGATCTAAAGGATCAATATTGTATCTTTTGAGCAAGGCATCAAGCGAATAATTTTCAGCTTTAAATTGAATTGGAGGATCATTATTTTGATCTTTTTCAATGGCTAATTCTGCTGTGTCAATTACTTTATTCACTAATCGAACGCCAGGAAAACGCTCTGACAAATATCTATTTATTAAACTTATATCGTGTTTCGCATGATGTGCCACTAAAATTGAATTACCTATAAATTTTAAAAAGCTAAGAAGCGCTGCTTTAATTTCAACCCGGTTCTCTTTTCCAGAAGTCATAATCTCGTGAATATGTACATTTCCTTTCACTCCTGATTTCCCGGTTTCAATAAAGCAATTGAAAGTTTCATTAACAGAAATGCGATTGTTTTTCATTTTTACTGCTCCGATAGAAAGCAATTGTGCCGATGACACAGAAAGTGAAGAAGACTCAGTATCGAAAATAACATAGCCTGGTTCATGCGAATCATCTAATTTATTTAAGTTAAAATAATTAAGAATTTCTTCTGGATATTCTGTTTTCGCCTTATTTTTCCAAAAACTAATTTTCATTTTATGAAAAATAATTTAGTTGGAATCTCAATTCAATCATTTGTTGCAAATCGTAAATGGGTTCAAAAGAATTCCTTAAAAGCTGTCTATCAAACTTTGTGATTTCATTTATTGGAATAAACCGTCCTGAATCTTGATTTCTCATCCCTTCAATAGCTCTAAACTGGGAAAGAAATTCATAAGCCTGAGCCGCTTGCATATATAGTTCTTTTCTAGAATTATCATTCTCTGCCAAAAAAAGATATCTCTCTATCGTATTTTTATTGTTCACATTTCCTGCTTCAAGACATAATACACGAGCAATATCCGTAAGTGGCATCATAGCTCTTGCCTTTAAATCAAATTCTTTCTCGTGTTTACCTGATCTTTCTACAATCAGATTCTTAAAGAAACTCAAAGGAGCAGGATTTTTTGTAGCATTTTTAGCTAAGAAGTTTAAAAAAATCTTATTGCTACTAATTTCTTTCTGTAAAAATTGATCCAATTCCTTTGTCAATTTCTGCTTACCATATATATACCGATAGTCAAAGAAAATTGTAGACATCAATAAGGCTTCTTTTTCAGGTGAGTGGATCCAGCCACTAAAGCGATTTTTCCATTCTGAAAGCGTAAGGCACCAATTAGGATTTCCTGCCATCATATCCGCAGGGCAATAGTCGAAACCTGACTCAAAAAGGATTTTATTGACTTTTCTTCCTAATTGAGTGAAATATTCACGTGTATAATTAATTGCTGCAGCGTCTACATTCTCAAAAATAATAGCATTATCTTGATCAGTCCTTAAAAGCTGTTCTTCTCGACCTTCACTACCCAATGAAATGAAAGCGAAAGCTACTTTGGGTTTGTAATATTTTTCAGATTCCATATCCGAAATAGCAAGCTGAATAGCTCGCTTGATTAAGGAATCATTGATAGTAGTGATAAGCTGTGATACAACTGAGGTTTTAATATTCTGTTCTAAATAGTATTGAAGAAACTGATCTACCTTATTTCTATGATAGCATAATTGTTCAACATTCTCAGATGATTCTAAACTGTAAATTATGGCAAATGGATTGGAACGTAATTGAGAAAAAAGCGTCTCTTGACTGAAAATCCCTATTACCTTTTCCTTTTCAGTGATAATAAGATGCTTAATATTGTGCTTCATCATGCTGATAATATATTCAGCCAGCGGGAGTCCCTTTTCTTTCGTTACTAAATCTGTTGACATGATTTTAGATACTGATTCCTGAACAGATAAAGCAGTACTTACTACCTTTACTCTCAAATCAGTGTCTGTAATAATACCAACAGCTCTTTGTTTCTCATCTGTTATTACAGCACAATTTGCAGAATGAGTAGTCATTTTCTGACTGGCAGATTGAATGCTAGCACTACTATTGATCAAAATAAGTGACTCTTTGAACTCATTCAAAGGTTTTTGCCAGCTCAACAAATCTGACCCAGTATTTCGATAATTGTGAGAAGAAATGGTATGTTGAGGGGCTCCTTTTTGACCGGAGGCTAAACCTGCTGCAAAAAATAAGCTTACTTGATTATTAGCATCCACTATTGGCTTAAAAATAGAAAGGGGGAATGCATAAACTAATGACTCCTCCTCGCAGTATGCTTCAAAAACATAAGGATTACCCGTAAGCATTGCACGAACACCAAAGAGTTCTCCCTCATCACATATATCAACAAGTTTTTTTTCTTGCCCATCAGTCTCACGAAGTAAAACCTGACCTTCCTTTAAAAAAAATATAAAAGGTTGAGCTTTCTCTTTTTGTTTAAATACGGTTTCTCCAGCTTTAAAATATAGTACCTCAGCCTCTTCACTCAATTTATTAAGCTCTTCTTTTTCAAGCTTATCAAAAGGAGGAAAACGCACAATTAAGTCTGCTATTTTCGAGGATATTATATTAGCCATCAGTTTTATGCTGCTATTTTTATGAGAATCAAAAGGCTATTTCCTTACTCAAACAGCCTTTTGACTATCACATATCACTTTGCTCCTTCAATTATGGATTCTACCACTTCCGGATTCAATAATGTAGAAGTATCTCCTAAATTACTAGTATCTCCTTCTGCAATTTTTCTCAATATTCTTCTCATTATCTTTCCAGATCTTGTTTTAGGTAAACCTTGCGTAAACTGCATTTTATCCAACTTAGCGATAGGTCCTATCTGGTCGGTGATAAGCTGATTAATTTCCTTCCTTAAATTATCTTGATTTCTACTTTCACCTGTATCTTTCAGCGTGATGTAACCATATAGTGCATTTCCTTTTATTTCATGAGGGAAGCCAACAATTGCACTTTCAGCCACTGCTGGATGCTCATTTATTGTATCTTCAATTGGTGCAGTACCTAAATTATGCCCCGATACAATAATTACATCATCTACTCGTCCTGTAATTCTATAATAGCCTACTTCATCTCTTAGAGCACCATCTCCGGTAAAGTATTTATTTTCATAAGCTGAAAAATAAGTGTCTTTGTATCGCTGATGATTTCCCCAAATCGTTCTTGCCATACTTGGCCATGGAAACTTAATGCATAAATTACCATTGACCTGATTTCCTATTAATTCATTGCCATCAGCATCCATTAAAGCCGGTTGAATTCCAATGAAAGGCAAAGTAGCATAAGTCGGTTTTGTAGGCGTACAAAATGCTAAAGGTGTAATCATAATTCCTCCAGTTTCTGTCTGCCACCAAGTATCTACTATTGGTGCTTTCTTTTTACCTACATTATCATCATACCAGTGCCATGCTTCCTCATTAATAGGTTCACCAACTGTTCCCAATACTTTTAAAGAAGAAAGATCATGCTTTTCTAAATGACTCACACCCTCTTTCGCTAAAGCTCTAATTGCAGTTGGAGCGGTGTAAAACTGATTTACCTTATGTTTTTCAACGATTTCCCAGAATCGACTAAAATTCGGATAATTAGGAACTCCTTCAAACATCACTGTGGTGGCACCATTACAAAGCGGCCCATAAACAATATAACTGTGCCCTGTAATCCAACCGATATCGGCTGTACACCAATAAACGTCTGGTTCTCTATATTGGAAAACATTTTTAAAAGTGTAGGCGGAATAAACCATGTAACCAGCAGTAGAATGTACCATCCCTTTAGGAGTTCCTGTCGAACCAGAGGTATACAAAATAAATAGCGGATCTTCTGCATCCATTATTTCTGGCTCGCAATCAGTGGATGCCTCCTCTAATAAAGGTTGAAGCCATTTGTCACGGTTTTCAACCATATTAATCTCAGTATTTATTCTTTTAGCTACAAGTACCGTTTCTACACCTGAACAACTTTTCAAAGCTTCATCAACGATGCTTTTTAGATCAAGCGTTTTAGCCCCTCTGTAGGAACCATCACTTGTGATGACCATTTTACAATCACAATCGTTAATTCGAGCTGCAAGTGCAGAAGATGAAAAGCCTGCAAAAACAACGGAATGTATTGCCCCAATTCTAGCACAGGCTAAAACTGCGATTGCTAATTCAGGTATCATCGGAAGATAAATACACACTCGATCGCCCTTTTTAATATTATTCTGTTTTAACACATTAGCGAACTTACATACTCTTTTATGCAATTCTTTGTAGCTAATATGCAAAGCCTCCTCATCCGGATTATTAGGTTCAAATATGATAGCTGTTTTATCCCCTCTAGTAAACAGATGGCGATCTATACAATTTTCAGTTATATTTAGCTTAGCTCCTTCAAACCATTTCACTTCTGGCTTAGAAAAATCCCAGCTTAACACATTATCCCATTTTTTACGCCACATAAAGTGCTCTTCGGCAATTTCTTCCCAAAATGCGCTGGGGTTTCGAACTGATTTTCTATATACCTGATAATATTCTTCAAGATGTTTTATGTGGTAATTACTCATAATTGTTTATTTAATTTTGAATAGTATTCTTTTAATCATTTTAACTAAAATGGTATTTCTTATTTAAAAATCCCAATACCCTCTTTTTCATATACCGTTTTCACTTCATCTATAATCTGTATATCGTCTATAGTGGATGGAACATTATATTGCTTTTCATCTGCTATACTTCGAAGCAACTTCCTAAGAATCTTACCACTTCTTGTTTTTGGCAATCGTTGCACTATAAGCACATCCCTGAATGAAGCTACTGCTCCTATCTCATATCTGACTTTAGCGATAATTTCATTCTTTATTTTTTCTTCTTCAAGTTTATTTTCAGTTTTCAGAACCACCAAGCCTAATGGTTTTTGCCCCTTCAATTCACAGTTAATGCCAAATACAGCGCATTCTGCTACAGATGTATGGGAAGAAACAATTTCCTCCATCTCGGCAGTTGACAATCTGTGACCTGCCACATTGATGATATCATCTACTCGTCCCGTTATAAAGATGTAACCATCCTCATCTTTATAACCTCCATCACCAGAAAAATAATAGCCCGGAAAACGTTCTAAATAACCAGATTTGAACCGCTGAGGATTAGCCCAAAGACTCGTTAAAGTACCAGGGGGTAATGGAAGCTTAACCGCAACATATCCCTCGGTATCATCATTAACCTCCTCTCCGGCTTCATTTAAAATTCTAATATCATAACCGCAAACCGCAAAAGATGCTGAACCTGGCTTCACTTTCTTCAACTCTAATCCTGCCATATTCGCTATCATGGGCCAGCCACTCTCAGTTTGCCACCAATGATCGATTACTGGTACTTTTAAGTGCTCTTTTGTCCAGGTCAAGGTAGCTAGATCACATCGTTCCCCCGCCAAGAATTGATACTTTAAAGAATCCATATCGTATTTTTTGATGAATTCACCATTCGGATCTTCTTTTTTAATCGCTCTTATGGCCGTTGGGGCTGTAAACATCACATTTACCTTATGTTCACTAATTACACGCCAAAAAGTCGAAGCATCAGGAGTTTTAATGGGTTTGCCTTCAAATAGAACTGTCGTATTTCTATTTAATAAAGGCCCGTATACAATAAAACTATGTCCCACTACCCAACCCACATCACTTGCAGCCCAAAATACCTCTCCCTCATCAACTCCATAAACATATTTCATTGAAAATTTCAAAGCGGTTGCATAACCACCTGTATCTCTAATTATCCCTTTGGGAGTTCCCGTAGTACCTGAAGTGTATAAAATGTATGAAGGATGAGTAGAGTGCAAAGGAATTGCTTCTACTGAAGGAGCATTATCAACAAGATTTTGATAGTCTACATCATAACTTTTAGGTGATTCAATCTCAGTGTCATTCCGATTAAAGACTATGACATGCTCTGGTTTATCTTGAACACTTTCAATCGCTTCATCAACAAAGGGTTTGTAAGGAATTATCTTATCAATTTCTATTCCATTTGAGGCAGTTATAATGGCTTTGGCCTTGCAATCAGTTATTCTTATCGCCAACTCATGAGGAGCAAAACCACCAAATACAACAGAATGAATCACGCCTATTCTTACGCAAGCCAGCATAGCATAGATTGCTTGTGGTATCATCGGCATGTAAATTATGCAAGTATCTCCCTTTTGTAAGCCTAACTTTTGTAAACCACCTGCGAGCTTTGAAACTTCATGATGCAACTGATTGAAAGTGATATGCTCTTTGGTTTGTGTGACAGGAGAATCATAAATGAGTGCTACAGTTTCGCCAAATCCATCTTCAATATGCTTATCAATACATAAGTAACTCAAATTAAGTTGACCATCCTGAAACCACTGTGCGTAATCATACTCATCTTTACTAATTATATTTTTCGGGAAAGTATGCCAGTCTATTTGGCTAGCCTGTTTACGCCAGAATTCTTCTGGTTGCTTAATACTTTCATTATAAAAATCTTCGTACTTCATAATTCAATTTTTTTGGGCAATGTATGCTGTCTTTTCATTGGCATTTAAGGTTCACAAGTTAGGCAACCAATTCATTTACCTTTTTAACTAATTCTTTTGTTGAAAAGGGTTTTTTCAAATATAAATCAGCACCTAGATCAAGGCCTTTTTTTATATCTTCCTCTTTTGCTTTTGCTGTAAGGAATATAACTTTAATGTGCTTTAGTTCTTCTTTACTTTTGATAAATTCACACACTTCGTAACCATCTACTTCTGGCATCATGATATCAAGAATTAAAGCGTCAGGTAACTCTTGATTGACTATCCCTATGGCCTCTCTTCCATTTCGAGCGATAAAGATTTTATGACCTTCTTTTTTCATTAGAAACTCCAATGACATCAAGATACTTGGCTCATCATCTACAATTAATATCTTTTTCATTAATTTTAATTAATTCTCATTTATGCTTTCCATTACTTTGGCAGGCAGGGTAAAGATAAATTTAGAGCCTTGCTCACCATCACTCTCTACCCAAATGTCGCCTTGATGATATTCTATTATTTTTTTACAAATACTTAATCCTAAGCCACTTCCTTTCGGTTTTTTACGCGTTTGATCTGGAGCTTGATAAAAAACATCGAAAATTGACTCCTTGATCTCATCCGGTATTCCTTGACCATTATCAATCACTTCAACAATAAAGTTACTTTCCACCTTCTTACTATTGATCAGAATTTCACCTTCAGTTTGATCACAAAATTTAATTGCATTTGAAATAAGGTTAAGTAAAACCTGTATCAATCGATCTTTATTGACGTAAACAAATTCACTTGATTGTTCTAAGTTTATCCTGAGGGTAATTTCTTTCTGATCTATCAGAGTTTGGACAGTGCTAACAGCCTCTTGAATGACTTCATTTAGCGTTAAATATTCTAAATGAAAATTCTGTTTTCCAGTATTGAATTTTTCAATATCTAAAACCTGAGAAATGAGCCTATCCATTCTTTCCGTTTCTTTTATGATCGTCTCTAAAAACTCTTGCTTTTCGTTCACCGAAATATCATCATTATCATATAGTATTTCAGAAAATGCTCTTATTGAAGTAATAGGCGTCCTCATTTCATGTGTGATAGTGCTAATGAATTCATCTTTAATATGGTCCATCTTCAATAACTTTTCATTGGTATTAAAAAGCTTTCGACTTACCCTTTCCAAAGCTTCTGATTTTTCTTTTAGTTGCTTATTTACAATAACGATTTGCTGTGTTTCTCTTAATATTTCCAATACTTCTTTAGTTGAAATCTCCTCTTCCTTTAATGTAGAACTCAATAAAAGACGAGCAGAAGAAGAACCTATTAAACCTGCTAAAGTACGCTCTACTGATCCTACCAATTTGGCATCTGCAAGATTATCAGGGTCAAGCTGAAGGCTTTGTCTTAATTCATATTCTTTTAAAATCTTATCCGCCTGACGGTATCCTATAAATTTGATCAATAAATCCTTAATATCTTTCACATAAGCTGTACCCTTCCAAACCATGGTGTTTTCAAATTCCTTGGCATATGAAAAAACATCTACAAAAACTTCTGCATGATTTCGCTCTTTTGAACTTTGAGTAAAACGTAAAGACATAAATATATAAAGTGCAGTATTGATGAATAGACTCCAGAAAAGGGCTGCAGGTATTTTACTCATCGGTAACCCAAAAGCTTGAGCATCGGACAAAGGGATTATATTAAATAGTCTTTCATTTTGAACTATGAAATCAAAGATACCTGTCTGATCAAGGGTGGGTAACACTAGAAAAAAAAACCAGACTATGAAACCCGCTACTAAACCAGTAATAGCGCCTTTTTTATTTCCTTCTTTCCAGAATACGCCTCCAATAATTGAGGGGGCAAATTGAGCTACCGCTACGAAAGAAATCAAACCTACCGAAACGATGGAAAAGCGGACACTAATCAAGCTATAATATCCATAGCTTAATAATAAAACCAATAATATAGAGGCTCGCCTTACATTTAATAATCCCCGACCAATATTATTCTCGAAAAGGCGTATAAAACGACTATTTCCTACCAAATAAGGAAATATCAAGTTATTACTGATCATGATGCTAAGCGCAATAGTCGATACAATCACCATACTTGTTCCAGCAGCAAAACCTCCCAGATAAACCAATATGGCTAGAAATTCATGAGATAGTAGTATTGGAATAGCTAAAACATAGGTGTCCGCTAAGACGGCTTCTTGACCTGAAAATAAAATTTTACCAGCAAATGCTATAGGAATAACAAAGATATTAATCACTAGCATATATAGCGGAAATAGCCAAATAGCTTTATCGAGATGCTTTTCGTTTGTATTTTCTTTAATAGAAACATGAAATTGTCGAGGTAAAAACATGAAAGCCATCATCGATAGCATGTTCAACCAAAACCATTCGGAATACCCTCCACTAAAATCCAGGGTTGTTAGTTTATTTAAGGAGGAATCTTCTGCAGCCACAGAAAAAATATCTGCAAAGCCATCGAATACAAAAAAAGTTATAAAGAATCCAATGATAAGGAAAGCTACCAGCTTCAATAAGGATTCAAAAGCAATAGCAGTCACCATACCCTCCTGTTTTACAGTAGCATCAATATTTCTCGTACCGAAAACTATCGTAAAAAATGCAAGTACTATAGTGATGTAGAAAGTATAATCATTGAAAATAAAGGAGGAGATACCAGCCGAGTTGCTTACAAGGCTAGAATCATATAACATTTGAAAACTTGAAGAAATAGCCTTTAACTGTATAGAAATATAGGGTATGATACCTAAAACACAAAAAATAGCGACTAGACTCCCTAATGATACAGATTTACCATAACGTGTAGAAATAAGATCTGCTATGGTAGTGATTTTGTAAATTTTACTAATCCTAATAATTTTTTTGAAAATAAACCACCATATAGGTGCCAGCAAAGTTGGACCGATATAGGTAGCCAAAAAATTCAATCCTGATTCAGCCGCATTTCCTACGGAACCATAATACGTCCAGGCAGTACAATAAACTGCCAAACTAAGGGCATAGATATAGGGATTTTTTAATAGACTTTTTCCTGCTTTGGCACGGTATTCCCCAAAGTAAGCTACTAAAAATAGTAAAATAAGGTAGCCAATTGACACTAATATGATCACCCAATAATTCATCACGATTTATTACCTTTTGAACGTTTCCTCATTAGTAGATATACCGCCAAAATAAAAATGACCCAAGCCGAAAATACATAAAGGTATAAAATAGGGATACCCAGGAAACTCTCTAAACTATTAAATACAGATATAAATGGAAAATTGAACAGTATAATAAAAAGTACACTGATAAAAGCTAATCTTTTTGATGTATCCCTAAGTGTCATATTTCACTTCAAATAAATTTACTAAAGAGCATTGCGGTTTTGCAATGCTCTTTAGTAAACAGATAAATTAGTGCATGCCTGATGCTTCGCCCGCACCCCTAGGGAAACGGATATTATCTACAATATCCATCACATGTTGTGGTGGAGGAGGCGTCATAGCACTCACTGCAAAAGATACAATAAAATTGATTAACATTCCTACAGTACCAAAACCTTCTGGCGAAATACCAAACCAAAGATCATCTGCAGTTGTCTCTCCGAAAGCGTTAAACTTAAAGGTGATCATGTAGAATAAAGTAATAGTTAATCCTGACACCATACCGGCAATAGCTCCGTATTTATTCATTCTTTGATAGAAAATACCTAATATAATAGCTGGGAAAAATGAAGCTGCTGCCAATCCAAAAGCTAAGGCAACTACGGCCGCTACAAAACCAGGAGGATTTATACCGAAATAACCGGCCACTACTACTGCTACAATTGCTGCGCCTCTAGCGATCCATAATTCTGCTTTATCAGAAATATCTGGAGCTATTTGTTTCTTAACCAAATCATGAGAAACAGAGGTTGAAATCACTAAGAGTAAACCTGCAGCAGTTGAAAGAGCAGCTGCTAATCCCCCTGCAGCCATAAGGCCCACAACCCAATTCGGTAATTGAGCGATTTCTGGATTAGCTAATACCATAATGTCTTTATCAATCGTTAATTCATTCTTTTTCTCATCAGCTACATATTGAATAACACCATCGTCATTTTTATCTTCAAAAATCAAAAGCTTTGTTTGCTCCCAATTGCTGAACCATTCAGGCATCAATGAGTATTCCTTATTACTTACAGTTTGAATTAGGTTTGTTCTGGCAAAAGCAGCAACTGCAGGAGCTGAAGTATAAAGAATAGCAATAAAAACTAAAGCGTAACCAGCAGAAATACGAGCATCTCTCACTCTAGGTACTGTGAAGAAACGAACAATAACATGAGGTAAGCCCGAGGTACCTACCATTAATGCAGCGGTAATAAAGAATATATCTACCATAGATTTTGACCCACTTGTGTACTCTGCAAAACCTAGCTCAGCGTGTAATCCATTTAGCTTATCCAGTAAATAAGTTTCACTACCGGTCATTTTAGAACCAAAACCAAGCATTGGGATAGGATTGCCAGTTAATTGAATAGAAATAAAAATAGCCGGTACCATAAACGCAAATATCAAAATAACATATTGCGCCACTTGAGTATAGGTAATCCCCTTCATACCGCCCAATACTGCATAAAAGAATACAATGGCCATTCCAATGTACACACCGGTATTAATATCTACTTCAAGATAACGGCTAAAAACCACTCCTACACCTCTCATTTGACCCGCAACATAGGTAAATGATATAAAAAGCGCACATATAACTGCCACAGTTCTAGCAGTATTAGAGTAGTATCTATCTCCGATAAAATCGGGAACCGTGAACTTACCAAACTTCCTGAGATATGGTGCTAATAATAAGGCTAATAAAACATAACCCCCTGTCCAGCCCATTAAAAAAACAGCTCCATCATATCCTGCAAAGGAAATGAGGCCTGCCATTGAAATAAATGAGGCTGCTGACATCCAATCTGCCGCAGTTGCCATACCGTTTGCTAATGGAGAAACTCCTCCACCAGCTACGTAAAACTCTTTCGTTGACCCTGCCTTAGTCCAGAGTGCAATTCCAATGTAGATGGCGAAAGTCACACCTACCAGTAAGTATATCCAAATTTGTTGATCCATTTTAATTAAATTTTATAGGTGTAAATTTTACTTTTCGTCCACATCAAATTCCTTATCCAATTTATTCATCAAGCGAACATAGACGAATATCAGGATCACAAAAACATAAATTGAACCCTGTTGGGCAAACCAAAATCCGAGTGGAAATCCTCCGATCTTAATATGGTTTAGTTGATCGACTAATAGAATCCCACAGCCGTAGGATACCGTAAACCAAACGACCAGAAGTATCAGTAAATACCGAAGATTTCGCTTCCAGTAGGCTTTCATACTTGCTTTGTTATCTTTCATAATATTAGGTTTTATAAAAATATGTGTAGTTGTAATCTTAATTGTTGTACTCCATTCGGATTACCATCAGCATCCAATCCTCCTTCAAGTGGATTATTTGAAATGGTATGATACTCAAGAGTGATCTTAGCATTATGTCCATTTACAAAATAATTTACCCCAGCATCAAAAGCGTTTAAATTATCATTATAAGCTTGATAATTTCCAGATTGAAAGGCAACATAAGGCATCAACTTGGCTTTCCTGATAAAATAGCCTAGTTGACCATATATATTCGTACCAGTACCTGCCCATCTGGACATATAGTTTTCACCATAGTTGAAATTAATAATGGAGGCATAGGCGTTAATTGCATTTCCACCTGAGCCTATTGGAGCATCATAGAAAACATCTGCAGCCAAGTGAGTAACATTAGAATGCTCTAAACTTACAGTATTAAACATTCCTTTTGGATGAGCAAAAAAACCTAAACCAACACCCAAAACCTGTTTACTACCCATATAGGTACCCACTTGATATGGTAATTTGGTGGATTCTTTATCAAGAAAATTATATCGGAAATAGCCTTCAATAATAGTATTCCCTACAGGATTCCCATCTGTATCAGGTGCAACACTTCCTTGATAAACTAAATCGCTGTCATTACCTCCATTTGTTGAGTTAATAAGATCGGAACCCAAACCTAAAGCATTTGCAGGGTTAAGTGGATTATTTGCGGCTATACGATAATCAAAATTCCCGATCTGCCCTTTAGCATAGAACCCCATATGTCTGGCGAATTGGTCGGTAATTCCTAGTGAATGCCATTGGACAAATGGACGTGTATTGTCCATTGTCATAAAATTTAAGGTACTTTGATTAGCAAGACGCGTAAGCCCTTTCCAATAATGAAGCCCTGCACCAATGAATAAGGCCTCGGAATTATCGAAAAGTTTAAATTCCGTCCACGCATCATGTAAAAACAACTGAGGGCCATCCCCATTGTTACCTAAAGCACTCATATTAGCAGTGCTAAGATTGTTTAAACCGAAATGGGTCAAAATGAGAAACCTAGGTGATATTTGAGCAAAAGCAAGTACCCTTGATCTTCTTATACTGGTACTGGCTCTTAATGGAGCATCTTCAATGGCTAAATTAGATGTTTGCAACCATTGCTGGTGCCAAAGAATAAAGCGGACATATTTGGCGCCATCCTCAGTCAGCTTTACGGTTAATGATTTGTAGGAATGATCTACTTCTTGCTGCGTCAGCTCATCCCACTTTTTTTCTTTCTTAAGCTCTTTACTGGTTGTGTCTGACTGAAAACCATAAGAGGAAGAGCAAACCCCAATAATTGTTACTAAAAAGAGTAGTAGTTTTTTCATGATTGATTTTTTTAAGTGAACACCTTTATATGCAGATGAACTACCCTCCAAAAATCAATGATCAATAGCTAAATTATTTCATAATATATATACCTATGTTAAGGATATAGTTAGTCTCTAAATCTTTCCCAGCGAATGAGCATGTATTTATCACCAAGTGAACTAATCATAAGCCCTGCCTCTGATAGATTTCTACCTTCGGCAACATAATCACATAACTCTTTATGCGACAATACTTTATAGGTTGGATGATATTCTAATTTTTCAGGAGATTTTATATTATATTTTTTTACCCAATTTCTAACAGAAACATGACTTACCCCTAAAACTCTTTCTATTTCACGCATGGAAATTCCTTCCACATATAGCTGTAAAGCTTTAACCACATAATAGGAATCAATTTCTTTCCCTACTTTGTTAACAGTAAAATTATAATTGCAGGTTTTACACTTAAATCGCTGCCTGTTCTTTATAATACCACTTTTTACGATATCTTCACTCTGGCATTTAGGACAAATTGTTAGTTTCATTTGAATTGTAGATGTTAATATTGTACAGGTATATATCAATTTAGCATATATATATCAATTTAACAATATTTTAATTCAATAAACTAGTTAATAATAGAATTATATTTTAATTTTTTAGCTATAAACCATATTTAAAAGCACTTTAAAGAGGCCAATCGGAAATCAAACAACAATAGAGTTGAGTTGCACTACTGAATTTTTTTAGCCTTAATTGTTTTAAAGATTAGCTATAAAAAAGGAACCAATTGAAATTCAATGTTTCAATACAAAGTGAAAAGATTTAAAAACGTGTAGGTTTATGCACTATGCCTTTTGAAGTTGTTGTTTTCGATTAATACTCTCATCCAAAACCACATATAAAATGGTATTAAATAAAATAAAGACAATCAAACTCCAGAAGCCGGTAAATTTACTAAGCCAAGTAGAAGCCCCATAACTATGAGCAATCAAACAAAACAATAAAAAAGTCTTACTCAGTTTTCTAGGCAGGTAATATCCCAATACGCCAATCAAAACTATCCAGAATGCTGAAATAATAAAAAGACCTGAAACATGTTGTGACATAAACCAAGCTCCTATCGGGTTACCTTCTGTTGCTTTACTTAGGTCACCCTTCCAATAATCAGGATTCTGAAAAAAGGTAGTGATAAAAATATCAAATATACTGGCCCACAAGGCAGGAATAAGCATTAACAGTTTTTGGTTCTTGGTCATAGAGGTTGATTATTTTTTATCAATTTGCTTACTTAACGTGATGTTACTTATTACAAAAGATCATTATCTATTTAAAAATTTCTTAAAGATTTAAGATAATAATTTTATTAATGAAAATTATTAAGCTTTCCTTAACACCTTAAATAACTTATAAAATAACAATGCAATTACCCCCACAATCAAGCCAACTATTAACTCACCGAGAATGGAAGGTAATGTATGAAACAGATCATGTAAATAATGGATATTATGTAGGAAAAGCCCGCCACCCACTAACAGCATTGCAAAAGTCCCTAAAACTGTAAGTGCTCTAATCACCATGGGTAAGCTTTTTACTAAAGCTTTTCCTAAAACGGATAAAAAACTCTTCTCTCCTTTACTTCTAGCTATTAATTTATAGCCCAAATCATCCATTCGTACCAATAAACCGACTATGCCATAAACTCCCACAGTTGCTAATACAGCCACTATGGTAACCACAATAATTTGCATAAGAAGTTCTTCCTCAGCCACATTATCTAATGCAATGACGATGATCTCTATAGATAGAATAAAGTCAACTAAAATTGCTGCTTTTATCTTCTCTTTTTCCATTGCAAGGACTTCATCTTTTGAAATTTTACTATTTAAATCATGTTGTTTTTTCTCCTTCTTATGAAAGAAATAGGCATAAATCTTCTCAACCCCTTCAAAAGATAAATACACCCCTCCTATTAAAAGAATAGGCGTAATTACCATTGGTAAAAAGGCACTTAAAAGGAAAGCGATTGGTAATATTATTAATTTATTGAGAAAGGAACCCTTGGTGATCTCCCAAAGAATTGGCAATTCTCTTGCTGCAACAAATCCAGATGCCTTTTCGGCATTTACTGCCAGGTCATCTGCCAATAATCCTGCTGTTCTTTCTGTGGTACTTTTGCTCATGGTAGCCACATCATCCATAAGCGTTGCGATATCATCAAAAAGAGCGAAAAATCCTGAAGCCATAAAAATGTAAGTTTAGATTACAAAACTAGAGTAATAAAATGGAATTATAAAAATGAGTATATAATTATCTAAAGCACTGTTTTTTCCTATGGATACATAATAGCGAAATTTTGATATACTAATATTTTATTTAAATTTAACTATGCAAAAAAAGAACTCTCAACCAAAACCAAAATGGCTTCTAAAACTTCAGTTAAACAGCTGGGAGCCTGAAATTTTGCTCTCCGGAATAGTCTTGTATGGAATGTTTCAAGTCCCCCTTCTATTAGATCAATTTTTACTGTTTTTCTCCAGTGAAGTATATAACGACATGAATGCAATGTTTACATTAGTTGCAATTTTAAAAATTGGTGTATTTTGGCTGATTGGAGGGCTTATTTTACACCTTATCACAAGAGGATTATGGGTAGGAATGGTGGGCTTGAGCTATGCATTTCCAAATGGAATTAAGCCCGATAAATTAAAGTTTCAACCGAAATATTTAGCCAAAGTAAATGATGTGCCCACATTTGATCAAATTGTACTGAACTTAGAAAGAATATGCAGCTTTATTTATAGCATTGCCTTCCTTCTATTTATGAGTTTGGTAGGAACATATATTTATGCAACAGTATTGGTTATAATACCTATGGTGACTATCATTAGCCTATCGGATAATGAACTGATAACAAATAACTTAATTCAATCACTCGAATTATATGGAAATATAGTGCTATCGATTGGAATAATAGGAGTAATTGATTTTCTAACAATGGGGTATTTTAGAAGATTTAAACTCTTTGCTAAATTATTTTGGCCATTTTACAAAATTTTTAACTTTTTAACTTTATCAAGCTTCTATCGCCCCACCTACTTTGTAGTCATCTCCAATTTCAAAAAAGCTTATGTTTTCATATTTCTTCTATTTTTTATTATCACAAGTTTTATAGGTATTTCTTCCGTACATCAAAACAATCCTGAAGAAGTATTTTCAAGACTAGAAATTTGGAATAACAACAAAGGAAATAGAGCATTAGAAGGTTTTTACCAAGACAAGAATAGCTCAAACCCATCAGGAATTATTCAGATACCGTCAGATATAATAAATGGAAATATATTGAGAGTTTTTATTCCCTTGTCCATTAGTATGGAAGATTCAATAAAAAAATTTATAAAATACGATTCAGTAATGAGTTCAAAAAAAGAAAATTTTAATAAAGGACGGTATTTCTTAAAAGGCCTTAGTAACTTCTATAAATTAAGTATCGATGACTCTATATTCAATACAAAAAGCTATTTTCAATACAATAACTCCACAAATAGAAAAGGAATTATCACGTATTTGAATGTTGGGTATTTAAAAGAAGGTCTTTATGAACTAGAGATGCGAGGACCAAAAGAGATGTATAAAAATAGTTTTGCCATTGTTCCTTTTTATAAAACTAATTACTAAAAAAACACTCTAATCTTTACTTAAAAATTGACAGCTAAAAGTTAGAGAAACAAAAAAACCGGCATAAACCGGCTTTTTCTTATTTTATTTAAATGATGCTATTATGACTTATCTTTATTAGCCATTCTTTTACGCTCGTTTTCATCAAGGTAAATCTTACGCATTCTCATGCTTTGTGGAGTTACCTCCAAATACTCATCCTTCTGAATATATTCTAAAGACTCCTCTAAAGAGAATTTCTTTGGTGGTGGTAATTTTGCGTTATCATCGGACCCTGAAGCTCTCATGTTCGTTAGTTTCTTACCCTTTACTACATTCACGACCAAGTCATTATCACGAGAGTGCTCTCCGATTACCTGACCTGCATAAAGATCATCACCAGGCGCAACAAAGAAAGTACCTCTATCAGTTAATTTATCTAATGAGTAAGCAGTAGCCATACCTGCATCCATTGAAATCATAGAGCCGTTATTTCTACCTGCAATTGGGCCTTTATAGGGCTCATAACCGTTAAAACGGTGCGTCATAATAGCTTCACCTGCTGTAGCAGTTAAAATATTATTTCTTAGTCCAATGATCCCTCTAGCAGGTATATTAAATTCCAAATGCTGCACATCACCTTTAGGTTCCATTACAGTCAGCTCACCTTTTCTTTGAGTTACTAATTCAATTGCTTTACCAGAAACTTCATCCGGAACATCGATAATTAAATGCTCCATTGGTTCATTACGAACTCCGTCAATTTCTTTATACAGTACTTGTGGCTGGCCCACTTGTAATTCGTACCCTTCTCTTCTCATCGTTTCAATCAAAACAGACAAGTGAAGAATCCCTCTACCATAGACTAAGAATTTATCTTCAGAACCTGCTGGCTCTACTCTTAAGGCTAAGTTTTTCTCTGTTTCCTTCATTAAACGATCACGAAGGTGACGAGAAGTTACAAATTTACCTTCTTTTCCGAAGAAAGGTGAGTTATTGATGGTAAACAACATGCTCATTGTTGGCTCATCAATAGAAATTCTTGGTAATGGCTCTGGATTTTCTGGATCGGTAACCGTATCACCAATATCAAAATTATCTAGTCCAATAATTGCACAAAGATCACCAGAATGTACTTCTTCTACTTTCTTTCTACCCAATCCTTCAAAAACCTGAAGTTCTTTGATTCTCATTTTTTTAACCGTACCGTCCTTTTTACAAAGTCCAATCTGCATTCCTTCTTTCAAAGTACCTTGGTATAATCTACCAATTGCAATACGACCTACAAAAGAAGAGTAATCTAATGACACAATCTGCAGTTGTGGTATTCCTTCCTTTACTGGGGCTGCTGGAATAGTTTTAACGATTTCATCAAGCAATGGAAAAATATTATCGGTTTTATCTTTCCAGTCTGTACTCATCCAACCCATTTTACTTGATCCATAAATAGTTTGGAAATCAAGTTGTTCTTCTGTAGCGTCTAAGTTGAACATTAGATCAAAAACTTGCTCATGTACTTCATCAGGACGGCAGTTTTCTTTGTCAACTTTATTGACTACCACTATTGGTTTAAGGCCTAAGTCTAATGCTTTCCCTAAAACAAAACGTGTTTGTGGCATAGCGCCTTCAAAAGCATCTACTAAAAGTAACACTCCATCAGCCATTTTTAATACACGTTCCACTTCACCTCCAAAGTCAGCGTGACCTGGAGTATCAATAATATTGATTTTAATATCTTTATAAGTAACGGAAACGTTTTTACTTAATATAGTAATTCCTCTTTCTCTTTCGAGATCGTTGTTATCCAAAATTAATTCGTCTGATTCCGTTCCCTCACGAAACTCTTGACAAGCATAAATAATTTTGTCAACCAATGTAGTTTTACCGTGGTCAACGTGGGCGATAATCGCCACATTTCTAATTTCTGACATCTAAATAATATAAATAAATTAACTGATATTCAACTAGTTAATACAACTAATAAAAAGTATCAACTAATCAAGTTGCAAAGGTAAGGAAAATAGTTTGGGGTATAATAGTTATTGGAAATAATTTAATATTCTGATAATCTGAGGATTTGACACTAAATCATTTTAAAAAATAAAAAAGCTGGTCAATATGACCAGCTTAGTTAATACAGCATATAATTTAATTATTTATTGAACAGCAGTAAACGCATTCAAATTACCATATCCGAATTCTGAGTTTCTATTAGGATAAAAATCTGCCGATTCTTTCATTTTTTGTAATACTTGGCTTCTGCTCCACCCAGGATTTCTTGACCAAACAAGAGCCGCTATTCCAGCAGTAGTAGCAGTAGCAACTGAAGAGCCTCCTACGGTAGAAGGTTGATCACCATTCATGGCTACTGATAAAGGATGCGCATTTGTTCCAGCCTGCTCCATAATTACAGTGAAATCTACTTTACTACCCGAGTGACAAACATCACATCTTTTATATTGACCTTCTTTAACACCCGTTACTGCAACCGTTTCATTCATGCTTGCTGGAAAGATTACACCAAACCAATTCGTAAAGCTTGTAGAAGTTCCTGCAGCTGCAAAAATTAACTTTCCTTTTCCATAAGCATAACGAATACCATCCGCTACTTTAGAATTATTAAAAACATCTCCTATTGACATGCTAATGATTTTCACATCAGATCGGTTCCCTAAATAAACCAAAGCTTCAGTTACTCCATCTTTTTCATTCCCACCATTTATTACTACATCACTAGTTCCTCTAACGCCTACTAAATTGGCGTTTAAGCTACACCAACAGCATTCCCATCATTTCCCCTTGGCGCGGTAGCCACTCCAGCCATAGAGGTGCCATGACCACATTTATCATCCGGTCCATCGTATTCCTTCCACCACCACATTCCAGTTTGATAGGTTCCTCTACGTTCAACAGTTCTGCCTTGAGAAAAACCAGAATTGAATTGCCCCCCTAAATTCTCCTGATTTGGAGAAACACCTGTGTCAATCATACCAATTGTAATACCAGCACCAGTGCTATATTCCCAAGCTTGGTTGATTCCCATCTGAGGATAATTCCATGACATTTTAGCATTTGGAGAAATGGTAGTGTAAAGCCCAGAGATATTAAAATTCGGTTCATTTGAGCAACCCGAATCACTATATCTTTGACCCTCATTATAGGTTTGAAAATTCACCTCATAGCTTAAAGGCTCAATATACCGAACGTTTTCCATTGATCTCAATCTGCTAATTACCTCTAAATCAAGAATCTTCATTTCAAGAAAAGGTAATACATCATGTGAAAAGCGTTCCAAATCATCTTTATTGATTGATCTTTGATATTTTCTTTCCAATACAAAACGGGTTTCTTCTACTATATCCGTTCTAGATTTTACCCAATTTGGATCCTCAACATTAATTGAGGTTATTCTTTCGTTAATGTTGCTTTCACCTTCCGCCTTATATCCTACAGTTAGTATACTATCAGCATGCATTAAGGCGCTCCATAGTTGAACATCATTTAATTGGGACCATTTGAACTCATCATTATCTTGCAATGACTTTATAATAATAGCATCAATATCTTCTTTAGGCACTAATTCTATTTCTTGTACTATTTCAACTGAATCATCTTTCATATCCAGCATTTCATCATCATTAGAACACGACCATAAAATTGAGGCTGCTAATATTAATGTTAAAATTTTCTTAATTTCCATAGTGTTTAGTTTTGGTTTTTGTTTTATGCTGTACTAAAATGAAATTGCAAAATATTAATTTAACTTACAAATGAAAGGCAGAATAATATTTGCACTATTTGAAGAATAAAAACTCTACCATTAACAAAAAACTAAAATGAAATTGAAAATATAAGAGATGAATTTATAGTTTATTCCTTATCGAAATAAACCTCTTTACCATCATATTTTAACATGTAACGGCCTTTGGGTAATTTTTGAATATCACAGGTAACATCCTTACCTCTTTTAATAATTCTACTATTTGCATTATACAACCAGAAGCTAACCTCCTCAGAAAATTCAATCATCCAATCATCCGTTATAGCGTATGTAATTTCACGCTTATCTGATTTATAATTGAAGGTTTCTGAATATTTTACAGGTAACTTCAGATCATGATATTGTACTCGGTACAGGTTTTCTCCAAAGCTATGATCCGCTTCTACACTATGCTGATTGATGAATATACCCCCTTTGGTTTTGACAGTATCCAATATCATCCATTCATTGTCAATTTGCTTTTCTACTATGTAAAAACCTTCTTTCGATTCTTTTGTGGTAATCCAAATTATTTCATTTTCATCCACATAAAATTTCAGCCAATTGAATTCAAGTAAATCTTTTATTACTTCAGGATTGGTAAGTTCTGGTTCACAGCTATCATCGTGCACAATTCTGATCACTACCCGGCTGTCCACTTCAAGACCTTGCATATCAATTTGATAAGCAGAGACATCAGGGTTTTTAACCAACAATTGTCCATTTAAATAAATGGCCTCAATACAAAAGCCTGCTCCCTGCCCTAAATAAGGATTACGAACAAATACGTTCTCACCATTGTAAAAACCACGGAAATAGGTATCCTTTCCTATCGAAGAAAAGGATATGATAGTAAATAATAAAAATAAAAGCGAGTAATTTCTCATCATAACTCCCTAATAATCATTCATATCGTAATGATTCTATAGGATCAAGCTTAGAAGCTTTGAATGCAGGATAATAACCAGAAATTAAACCTACGGATGCAGAAATGGTAAATCCTACAATCATCCAGACCCAAGGCACCACAAAACCTCCTTCACTAATGAGAGCCGATATACCGTTTCCGATGGCAATACCTAATACAATTCCTGCCAGACCCCCAATCTGACATATTACGATGGCTTCCCATAAAAACTGTAAACGAATTTTTGTAGGTGACGCACCAATCGCTTTTCTAATTCCGATTTCTCGAGTTCTTTCTGTTACTGAAACCATCATAATATTCATGAGACCAATAGATGCTCCTAACAATGTAATAGCCCCTATTGCGAAGCCTCCGATTCTGAGGTAGCCTGCAATTTCTTCTAACCTTTCCGCTAAGGATTCACTTTTTTGAATGTTGAAAGAGTTCTCTTGTCCAATTCCATCTCCTCTAACCCCTCTCATAACACCCGTTGCTTCAGCGATTCCTTGATCCATCATTACTGCATCTGGTAAAGAAACCGTAATAGCGTATTGTAAAGTACGGTTAGCAAAAAGTGTAGATAATCCAATTGGAATTATTATTGACTGGTCGGCACCTCCACCTCCCATACCTCCTTGTTCTTCCAGAACACCGATCACCTTAAATCTTGAACCAAAAAAGGATATGTCTTTATTGATAGGATCAACATTTTCATTAAATAATTTACCTACTACATTAGCACCTAAAATCACTACTTTATTATTATTTTGAACCTCAAGAGGTGAAAAATTCCTTCCTTCAGCAATATCGTAAGCTTTCTGTATTAAATAGTTTTCATCAGAGGCATAGACTCTGATGGTAGGTGTAGTTTTCTCTGATTTATATTTTAATTCAGCACTTCCGGTTATTCTAGTATAAATAGACACATTACCAGCATAATTATATTTACTTTTAAAAAGTAAAGCTTCTTTGTAACCTATAGGTTCATAACTTTTCTCTTTCTTTCCTTGAGATGTACCTCTTCTTCCATCCTGTCCTCTTGCTTCTATGTCAAAATTATTGGCACCTAGTCCCGCTAAATTACCACTAACTGAATTCTGAATACCATCAATAGCGGTAAGTATACCCACTAATGCAGTGATTCCAATAGCAATAATAGCTGCCGTTAAAATAGTTCTTAACCGATTTCCTTTAATCGACCTTACGCCTTCTTTTATGTTTTCTAGGTAATCCAAATCAATTATTTTTTGTAAATTTTAATAATTTAATGTGATTATACACGATTTATTACATAAATGTATAAAACTTTAATTTGAAACTCCATTAATTATAATTAGTTATACATTGATAAGTGATTTATTTTCCCTTTACTATGATTAAAAATATTACGCTATACCTTTTTATAAGCTTCTTTCCGGCAAATATTCTATTCGCCAATCAAATTCTAGTTCCAATGGATAAAGAACAGGCCAATCATTTGAAAGCCTACGGAGTAGCCTATTGGATTTTAGAAAAAGAAATTCCGATTGATTGGTTATTGAATTACCGAGGCGGGAGCTTTCTGATAGAAAGTCGACAATCCATTATTAATGAATTAATCATTAGGGGCATTAGCTATGAAATTATTTCTGATGCCAATGCTAATAGTTTATTGGATGAGATAGCGAGCCCTTCTTCTAATAAAGATGCAATGCGACTGAATAAGGTTCCTAAAATCGCAGTATATTCACCGAAGTCAAAACAACCTTGGGATGATGCCGTAACACTTGTACTCACTTATGCGGAAATTCCTTATGATGTAATCTTCGATGATGAAATCATGACAGAAGGTTTATCAGAATATGATTGGCTTCATCTTCATCATGAGGATTTCACTGGGCAATACGGTAAATTTTATAGGAGCTACGCAAATCAACCCTGGTATATTGAACAACAAAAAGAATATGAAGCCATGGCCAAAAAACATGGTTTCAGAAAAGTAAGTCAATTAAAATTAGCTATCACTCAAAAGATCAGAGGTTTTGTCAACAAGGGAGGCTTCTTATTTGCCATGTGTTCTGCTACTGATACTTACGATATAGCCTTGGCTGCAGCTGGTGTTGATATAGCTGCTAGAATGTATGATGGTGATCCTGCAGATCCGAACGCTCAAGAAAAACTAGATTATGAGCAAACTTTAGCTTTTGAGGATTTCAAATTAGAAATGAACCCATTAGAGTACGAATATTCAAATATTGACCAAAACCAAATTGACAGACCCGGTATAAAAGAAGGAAATGATTTCTTTACCTTATTTGAGTTTTCAGCTAAATGGGATCCAATCCCTACTATGCTAACTCAAAATCATGAAAAACTGATTAAAGGATTTATGGGACAAACTACTGCCTATCGAAAGTCATTAATAAAACCTGATGTCGTAATATTAGGTGAGAATGATGAGATTAATGAAGCTCGATATATTCACGGAATATTTGGCAAAGGCTTTTGGACTTTTTATGGAGGGCATGATCCTGAAGATTACCAGCATTTTGTAGGTGAACCGCCTACAGATTTAAATTTGCACCCTAATTCACCAGGCTACAGATTGATATTAAATAATATCCTATTTCCAGCAGCTAAAAAGAAAAAGAAGAAGACTTGATAATGGGAAAAGGAATTACAATTATTACTAAAATACAATTTCAACTGATAGAATAATAAGTGGTGAAGACAACGATTCTTTGGAATATTAAATTTTATGGTAAAAAAAATATAAAATATTACCTTAAATTTCTTTTAAAATAGCATTAACTGTTTAAGTAATTATATACTATAACTAATAATAAAGTTGAATATTTCATGATTTATTAAATCGGTTAAAATACACTATTTCAAATCGTTATACTTTTCCTTGCTTAATAAAATGAGCTCCGTACTTTTGCATCCTCAAATTTTAAAATAACTCTAAAAAGTACAAGAAATGAGAACTTCTACACAAAAAAGCAACACGAAAGTTAACTTAGAAAAAGAACAATTGTTAAAGAGAATTGTAAAGAAAAATAATTCTTTACAATCTGCCTGTATCATTATTTGCGAAACAAATTGATAATTCCGTAAAGCAATTTTAAAAACATGAGTCAGTTGGTTTCAAATACTAATAAAGAATTACTTTCTGCATTAGATAGTGATGAAGACCAAATCATTGTAGAAGGTTTTATGGAAAGATATTCCGTTGACCGAGAAGAAGCCGAAGAAATTCTTCAAGAAACCAAAAAATGGTTATGGTTAGCTTCTGAAAATATAAAGGAGAAAAAGGGGTTTCGACTTTTTATTGATAATTCATTACTGATAATCGATGAGATGTGGCATACATTTATTTTGCACACCCGTCTTTATCAAAAATTTTGTCATGAGAAACTAAATTTATTCATTCATCATGAGCCTACTCCTGCTTCAGAGAAAATAATAGGGTTTGATAGCGAAATAGAAAAGCAAAAGTTTGAAGAATCACAAGGAGAGAAATTGTCACAGCAACTTTCATACATTTATGATAAATTGGGGCCAGAAACAGTAATTAAATGGTATGACGAGTTCCCAGTAAAGTTTAGTCAAAAGAAGATTCATTCTATTAAGAAATAAATTGCTATCGTAATTTTCAAAACGGCATTAGTAATTCTTTTTACTATTGCCGTTTTTTTATTCTCAATCCAAAAACCCTACGTCAAAAAATCTAATAATTCTCAGATTATTTCAATATATTTCTATTTCAGATATTTTGGAAAACCAATTTGAAAAAGAATTTCACCTATATTATAGCATCCTCCTCAATTCGAAAGATATTTTTCTTTCTTATAATAATTTTGTTTCCAAAATTATTTAATTCAAAAGCGATTAGTCAAACCTATTTTTCACCCCCAATGCAGCATTACTCTGCTAAAGATTATAAAGCAGGCGTTTCAAATTGGGATATGACTCAGCTAGATAATGGGTTAATGTTTTTTGCTAATTTAAGTGGAGTTTTAAGATTTGACGGGATTGAATGGAGACTCATTGATATAAAAGGAGGTAAACTTGTTCGATCCATACATAAAGATTCAAATGAAAGAGTTTTCATAGGTAGTAATGATGAATTTGGATTCTTAGATCTTGATACCTTAGGTAATATTTCTTACACAACTTTGCGTTCAAAATTAAATAAAAACAGAATTGGCCAAATATTACAGATAGTTAGTATCAAAAATGACGTATATTTTTTAACAAGAGATTTTCTGATTCGATACAATCAATCGGGTCTTAAAACTTGGGAAACCAACAGAGCATTTGGGGCTTTTACTTATAATAATTTCCTATATGTTAAACAAAATGATCAGCCCCTATTAAAATTAAAAAATGATACTCTAGTTCCTCTTTCAAATCTTAATGAAAAATCTCCAGCATTGATACGGAATAATATTGTTAATGGAGTAAAACCGAATGAGAAATTTTTAATTAGTATTCGAGAAAATCAAGGATATATCTTCAAAAATGATTCCTTGTTTAGTAATGGTAATAGTTATCCTTTTGGAAATTCAATCTTGTCATTAACAAAAGAAAACTATAAAAACAATTCCTTTTGGGTATCAACTGTAAATAATGGGATTTTTAACTTTAACTATAACGATTCCATTTTCAATCAGCTTAACATCGATAATGGCTTACCAACCCAAATTAATATTAATATAAATTCCGATAAGCAATTTGGTATTTGGTCAATGCATCAAAAAGGAATAACCAGAATTCAATCGAACAAACAAATAATGTATTGGAGTGAAAAACTCGGAATAGATGAGCCTATAAATAATATTCTTAATATTAATGGGCAGCTCTTTTTAGCAACTTTTAATGGACTCTATACATTTGACGACCACAAAAAGCTTTATTTAATTGATAAATCAGAAGGAAGACTTTTTAATCTAATAAATAATGAAAGTAACCTTTATGCTTTTGGAGATAATGGTATTTATAAATTTAATAACACCTCATTAACTAAAAAAATACCAAGCTTAGGTATTTCAAACTCATTTAAATCAAGTAAAAACAAATTATTACTCACATCCTACAGAGATGGAATAATTAAATATAATACACAAACTGAAGAATCTGGCAATTATATACCTGATATTAATGGGATTTGTAACAGCATACTAAGCCTTGACTCTATACATTGGTTAAGTTACAAATCTGAAGGAATCTATTTGATTAATGAGAATAATGGTCATCCAAAATGGGAATTTTTCAATCAAAAACACGGATTACCAGATGTTAGTGGGATCAATATATTAAAAACTCTTGATGATGAAATCTTATTTTCTACCACAAAAGGCTTTTATACTCTTAATGCAAGACCGAAGGCTGATTCAAGCGATTTATTTGTTCCACATACAAAAATTACCTCTGAGAAATTAAACATCAACAATATTGATCAGGACAAATTCGGTAATTACTGGATTACTGTGATTGAAGAATCACAAAAACAATCGGTAATAAAATATGAGCGACAAAAAGACGGTAGTTATTTAAAAATCACCCAAGCATTAAAAGCAATTCCAAATCAAACTTTTTCAACTATATATGTTGACGAAATTGAAGATAGTATTATTTGGATAGCTGGAAATGAAGGATTGTATCGATTCAATGATAGAATTAGAGTAAACTACAATATCCCATTCAATACTTATATAAAGGAAGTAAGCCTAGGAGATTCTATTATTTCAACAGGCTTATATAAAACCTATAGAACCAGTGATTCTATTCCAACACTCACAATGGTGCAGAATGAAAATAATACACTGGAAATTCCTTTTCATAACAATAACATAAAATTTGGTTTTAGTGCATTATTTTATGAGCAACCTAAAAGAAATCAATACTCATATAAATTAGAAGGGTTTGACAAAAAATGGTCTAGCTGGACCTCAATAAACAATAAAGAGTATACCAACTTACCAGCAGGTAATTACACCTTTAAGGTTAAATCTAAAAACTTATATGATGTAGAAGGAGCCACAGCTACTTATACATTTAGTATTCTTCCACCCTGGTATCAAACCACCTGGGCATATCTAATTTTTAGTGTTATAACTGTAGGTATTATCTGGTTTTTAATGTTAGCTTATACATATAGAGTTCGTCAACACCGAAAAAAGCTAAAACTCATTGTAGCCGATAGAACATTTGAAGTAATGCAGCAAAAAAGGGTTATTGAAAAGCAATTAGTCAAAATGCAAAATTTAAATGAAGAAATAAGCCAGCAGCGTGATGACATATTAGAAAAAAATGAAGAATTAGAAAGCTCGCAGCAAAAAATAATCACCACCAATGAGAAACTTCAAGAACTCAACCATGCTCTTGAAGAACGAGTTGAAAAGCGAACAGCAAAAATTAAAGATACAATAAGAAAGCTTCAGCAGACCAATAAAGACTTAGACACTTTCACCTATAAAACTTCTCATGATTTAAAAGGCCCTATAAGTAGGATTAAAGGGATTTTAGCTCTTGCAAGATATGAAAACCCTGAAGCCAAATCTGATAAATATTTAGATTTAATTGAAAAAACAACCAAAGAGATGGATATTCTCTTAGCTAAACTTACGCAAGTCCATAATATTTATAATTCAAAAATTGAATATAATAGTATTGACATTCCTACAGTATTTAGAGATGTTATGGATAGAATTAGTCCATTGGTTGAACAATCTCAATTTAAATTTAAATTTGATTTACAAAATGAAAATGAGTTGAAAACTGATGTAAAAATGTTAGAACTCATTTTACTTAATTTGTTAGAGAATGCCTTAACCTATTTTGATGACGATAAACCACAAAAAGAAATAAAACTTAGTACAATAAGAAAAACAAACACTTTTTATCTTTCTATTGAAGATAATGGTATAGGAATACCTGAAAAACAACTTCCTAAAATATTTGAAATGTTTTACAGAGGTTCTGAAAAATCGATTGGTAATGGGCTTGGACTTTATTTAGTTAAAGTAGCCGTTGAAAAAATAGGAGCAAAATTAGAATGTGAATCGGAAGAACACAATTTCACCAGAATTATTATCAAATTTCCGTTGAACAAAGAATAACTTCCTTTTTTAGAGTATTAGCTTTTCTTTTTAGCTATTAATTTTTTCTCTTTTTCTACTAAAGTCTTGAGTGTCTGATTTTTAAAAATCTTAACGGTTTCATTACGCACTTTTAGAAAAGCCTCTCTTATAGAGCAGGTTTCTTCATCTTTGCATTCTTCACAGCGTTCGTAAAACTTAAAAGTAACGCAGGGTAATAAGGCTATAGCCCCATCAAACAAACGAAGAACTTGAGCTAAATTCACGTTTTCGGGTTCTCTTCTTAAATAGTAGCCTCCCCCTTTGCCTTTTTTGCTTCCTAATATCCCATCATTCTTTAATTCTAACAGTATAGCTTCTAAGAACTTTTGAGGAATATTTTCTTCTTCAGCTATAGTGCTAATGAGAATAGGACCACCCCCGTACTTTCTTCCTAAATGCACTAAAGCATTAATTGCATATTTAGACTTCTTTGAAATCATGATGGCAAATATACACTTTGATTATAAAAAGGAAGGTGTTTTTACAAAAACAATAACAATTGAATTGAGCATTCTTATATAAACAAGCGATACTGAATTAGTATCGCTTGTTTGATTATGATTTCTTCCGGGTTGATATTCCAAATGGTAAATAAAGTGGACAGAAACTGATAAAGCTAGTAGCTATAAAAATGATAGCCAATACTCCTAGAATTATAGCTAATGTACCCGAAATAACTCCAAAATAATATAAAATACCCACTGTGATAGCTAATAAAATTCTGATTGCTTTATCAGCCGTTCCCATATTTGCCTTCATAATAATTAGTGTTTTGTTATATCCTAATATACGATTTTCTTGAGTTTCTCACCTAATAAATTTAAAATCAAGAATTAATCATGAGTTCCACAGCCTTTTTCATTGCATCTAATTGCTGTTTGGCTTCATATACATAAGGTTTGGCAGCTCTTTCTTTGCAATCATACAGTGGACATGTCTCACAAGTCTCATTTACAATTCTAATCGGAATCGTAGGATCATTATGAAAACTTATTCTTTTCTTCATTTGAGGAGTGATTAACAAACCAATGGAAACGCTACTATTTTGACCTATATTTTTATTGCTTGACTTGGCTAAGCTTATGATCAAATATTCATTATCTGAATTAACATATTTACTTTTCTGAACTTTACATCTAACAGTATCTTCAGCAACAACATTGTCATTTTGAAGCTCTTTGAGAATTTCTATTGATGCCCATCTTCTACAATAGTGTTGGTCCAGAGCAGTACCATGTGGATTATGCAATCCAGACAGATGCATTTCTTTGGTGAGCTTAAAAGTTTGATTATCGGAAGTGCTAAACCTTAAAAAGAACAACTCTTTAACCCCAAACTCTTTGGGTAATAGGTTTGTGATCCGATGCATCAACATTTCTGGTGTACATCTATACTTTTCTAAAATATTATATATTATTTCAGAATTACATTGTGGCTGTGAAATAAATGATTTTAAATCATCAGTAAATTCTTTCGCAGGGAGTAAGAGAGCGCAAGCAAAATAAGAAGCCTTATAATTATTCAACATCTCCTCAAAAGAGTTAACAGAAACCCAGCTTGAGGTAAAAGGTCGCGGATTTAATTTCAAAAATTGATATCCTAATTCTTTAGCCATCGTAAAAACCTGTTGCTGCTCTGTCAATTTAGGATTCATTAATAACTGCGGCTTTTCTCCTTGAATAGTCATGGATCTTAAGGCTTTTAACTCCTGATGATGTTCTAACCCCTTTGGCCAAACTTGATAATTAAACTGTTCATTCAAAATTTCATATAATTGCTCATAGCTAAAAGGGAAAGTATGCTTCGATAAATATTTCTCCTTAAAAGCTATCACTTCATCCTCTAAAGATTGGAAATAATTATCATGCATTTCCTGATAGGATCGTAGCATATTCAAATACAAGCTTTCCACTCTTAAACCGTAATTTCTGCTGATCTCAATAAGAGTACTAATGAAAGCACCAAGTTTTGCAGGAGCATTACTTAATAAATCTAATAAATGAGCTGGTTCTATCCCTAGAAGCTCTAGAGGTAATTCTTTAAATAAATTAGATTGTAATAATTCACCCAAAGGAGCTAGCTTCTTACTTAATTGTAAAGAAACTAAATCATCGAAATTGATTTCAAGCGCATCAGAAAGTATATTTATTTTCTCAATTTTCGGATATTTTTTACCCTTCTCTATTTCATTTAAATAGGAGGCTGATAAACCCGTAAGTTTTGATAATTGAGTAAAAGAAAGCCCTTTTTCAATTCTTAATTGCCTTACTTTCAATCCAAAAATTAGCTTTACATTTTCTTGAGATACTGACATTTATTCAAATATTTTCCTTTTGATATCCTTCACCAGTTAAGCGAACAAACTTTTTTCATTTTTTTTTATCTAGCTATTTCTAAGTATAGCCCTTTCTTTATCATTCGCTAATATAGCGAATAATTTCTTACAGCGAATATTCGCTTGTAAATTAATTTTCGCTAACCTACATTTGAAGCATCGATCATTTAAAAATCTGATAATCAAATGGAAACATCAATCGAACAATTACAGAGCAGAAAACCGAAGCAAAAAGAATTTAATCTTTTAACTGATGAGGCAATCTCGTTTTTGAACAGACTACATGAAAAGTTTAGTGATAATAGGTATGAATTGATTGGAAAACGTGAGCAAGTTTATGACCAACTAAGAAACGGTAAAAACTTAAATTTCCCTAAAACTACTGAGGACATCAGAAATGATCCTAATTGGTCAATCGATCCATTACCAAAGGATTTACAAAATAGAAAAGTGGAAATCACAGGACCTGTTGACAGAAAAATGATCATAAACGCTTTGAATTCTGGCGCTAAAGTTTTCATGGCTGACTTTGAAGATGCCACCAGTCCAAGTTGGAAAAACATAATGGAGGGTCAAATAAATCTATATGATGCAATAAGAAATCAAGTAGATTTTACTGCACCTAACGGTAAAAAATATAAACTGAATAAGGATAGAGCAGTTTTAAAAGTTCGCCCAAGAGGATGGCATCTCTCCGAAAAAAACTTCTTGGTAAATGGCGAACCTATATCTGCTTCATTGTTTGATTTTGGCTTATACTTCTTTCATAATGCACACGAATTAATCAGACAAGGTAGCGGTCCATATTTTTATCTTCCCAAACTCGAAAATCGATTTGAAGCTAGATTATGGAATGAAGTGTTTGAATTTGCTCAAAATGAATTAGGTATTCCCAATGGAACCATAAAAGCTACTGTTCTAATTGAAACCATTACTGCTGCATTTCAAATGGAAGAAATTATTTATGAACTGAGAGAGCATATGGCTGGATTGAATGCAGGAAGATGGGATTACATTTTCAGTTTCATTAAAAAATTCAGACATAAACCAGATTATATCCTTCCCGATAGGAATCAAGTGACAATGCAAGTGCCTTTTATGAAGGCTTATGCTAATTTATTAGTGAAAACCTGCCATAAACGTGGCGCCCATGCTATAGGTGGGATGTCTGCTTTCATCCCAACAAAGGATAAAGAGAAGAATGAAAAAATATTTGATACCGTAAGAAATGACAAAACTGAAGAGGCTCTAGCAGGATATGATGGCAGCTGGGTAGCCCATCCCGCATTAATCCCAAGTGTAGAAGCAGTATTTGATCAAATCATAGGCGATCAACCACATCAGAAACATATTTTAAGAGAAGAGTTTTCCACTTCAGCATCAGCTTTAACATCTCCTCAAGTAATGTATGGTGAAATTACAGAAAAAGGAGTAAGAATGAATATTAATGTTGCTCTGCTGTATATAGAATCATGGTTACAAGGCATAGGAGCAGCTGCCATTTACAATTTAATGGAAGATGCAGCCACCGCTGAAATTAGCAGAGCGCAACTATGGCAATGGTATCATCACCAAGTATCTCTGAAATGTGGTAAGATATTTAATAGAGCCTTATTCTGTATGCTCCTTGAGGAAGAAACAGAAAAAGTAAAAGAATTATTAGGCCAGGAAAGAGTAGAAAGTGGAAAGCTAGCTATTGCCAGAGATTTACTTAAAAAGCTAGTGAAAAGTGAAGAATTTGAGGACTTCTTGACCTTGAAAGCATACCCTCATTTACAATAAACAAATAACCTTTAAATCTTAAAAATATGAATACTCAAGAAAAAATTAATAAACTAATTGCAGAATGGGATACTAACCCAAGATGGAAAGATGTGGAAAGGACTTATACTGCAGAAGAAGTAGTTAAGCTTGCTGGTACTGTAAAAATTGATCATAGCTTAGCACGTTTAGGAGCAGAAAGATTATGGAATCTGTTGAAATCGGAAGATTATGTGGCGGGATTGGGTGCCTTAACTGGTAATCAAGCAGTACAGGAAGTTCAAGCTGGATTAAAAGCAATCTATTTAAGTGGATGGCAAGTAGCGGCAGATGCTAACTTGGCCGGACAAATGTATCCTGATCAAAGTTTATATCCTGCGGACAGCGTACCAAATGTGGTGAAAAGAATCAATAATGCTCTATTAAGAGCAGATCAAATTCAATCTGTTAGTGGAGAAGGTGATATCCACTGGATGGCGCCTATCGTTGCAGATGCTGAAGCTGGTTTTGGTGGCAATTTAAATGCTTTTGAACTGATGAAAGGCATGATAGAAGCGGGTGCTGCAGGAGTTCATTTTGAAGATCAATTATCATCTGCCAAAAAATGTGGTCATTTAGGAGGGAAAGTATTAGTACCAACACAAGAAGCCATAAATAAATTAATTTCAGCTCGCCTAGCAACAGATGTGATGGATGTGCCAACGCTCATCATTGCTAGAACAGATGCTGATGCTGCTAACCTTTTAACTTCAGATGTTGATGAAAGAGACCGTGAATTCTTAACGGGTGAGCGATCTTCTGAAGGATTCTTTGGAGTAAAAAATGGATTAGAACAAGCGATTAGCAGAGGTTTGTCCTATGCTCCTTATGCGGATTTGGTATGGTGTGAAACTTCACATCCAGATTTAGGAGAAGCCCGAGAATTTGCTCAAGCGATAAAGGAAAAATATCCTGATAAAATGTTGGCCTACAATTGCTCCCCTTCTTTCAATTGGGCGGCTAAGTTAACAGAAAATGAGATGCTAGAATACAGAGAGAAATTAGCTGAAATGGGGTATAAATTTCAGTTCATTACTTTAGCTGGATTCCACGCTTTAAATACCGCCATGTTCGAATTAGCTACTGCCTATAAAAATAAAGGCATGGCAGGTTACTCTGAATTACAACAGAGGGAATTTGCGTTACAAAAACAAGGCTTTAAAGCCGTTAAACACCAAGCCTTTGTAGGTACAGGATATTTTGATGCGGTTCAAAATGCCGTAACACAAGGAAAGGCTTCAACAACAGCTTTGAAAGGTTCCACTGAAGAAGCTCAGTTTTAAAACTAATTTAAATTTCGTTTCCGTAGTCCACAGTTAATTGTGGTTAATATTAAAAGACTTCTTAATTGAGGTCTTTTTTTTTACACTATCTTCTTTAGGTTCCCAAAATAGATGTAGGATATGAAAGCTTATTTTAAATAATTATATATGGAAATTACTGCCTTTAAAAGAATTATATCCTATATGTTACAAATGATACAAATAAATATTATATTATTGTGCAATTTATATTTTGCACATGAGTTACAAGGTTAAGATAGCAATTTTATTAATCTACATTTTTGTAGGAAAGTCATTGGCGGTAGACGCCAAAGGGCTTAATAATTTGCTTGACCCTAGTATCATTTCTTTTTACAATCCTTACTGTAAAAAGGTTAACAACATAAAATCTTCTCACAAACCTATTCAAATTAATCAAAATGAGACTCAGAACTCTCAATCAATTATTATATTAAGTTTTTGTAATACTGAATTTAAATTCGAATTCTCTACCTTAAAATTTTATGTTTTTAAACATGTTAAGTCTTTTAATAAATTCATTATTTCGAGACTACTTTACCTCTATTTAGATCAAGACTCTCCTCCACCACGGCTTTTCTAACAATTTTTATTCTAAGTATTGCTCATTTCTCAGTTTTGAATTTGATGTAAGTTTATTGCATAAAATCAAATTCAGATTTACACTGAAAACTAATCAAATTACATCTTATATCGGATGTATTTCTGCTTAACGGAAAAATGCGTGATGCTCACTCAATTATTTATAAAATTAAATAGGGAAATCTGCCTATTTAAAATCAAACTATTACCGGTTAAATTCTTAATAGAATGAACCAAAATACAATAAACATGAAAAATTACATATTTAGCTCCTTACTTATTTTAACTATACTTTTTGGAGCCCACAATTTAAATGCTCAACATTCAGGAAATGAAGATAAAATCAACTATGTGGTGATAACCAAAAAAATACCACAACTCCAACCGATACTTCTTACTGCTGAAGCTCTCAAAGCAGAAGATGGAGAAAACTTTGGGGAATTTAAAATTATAATCTGCGGGAAGGAAATTGGAGATATTACTGATTCTGATAAAATCAATAAGTTTATTAAAAAAGCGGATAATGCAGGCGTAAAAATTATAGCATGCGGATTTTCTCTCAACAAATTCAAAGTAGATAAAACCAAAATCCCTCAAGAAATAGAAACGGTTGAAAATGGTATTCTTTACAATTTTCAACTTCAGAAAAAAGGATACAAAAGTATAACTCTATAAGTATATGAATATGGAAACGATAATTAATAAATTAAGTAAGTCATTATTCTTAATCGGAATTATGGCATTAACATTTGCTTGCAATAATAAATCAGGCAATAAAGAAAATAGTACAGCGAAGTCCGATACTTTAAGTATAACCATTTTACAAACTGCCGATATACACGGCCAGCTTGATCCACATCCAGAATTATTCTGGGAAAATGAAGAAATAAAATTCAAAACGCGTGGTGGAGTAGCTAATATCAAAACCTTATTTGAGAAAGAAAAAGCAAAAAATCCAAATCGTACCTTAATAGTAGATGGTGGAGACCTGATTCAAGGTAGCGGTTATGCTGCTTTATCTGAAGGTCAGGTAATGTCTGACATCATTAGTAAAATGGGATATGATGTAATCATTCCTGGCAACTGGGAAGTGGTTTATGGTAAGGAAATCATGATGAATGTGATGAATAGCTATAATACTGATGTGATTGCACAGAATATGTATCATGAGGAAACCAAAGAAAACTTATTCCCAGCTTATACTGTAAAAGAAATTGAGGGAGTACGAATTGGATTTATAGGAATAAATGATCCTGCCGTTCCAATCAGACAAAACCCAATATTCAGTGAAGGAATTGCTTTTAGTGGCTTAAATGCTGATTTGAAGAAAATGGTAGATGAAACTAAAGAGAAAGAAAATATAGATGTTCTGTTCTTAGTTACGCACTTAGGTGTGTTTAAACAATTAGAATTGGCTAGCAATCCAATTTCCGAGCATGTGGATTATGTATTAGGTAATGACACTCACGAACGAGTTAGAGAACCAATACAAGGTAAATATGCAAAGGTTACTGAACCTGGTGCATTTGGTTCATTTGTGGGTAAATTAACATTGCATTTTGTAGAGGGCGAATTAGTTGGGGATGATTATGAATTGCTAGATGTTGATCCAGAAGTTTATGCTGCTGATGAAGAAATCCAAGCACTAGTAGACAAAAACAAGGCTCCATACAAAGAAAACCTTGAAACTGTAATTGGATATACTAGTACTCCAGTTTACAGATACCTAACAGTTGAAAATCCAATGGATAATATGATTACGGATGCTGCTCGTTGGAAAACAGGAGTTGATATTGCGATTTCAAATGGCTTCAGATTTGGCAATCCGATTGTCCCTGAAAATGGCAAGCCTGCCCCTATCACAAGAGCAAACCTTTGGAATATTCTACCTGTAAATGAACCTGTTAAAACAGGTAAGGCAACAGGAAAGCAAATCAAAGAATGGTTAGAACAAGAGATGCATAATGCATTTGCTAAAGAGCCTAGTGATCGATTCGGAGGCTGGTTAGTTCGTTTTTCAGGCATGGAAGTGAAATTCAATGTAGAAAATGAAAAAGGAAATAGAATTGAGAGTATAACAGTTAAAGGTCAACCTATGCAAGATGACCAGTATTATTCAATTTCAGCTTGTTTACGCCCTGGCGATCCTCTTGATAGATTATGTAGAATGGACGGAGTAACGGATGTGGATACAAAGGAATACACGATTCATGAGGTAGTTGAAGAATATTTAGCAGAGAATTCACCTATTGCACCAAAACTTGACGGAAGAGCATATAGTGATGCATTAGGTACTTATTCATTTTCTACCGTACCAAGTACTAATTATGTTTTCCAGTAAGAAAAAAATAATTAGATATCATAAATCATTATTATGATTAATAAAAAAACCGCATCAATACCAGATGCGGTTTTCCTTTGAATAAAAATTACAGAATAAAAACTAAAAATATTAAGCTTTACCTCTCAACATTAAGTTCCAATACATAAAAGGTAAACCATATTTTTTCAATATCCACATACTCCACTGCTCTTTGGTAGTATCGACAAATTTTGATAAAAATGGATCACTATCTCTTTCATTTCCATACTTAAATTCAGCCAATACCATTTTACCATAACCTGTAACTAATGGACAAGAAGAATATCCCTCATAACTAGCTAAACCAATTTTATGATTCTTCATCATTTCTAAAAGGTTTTCAACCAATACTGGAGCTTGTTTACGCACCGCAGCGCCTGTTTTAGCAGTTGGCAAAGCCGCAACATCACCCAGTGCAAAAATATTTGCAAATCGCTTATGTTGTAAACTATGCTCATCAACATCTACCCAGCCTTTATTAGCACCTTCTTGTATTGAAACCTGACTATCCTGAATAAATTTAGGAGCCGCTTGAGGTGGAGCTAAATGAAGAAAATCAAAAGGCATTTCTATCTCTGTTTCAGATACTAGACTTTCATTAATAGGATTATTCTCCTCAACTACGCATCCTCCCTCAATATTATGAGTATACTTAAAATAGATTTTCTTAGCATCTGCATCTATTCTTACTGGTGCATAGTAGGGTTTAAATATAATATCACGTTCTGCAATAATTTTATTTAATGTTCTCGCAAATTCCTTAGTTCCAAAAATAACAGTACCTGGTGTTGCAAAGATGACATTAGATTTATCTCTCAATCCATGCTTTCTTAAATAATGTTCTGCTAAATACATGATTTTTTGAGGAGCACCCCCACATTTAATAGGAGTAGTGGGCTGAGTAAAAACCATATTCCCTCCCTTAAATTCTTGCATTTTCTTCCAAGTATGCTCAGGATCAGTGTAGTTACTACATACGACTCCTTTTTCCATAGCTTCAGGTAAGCCTGGTAATAATTCAGGAGCCATCACCAATCCAGGTGCTACAATTAAATATTCGTATTCTACATCCCCAGACTTCTCTGTGGTTACCGTATTCTTTTCAGGAAGAATGTTAGTAGCTTTATCTTTAATCCATTCCACACCTTTAGGAATGTAGTCAGCCTCTTTTCGGATAGTCTTTTGATAATCAAAAGTACCAGCGCCAACAAGAGTCCATGCGGGCTGATAATAATGTTTATCAGACGGTTCGATGATAGCAATATCAAGTTTTTTATCCTTTCTTTTGAGTTGTGCGGCTACCGTAATGCCTGCAGTTCCTCCTCCGATTATTAGGATTTTATGCTTTGCCATGATTCCAAATTTTTTAGTTTTCGTTCGTATAAAAGCTGATATCTCCTTCAACTTTCACTATAAAAAAAAGCAATTATTTCGACTTTTGGAGTGACTTAAGTTACATAAAATATCTAAAAGCAGAAAGACAAATCAATTAATAAAACCTGTGGAAAAAAATCCTAAAAATTATAGTTGATTATTGCATTAATCATGAACAGATTAACCTTATTGATTACTAATGCAGGATTTTCAGGAATATCTTTAGTTAATATTTTACTCGTTAATAAAATTTCTGGCTTAAAACCCTTTAAATTATCATTCTCATAGAATAAATCTAGATTAATGTGCATGTAATTCGGTAAGGCATATTTACTTAATTCAGCCATTGTTACATCAGGAGTCCAATGATGCCCAACACTAATTGCGGATTTAAAATCATGAACATCTCTCGTATAATGATGTAGGTAGTTAAATACTACTGCCTGATTATCTCCAAAACCCTCGCTTCGCTCTCTTTTCTGAAAGCTAAAAAGAAACTCTCTCCCCCATTCTCTTGGAAATAAATAACGTCCCTGATCAGTTATATAATTATAGGATAGGCTTAATTTACCATTTTTTACTGTTCTTGATAATTGAATTCCAAAAAGTTGAGCTAATTCATCCTGAACATATCTATATTCGTAGGTTTCATTCCCCCCATTCCCCACTCGATTTTGAAGCAACCATTCCGCTGAAAATTGAAAGTTTGAATCTGAAAAGGTATAAGATGGTTTAACATAAACCATATTAAAAAGATTATCAGCATAATAATCCCAAACTACAACATTTAAATTGTTCAAATTGTATTCAAAATTCAAAACTCCTATATAATCAGATTCTGTATTTCCTCTATATTGGCTTGCCTGACCATTCACATCTCTACCTACAGGATAAATCCCGATACTTTCTCCAATATTTTCGAAGCCATCGTAACTTCTGGGTGCAATTCTATTAATTGCACCTAATTGGAACTTAACTTTATCTTTTTCCTCATATTTATAAAAAGCGCCCTCAAATAAAGTAGGTATCATCCGGCCATCTTGACCATTTAAGAAGGGGGATTTAAAACCTTGTCTACCAATCTTAATTTGGTGGTTATCTTGCTTATATTGAAGATATAACTCTCCTGGAAAGGCAATAATTTTTTGCGATAAATCCTGACTATTAAAAAGACCTGAAACATACCTGCTACCTCTACCAGTTGTAAGATCTAAAACTTCTACATTGCTTAATCCAGTATTTATACTGCTATATAGAGCACCGCCTACTTGCCAATTATCATTAAAATTGTATTTATATGACAACTTAAGGCCTGTAGCTAATCCATACCAGTTTTGAAGATCACCTTCATTAAATGTATGTAAATAATAATTTCTCCATTGACCACTAAAGTCCCCTTTCTTTACTTCCTCCTGATTATTATTGTCCTGAGCAAATAAAGAAAAGGGAAATAGAGCTATCAATACTAAGACAGTAATTCTCATTTACTTCGTTTTCTTGATTTGATAAACGCTATCGTAATACTGAACAATTGGTTTAAATGGACCATATTTGTGCTGCTCCGCTGGGAATGGATCATCCCAGGGTCCGTAAGCAGTTGAAACTGGTTTTAATTTTAAATCAGGGAAATCATTTTCCGGATTATCTTTTTGAGGTCTTTCAAAGCTATTGATATAAGCCGCAACATGAAAAGCTTCCTCATCCGTTAACTTAGGATTAGCTTTTGTAGCTATTAAATGAGGCATATTCGCTTTGATAAATTGGGCTGCAGTCAAAACTCTATGCATACCAGCACCATGATTAAAACTATCTCCCCCCCATAATGGCGGATATTGATATCCTTTTCTAGCATCATCTAATCGAGTTCCTTGTCCGTCTTCTCCATGACAAACCTGACATTCATTTACATAGACTTGTTTTCCTACTATAGTATCTGCTTTAAATTCTGGTATTTTTACTGAAGTAAACCCTTTAAACCATTTTGCAGTATCTTCAGGAACTCCTTCACTCAACCATTCCATATAGGCAACTAATGCCTGCATCTGCTCAGAATCTTCAGGTAGTGCTTTACCATTCATACTTCTTTGCATACAACCGTTAATTCGCTCTTCAATAGTACCAATTTTGTTTTCTCTGCCTCTAAACTGTGGGAATCTGTTAGTAACTCCAACCCAAGATGCTGCTCCTGGCTTAGTTCCTGCTTCCAAATGACAGTTTTGGCAGGTTAAATTGTTACCTGAATAAAGTCTTTCATCCTTATTGATCACCTGAGGTCCCATCCATTTCGGTGATTCGGTTGTAAGAAGATATCCGAATTTAACTAAATCACCTCTTTTACCTTCTGGCAAATCCTTGTCAAGAGATGGAAGGTGCCATTCTTTATCTGCTTTAGAAGACGAGACCCCAATCCAGTCAGGAGCCTCGTCCATAAATACAACCGCCATGAAAAGAGTTATTACAACTGCCAGGATTCCAAACATTACTGCTGCTGTCATCCTGATTAATTTCAAAAAGTCCATTATACTAAGTCTATTTAATATGGCTAAGTTATATCTATACTCTTAGTGAGGAAGCTTATCTTTAAGCTTTCCATAAACAAAAGTTCCTAATACAGCTGATAGGATTACTACCAAAATAACGCCAACACCATTACCTACCAAAATGAACATTGGTCCTGGACAAGCCCCAGTCATAGCCCAACCTAAACCAAAGATTGTACCTCCAATTAAATATCTTGCCCAGCTAAATGCTTTCGGTGGAATATTAATTGGTTCACCGTCAATCGATTTTAAGTTGTTTCTTTTAATCAATTGAATTACAATAATACCCACTACTACAGCTGACCCAATCACTCCATACATATGAAATGATTGAAATTTAAACATTTCATAAATTCTAAACCAAGAGATTACTTCAGCTTTTGCCAGTGTAATCCCAAAAATTGCGCCTATTAATAAATATCTTAAAAATTTCATTTCTTCGTTTCAGTTTAATTTTGATAAAATTTACATTACAAGTAAGTAGGGTAAGATAAAGTAGGTCATGATTAAACCTCCAATAAAGAAACCGATAACAGCCACTAATGAAGCAGGCTGAAGATCACTTAGTCCAGATATTGCATGACCTGAAGTACATCCTCCTGCGTATCTGGTACCAAAACCTACTAGAAATCCACCTACTACCATAAAGATGAATCCTTGAACTGAAAGTAAATTTTCCCAATTAAAAATTTCTGTTGGTACTAAAGTCTCACCAGGATTATTGATTCCTAATGCTTGTAATTCTGTAATAGTAGTTTCAGAAATATTGGCCGCAGGCTCATATCCTAAATATAAGTGCGAGATTAAACCTCCTAATACTAAACCAAGAGCAAATACCAAGTTCCATGTTTGGGTTTTCCAGTCAAAATCAAAAAACTCACATGATTTACCTGCTCCTAAAATTGAGCACATAGTTCTTAAATTTGCAGATAGCCCGAATGATTTCCCGAAAAATAGCATTGAAAACATTACAAGAGCAATGAGTGGGCCTGCAACGTACCATGGCCATGGTTGACTAATCCATTCTAAAATATTGTTCATAAAATACTTTTTTTAGTTTAATTCTAATTAATTTAATTCTTTAATTTAAAAGTCCGTTCTTTTCCTAATATGATGTTACAAAATTAAACGTAGAACATTCCGAAAGGCGTAACAAATGTTACCTATTTATTGCTAAAATGTCAGCTGAAATACTTAATAGGGCTTATACATTGATTTTAAAGGAGTAAACTATAAATGATGGAAGAATTTATTTCTGATAATTTATTTGAAAATATTGAAGCAAGTGAAGCCAATTTCAAATTGGCTGAATATGATAATTGTACATTTAAAAACTGTAACTTTCAAAATTATGATTTAAGAAATTTTAAGTTTATTGATTGTCAATTTGATGCATGCAATCTATCCTCAGTAAAAATTCATAACACTTCATTTCAATCTATTGAATTTACTAATTGTAAAATATTAGGAGCTCATTTTGATCAATGCAACGATTTTGGTCTTTCAATCAATTTCAAAACCTGTATTTTAGATCAATCTGTATTCTATGGTATGCAATTAAATAAAACCAATTTTGTAAACTGTAAACTTATTGAAGTTGATTTTACAGAATGTAATTTAAAAGAATCTAATTTTAACCAATCTGATTTATCAGGAGCAGTATTTGAAAATTGCGATTTACAAAAAGTGGATTTCAGAAATGCAGAAAACTTTAATATTGATCCAGAGATCAATAAAATCAGAGCTGCCAAATTTTCAAATAATGATTTAGCTGGCTTATTAATGAAACATCAAATTAAAGTAGAATACTAATATAATTTACTCTCCTTATTATTTTAATTTTAGATTGATGTACAAATATCTTTATCGTTAAGCCTTGAACTAAAATTGAAAATACAACCGAATAAATAGCGTAAAGAATAATATTTTTAGCATCAAAATCATATTGTGCCATCGCTCCTCCTTTAATTGCTTAACATTAATTGATAAAGTTTTGCAAAAAACCTCAACATCACAACCATTTATACTTCCATAAAATCAAACCCTCAGAAAATAGAAATGCTAGGTATAATATTTCGGGAACTTAATAGACTGAGAGGAGAATCTATACTGAAAGAACTAGGGCAATAATCATCAGTCCTATAGTGGAAGGGAGATTTGTAAAATTTACATTTATGAATGTAAAAACTGCTGCTCAGAATATGAATAGTTTGGTTAAATCTAATTCAACCATTATGATTTAGATTACCAATTTATGTTTGAATTTAAATTAGCAATTACAATCAACTAGAATAAAATAAATATTATTTTATTGGGATATACCTAATACAAAAAGAGACCGCAGTGAATAACTGCGGTCTCTTTTATATTTTTAGAATAATAATATTTTATCTTCCGAAGGCTTCTACGTTATAATCAAGTTTTGTACCGTACATTGGGAAAGTTATTTTAAGCATTCCATAAAAACCTCTTTTTTGTAAACCTGGTCTCAACCCAATTTCAGCACCATAACCCCATCCTAACGTTCTGTTGAAATGGCCATCAATACCTAATCGACCACCAAACATGAAAGTATTGATTGTAGAAGCATCATATTCAAAGAACTGAGTTGCTCCTGCGGGTTGGTGAAAGAAGTTTTCAACTGTTACCATTGGGAAAATGAATAAATCTAAGAAGGTAGAAAACACATGATCATCCACTAACTCTTCATAGGTTTTATCTGGTTTAGCAGCAAAGTTTTTGATCCACGTAAAACCACCTCCAACTGAAACACCAGCACCTAAAACATTACCGAATACTGCTCCACTATCTTCACCCGTAATTGAGTTGTCCGATTGTTCAGTTTCTCCAACTGGATTTACTACCACTCCTTGAGAACCGATAGCTCTACTTAATTCAGAAGTAGTTTCATAATATACACCACCTAATCTAGCGAATAAAATCTCTCTTCTTTTATTAGGTATCGGAGCTCTTTTAGGAACTTTTGCTGCCCATTCTGCACCTTGATAATTCTTAGAATATAAAGGTATTAAACTTTCAGATTCCTGCTCTTTATCCCAGATATGATAAGAGGCACTTGCTTCAGCGAAGAAATACGTTCTGGCCCTTGATTGAGGATCAAATCCATTTTTCTGAGCAGAGTTTCTTGCAAAATCACTTCCAATAAAATAAGGAGTTCTAGCATGTGCTTTAAAATGCATCTTATCCTTAAGATAATAAGTAGCATCTAAGCCAAAACCTGATGTTATGTTGGTTACATGTATATCACCATATGCTGGTGTAATCCCAATAAATAGTTTATTTATATCATAAGGATCGTTATACATTTCTTCATATGTAACGGTCTTATTATCAGATCTTCTTCTAAACTGTGCATCCGCAGTGAATACAAAAGTATAAGATATTAAGATGACAAGAATAAGTCTAACTAGCTTCACTATAATTCTATTTTTTACAGCTGTAAATATAATAATTAATTAGGACTACAATAAATGTAGTTCCTAATTGAGGCAAAACCTCAATAAATTATGGAAAAATAGCAATTATTTATAATAATAGCCTTATCCCACTAAATTTTTAAGCACTTTTTCGTGTGATTTAACAATATGATCAAGATCTTCAGCTGATAATGAAGTAGATAAAAACCATGATTCAAATTGAGCAGGTGGTAAATAAACCCCTTCATTTAACATACCTTGAAAATATTTTCCAAACATCTCGGTATCGCATTTTTTCGCCCCTTCAAAGTCATAAACTTGCTCATTTGTAAAGAATACACTAATCATAGATCCTAATTGATTGATCGTATAATCCTTACCTAAAGCTGTATTTACTTTGGCTAATTCTTTAGCTAAATATTGACCAGAAGCTCCAATTTGCTCATATACTTCGTCATGATCATTCAAATAACTTAGTATAGCGTAGCCTGCCGCCATTGCAATAGGATTCCCAGACAAAGTACCTGCCTGATAAACTGGGCCTTGCGGAGATACAAAATCCATGATTTCTTTTTTACCTCCATAAGCACCTACAGGCATACCTCCACCAATAATTTTACCTAAGGTGGTAATATCTGGTTTTATGTTGAAGATTCCCTGAGCGCCTGCTTTGGATAATCTGAAACCAGTCATTACTTCATCAAAAATTAATACGATTCCATTTTGGTCACAGATTTCCCTTAAGCCTTGTAAATAACCTTCCTTTGGAAGAACACAGCCCATATTACCAGCGACTGGCTCAACTATTAAAGCCGCAATCTGATCTTTATTTTGTTCTACAATATTTTTTACTGCATCTAAATCATTAAATGGAGCTGTTAAAGTATCTTTTGCAGTTCCTTGTGTTACCCCTGGAGAATTAGGAGTACCCATGGTTGCTGCTCCACTTCCTGCTGCAATTAAGAAGCTATCACCATGGCCATGGTAACAGCCTTCAAATTTCAATATTTTTTCTCTGCCCGTATAACCTCTAGCTAATCGAACTGCTGACATAGTAGCTTCAGTACCCGAGTTTACCATCCTAACTTTTTCAATGGATGGCACCATATGGGTTATTAATTCAGCAATCTCTATTTCTTTTGCTGTAGGAGCACCAAATGAAAGTGATCTTTTTAAAGCATCCGCTACTGCTGCTTCAATAGCTCCATTTCCATGACCTAAAATCATAGGCCCCCAAGAATTGATTAAATCAATGTATTTATTTCCATCTTCATCATACATATAAGCACCTTTAGCACTTTTTATGAAGATGGGATCACCCCCAACTGCTTTAAATGCCCTAACAGGTGAGTTCACACCACCTGGAATAAAATTTTGTGCCTTAGTAAATAAAGATTTGCTTTTGGACTTATCCAACATAAATAGTTTGCTTTTTGTATTTGAAAATTATTCTTTGAAAACAGAAGGATTCTCTTCCTCTTCTTGCTCATAATTGAGCATCTTCAATTTTAAATCCTCCATTTTCATGATTGGTACTACTTGATTATCATTCGCATTTGTATAATCAAACCCAAAGTATAAATAGCCTTCCTGAAACCCTTCTTCATAAAGACCATACTGGAAATAATTACCATATTGAATTAATTTAGCTCCAAAAAATCTCATGGTTTCATATCCGTCATAACTATACTGTGAAGGCAATTTGTTATAACTTTCTTTATAGGAATCTTTAAAATCTACTACTTCTGCAGACGTAAAATCGAAATAATTCTGACCAATCATTATTACGCCCATTCTTTGTAATTGATCAAATGAAATTTGATTAAATTCCATCCATTCATCATATCCAATTAAAGGAATACTATCTCTTCTTGTATCAATCGCACTCAAAACATTAGATACTAATAAATTATCCGAAGAAGCTAGCATGATATGACCTATGGTATCTCGTGACATTATTAAAGAATCCTCTTCACTTACTCTCACTTTAACTGTATTACTAACATAAACTTTACCATCAGTATAGGTAGTGTCAGGATCAAATACCTCAGTTAAAGACCGTAATATTTCAGTACTAGAAACTGCAGAGCGAGATGCGGCCATCCAAGTAATATTAAATGAATCCTTTTCTAATTCTCTTTTGTAGGTATAAGCAAAAATAGAATCTTGTGATTTGCTTCCATATAAGATAGTAGCATTTTTTGACTCCATATTATTTATAGCAAACCTAGCTGCCATTTTAGCTCGTGTTTCAGGAGTCGCCTTAGTCAAAAAGGAATAAGGATTCGTGGCAATTGTCTCAGAATTCGTAGATAATGGATTAACCATATTTATTTTATGCTCATAAGAATAGGCTCTTATCATTCCTGCTGGAATAGGATATAAAGGTCCAATAATCATATCCATTTGTAACAACTCACCACTTTCAATGATCTCTGACGTGGTTAAACTATCTCTTTTGGTATCATAAGCAAAAAGCTCAATCTTCTTTCCATTTGCATTCAATTCATTCGCTGCTATTTCAATGCCTTGATAAATATCCAATACAAACTGATTTCCTTTGTTTCCCTTAGTAGTAGTAAGATTATCAGTTAAAAAAGGTAATAAAACCGCAATTCTGTATTGGTCTTTCTTTTCAGAAACACTTTTATCAACAAAATCGAAGCTTGCTCTATTTAAATTGAATGAATCAATCAAGAATTCCATTAACTCAACCTGTCTATCTACTATGGGTTGTTGATTAATTTTCATGGCTAAATGCTCAGCCAGAATCTTATCATAAGGGTTTAATTCTAAAGCTTTCTGGAGTTGAGGAATGCTATCATAGTTAACCAAAGTGTAACGCTTGATCTTCTGAGCAACGGTATCTAAGTCCCTATTTTCGATACTGTTTAAAACATTAAGTCCTTTGAGAAGATCACCTTCTTGCAATAACATTTTGCCATACCAAATATTAGCCTCATCAATTTTATCCCATTCAGGATGTGTAGTTCTTATTCTTCCTAACACTTCCATGGCTCTTTCTTTATTGCCTGTTTCATAAGCTGAAATTGCATAGAAATAGGAAGCATAAAGATAAAATGGATTATTCTCGTTAAGATCTAACAGATTTACAAAATGATTTTGAGCTCTTTGATAGTTAGCCTGTTTGAAATAATTCTTTCCAGACAAGTATTCTGATTGATAATTTACTTGTGCATTTAGCTGAAAGGCACAAAACATTATCACTCCAAATATAATAATTGGTTTTAATCGCATGATCTCTTTATTATCCTGATAGAAAGCATTAATAAGTTTAAAATTAATTATTCCCACTCAATTGTAGCTGGGGGCTTAGAACTAATATCATAAACAACTCTATTAACACCTTTTACTTTATTTATAATTTCATTCGATACATCACTTAAGAATTCATAAGGCAGATGAACCCAGTCTGCAGTCATACCATCTACACTCGCTACAGCTCGCAATGCCACTACTCTTTCGTAAGTTCTTTCATCTCCCATTACTCCTACAGATTGGATTGGAAGTAAAATTGATCCTGCTTGCCAAACATCATCATAAAGTCCTCTTTCTTTCATCATTCCTATAAATATCGCATCTACTTCTTGGATAATATGGACTTTTTCAGGCGTAACATCTCCCAAAATACGAATTGCCAAGCCTGGACCTGGGAATGGGTGACGACCTAATATTTTTTGATCGATTTCTAATGCTTTTCCTACTGAACGAACACCATCTTTGAATAGTGTTTTCAGTGGTTCTACCACCTTTAAATTCATCTTTTCTGGAAGACCGCCCACATTGTGATGTGATTTAATAGTTGCAGAAGGTCCTTTTACGGATACTGATTCAATAATGTCAGGATATATTGTTCCTTGCGCTAACCATTTCACATCCTTAATAGCATGAGCTTCTTGATCGAATACTTCTATAAATGTTTTACCAATTTCTTTACGTTTTCCTTCAGGATCAGAAACCCCTGCTAAAGCTTTATAAAATTGGTCTTTTGCATCAACCCCTTTTACATTAAGTCCCATGTGTTTGTAGGATTCTAAAACCTCTTCAAACTCATTCTTCCTCAATAGACCATTATCTACAAAAATGCAATATAAGTTTTTACCAATTGCATGATGGATAAGCATTGCTGCAACTGATGAATCAACACCACCTGACAACCCTAATACTACTTTATCATTACCTAATTGTTCTTTTAATTCCGCAATCATGCTATCAGCAAAAGCTTCTGAGGTCCAATCTTGGGCACAGCCACAGATCTTCACTAAGAAATTTTCTAACAGCTGCTTACCTTCTAAAGTGTGCGTTACTTCTGGGTGGAATTGAATGCCATAGGTAGGTTCATCATCTAGTTTAAATGCGGCAACTTCTACAGAGGGAGTGCTTGCAATAATTTTAAACCCGCTAGGTAATGTTTTTATAGTATCGCCATGTGACATCCAAACCTGCGATCCTTTGGTTAGGTTTTTTAGCAAATCATTATTTTCATCAAAACTAGTAAGTTTTGCTCTACCGTATTCTCTTATTTCTGAAGGCAAAACCTCTCCTCCATTATTTTGGGCTAAATATTGCGCTCCATAGCAAACTCCTAAAAGCGGAACTTTTCCACGATATTTTGAAAGATCAATCTTTGGGCAATCCTCATCCCTTACTGAACAAGGGCTACCTGATAAAATGACTCCCTTTACATCAGGGGTTAATTCTGGTGCGTCATAGAAAGGATGGATTTCACAATAAACGTTAAGTTCACGTACTCTTCTTGCTATTAGTTGAGTGTATTGTGAACCAAAATCTAGAATAATAATTTGCTCTGTCATGCTGCAAAAATAATAGGATGATTCAGTTAAGCATAGAAAAAACTAAATTTGCTTTTAAATAACTGAAAAATAGAGTTTTACATTCTTGAAATATCTAACTAAAACACAAGAAAGTAACATTTAAGAAAAGTATTGATGAGATTTAGTTAAAAATCCTAAATCCCCACACCAAAATATCATCAACTTGTTCTTGATCTTTTTTCCACTCATCGAAGGTTTCCTTAATAATTTCCTTTTGTGTATTCATCTTCTTCATATGAATCCTTAACAATAATTCTCGGAAATTCTTAATCATATATTTTTTGTTATTTAGACCTCCAAATTGATCTACATAACCATCAGAGAAGAGATAAAAACAAGTATCATTAGTAATCTTTATTTCATGAACATCGAAATCCTTAACTTTTTTATCATGATCAAGCCCGATGGTGGTTTTATTTCCTTTTAGCTGATGTAATTGCTTATTCTGAATATAAATCAATTCATGATTAGCACCAGAAAACTGTACTTTTTGTTCTTTTTTATCCCAAACGCATATAGAAATATCCATCCCATCCCTATTGCCTGTTTGCTTTTGCCTTAGGAGATGCGCCACACTCAATTTTAGCTGCTTTAATATTTCTGCAGGATTAATAACATTTTTAAAATTAATTATGTGGTTAAGGAGATCATGACCAATAAAACTCATAAACGCACCGGGAATTCCATGACCCGTGCAATCGGCAACAACAACAAAAACCTTATTTTCGGTTTCATTAAACCAATAAAAATCACCACTCACAATATCTTTTGGCTGATAGTAAATAAAGAAATCTTCTAATTCTGCTGATATTCGAGTGTGAAAAGGAAGAAGAGCCGTTTGGATACTTTTAGCATAATTCATGCTATCGGTAATATTTTGATTTTTCTCCTGAATTAACTGATTTTTATGAATGACATCAGTATTAATGGCTTTGAGTCTTTCCGCTTGTGTTTCGATTTCCTCCCGTTGCTGAAGAATTTCTTCGTTTTGTAATTTAAGCTGGATATTAGCTTTCTGCTTTTGGTTTTTAGCTCTGAAAGTAAGAATTGCAAAAACTATTATAATTACCAAAACACTTACAATTACAATATTCAGAACTCTTTGTTGGTAAATCGTTTTCTGCTTTAACTCTTTATCAATTCTTAAAATTTCATTCTCTTTCTCTTTCTGCTCCGTTTCATAAATAATTCTAAGGTTTGAAATTTGTTTTTGTTTCTCTTCATCAAGCAATTTACTTTTACTTATATCGGCAGAGTCTTTGTATTGAAAAGCTTTTCTAAATTGACCTTTTTTATACAAGATTTCGGACAAATTCTCAAAAGACTCAATCTTCCATTTTAAAGAATTAATTTGGCGTGATAAGTCTAAAGCAGAGTTTACATTCTCTTCAGCAGCAGCTAAATTTCCGGTTGTGATGTATATCCCTACCAGAAAATTTAAGTATTCAACGGCTCCTAAGAAATCCTGGCTTTCAATTAAAAGATCTAGCGTTTTTTTTGTGTTTTGAATTGCTTTGGCTTCTTTACCTTCATTTAAATAAACTTTTGCCTGTACCCCTAAAGCGTAAGCCATGCCATTAACATCTTCGAGCGCTTCAAAAATTTCGTAGGCCTCCCTTTCTAACTTTAAAGCATTATTATTTTCCTGGGTGGCCTGATAAACTTCTCCAATATTTAATTTGTAAACACCAACTGCTACAGGATATTCGGCAGAATCAACTAAATTTAAAGCCTTTTGGTAATACTTTTTGGCATTTTCATAATCATGATGATTAAAATATAATACTCCCAAACTATTGGAAGAATTTGCCACTCCTTTAGAATACCCCAGTATTTCATAATTCCGTAACGACTCTTGCAATAAAGACACTGCTCTATCGTATTCTCCCAGCACATTATAAATAGCACCTAAGATATTAAGAGACTCCGCTTTGATGTAATAGAAATTGCTTTTGTTAGCAAAACCTAATGCATCATTTGCAAATTCGAGTGCTTTTTTTGGATCAATTGTACGATAGGCTACTGCTATATCCAAATAGATATTAGCCTTAACACTATCATTGGAGTTTTGAGCTAGGTTGTATAAGCTATCAATCTCAGATTCCTGTGTGTATCCTAAAAAAGGAATTATACTTATAAAAAGGATTAGGAATATATTTTTCATCTACAATATTAGAATGAATGCTACAATTATGCTTCAGTATTTTCTTTATATATTTCGGATCATTTGAAAAAATTCCATACAAAATACTCTTTTACTTACTGTTATACAAAACTTTAATTTTAGTGAATCGAAAATTCATGAAAGAATCCTCAAAAAACTTATTTTATTCATTTTTAATTACCCTTTCCACAATTCCTATTTTAAGTGAAAATGTAATAGCGCAGGACCAGCTCGATGAAGATACAGTTGAATTAGACTCCACTATTTATGAGACTGACAAAAACTCTTTATTTCCATTACCTGTAGTTTATTACACTCCTGAATCCGGCTTATTTTATGGAGCTAGCATCTTATATAATTTCTTCACCGAGCGAAAAAAGCCAATTATAGCTAGTCAAATTCAATTGGCTGCAGGATATACTACCAAAAACCAAACGCTAATTTTTCTTCCATTTCAAATCTATTGGGATCAGAATAAATGGAGAAGTATAGGGGAGCTTGGCTTCTATAATTATGCTTATCCTTTTTATGGCATAGGGAATAATGGACAACCTGATCAGTTCTCTACCTATAGAGCCATATTCCCAAGGGCGAGAATATTTCTGCTAAAACAAACGATCCCTAATTTATTCATCGGTGGTCGATATTGGTTTGAAAATTACGATATAATTGAATGGGATAATACGGGAAGTTTTCAGCAAGAGGATTACTCAGGTGGTCTTTATAATAGAACAAGTGGTATTGGACCTGCTTTAATTTATGATACCCGAGATGGAGTTTATTATCCTAGAGAAGGACATTATCTAGAGAGTTATACTGAGTTTAACCATAGCCTGACAGGGAGTACACATAATTATGGAACTGTATCGCTAGATTACGCCTATTATAAATCGATCACAGATAAAACGGTTTTAGCCAGCAATGCATTTGTGGTCAACAACTTTGGAGATGTCCCTTTCAACAGATTGGCGCAACTCGGAGGAAATAAGAAAATGCGTGGCTATTTTCAGGGGTATTTTCAAGACAAAAACTTACTATTAGGACAATTAGAAATTAGACAAGAGCTATTTTGGAGATTTGGTTTAGCGGTTTTTGGATCAGCTGGTCAAACCGCAGCCAATTGGGGAGATTATGGCATGGGTAGATGGAATTATGCGGGTGGAGCGGGTTTAAGATTCGTTTTTGATAAAACCAAACATATAAATGTTAGACTTGATTATGCAGTAGGAAAAGAAAGTAGTGGCTTTTACATTGCCTTTAATGAAGCTTTTTAGTAAAAAGCCTGCTAATTTAAATTGGCAGGCTTTATTTTTTCATTTTAGTTCAGTAAAATTTCCTAGATCGAGAGTCCAGTCATAATCCTTATAATTAACACCAGGACTAGCATCTTCGGGAATACAATCATACTTCTTCAAGTATCCAATAACTCCGCCCTGCTCAGAGAAATCTCCTTTAAACCAACTGAATAAAGTAGTGACATAAACTTCTTCTTCATTTTCATCATATCGAATTGTTCTTTGAAGAAATTGTCTGGCAATTTGATTTAATTCATTTTCTAAATCATGAGCACTATAAACCGCTACATAAGGACAAGAAGTAGCACCGCAGTTTAAAGCAAAATGGATTCTACCATCAGTCTCGTCAACTCTAAATTCTTTTTCTAGTTTACTTGCAAAAGGATCTTTCAAAAAACCCATTGATAATTTTACCTTTGATCCTCTAATGATTCCATGTTCTATAAAATCAAAGCTTAGCATTTCTCCTCCTACATTGATTAAATCTGATTTAAAGAACGAACCTCTATCTTCAAACAATGATGGCTCCTCAGAAAGTAGAATTTGTACATAGGCATTATACGTATTGATCCAAAATGCTTTGGTTTTTTCATCAGTATCTAATGATTGAGCTAATTCAGAAAGAGGTAATGCTTTATATTCATCTACGTATTTTTGGTAATCCTCTTTGTTTTTAACAGCAGAAATCAATTTCATACTAAGTTTGACAAATTCATTTGGTTCATTATCAATTTTATTCTGACCGTTAGAAGGAAAACTAAAAATTGTTAAAGAAATGATAATTATTAGGAGGCTAAATCTTTTCATTATTGTTATTTCGTAGATGTTTCAATCAATTACGCAATTATAATCTTTATAGATGTCCCATACACAGAATAATAAAATATCTGTCATTATACCGACACTAAATGAGGCCGAAAACATAAGTACCCTAATTCAGCATTTGAAAGCCAATAGTGGGCATAGTGATATAGAAATAATCGTAAGTGATGCTAAAAGCGAAGACCATACTGCTGAAATTGCTTCAAAATTGGGAGTAATAACAATCAGCACAAAAAAAGCTTCTAGAGCACATCAAATGAATGAAGGAGCTAAAATTGCAAAAGGTGATATTTTATATTTTGTACATGCCGATGCAAAACCTCCCAAAAGTTTTGTACAAGATATCCAACAGTCAGTACATTCAGGAAATGATTTTGGATGCTATCGTTTTAAATTTGATTCTAAAAGTCCTTTTCTTGCTGTGAATTCCTGGTTTACCCGATTTAAAGTCTTGTGGTGTAGAGGTGGCGACCAGACTCTTTTCATTAAAAAATCAGTCTTTGATCAAAATCACGGATTTGATGAAAAGTATGTATTAATGGAAGACTTTGAATTAATCAAAAGAATATGGAAAAAACATCAATTTGGAATTATACCAAAATCTGTATTAGTCTCTGCAAGAAAATATAAGTATAATAGCTACTGGCGAGTGAACCTCGTTAACCTAAAAATATTTCGAATGTTTATGAAAGGAGTTGAACCTCAAATCTTAAAAAAGAAATATTTTCAGTTATTGAAACACCCGAAAGACAATAAAGTAAGCTAGTTTACAATAAACCTTAGTACTCTAGTAGAATTATTTAATCGTACAAAATATAATCCAGAACTAAGCTGAGTAACATTTATTCTAGTTACTTTTTCCTTTACTGGAGAAATTAACATAAGCTTTCCATTAGTATCATATATATAAATGAATTTTGAATCGCCTGTATGAAAAACCTTTAAAAATTCAGATGATGGATTAGGAAAAACCACAAACTCAGAATTTGAGATCTCCCTTAATGAAGTTACACTCCCAATTTCATAGCTTTCTTCTACACTACATCCATTATCATCCGTAATAATTACTGAATAATTCCCTACTGGAATATTATCATTTAAAGCCGTTGTAGCTCCATTACTCCACTCAAAATTATATTCTCCAGTTCCACCTGAAACGGTTAATTCAATAGAACCATTATCTGAGAACCCTTCTGCATCTGTTATTTGTGCAGAAACTTGTAGGGGTTGGGGGTTTTGAATTATTACAGTATCTGAAATTGAGCAGTCCTGAGCATCCAAAGCAGTAATTATATATTCCCCCTCTGCTAAGCCTTCCCAAATATTGGTCTCAACTGCTACTCCATTATTAAGTATATAGCGATAAGGTTTTATTCCTTCTATTAGATTTACTTCAATTGAACCATCATTTGCATTATAGCAGCTAATATTTTCTACAATTATATTTTCAAATGTGAGATCTTCACAAGGGTCTTTTATCACTTGGAAGCTAATTGTGGCAGTATTCGCCTTATATTCATCATTACCATCTTGAGTTACTCTAACAGTTACTTCACCGGGAATTCCACTTAAAGCAACAATTGAGTCTCGAATACTGGCGGGGCCAGATATTTCGTATCTCAAAGGCAATTCGCTTGTTGTTGAAGCTGTAACTACAAAATCAGCATCCGTTGTTAACTTATCAGGAATAGTATTAATAGTAATTGTCTGGGATAATTTATCAACTGTTAAAATTTTATTTACTACAGGAGCAGCAATAAAACTATCATTACCTGCTTGACTCGCACTAATAGTAGTTTGTCCTGCTCCAGTAATAGTTACAATATCACCTTGTATAGTTGCTACAGCATGATTACTTGAGTTATAACTAACTTCCAGTCCACTGCTAGCAGTAGCATTCAATGCAAAATCTAGATCATTCACTTTTTTGGATTCCAAATCTGGGAAGTTAATGATTTGAGTGTCTCTACCATTTGAAATCTCCCATTCAAAACCTGAAGTACTGTAAGTATCATCCCATACTATATATATGGTTTGATTTTGACTCAAAGTAATTCTTAATTCAGATTGTAATCCTTCAAAATCATCATTCTCTGCAATAATTGAATTGCAATCCCTATATAATTTTAAGTCTGTATTTACTGTGGTATAGCCAACTGAGCTGATGATATATTCTCTTTCTTCAGGTGCTGTAAATTCATAAATAGCAGGAGAACTAGCTAAAGTATTAATCCCAAAAGAAGCTATTGAAGCATTATTGCAATCTATTTGAGGACTTTGCTCAACACAAAAAGAAGCTGATAGACTACTGCCAAAATCGGAACCAGTTAAAATTTCTGCTCCATTTGAGTCTGTTAAGGTAAATGAACCTGTCCCAAACTGGCAACAAATACCATCATCTTGGGAATCATAGATTGTAAACTCATAATTTCCATCTCCAAAATCAAAAGTCTCTACATATTCAGTATTATCATTATAGGTGATTGAATCTTTTTGAACAATTTCACCATTTAGCGATAATTCCCAAGTAGTTTCACTTCCGAAATCATCAGTATTGAGGGTAAATTGTATTGGCCCAACATAGCAACCTAACGTATTAAAATTGAATACATCAGAATACTCTCCTTTTGATCCTGTAGCACATATAGGAGCTACTCTGATTTCATAATTTGTCCCAGCTTGTAAATTTGATAATTCAATGGAATTCACATCTGAATTAATTGTAAAACCATTATACCACACTTCATAGCTTGATGCATCAGTTACTGCAATCCAACTTATATTCAAAGAAGTTTCAGTTCTATTAACTAAAGATATTTCTGATGGAGGTGCTAAAGTACAATCTTCATAAACCTGACCTAAATTTTCTCTGAAACCACCCGTTTCGAATAAAGCCTGAGAGCGTAACTTTTGTCCTTCCGTAAACATATTCATGCAATCATCATCCACATAATCCATATAATTCATGAACATATCACTAGTGCTTGTCGTATTTTCACTGCAAGACTTGGAAGGATAGGATGGGCATCCAACATTTGAACTTCCTGCTATTGGAGTGTCCTCTACTTCATCATCCACAGAACAACCACCATCACCCCATATATGAAATAAATTTAAATAATGACCGATTTCATGGGTGGTAGTTCTACCCTTGTCGAAAGGCGCTCCTAAATAAAAATCATTATTGTTATCATAATCAGAACTTCCGAAATAGTAAGGGCTCACCACAATTCCATCTGTAGCATAGTCCCCACCTGGAAATTGAGCGTAGCCTAGTATATCACCCACTAATGGAACCACCCAAATGTTGAGGTGTGTTTCTGGCGTAATCGCATCAACACCACCTGAAGATGAACTTTTCATTTCATCATTAGTATTCCATGCGGTAACTGTAGAAGCCTTTCGGCTAATTCCTTCTAATCTGAATGTTAAACGATAATCCGTAACTAAATTTTTGAACTCGGCTGGGACATTCGCTGTATCGCTGTTTAAAGCTCTAAAATCTTCATTTATTACTGCAATTTGCGAAGCAATTTGTTCATTACTTATATTTTGATCTAATGAATCTTGATCATATATAACATGAACATAAACTGGTATCTCTCTGTAAGTATTATTTTGAGTAGTTCTTGAAAATCTTCTTGATAATAAAAACTCCTCAGTTTGTTTCTGAATTGTTAAAAACCGATTTTCATAGGTTGGATTGGATAAAAGCTTTTGATTATGAATTGTTTGAGCAGCACAATTTCTAGAAGGTAGTAATTGAGATTGGGCTTGGAAACTCAATACCGTCAAAAAACAAAATACTGTGAAAAATATACTTCTCATTTAATAACTTAAGTACTTATGTTAACTTATAAAGTTAAAAATTTTAATATGGTTTAAAGTCTTATAAAACTGTAATTATAAAAATTTAGTTTCAACTGTATGATTCGATAGGACTTAAAATAAAAAGAGCATTCGTTAGCTAACAAATGCTCTTTTAGAAAAAATAATGATATAATTTTAATTCATCACGAATTCATAGGTACCATATTCTCCTCTTCCTGTCTCCTCTTGATACACAATTACTAAAGTTAATATTCCATTATTAACATTCGCAGTAAATAATCTACCGTCTTCTCTTATAAACTCATCCTCCACTTCTGCATTCTGCACATCAAAAGTTCCACTTTGAGGCCATACTGGGCTACCATTTTCAGTGCTGTAGCTCTTATCAGTTATGGTAATGCTGAAGTTTTCAAAGTCAGAAATCACAGTCTGGTCTTTTCTTACTTCGCTAGCCGTCCATGTTCCCTGCAAAGCCTCAATTACAGCATTTGCCTTTTCTTCGTCTATTTCTGATGCATCATCTGGGTTACATGAGAACATCATAATAGCCACCATCATCATTAGGATTGTATATTTAAATAGTATTTTCATTTCTAATATCTTTTATTCTTTAATAAATCTGTAAAGCTGACTATCTCCATCCTTTTTAATGAAATACAAACCTGCTGGTAATTGACTTACATTGATTTCACTTTTCGATCCATCAAGGTTCATCTCATTTAGAATTTTACCTCTTGCATCATACAATTGTATCAACTTAGTTTCTTTATCATGCTCGATTTGTATGATATCCTTTGCAGGATTTGGGAAAATGCTAATAGCTTTCGATAAAGTTTCAGCATTTGCCGTGACTCCACCAATTGTAAAGCTCTTTTCAATATTACAACCATTTTCATCTGTAACTGTAACTGAATATTCTCCCACTTCTAATTCTTCAATGGATGCGGTAGTAGCATCATTACTCCAGCTATAAGTATATTCACCTGTACCACCCGTCACACTCAAACTAATACTTCCATTACCTAATATACTATTGCTATTTACTACCTCTGCAGTAACTACAATTGCATCTGGGCTAGTGATAGTAGCGGTTGTACTAGCTGTACAACCATTTGCATCCGTTACTAATACAGAATATTCACCTGGAGCTAAAGTTGTAAAGATATTTTCACGTACTGCATCAGCTTCATTTAAACTATAGCTAAATGGAGCGGTTCCAGCTGTAGGATCAATAACAATAACTCCCTGGTCATCTCCTGCACACACTGAATTTGTTACTGTCGCTGTAACAGTAAAATCTAAACAAGGATCTTCTGTAACATCAAAGCTTACTGATTCGGTAGCTGGATTAAAGTCATCATTTCCGGCTTGACTTACCGTAACTTCAACAGTCCCCACAGTCCCATCTAATGTAATGCTTGTACCCTCGATTGTGGCAGGCCCACTCACTTCATAAGTTAAATCTAATTCACTAGTCGTACTCGCCTCAACATCAAAAGAAGAATCCGTTGTGAATTTATCAGATATTGATGTGATACTGATATTTTGATCAGCCTTATTAACAACCAAAGTCTGCTCTACAGGAATCGCTGCATCAATTTCAGCATTTCCAGACTGAGAGGCAGTAATTACTGTTTCCCCTGCACCTAAAATAGTTACTATACTCCCAGAAATAGTTGCTACATTTTGATTACTAGAACTATAACTTACAGCTAATCCAGAACTGGCAGAAGCAGACAATTCAAAATCATTATCTCCAAAAGTTTTCTCAGGTATAGAAGGAAATGAAATTTGTTGTCTTGAAGAATTGTAAACCTTCCAATCGAAACCATCATTATTATCAAATTGACCCGATTCCCAGTTTATTATAATTGTTTCATTAGCTACTAAATCAAGATTAATTTCAGATTGATAAGTAGAGCTTCCAGCATCATCATTCTCTGCTCTAATTGTTCCTCCGCATGAATCAAAAATTTTCAAAATGGTGTCTTTATCACTTGACTCTACAGTAGATGAAATAACATAAGTTCCATCCTCAGTTGCCGTAAAACTAAACCACTGTGGCGTGAAATCAGCTTTGTGCTGTCCTTCCTCTACAATTATTGGATCATTGCACTTATCCCCAGCTTCAAGATCGGTTAATAAAAGTTCCCAGTCAAAATCACCCCCATTAATATTATTAAACCTGAAAAAATAGTTTGTTTCAGGTTCTAAATCTACCGCGAAAACAGAACTGTCTCTTCTTTGAACGATATTACTATTTCCACAACCGTCTTTGGTCAAAATCATTTCAACTCCATCTTTTACATTGGCTTGCAGTTTCTTTCCTGCCACATCAACTGGAGTAGTATATTTAAACCAATAAGGATTTAAGTCTGTAGCAGGCAGAGTATTGACACCTAAGTTAGCTATATCTGGAACTGCACAATCTTCCCCTAATATTGGTATCTTAATTTCCCAATCAAAACTACTCTGCCCACTTATATCAATTTTAATGTAATATTGTTGATTTGGAGTAAATGAACCATTAACAACACCAGAACCTTTTAAAATATTTCTTTCATTTGTAAGATTATTGCAGTTTCCTTCATATAGTGTAAGGCTAGAATTATTAAGAAATGGCAAAATGAAATACACAACATCAGTATCAATATCAGGCATTGTGAAAATATACCAATATTGTCCACCACCTTCTAAAGGCATACTATTTGTGCCTTCCACTGCTTCAACAGCCGTTGAACATAATTCTCCGGTTACAAATTCTTCTACTTGAATCGACCAATCAAAACTCTCGGTATTTCGAGCTTCGACTCTAACATACACAATATCATTAGGCTCAGCATCATAATATAGAACATCTCCAAATGATTGAGCCGTTAAAAAATCTGAAAATCCACCGCAACCACTGTATAATTCAACAACGATACCGTTTGGGGATGTGACCTTTAATTTACCACCACTGGAAGGCATTGTAAATTCGTACCACAAATAATTATCATTTGGTGTGGCAGCTTGAGTTTGAGTTCCTTGTGTAATGGTAACAGCAGAAGCACAATCTGTTTGAGAATTGCCTAAAAAGCTATATAATATTAAGGTTGATATTAGGTAAAGTTTTTTCATAAAGTGATTTATTATTAACTAAACCACTAAAGTATATATAGAAAAGGTACAATCAAAAATTAAAAACTAAATATTTAAGTGTAGCGACATTTCATGTTCCACCAAATATTTAGACATAAAAAAAACCGATCCGGAATCCAGATCGGTTTAAAATAATTTCTATTCTAATTAGAAGTTTCCTATTTTGTTACCAGTACCATAGTTGATATCAAGTACAAAGTTTTGTCCTTCATTTAAATTTCTTGTAGTAAAAATAGAACCTGATGAAACAAAGAATCCTTGCTGACCATTACCTAAATTTTGTTGATTTAGATCTTGTAAATAGCCTGAACCATTTTCAGTTAATGTAAGACCTCCACCCCATCTATAAGTTCCGTCTGCATTGAATGCTCCAGTTCCAAAATCAAATGTAGCACCTGTACCTGGAGCACCTTCTGCAGCTGGCATAATCATTCCACCGAATTTTTCAGTGTAACCAGTATTAGAGCCATTAGTAGCTGTTCCGAAATTGTTAGTAAAAATCCCTGAAACCTCACCATTCGTATTAATGTTTACACCCAAAGTAGGCGCAACTCCAGCTTGTGGATTCACAATAACAGCGTTTGGCATCACTGCAGCAAAGAAGTTAGTTTCGTTATTCTCTAAAGCATCTTGATAGACAATATCTCCATTTGCATCAACCTCTAATCTGCTTTGAATGCTTGCAGTAGTCTGGAAATTACCCTCTAAATCTAAAACTCTAACTGAAGTAGTAGAAAACTCTGTAGGATTTACATCAGCATTGAAATATTCAAAACTAATTCCTGGAACAGAACTATATGCCTCTGTATCCTCATTATTCAAAGCAAATGTCCATCTAGTTTCAAAAGCTGAAATATCTATAACGGCTTGAGCTGTAGCGCCTCCACCTGAGAACGTAAAAGAAGGATTCGTTAAATTATCTCCTTGAAAAGCCATAGCTCTTATTCTTGACTTCATTGATGTTATGTCTAAAATCGCATCATTAGCAGTAGGCACGGCTCCACCAGTTTGTAATCTTAAATTAACAGCTGCATTATTAATGAAGTTTAAATCATCTTGATCAAACCAATTATCTTCATTTTCGATAGCTTGTTCCAATGCTTGTTGAACTGCTGCTGCTGTAATTTCACCAGAAGCGTTAGTTGTTACAGTTAAAATACTTCCCGCTACTAAAATATTTTCCGTAGTATCAACGTCATCTTCTGTAGCATCATAAAACGGAGAGTCATAACGGAAATCAAAATCAATATCAGTATCAGCAGGGAAACCAGATCCTGCCTGAGATAATGTTAAACCATTAATAGCAAAATCTAAATGCGCTTCAGCATAAAGGTTTTCTGCTCCAGTATTTGGATCTGTGATAGTTACTAAAGGAGATTCAACATAACCTGAACCTAAAGAAGTGAATTGGTACACAAAAGAACCTCCATCAGTTTTAGTAGTGTTATTTCCAACTGCAGTAAATCCAAAATCTCTTGGTACTCTTGCCCAAGAATCGATTACAAATCCATCTCCGCCACCGTTTGGTTCATCTACCATTACAATTGCACCATTGATACTTCTGATATTGTCTGAACTTGAATTAGGACCAAAGTTTGCCTCAACAGTTCTGTATTCTGGTCTATCTAATAAAACACCGTTTTCTCTATCTATAGCAATTGTTTGATCTAAAGTTAAATCTGGAACAGTCATAGTAAAGTTAACATTAGCAGGAACTGTTAAAGTATAGTCACCTGTATTATTATCAACTGTAGTCTCTCCTAAGTTAAATTCGTTTCCAGAATTTGTAAAAAAGTAGCTTAAACTGAAAGATGAATTTCTATTTAATGAATTATTAAAATTAGCTCTGATAACTAAATCCTGTGGAACCTCTGGAGTAGTATTAGTAACATCCGTTTCAATGTTAACCGTACCGCTTACTGTAGCAGTAGCAGCATTAGATGAAATAACTGTAATAATAGCTGATTCTGTAACAGGTGTAGGTATTATTTGACCATCAATGATCTGATAATGTACACCTTGTTGAATTGAACCAAAATCTGCTTGTAAAGTAGCTGGAGTAATACCAGCACCTGAAATATTGATAGTATTACCACCAATAGCAACCCTATCAAAGTATACTGTACCGTTAACTGCAGATGTATCCGCTTGCTCATCTGCATCTCCACCAGCAGCTGCCCTTAAACTTACTTCTGCACCTTGAACTGGAGTACCATCTAAATCTACAATTGTTAATTGAAGACTTACTAATTCACCAGCGTTATTTAAAGCATCTAAATTTGCTTGTTTGTTTGCGTTATCAATGGAATCTTGTCTTGAGTTAGCCGCATTTTGTTGTTGTTGCTGAAGATCATATTGCGCTTGCAATAAATCCTCTTCCGTAAATTCATCTGCACAGGAAGAAATGATGACTGTCATCGCCAACATCCCTAAGCACATTTTAAGTAAATTGTTGATTTTCATGATTATTGATTTAAGTTAAAATTTAATTATTGTTTGTATTAAGGTTAAAAATTATAAGTTAAAGATTGTCATTCCGAAATTTAACATAATGCTGTTGGTGTACACATCTCCCACATTTCCAATTCTACCAAATCCGACATTGTTCATTTGATTTAATCCCTGACGGTATATTACTTCGAGATATCCTTTTCTATCTTCTTCTAAGTTGAAGTCTACGCCAAATCCACCTAGAAAATCAAAGTGATGATTAACATAATCACTTCTCACATTTTCTTTGTCATCAGAAAAAACCGCGTAAGTATCTACTCCAGTAACAGGGTTACCGAAAGTCTGTCTTAAATCTCTTCTTTCAATAGCTGACATATTAAATCCATAAGCAAAACCAACGGTTAATCTCGGCTTAATTTCTGCCTCTTCCATTCCAGGAAAATAGATATTAACATAGATTGGCACCTCTATATTGTGAAATATAACTTGTCTGTCAACATACTCAGTTACAACATTGAGTCCTGGTGGTTGATCAAAATAATTTGGTCTTGCTCCACCCAATTGGTTGTAGCTTACTCCAGCTCTGGCATTTAAGAAGAGAATATCATAAGATGCAAAAGCTCCAATATTCGCTCCCATATAAACTCCAGGTGAGTTTAATTGATTGATGTTAGTACCAGCACTAACTCCTAATCCGATTTGTGCTTTAAGACCATAGCCAACCAGCAAAAATGCTAAGACTAGGGAAAGCTTAATCGTACATTTGAATAAGTATTTCATATTAAGCGGGTTATGTGTTAAAAATTTAATTTTAATGGTTTAAAATGTAATTTTCTATTCGAATTCGTACAATATTACATAATTTTCTATACAAAAAAACAATTTTTTTAAATTTTTGCTCAAATTTATAGTTTACTATTGTGTTTTTCAAATATTTATTGTTCATTTTCAATAATTTGTATTTATCTTATTTTTGTAGGATAAATGCAATATTTCAAAACTTTTACACAAATAAAATACCTAAAAATAGGTAATTATCAATTTAATATACCTACAATACAAAAAAAGGCAGTCTTTTATAGACTGCCTTTAAGCTTAAAAAAATTAAATTTATACTCTAATTAATATTATTTCTTAATTCATAAGTTTGTTTCATTTTATGAATTAAGGCAGAACTTTCTTCAAAATATAAAGATTGTTGTCCATCACTCATCGCTTTTTCAGGATCTGGGTGTAGTTCATAAATAACGCCATCCGCTCCTGCCATAATTCCAGCAAGGGCGACTGATTCAACATACTTTCTAATCCCAATTCCATGAGAAGGATCTACTACTACTGGCAAATGAGATCTATCTTTCAATACTGGAATTGCATTTATATCCAATGTATTTCTGGTCATGTTTTCGAATGTCCTAATCCCCCTTTCGCATAAGATCAAATCCTCATTCCCACCACTGAATACATATTCTGCTGAATAAAGTAATTCTTCAATAGTGCCACTTACCCCTCTTTTAATCATAACTGGTTTATCTACTTTTCCTAATTCATCCAGCAAGTTGAAATTTTGAGTATTTCGTGCCCCTACCTGATAAATATCGATATAGTCATACATTTCCTCTACTTGCGAAACTTGCATCACCTCTGTTATGATCTTAATGCCAGCATCTTTGGCTTTCTGATACCACATCTTTAAACCTTCCATACCCAGACCTCTAAAGGAATAGGGAGAAGATCGAGGCTTATACACTCCTCCACGCATGATTTTGACATTGTTCGCAACTAAGTGAGCGATTACCGCATCTACTTGCTCTTCATTTTCAATACTACATGGCCCAGCCATCACATTAAAATGGTTTTGTGAAATCACATCTCCATCTCTTAATTGAATCTCAGCAGGATTAACCTTCCATTTACGAGAAACCAATTGATAATTATCAGAAACAACATGCACGTCTTTTACACCTTTTAGATGACCGATCTCTCGGATATCAATGTCGCTTTTTTCAAGTGCTACTAAATAAAATCCTTTCTGAGTTTGTACTTCGCTCACCGATTTAGTGAATTGCCCCAATGAAGAAATTAAATCATTCTTAGCATTTCCGCTAATATTTTTTTCTAGTTGTAATATCATTTATTTTAAGATTTTAGAGTCCAGAATCTAGAGTCAAGATTTAATGTGATGCTTCTAGATTTTAGGTTTATTATATTTTTAATTGTTATTGCATTTAACGGTCTGACCTTCGGAGCTGACCTAAGCTTCCATTATATTTGGTAACTTTTACCGGTCTGACCTGCGGTTCTGACCTAAGTATCCATTTTGTTTCATAGCTCTTTGCCGGTCTGACCTTTGGTGCCGACCTAAGCGAGCATATTTATTTCAGGTCTAATCTACGGTACTGACCTAAGCAAGCTACTCCACCCTTTGAGGGTTAGGAGACCTTTTTAGCTACGGCTTTATCTTTTTAATAAAGCCTTTAATACTTCCTTCCAGATCATCTGCATTCAATGCTTTAATAAAAGCACTCCCAATTATACCTCCATCCGCAAATTGATTCACCATTTTTAATGCAGCGTGGTCGCTAATACCGAAGCCTACCATGCGCGGTGTTTTTAGATTCATGCTTTGAATTCTCTTTAGATATTCTAATCGCTCAGGACTATCTCCCCAAGAACCCCCGGTGGTGCTCGAACTACTTACCATGTAAATAAACCCTCCTTCTTGCTCATCGACCTCTTTAATTCTCTCTTCAGATGTTTTTGGCGTAACTAAGAATACATTTTTAAGATTGTACTGATGGAAAATGGGCTTAAATTGTAATTTAAATTCATGCATAGGCATATCAGGTAGGATTAAACCATCAATACCGACCTCAGCACACTTTTGACAGAATTTTTCTGTTCCATATTTCAATACATTATTACAGTAGCCCATAATGAAGACCGGCTTTTGAGTGATCTTTCTAAGGTCTGCCAATTGTTCAAAAAGTTTATTAAGGTTCATTCCATTGGCTAAAGCCGTCATGCTACTTTTTTGAATAGTAGGACCATCGGCTAATGGATCTGAATAGGGCATCCCAATTTCAATGATGTCAACATCTGATTCATCCAGTGCTTTTAAAATTGTAGTGGTATCCTCCAAGCGCGGATAGCCTGCTGTGAAATAAATCGTAAGCTTTTCTTTTTCTTTCTGATGAAAAACTTTTTCTATTCTATTAGTCATTATTTTTTAGTTAGTATTAGAACCGATTCGACTACTGTCTGATCTTGTTTCAAGCGATCTGACTATTGTCTGATCTAAGTGCTGTCTGATCTAGGTTAATAGATCTGACTATCGTCTGATCTAAGAGCTATGGTCTGACTATCGTCTGACCATGGTGCTATACAATTCATTTAATGGTTTTGATTTTTAGAGTTATAAGTTTTAGGTTTTAGGTTTTAGGTTTTAGGTTTTCAGTTTTTGGCAGTTACACAATGGATTAACTCTCTAAGACTAAAAACTAATTACCAAAAACTAATAGTTGCCAAAATTGATATAAGTCTGTAAATCTTTATCGCCTCTTCCCGATAAATTGATTACCACTACATCCTCCTTATTAAACTTAAATTGATCTAATGCAGCTAATGCATGTGCAGTCTCCACTGCTGGAATAATACCTTCCATTTTGCTTAATTCTACACCAGCGTCCATAGCTTCTTTGTCTGTAACATATTTAAAAATCCCTCTCTTGCTTTCATATAAATGAGCATGAAGCGGCCCAATACCTGGATAATCTAAACCAGCTGAAATAGAGTAAGGCTCAGTAACCTGTCCGTCTTCGGATTGCATTAATAAAGTTTTGAAGCCATGTAAAACACCCTCACTACCTTTAGCTGTAGTTGCGGCAGTTTCCCCACTATCTACCCCATGGCCTGCTGCTTCAACCGCAACCAATTTCACTTTTTCGTTATTTAAATAATGGTAGAATGCACCTGCTGCATTACTTCCTCCTCCAACACAAGCTATTACATAATCAGGGGCGTTTTTACCTTCCTGTTCTTGAAGTTGGTACATAATCTCCTCACTAATGATGGATTGAAATCTACTTACCATATCAGGAAAGGGATGAGGCCCCACTACTGAACCTATTATATAATGCGTATCATCAGGATTGTTGATCCAAAAACGCATAGCTTCGTTTGTAGCATCCTTTAGTGTTTTAGAACCTGAAGTAGCAGGTACCACTTTAGCCCCTAAAATTTTCATTCTTTCAACATTGGGCTTCTGACGTTCCATGTCAATTTCACCCATAAAAACTGTACAAGGCATATCTAATAATGCACAAGCAGTAGCTGTAGCCACCCCATGCTGACCAGCCCCAGTTTCAGCTATGATTTTCTTTTTACCCAAACGCTTGGCTAATAGTGCCTGTCCTATGGCATTATTTATTTTATGAGCACCTGTATGATTTAAATCCTCTCTTTTGAGATATATTTTTGCTCCGTATTTTTCGGACAGCTTTTTAGCCAGAAATAAGGGAGTGGGTCTCCCTACATAATCCTTTAATAAAGACTTAAACTCATTTTGAAACTCTTCCTCTTCGGATATTTTAAGATAATTGGCTTTTAGCTCTTCTATGTTAGGATGGAGAAGCTCTGGGATAAATGCCCCGCCAAACTTCCCATAATATCCGTTTTCATCTATTTTAATTTCCATACTTTAAATATTAAGTAGTGAGTATCTGGTATCAAGTACAGCGATACTCTCTTTATTTTTCTAATTATTTTTACTTTTTATAATCTTTGATCAATCAATTACCGGTCAGACCTTTGGTGCTGACCTAAGTACCCAATACTTCTTGAACTTTAATCACATCCTTAAATCCGGGCTCCAATTCCAGTTTACTGTTGAAATCAAGTCCATATAAATTTTTAAACTGACTTTTATCTATGTTAGTATCGTTCTCATCTAAGCCTCCACTTAAAAAGAATGGCTTATTAATTGCCGCTGAATTTAAAACAGACCAATCAAACTTTTCTCCGTTACCTCCTGGCAGCTTTCCTTTTGTATCAAACAAATAATAATCGGCTTTTTTATATGCTTTCAATTCTGATACATCAAAATCATCTCCTACCGAGAATACTTTTATCACTTCTAAACCTTCTGCTTTCAATTTTTCAACTTGTTCTGGGATTTCATTTCCGTGAAGCTGAACAATATCAAAAAAACCTAAATCAGCATATTCTAATATTTTATCAAATGACTCATTCACAAACACACCTACTCTTTCTGTTTCACCAAAGTTCAATTTGATCAGCTCCTGCATTTGATCTTTACCTACAAAGCGACTTGACTTTTCATAGAAAATGAAGCCCATATAATCAGGATTATATTCAAGTACATCTTTTACATTCTGAACCTCCCTCATTCCGCAAATCTTCTTTTTCATATCTATAGATTTTAGTTGAAAATTTATATTATGCTACTTCTCCCTGATTTGTAATTAGATTTTTCACTTGCTGACTAAACCTTTGGCAAGCTTTAGCGGGCTGACTGCTTTTCATAAAGGTGGTGCCAATTAAGAAACCGTCAAATCCAGCTACTTTCATTCTTAAAACATCCTCTGGAGTTTTTAATCCGCTTTCAGCTATTTTAGGAACATCATTAGGAAGTTGATCCGCTAATTCTTTGGCTACCTCAAGGTTAGTATTGAAACTTTTTAAGTCTCTGCTGTTTATCCCTACTAAATCAGCATAATTACCAAAATGAGAATTTAACTCAGCATGGTTATGAACTTCCAATAAAACTTCCATTCCTAATTCATGAGCTAAAGATGCTAACTCCTGACATTGAGTTTTATCAATCATTGCGGCTATTAATAAAATAGCATCCGCTCCGTGAGCTTTCGCTTCATAAACCTGATAAGGGTCTAACATAAAATCCTTTCTCAAGATTGGGCAATAGTTGTATTTTCTTGCTGTTTCTAAATCTTTAAGACTACCTCCGAAAGAAGGCTCATCGGTTAAAACAGATAAAGCACTAGAACCACTTTGCATATACCCAATTGACACCTCTTCAACTGAAATATTTGGATTAATCACGCCTTCAGATGGAGATTTCCTCTTTATCTCGGCAATGATACCTGATTTAGTTTCATCTAATATGTATGATTTCAAACTGACAGGCTTTGTTTTGTAATACAGCTTTTGCTTTAAAAATTCTACAGGAAATAGTTTTTGTCTCTCTTTAACCTCTTCCTTTTTATATTCTGCTATTTGTTCTAATATGTTCATTTTTATAAGATTTTAGATTCTAGATTCTAGAACCTTTCATATTTCTACTTTTTTTCTAATTTTTTCATTCTAAACCTAAATACAATCTGACCTCTATTAATGACCTGAATTTTATAGTTTCCTGCCTTCGCAGGAATGACGCAAGGAAATATTTAACGAATGTCTTTTAGGTCTGACCTTTGTCCTGACCTAAACTTTAAGCTTCACCCTAATAATTTTTTAAAAACCTGGTAGGCTTTCCCAGACTCTACAGCTTCTTTTGCCGCTTCTTTAGCTTCTGATAAACTTTCATATTTTCCAGCCGCTTTTAAGGCTAATGCGCTATTGGCATAAACCACAGAATGCTGTGCTTGCGTTCCTTCTCCCTTTAATATATCAGTGAAAATTTTTGCAGCTTCTTCAATAGTTTCTCCACCATGAATCTCTTCCGATTTTATTTTAGTCAAACCAAAATCTTCAGCTTTTACAAACTGTTCGCCTTCTGAAGAAAACACCTTAGTTTCTCCGGTTAAGGAGCATTCATCATAGCCTTCCAAGTCATATACTACACTGTATTTAGTATCGGTTTCCTGGAATAGGTAAGAATAAATTCTAGCCAGTTCATGACTGAAAACACCTGCTAACTGTTTTTTGGGTCTGGCTGGGTTAACCAAAGGCCCCAACATATTGAAGAAGGTCTTGACTCCTAGTTCTTTTCTGATTGGTCCTACAAATCGCATAGCAGGGTGAAATTTCGGGGCATGCAAAAAACAAATACCACTTCCTTCCAATTGTTTTTCCAAAACAGATTGCTCATTGGTAAATTCATATCCAAAATGCTCCAATAAATTAGAACTGCCGCATTTAGAAGAAACCCCATAATTTCCATGCTTCACTACATTTTGACCACAAGCTGCTACTACAAATGCAGATAGTGTACTGATATTAAATGTGTTTTTACCATCACCTCCAGTACCACATAAGTCCATACCGTCATAGGCAGATAAGTCAATAGGAACTCTCAATTCCATCAAGCCATCGCGAAATCCACTTAATTCTTCTACCGTTACTGGGCGAATCATAAAAAGCGTCATGAAAGCTGCCAACTCTGAATTGTTAAATTCACCCTGCCCTATTCTTAAAAATATGGCTTTAGCTTCTTCCTTGCTTAGCGTATTATATTGTGATAATCTATTAAGTAATTCTTTCATAATTTAGATTTTTAGAGTCTTGAATCTAGATTCAAGACTATTTTTTCGTCTTTTATATCTCTATTTTATTTCATATTAAGGCTAAGTCTGGTTTGACTATTGATACCATAGATATGGTCTGACCACTGGTACCGACCTAATCTACAAGATAAGTAAGGTCTGACCTTTGGTACTGACCTTATCAACCACATAAGTATGATCTGACCTTTGGTACCATAATTACGGTCTGACCTTGGTACTGACCTTATCAAATACATCTAACTTCAAGCTCTCAATATCCAATTCTTAAGTATTTTACCTCCTTCTGGGGTCATGACAGATTCAGGATGAAATTGTAATCCGCATACATCATATTCTTTATGAGCAGCCGCCATAATTTGTCCATCTTCTGTTCTCCCCAGTATCTGTAAATCCTGTGGGAAATCAACTTCATCAATTACCCAGGAATGGTAGCGACCCACATTGATTTCTTCATTTATTCCTTCAAACAAATAATGCTGTTCTAGTTTTGCTTTATTTTGAATACCGTGTTTTACAGGCTGAATATTCAATAGCTTTCCACCAAACGCCTGACCTATGGCTTGATGACCTAAGCATATTCCCAAAATAGGTTTAGTAGGTGCATATTCTTTTATTAAATCAAGCATGATACCTGCATTTTCAGGTACACTAGGACCAGGGGACAATAAAATTTTATCATATTTAGCCACCTCATCCAAAGTAATTTTATCATTTCTGATCACATCAATATTAATGGACAACTTTTGCTTTCTGATCACCTCCACTAAGTTGTAAGTAAAGGAGTCATAATTATCTAGTAATAATATTTTCATATCCTTCACTTTTAATTAGTGTTGATTAAATAAATACTCGGCCTTATCCATTGCTTTTCTCAAGGCAAATAACTTATTATGCACTTCTTGTAATTCACTTTCAGGATCGGACAAAGCCACAATTCCTGCTCCTGCTCTATAATTCAACTTATTCTTCTTACTCACAAAAGATCGAATCACTATGGCATGATTGAGGTTTCCGTTCAATCCAATTAAACCTACAGCACCCCCGTACAAACCTCTACCCGTAGGTTCATACTTATTAATTAATTCTAAAGCTTTATACTTTGGAGCACCACTTAAGGTACCTGCTGGGAAGGTGTCAGCCAATAGTTGTACTGCTGATTTTTCAGGAACATCCGCTGTAACTTTGCTTACTAAATGGATTACATGAGAATAAAATTGAATCTCTTTATATACTTCCACTTCCACATTTTCACCATTTTTAGAAAGATCATTTCTCCCTAAATCAACCAGCATGGTATGTTCGGCATTTTCCTTTTCATCATTTAGTAACTGATCCGCTAATTTGGCATCCGCTGCATCATCCCCACTTCTGCGGTAAGTACCGGCTATAGGATTCACATATGCTTTTCCTGACTTCACCCCTACCTGAGCTTCTGGTGAAGAGCCAAATAGTTTATAATCTCCATAATCGAAATAAAATAAATAAGGCGATGGGTTTAGTGAGCGTAAAGCTCTATACACTGTAAATTCATCGCCTTTGAATGATTGAGAAAAAGCACGGGATAGAACAATTTGAAATACATCTCCCAATTGAGCGTGCTCGATTCCTTTATTGATAATGCTAAGAAATTCATCATCCGTCATATTGCTTTCTTCCTCTCCTACTTTTTTAAACTGAAATTGAGGAACTGAACGATTTAATATGATCTGAACTAAGTCATTCAATTTAAAATCATATTCTTTTTTAAGCTGATGTTCAAAAACATGCAATTCATCTTTAAAGTGATCAAAGACTAATACAAAGCGATAAAAATGATAACGAAGAAATGGAATATCTTTATCTACCTTTTCAAAGTTGATATCCTCAAAATACTGCACCCCGTCAAAGCCAGTAGCGCCAAAGAAACCACTTTCTTCAAAATCCTCCTGAGGAAAAATTTCATCTGCTTCAAATTGATTGATGAAAGATTGTAGCTTATCAGGCAGTTCTAATTTACTTTTAAGTTCTTCAGTTTTTGTCTCTCCTTCAATTTCAGTATAAAAGCTATTTTCATTGGCTTTTACCTCCGCAACGGATTGTACTCCTATATATGAAAAACTGTTTCTTCTGGTATGATAATCAGAACTCTCCATCAAAAAGGTATGCGGAAATTGATCTCTCAACCGTAAATAAAGTGCTACCGGAGTAAAGGAGTCTGCCGGTAGGGTGATATGTGATTTCTTTATTTTCATTTATACTTTATTTTAATTTTATACTAGCTTTCTGTTTATAATTTATGTTCTGGATTCAACCCTTAAAAACAAAAAAGGCTTACCGGATGTCCGATAAGCCTTTTTCTCAATTGAGCATAGCAAATCTGTTCATCCGGGTTCAGATGTTATTAAGTGCCACCACCATGCTGAATTGAATTTATTAATCATCTTTTTTTAATTTTTGGTCAAAAAAAAACCTCGCGACAGCGAGGTTTAAATATTTATATATACCAGTGCTGTCTTCTAAATTTTAGAAGTCCACCACCAACTGATATTTGTATTTCTTTTTTGCATTTCCACAAATGTATGTGCGAAACTGATATAAGCAAAATTATTTGTCAGATTTTTCAGTTTTTTTCTTTGCAGTGGTTTTTTTAGCGGTTGAAGCTTTCTTAGTTGAGGCTGTTTTTTTTGCTGGCTCTGCTTTCTTTTTAGCTTTTGGCTTTTCCTTAGTTGCAGTTTCCGGACCAGAAGAAGCGCTTGGTCTTGGTCGGGTATTACCAAATGTTCCTCTCCAAATTTTTCCTTTTTTAGATTTTCTGTCTCCTTTTCCCATAGTTTTTGATTTATGATTGTCTTTTTATTATTTTCTAAAATAAGAATAATTAAATTATTTTGGTAATAATTTATAATTCTAGTTTCCCAATAAGGATTCTTATATTATATTGATGTGTAAACATGTAAAAACCTCATTTTGGCATTATTTCTAAATACGGCTTTTATCATTTTAGGATTTATTCTTTTGATAAAAGGAGCTGATTTTATGGTCAGCGGTGCATCATCCTTCGCAAAAAAATTTAATGTCTCTGAAATCGCTATTGGATTAACTATTGTAGCAATGGGAACTTCAGCGCCCGAATTAGTGGTGAATTTGGTTTCAGGTTCTCAGGGATTAGATGATGTAGTATTTGGTAATTTAATCGGGAGCAACATCTTTAATTTATTCCTGATTTTAGGTATTGCCGGTACAATCCGGCCCTTAATCGTTCAATCCGAGACGGTTTGGAAAGAAATACCTTTTAGTATGGGAGTGGTGATCTTGCTCTTCATATTGGTAAATGATCAATTCTTTTTCGGTCAAGAATTTAATTCCGCAGGCTATATCGATGGTTTTATTTTATTACTCCTCTTTGTCAGCTTCATTTATTACGTTTTCTATAATGTAAAAAATAATAACCATATTTTAGACATGCCTGATGAAACCAAAATTTATAATCATTGGGTGACTTTATTAATGATTTTAGGGGGGATAACAGGATTGGTATTAGGAGGGAAATTAGTTGTAGATAATGCAGTTGATATAGCCCGAAGCTTTGAATTAAGTGAAAAACTGATTGGTTTAACCATTTTGGCTGCGGGTACTTCTTTACCTGAATTAGCAACCAGTGCTGTGGCGGCTTATCGAAACAGAGCAGATATCGCAATTGGAAATGTAATTGGCTCAAACATCTTTAATTTAACCTTTATATTAGGGATTAACTCTATAGTGAAGCCCTTAAATTATAACACTCAATTGAATCTAGATTTTTACGTATTAATTGGTGGTTCCACATTGCTTTTCATCTTCATGTTTACTCTGAAAAATAAAAAATTAGATCGATGGGAAGCTATTCTATTTTTGATAAGCTTTTTCGCTTATATGACCTATATTTTCATTAGGAAATAAGCTATTAGCTGAGTTAATTATCAATAAATGTCATAATTTATTATGCATGCCTACTATTTTTTATATAATTTCAGGCATGCAATCAGAAAGTCTATTCATTAACAAAGAGCACTATAAGCTTCACCTCAAAAGATTCTGGAAACAGGAAAATGCCCCCTCTATATTGTTAATCCATGGCAGCATAGAAGATGGCAAAATATTCTATTCCAAATCAGGAAAAGGGTTGGCTCCTTTTCTAGCAGCAAATGGTTTTGATGTTTTCGTAGCTGATCTCAGAGGAAGAGGAAAAAGTACGCCTCATCCAAGTGCCAACCATAATTTTGGTCATGCATCTGCTTTTGAGGAAGACATACCTGATTTCATTGAAGAAATTAATAGAACAAAAGGACAGGGTCCCCATCATTTAATTTCGCATAGTTGGGGTGGAGTTCATCTTATGGCTTATTTGGCAAAAAATGATTTAGAAGATCTTAAATCATTAGTCTTCTTTGGTAGTAAAAGAGATATACGAGTGAAAAGTCTGAAAAAATGGTGGACCGTAAACGTAATTTGGTTTGGCTTTTGCACATTCCTTGCCAAAACAAAAGGTTATTTACCAGCTAGAAAATACAAAATAGGAAGTGCTGATGAAGCAAAGGACTATTTCTTGGAAGTGAACAAATGGGTTCGTTCTAAAGATTGGAAAGATCATCGAGATGGTTTTGATTATGCAGCTGCACTACAAAGCAAAAACATTCCCCCTATTTTATCCATAACAGGTTCAAGTGATACTGAAATTGGTCATCCGGTGGACTGCAAGCGACTATTAAAAGAAATCGGAGATCAAGAGAACTTTGTTTTCAAAGTAATTGGCAAAAAGCAGGGATATCAACACGATTATGATCACATCAATTTACTAACACATAAAGATGCTAAAAATGATCATTTTAAAGAGGTTTTGGAATGGTTGAAAAACCCGAAAATAAAATCTTAAGGGACAGATTTTATTTTCGAATATTCATTATTGGGTTCTCTCATTTATCCATTCAGTAATGATGTCTAAAGCTAGTGGAGAAAATGTTTGTTCTATTGAGGCATACTCATTGGGCAAACCTGTCTCACTTTCTTGAAATAGGTGATTTAAGCCTTCTAACTCTTGGGTTTGGTAATCTTTATTAGCTCCTGCTTCTAAAGCCTTTTTTATTGCTGCTAAATTCTCTTTGGAAGGTACTTGAAGATCATTTGCTCCATTTAAAGCTAAAACAGGACATTTTACCTTTTCAAGGATTTCTTCAGGATCAAATTTTACAAAATCTGAAAACCAGGGCATTGTCATTTGCTTTGCAATTGCTTCTACTTGCTTTTCAGGAATCATCCCTCCAAATTTATCCGTGAAATATTTTTTTAACTCTATTTGTATCTCTTCCGGCTCAGCAGCTAAATTTAATATAATATCGTAAGCTCCTTTCATATTATCCTGAGCCTGCAGCACCGCTGCTTCCGGCACTCCCATTTTTCGTTCAATGGTCGCTTTTTGTAAAAGCATTAATTCATCTCCCCTGATACCAGAGCCTGCTAATAATACAATAAATGCGACATCTTTTTCTCTTTCGGTTGCTACAATTGGCGCTATATTTCCTCCTAAACTATGCCCTATCAATCCAATTTGTTTCCTGTTAATCTTTTTATGGCCTTTCAGAAAGTCTAAAGCACTTTTAGTATCCGCTACAAAATCATTAAGTCCACTTTCATTATAATTTCCTCCTGATTCGGCTGTTCCTCTATCATCTACTCGAAGCACGGCTATACCATTTTTGGTCAAATGATCCGCTATGACTAAAAAGGGCTTGTGATTCATAATTTCTGAATTTCTGTCCTGAGGACCACTTCCGCTAATCAAAATCACAGCAGGGAACTTGGAACCCTTGGCCGGATAGGTCAAGGTGCCGGCTAAAGAGATACCCTCTGTTTCATTCTTGAAAGTCACTTCTTCTATAGTGTAGCCGAAGGGTGGTTTAGGTTCTTGAGGTCGATTTACTTGACTATACGCCTCTATGCTGACGAATAATGCCGAAACTAAGAATATGAAATATTTTTTCATTTTAATTGATTTTTAAATTTTTGGAAAGTCATATAAGAATAAATGATGGGCACCAGGCTAATGACCGCAGTGATTGAAATAAGCACCATAAAATTGATTTGCTTATCAAAAATCAAACTGGACAACACTACAGCAATGCCTCCTATAAACCATAATATACCTGCCAGTTTATGGGTGGCTTTCCATACCTCTTCACTTTCGAGTGTCCATGGAGTTCTAATTCCAATAAAATAATTTGCTTTGATCGTTTTGAAGTAGTTTCCTAAAATGAGATACAATACTCCCACTAGTAAAACTATATAGTTAGGATTGGCAACAGACTGATTGTTGGCAGAATAAATAATAAAAATAGTTATGGCCGAAATAAAAGTGATTAACATAAATCGGATGTTATCATATTTATTCCCCATTTGATGAAGTTTATTCTTGGGGTCAATTTTCGGAACAATTAAGAGTAATACATAAACCAAAACTGGGAGTACAAAAACTGCTAAAATTAATTCAGTTTTCTCACCAAAACGGTCTACCTCTCCTTGCAAATTCCAGTGTAGTGGAACTTTATTTGGTAAATCATTCCAAACGTAAGCCAAATAGACAAAAGGCAATAATACAATCGCAATCAGGGGTAGTTCTTTTTTTAGCTTCATATTTCATTTTTTTAAGGTCATAATCCAGTTCAATAAATCTTCCAGTATGGTGGTATTCAGTGAATACACCACAAACTGGCCTTTCTTTTCACTGCTAATTAAATCGGCCCTTTTGAGAATATCCAGATGATGGGAAATACTAGGTTTGCTCATATTGAATTTATCCGCAATCTGTCCTGCATTCAAATCCTGATCTTTCAGTAGTTCAATGATTTCCCGTCTGGTTTCATCATTCAGGGCTTTAAAGATTGAATTCATTTATTTAGTTATTTAGATAAATATCTAAATATTATATTAGAAATCAAAATACCTCATCTGAATCGCATAAAAGCTATTATGAAATGAATTTGCGCACTATTGCCCGTAGAGATATTCTGCAGCCGCTTCACTCATCGCTTTATAATCATGTCCTGTTCCGCGAACAATATGGGTGGTCCAATTGTAGGCTAAGTTCATTTCAGATGCTATTCTATGGGTTTCTTTATAAAAATATAGCCCTCTTGAAAAGCGACCTAAACCTTGCTGATCCACTTCGGGAGACCTTCTTAACTCTCCACGAGTTTCAGAAGCATTATCTAATTCACCTAGGAAGAGCACCAGCTTTGAACTAAAGTCTAAGCGACTAACGGATTCTCGAATATTTCTGAGTCCTAAGGGAAAAATATCATCAGAAGTAGGAAGGGTATACCAGCCGGAATTAGCTGCTAAAATCCGGTTGGCCTTATTTTGAGGATGAAAAATGGCCATTCTGTGTAAAATTTGCCCACCCGCGGAATGCCCAAAGATGTCATAGTGTTCCGTACGGAATGCCAATTGCTGCTTTGCTAATTCAAAAAGGCGATCAAAATCCTGATACAGCCAACTTTCAGGGTCTTGATTTACGGTAAAACTATCGATAGCGCTACGCTCTTCATTTAAGACCACATCCGAAAGCATGCCCGCTAAATTATAATTCCAAAAATCAGGATAGTATTCCTCTGAATACTCAAGACTTAATACTAATAAATTATAGCTTTCTGCTTTTTCAATCCAGGCATCTCGGTAATCGGCTCCATTTCGGCCTGCACCGGGCACTACTATGATAACTTGAGAATCTTCCTCAAATCCTTTGGCTTTATAATAATGAACTATGATTTGCCGGTCTTGGTGGTAGCCCCCATCAATTAAAAAAGCTCCTTTTACACTTTTAATTTTCACCTCATTGAGCACTAAGTTCTGAAGTGACTCTAGCTCCGATTTCTTGATCAGCTTCATATTACAGTGGGGACAATCGCCTGCTTTGGCAAAGCTCAATTGATCACATTCTAAATTACAGGGAGTACATACATATTCTTCTTGCGGACTTTGACATGCAGAAAAAAAGATAAGAATACTTATTAAATACAAAAGTCGATAGTTCATCCCGAAAGATATTAACTTCTATTCAAAAGTTATTAGATTTTGATATCAGAGAGCCAAAGAAGATGCAATCTTTATTTTCACGATTAACTAATGTAATGAAGTTTGCATTGAGTTCGGATAATTTTATTAGTTAAATATTAAGATAATAAGTTAAAAAATACTAAGCCTGTATCTTCATTTAATAAACACAGATAGCTAAACCCAATAGATCTGAAAAGAAATAATTGCCCTTCTTAAACAAATTCATACATCCGTAGTTTCTTATGAATATTTTAAACCAAACCCTTAAAAGTTATGATCAAATTAAATTTTATTTTATTGATGTTTGCTAACATTTTTTTGTTTGCTAACTCAAACGGCAATGCCAGTGGAAAAAATTATTCTGAAAAAGATACTGACTGGAACAACTGTTACTTAACGCCACAAATTGTGCCCGGTGGTAATTGCTATGGAAGTGGTTCTGCCGGCCAGGCGGTTAGTGGTACACGATACACAGTTGCAGTTACAGCAGGATATAATGGAGCAGTAAATTACAATCGAACTATTGAATTAATGCTAAGCAAAGGTAGTACCATAATCGATGCTGCTTATGTCACCATTCCAGCGGGAGCAACCGTATCAAATAATCAAGACGTATTTCAAATTGCGAGTGAACGATATGGTGATGTAACCATTACAATTGCTAATGTTAACGGTTCGAGTTCATCTGCTTGCTCATGGCGATCTACTACAAATAATGTTAGAAATTGCTATCATGATGATGGGAATTACTCTGGAGGTGGTCTTCCAGGAAGAGACCCAGAAATTCCGATAGAGCCAAATGATCCGACAGATCCAGAAGAGCCTTGTATAAAAGATGCTAATGGTAACTGCATTTAAAGTTCTTAAGTCAATTTGGGCAACCAGATTGACTTTTTTATTTTTCTTCAAAAAACGATTATAGTAGTTTTATGGAATTATTGAAGTTTAATTCTATAACATCTAAATAGCCTAAAAGACCTAAGGTCAGCAATATAATACCCACCACTACCAAAATGCGAGGTAAAATCTCCAATCTAAATACGGAATCGATTCCCACTTCCTCAGGATTTTCTTGATTATAGATCAATCGAATTTTCTTCCCCTCTTCAAGGGCCGGATATTGTCCGATATCTAGTTCTTGGGTAATCCATTCTTGCTTTTCGGTTAAAAACCTGACTACTGGAAAATACAAACCCGTTTTATTATTAATACTCCCTTTATAATTATTTTTGAAAACAATACCCTCAGCCTTTTTACCATTTCTAATTAACCTAATCCCTTTTTGCCATAGGTGAACTCCAATACCTAAGGGAACAATAGAAAAGAGGGCGATTAGGAGATTGTGGTTCATTTGATTTAATTTTAAACTACGGAAATGACTCGACTTTTTTACTTTGCAATTTAATGGTTTTTAGAGAAGGTTTATTGGCATTTGAAGGTAGATATTATTTATAGACCACCATTTAGAACATGTCGAGAACGGGGACTTTAAATCTTATTTGCATGATAATAAGGATTCAGAGCATAGCTCAAGTGGTTACATTCTTATGCGTACTGCTTTTCCATCACGCTATATGCTTAGTTGTTTTTTAGTGCGCATATTTACAAAGCAGGAAAATCCGTTATGCGTGAATTAAAAATTTGAAGTACGCATAATTTTTTTCAGCAAAATCGCCATGCGCATATTATTTTTCAGCAAAAAAAGATGTTAGTATAGAGGCACAAGCGGCACGCATGCGGCAAGCGGGAAAAACAACTGTAAACATTAGTCTGTAACATACTTATTAAAAGATTAATAGGATCTATAATATTTCCATCCTAAATCTTCATACTTTGGATTTGCTGAGAATTCTCCTGCACCAATATCTAGATCTCCAGAATTAGGAATTCTCCTTACTCCCCAGTTGCATACTTTTGAGTCCGATGAGCCATACTCAGTCCATATCCCGATATGCTGATTATTTTTGTAGTTATCTGAGTAGTTATTCACGTCATTGATATGAAGAATGCCATGCCTGTCAATTAACCACCAAATGATCATTTTTCCAGAAAATATACCCACATGATTCTGACTTTGGTCTTCTTTGAATGTAAAATTCGCTATTAGAATACCTTGAGATTTAAAACCTGCGTCTTTATACATAAGATCGACTCCTAATTCCATTCTTTTTGCTTCATGAATACTCTCAATTTCTAATTCACCCAAAAAATCACACTTATTGGTTCCTACTACAGAAACTCCTTTAATGAAATATTTAAAAGGGTCTACTGTATCCTGTTGAATAGAATTATAAAAGGTTTTAATTCGTCTATATTTTGATCCTATAAAGCCAAGAAAGTCTTGATTTGGAATAATCAATCGAGTAAAATCATAGTCAATAAGTTTCTCTCTAATATCTTCCTGATGAAAATTTTTCTTAACTAATTCTACGTATTCAGTTGCATCAGATTGAGCAAAACTGAACTGAGATATAACTGTTAAAGAAACTATTATTAATAATCTTTTCATACTGTAAGTTGTATTATCATACTTAACTATCAACTGTATTGACAGGAATTTAGAATTCAATCAGCTCTCCGCTTCAGCAAATTCGCGCCTTGATTCAAATGGAAAATTTAAGGTGGATTTCAAAGTTCCTCAATAATACATGATTCATTCATGGCATTGGTTGGGCAGCATCTATTTCTGACTCAATTCTTTCAATCTCGGATTTCAGTATAAGTTTATGCTTAAGACCCTTTGTTTGCTTGAGATAATTTCTAGCCTCTTCTAAATTTTTACGTTCAATCTCCATTGCCGCTAAGTTCAAGGTTACAATTGAGGTATCATTTTGGGTTCTTAAACCTAGACTTAATGCCGACTTCAGATTTTCATATGCGGAATCAAAGTTCTGTTTGTTCAGATCAATAAACCCTTTAGTGAAATGAAAGTAGCTCTTTTGCGATTTCTTTAAGAGTTCAGGTCTTCGAATCTTTGCGAGTAAATTTTCGACCTTTTCGTAATTCTCTTTCTTTAGTTCTTGGAATGCTAAGTATACTGTTCCGTTCTTGAAGTAACCCCAAACAATTAGGCAAATAGTGCCAAGTAACAAATAGGTAATGGTCACGTCCCGTTATGATGAAGCCTGTCCAAAGTGAAAGCATAAATTACAGGACAACTGCAAAAAACTCACTATGAAATGAGTAAGCAAATAGGTTTTCTACCATGTTATGTACTTCTTTTGTTGGCAGCTTTACTTAATTCTACTATGCTTTTAGATATTGAATCAATAGATTTATCAGTTATTTCTGAAACATTCTCAGAAGGATGCTTATTCTTTCTGATACTGGCCATAATATCATCAATTTCAATAAACATAGAGGCAAGTTTTCTATTCACTTCACGTTTATTGGTGTCTTCTAGCCCAATTAATTCAGATAAAAATGTTGCCCCCCCACCTATAAAATTGTAAAGATGTGAATATTTTAAATTAATTAATTGGTAAATTCTATATTGATTAAATAGAAAAACTGAAGCTATTCCTAATGTTATAGAAATAGTGGCTCTCAAACTCCATTGGAGATATAAGTTTAATTTAGCTATTGATTCTAATGCAAAAGTAAATAATAAAAAGCATGGAATAATAAATAAGCTACCTATAAAAAGACCTAAAAAAATATTTTTAACCTTTCTAGATTTATTTTTCTGTTCTTTTATACTAACTGCAAAAGTATCTTGTAGCTTATACTCTGCTTTTAAATCAATCAAATCCTGAATGCCGCTGGACACTTGATTTTGAATTTCAGTAGATAGGTTATTGATATCTTGATCAATCTTATTAATCAGGTCTTCTTTTAGACCTTCTACACTATCACTATGTTTATATTCTGGTTTTACCTGATCTACAAAATCATCTAATTCCTCAAACACCGTTTCTCCCTCATTGAAGAAACTAATCATTGAGTCTTTATTTTGTTGTCTTGAGACGGTGCTCCATTTTTGATTCCAATTACGAAATTCATTCTGGTCAAATTCAACCAACTTTTTATTTAATTCATTCCAAGTATCTTTACCTATAAATGGGGAATTTCTGACTTGATGAAAATAACTTCTTTTTTGATTAAATCTTTGCATAACTTCATTGCCCATTTTTTGCAACTCAGTTCCGTTTTTGTTTTCAAATTCTGATTCTTCAAATATATTCATTGGTTGAATTAAATTTTGCATAACAACTTTGTAAGATGTATTAATGCACTTTATACGATAAATACTGCGTATAAAACAACAAGAGTTACTTTATACACGCTGCATCTTGAACCTAATCCCAGAAAAATAATTTGAAATTCGACTTTGGGTTTTGGTTGTTGATGAACCATAAATGTATAGGATTTTATTTTAAATACATCCTAAGAATATAGGTGTTGGTCGAAAAATATCATTATTACCTGAAAAAATATAAGATAAGGCGCTTTAATTGGGTTGCACCACCCAATGCAAATTAAAAAAATCCGCTTGAAGTCTTACTCAACCGTTAGAAGCCGCTTTCTGCTTTAATTTTTTGCAAACTCAATAAGTGGATTTATATCACCATTATCAGCCTTCTTCAAGCAGGCTATATATTCATTTCGTGTTTGATCTGCCTTAACCATATTGGATTGTTGCCAGTGAAATGCTTCTTCACCAAATACTGACTCCATGATAATGTCCGACATCAGTCTGGAATGTCTACCATTGCCATTTGGAAAACAGTGAATTGAAACGATACGATGTTTGAATCTAATCGCAATTTCTTCGGGTGAAAAAGTGCTATTTTGAATCCAATATCTTGTATCATCGAGCAAATAATTCAATTCAATACCTATTTGAGTCCATTTAATTCCAATGTTTTTCTCAGAATTCCGGAATTCTCCTGCCCATTTCCAAACATCATCATACATTTTTTTATGCAAATCTTTAATAAACTTCTCAGTTAGTATTCTTTCTGCTTTGAATTTCTTGCTGATAGTCCACTCAATTGCTTTCTCAATATTTAGTTGTTCAAATTGATCAAGCTCTCCTTGAGTTGTTATTGATTTGATTTTCAAACCCTCCTTTTCTTCTTCATTTAAAGGTGTTTGACCCTCTTGATATTCTAAGTCTAATCCCATAAAGACCTTCTTACCTCACGTTTAATTTCATCAGCAAGTTCCTTTACTATTTCGGTGATTTTTTCATCACCAATCCCCTGATCTTCTAGCTTCATATTTTGATTAGTCCTTAAAACTATCTTTTTTGCCAGTTTTTTAGCTTTTTTTTCTATTAAGTTATCGATTGTGCCATCAATGGGAATCAAGGCATATACAAGTTTCATATCCAGGGCTTTAGCTACTTCCTTCAATGAATTAATGGCTATAGTACCATTAGCTTCTCTCTCTTCAATTTTATTAACCCCCTGTCTGGTAATATTGAGCTTAGTACCAAGCTGAGCCATGGTCATATTTAGTGTAGTGCGAATCGTATGGATCCATCCTCTGTCTGGCAGTTGAATCATTCCCGCATTTTGAAAGGGACTTAGTTTCTGATCCAATTGCTCTATTAAGAGTTTCCGTTTGCTCCTCATTATTGTAATGTTATTAGTTTACAAATTAATATAAATGTAAACATATTAAGTTACAAATTCAAACATATGTAAACCTTTAAGTTGATACATGTTTTGGAAATATAAATTATAATTTCTTATTATCTTGCTCCATAAAATATAAATCAAAGCCTTTTGCCCAGTAATCTTTTTTTACTTCCAGTAGATTGAAGTCCATTTTTTCATAATAGCCGTAGGCCAATTGAGAGGTTCTTACTATCACTTTTTCATATTGCTTTTGCGATCGAATATGAGCTAATCTAAAATCCATTAATGTTCTTCCTATTCCTTTTCCTTGCCAATCAGGATGAATAAAATCCCAAGAAATTACTGCTCGATCAGGATCGTAATTAATTCCTCCTGCCCCTATAATTTCTCCATTCTCCTCCACCACAAAATAATCTTCCCGTTTTTGCTGTAAATATTCTTCCAAATCTGCTTTTTCACTTTCAGCAAAATATTGGGGTGTATTAAGATCAAATAGCACTAATACTTTTTGAAAATCAGCTGAATGATAAGGCCTTATATTCATCGTTGTTATAATTATGAGGCAATGCTCAATAGTGAAGTATTAATCTACATTAATATTGATTAAATATTTAAACTATTTTCAAACCTTTTTCAATATTGTATGTATATACATGTAATTTTACAACAAACACTACTATTATGACATTAAGAGAAAAATGCGAAGACATCTATAAGATGATAGGCGAAGGTAAATTATTAGACGCATTCGACAAGTATTACGGTGAGCCAGTGGTAATCACTGAGCCAAGAGGTACTTGGACTGGGAAAGCAGAATGCAGAAAGCACGAAGAAGAATTCTTAGGAATGATCGAAGAATTCCACGGTATGGAGGTAAAGGCGATTACTTCTAATGAAGAAGCAGGTATCGTAATGCATGAAACTACTATGGATGTTACATTCAAAGATGGTAACAGAGTAAACATGGAACAAGTAGGCGTTCAGAAGTGGGAAAACGGTCAGATCGTTCACGAAAGATTCTACTATCAATAATATTAGTTTTCAAAAGGGAACATCAGAAGCAGGCTGAAAAGTCTGCTTTTTTATGTCTAATAAGATAAAAACACCCTTATAATCCCCTCAAAGGGATAGATTAATGATGCAGGCTATGAAATGTTCCCACTTTGAAGGGGGTTAGGGGGATGTTAACATTAGAAAAAATTAAAATGATCAGCCATTTGTCGGACAAGCAATATGCTTCAATGCACAAGGCTAACGCTGGTCCTAACTTTTGTCATTCTCATTTAATTACTACCTGAAACCTGTCAGGTTTTGATAAAATATAGCTCATAAAGAAACTATTTTTTGCAAATTCTAAGTACTGGAAACCTGACAGGTTTTATCAGCCTTAACTTTCTAATACAAGACACCCCTATAATCCCCTCAAGGGGATAGTTTGATAATGCATGCTTTTTAGGTTCCACCTTTGAAGGGGGCTAGGGGGATGTTATATTTTTAATGAATCGAATAGAAAATACCTATTACCTAAAACTTATTACTTACAACTTATTACTTATTACCTAAAACTTAATACTTACCACCTTTACTTCTATCAAAACCTGTCCAAGGCATAGCTTTTTATTACCACCATTTGTAGCTTTGCATTTAAGATGAAGGAGATGCAGCAGTTTTTTCAAGAAATGGAAAAATCCTTAAAAGAGGATTTATTTGTCAAGCTTACTTTAAGTAAACCCATTCGGAAGTCAGCAGACTTAGCGAACGTATATCTACGTGAAGTAGAAATTAAAAATGAGAAGCTCATCTCTTTTACCTATCGCTACAAAACCAATGATCAGGTAAAAAACTATACTGCCAAAGAAGCCATTCAGGAACTAGAAAAATTGTTGCAAGATGCTTTCCGCATCGCGACTTTATTTACGCTAGAGAAAGATGTAGCCCTTCGGATTAATAAAAAGGGAAAAGCTACGATAACGAATACCCCTCCTACCTTCAGCAATAAGCTTCCTGAGCATCACGACAAACAAAAAGTGAAACGTGCTGAAGAAAGTGAATTCTTAGTTCATTTAGGAATAAAAGATAAGCAGGGAAAATTGATCCCTAAAATGGCTGATAAGTTTAAGCAGATTAACAAATACCTGGAGATCATTGATGGGCTCATCAAATCTACTGATCTACCTAAGCAAGTGAATATAGTAGATATGGGCTCGGGCAAAGGCTATTTAACCTTTGCGCTTTATGATTATCTACACAATACTAAAAACTTAGACGTAAAAGTTACTGGGATTGAGCTAAGAGAAGAACTTGTTAACTATTGTAATGATGTAGCCAACAAATGTGGGTACGAAAACTTATCCTTCGTTTCTGAAAGGATTGAAAATTACGAAAAGGATCAAATTGATATCCTCATAGCACTACATGCTTGCGATACGGCCACTGATGATGCGATTTATAAGGGCTTAGTTTCTAAATCATCTCTTATTATTTGTGCACCTTGCTGCCATAAGCAAGTTCGGCAAAGCGTAAAAGGAACCACTCAGGAAAATCCTATCCTAAAGTTTGGTATTTTTAAAGAGCGCCAGTTTGAGATGGTTACCGACACCATTCGTGCTTTACTTTTAGAGAAAAATCAATATAACACCAAAGTATTTGAGTTTATCTCTAATGAGCATACGCGTAAAAATGTAATGTTAGTCGGCAGTAAAGCGAGCAAAAGTCCAAACGTGGAAGCCATTAACGCCAAAATTGAAGGTTTAAAGCAAGAATTTGGAGTGGAAGAGCATTATTTAGAGACTATTCTAGAGAAGAAGGAGGAGTAAAACCTCATCCTTCTTTTAATCAAAACCTGTCAGGTCTTTGCCGGCTATTTTAATTGATAAAATCTAATATTAGATGAATAATTGTTCTGGAAACCTGACAGGTTTTCTATTACCTAAAACTTATAACTTACAACTTAATACTTCCTACTTTCACACCCCTAAAATCCCCTCAAGGGGATAGATTGATGATGCCTGCTTTGGAGACTCCCCCTTCGAAGGGGGCTAGGGGGATGTTAAAATTAGAAAAAATCAAAGTGATCAGCCATTTCTAAGACAAGCAATATGCTTCCATGCACAAGACTAACACAGGTCCTGACTTTTGTCATTACCATTTAATTACTATCTGAAACCTGTCAGGTTTTGATAAAATATAGCTCATAAAGAAACTATTTTTTGCAAATTCTAAGTACTGGAAACCTGACAGGTTTTATCAGCCTTAACTTTCTAATACAAGACACCCCTAAAATCCCCTCAAGGGGATAGATTGATGATGCAGGCTTTGGAGACTCCCCCTTTGGAGGAGGCTAGAGGGATGTTTAATTCTATCTAAACCTGAAATTCTTTTTCTCCCACCAAATCCAGGCCCAGAAGCCGGCAGTTAATCCTAAAGAACCCAGTATCCAACTGATATGTAAATTCACTTTTAACCAAACAGTTTTAAAATCTGGTAAGCTAATATTGAAATTAATCAAGCTAGAATCATTTATAAATAGGGTGGTAATGATTAAAACCAAAAACACTATTGGAATTATATAAGCAATAATTGACCTACTTCCGCTCCTTACAAAACTTGGCTTGGATGCTTCATAGGCTTCAATTTTACGCATGGTTTTAGTAGAAAAACCATATGAAGGACCTTCTACATTATCATTCAATAACTCTTTAAATTCTTGCTCTTCCATCATCTTATGCTTTCTAATTCATTCGGTAGCATTTGTTTTAAATGCTGCTCTAATCTTTTACGCGCTCGGTGCAATTGCACTTTTAAATTATTCTTATTCACACCTGTTATCTCTTCTATCTCCTTTAAATCTCATTCATTTTGATAATACAATGTGATTAAACTACTTTCCTGAGGATTCAATTTGTTCAACGCTTGCTTTATGAAGTCTTTTCTTTCCTGAGCCAGTAAATTCTGCATGCTATGATCGGAAACTGAAGTTCCAATTTGATCATCCTCTATTTCATCATTAAGCTTAAACTTTCTATTCGCTCTTAATTTATTAATACTATTATTATAAACAATGCGATACAGCCAGGTACTAAACTTTGAATCTCCTTTAAATGATTTGATTCTTTTATACGCTTTTACAAAACTATCCTGAGCTATTTCTTCAGCATCCTCTCTATTCTTAACGATACGGAAAGCCAGATTATAGGCCTGAACTTCATGCGCAACAATAATAGCATTAAAAGCATGGTAATTCCCTCGCTTTACTTCTTCGATAATATTGTTCAGATGCTTTTCTTCCAATTTTTAAGTTTTGATATGGTTTGGACAAGCCTAATCAAAGTATGGTTACAGAAATTTACGGATTTTTTAAAAGAATAATGAATTGGTAAGTTTTAAACAAAACCTATTACTTATAAATTGATACTTATTACATGCTACTTTTCTTAATTCACACCCCTATAATCCCCTCAAGGGGATAGCTTGATCATGCATACTCTGATGTATTCCTCCTTTGAACGGGCTAGTTTTTTTGATAACTCGAATACCTATCCAAATCCGACAGGTTTCTATTAATTATAAGAAGCTGCAATTAAAAATATTTTAGAAAAGTTGTAACCAGTTTAAAGTTTCGTTTGTCCAAAGGGCATAAATCAATTTTAAAACAAACAAACATTAATCATGGAAGCAGTAATCGTATTCATATCCCTTTTCGCTACAATCTTCGGTATTAGTTACTATTTCTTTTACACTCGAAATAAAGAAAGGCTAGCCTTGATTGAAGCTGGCGCTGATGCCTCATTATTTCAGGCACCTAAAGTGCAAAGAAAGAGACATCCGGTCTATGCTATTGCCTTAGTTATAGGAATGATGGCTATCGGTATTGGTTTAGGAATTGTCTTTGCCGTTATACTTGATAATGCGCTTGACATGAAAAATAATAATGAAGTCCTATATGTATCAGGCATCTTCATCTTTGGTGGAATTGGCTTGGTTAGCTCATTTCTTAGCCTTCGTTGGATGGATAAAAAAGATGAAGAGAAATAGAAAAAAAGGGAGTGATTACCAGCTAACTAACCAAAATCTAATAATATGACTGGACCAAGCTTAATCACTAAAATTTTACCTTGTTTACACTCCCTTAGTATTTTAATTCAAATGAATGGGGAGCCTAATCCCCAATTCATTTACCGAAACTATTAAAGCAATTTTCAATGATCGTGATCGTGATCATGATCATCATCACCTTCTAATGAAAACCCATTTTTCATCATACTTTCAACTGCATTATCTAATTCAATTGTTTCTACGTGATGTAAATCGTCAATTTCTAAAACTTTGATTTGAGTTCTATTAGTAGACAAAACGTATAAGAATTTATCGGAACAAACTAAAACCGGATCAGGATCGTCCATTTTTCTTAAAATTTCAATTTCTGATAAAGCTGATCTATGATTGTGACCTTCAGCTTCAGGAATATCTGCCATTTCTACCATTCTGCTGGAAATTTCAACTCCATCATGCGCATCAAATACTCTCAACATATTATCTGCAGTATGTAAAATATAATACTTCCCATCAAAGCTAAACATATCTCCTACTACATCGGAACCTGCATAAATTTGAGTCATAGATTTATTTTCAGGATCGATCATAAAAGCTCCTACATTTCTAGATCGTGCAAAAAACATCTTTGAATTATCATGTCCTTTTAAAGTCCCTAACCAGTTGCCTGATTCTGAATTTAAGTCGCCTGTGTTCTCAATTAAACTAATTTCCCCTTCATCATTCACTAAAATAACTCCATCTGTACTTCCAAATATACCGTGATGTCCATTAGAAGCATCTCCATGGATAGCTCCCACTTCTACTCCACCATTATCGTCTATTACATTTCCATTACTTTCAACAAATTTCACCATTTGCGGCAATCCGCCAGGCTCATTATTATTTTTGAAAGTTATAACAAACTGACCATTTTCTAACCTAAAACCAGCTCCATGATGTGCAACCGTATTTTCAAAAGAATAAGTAACGGGTGAGTAGGTAGGAATCTCTAATTGAGCCTCATTTATATGGGTAATGGAGCCATCACCATCATTAAATATCACCATATGACCTAATGAGCTTCCGAAGTGGGTTGGCAATAAAGTATTAACTTCTAAATCTAACCATTTTGGTGTATGTTCGTGACCATGATCAATATGAAATTCTACACCAGAATCAAAGAATTTCACTGCACCGCCCGCTCTATCAATTGCAATTAGATATCTTCCCGAATTACTGGTATAGTATCTTGCTCCTTCAACTAAGTTCCCTTCAACTCTTGCATGAATTTGTCTATTATTGGGTTGCATAACATCAATTCCATTTTGATCCATCAATGACAATCTTACCCAAGAGCTTTCCATTTCTTCAAAAGATTCCAAATCATCAGCTACATCATCTATATCATCATTACAAGCAGAAAATAAAGCAATCAAAAAGATCAGGCTCCAAATTTTAATCAAAGTTGTTTTCATTACAATTAAATTTATTAGTTATCAATGTATTCTACAGTTATATTTCCGTTAGCGTCTTCTATCCAGAAGACCATTCTTTCATCCTCGGCTAAATCGAAAGATATATTTTCACTTTCGATTAAGCTTTTGATATCGATTTCCTGAGAGCTAGGAAGGGCTTTCCCGCTATTTTCTCTAAATTGATGTGGCCAATTAGCTTCACCCCAAATCCACTCTTCCATAATTTCGCCTTCCTGATTAGGCTTTTCGGGATCTTTTTTCTCAATAAACAACCAAAGAAACCCTATGTCGGAAGACAATTCATGGACTGTATTCCTAAATATGCTACCTCTTATTTCGCCCCTGGATAAATCGTCTGAGTTGATTTCTATTTGTGGAGCATAAGGCCTCTGGATATAAATGACCGTATGATAGGTTGTATTCTCTCTGTAACTGGTTTCATTTCCATCCACATCAGTAGCTGTAATGGAAAAGTGATAGGGGCCAGCCAAAATGTTATCATCCTCACCTAATCCATCATGTCTTTCATCCAAGTAGATCGTTAAATTATCATCTTCAGTTGTGGAAAAAAATGTAGGATCTTCTAATTCGGATGCTTCGATGACATGAAAGTAGTTGAACAGTAGAAAATTATTAGCAAAGGCCAATCTACCATGTGTGTGCCCATCAAAGCCTGAATGAGATTCAATTTTAATTTCTTCGATCCCTGAATCATCTTGAACTGAAAAGGCTAAGGGTATCTCGTTCTCATCCGGTCTTACAATCTTGAAGTATTGGGGTGAAATACTTTGCAGGCCTTCTAAAGGATTGATCTGTGGTTCATCAAACTGTATATCCTCCGCTTCTTCTAAACAAGCAAAATTGAATATCAGCAGAATTGGTAATGAAAGGTAAAGTCTTCTTTTCATTTGCAACAATATTACTAATGCAACATAATTGCAAATATACATCCGCAAACTACAAACGCAAGTAGTTTGCGTTAATTAAATTGTTATTTTTACAGAAAAGGTAAAATTCCTGCCTTGCTCGGGTAAATTTATTAATCGATATCGGCTGATGTGATTAAAATAGAAGGTATTGAGTGCGTTATTCACAGAAAATTTAAAATCAAATTCTTGATTGAAAAACAATGTGTGAGCACCCGCTCCAAAGTTTAATATAAAACTATCGGGTGTTGGTCTCTCGTTTCGATCTGTTCTATTTTGAGCAAAATTATACCTTCCGGAAATGAAAAGGTATTCCTCCTTTAATCGATATCCTTCAGATAAAAAATTTTCAAATTCAAAAGTATTAACAATTGATGGAGGTGGTGTTAAGGGCAGGGCTAATCTGCTATTCAAATTCAGATTTTGCACAAATTCAATTACTGTTTCGTTCTTAAAATAGGAAACCGGTTGGTAGGATGTACTCATTTCAAAACCATTGAATAGCGCGTCATCCTGACGGTACTGCCACATAGTCCCCCCTGATGCTAGGAATGAAAAGTTTCCCGTGGGCGCTAAATATATATAATCATTATAATAGGCGTAAAAAGCAGAAATCTCCAGGAACAATTGTTCAGACTGATGGATGTAATTTATATCTGCTTGATAGCCATTTTCTATATCAAGATCACGATCTCCCAATTCATGTCTGAAATTCCCATGATGAACGCCATTACTGGAAAGCTCTATAGCTGTGGGATAGCGAAAACTATTGCCTAAATTAAATTTTATATGATCCTTCATAGTAGCCATATACGTCACGCCTAATCCTCCACTAAAATTTTCAAAATAGCGATCGAAAGCTGGCGTTCTTTCCATCATTTCCCCGGTCGGCTGTAGCGTTCCTCTATCAAAAACGGGTTGTAAATGCTGATTGATTTGATGACTAGCTCGATCATATCGTATTCCCCCATTTAAAATAAATTGATCTTTCATATCAAAAAGCTGGTAATGATAAAAGCCTAATTGCGAACTCGTATAGTCGGGCAATAAAAACTCAAAACCATCTCTTTGATTTTCCATCCATTGGAACTGCCCGCCCATTAATATTTGATGATTTGGATTAGGATTAAATTCGTATCTAAGGTTGGCGGTATAAGTATTTAAATGTAGACCCAAAGCCAAATTTGAATTGGCATATTCTGGTGCGATTCCATGAGCGCCCGGAAACGATAATTCATTTCTATTATTCCGCTGATACCCTAAATCCAGCTCGAGTTTTTGATTTCCAAAACGCCAGTAAGAGTTACTAATAAGCATATGATGCTGATTTCGTTGCTTGGGTAAATCCACATTTCTAAAATCACCGTTATGCCTTAAATTATAACTGCGAGGAAGCCCTATAGCCCCTGTAAAGATTCCGGCTTCTTGATTAAAGCTTGTAAACCTCAAGCTGCTCTTAAAATTCTGGTATTTTAAACCAATTAAAGCGCTCAAATGTAATTCATTACCCGCAGTATTTTTCAGTCTATTTTCCTCAATTGGAAGCTCAAATCCTGCATAGGTAAAATCATCAGCCGGCACAGAATAGTCTCCGAAATCCTGATGGGTCATTCGGGCACTGTAAAAGAGCGCCCTTTTCTTACCCTTAAATTCCAAGGAATTTGAAAAAGCGTGATTATTGGTTTGGTAGGAAGATAAATACTCAATAGTATTTCCGTCTTGCAAGGGTATATTATTCTCCTTGATGTTAATCACACCGCCCATTCCATCTGGCCCAAAAAGCAGAGATCCAGGCCCCTTTATGACTTCCACCTGATCAACATCGAATGGATCAATCTCGAGCCCGTGATCAGCACCCCACTGTTGTCCTTCTTGTTTAATTCCCCTATTATTTACCATAATTCGGTTGAAACTCATCCCTCTAATCATAGGTTTAGCTATTCCCACACCAACATTCATGGTATTGACCCCAGGCAAAGCAGCGAGTGCACCAGAAAATGTACCACTACTATTTCGCTCAATAAAATCCTTATCCACCATTTGAACCGGCTGGGTTTTATCGATTACTCTCGATAAAATATTGTCGGAAACAACCTTAACTTCAGACAAGGTCTGGACATCCTCATGGCATACAATTTTGATGTCATTTAGGTTCTTAAATTCTGAAATAGGAATGATTTGTGGAATATGCGTTACATGATTGATTTCAATTGATTCCACTTTTTGCTGTTTGTCGATGTTGATAGCAAACTTACCCTCAATATCCGTGGTAGTACGAACTTTCATTGGGTGGAAAGTAAGTAATACAGCCTCTAATGGCTGGCCGTCTGTGCCCACAACATTTCCTTCAAATTTTTGAGCTAGAACAAAAAAATGAGAGAAAAATAAAAACGTAATAATCAGTAAACGCAACATATTTGCAAAAATATTAGTCTTATTTTACTATTCAGGAATTATCTTTCATCTATTCTTAATAAGATTCTCTTTTCTTCACTTTCTTCAATTGGAGGTGATCTATGCACAATGCCTTTACCATTTGGGTATAAAAGGTTTTCTCCTTTTAAAAAGGCTACATCAAAGGGCTTCGTTTGTCGAATAGCGTTCCAGTTTCCATTTGTGATGTTTTTCGAATCTACTCTATAAATTTGCCTTTTTAAAAAGTTGATGATTTCTGTCACTTTAAATTGTTTCTGCCATCAAAAATGCTTTTCTTGTTTTGACTACCATAATCCAGTTGACTATATGGGCTATCGCAATTAAAAATGCACCGCTGAATGTAAGTACAACTTCATTTACCTCTATTAATCCAGATTGACCCATCCCAATCAATATAAAGCCCAATCCCAATAGTATTAAGGGTAAAAAATTCGAATGATGTCTTTTAAAAGCAGGCAGAAAAGAAACTAATGCTAATAATAAACTGAAGAAAATGATTGAATATTCTATCCAAGGATTAGCTAAAAAGTGCAGGCTTGCCAAAGTTGAAAGGCTTAACAACACTGGCAATGCTGCACAATGAATGGCGCATAATATAGAAGCCATCATGCCGATTGCATCGAGCGGTATTTTATTTGAACTAACATTTAATCTATTCATCTTTACCAATTGAATAATTGATGACTACTAACGCAACTCAATTGCAAATATAAAAAGATTAAAAATAAACGCAACTTAATTGCGTTTTGTTTCTCCCGATAAATTACTTTTGTGTAGAAATTTTGTCTGATTTGACTTAGAATAAGAGATGAATTACCATTTGGTTCAGCTATTCATCATCTCCATCTGATAGTGCATAATATTACATTCTTCAAATTGATCTCCTACTTTTTTGAAACCAAATCGCTCATATAAGCTAACAGCAGGGAGCTGAGCATGCATATAAAGCTTCTTACCCTCTGACTTTGGTTTAGCTCGGATATCATCAATTACAGCTTGTACCAGTGCCTGTCCTACTCCGTTTCCTCTGTGGGATTTAAGTACCGCAAATCGTTCTAATTTCATTCCGTTATCTGTGAATCTCCAACGGGCAGTACCGCATGCATTACCCAATTCATCTTCCGCAATAAAATGGGTTGATATATCTTCGAATTCATCATATTCCTCTTCACGAGCTACATTTTGTTCCTCAACAAATACTTTTTCTCTGATTGAGAATATTTTCTTAAGATCTTCCTGATTATCTACAACTCGTACCGAAATCATTTTTCTTCTTTTTGAACTTTAGCATCATTTTTATCATAGGCTTCGATTATGTGTTTCACCAATCGGTGGCGAACTACATCTTCACCTTTTAAATTCACTATACCAATCCCTTTAATATCTTTTAAGATTTGAGTTGACTCTATCAATCCTGACTTTTGCTTCTTAGGCAAATCGACCTGGCTCATATCACCCGTAATGATCGCTTTAGAATGCGGACCCATTCTGGTTAGGAACATTTTAATTTGCATTGGGGTCGTATTCTGGGCCTCATCCAATAATATAAAGGCATTATGAAGTGTTCGCCCTCTCATATAAGCTAAAGGAGCAATTTCTATCACTCTGTTTTCTTGATAATATTTTAGCTTTTCCGCAGGCACCATATCATCTAATGCATCATAAATTGGTCTTAAATAAGGATCAATTTTTTCTTTTAAATCTCCAGGAAGGAAACCTAAATTTTCTCCTGCTTCAACCGCAGGTCTAGTGATAATAATTTTACGAACTTCCTTGTTTTTAAGGGCTTGCACAGCCATGGCTACCGAAACATAAGTTTTTCCAGTACCGGCCGGCCCAATTGCGAAAACCAAATCATTTTTTCTTACAGCCTCTACCAATTTGATTTGATTCGGAGTTTTAGCTTTTATGGCATATCCTTTAGTTCCGAATACTAAAGTTTCATCCGAATTACCATCTAGTTTCTTTTTGCTTTCTTCGTATTCCTCGTTTAAATACGTTTTTACACTTTCCTCCGTAATTTTTCCAAACTTATGATAATGAGTTACTAGAGAATGCACAATTTGATTGATGCGAATAATTTCAGGTGTGCTTCCTTGTATTCTTATTTCATTTCCCCTAGAGATAATTTTTGATTTAGGAAAAGCAGAGGATAACTCGTTGATATTACGATTTTCTACTCCTAAAAAATCCACAAGGGATACATTTTCCAAGGTGATAACTTTTTCTACCAAATGATTTTCTTATTTATGATGTCTCAATGTGTTAGTACTAAATTTTCTGTAGTTTTGTTTTTAACAAATTTAACAATAATTCAATTTTTTGTATGCCTTTGATCACTTTTCTATCAGATTTCGGTTGGCGCGACCATTATGTGGCAGCGGTGAAAGCCAAAATACTGAGTGAAGATGCTAATCTTCAAGTGGTTGACATAACTCATAACATCACTAAGCATGATATCATTCACGCTGCCCATGTTTTAAAATCAGTTTATCAAGAATTCCCTGAGGGAAGTGTACATATAGTAGCTGTCAATTCACTTTCAGAAGCAAATGAAGATATTATTGCCGCTGAAATTAAAGGACATTATTTCCTAGCCAGTAATAATGGAATATTGAGCTTGTTAAGAGAAAAAGATCCCGATCAGATCGTAAAAATTGATACAGAATTAAAAGGAAATTTTCTAGCAAAAGATGTTTTGGCTCCTGGGGCTGCTAAACTCTTAAAAGCGCAAAATATTACTGCATTAGGCTCTGCCTTAGCAGCAGAAAAATTCAAAAAGTTTATCATTCCAAAAGTAAAAGCTACTCGAGAAATCATACAAGGACATGTGGTGCATATTGATGATTATGGGAATTTGATTACGGATATCATGCAGTATGATTATGACATCCTAAGTAAAGGCAAAAGTGTACAGATCAAATTCAGAAACTATTCACTGACAGGTGTTCAAAAACACTATCATGAAAGCCAGGGGGGAGAAGCTTTTGCCATATTTAATGATCAGGGAGTATTGGAGATTGGAATTAAAGAAGGCAATGCTGCTGAGCTATTAGGAATGGAGTATAATAGTATGGTAAGTGTTAAATTTGAAGACTATTAAGCTTTTTAGTTCAAACCACAGTATTAAAAGACAAGCAAATTCCTTTTTCATCTGCGTTTAATGAAACATGTGGCTCACTGTTTAATAGAATAGTCAGACTATCATGAATTTTTTGATAGGCAACTGCATCTAAATTTTGGGATGACATTTGTATTAAGATATTATTTGAATCTCCCTCTACAATCTGTATTAAAATACCATCTTTAGCATTTCTATTTATCAATTCATTGGTAATCGCTAAAATGCAATTGGTTACTATAGCTACTGCAATATTGTTTTTAGTATAAATCAGAGGGTCTGAAGGAAAATCAGGAATACCAAATCCTCCTACCGCTTTGGTGCTATTTCTGGATAAATCTTGTGCGCTTATTATGATTTCTGATAGATGGGAATACGCTGTATTAAGCGTTAAATTTTTAAGTGCATTCACACAATCTGTCACATCTGCAAGAGCCATTTCAATATTTGCCAACATATCTATATTTTGACTATTAGCTTCTTGTGCTGCTTCAAAATTTAAACGTGGTGTTTCATCAAATAAATGATTATTAAATAATAGATATTTGGAGCAATTCATGTAAGAGCTAACCGCGGAGGCATTAGCATAGCCTTTATAAATTGAATCTTGAATCGGTTTTAGTGTTTCAATTAATTCCCTTATTCCTGGTAGTAAAGCACTTTCTGTAATCTCTAAACGATTTTGGTTACGCTTTTCAGTAATGGATTTCAATCGTCTATTAACCAGCTTTGCTAATTTCTCTAAAACTTTAATGTCGTTTTTAGTAAACTCGCGACTTTTAGTATCTAAAACGCAAAGTGAACCAATTACAACTTCATCTATATAAATAGGAACTCCCAAGTAAGAACTAATCCCGTATTCGGATACTAATTGTTGAGGCACCTCTTTATTATGCTTGGCATCAGATACCTTGAAATACTGATCATTCTTTACAACATATTGACAAAAGGAAACATCTCTATGGGTTCCTCCCGCTGCTTCAAGTGTAGCAGGTAATCCGAATGAAGATTTAAATAATTGGATATGATCTAAAACGATATTAATCATAGCCATAGGGCTGGATAATTCTTCAGCTGCTTTTTTAACAATATTGTGAAGAACTTTATCATCTGTCTGAGATAATAATTCTTTCGTAAACACTTTATGCCGATCTGGCCTGTATCCTAGTATATCAATTCTTTCCATCTTTAAGCCCCACAGTCATTTATTTAAACAAAAACAGGTTGATTTGTACTAAATGTAATAATTTTGTTTAACAAAATAACAAATTTTATTTTACAATATTAAACAAAATACGATTATTGTGGGACAATGGATTTGCGGAATAAGTGTTGTTTTATAGCTTCTATATTTCACTTATTAGAATGCTTAAATCTTTTAAGCAGCTCTAGTAATATTTCATCATGCTCGTCTAATAGATAATCTTTTATACGGATATCAGGCATAACTCCTTCGTGCTTTTCGGAGCCGTTCACCCTTACGATTTTGCCTTTTGATATATTTACTGTAATGCCAGTATTAGGTAATGTAAAAGGAAATATTGAAGCATATAAAGTAGGGTATTCTGCGGTCTCCTCACCCACAATAGTGGCCCAACCATAATCTTGTATCTGAGCAGCAGCAACTGTTGACTGTGAATGTGACTGTCGATTTACTAGAAGATATACATTTCCCTTATATCGTTTTTCAATTTCTTGTGCTTTATAAGAATCAAATTGGTATTCATATATACTACCATTTTCATGATCAAAAACGCTTTTATAAAATTTAGAAGTAGAAGTATCCTGATTCTCTAATATGTAATCCTTTAGTATCTGGCTGCTTTTTAAGCTAAAGCTTGAATTCCATTTAAAATCTTCATCAGCTATGTAGGAAACCAAATAATCAGAATGAGAGTCATTACCGCCTGCATTATTTCGAAAATCTATAATTAGATTAGGTTTATTGGCCTTGTTTATTTCTAAAAAAGTAGAATCAATAAAAGCTTTGAATTTTGATAATTCTCCATCAAAGTTTCCCGGTTTTAAATAAGCTGCATGATCATAAAATTTAAAAAATCTTTCCCCGTCTATAATTGGATTACGCTTCATTTCGTAATCCTCGATGGTATTAATTGCTTTTACTTTGTGTGTTATAAGTTGGTCTTCATGCTTGATCTCAATGCTAAATTCATCAACTTTACCGTAAATTTGCCAATAGTATCTTGGCAGGGAGAAAAGCTCAAGTTTAGCCTGCTTAAAGTATTTAGATTCTGCAGAAATATGAGGGTATATTTTTTCTAATATTTCTTCTATCTTTTCACCATTTATACTTACCAATTCTGATCCTATTTCAATATTCATGTCAGACCAATTTTTCCGTATTAATGGCCTTTGATCTTGAAACGCAATTTCTACAGGCAAAACAGTTCCACCCCCTTTGGCATATTCAAGATATTGCGGTATTGGAAATTCTATTGCAGTATGCCCGTTTTGAACTGCAGATGTTAAGAATTGGAAGCGATTAATTATCTCTAGGATACTTAATGAATCCTCTTTTATACCATATTTTAATTGATGATAAATTGAATCAAAGGCTTCTGGTTTAATAAATTCATATGGATTATAATGAGTTTCTTTTAGGGCTTTGAATAAAAAGTCTAAATCAGATTTAATCTCTTCATTTGAGTAATACTTTTCATTTTGGCTGAATAAATTTAAGTTAATGAATACTAGTAAGCTGAAAATTGAAATTGATTTCATCTGTTATTTTTTTCTGCAATTCTAAAGTATTCTCAATTTAAAAGACAGTCCTTAAAGTCTCATATGACTATTTAAGACTCATAAACCTTCATTTTCCATAAATTCTGAAGGAGTTAAACCTGTCTCTTTTTTGAAAACTCTATAAAACGAGGCTTTAGAACTAAAACCTACCTTTTGACTCAAGCCTACAATGGAATATTTTTTAGCTTCATCTGTCAATATACTTTCCTTGAAAGCTAGTACTCTGTAATGATTAATAAAATCATTGAAATTGGTATCCATTACTTCATTTAAGATTTGGGACAAATCATTAATCGGCCAGCCGATATGCCCTGCAAGTTTGGCAATGCTTAACTTAGGATCTTTGTAAAGCTCCTCACATTTCACAGTTTTAATCAATTGTAATTGCCTCTTTTCAAGTTCTTCCTGTGTAAAACTGAACTTGGCTGCTTTATCCATATATTGTTTTAAGGCGCCAGAATATTTCAACAAATACATATAGCCTAAACCATAAATAAAAGCAGTAAAAATGATGCCTAGGGGAATAAAAATATATTGTGTATAGCCTCTTATAATATCTACAAATAAAATGGAAGCTGTAATGGCAATAATGATGGCAGTAAATAAGATTCCCCAAGATTTAATAAGATACTTTAGCCATTTTTGAACTTTAACAAAATCCTTTAATAAAAAGCGAGTAGCCTTAGATTCTTTAAATATTAATAGGGTATAAATTAATAAGTGCAGATTTCCTAGTAAAGCTAAAGTCATAGTAATGAATATAACCGTATTAGCATGTGAATTCGTCCAGTCTGGATTAGCTCCTAAATAGCGAAAGAAGAAATAAAAAAAGAGCCCTTCAAAAATTAAACAAGGGACAAAATGAAGTAAATCTTTAGCCTTGAAGGCTCTTAAAGGGTTTTTGATATGCAATATATGCAGATAAGCTAAAGGTCCGTAAGCCATTGAAAATTCCATCGGGAATGGAAAAATCCGATTAAAGCCAGAGATTGACCCCTCTAATACGATATGAAGAATTGTGGAAGAAAATAGAAACAATAAAATTCCAAAGTATAAATTAGGTCTCTTATACGGCTTTTGAAAAACAATCAATCCTGATAATACTATGCCTTGTATTACAGTTACTAAAAAGTAGAAATTAGATGTATTAAGGGAGGTATCGATCATCTTTAAAAGTTCTGAACTTAAATATATAAGATTAATATTTCATTTTCAGATCTAAGTAAGGATGTAAAAAGAAAAAAGCATGGTTTGTATACCCCATGCTTTCATACTATTTATTTTAAATATAAAAATGCTTATTTCAAACCGATTGGCACTCTCGCCATAGTATCGTCCCAAGCGATAATCATATGTGCTCCTGGATCAGCCTCCTCAAACATGATACTCATGTATTCTACTGTGCTTTCAGTTTCTTCAGTTGGTACCGTAATTTTAGCAACCGTACTTTCTTCTGGTTTGAAAGCATAATGCCCCCAACCGTCTGTATCAGTACTAAAGTGTACTTCCCAGTTTTCCTCACCTAATTTGATGTATATAGTGTAACGTCCTGCTTTTACTTTTTTACCATCAATCGTTACATCTTCAAAAAACATCACTTCAGTAGACTCATTAGCACCAACTCTCCAGATATTTCCCGGTTTTTCTAATTCCGTAAAAACAGCTCTACCATCAGCTTTAGGTCTTGAATAGGTTACTCTAATAAGAGGTTTAGCATTTTTTTCCTCCTCAGTTTTAGCAAAAGCTCTAAATGCAACTCTTGAAGGATAATAAGCCATATCCATTGGGCTTTTATCTAATTCCGGAAATTCTTGTGCTTGAGCATTATTACCAAAGGTAAAGCATGCTAATACAGCTAATGTTAAAATTATAATTCTTTTCATTTTGATTTGATTAGTTGATTCAAGGTGTAATAATAGATTTCAAAGAAAAAGGTTTAAAAATTTATTATCAACTTTAATAAGCTTGCAAATCAATTTTCTTAACACTATTCATGATTTTTAAATACCGAGTTAGATGGATTTTTTCTAATATTCATATTCTGTTCACTAGAATCTATACATTCACTACAATTTCAAGCAATTCTTATTAACTTTCAAAGGAATTAAAAAAATTAAAAGTATGAGTGTAAATATAGTAGGTGCCTATCATTCTCAATTTGGAAAATTAGAAGATGACACGCTCTATTCTTTGTATGAAAAAGCAGCTTTAGGGGTATTAAAAGATGCTAAAATGGAAGCCTCAGAAATTGATGGTGTTTTTGTTGGCAATTATAGTGGTGGTGCTTTTAATCATCAAGAAAATATAGCCCCATATGCTATTAATATACTTTCTGAACTACGACACAAACCCATGTACAGAACTGAAACTGCATGCTCATCTGGTTCTTCTGCAATCCATATGGCTATTATGGCCATCAAATCGGGCATGATGAAACGCGTGATGGTTGTGGGTTTGGAAAAAATGACTTCATTAGATTTAAAAGGAATAACGGAAGCCTTAGCGATGGCAACCTTTTGGCCAGAGGAAGGAAATAAGAAGGTTACAGCTCCTTGTATGTTTGCTGATTTAGCTAAAGGTTGGATAAAAAAATATCAATTTTCTGAAGAGCAATTGAGAGCTCAGCTCGCTAAAATTTCTGCAAAAGCTTATTCAAATGCCACTGAAAATCCATTAGCACAATTACAAAAAGCTAAAACTGCTGATGAAATACTGGCCCTCCCAGATGAGAAGAATCCTGTAATTTTTGCCCCATTGCGATTGCATGATTGCTCTTTGGTTTCGGATGGCGCTGCAGCATTGATATTGGAAGATCAATCCTTAAGAAAAAATGCTGGAGTTAATATCAAAAGCTTTTATAGTGCGGGTGACTACCTGGATAGTTTTGGAAAACATAAATCCGATTATTTTTTAGAGGGTGCGGCCTATGCGGTTGAAAAGACATTGAAAGAAGCTAAAATGGATATTACAGATATTGACATGGCTGAAATTCATGACTGCTTTACCATCACTGAATTACTCTTATACAGCGCTATGGGAATCACCTCACCCGGAAAAGAATTTGAAGCTTTAGAAAATGGAACGGTTTTTAGAGATGGTTCATTACCTATCAATTTATCTGGTGGTTTAAAAGCTAAAGGTCATCCAATCGGAGCCACAGGAGTTTCCATGCACGCTTATATATACAAGCAATTGATGCAGGAAGCCTATGGGATTCAGTTAAATAATAAAGCCAGTGGAATGGTTGTTAATATTGGAGGTTCTGGAACCTCCAATGCAGTATCAATTTTAGAGCGCTTTTAAATTTCAGTTTTCTTTAAGCGCTTTATCTATCTTATCAAACTCAGCAGGTTTAGTCCAGAATTGAATAATTAGTTTAGAATCTAAAGCTTCTTGCATTTCATCATTGATGGCATAGCCTGTAAGCACATAATACTTTTTATTTTCAAATCTGGATTTAGCCTCATTAATGAATTCTAAGCCTGACATTAAAGGCATATTCAAATCTGTAATGATATTAACAATATCGGATTGTTTCTCTAATATCTCAAGTGCTTCTTCACCACTTTCAGCCTTAATCACTTCATAATCATCTTCTAATAATTTTGCGAAAATCAAGAGATTCAACTCTTCATCATCTACATATAATACTTTAGGCTTTGCGTTCATTCCGTTTTCCTTTTGGGAAGTTAATGGTAAAAATTGTTCCTTTATTTAATTCTGATTCAAAACTTAAATCGCCATTATGTTCATTTATTATCGATTTACAAATGGATAACCCTAGTCCGGTCCCTTTACCTGGAGGTTTAGTTGTGAAAAATGGATCTGTTATTTTCTTATAATTTTCTTTAGCAATTCCACATCCGTTATCACTAATTTTAATCTGTATTTGGTTTTTTAAGGATTTGGTTTGAATGCGTAATTCTCCATAATTGGTGATAGAATCGATCGCATTTGATAATATGTTTAATACCACTTGATGTAGTTTTCCATTATTTCCATACACAATCAACTCTGGCTGCTCAAAATCTTTCGTGATTTTTATATGGTCTTTGTGCTTATGATGTAAAACTAAAATACAATCCTCAATTATTGTATTGATTTCGCATTCCTCATTTTTACTTTCACTATTTCTACTTAATAAATTCAAACTTTTAACTATACCGGTAGCTCTATCGGCTCCTTTTTTAATCCATTCAAGATATTGTGTAATCTCATTTTGGTCTGGATTTTTCCCATTCTTTAGATGTTTATCAATGGCCAGATATCCACCTACTATATAGTTAAGAGGATTATTAATTTCATGAGCAACACCTGCAGTTAAAACACCAATAGATGCCATTTTTTCTGATAATACTAATTGAGATTGCATTTCTCTTAATTCATCTAAAGCCCTTTTTCTTTCATCTGAAAGCAGCATTTCTCTACTCACATCCCAATTTGTACCATAAACGGCTACAGCTTTACCATTTTGATCAAATTCGGTTTTCCCTTTGGCTCTTATATGAGATATTTTACCTGTTTTTGGTTGAACAATTCGAAATAATGTATCGAATGGCTTTTTACCGTTGATGGCTTCATTTAATTCATCTACCGATCGTTGCTTATCCTCTGGATGTAAACTTTTCTCCCAAGCATCAAAAGCACCATTAAAATCATCTTTATTGATGCCATATAATTGATACATGATATCATCCCACTTCAGCTCATTTTTTATTAAATCATAATACCAAACGCCTGACTTAGAATGCTCAGCTGCTAGCCTGTAAAGCTCAAGTTCTTCAGACATTTTTAAAATTTCCCTAGTTCTTTCCTCTACTCTTTTTTCTAAAGTATTATTTAGCAGCTCTAGTTGTTCCTTCGAATTTTTATTTTCCGTTATATCCAAACCAACAGAATCCCAAATGATACTACCTCCTTTTTGTCGCGTAGGAATGCCATTTAAGTGTACCCATTTAATTCTTCCATCTGCTAATTGAATTCTGTGTTCAAATGACCAGTGGGATAGATTTTTTGCGGATTCACGTATAGAGTCAATGTAAGCTTGTCTATCATCCTCATGAACTCTATCCCATAGCAATTGATTATTTTCTAAGGCCTGCTCTTGTGTTATTTCATATAAATCATAAATCCCTTTACTAACAAATTCTAATTCGTCTGTACCATCGGAATTTAGTTTATATCTCAATACTACTCCAGGTAAATTATCAGCTATGTTACGGTATTTCTGTTCACTTTTTATTAAAGCCTCCTCAGCCAATTTCCTTTCCGTGATATCTTCTCCTGTTGATATAAAATACTCACCCAAAGGAATAGTATTCATGCTCAAATATTGATTTGTAGGTGGAAAGTACTCTTCCCATTTGTATGTTTCCCGATTTTGAAAAATTTGCTTTATAATGGGCAAGAATTGAGAGGTGGCATCATATCCGAATATTTCATTAGCTAGCTTACCCACCACCTCTTCTTTGGTTTTACCCCAAGCCTTCAAAGCGGCTGGATTTGCATCATCCAAAACCCAAGTTTCTATTTCGTCATTCTCATCCCTAATTACCTTCCATAGATGAACCTCATCACCCAAATTTTCAAAAAGCGTTCGGTATTTTTCTGTTATTTCTTTTAATTCAGATTGAGTTTCTGCTAGCTGCTGACTAGCTTTATTGAGCTTCTCATCAATAGTCCTAATGCTGGTATGTAAATCTCTGTTCTTCATTATATTGTTGCTACTATCACATTTTAATATGATAGTCAAATCCAATTCTTATTTAAAAGAATGCACACCTTACATACTTTATAGTAAAAAATTAAGCTGATGTCTATTTCACCTTATAGGATGATTCATATTTTTTATTAATATAACGTAATTTTTATCAAGTTCAGAATGATTATTCTTAAAACATTTAAATAATTTTTAGAATAACAACACTTCTTAGAAATATCATATAAAAAAGCAATGGCTGTTAGTAAATAAAAAAGGCGTTAAACAAAGTTTAACGCCTTTTAAAATGGGAATAATTAGCTAGTAATTAGTTTAATACTTCTTGTATCGGTTCACCAGTAGCTCCATTCGGTAAATTAGTACCTAATATATGAGCTAAAGTAACAGCAATATCATCTATATTTTGTCTTTTGTAGGATACTCCTTTATCTATTCCACTTCCATACCAAATTAAAGGAACGTGGGTATCATAGGCATATCCCGTTCCGTGTGTAGTAGCAGCACTTGTTTGATAAAACCACCCAGGTTGAAGTATTAATAATACATCGCCTGAACGTTTGAAGTTATAGCCCATTTGTAAGGCTGCTGCTCTATGCTTTATATACTCTTGTTTTTGCATATCCGTTGCTGAATACGCCTCTGCAACTCCATCTAATTTTAATGCTTCATAGGTCACAAATTCCCTAACTGAATTTAAATCTAATTTTTGATCTTCAATCAACTGATGATTCAGGAAAAATTGTTCATTAGAAAAATCTTCTATCCAGTCTCCTTGCCCATATCTAGCTTGCAATGCTTCGCTCATTTGTTTCACATATAAATCATCGTCATAATGATCTGCAGGAATTTTTTTAGATTGTAAATATTCTGGTACTTCTGCACAACCATGATCAGCCGTTACAAAGATTAAATAATTTCCCTTTCCTACTTTTTCATCTAAAGCCTTAAATAAGCGAGCAATTTCCTGATCTAATTTGATATAGGTATCCTGTACTTCAACTGAGCGGGGACCAAATCCATGACCGATATAATCTGTAGAGGAAAAGCTCAAGGCCATGAAATCCGTAATTTCATCTTTACCCATCTCTTCGCCTTCTATTGCTGAAATAGCTAAATCAGCTAAAATTGAATTTCCATATGCTGTATTTGGCAACAAAGCGAAATTCCCATTTTCCTTTCTAAGTTCTTTTAAATTATATGGAAATACAGCCTTTTCTTTTCCTCTAACCTTCATTTCATAAGGCATATCATCGGGAGATGATTGAGTATATTCATCTAAAGGCATTGAAAGCTCCCAGCTTTTATTCAGATATTGATCAGCTAGTTTTCTTGAATTGAAATCTTGTAACCATTGTGGTAATTCCTCCTTTTCATAATAAGAGCTTGTAATGAAATCTCCGGTACTTTTATCATACCAGTAAGCACCTGTTGGATTATGACCTGCTGGTAAAATCGAACCTCTATCTTTAATAGATATTCCGATCACTTTTGATTTGAAATTCGTAGCCAAACCAATTTCATCTGTAATTGTAGAACTTAACATTCTATGAGGAGACATTTCACCTGCATCTGACTGTGAACCTATTGTGTAAACAGAAGTATCCTCAGCACAATAAACAGATGTTTTAAGATTCTTATCATACCAATTATTGGCAATAATACCATGGGTTGCAGGAGTCGTTCCAGTATAAATGGAGGCATGACCAGGCCCTGTAAAGGTTGGAATGTAGTTATAATGGGTATTATGATTATAAAAACCTTCCGAGATCAATCGTTTGAAACCCTCTTCACCAAAATTTTCGGCATAGCGTTCAAAATAATCATGTCTTAACTGGTCAATTACTATTCCTACAACCAGTTTAGGTTTCTTCAATTCTTTGTTCTCTTTTTGTTCAATTGGTTGACATGCATTGATAAAAAACAACACTACCAAAAGATTGAAATATTTATACATAGAGTTATATTATAATTTTTCGCTAAAATAATAGTTAAAGCTTATTTTTAATAGTTTTTAAAGTTAAGTGTATGTTAGGGTTTAAAACAAGAAATATTAGGAGTGCATTTCATTATTGAATAATCAATCACATGCCGTTTCAAGATAATCATCAAAGTTTAAACCTTCTTTAAAAAGTACTTTACCCTCTTTGTCAAAATAAGCAATAACAATATAGTTTATTTCAGATAAGCGTCTTTCTGCTATCCAGAATAATTCCCCTTTGCTATTATATGGATTTAATTCATTAAAAATAAAAGGAATAATCTTTTCCGCTTTTTGATTGAGAACACCATAACCTGTTGATTGTCTTACGATATAAAAAGCTTGATTTTCAAACTCAACCTTTTTCCAAATATCAATCTCATCCAATAAATACTCATTTTGGAAAATATTAATAATACCAATTTCACCCTCTTCCTGAACTATCGCCACCGAATCATTCAAATACTCAATAGCCTCAAAATCTGGATTTAAAACGGTTTCTCCATTTTGATTACTGATTCCGAATAAACCCTCCTCTTTAAAAATGTATAAAGAATCTTTAACGTACACTTCCAATTTGGATTGAGAATGAGGTGGGATCACTTTTAAGCTATCAACTGATACAGCTCCAAATTTTTTATCTCTAAGGAATGGAATTAAGCCATTGTGATAAGCTCCAAAAGCATTTACTTTTCCCACGGCAATAGTATTAGCAGCTGAATCAATTAATATTTTCTCTTTCCCTTTTTGGATTTGAACCAGGTGAGCGGTTAAAACATTATTATCCAAATCTTGCCCTTCTTTAATCTTTCTCCCAAAACCATTAAAGAGGCGAGTGTAAGCTTTTTCATTGATAAGCTCCACAAAACGGATATTATTAGATTCTGGTGACAATTCAATATTATAATTCATTAACAGTTTAAATTGTTCTTTTTCAGCTAGTTGAACTTTTCTACCTGATTGAAATAATAAATATTGAGCAGAATCTTTCGTTGCATAAGTAAGCCAACTATTAAATATTCGAATTGAGTCATATTCAAATTGAGGATAGGATTGCAATCCATTTTGAAAAACAGCCCAGCCTCTATCTTTTTTAAGCGCTAAAACACCATCTTTTTCTTTAAAATCTTGAAATGAATTTTCAAAAAAACTATTGAGATTTGCATCTAAGATTATGATATTCCCCTCCTTGTTTTTTATCCAGTAATCCTTAAACTTGATGACTTCAGCTCTTTCAACAGGGAAAATAACTTCCGCTTCCTTATTGAGTATGGTTTCAAATTCATTGGAATATAATCTTAAATATTCGTCATTTATCCATTCATAATCATCATATAAATAGCTAAAATTTTTAAAATCTGATTTTGAGATTTTCTTGAATTCAGTTCTAGAAGCAATACCCAAATCATTACCCTTTTTAAGAAAAAATAGCTCTCCTTCTATCCATATACTATCAACTGGGTTTTTTAAAATATCCTCATTTATTACTGAAGTTAATTGCCAGCCTGAATTCACCTTTTTTGCAAAATGGAAATCATCTAATTTTTGAAAATCTAAGCTTTCATAGTTTAATTGATCTTTATTAGAATAATGCTCAATCCAATTTCGATTAGTAGCATCTTCTATTTCAAAAAAGCCATTATTAAAATCCTTAATTGCAACTATATTTTTATCGCTTAACTTTTCGCCATTCTTTAAATAAGCAAAAATAGAATCTTCATTTCCCGTCAAAACAAAGGGTCTTTGAATAATAAAACAGGAATCTGGCATTATCTCTGAAAAATAAAAAGGTAATAATTCTTCCTTTTGTAGATCAAAAAGGTAGTAAAGACTGTCTTTTTTATGTGTTAAAATCTCAGATGAATTCTCTGAATAATTTAAACCATTCAAAATTGACAACGCCAGGTCTGCAGCTTCAAAATTCGAATATTGGCTTATAAATTTTTGATAATCTGACTTATCCGCCCCGGCACTCATAATATTAAGAATCTGAAAAACTGCATCCTCAGCAAATTCAGTTTGAGGTCTTTCTTCAACATATTCTATATAATCATTAAGGCGTTGCAGCTTAGTTTTTTTCTCATAATAAAGCGTTTCGAAAACATCTCTTGCTTTTTGAGCCTGTGTAGCATTAGGATATTTCTTAAAAAATTCACTAACTGCTTGAGGTGTATTTTGAGCAATCGCATTATCATAGGCAATCTGATTTCTGAGCTTTGTCGCTTCTTCTTCAAAAAGCAGATAACGATAATCCTTTAAATAATGATTAAACGATTCCTCAGTATAAATTGAATCCGACTTTTCAAAGGCTAAAGAGTCTATTCTTTTTCCAAGATTTACGATTGCAAGACTATCAAAATCTTTCTTAGCTAAAGTCTCTTTCTTCTTAATATTGAGATTAGGGAATGAATCAGTTGCCACATTAATATGATAATGTGCAGAATCGATAGCTTCTAAGTTCCATATGGGATGGCTAAAATATTTAGCCAACATATAATGAGTGGTAGGATCAGAATTATTTTTATCATATGCTTTATCAATTCGAGCTTTCGCTTTTGCCATTTTCTCTTCCTCTAAAAATTTATCAGCATTTAGTACCTTATAAGCACAGCCTGTGATTAAAAAGCTAAAAAACAGTGTATAGAGAAAAATATACAATTGACGCATATAGAGAATAGTCACTTTAAATAGTCTAAAAATAGGAAAACAATTTCTAAATAAGCGAGAAAGCATCTATAAGGTTTTCATTCTACCTAAAAGATTCAATAAGGCCGACAAATAATGCAATTGCCAATTGCATTCTAAGTAGTATATTGCGCATTGTTTTATAGGCAGGCATTATAAATATGGATAAAATAGCCATTATAGATTTAGGTACAAATACCTTCCACTTACTGATAGTTGAAGTGAATGATGGAAAGGAGACTATTCTTTTCAAAGAAAAAATTGCTGTAAAATTAGGTGAAGGAGGAATCAGCAAAGGGAATATTAGTAAAGCCGCAGAAGAACGTGCTATTGATACCATGAAGTATTTTAGCCATAAGCTAAAAGAAGAAAATGTCAGCAATGTTTTCGCTAGCGCTACTTCCGCAATGCGAAATGCCTCTAATGGCAAGGAAGTAATCCAACATATTTATGACGAAACTGGTATTTCGGTTCAATTAATCTCAGGGCTAGAGGAAGCAAAGTTTATTCATCAAGGAGTGAAAAAGGCACTTGAAATAGGTCCTGAGCCAGCCTTAATCATGGATATTGGTGGTGGAAGCGTTGAATTCATTATTTGTGATCAAACAGAAGTCTATTGGATGAAAAGTTTTGAAATTGGGGCTCAGAGATTACTAGATAAATTCCATAAACATGACCCCATTCAACCTAGAGACATTGAAAAATTAGACGATTTTTTAAGAGCCGAATTAGCTGAGCTCAAAATGAAAATGGACATCTATCAGCCTCACCATCTTATTGGCTCTTCTGGCACCTTCGATACTTTAATAGATATAGATTATCAGGAAAAAAATATAACAAAACCTGATGAAAATTCTTTCTCTCTTCCACTTGAGGATTTCGATAGGATCTACAATGAAATTATTCATAAAAATAGAGACGAAAGAATGAAAATACCAGGCATGATTGAAATGCGCGTGGATATGATAGTAGTTGCTGTTTGCCTCATTCAGTTTTTAATAGAAAATAATGATTTTATTAATATCAAGGTATCTACCTATGCTCTTAAAGAAGGATTACTTGATGCTATCATCTCAAATGATTTAAATATATCTTAATGAGTACCTACAATTATAAAGCTTTACAAAATTTCGTAAATGATGTATTCATTAAAATGGGTTGTCCTGATTCTCAAGCAACCGAAGCGGCTGAAGTTCTAGTAAATGCTGACTTAAGAGGAGTTGATTCTCATGGTGTAGCAAGATTACATGGCTACATCAGACTTTGGGAAGAGGGTAGAATAAATGCTACACCAGAAATTAAGATCATACACGAGACTCCTAGTACTGCTACTATCGATGGTGATAAGGGATTAGGCTTAGTGGTAGCTCCTTTTGCAATGCGAATAGCAATGGAAAAGGCAGAAAAGGTAGGTACAGGCTGGGTTTCAGTTAAAAATTCAAATCATTATGGTATAGCGGGGCATCACAGTATGATGGCTTTAGAAAAAGATATGATTGGCTGGTCGATGACCAATGCGAGTCCTTTAGTATCACCAACTTTTTCAAAAGAGAGATTATTAGGAACTAACCCCATTTCAATTGCTATTCCTACTGAGAAGCAACCACCTTATGTAGCTGATTTCGCAACTACCACCGTAGCTAATGGTAAATTAGAGGTATTAAAAAGAAAAAATGAATCTGCACCTCTGGGTTGGGTTCAAGATGCAGACGGTAAAGGCACTACGGATGTTGATGCTTTAAAAAAAGGTGGAAGTATGTTACCTCTTGGGGGATCTAGAGAACATTCAGGACATAAAGGTTATATCTTGGGTTCTATAGTAGATATATTTTCAGCCGTACTATCAGGCGCTAATTATGGCCCATGGGCTCCTCCATTTGTTAGCTTTCTTCCATTAAAGGAAAATCCTGTAGGAGAAGGCTTAGGTCATTTCTTAGGAGCGATGCGTATTGATGCATTTAGACCTGCATCTGATTTTAAATCTCATATGGATAATTGGATTAAAACTTTCAGAGCTTCAGAAACTACTGATGAAAACGATAAAGTTTTAATTCCTGGTGATCCTGAAAGGGAAATGAGTGAACTTAGAAAAGCTGAAGGAATACCTTTATTAAAGCCCGTAGTAAAGGATTTAAGTACTATTGGGGAAAAATTTGAATTGGATTTTGATCAGTATTTCAAATAGTAAAACCTACTCTGAATACAAAAGGAGAATTATAAGGTGATCTTAAAGGATTATGTAGTAGATTATATAAGGCCATTACTGTAAACCCTGCTCTGTTTCCTATTGGTTGAAAATAGCCTCCTCCTATAAAAAAAGCCGGAACCCAGGCTCTTCCTAATTCATAACCGGTTGGAGTATTGAGAATTACATCTAAATTGATGTTTTCATATTCTGAGTAGCCAAAAAATTGACTGGAAATATTATATCTTCCAAATAATTTACCGCCATAAATATTGGTTTCATAATTTCCAACTTGAGTGGTCCCCTTTATTCTAAAATATTGATAGATTACCCCAGCACCAAAAGATAAATCTTGATTCACCATATAGCCCGCTATTGGTGAGGCTTCAATATGAGTAAAGCTTCCAAGCTGTATACCAAAGTTCCCTCCAAAATACAAGCGATCAAATAAACTAGAGTTTTCATCTACATATTTTTGAGCATGACCATATTGAGTTCCGACAAAAAGAAACGTAAATATGATGAGAATGGATAGATATAACTTTTTCAACTTTATTCTTTTTCAACTATAACGAAAAGGTCTTCAGATTCTTTTTTCATAAGATACCTTTCTCGAGCAAATTTCTCTAATAATTCATCATCGCTCATCAAACCTTCTCGATCTACCTCTACTGCCTTGATCTTTTCTTGATAATAAGCCTTTTCCTTTAATAAATCATTGTATTTTGATGATAACCTCCATTGAGAAATTAAATCATTCCCATCAATAAATAACATCCAGATCAGGAAAACTGCTCCTGCTATAAAGTAAAAATTTTTGAATATTTTTGGAATTCGATCCATTAGTTGCATTAAAGTATAATTAAAAGTAATACAAATTTATGAATTGGCCTAAAATAAAAAAGGCTACTGGTTTAATACCAATAGCCTAATTTTATAATAAATGTAGTTTAGAAATTAATACCTGGAAAATATGCCATTTCACCTAATTCCTCTTCTATTCTTAATAATTGATTGTATTTTGCCATTCTATCAGAACGTGAAGCAGATCCTGTTTTGATTTGTCCAGAACCCATAGCGACTGCTAAATCAGCTATAAAAGTATCCTCAGTCTCACCCGATCTATGAGAGATGATATTTTTGTAGGAAGCTTTATCAGCCATTCGAATTGCATTGATAGTTTCTGTAATGGTACCAATTTGGTTAACCTTTATTAAGATTGAGTTACCAATTTTTTCATCAATACCTCTTTGTAGTCTTTCAGTGTTAGTAACGAATAAATCATCCCCCACCAACTGAACTGTTCTTCCTATCTCACGAGTAAGTTTTTCCCAACCTTCCCAGTCATCTTCTTGCATACCATCTTCAATAGAAAGGATAGGATACTTATCACACCATTTTTTCCAATACGCTACCATCTCATCAGAAGAAAGCTCTTCACCAGTACTTTCGAATACATACTTTTTCTTGCCTTCATCATAGAATTCAGAAGCTGCTGCATCTAAAGCAATGAAGATATCTTCACCCGGCTTGTAGCCAGCTTTCTCGATAGCTGTTAATACTACTTCAATAGCTTGCTCATTCGATTCAATATTTGGAGCAAAACCGCCTTCATCCCCAACGTTGGTTGATAAACCTTTACTTTTTAATACTTCTTTTAAGTGATGAAAAACAGTAGTACCCATTCTTAAAGCTTCCGAGAAAGATTCAGCGTTTACTGGCATTACCATAAATTCCTGGAAGTCAATTTTATTATCTGCATGGCTACCACCATTAAGGATGTTCATCATGGGAACTGGAAGTGTATTAGCATTTACACCACCTAAATATCTGTAAAGAGACTGGCCTGATAACTGAGCAGCTGCTTTAGCAACAGCCATAGATACACCTAAAATAGCATTTGCACCTAACTTTGCTTTATTGCTAGTACCATCTAACTCAATCATGATTTTATCAATTAGATTTTGCTCAAATACGGAAAATCCAATTAATTCCTCAGCGATAGTAGTATTTACATTATTAACCGCTTTTAAAACCCCTTTTCCCATAAAAATGGATTTATCTTTATCTCTTAGCTCAACAGCCTCGTGAATTCCGGTACTAGCACCTGAAGGTACTGCAGCACGACCGAATCCTCCGTTAGAAGTAAATACTTCTACCTCAACAGTAGGATTCCCTCTGGAATCTAATATCTGTCTTGCGTGAATGTTTTCTATAATACTCATAGTTTTATTAGTTGATTAATGAAATAAATTGATCAAATAGATATCTTGAATCATGTGGCCCAGGTGATGATTCTGGATGATATTGAACTGAAAATACTTTCTTATCTTTCATTTTCAAACCTTCAACCGTATCATCATTCAAGTTAATATGTGTAGCAACTACTGTAGTTGATTTTTCAACATCTTCTGTAACGACACTAAATCCATGATTTTGTGAAGTAATTTCACTTCGTCCTGATTCTTTGTTTAAAACTGGCTGATTTAAACCTCTATGACCATTATGCATTTTGAATGTTTTGATCCCATTTGCCAAAGCAATGAGCTGATGACCTAAACAAATTCCAAATAGAGGTTTTCCACTTTCTATTATCGCTCTAGAATTATCAATAGCATTTGTCATCACACCAGGATCACCTGGCCCATTAGATAAGAAATATGCCTGGGGCTTCCATTCCTCAGTTTGTTCAAAGCTATAGTCATGAGGAAAAACTTTGCATCTGAATCCTCTTTCAACTAGTTGTGATAAGATACTACTTTTAATACCATAATCCATCACAGCTAACTTAATACCATCATCTTTGCCCATTTCATAAGGCTCTTTAGTACTTACAAAAGAAGAAAGGGATAGACCTTCCATGGATGGAACTTTGTCTAATTCCTTCTTTAATTCATCTATATCCGAAATCTCAGAAGAAATAATCGCATTCATTGCTCCTTTATTACGAATATGGCGAACAATCTTTCTCGTATCAACATCACATATACCGGGAATCTCATGTTTAATCAGATAATTATTTAAATTATCTACTGCCTGACCTCGACTGTAATCATCAGAAAATGCGTTGATTACAACACCAAACACCTTAGGGCCATCTGATTCAGACTCATTAGGATGAACTCCATAATTCCCGATATGTGCATTAGTATTCACCATAATTTGCCCATAGTAGGATGGATCAGTATATAATTCCTGATAACCGGTCATACCTGTATTAAAACAGATTTCTCCACCTTTTGTACCTGAAAAACCAATTGATTTTCCATGAAAGACTGTACCGTCTTCTAAAAGTAAAATTGCTTTGTTTTTATTCTTGTATTTCATCAGATACTTTTCTGAAATTGATAATGATTTGGAGTTCTTTCAAATGATCGAGACAAAAATAAATAAAAAAAAGGGATTGAATAAATATCCAATCCCTTTTATTATTTCTATAGACAGAAAGATTATTCATCTCCTTTTTTGTCCTCTTTTTTATCTTCAGATTTAGCCTCTTTCTTTTCAGCTTTTGGAGCTTCCTCTTTTTTAGCTGCAGCCTTAGGAGCTTCCTCTTTCTTAGCTTCTTTTTTAGGAGCTTCTTCTTTAGTTTCTTTTGCTTCAGTAGCTTTAGATTCAGTACTAGCTGATGCTGATTTTGATCCACCACCTCTTCTACTTCTTCTAGTAGTTTTCTTAGCTTCCTTCTTATCAGAACCACCAAGTAGATTTTCGTTGTAATCTACTAACTCAATTAAAGCCATCTCTGCATCATCACCAAGTCTAGAACCAAATTTAATAATTCTAGTATAGCCACCTGGTCTGTTAGCAATTTTAGTAGCTACTTCATCAAAAAGTTCTTTTAATACTTCTTTATTTTTTAAAGAAGAAAAAACAACTCTTCTATTATGTGTAGTATCCTCTTTTGACTTTGTCAATAAAGGCTCAACATACTTCCTTAAAGCTTTAGCTTTTGCTACAGTAGTAGTAATCCTTTTAGAAAGGATTAAAGAACCTGCCATGTTTGATAACATCGCATTTCTGTGGGAAGCAGTTCTACTTAAATGATTAAATTTCTTACCGTGTCTCATTGTCCTTATTCTTCGTCAAGTTTGTATTTGGATAAATCCATTCCAAAGGTTAAACCTTTATCAGCTACCAATTGCTCTAATTCAGCTAATGATTTCTTACCGAAATTTCTGAATTTCATCATATCAGAAATTTCTAAAGCTACTAAGTCTCCTAAAGATTTAACATCAGCAGCTTTCAAGCAATTATATGCTCTAACAGATAGATCTAAGTCATTTAGAGCTGTTTTGAGTAATTTACGCATATGTAACATTTCCTCATCTACAGCTTCTGGCTCATCAGATCCACCAGCATCCAATACCATATTTTGATCAGAGAACAACATAAAGTGTTTAATCAAAATATTAGCAGCACCTTTTAATGCCACTTCAGGATGGATACTTCCATCAGTCTCAATATCTAAAACTAATTGCTCATAATCAGTTTTCTGTTCTACCCTTGTGTTCTCAACGCTATACTTAACGTTTTTTATAGGAGTAAAAATTGAGTCAATAGAAATATAATCCGTAGCCTGATCAACCACTTTGTTATCTTCAGAAGAAACATATCCTCTTCCCTTTTCGATAGTTAATTCTATCTCAAAGTTTACTGATTCGTCCATATGGCAAATCAATAATTCAGGATTTAAGATTTCAAATGCAGAAGTGAATTTGTTAATATCACCTGCCTTGAATTCCTTAACATTCTTAAGAGAAATATTGATTTTGTTATCTGCAGTTTCAGCAACCTTTTTAAATCTTACCATTTTAAGATTTAGGATGATTTCAGAAACATCTTCAACCACACCTTCGATTGAAGAAAACTCATGCAGAACACCAGGAATTTTAATTCCTGTGATAGCATAACCTTCTAAGGAAGATAACAGAATTCTTCTTAAGGCATTACCTACAGTAACACCATATCCTTTTTCTAATGGTTTGAATGTAAAAAGCCCGTGAAAATCATCTGCTTTTTCCATTGCAACCTTTTCAGGCATTTGGAATGCTAAAATGGACATATTATTAAATTTCTTTAAATTAACTTTTTATTTTGAGTACAACTCGACAATTAGTTGCTCATTGATATTCTCAGGTATATCTTCTCTTTGAGGAGTGTTAACAAACTTTCCTGACATTGAAGATTTATCAAATTCTAACCAAGAATATTTAGAAACTGTATTAGCAGAAAGACTATCAGTAACAGCTTCAAGAGATTTAGATTTCTCTCTAACTCCGATTACATCACCTTCTTTTACCTGATACGAAGGAATATTTAAAATCTCTCCGTTTACTAAAATATGTTTATGACCTACCAACTGTCTTGCTGCTCTTCTAGTAGGAGCAATTCCTAATCTATAAACAACATTATCCAATCTGCTTTCCAATAATTGAAGTAATACTTCACCAGTAATACCTTTCTTTCTGGAAGCCTTATCGAATAAATTAGCAAATTGTTTTTCTAAAACACCGTAAGTGTATTTAGCCTTTTGCTTTTCCATTAACTGTACAGCATATTCAGACTGCTTTCTACGTCTTCCTCTACCATGCTGACCAGGAGGATAAGCCTTTTTTGATAATGCTTTACTTGCACCAAAAATTGGTTCGTTAAACCTTCTTGCAATTTTGGATTTTGGTCCTTTATATCTTGCCATTTTCTTTAATTACTTAAGCGATGAATTAAACCCTACGTCTTTTAGGTGGACGACATCCATTATGTGGTAATGGAGTAACATCCTTAATCACCGTTACTTCAATACCTGTATTTTGTATAGTTCTGATAGCAGAATCTCTTCCTGCTCCAGGCCCTTTTACATATACTTCAACTTTTCTAAGACCTAGGTCATAAGCAGTTTGTGCTGCATCTTGAGCTGCAACCTGACCAGCGTATGGAGTGTTCTTTTTTGAACCTTTGAATCCCATTTTACCGGCAGAAGCCCAAGAAATAACTTGACCTGTAGAGTTAGTCAATGAAATAATAATATTATTGAATGAAGCTTTAATGTGAGCTTGTCCAATAGCTTCAACATTAACTACTCTTTTTTTAGCTTTATCTTTTCTCTTCTGAGCCATGATCTATTGATTACTTAGTAGCTTTCTTTTTATTTGCAATAGTCTTCCTTTTCCCTTTACGAGTACGAGAGTTATTTTTTGTTCTCTGCCCTCTTAATGGAAGCCCTTTTCTGTGACGTAAACCTCTGTAACATCCGATATCTAACAATCTTTTGATGCTCATCTGTACCTCTGACTTCAAAACACCTTCGGTTTTGAAATTTTCACTGATTGCTGAACGAATTGCATTCGCCTCATCATCAGTCCAATCACTTACTTTTTTATCAGCATCTACGCCAGCTATTTCTAAAACTTTAGCAGCTGAACTTCTACCAAGACCAAATATGTAGGTCAATGATATAACTCCCCTTTTATTATCAGGAATATCTACTCCGGAAACTCTTGCCATAATTACCCTTGTCTTTGTTTGAAACGTGGATTCTTTTTGTTGATTACATAAAGCTTACCGTTTCTACGGACAACTTTGCAATCAGCACTTCTCTTTTTGATTGAAGCTTTAACTTTCATAATCTTTTTATTTGTACCTGTATACTATTCTACCTTTACTTAAATCATAAGGTGACATTTCTAACTTCACTTTATCACCTGGAAGAATCTTAATGTAGTTCATTCTCATCTTACCAGATATGTGAGCAATCACTTCATGACCATTACTTAATTCAACACGAAACATTGCATTTGATAATGCCTCTGTTATTGTTCCATCTTGCTCTATTGAACTTTGTTTTGCCATAATTATTAAATTAAGCTACCGCTGTTCTTTGTGATGAACTTCCTTTTACTTTACCTGATTTCATCATTCCTTCGTAATGACGCATCAATAAGTAACTCTCAATTTGCTGTAATGTATCCAAAATAACCCCTACCATAATGATAAGAGATGTACCTCCGAAGAATTGAGAAAATTGAGTACCGACACCAGCTCTAGCAACAAAAGCAGGTAAAATTGCGATAAGTGCTAGATAGATAGATCCTGGTAAAGTAATTTTTGTTAAAATATTATCTATAAAATCTGAAGTTTCTTTACCTGGTTTTATACCCGGAACAAAACCTCCATTTCTTTTCATATCATCTGCAATTTGACTAGGATTTATAGTAATTGCAGTATATAAGAAAGTAAAAATTATAATTAATAATGCAAATGTTAGGTTATACTGCCAACTCTGAAAGTCAGAGAAAACATTTCCTATATAAGCTGCTGTGTCACTATTTTCAGACCACAGATTTGCCAACAAAGCTGGTAAAAACATTAAAGACTGAGCAAAGATAATTGGCATTACACCAGAAGCATTAACTTTAAGCGGAATATACTGTCGTTGCCCACCATAAACTCTACCTCCTACAACTTGTTTAGCATACTGAACTGGTATTCTCCTTGTAGCTTGGACTAACATTACAGTTACCATTACCACAAAGAATAAAGCTACAATCTCAAGAATGAAGAATAATAATCCGCTCATTCCCAAAGAAATTGCTTCAGCAACAATTGAACCAGGAAAACGAGATATGATACCAATCATGATTAACATTGAAATACCATTACCAATTCCTTTATCAGTAATTTTTTCACCTAACCACATACAGAAAATAGTACCTGATGTAAGCACAATAACTGATGTAATTGTGAAGAAGGTTTGACTCATCATAATTGCTTCGGTAGGAATAGTACCCGCAACATAACTAACACCTTGAACAAAAGTGATAGCGATAGTCAACACCCTAGTTATTTGTGTAATTTTCTTTCTACCTGACTCACCTTCTTTCTGCATCTTTTGGAAGTAAGGCACAGCAACTGTTAATAACTGTATAACAATACTGGCAGAAATGTAAGGCATAATACCTAACGCAAAAATGGATGCATTAGAGAATGCTCCACCTAAGATAGTGTCTAATAAGCCAAATATACCTTGAGCATCACCTGATAATTTTGATGGATCTACTCCAGGTAAAACCACAAAAGAGCCTAAACGAAAGATAATTAAAAAACCAATGGTATTTAAAATCCTATCTCTAAGCTCCTCAATGGAGAAAATATTCTTTATGGTAGAAAAAAAACGATTCATATTATATTTTTGATGCAGTTCCTCCAGCCTTCTCAATTGCCTCTAACGCAGTCTTAGAGAATGCATTAGCAGTTACATTTAATTTAGCCTTTAAGGTTCCGTTTCCTAAAATTTTAACCAAGTCATTTTTAGCAACAAGTCCTTTGCTTTTCAATAATTCAACATCTATAGTGTCGACACTATACTTCTCTTGTAGAGTTTGTAGATCACTTAAATTGATAGCTTTGTAGCTAACTCTGTTGATGTTATTGAAACCAAACTTAGGAACTCTTCTTTGCAATGGCATTTGACCACCCTCAAAACCTTGTTTCTGAGAATAACCACTTCTTGATTTAGCTCCTTTATGACCTCTTCCCGCAGTACCGGCAGCACCAGAGCCCTGACCTCTACCAATACGCTTTCTAGTTTTTATAGAACCTTCTGCTGGTTTTAATGTATGTAATTTCATCTTATCCTTCAGTTACATTAACTAAGTGAGCAACTTTCTTCAACATACCTTCTATTTGAGGAGTTGATTCTTTTGTCACTGTTTTATTAATTCTCCCTAAACCTAAAGCTTCTATTGTAAGCTTCTGATTTTTAGGTCTACCTATTACACTTCTTATTTGTGTTACTTGAATTTTCTTAGCCATCGTAATTAACCATTAAATACATTAGAAAGTGCAATTCCTCTATCTTTAGCTACAGTATAAGGATCTCTTAATTTAAGAAGAGCATCGAAAGTAGCCTTAACTACGTTGTGTGGGTTAGAAGAACCTTTAGATTTTGCTAGAACATTATGAACACCAGCACTTTCAAATACAGCACGCATTGCACCACCTGCTATTACTCCAGTACCCTGTGAAGCAGGTTTAATTAAAACAAAACCACCACTATATTTACCTATTTGCTCGTGAGGTACCGTTCCTTTTAAAATTGGAACTTTAACCAAATTTTTCTTCGCATCATCAATTCCTTTAGTAATTGCATCAGTTACTTCATTAGCTTTACCTAATCCGTAACCCACAACACCATTACCATCACCTACAACAACAATTGCTGAGAAGCTGAATCTTCTACCACCTTTTACAACCTTAGCAACCCTTTTGATGGCTACTACCTTTTCCTTCAGTTCGATTTCGCTTGCTCTAACAGATTTTATATTACTCTGAGACATATTTTTAGAATTTTAAGCCACCTTTACGAGCACCGTCTGCCAATGCTTTTACTCTACCGTGAAATCTATATCCACCTCTATCAAAAACTATTGTTTCAATACCGGCTTCTTTAGCCCTTTTAGCAATAGCTTCTCCTACTTTTGCAGAAGTATCGATATCAGCATTACTTTTAGCGCCCAATTCTAATGAGTTGGCAGCTGCTAGTGTATGACCTTTTAAGTCGTCAATAACTTGTGCATAAATGGCACGGTTACTTTTGAATACCGACAAACGAGGTGTTTCAGCAGTACCAGAGATCTTTCTACGGATACCTTTTTTAATTCGAGCTCGTCTATTTTGTTTACTAATAGCCATTTTTTAATATTATTTAGCGGCAGTTTTACCTGCTTTACGTCTAACTTGTTCACCAACAAATCTAATTCCTTTACCTTTGTACGGTTCAACAGTACGTAAGGACTTAATTTTAGCGGCTACTTGACCAATTAATTGCTTATCAAAGCTTTCTAGAGTAACGATAGGATTTTGACCCTTAACCGTTTCAGCAGAAGCTTTCACCTCTTCAGGTAAACCTAAAAATATACTGTGAGAGTAACCTACGTTTAACTCTAATACATTCCCTTGTACTGTAGCTTTATAACCTACCCCAACTAGCTCTAACTGCTTTTTGTACCCCTCTGAAACTCCGGTAACCATGTTATTCAATAAAGCTCTATACAATCCATGCATCGCTTTATGTCTCTTAGATTCCGTAGCTCTTTCTAGCTTCACTACTCCATCATTATTCTCCACAGATATAGCTGGATCAACTTGCTGTGTTAAAGTACCCTTGGAACCCTTTACTGTTACTAAGTTATCCTTAGCAATTTCAAGAGTTACATCTTGAGGTAGTTTTATAAGACTTTTACCTATTCGTGACATTTCTATTCTTTAATATACGTAGCATAATACTTCCCCACCAACATTAAGAGAACGTGCCTCTTTGTCAGTGATCACTCCTTTAGATGTTGACATAATTGCAACACCCAAACCATTTAATACTCTTGGAAGATTTTCAGCATCAGAGTATTTTCTTAACCCTGGTTTTGAAACTCTCTCCAAATTAGAAATAGCTGGAGTTTTTGTTTCAGGATCATATTTCAAAGCAATTTTAATATTACCTTGTGAGTTATTTTCCTCAAATTTATAATTTAGGATATAACCTTTTTCATGAAGTACCTTTGTAATACTCTTCTTTAAATTCGAAGCAGGTACTTCTACGATTCGGTGATTTGCTTTTATAGCATTACGAACCCTTGTAAGAAAATCAGCTATTGGATCAGTTACCATCTCTTAATTAATTATAATTTCAAATTGCTCTGCCGAAACAGGCGTGCAAAGTTAAGAAATTAATTTGTTTATAAAAATAAAAATTTAAAAATCACCAGCTCGCTTTGGTTACTCCTGGTATTTTACCTTGTGAAGCCATTTCGCGGAAGGTTACCCTAGAGATTCCAAATTTACGCATATATCCTTTCGGACGACCTGTTAATTTACATCTATTGTGCAATCTTACAGGAGAAGCGTTTTTTGGTAATTTATCTAAAGCTTCATAGTCGCCATTAGCTTTTAACTCAGCTCTCTTGTCTGCATATTTAGCAACTAGTCTTTCTCTTTTTCTTTCTCTGGCAATTACTGCTTTTCTAGCCATATTATTTATTGTTTTTACTAGCAAAAGGCATTCCGAAAGCTTTTAATAATTCATAGCTCTCTTCGTCCGTTTTGGCAGTGGTTACAAATGTAATGTCCATACCAGAAATAGTAGTTACTTTATCAATACTAATTTCTGGGAAAATTATTTGTTCTTTAACACCAAGAGTATAATTACCTCTTCCGTCAAAGCCTTTATCTTTAACACCTTGGAAGTCACGTACACGAGGTAATGAAACAGATAATAATCTATCCAAAAACTCGTACATTCTTTCTCCTCTTAGTGTTACTTTTGCTCCGATAGGCATCCCTTCTCTTAACTTAAAGTTAGAGATTGAATTCTTTGCATACGTTGCTACAGCTTTTTGACCAGAAATCATTGTTAACTCTTCTACACCAGTGTCAACTAATTTCTTATCAGCAGTAGCAGCACCGATACCTTTATTGATAACGATTTTTGTAAGCTTAGGAACTTCCATCGCAGAGCTGTACTGAAACTTTTCTTTCAAAGCGGGAATTATTTCACCCAGGTATAAATCTTTTATTCTTGGATTAGCCATTTTTGATCACCTCCCCCGTTTTTTTTGAATATCTTTGCAATTTACCGTTTTCATCGAGCTTACGTCCAACTCTGGTAGCATCACCTGTTGCAGGATCTACTAACATTAAGTTACTTAAATGAATTGGCGCTTCTACCTTATCAATACCTCCTTGAGGACTATTCGCAGATGGCTTGTTGTGTTTAGTTACAACATTAGCTCCCTCAACGATAGCTCTATCTTTGTCACCTAACATTTCTAACACTTTCCCAGTTTTGCCTTTAGAATTACCAGCAATAACTTTTACAGTGTCACCCTTACGGATATGAAATTTCTTTTGTTTGTTTTTTCTCCTTTCCATAATTTATAATACTTCAGGTGCTAAAGAAACAATTTTCATGAATTGCTTTTCACGCAATTCTCTAGCAACAGGTCCGAAAATACGAGTACCTCTTGGCTCATCATTAGGGTTCAATAATACTGCTGCATTATCTTCAAAGCGAATATAAGAACCATCTTTTCTTCTCACCTCTTTCTTAGTGCGTACGATTACAGCTCTAGAAACGGTACCTTTTTTCAAATTACTTGAAGAAAGAGCAGACTTTACAGTAACAATCACTTTATCACCAATGGAAGCATACCTCTTTTTAGTACCACCCAATACACGGATACACAATACCTCTTTGGCACCACTATTATCCGCTACACTTAATCTTGACTCTTGTTGTATCATGGTTATTTAGCTCTTTCTACAATTTCTACTAATCTCCATTTTTTATTCTTACTCATTGGTCTAGTTTCTTGTATTCTGACAGTATCGCCAATTGTACAATCGTTAGACTCATCATGAGCCATGAATTTGGTATTTTTCTTCACGAATTTACCATATATAGGGTGTTTAACCTTTCTTTCAACAGAAACGGTAATGGACTTGTCCATTTTGTTACTAACAACTAACCCTACTCTTTCCTTTCTAAGGTTTCTTTCCATCTTAGCAATTATTTAGCAAGTACTTTACTTCTTAGTTCAGTCTGCAAACGAGCAATATTCTTACGAGTATCTCTTATTTGCATAGGATTCTCTATAGGAGAGATAGCATGTGCAAACTTCAACTTATGAAGTTTTTGTCCTTCAACTTTTATATTCTCATTGAGCTCGTCAATGGATAATTTCTTAATATCTGCGTTTTTCATTATAATATTGGGTTTTCAGCGTAATCCCTTCTAACAGAAAACTTAGTTTTAACAGGTAACTTTTGTGCAGCCAATCTTAAAGCTTCTTTGGCTAAATCCATTGTTACACCACCTGCCTCAAACATAATTGTTCCGGGTTTAACAGTTGCTACCCAGTATTCTGGAGCACCTTTACCCTTACCCATCCTAACCTCTGCAGGCTTTTTGGTTATAGGCTTGTCTGGAAATATTCTGATCCAAACTTGACCCTGTCTTTTCATTGCTCTTGTCATAGCAATCCTTGCGGCTTCTATCTGTCTACTGGTAATCCAACCCGGCTCCAGTGACTTTAAAGCAAAACTACCAAAAGCGATATTATGCCCTCTTTGAGCAATCCCTTTTACTCTACCTTTTTGCTTTTTCCTAAATTTTGTTCTTTTTGGCTGTAACATTTTTTAAAAATCTTTTACCAAAGAAAGCGATTATTTACGCTTTCTTTTAGGACGTTCACTTCTTCTATTATTAGCCGGGCCACTACCTTTTCCTGATTGGCTCGCCCCAACGTTTAACGACAAGTCTCTCTTGCCGAATACTTCACCTTTGAATACCCATACTTTCACACCAATTGTACCATAAATAGTGTGAGCATGTGTTGTTTCATAGTCAATATCCGCTCTCAATGTATGCAAAGGAATTCTTCCCTCTTTATACATTTCGGTACGTGCCATTTCCGCTCCGCCTAAACGACCAGAAACTTTAATTTTAATACCTTGAGCACCTACTCTCATAGCAGACGCAATAGCTTGTTTCATTGCTCTTCTATAAGAGATTCTAGCTTTTAACTGCTGTCCGATAGACTCACCAATTAATTTAGCGTCTAATTCAGGACGTTTGATCTCAAATATGTTGATCTGAACGTCTTTACCAGTTAATTTTTTAAGCTCTTCCTTCAATTTATCTACCTCACTACCACCTTTACCGATAACAACACCAGGTCTAGCAGTGTGAACAGTTAAAGTAATTCTCTTTAAAGTTCTTTCGATAACAATTTTAGATATTCCACCTTTAGGAATACGAGCTAATATATATTCTCTTATTTTTTGATCCTCTATTAGTTTTTCAGAAAAAGACAAACCTTTTCCTCCGTACCAGTTGGATTCCCAACCACGAACGACACCTAAACGAAAACCTATTGGATTAACTTTCTGTCCCATTGTTATTTATTTTCAGCGTTATCAGTTTCAGCCAATACCGCTTCATCCGCAGCACTGTCAACAATCAAAGTTACATGGTTAGACCTTTTTCTAATTCTGTGAGCTCTACCTTGAGGAGCGGGTCTTAATCTTTTTAAAATCCTTCCACTATCCACTTTAACAGACTTAACAATTAAGTCAGCATCTTCAAGATCAGTATCTGGATTTGCCTGTTGCCAGTTGGCAATTGCAGAAAGCAATAATTTTTCTACTCTAGCAGCACCATGCTTAGACTCAAACTTTAATATGTTTAATGCACGATTTACTTTTTCACCTCTGATAAGATCCACTACCATCCTCATTTTTCGAGGAGATGTAGGTACGTTATTTAATTTAGCTATTGCTTCCATTATCTCTTACCTTTATCTTTTTTATTTATATGACCCCTGAAGTTTCTAGTAGGAGAAAACTCACCTAACTTATGTCCTACCATATTTTCAGTTACATAAACAGGGATAAATTTATTCCCATTGTGTACTGCAAAAGTATGACCAACAAAATCAGGAGAAATCATAGATCTTCTTGACCAAGTTTTGATAACCGATTTCTTACCGGATTCATTCATGTTATCAACTTTCTTTTCAAGACGAAAGTCGATATAAGGTCCTTTTTTTAATGATCTAGCCATCTATTATTTCTTTTTACCGATAATTAATTTATTGGAATATTTCTTAGGTGCTCTGGTTTTTAAACCTTTCGCTAATAAACCTTTTCTTGATCTTGGGTGACCTCCTGAAGCTCTACCTTCACCACCACCCATTGGGTGATCAACTGGGTTCATAACAACCGCTCTCGTTCTAGGTCTTCTACCTAACCAACGTTTACGTCCAGCTTTACCTAACTTAACAATCATGTGATCTGCATTCGATACAGTTCCAATGGTTGCCATACAAGCACTTAGTACTAATCTCATCTCACCTGAAGGTAATTTCAATGTAGCATATTTACCTTCTCTCGCTAAAAGCTGAGCGTAAGATCCAGCACTTCTAGAAATAGCGCCACCTGCTCCAGGCTTAATCTCGATATTATGAACGATCGTACCTAGAGGTATATCAGTAAGAGGAAGCGCATTACCTACTTCAGGAGCAATTCCTTTACCTGATAAAATAGTATCCCCTACTTTTAACCCATTAGGCGCGATGATGTATCGTTTCTCACCATCAGCATAGTGCAATAATGCAATGAATGCTGTTCTACCCGGATCATACTCTAAAGTAGCTACCTTAGCAGGGATATTTAATTTATTTCTTTTAAAGTCGATAATTCTAAGACTCTGCTTATGACCACCACCTAAGTAGCGCATAGTCATACGTCCTGAATTATTTCTACCACCTGATTTTTTACTAGGAGCAAGTAAAGATTTCTCTGGAGATACCTTACTTAATTCCGTATAAACCGGTGCTAATCTATATCGTTGTCCAGCTGTAACTGGTCTTAATTTTTTAACTGCCATTTTTCAGATCATTAAATTTCGCTGTAGAAATCGATTACCTCTCCTTCTGCTACAGTTACAATTGCTTTTTTGAAACTAGGTTTTCTTCCAGTTAAGATCCTAGACTTGGTGTATCGAGATTTTTGTTTACCCAAATATCTCATAGTGTTGATACTCTCAACATTTACACCGTACGTTTTTTCAACCTCAGCTTTAATTTGGATTTTGTTAGCATTAACATCTACAACAAATCCATATTTACCTTTTTCGTTGAGGTCTGAGACTTTTTCCGTTACAAGTGGTTTAATTAAAACGCTCATATCTTTTACTTAAATAAGTTTTCAATTTTCTCTATAGAACCTTCAACGAAAAGCAACTGATCAGCATGAAGTACATCATATGTATTTAATGAATCAACTGTAGTTACCTGTGCGTTCTTTACATTTCTTCCAGATAAGACAATGTTCTTATCAGATTCAGGAAGAACTAAAAGTGTCTTTTTATCTCCTAAAGACAACTTGCTTAACATTTCAGTATAATGCTTAGTTTTAATTTCATTGAAAGTAAAACCTTCTAATACTGATATCATTTGATCTTTAGCTTTATAAGTCAATGCTGACTTTCTTGCTAATGACTTTAACTTCTTATTCAATTTAAAGCTGTAGTCTTTTGGTCTTGGACCGAAAACTCTACCACCGCCTTTGAATATAGGTGACTTGATACTACCAGCACGAGCTGTACCAGTACCTTTTTGTTTCTTAATTTTTCTAGTAGAACCAGAAATTTCCGCTCTTTCTTTCGATTTATGCGTTCCTTGTCTCGCATTAGCCATTTTTTGTTTCACGTCTAAGTAGATAGCGTGATCATTAGGCTCTATATCAAAGATGGCATCCGATAAAGAAATTTTTCTTCCGGTGTCTTCGCCTGTATGTTTTATAATTGAAAGCTCCATCTTTATTTCTCTATTATTACAAATGAATTTTTAGCACCCGGTACTGAGCCACTTACTAATAATAAGTTTTTCTCAGGGATCAATTTTAAAACCTTAAGGTTAGTGTTTTTCACTCTATTACCTCCAGTTCTACCAGCCATTCTCATACCCGGAAATACTCTTGCCGGATAAGAAGCACCACCAATTGAACCTGGTGCCCTCTGTCTGTTGTGCTGACCATGAGTTGCTTGACCAACTCCACCGAAACCATGACGTTTTACAACACCTTGGAATCCTTTACCTTTAGATGAACCTGCAACATCAACAAAGTCACCTTCTTCGAATACATCGCCAATTGTTACAGTTTGTCCTAAACTGTAGTTCTCAACAAAAGCTTCTTCGCCTTCGTATTCACGGAACTCAACGAGTTTCTTTTTAGGTGTTGTTTGAGCATTTTTGAAATGCCCTTTCAATGCATTTGGTGTATTCTTTTCCTTGCGCTCTTCATAGCCCAACTGAATAGCAGAATAACCATCGGTTTCCTCTTTTTTTACTTGTGTAACCACACAAGGACCAGCCTCTATCACCGTGCATGCGACATTTCGTCCATCGACACCGTAGATACTAGTCATTCCGATTTTTTTTCCTATTATTCCAGACATTATTAATTATGATTAACAACCTTTAAACGGGTTTAACCGTAGCTTTTCCCGAAAGGACTGCAAAGTTAGTAAAATATTATAAGCTACAAAACTTACAACATTAAAAAATACAAAATTATAAAAAAGAAAAACCAATGATATACAGATCATTGGTTTTTCTCTATTTTAAAATTGTTATATTATACTTTAATCTCTACATCAACTCCACTAGGAAGTTCTAGTTTCATTAAAGCATCAACTGTTTTTGCGCTGTTTGAATAAATATCAACTAATCTCTTAAAAGTACATAATTGATATTGCTCACGTGACTTCTTGTTTACGTGCGGAGAACGCAATACTGTAAAAATCTCTTTTTCTGTAGGAAGAGGTATTGGACCACTTACTACTGCACCAGTTGTCTTTACAGCTCTCACAATTTTATCAGAAGACTTGTCAACTAAATTGTGATCGTATGATTTTAACTTTATTCTTATTTTCTGATTCATAATTCCTATTATTTAACAGTCTCCCCTTTAGATTTTGCAATTACTTCTTCAGCAATATTTTGAGGTACTGGGTCATAGTGTGAGAAAGTCAATGAAGCTGTTGCTCTACCGGACGTGATCGTTCTTAAGTCAGTCACATAACCAAACAACTCTGATAAAGGAACATCTGCTCTGATAATTTGTGCAGCGCCTTTAGGATCCATACCTTTCATTAAACCTCTTCTCTTATTCAAGTCACCAGTTACAGGACCAGTATATTCATCTGGTGTTGTAACCTCAACTTTCATTACTGGCTCAAGTAATTGAGGACCTGCTTTCTTAGCAGCTTCTTTGAAACCTATTCTTGCAGCTAATTCGAAAGAAAGAGCATCGGAATCGACATCGTGGAAACTACCATGATAAAGCTCAACTTTCATAGCCTCAATTGGATAACCAGCTAAAGGACCATTAGACATTGCCTCAGTGAAACCTTTCTGGATTGCTGGTATAAATTCTTTTGGAATAACACCACCAGTAATTTTGTTATCAAATTGTAAACCTGGTTCGATTTCACCCTTTTCATTTTCCTCAGCAGGAGATAATTTGAAAACGATGTCCGCAAATTTACCTTTACCACCAGACTGCTTTTTATAAACCTCTTTGTGATCAACTAAAGTTGTGATTGCCTCTTTGTAAGCCACCTGAGGAGCACCTTGGTTAACATCAACCTTGAATTCTCTTCTTAGACGATCCATGATGATATCCAAGTGTAACTCACCCATACCTCTAAGAATAGTCTGACCAGTTTCCTCATCAGTATTGACTTGAAGCGTAGGATCTTCTTCCACTAATTTAGCGATAGCCATACCCATCTTATCAACATCTGCCTGAGTTTTAGGCTCAATTGCATAACCAATAACTGGATCTGGGAAGACCATTGATTCAAGAACAATCTTGTGATTCTCGTTACAAAGGGTATCTCCTGTTTTTATATCTTTAAAACCAACCACTGCAGCAATATCACCAGCATGAAGCTTTTCAATTTGGTTCTGCTTATTTGCATGCATTTGGAAGATTCTAGAAATTCTTTCTTTTTTATTCGTTCTAGTATTGAATACATAAGAACCTGATTCTAAAGTACCAGAATATGATCTTACGAAACATAAACGACCTACGAATGGATCAGTAGCAATTTTGAATGCTAATGCAGAAAATGGATCTTCTGCAGTTGGCTTTCTACTTGTAGGCTCTTCAGTATCAGGATTTGTACCTACAATATTATCTCTATCTAATGGAGAAGGTAATAATTCCATTACATAGTTCAATAAAGTCTGAACTCCTTTATTTTTAAATGCTGATCCACACATCATTGGAACAAATGCAAGATCTAAGGTTGCAGCTCTCAATGCAGCAATTACCTCATCTCTTGTAATAGATTCAGGATCATCAAAGTATTTCTCCATTAGAGACTCATCATACTCTGCTACTGATTCTAACAAGTGTTCACGGTATTCGTTTACCTCATCTTGCATATCAGCTGGTATTTCTACCTCTTCCCAAGTCATTCCATTATCTTCCTCGTTCCAAACGAAAGCTTTCATTTCAACTAAGTCGACAACGCCTTTGAAGTTTCCTTCTGCACCAATTGGTAACTGTAAAGGAACTGACTTAGTCCCTAACATTTCTTTTACCTGACGACAAACATTTAGGAAGTCTGCACCATCACGGTCCATTTTGTTAACGAAACCGATTCTTGATACTTTATAGTTATCTGCTAGTCTCCAGTTAGTTTCTGACTGAGGTTCAACACCATCAACAGCACTGAATAAGAAAACTAAACCGTCTAATACTCTTAAAGATCTGTTTACCTCTACAGTAAAGTCAACGTGACCCGGAGTATCAATGATATTGATATGGTATTCTTCACCCTTGTATGGCCAGAACACGGTAGTTGCAGCTGAAGTAATAGTAATACCTCTTTCCTGCTCTTGTTCCATCCAGTCCATAGTGGCAGCACCATCATGAACCTCACCAATTTTGTGACTTACACCAGTATAGTATAAAATCCTTTCAGTAGTAGTAGTTTTTCCGGCATCGATGTGAGCAGCGATACCTATATTACGTGTTAGTCTGAGATCTCTTGCCATTATATTAGCTTTTAAAATCTAAAATGAGAAAATGCTTTATTTGCTTCAGCCATACGGTGCGTATCATCTTTCTTTTTGATAGCAGCTCCTTCACCTTTAGAAGCAGCAATGATTTCACCAGCTAAACGTTCTGTCATGGTTTTTTCACCTCTTTTTCTAGCAAAAGTGATCATCCATTTAATTCCTAAAGATATTTTTCTTTCAGGACGAACTTCTAGTGGCACTTGGAATGTTGCTCCACCCACTCTTCTACTTTTCACCTCTACAGCAGGAGAAATATTAGACAAAGCTTTTTTCCAAACTTCCAATCCGTTCTCTTTTGTTTTTTCCTCTACCATGTTTAAGGCATCATAAAAAATGTTGTATGCAACACTTTTTTTACCATCCACCATTAGGTAGTTTACAAATTTTGTAACTAATGTATCTCCAAATTTAGGATCTGGAAGGATATATCTTTTTTTAGGTTTTGCTTTCCTCATCTTTCTTTATTTCTTAGGTCTTTTAGCTCCGTATTTTGATCTTCTTTGGGTACGACCGTTTACACCAGCAGTATCCAATGCACCTCTAATGATGTGATATCTCACACCCGGTAAATCTTTTACTCTTCCTCCCCTAATTAACACTATTGAGTGTTCTTGTAGGTTATGACCTTCACCAGGGATGTACGCGTTCACTTCTTTTTGATTGGTTAACCTAACCCTAGCCACTTTTCTCATTGCTGAGTTAGGCTTTTTAGGAGTGGTTGTATAAACACGAGTACATACACCTCTTCTTTGTGGGCAAGAATCCAAAGCAGGAGATTTTGACTTAGAAGTCAATTTCTTTCTACCCTTTTTAACTAATTGTTGTATAGTAGGCATTTATTATAACTTTATCTTCTATTACTACTTGAGATTTTTAGGACTGCAAAGGTAAAAAATCAGATGCATTATCCAAACACATCTGATTAATTATTTTCACAAAGCCCTAATTTATAAGGAATAAGCTTAAGCTTCTCCGACATTTGAACCAAAATTCATCGGAAATTTCGGTGATTCTTCTGATTGTTTTATCGGTCCAAAATTCTTTTCGTATTTATTAATATTATCTTTTAATGCATTCAATAACCTTTTTGCATGCTCTGGAGTCACTACAACTCTAGATTTTACTTTCGCTTTAGGTACTCCTGGCATTAATCGGATAAAATCAATAACAAATTCACTGTTAGAGTGCGCCACCATTGCCAAATTAGCATAAACACCTTCCGCTACATCTTCGGGTAGTTCAATGTTAATTTGGTTCTGTTTCTTATTTCCTTTTTGTTCCTCCATTTTATATACTGGATTTATTTAAAAGAAAGACTGAATTATGCTTCAGTCTTTTCTTCTGCTACTTTACTTTCTTTCATGCTGTCAAGTTCTTCTTTAGAACCAACAATCATTTCAGTCCAATCCTTCAAGCCTGTACCTGCAGGAATCAAGTGTCCTACAATTACATTCTCTTTCAATCCTAATAAGTGGTCGGCTTTACCTCTAATTGAAGCTTCACTTAACACTTTAGTAGTTTCCTGGAATGATGCTGCTGATATAAAGCTTTCAGTTCCTAAAGATGATTGCGTAATACCTTGTAATGTTGGTTTAGAAACCGCAGGCTCAGCATCTCTAGTTTTCACTAACTTCATATCTTTTCTTTTCAGCGTTGAGTTTTCATCTCTTAATTTTCTTGCTGAAATGATTTGCCCTGGTTTTAGATTTGGAGAATCTCCAGCATCTGTAACCACTTTCATATCTAAAATTCTATCGTTTTCTTCTCTGAACACGAAACGATCCACTACCTGATTAGGTAAGAAAGTAGTATCACCAGATTCTAGAACCTGAACTTTCTGCATCATTTGTCTAACGATTACCTCGATGTGCTTATCATTGATTTTCACACCTTGTAGACGGTACACTTCCTGAATTTCATTAACGATATATTCCTGAACAGCTGTCGGTCCTTTAATAGAAAGAATATCATTTGGAGTTGTCGCTCCATCAGAAAGTGCATAACCAGCTTTCACAAAGTCATTATCCTGAACTAAAATGTGTTTAGATAGAGACACTAAATATCTTTTCTTAACACCATCTTTAGATTCAATAAAGATTTCTCTGTTACCTCTCTTGATTCCACCAAAGGTCACAACACCATCAATCTCAGATACAACCGCAGGGTTTGAAGGGTTTCTAGCCTCGAACAACTCAGTTACCCTAGGAAGACCCCCTGTAATATCTTTAGATTTGGATGTAGATCTTGGTATTTTAGCTAAGATCTGACCAGGCTTAATTTTAGCTCCTTCATCAACTGATAAGTGAGCTCCCACTGGAATATTGTAAGTCTTAGGATCTTGTCCTTTAGTATTTACAATTACAGCAGGGTTTTTAGTTTTATCTTTTGTATCGATTATAACTTTTTCTCTGTGACCTGTTTGCTCATCTGATTCCTCTTTATAAGTGATACCTTCTTCGATACTTTCAAATTCAGTAACTCCTTCAAATTCAGAAAGAATAACAGCATTATATGGGTCCCAGAAACAAAGTTCCTGATCCTTTTCTACTTTTTCACCTTCTTTAACTTTAAGTGTTGCACTATAAGGTACGTGATTACTCATTAATACCTTTTTAGATTTAGGATCGATGATTTTAATCTCACCAGATCTACCCATTACTACCGTTCTTGACTCTCCTTCGTCATCTGTAGATTGAATAGCTCTTAAGTCCTCAAATTCTACAACACCGGCAGTTTTCGCTTTAATGGTTGCTTCAACCGCAATGTTAGAAGCAGTACCCCCAACGTGGAAGGTTCTAAGTGTCAACTGCGTTCCTGGCTCACCAATTGATTGAGCTGCAATTACACCAACTGAATCTCCTTTTTGTGCGATTTTAGAAGTAGCTAAGTTTCTTCCGTAACACTTACTACAAACTCCTTGACGGGTTTCACAAGTTAATACAGATCTAATTTCCACCTCTTCTATTAAAGCTTCATCTATTTTATCACAAATTTCATCTGTGATCGTTTCACCAGACTCAACGATTAACTCGTCAGTTTGTGGGTGATAAATATCATGAACACTAACTCTACCAAGAATTCTTTCAGCTAATGACTCAACGATTTCATCATTATCTTTCAATGCAGAAACTACTAGACCTCTAAGCGTGCCACAGTCTACTTCATTTACCACAACATCTTGAGCAACATCAACCAATCTTCTAGTTAAGTAACCAGCATCGGCCGTTTTCAAAGCTGTATCGGCAAGACCTTTACGAGCACCGTGTGTAGAGATAAAGTACTCAATTACATCAAGTCCCTCACGGAAGTTAGATAGAATTGGGTTTTCAATAATACCTCCTACAGATCCTGCTAAGTTTTTCTGTGGTTTCGCCATCAATCCTCTCATTCCACCTAACTGACGAATCTGCTCTCTTGAACCTCTAGCTCCAGAGTGCATCATCATATAAATAGAGTTGAATCCTTGATTATCTTCCTCTAATTGTTGCATTAGAGTGTTCGTCAATTGAGAATTGATTCTTGTCCAGATATCAATTACTTGATTATAACGCTCATTATCTGTGATAAGACCCATCAAGTAATTGTTCCATACTGCATCAACTTCTTCCTTAGCTTGCTCAACTAATGTATCTTTCACTTCAGGAACCATGATATCACCAAGTCCCATTGACAGACCACCTTTATAAGCATTTTGGAAACCTAATTCTTTGATATCATCTAAGAATTTAGCGGTTTTTGCTGATCCAGCTAGTTTATATACATGGGCAATTATACCCTGTAAGTTCTTTTTAGTTAATAATTGATCGATATAACCTACTTCTTCAGGAACACTTTCATTGAAGATTACACGACCTGCTACTGTATCAATTATTTTTCTTTCTAATTCACCTTCAGCATTGCGAACATAAGTTCTTAATTTTATGTGGGCATGCTTAGAAACTTTCTTTTCATTGATAGCAATGATAACTTCCTCAGCACTGTAGAAGATTTTTCCTTCTCCAGCAACTGGCTCTTCCTCAGTAGATTTTCTACCTTTTGAAACATAATAAAGACCCAAAACCATATCCTGAGAAGGTACAGTAATTGGAGCCCCGTTAGCAGGGTTTAAGATATTATGCGAAGAAAGCATTAATGTTGAGGCTTCCAAAATTGCTTCATGTCCTAACGGAACGTGAACCGCCATCTGGTCACCATCGAAATCGGCATTAAATGCTGTACACGCTAATGGGTGTAACTGAATTGCTTTACCTTCAATTAATTTAGGCTGGAATGCCTGGATACCTAATCTGTGAAGTGTTGGAGCCCTGTTTAATAATACAGGATGTCCTTTCATCACATTCTCCAAAATATCCCAAACTACCGGATCTTTACGGTCAACGATTTTCTTCGCTGATTTAACCGTTTTAACAATTCCTCTTTCAATTAATTTACGGATGATAAATGGCTTGAATAGCTCAGCTGCCATATTTTTAGGCAAACCGCATTCATGCATTTTTAACTCAGGTCCTACTACAATTACAGAACGACCAGAGTAATCAACCCTTTTACCTAATAAGTTTTGACGGAATCTACCTTGCTTACCTTTCAACATATCTGAAAGTGATTTCAAGGCTCTGTTTCCATCAGATCTTACAGCGTTAACTTTTCTAGAGTTATCGAATAATGAATCAACGGCTTCCTGCAACATTCTCTTCTCATTTCTAAGAATTACTTCAGGAGCTTTGATATCGATCAATCTTTTCAGACGGTTATTTCTGATGATAACTCTTCTGTATAAATCATTTAAATCAGAAGTAGCAAAACGACCACCATCTAATGGAACTAAAGGTCTTAGTTCTGGCGGAATTACTGGCACCATTCTGATGATCATCCATTCAGGACGATTTTCAATTCTTGTTCTTGCATCACGGAAGGCTTCAACTACTCTCAATCTTTTTAAAGCTTCAGCTTTTCTTTGTTGAGAAGTATCAGTAGCTGCCTGATGTCTTAATTCGTATGATAATTCATCTAATTGGATTCTGCTTAAAAGCATATCTAATGCTTCAGCACCCATTTTAGCGATGAATTTGTTTGGATCATCATCATCTAACTGTTGATTTTCTCTAGGTAATTTATCTAAAATATCTAGATACTCATCTTCTGTTAAGAAATCCATGTACGCAATACCATCCTCTTCTTTAACACCTGGCTGGATTACTACATATCTTTCGTAATAAATGATTTGGTCTAATTTCTTAGTAGGTAAACCTAGTAAGTAACCAATTTTATTAGGTAGAGATTTGAAGTACCAAATGTGAGCAACTGGAACCACTAGCTCAATATGGCCCATTCTCTCTCTACGTACTTTTTTCTCTGTTACTTCAACCCCACATCTATCACAGATAATCCCTTTATATCTGATTCTTTTATATTTACCACAATGACATTCCCAGTCTTTTACAGGACCGAATATTCTTTCACAGAATAAACCACCCATTTCCGGCTTATAAGTACGGTAATTGATGGTTTCTGGCTGAGTGACCTCACCATGAGAACTTTCCAGAATAGACTCTGGAGAAGCCAAACTAATGGTGATTTTTGAAAAGTCAGTGTTGATTTTTTTGTTTTTTTTGAACGCCATAATAAATGTATCTAAATGGGGCCATTAAAGACCCCGATAAAACAATTGAAATTAGTCTAAAGTGATTTCTAATGCTAAACCTCTTAATTCATGAACCAATACATTGAATGATTCCGGAATATTTGGTTTACCCATATTTTCACCTTTAACAATAGCTTCATAGGCTTTAGCTCTTCCAATCACATCATCAGATTTGATTGTAAGAATCTCTTGTAGAACATGAGAAGCACCAAATGCCTCTAATGCCCAAACCTCCATCTCACCAAAACGCTGACCACCAAATTGAGCTTTACCACCCAATGGTTGCTGTGTAATTAATGAGTAAGGTCCGATAGAACGAGCATGCATCTTGTCATCAATTAAGTGACCTAATTTCAGCATGTAAATAACTCCAACCGTTACTTTTTGATCGAATCTATCACCTGTTAATCCGTCATATAAATGTGTTCTACCAAATTCAGGCAATCCAGCTTCCGCTAACTCTGCTGATACCTCATCTGAAGTAGCACCATCAAAAATAGGAGTCGCATATTTACGTCCTAATTTTAATCCGGCCCAACCTAATACAGTTTCATAAATCTGACCAATGTTCATCCTTGATGGTACACCTAGTGGATTCAATACGATATCTACTGGAGTTCCATCTTCTAAGAATGGCATATCTTCATCACGAACAATCTTAGCTACCACACCTTTGTTACCGTGACGACCCGCCATCTTATCACCTACTTTTAATTTACGTTTCTTAGCAACATAAACTTTTGCAAGCTGAACGATTCCTGCTGGTAATTCATCCCCTACTTCAATCGTAAATCTCTCTCTCTTGAATTTACCGGCAATCTCGTTACGTCTCTTATTGTAATTTCTTACTAAATCAACGATTAGCTTATTGATATTGTCATCATCAGTCCAGTTATCAAGAATTAAGTCAGAAATTAAGTTTACTTCTTCAGGAACATTGTAATTACTTTCATCTCTGTAGATATTTTTCTCAGGGAATAAGTTTTTCTCAATGTTATTTCTAGTGAACTTAACACCTTTACTCATGATCTCATCACCAAACTTATGTTTGATTCCTTGTGATGTCTTACCTTCTAATAATTCAGTAAGTTTTTCAATCTTGAGCTCTCTTAACTTTAATAATTGACGACTATACTCTTTTCCTAGAACTTCTACTTCTTTCTTAGCAGCAGCTCTACCTTCTTTATCTTTTTTGTGTCTTGCGAAAAGCTTAGTATCAATTACAACTCCTCTTAAAGATGGAGAAGCTTTCATTGAAGCATCTTTAACATCACCAGCCTTATCACCGAAGATAGCTCTTAGTAGCTTTTCTTCAGGGGTTGGATCTGTTTCACCTTTAGGTGTAATCTTACCAATTAAAATATCACCTTCTTTGATTTCAGTACCTGTTCTGATGATACCATTTTCATCAAGGTTTTTAACTGCTTCTTCACTTACGTTAGGAATTTCAGAAGTTAATTCTTCTTCACCTCTTTTTGTATCTCTAACCTCTAGTTCAAATTCTTCAATGTGAATAGAAGTAAATATATCATCACGAACAACTCTTTCAGAGATTACAATCGCATCCTCGAAGTTGTATCCTTGCCAAGGCATGAAGGCAACTTTCATATTTCTACCAATAGCTAACTCACCTTTCTCAGTAGCATAACCATCACATAGAATCTGACCTTTAGTTACTCTATCACCTTTGTAAACGATAGATCTAAGGTTTATCGTAGTATTTTGATTTGTTCTTCTGAATTTGATTAAGTCATATACTCTTTCATCATCATCAAAGGAAACTAATTTTTCCTCTTCTGTCATGTCATACTTAATCACAATCTTAGTGGCATCCACAAAAGTAACTACACCATCCTTTTCAGCAACAATCATACTTCTAGAATCGCTAGCTACTCGGCCTTCTAAACCAGTACCTACAATAGGTGCTTCAGGTCTCAATAAAGGAACTGCTTGGCGCTGCATGTTTGATCCCATCAAAGCACGGTTTGCATCATCATGCTCCAAGAATGGAATCATAGAAGCTGCAACTGATACAATTTGGTTAGGAGCAATATCCATGTAAGAAAGCTCTTTTGGCTCTAATACTGGGAAGTCACCTTCAAATCTAGCTTTTACTCTATCGTTCAAATATTTACCTGAATCATCAATTGGAGCGTTAGCCTGGGCGATGTTGTGGTCATCTTCTTCTTCAGCAGTTAAGTATAATACGTTACCGCTCATGTCTACTTTACCATTTTCAACTTTTCTATATGGGGTTTCGATGAATCCCATATTGTTTACTTTGGCATGAACACATAAAGAAGATATCAAACCAATGTTTGGACCTTCAGGAGTTTCAATCGTACATAATCTACCGTAGTGAGTATAGTGAACATCACGAACCTCAAAACCAGCACGTTCTCTTGATAAACCACCTGGTCCTAAAGCAGACATTCTTCTTTTATGAGTTACCTCAGATAATGGGTTCGTTTGATCCATAAATTGAGATAACTGGTTAGTACCAAAGAATGAGTTAATAACAGAAGATAATGTTCTAGCATTGATCAAATCAACAGGCTTGAAGTCTTCATTATCTCTTACATTCATTCTCTCACGGATAGTTCTAGCCATTCTAGCTAAACCTACTCCAAACTGCGCATATAATTGCTCACCAACAGTTCTAACTCTTCTGTTACTTAAGTGATCGATATCATCAACAATAGCTTTAGAGTTTATCAAACCAATTAGGTATTTAACAATGTGAATAATATCCACTTTTGTTAAAACTTTAGTATCAGCTTCAATATCTAAGCCTAATTTTTTGTTGATTCTATATCTACCAACTTCACCTAAATCATATCTCTTTTCAGAGAAAAATAAGTTTTGGATAATCTCTCTTGCAGTAGCCTCATCAGGAGCCTCGGTATTTCTAAGCTGACGATAAATTTGTTCTACTGCCTCTTTTTCAGAGTTTGAGTTATCTTTTTGTAATGTATTATATACAATGCTGTAATCAGTGATATTTACATCAGTTCTATGTAAAATAATAGATTTAACACCAGCATCTAAGATTAAGTCAATATCTTCTTCCTCAATTACTGAGTCTCTTTCTAAAAGAACTTCATTTCTATCGATAGATACAACTTCTCCTGTATCTTCATCCACGAAATCCTCTGTCCATGTTTTAAGAACTCTTGCAGCAAGTTTTCTTCCGATAACTTTCTTTAATGCCGCTTTCGTACCTTCTACTTCTTCAGAAAGATTGAAAAGATCTAAAATATCTTTATCAGAACCATAACCGATAGCACGTAATAATGTAGTAACAGGGAATTTCTTCTTTCTGTCGATGTAGGCATACATCACATTATTAACATCTGTAGCAAATTCAATCCAAGATCCTTTGAATGGGATAATTCTCGCAGAATATAATTTAGTACCGTTTGTGTGTTTACTTTGAGCAAAGAACACACCTGGTGATCTGTGTAATTGAGATACAATAACACGCTCAGCTCCATTAATAATGAAAGAGCCCTTTTCTGTCATGTAAGGGATATTCCCTAAGAATACCTCTTGCTCAATTGTTTCAAAGTCTTCATTGTCCTCATCATTGCAAATTAATCTTAATTTTGCTTTTAAAGGAACTGAATAAGTTAAACCTCTATCGATACAACCATCAATATCATATTTTGGTGGGTCAACTAGATAGTCAACGAATTCTAGAACAAAGTTTTCTCTAGAATCTGAAATTGGAAAGTTTTCTTGGAATACTTTAAAAATTCCTTCTTCAGCTCGTTTTTCAGCAGGAGTTTCCAATTGGAAAAAATCCTTAAATGATTGGAGTTGAACATCAAGGAAATCAGGATAATCAATTACTGTTTTAATTGACGAGAAATTGATTCTTTCAGATTGATTTATATTAGCCAAGGCTCTGAATATTTAAAGTTTTTGTAAATCTATAAAGTGCGAAACGCACTGTCCTGTTTCGTAAATTAGTACAAACAGGAAAAGACCTGACCCCGATATTGAATTATCAATATCGGGGACCAGGCCTAATTTCTTGGGCAGAAATCAGTTAACCCTTTCAGGATCAACTTATTACTTTAATTCTACTTCTGCTCCAGCTTCTTCAAGTTGCTTTTTAAGCGCCTCTGCTTCGTCTTTAGCTACTCCTTCTTTTACAGCTTTAGGAGCACCGTCAACTAATTCTTTTGCTTCTTTCAAGCCTAAACCAGTTAATTCTTTAACTGCTTTAACAACTTGTAATTTAGCAGATCCTGCAGAATTTAAGATTACATCAAAAGATGATTTCTCTTCTGCTGCATCGCCTCCGCCAGCACCACCAGCTGCCATAACAGGAGCTGCAGCTGCTGCAGGTTCGATACCGTGTGTTTCTTTTAGGTAATCAGCAAGTTCATTAACTTCTTTTACTGTTAATTCTACTAATTGATCTCCAATTGCTTTGATATCAGCCATGATTGTGTTATTTAAATTTTAATGATTTTGTTCTGTAAATTGTTAATTATTGTGCTCTTTCTTCAAGTGCTTTTACTAATCCTGAAACAGTATGTCCTCCGCTTTGTAGTGCAGAAATAACATTCTTAGCAGGTGACTGTAGTAATCCAACAATGTCACCAAGCATATCTTTCTTAGATTTAAGCTCGCTAAGTGGTGTTAAGTGCTCAGCACCCACGTAAACATCTGTATCTATAGCAGCAGCTTTAAGTAAAGGCTTTTCAGTATCGTTTTTCTTATGGAATTCTTTAATCACCTTAGCAGGTGCATTACCTACTTCAGGAGAAAATAAAATTCCTGAGAAACCTTTTAATGATCCAAACATTGCAGAGTAATCTTCTTCTTGATTCTCCAATGCTTTCTGAATCAAGGAATTCTTTACTACTTTGTATTCTAATCCTCTTTCAAAAACAAGTTGTCTAAAGGCATTAGTTTCTGCAACAGTCATTCCTGAACCATCAGCCAGATAAAAATGCGGATTTTCCGTGAATTTACCTGTTAGTTCCTCTATAAGTTGTCCTTTTTCCTTTCTAGTCATATTAAATTCCAGCTATAGAGTTTTTGTCAATAGAGATTCCCTTGCTCATCGTAGACGACATGGTCATGCTCATAAAATACGTACCTTTAGAAGAAGCTGGTTTCAGCTTCGCTAAAGTCTGAATTAATTCATTAGCATTCTCAGCAATTTTCTCTTTCGAGAAGGAAGCTTTACCGATACTTGCGTGAATAATCCCGAACTTGTCCACCTTAAAGTCAATTTTACCTGACTTTACTTCTTGGACCGCCTTTCCAACGTCAAGCGTAACAGTTCCTGACTTTGGATTTGGCATCAGACCTCTTGGCCCTAGTACTTTACCTAATCTACCTACTTTTGCCATAACAGTAGGCATAGTTACAATGATATCTATATCAGTCCAACCACCTTCGATCTTTTTGATGTAATCATCAAGACCTACGTAATCAGCACCTGCATCTTTAGCTTCCTGCTCTTTGTCAGGAGTAACTAAAGCTAATACTTTAACATCTTTACCTGTTCCGTGAGGAAGAGCAACAACACCTCTAACCATTTGATCAGCTTTACGAGGGTCAACTCCTAATCTTATGTCAAGGTCAACAGACGCATCAAACTTAGTTGTTGTAATTTCTTTTACTAATGCAGAAGCTTCATCTAAAGCGTATGCTTTTGTAGAATCAACTTTTTCAGCTGCAATTTTTTGATTTTTAGTAAGCTTTGCCATTTTACCTATTGTTTAAGAATTCCAAGGAGCAGTTCCTGTAACTTTAATACCCATGCTTCTCGCAGTACCTGCAACCTGACGCATAGCTGACTCAATTTTGAATGCATTTAAGTCTTGCATTTTTGTTTCAGCGATTTCTTTAACTTGATCCCAAGTTACAGAACCAACTTTGTTACGGTTTGGCTCAGCAGAACCCTTTTTCTTCTTAGAAGCTTCTAATAGAAGTACTGGAGCTGGTGGAGTTTTAATTACAAAGTCAAATGATTTGTCTTTGTAAATAGTAATCACTACCGGCAATACTTGTCCAGCTTTGTCCTGAGTTCTTCCATTAAATTGCTTACAGAACTCCATAATGTTAAGTCCTTTACTACCTAAAGCAGGACCTACGGGAGGTGACGGATTGGCAGCTCCCCCTTTAATCTGTAATTTCAGATATCCACTTATTTCCTTAGCCATCTTGCTATTCTGTTTTTTCTACTTGCATGTAATTCAATTCCACCGGAGTATTTCGACCAAAGATCTTAACCATTACATTAAGTTTCTTTCTTTCTTCAAATACCTCCTCAACTGATCCAGTAAATCCGCTGAATGGTCCATCCATCACTTTAACTGATTCCCCTACTATATAAGGAGTGCTCAGTTTTTCATCCATTTCTTCAGTTTCATCTACTTTCCCTAGAATTCGATTCACTTCATTTTGTCTTAAAGGAACCGGTTCTTTTTCATCACCTTGCCCACCAAGAAATCCTATTACTCCAGGAATACTTGTAATGGCGTGATGCGCTTCACCATTAGTAATGTCAGCTGATACAAAAACGTAACCAGGAAAAAAATTCTTTTCTCTAACACGTTTCTTACCATTCCTCATTTCATATACCTTTTCTGTAGGGATAAGAATTTGAGGAATAAATTCTTCTATTTTTTGACGAGCAATTTCATTCTCAAGATAAGTTTTAATCTTCTTCTCTTGACCACTAATTACTCTTAAAACGTACCATTTATATTCTGACATTATCAATATATCTTAAATGCTAAAATGCATTATAAAACCATTCCATTGCATTATCGAATGCCAAATCAATAACACCGATTAAAAGGGCAAAAACTAAAGCTCCCACCAAAACCAAAATAGAACTATTTTGTAATTTGCTGTAAGTAGGCCATGTTACTTTGTATCGCATTTCTGACCAAGATTCTTTTAAGAATAAACTAAGTTTTTGCATCTTATTAATGTGTTAAAATTGCACGGGTGGAGGGACTCGAACCCCCAGCCAATGGTTTTGGAGACCATTACTCTACCAATTGAGCTACACCCGTAAATACCAATGCAACTCAAAATGGTCTGCAAAGGTAGATAAAAGTTTTATAAGAAACAAATGCGCTCCGACAATATCGAGAGCGCATCGTTTAATTTATTTTTATATCTTAAATATTAGTCTAAGATTTCAGTTACCTGACCAGCACCTACAGTTCTACCACCTTCACGGATAGCGAAACGTAAACCTTTTTCACAAGCAACTTTGTTGATCAAGTTCACCTCAATTGTAACGTTATCACCTGGCATAACCATTTCAACGTTTTCAGGAAGCATGATCTCACCAGTAACGTCAGTTGTTCTTAAATAGAACTGTGGACGGTACTTGTTAAAGAATGGAGTATGACGTCCACCTTCGTCTTTAGACAATACGTAAACCTCAGCTTTGAAATGCGCGTGTGGCGTTACAGAACCTGGTTTACAGATAATCATACCTCTTTTAATTTGAGCTTTCTCAATACCTCTTAATAAAAGACCTACGTTATCACCAGCTTCACCTCTATCTAAAATTTTACGGAACATCTCAACACCAGTAACAGTTGATTTCAATCCTTCAGCTCCCATACCGATTAAGTCTACAGGATCACCTGAGTTGATAACACCTCTCTCGATTCTACCAGTAGCAACAGTACCACGACCAGTAATAGAGAATACGTCTTCAACAGGCATTAAGAAATCTTTGTCAGTTAAACGCTCTGGTAATGGAATATAATCATCAACAGCTTGCATTAACTCATCAATTTTAGCAACCCACTCAGCTTCACCATTTAAAGCACCTAAAGCAGATCCTTGTACAACTGGTAAATCATCACCTGGGAATTCATAGAAAGAAAGTAATTCTCTAACTTCCATTTCTACTAATTCTAATAATTCAGCATCATCTACTAAGTCAACTTTGTTTAAGAAAGCAACAACAGCAGGAACACCTACCTGACGAGCTAAAAGGATGTGCTCACGTGTTTGTGGCATTGGACCATCAGTAGCAGCAACTACTAAGATAGCTCCATCCATTTGAGCAGCACCAGTAACCATATTTTTCACGTAATCCGCGTGACCTGGACAGTCAACGTGAGCATAGTGACGGTTTTCTGTAGCGTACTCAACGTGTGAAGAGTTAATTGTAATACCTCTTTCTTTCTCTTCAGGTGCGTTATCAATTGAAGAGAAATCTCTTGCATCAGCAAATCCTTTATCAGATAATACTTTACAGATTGCTGCAGTTAATGTAGTTTTACCATGATCCACGTGACCGATAGTACCGATATTCACGTGTGGTTTCGAACGGTCAAAGGTTTCTTTAGCCATATTTGAAAAATCCTCAGTTTAGTTAAAATTTATAATATATTTATTCAATAACACTGATTGAGCCAACGAGGGGATTTGAACCCCCGACCTCTTCCTTACCAAGGAAGCACTCTACCCCTGAGCTACATCGGCTTGAAATCATTCAGTGCCTTTACAGGCACATCCTAACAAAGGCAGTGACGTTTCCGTTCTGCCTTTAATTTATCACCGAAATGCCTATTGTATTATAGAGCGGGAGACGAGGCTCGAACCCGCGACCTGCAGCTTGGAAGGCTGCCGCTCTACCAACTGAGCTACTCCCGCTTGTTTGAAGATTTCTCTTCAATTATGTTCATTTAACTAATGTTAATCAACATTGTGGGGGAAACAGGATTCGAACCTGTGAAGTCATAAGACAACGGATTTACAGTCCGTCCCAGTTGGCCGCTTTGGTATTCCCCCAATGGTTTCAATAAGCATTTCCTAAATCCCTTTCGTTTTAGGAAGTGCAAAATTATATGGATTTTATATTTTATCAAACTTTAAAGCTAAAAAAGATTATTTTTTTTCAACTTTATGTTGTTCTGATTTCTTAAGCTCTGTGGTTCAGATTTTTACGTTCAAAAATTTTTTATGTAACCAGCAAATTTATTTGCTATTCTGAAATCAGGATGCAATACTAATCTAAAAATGGTTTCAAATCAAAGTATATGTATAAAGAATGAAGAAAATTTTAATTCATTCCTCTTATTTTAAATCTAAATGTGTAAAATTTGATATGTGTTCCTATCTTCGTGTTAAATTTTAGTTATGTACGAGATCAAATTCAATCAATCTGAAAAAGAATATAAGCTTTCAACCAAAGAAGGCGATATATTTATAGAAGATGAAAAAGTAAACTGGGATATCAGTAAAACAGATCATCAATCATTTCATATTATATATAAGAACAAGACTTTCACAGCCCATGTAGATGAAATAGACTACGATAATAAAACATTCAAATTGCAATTGAATGGGAAAGTAGTTGAGCTTGAACTGAAAGATAAGATGGATCTTTTATTAGAAGAGATGGGGATTAGCGATATGGATTCTAATCAAGTAAATGATGTGAAAGCACCGATGCCAGGATTAATTATAGATATTATGGTGGCTCCTGGAGATGAGGTAAAAAAAGGTGATCCGCTGTTAATTCTAGAAGCTATGAAAATGGAAAATGTGATTAAGGCTGAAGGAGATGGTACGATATCTGAAATTAAAGCCAATAAAGGCGATAGCGTAGAAAAAAATCAATTGATCATCCAATTCTAATTATTTGATTTATATTTAATATTGAATTGGTATTTATAAATATACTTTAAAGTCTGCAACAATATAGCTTATGAAATTCAAACGTATTCTATTAAAATTGAGTGGGGAATCACTTATGGGTGATGAGGGTTATGGAATTGATTCTAAACGTTTAAATCAATATGCACAGGAAATCAAAAAAATTCATGACCAGGGAGTAGAAATCGCCATTGTAATTGGTGGAGGTAATATTTTTAGAGGAATACAAGCAGAATCAGCCGGAATAGATAGAGTTCAGGGTGATTATATGGGTATGTTAGCCACTGTTATTAATGGAATGGCCGTGCAAGGTGTCTTAGAAAACCATGGAATGTTTACTAGATTGATGTCGGGCATTAACATGGAGCAGGTTTGTGAGCCATTTATTAGAAGAAGAGCTATCAGACACTTAGAGAAAGGCAGAGTAGTTATATTTGGTGCTGGAATTGGAAATCCTTACTTTACTACTGACTCCACAGCTAGTTTAAGAGCAATTGAAATAGAAGCAGATGTGGTATTGAAAGGAACCAGAGTGGATGGAGTATATACAGCTGACCCTGAAAAAGATGCTGATGCAACTCGATATTCAAATATCACTTTTCAAGAAGTTTATGAAAAGGGTTTAAATGTGATGGATATGACAGCCTTTACGTTATGTCAAGAGAACAATTTACCTATTATTGTATTTGACATGAACAAAGAAGGTAATTTATATGACCTTATCAATGGTGAAAATGTTGGAACATTGATAAATTCCCAAAATTAAATACAATGGAAGAAATAGACTTAGTATTAGAAGAAGCAAAAGAGCTGATGGAAAAAGCCATTCAGCATACTAAAAGTGAATTACAAAAAATCAGAGCAGGAAAAGCTTCCCCTTCAATGCTTGATGGATTAATGGTAGATTATTATAATAATGACACACCCATTAATCAAGTCGCTTCAATTAGTACTCCCGATGCTCGATCTATCATAATAAAGCCTTGGGAAAAAAATGTGATTGGTGAAATTGAACGCGCAATTATTAATAGTGATCTTGGGTTCACACCTCAAAATGATGGTGAAATTGTTAGAATTAATATTCCACCGCTAACAGAGGAGAGAAGAATTTCTTTAACAAAACAAGCTAAAACCGAAGCAGAAGATGGGAAAATTTCTATTCGGAACGCAAGAAAAGATGCTAATGATCAATTAAAGCAACTCCAAAAGGAAGGGATATCGGAAGATGATGTAAAAAGAGGCGAAGAAAAAGTACAGAATTTAACTAATGAGTTCACTAAGAAAATAGATGATATCTTAGAGCATAAGGAAAAAGAAATAATGACGGTTTAGTTCTTTTACTTCAATAGTTTTCATAAAGCTACTTTTAGAAATAATAGTAGCTTTTTTTTTACTGTAATGACTTAAAAAATGATTTAAAACTCAATCAACTTCTCTACCTGCTCTTCTAGCAATTCACTGTAAAGTTTATCAGTAACTTCTTCACCGTTAAAGTTTTTCTCAATTCTGGCAAGTTTTAATTTCAATGCTAAAACATGCATTCCTAAATAGTTAAAAATATCTGTCATATGACTTAAAGCCAAGCCGGCACCTTGCATGCCAGATGAAATCCCAACCAATGCACATTTTTTATTCTGAAAGCTATTAGGATACTCCATCCCATCAATAAAAGCTTTTAAAACCCCAGGAAATGAGCCATTATATTCAGGAATTACGAATACATATTTCTTAGAGGCTCTCAGTAGAGTCAAGAATTCATTGAATTCGGGGTTTTTACCATTATTATCATAAAGAGCGGTGTATACAAAATCTTTAGGTAAATCAGCTAAATCAATAATATTTGACTCTATTTGTTTCTCATCTAATAACTTTTTGTAAAGTTTAGCTACTTGAGCTGAAACAGAATTATTCCTATTCGTACCAGAGATTATCGTTATCATGCTTTTTTATTTTGACACAAAAATAGGGACATAAAGTCCCTATTCTAAGAATTTTCAGTATTTAACTGATTATAATGATGATAAGTTTACAGATAATTTGAAATCATCATAAATCATTTTATCGCCTAATCCATCAAAGAAAGAACCAGATCCATATCTAATTTCCCATTTAGTTCTATCAAGAGCAAAAGACGCTTTGGCAGTAGCTTTACCGTCCTCAACTGTAATATTAGCAGGGAATGTAATTTTATTTGTTATCCCTTTGATTGTTAAATCACCAGCTAAAAAATGAGTTGCGTCAGTTGCTTCACTTTTTTCAATTGATGTGATAACAAATTTAGCTGTTGGGTGAGATTCAACACTAAAAAAATCATCAGATCTTAAGTGACCCATTAACTTATCTTTATATTCTCCTTCTAAATCTAAAACGTCAATAGAGTTCATATCAATTACGAATGAGCCCCCTGTTACCTGGCCGTTTTCAACTTCTAAAGCACCTTCTTTAATATTTACAGTTCCGTTGTGCTGACCTGTAACTTTCTCTCCTACCCAAGCTATTTGGCTTGAATTGGTATCTACCTTTACTTCTTTTCTTAAAATAGTAAACGCTGCAGCCATGATGATAGCCACTAATCCAATTGATAAAACTTTTGTTTTCATTTTCTTATTATTTAATGTTATTACATTTAATGTCGATACATATACAATGTTTTAATAAAAAGGTTTCAAATTTTTATTAAAATATTTTGAAGCCACCATGAGAAGAATCAAATTGGAACAAAATTGTTTAGCGATTATGAATACAAGCAAAGAGATAAAAGAAGCAAAAGAGTATATAACAAAAACGATTGATTTTAAGCCCGAAGTTGGAATTATACTTGGAACTGGCTTGGGTGCTTTAGTTGATGATATTGAAATTGAATATTCATTTTCATATAAGGATATTCCTAATTTCCCGGTTTCAACAGTAGAAACCCATAGTGGTAAACTTATATTTGGTGAACTAAGTGGGAAAAAAGTAGTAGCCATGCAGGGTAGATTTCATTATTATGAAGGTTACAGCATGACTCAAGTTGTAATGCCTGTGAGATTAATGTATTTACTAGGAATCAAATATTTATTTATATCAAATGCAGCAGGGGGCTTAAATAAAAATTTAGACTTGAGTGATTTAATGATTATTAAGGATCATATAAACCTTTTTCCTGAAAATCCCCTTAGAGGTAAAAACTTAGATGAATACGGTGGTAGATTTCCAGACATGTATGATGCTTATGATCCGACCTTAATTGAAAAGGCGAAATCAATTGCAAAACAGCAAAATATAGACATTAAAGAAGGGGTTTATGCAGGAGTGGCTGGACCTAATTTAGAAACACCAGCAGAATATAAATACCTAGATATTATAGGTGCTGATGCAGTTGGTATGAGTACAATACCGGAAAATATTGCAGCTAGGCACATTCAAATCCCAGTATTTGCGGTTTCTGTAATTACAGACTTATGTTATCCTGAAAAATTAAAACCTGCTGAAATTCCTGAAATCATTGGAGCGGCAATGAACGCTGAACCTAAAATGACAAAAATCTTTAAAGAATTATTGAAAATAATATAGAATAATTACTACTTCATTTAATACTCCTAAAACTTATCGAGCGTAGTTACGAATATATAAATAACCGAAACTACGTTTATGAAATTTGGAAAAGTTGAGATAGAAATTAACATTGGTGACATCACCAAGCAAAATGATATTAATACAATAGTTAACGCTGCAAATGCTGAATTACAAATAGGAAGTGGTGTAGCTGGTGCTATTCATACTGCCGCAGGTCCATTGCTAGCTGATGAATGCCAAAGCTTAGCTCCTATTCATCCAGGAGAAGCCGTTATTACAGGAGCATATGAATTGCCTAACAAAAGAATAATTCATGTTTTAGGACCAATATATGGTTTTAATCAACCTGAGGTTCAGTTTTTAAAAGACTGCTATAAAAATGCATTGGAGTTAGCAGAAAAATATAATGTTGACTCTATTGCATTTCCTGCGATTTCAACTGGTGCATTTGGTTATCCAATTGAAGAAGCAACAAAAATCGTTATATCCGCAGTTAAAGAGTATTGCAGTAAAGCAACTTCCATAAAATTGATACGCTTTATTTTATTTAATGAGAAGGATTACAAGGTTTATGAAAATGAGTTAAATAAATCACTCAATGATGAATAATCTAGAAACTCAGTTCAAGAATTTTGATTTCAAATAATTACTAACATCTAATAAAGCATCAATAATATTATCTGCAGCTTTTTGTCTATAGCCCACAATTCTTTGATTTATCAATTCTCCTGATTTACCATTAAAAGCAAATCTTCCAATCGTTTTGTTATTTTTTATCTCATAGATTAATACCTCATAGATAGAAACATCGGTTCCGTTATGATAGCCCGCCCCCATTTTCCAACTGACATCTCTGCTTTCTTTAATGGTGTGATTTAAAAGGTCTACGATAGCATTCTTACTTAGGTCCATGGTAATTCAAAGTTGTTTCCTTTATCAATTTAAAAAAATATTAAATTTAATAAAACAACTTACTGATTTTTTGATACTTAGGAGATAATTAACATGTGATTGACTAGCCCATATAGTCTCCAGTTTTCTGTCGGCATTCTTTAGCCTTTTTATTAGATATGATTTTCCAGAAAGGATTTCGAAAAAACAGGGCGGTTTTAACACCAAAGTTATGCATTACTCTTCTGAGACCAGAGTGAAATTTAGAAGCATTCTTAGGCATCACAACGTATTCATAACCAAAACGCAGTGTCACTTTATCCATGCATGGATTCCCATACAGTACATTTTTAGTGTCCTTAATGTAGATGCTGAGGAGCCGCCTTTCTTTTCTATCATTTTCTGGTTCTAATTCTGGTTCTCTTTTTATTTTCTCGGTTGACTTAGTATTATAATCTACCTGCGCAAAACTAGAGGAAGAGCCAATTAAAATGATAAAGAGTAAACCTAATAGCAAGCGCATTTTTACAAAACCTTATAATGAATGTTTAAGAAAGCTAATTTCTTTAATTTATTCAATTAAACGTTTGTTTTCTTTAAAATCATAAAGGGTTAGTTGTCTTAAATTGAAATATGCTTGCCAAAAATTTCCTAATGAATTGATATAATCTCTTTTGGCTTGATCTTTTTCAGTTAAGGCAATTGATAAATCAGTAATACTTATTTTTCCGATTAGGTATCTGTTTTTAGAAATATCATATCTTCTTTGAGAGATATCATCGGCTTTTTGAGTTATTGCCACTTGATCTCTTAACATTTCTAAAGTTTTAACTTGTGTGTAAACCTCCTGCTCAAAATTCACTCTCTCTTGTTGAACTGTATATTGCACTAGTTGATAATTTGCCTGAGCAGTTTTAACTCTGGATTTTTGACGTCCCCAGTCCACTATAGGAATTGTAAAGCCTAACTGAACTCTTTGTTGATTTTCTGGAGTTTGGTAAATAGCAGGGAGCTGATCTCCTTGATTAGTAAGACCGAAACTACCGAACAAATTCATATTTAAGCCGGTTTCTCCTTGCGCTCTATCTACTTCTTTATCTGCTTCCAAAAGTCGTCTTTCAAATCCAATAGCCTCCTGCCTGTTGCGTAAGGCTTCTTGCAGTGCAAGATCAGGATTAATATTAAATTCCGGGATTTCCTCAGGAACAATTAAATTGAGTTCATCATCATTTTTTAAACCTAAAAATGCTTTCAGTGCTAGCTGTCTTGTTTCTAGGTCAAGTTTTGCTTGAGCAACAGATTGCCTAGAATTCATTAAGCTTAATTCCAATTGCAATAATTCATTTTCTGGAATTTTACCTAGTTCATAGCGACCTTGCGCAATTTTATAGATAGTGTCATTATTACCTAAATTCTTTTGAGCGATTTGTAAACTAACCTGAGCACTTAACAAATTGAAAAATCTAGATGAAACATCTTTTGAAATCTGTTCAAACTCCTCTACGAACTCACGCTTTGATTCCTCAAACCGTAATGGTTCAATCTTTTTATCCCATTTCAGCTCATTAAATCTAAATAATGGTTGAATAAACCCTATCGATAGTGGATCACCACCATATCTGAAATCATTCCTCTCAAAGTCATCAAAGCGGTTTACAGTAGAATTCAAAAAAACGGTCCCTCCTGTTAATCCTATTTGCTGTTCAAGATTTAAAGAAACATCAGAATTACTATTAAAAACTGATCTAAACTCAGTTGAACCATCTTCCTGGGTGATAGGCGTAACTGATCTATTAAAATTAGGTAGTGTCCCACTCAAACTTAGCTGAGGAACGAAATTAGATTTAAAAACTCTGTATTGCCAATAGCGGTTTTCTTTTATTGTTTCAGCTCTTTTGAAAGCCGGAGACTGAGTTTTAGCTATTTGAATTACATCTTCTAGCGTATAAGTTCTTTGAGCATTTGATTGGACTGACACGAGATTCAATCCTATTAAAATAATTATGCTTACTATAAAATTTCTATTCATATCTTAAAGAAGTTATTGGATCTTGGTTTGCTGCTTTTCTAGCTGGCGCTATACCGAATATTAAACCAACCGTTGCGGCAACACCAAACGAAATAACTATTGAAATTCCGCTTACAATAGTTGGAATATCTGCAAATGAGGCTACTAAATAAGCAAAAACAATTCCTAAAATAACACCAATTATCCCACCGCTTATACTGATCATTACGGCCTCGAGCAAAAACTGAAGAATTACATCCGACTTCTTGGCACCTAAAGATAACCTAAGACCAATCTCTTTAATCCTTTCCATTACTGAAGCCAGCATAATATTCATAATTCCTATACCCCCTACCAAAAGAGAGATACCAGCAATAGCACCTAGTACTATATTGAAAATATTTTTTGTTTTCTGTTGCTGTTTCAACAATAATTCTGGAATTGTCACTTCAAAATCTACTTTATCATAGTGACGCCTCTTTAGCATTCTGGAAATTAATTCCGCAGTTGGATTTAAACTTTCAGACTTTTCAACCTGAACCGTAAGTTTATCAATCTGATGATAATTAGGGTTCGCTTTCTGATTGTTTTCATCATCATTATTTCTGGCGTTAGCTTTTTTCAACTGCGCTTGAGTTAGGGCTGCTCGATTTTTATAATTCACTAATACTGTTTGCACTGGAGTATAGATATCCATATTGAAATCACGTAAGCCAAGATTATCCAAACTCTTTTGGCTATATAGTCTTTCTTTCAGAACCCCTATAACCTCGAGCCAGTGAGGGCCTACCTTTATCATCTTGCCCACAGGATTAGTATTAGGGAAAAATCGCGACTTAACGGATTTACCAATAATGCAAACGCGACTTCCAATTTTGAGATGCTCCTCAATAAACATATCACCTTGGTTTAGCTCAAAAGCAGAAAGATTAAAATAAGATGGATTAACCCCTACTAATTTAGCTGACCTTCTAATACCGTTTCGAATCACATAGGTATCTAAAATTATTTCAGGACTAACTGCTTCTATTCCTGGGATAATTTCTGCAATACTTTCTGCATCGGCCAGGGTTAAACCAGGACTAAATTTTTTCTTTTCTTTTTTACCTGAACTTTGTTGTAAATCTTCTTCTGTTTGTTCAATAACTGGTTCTATCACAATATTATTGACCCCTACTAATTTGATTTGATTCAAAATTTCCTGTTGGGCACCATTACCAATGGCAAGCATTGCTATTACTGCCGCTACTCCAAAAATAATTCCAAGTGCCGTTAAAAAAGAACGCGTTCGGTTTGCTACTACCGCCTCAAACGCAATATTAAGATTGGCTAATATTTTTTCTTTCATCTAGAGTTGAGGTGTTTTTAAAAGCTGCACATCTTTATCCTCCAATCCATTTGGAGCTACTAAATAAACTTTTTCACCTGAATCAACACCTTCTTGAACTATCACCTCATTTGCATTAGCTTTCCCTAAGGTTACTTCCTGCTTAATCGTTTCCAGACCAGATTTTTTATATACAAATGCTATTGAATCTCCTTGATTAAATATTGATTCCAGTGGTACATAAATTGCCTCCGGTACGATATCAGTTATTATTTCATTTGCTGTGCTCATTGCAGGTCTTAAAGTAGTGTCGCTTTCATTAATTTCTACTTTCACCTCAAATACTTTAGCATCAGAATTAGGTCTTTGTTCCCCAACATTTGCTACATAAATAACTTCACCCGTTAATTTTTTATCTGGAAATGCATCTAGACCTATATTAACATGCTGACCTTTTGTAATTTTTCTAATATCCACTTCATTCACAAAGGTGGTAGAAATCATAGTAGATAAATCTGGAAGCGTGGCTACTGTTGGGTCCCATGCTCCAATAGAGGCTCCTTCAGATTTTTTAGACCCATCATATTCTCTAACGTAAATCACCATGCCATCTTCAGGAGCTGTGATTTGAAATTTCTTTCTAAGTTCCAGTAAGAAGTTTCTTTCATCTCTATCTTCAGATAATTCAGCAGCAGCTTCTTGCATCTGAGCTACGGCCTTATCTTTCTTTAGTAAATAATTCTCTTTGGCTTGTTTAAACGCACGTTTGGCTTTGCTTAGATCTATTTCAGCTTGCTTGATTGTTGCTGGCGGTTCGAATTGAGATTGTTCTAAAACTAGTTTTTTTTCTTCTACAGCAAATTCTAAATTGATTAATTCATCTCTAGACTGTCTTAAGGTTAAAGCAGTATCCAATTTGGTCTGTGTATATTGAGATAAGCTTTGTTGATATTCGTTTTCCACATTTCGAAGTCTATCTGATAATTCAGATGCATCCAAACTGGCCACAAAATCACCTTTTTCTACCACTGTTCCTTCGTCTACCAATTTATCGATCTTCACATTCCATAATCTTGCAGCTCTCAATCCGGATGGACCTGTAATTTTAATGGCGTTTTTTGCCTCCAGCTCTCCCGTTGTAGTGATTGCAATAACGAATTCTCCTTTTTGTGCTTCAGTCAATATTTCAACCGATTCATTATTTCCACTTCCAGAAAATGTAAAAAGAGCTATCACAATGATCACTACAGCTGATAAGCCAATTATTAATTTTTTATTCATAGTACAAATTTTAAGGCTGATCCCTTTATAATGTAAAATTACTTATAATAGTTTGAAATATTTCTCCACTCGTAAATCTATAATGCCTACTAAATAAATAGTTAAACGGTCACTTACAGCCTATAGTATAAATTGGATGATATAAGAATTGAAATAGTTTCATTTAGGTTTATATTATCTTCTACATTTAATTTAACCTTAGTATTAATTCAAAACTCTTAGCAAGTTTGATTTTATCAAAACAGTACGATCCATTTTATTACCTTTGCAATCCTAATTAAAGAAGATGAAGAAATTAATAAGTTTTGTTTTAAGAAATATACCACGAAAATACATACAAAGGGTAAGTGGTATAAGCTTGAAAATAATTGGACTTTTTTATAGAGGAAGCAATGTATACTGTCCAATTAACGAAAAAGGATACAGGAAATTTCTTCCCTATGGAAGAGTAAATCCGCGTGAAAATGCTTTGTGCCCTGATACTTTATCTTTAGAAAGGCATCGACTTTTATGGTTGTATTTGAAGAATAGAACAAATTTCTTTCAGGATAAATTAAAAGTGTTGCATGTTGCTCCTGAACAATGTTTTATGGATCATTTTGAAAAACTGCATGGTGATGATTATATCACTGCTGACATAGAATCACCATTAGCTAAAGTTAAAATGGATATTCATGATATACCATTTCCTGAAAATTCTTTTGATGTAGTTTTCTGCAATCATGTGATGGAACATGTGGATGATGATATTAAAGCCATGAGTGAATTACATAGAGTTTTAAAACCAGGTGGGTGGGGAATATTACAAATTCCTTTCTTTGAGCCCATTCCTGATAAAACTTTTGAAGATAATTCTATTACAGATCCTAAAGAAAGAGAAAAGATTTTTGGTCAAGATGATCACGTCCGTCTTTATGGGAAAGACTATCCTGATAGGTTAAGAAAAGCAGGTTTTAACGTGATAGAAGAAAATTATATAAACGAATTAAGTGAAGAAGAGGTAAGAAAATACGCACTTCCAAAGGGTGAAATCATTTATAGGGTGGAGAAATAATAACTACCTTAATCCTGTAGGTTTCGGTTGCTTAATATAAGTAAAGCTCTCTTTTATAAAACCGAGACCATAGGCGAAAAGTTGAATGAATGAGGTAACTAAACTTAAAGATGATACCAAGAAATCATTAGTTTTAATAAAAGCATCAATACCAATCATGATGTAGTATAAAGCAATAATTGCGGCCCCAATTTCAAACAAATTAATATTCCAAAATAAAGTAGAAATCCAAAAAGCTAGTCCTAAAACGAAAAATAAGGGTAAAAGATGAACGAGCTTCAATTCATTTTTATAGAATCGGAAAATATTAATTCTTCCTCTTCCGAAGAAAAATAATTGTTTATAAAACTGCCCCAATTTGGTTCTTCTTTTGTGATAAACTTTAGCGTTTGGTATTAAGCCAATTTTGAATCCGGCATTTTCAATACGAATACTAAATTCAATATCCTCTCCCATTCTGGTAATTAAGTAGCCCTGAGTTTTTTCGAACACTTCTTTAGAAATACCCATATTAAAACTTCTTGGCCTAAATTTTTCTAACTGCTTATTCCCTCCTCTTATACCCCCAGTGGTAAAAAACGAAGTCATGGAATAGCTAATCGCTTTTTGGATTCGAGTAAAACTATCTAATGCGGCATCGGGTCCTCCAAAAGCATCTAACTTTTCTTTATTTAGATGTTCTTCTACTTGTTCAAAATAATCATTTGGAATAATACAATCAGAATCGAAAACAATAAAATAATCTCCTTTTGCTTTTTCAAATCCAAAATTACGGCTAAAACCTTGTCCTGAATTTTCTTTAAAATAATACTGCAGATTTAATTTGGATGAATAAGCTTCACAAATATGATCACACTTAATAGTCGATCCATCTTCCACTACTATTATTTCAAAATTGCTGAAAGTTTGCTGGGTTAAACTTTCTAACAACTCTTCAATTTCATCGGGACGATTATAAATGGGAATAACTACAGAATAAAATCTCATCCGATTCCAATTTCTTCATCCACAATATAATCCAGCTTTTTAGGAGAGTTCATGGTAATCATTTCGCCTATAAACCCTGCTAAAAACAATTGTACTCCTACAATTAAAGCAACAAGAGATAAAAAGAATAGTGGCTGATCCGTTATTTCTCTTACCGGTAAATTATAATGAATTTCGTAAAACTTTCTGGCAATCACATAAAGGGTCACAAAGAATCCGAAAATAAATGAAAGTGTACCAAAAGCACCAAAAAAATGCATTGGGCTCTTTTTAAATTTTGAAACGAAGGTGATGGATAGTAAATCTAAAAAGCCGTAAAGAAACCTTTCGAGTCCATATTTAGTCTCACCATACTTTCTAGCTCGATGTTGAACCACTTTCTCTCCGATTTTTTTAAACCCATTCCATTTGGCTATAACGGGTATATAGCGATGCATTTCCCCATATACCTCTATATTTTTAACCACCTTACTTCTATAAGCCTTTAAACCGCAGTTAAAGTCATGCAGCTTAATTCCTGATATTTTTCGTGTCACAAAATTGAAAAACTTAGAAGGGATAGTTTTGCTGATAGGATCATGTCTTTTCTTTTTCCAACCTGAAACAATATCATATCCATCGTTTTGAATCATATCATAAAGAGCAGGTATTTCATCAGGGCTGTCCTGCATATCGGCATCCATGGTAATGACAACTTCGCCTTCGGAAGCTTTAAAACCGGTATGAAGTGCAGCAGATTTACCGTAATTTCTTGCGAATTTTAAGCCTTTTACTTGAAGCTTTTGTTTAGCTAAATCTTGAATTATCTCCCAGGAATTATCAGAGCTACCATCATCAATCATGATTACTTCATAGCTAAGCAAGGGCTGTTCTTTCATTACTCTTTCAATCCATTCCACCAATTCCGGAATAGATTTTTCTTCATTAAAAACAGGAATGACTAAACTTAAGTTATATTTCATGGCTGCTTTTGTTCAGGAGTACGCATAAATAATGAAACAATAGGGACTAATAATATTCCAATACCAAAAAAATTCCTGCATAACCTTAAAATAATATCGAAATTAGTTTGATTGCGAGATTCTAACAGCGACTCTTCAAAAAATTTATTGTCAAATTTCTCTAGTATTAGCTCTTTTTGTGCATAAACTCGCTCCACACTTAGCTCTCTATATTCATCAAAATAATTAACATCAAATGCATAGGAAATTATTGTTAGAATAATTGCATAATAAGAAATAAAGAAAATTATATATAACATTCCAATAGAAAATCCCTGCCAAAACCTTAAACCATCTGGATTAGCATCTCTAAAAATCTTTACGCTAAAAAATAAAAAAATAGCCAAAAGAGGTCCAATAAATATAATGTTACTGCTGTATACAACAGGATTTTTATCTAAAAATATTAGAATAACGAACATTAGCACCACAAAAACTATTGCTATTAAGCTAAATCTTAAGGGGCTTTTAATTAATAAATTCATGTTTAGGAATTGATATAATTTGAATCAATATATTGATTATTGTTATTGAACAGTGCAATAACTTTTGCAGTAAATTCAGTATTCATAAAAGGAGAATTATCACTTTTAGATTGATTGCTTTTAGAATCAAATGTCCATTTTTCATCTGTTGAGAAAATAGTTAAATCCGCTATTGCTCCTATTTCGATTTTATTCTCTGGTAATTTTAGAAGTTTCTTCGGATTTCTTTCAATACAGTCCAAGAATGTAGAAAGTGTAATTTTGTCTGCTAAATAGTGATGATATAATGGATATAAAAGTTGAGAACCCATAATTCCGAATTCTGCCAAATCAAATTCCATTTTCTTATGATCTTGATCAAATGGCTGATGAGAAGAAGCAATCACGTCTATAGTGCCATCATTTACTCCTTGAACTAAAGCATCGATATCTTTTTGAGTTCTTAAAGGCGGTAATACTTTATAATTAGTATCAAAATCTTCAAGGTTTTCATCATCCAATATCAAATGGTGAATATTTACATCACAACTTACTTTCAGTCCCTTTTCTTTTGCTTTCCTTATTAGGTCAACACTTTTGGCACTACTTACACAACTAAAATGAAGTCGACCCCCTGCATATTCTAAGAGATCCAAATCTCTTTTTACTACTATCTCTTCTGCTAAATGCGGAATACCTTTTAACCCTAATCCAGTGCTCACTTTACCCTCATTCATTTGCCCGAATAATGAAAGCTTATGATCTTGAGGAAAAGTAATTAGCAATCCATCAAACTTTTGTAAATACTGTAAAGATTTAACCAGTATATCACTATTCCATAGTGGTACAGAACCATCTGTAAAAGCAAGAGCACCTGCATGATGTGCATCTAACATTTCATTCAAATCTTCTCCATTACAATCAACCGTAACAGAAGCTGTTGGTAAAATTTGACTGGTTTGATTTATATTATGAGATAAAACGGTTTTGATATCTGCCTTATTTTGAATTACAGGTTTGGTATTAGGCATTAATAATGCTGCTCCAAACCCTCCTGCTTGAATCACATGAGTTAAGCTATCAAAATCTTCTCGATATTCTTCTCCTGGTTCACCAGAAAAAACTCTCATATCAACCCAAGAAGGCGAAGCGATTAGTTCATTAGCTTCAATAATTTTCTCAGCATCGAAATTAGAGGAAGGTTTAATGTCTTGAATCTTACCATTTTCAATGAGTAAATCAACAGTCTGATTATGCCATTCAGAGCTTGGATTTACAATTTTTACAGACTTGATGCAGGTACTCATATCTATTTTAGAAAGCGTATGATTAAAACTTCAGCTAATAAACTTAGCAAAGCTAATACTAAGAAGTATTTCCACAAAGGAAATCCTTCCTTGGTTTCAGCAATATATTCATCAATTGAAGAAAAATCATAACTTTCTATGATTTCAACATTACTTTGACCTTGAAATAACTCCTTTAATTTAGAAGTGGTATAATAACTATTTTCACTTTCTGCTTTCGGGTAATTTAATGCTAAAGGTCCTAATACTTCCTCAGTTTTAGTATTGATGATTTCATAAAAACCATTGTTAATATCATCAGTAGGTAAAATCAATTGCAATTGATTGGTACTTACTCGCTGATCTGGAACTAACTCTTGGTTCAGCTGCTTCAATTTAAAAATATCAGATGATGACAAATTAGAAGTATTTAGCTGGATCAAATCATCATTTAAATAACTGTACTGCACTTGATTTTCATTATTTTCCGAAAAAGCAATCTTATAAAAGACAGGTAAAAAGATGCCATGTCTGGTGAAATTCGTAAAATCCTCTTTCAGTGGACTAGAAAAAGCATAAATATTATCTTGAATCCCTACTACGGATAAAAAAGGATAAGTATTAACAAATGAGAGTAGATTTCTTCCTGATGTCCATCTCATAAATAGTCTTGATTCAGGCATACTAATATTGCCATCCAATGAACTGAATATATTTGTATAAAATGGATTTTGTATATCAGGAACAGAAAGTCGAATTGAATTTTCATTACTATTCTTAATAAGGCTGATATTGGAAAAGCCTAACTCTTCCAAAAAATTAAATTGATCAAAATTTGAATTAGGTATTATTACCAAGTTTTTTCCTTCTGCAGCATAGCTTTTTAAGGCTGAAGAAGCAAAACTGCTGAGTTGATTTCCAACTTCAAGTAATACCAAATCATAATTTTCTAAATTTTGATAAGAGAAATTAATTAATGATTCCTTTTCTAGATTAAAAAGATCTTCATTCTCAAAGAGAGTAGTGATTAATGTATTAGGCTCAGTAGCGCTTAATGACAAAACGTTTAATTTCTCTTGATTTATAACAGAAAAATAAAATTGATTATCAAATTCAATTTCATCACCTTCTAGCTTAATTTCATATTCTCTGACCTTTGTTTCCGCAAATCGCTTCAAAGGAAAATTTATTACTGAAGAAGCATTATCTTCCAAGCTGATTTGTTGAGTACCTTCTAATTGATCATTATTCAAAAGCGATAAATTCACATCTAGTCCATTCCCAAGTAATGAAATCCTAATATTTAGGCTTGCCGTTTCTTCAGCATTTTGATCAATCCAAACTGAATCGATAAATGCATTGGTTGGCTTTTCAAGGTAAGGTGGCATGAAAATAAAAGCCTTAGTAGTATCCTTAAAATAGTTAATATTTTCCGAAATAAGATTTTCTTGATAATCACTGAGAATTAATAGCTTTTTAGCATCCTTATATTCACTTAAGGCAGATTTTATATCAATAGAGCTTTTTGAATTTAAAATATTTGAATTTGAATAGGCAGGAATTAACTCACCATTTATATTAATCGCTTTTAAACTTTGTGGATATCGCTCATATAATCTATTAACATAGCCTATATTTTCATCAAAAATTGAATTCGATTTACCTTCAGTAAAACTTAAATTTGATGGTGTATCATCCACTAAAATCAGATTTAACTCAGAATTAGTAGCTTCATTTTCCCAAAAAGGTTTAGCGAGACTGAGCGTAAGAAAAATAATCAACAGTATTCTGGAAATTAAAATAAGAATATGTTTGAGCTTTCTACTTTTCTTCTCCTCTTCTTGAACTGCATTAAGAAAATATAGATTGCTGAATTTTAAAGTTTTATATCTTCTGAATTGAAATAAATGAATCAGAACAGGTATTAAAACCAAAAAAAACAGCCAAAAAGCATTGGGATTTGTAAAATTCATAGAACAGCCAAATTAGTGTAATAGATGAAATGAACCAATACTTTAATGTAATAATTAAGGTCTCAATCTCTAAAAAAAGATATTCCAAAAGATTATTCTAAATTATAAGGATAAATTGTATTAATTTACTTAAAATTGTCGGTTGTACAGCTTAATCAACCATTATTTTTGATTAATTTGATACATGATTTTAAATATTTTACTATGGAAATGAATTTACTGAAAAAAATCACTCTATTATTTTGCCTATCAATAGGGATTATATGGCAAAGTAATGCACAAAACACACGAATTACAGGGAAAATTATTGACGATGAAACCAAGGTTCCACTTATTGGAGTTAATGTGGTAATTAAAGGTAAGGTTTTAGGTACTACAACAGATTTCGATGGAAATTTTGATTTCTCTGTTAGCCTAGCCACTCCTATTACCCTTCAATTTAGTATGGTTGGTTACCAAACCCAAGAATATACTATTGATGAAAACAATAGCAGTACAGATATAAAAATAAGTTTAAAGGAAGAACTTCTGATGGGGCAGGAAGTAGTAGTTTCAGCATCCAGAGTAGAAGAAAGCATATTGCAATCACCCGTTTCCATAGAGAAAATGGATGTTTTAGCAATTCAGCAAACCCCTGCAGACAATTATTATAAATCAATAGGGTACTTAAAAGGTGTTGATGTAACTCAAAGTAGTATCAACTTTCAAATTGTAAATGCCAGAGGTTTTAACTCTACCGGTAATACTCGTTTTGTACAGTTAACTGATGGAATGGATACACAAGCTCCCGCCTTAAACTTTCCAATTGGTAACTTAAATGGGCCATCTGAATTAGATGTTGAAAGTGTAGAAATGATTCCTGGAGCAGCCTCGGCCTTATATGGTCCAAATGCATTTAACGGAATACTGTTAGTTAATTCAAAATCACCTTTTGAATATCAAGGTTTAAGTGCATTTGCAAAAGTAGGAATGAATCACTTTGGTGCAAATACTGAAGCAGGGGCTCCAGACACTCCTCAACCTATGTATGAAGCTTCTGTTAGATATGCAAAATCATTATTCAATGACCGTTTTGCTTTTAAGGTAAACGGAAGCTTCATGCAAGCCTTAGACTGGTACGCAACGGACTATACAACAGATCGAGAAGCCGGCAGACAAGGTAACTTATCATTTAATCCGGGTAGTGATTACCCTAACACAATGGGAGACGAAGCGAGTATTAGTGCTGCATTTTTAGCAAATGCAATTCAAACAGCATTCTCAGCAGATGGGACTCAAAACGACAATTCAACTTTCGCTAGTCTAAGAACATTGTATAGTGGAATCATGTTCCAAGGAACTGCTCCAAAAGACAATCAAAACTTTACTGATTATTTGGCTTTTGCACCAAATCAGGTAGTTTCAAGAACTCCTTGGGAAGAGCATCAACTTATTGATTATAATGCAAAGAATTATAAATTAAACGCTTCAGCACATTATAGAATTACTGATAATATTGAGGGTATCTACCAGTGGAACTATGGTTCAGGAACTTCTATATATACAGGGGCTCAAAGATATTCTCTGTCTAATTTTAGTATCCAGCAACATAAATTGGAATTAAAATCAACCGATTGGTTTATAAGAGGATATGGTACATTTGAAAATTCAGGAGACTCTTACATAACTGAGTTCTTAGGAAATCAAGTAAATGAAGCATTCTCAAGTAATAACACTTGGTTTGCTACTTATACAGCTAATTATCTAAAATACATAAGTAGAGACTATACACCTGCAGAGTTGGCTACACTTCAAGCAAATGATCCTAATGCATACATAAATTTACAAGAAGAAGCATTTAATGCAGCAAGAAATGCAGCTGACAGAAGTAGATTTGAACCAGGTTCTGATGCTTTTCAAGCTGCTAAAGAAAGATCTTTGGAATCTGGAACTGTTCCGAATGGACCTAATTTTGCTGACTTAACTAAAATGTATCATGCTGAAGCTCAATATGATTTAACAAACAAAATTGATTTTGCTTCAATTCAAATTGGAGGCTCTTTTAGATTGTTTGACTTAAATTCAAATGGTACTATTTTCCCTGACACCGTAGGTAATGATATTTCTATTGCAGAGTTTGGTGCATATGTGCAAGCAAGTAAAAAAGTTTTAGATGATAAATTAAAAATTACTGGATCTGCAAGAGTTGATAAGAATGAAAATTTTGATGCCGTATTTAGTCCAAGGATTTCAGGTGTATTTGAAGTTGCAGATAATAATAATATTAGAGCTTCATTTCAAACTGGTTTTAGAAACCCAACAACTCAGGGACAACATATCAATTTAAATATAATTTCAAGTAGGCTTCTTGGCGGACTTCCTGAATACGCTGCGACTTATGGCATTGGAAGTGATCCAAATATCTTTACCTTAGAGTCTGTAAATTCAATGATTAATAATTTATATGCTACTGGTAATTTTGATGAATCATTACTAGATAACGAGAATACCTTAAATTATCAATCAGTTCAACCTGAGCAAGTTCAATCATTTGAAGTTGGATATAAAAGTTTAATCAATAAAAAATTAATGATTGATGCGGTTTATTATTACAATCAGTATAATAATTTCATTACACAACAAAGAGTTAGAAAAGCTCAAACTAATCCAGATGGCTCTCCAAATTTAGGAAGTTTATTGCAAGGAAATGCAGATAATACTTTCCAAATATACACAAACGCATCACAACAAATTACTTCTCAAGGTGCTGCTATAGGAGTAGATTATGCTATAGGAAATGGTTACACAGTCGGATCTAACTACAATTGGAATGTATTAAATACTGAAAATGCAGAAGGTCAAAGTTTTGTTTTTGGCTTTAATACACCAGAACATAAAGTCAACGTGAAATTTGGAAATAGAAAACTAACCGATAAAATCGGATTTAATGTTGCTTACAGGTGGCAATCAGAATTCTTTTGGGAATCATCCTTCGGTGACGGGGTAATTCCAGCCTTCGGAACTTTAGATGCGCAAGTAAGCTATAAATTACCTTTTAAAACTATGCTTAAAGTAGGAGGTACTAATCTTACAAATGACTATTATATTCAAAGTTTTGGAGCTCCTAACGTAGGTGCTATTTATTATGTGTCATTGACCTTTGACCAATTAATGAATAGGTAGAATTCAAAAGAAACCAAAATAATCTAAAAAGGTGAGGATTTTATCCTCACCTTTTTTATGACCAATTTATATCGTCCCGAAAAAGCGTTACACAATAAATATTGTTATGAAAGAGAAATCAGTATGTTAAGCTAACACAATTAGAAAATAATTACGATTATTTAATTCAGGCATCTAATAAAATAATATTTTTTAAGATATTTTTAATTCATTCGGATAATTACTTCAATTTAAAAAGCCTTTCTAATTAAGAACCCAACTTCACATTAGTTTTCTCCTTTACCAACCAAACACCTTACTTTCTTATTTTAGCATATCAGTATAATATGTTATTGTATTTTTTTATATGGACAGCACTAAAACAAAAAAAGACCATCCTTTCGGATGGTCTTTCAATTATCAATTTAATACTATTTAAAATGCGTCAGCAACTACTTTAACATCAATGGTAATTGAACCAGTACCGTTAGTGTCGTTAACTTCAGCTACTTTTATTAATCCGAATAACCCTCCTCTAGCATCATCTAATTTGAAAGCAACTACACTACCTTCAACTAGGTTAGTAGCATCTGGATTTGCTGTTAATTCAGAATTTGCAACTCCTGCAACCTGTGCATTTGTTACTATGCCATCAAATTCAGCTGCACTTAATTCTGTAACTTGGAACCTTGTTGCATTTCTTGTCCCAAATATGCCACTTATAGATAAATTTTGAGTATCAAAAACTGCATCTAAAGCATCAGAATCGATTGCACCTAAAGAATTTTTATTGTCTTGACCCCAATAATATGCAAAATCAATTGAAGCGGAAACATCGATTGATGCATTATAACCAGTCCTAACATTTTCTATCGCATTATAAAAACTTGGATCAGTACTACCCTGTGCACCTAACAATACAGTTGAATATGAATTAGCATTAGATGAAACAAATCCTGCTACTGCATGAACTGTACCATTTCCTGTCACATTATCTGGTGAAACTACTGCAGCTCCACCAATAGATAATGTTGCATTCCCTTGAAATTCAGTTGGCGATACAGTTACTTCACCACCTAGTGAGGTTAAAGTATTATCACCTGATTGCAATTGTCCTTGAATATCAGATGCAGATAAATTATCTCCTGCAATAACATGATTTAAAATTACAGATTCTAAGAAACTTACATCTGCTGTTGATGGATCAATTCCAGCTCCTTCAAATACAGCATTAACTGGCGCGAATACCGTATAACTTCCTTGTCTGTTAGCAAGAATACCAGCAAATGGATCATCTCCTCTCTCCACTCTAGCTGCATCTACTCTTTGAATTGCTACTGCTAATGATGAGAAATCCGCTGCTAATAATACAGTCCCTGATACTGTACCTAAGATTGGTGTTAATCTAGCTCCTACTGATGGCGGAATTAAAACAGAATTTACTTCATGGATTAATCCAGAAGTTGATGCTATATCAGTTTCTCCTAATGTAATCTCTGGATTTGTAGCACCTGTCTCTAAAGTTCCATTATTTACTGTAATAACTTCGTCATTAAATGCTGTTGTTAATTCTCCAGATAAATCCGCTGCAGCAATTTCCTGACCTGGAACTAAATGGTAGGCTAATACTCCTTCAATAATATCTGGGTTAATGGCACTAATATCTTGTGGAAAGCCTGGAGTTTCTAATAAAGAAACAAAGGCTGCGTTATTAGGTGCAAATAAAGTTTTTGCTCCATCTGCATTTAGCGTACTTACTAAATTGGGATAAACTGATACATACTTTACTAGTGAATCATATCCACCTAAGTCAATTAGTGTATCAACAATATTATCTTCTGGCTCTGGCTCTGGATCATCACCATCACATGCAGTAAACGTAAATGCAGTCGCTAATACAAATAGCATAGCTAGCAAACTGCTCGTTGGTTTTAAAAATAAATTTTTCTTCTTCATAGTAGTTTTGTTTGTTAATTGTTGTGAAAATAGGTATTTAAACCACATTCTTAAAATATTGTTGCAAAAAATTATTATGCATAACGACTAATTTACATGAATAATATTCCGCAACTAATTGATTGACACTTTTTTATTGAAAATAGTTGTGAATTGACAATAAATAATTTTCAAAAGAAAAACCAATTGAAAAGGATTCAATTGGCCTTTCTCTAATCACATATAATTTATTACTTCAAATGTTGGTCTAAATAATTAATGTAATTATTCATCAGCAGTATATAGCTTGGATAATTATAAGCTACACCGTGAGCGCCTGGAGGAAAAATCTTTAAATCATGATCTTTTCCATTATCAATAAGTCCTTTTACTAATTGAAATGTATTTTGAACGTGAACATTTTCATCCATTGTACTATGTGCAATATACATATGGCCTTTTAAGTTTGGTGCATAAGTAGTAGAAGACGAATTAATATATCCTTCTTCATTATCTTCTTCTAAGCCCATATATCTTTCCGCATAAATACTATCATATAGTCTCCAATCGGTTACGGGAGCACCCACTAATGCTACATTGAATACATCTGGATGATTAAGAATGCTGAAACTACTCATATAACCACCGTAGCTATGTCCTCTGATTCCAATTTTAGAAGCATCCACATATCCTAATTCTACCATATGGTTTGCTGCTTCAGCAAAGTCTTGCGCCTCAGCATGACCTAAATTTTTATAAACCACTTTTTCAAATTCTCGGCCATAGCCTCCTCCACCTCTGTTATTTACTTGAATTACAACATAGCCATTGTGAACCAAATACTGATGCCAAGCACTGGCCCTCCATTCATTATAAACAGATTGAGCTCCAGGTCCACCATAAACATCCAGAACCATTGGGTACTTTTTATTTGAATCAAAACCAACAGGCTTATAAATTGCAATATCAATTTTATCACCTTCTGAATTAGTAAAACTAGATAATTCAGGAGTTATAAAGGCAACACTTTTTAGCGCTTCATTTACTCCTTTATTTTCTTCAAGCATTTTAACCGTTTTACCTGAAGCATTTTTCAAAGCCACTTTTGTTGGAGTGTTTACATTAGAATAACGATCGATAAAGTAAGTTGCTTCTGGTGCCATATCTATAGTATGACGACCTACCATATCAGTTAATTTCTTCTTACCCTTGCCATTGAAGTTAATTACATAAAGTTGGCGTTCTAATGGTGAATCTTCAGTGGAGCTGTAGTAGATTTTCTTTTTCTTACTATCAACAGCATGAACAAAAACCACTTCCCAATCCCCATTTGTTACTTGATTTTGTAATTCTCCTTCATAATTATACCGGTAAAGGTGAGCATAACCATCCTTATCCGTAATCCAGAAAAATTCTTTAGCATCCTTAGGGAAGAATGCATAATGCATAATACCTGCAAAGAAATCAAAAACATCAATCCATGCTTCAGACTCTTCTTCTAAAATCATTTGAGCTTTTCCATTATCAGCATCAGCCATATACATTTTCATATGCGTTTGTGCTCTATTCAAATGCATAACCGCTAATTTTGCTTTTTCAGCTGTCCAATAAATCCTTGGAATATATCCTTCCTCTAAAGGAACTTGCATCCACTCTTTAGATTGCTTTTCAACATTAATCACACCAATCTTAACAGTAGGATTAGTGTCCCCCACTTGAGGATAAGGCAATTCTACCCATTCTTTATGAGTACCTTGGTAGTCTGTCATTTGGAAAATAGGAACCTCTCTTTCATCTGACTGCCAAAAAGCAATATACTCACTATCATGAGACCATTCCCATGCCTGAGCTAATCCAAATTCTTCTTCATAAGCCCAGCCAAAACGACCGTTGTAAAAACCGTCTTCCGCATCATCAGTTAATTGGGTTTCCTTTTTTGATGCAAGGTCGAATACAAATAAATTTCCTCCTCTTTCATACCCTACTTTTTTACCATTGGGAGATAATTCAGCTGTTTGAGCATCCTTAGCTACTAAATCCAATGTTTTCTCCTCGATAGAATAGTAGTAATAATCTGAAACACCTGATCTTCTCCATACAGGACGGAAGTTAGTTTGAAATAATAAGTATTTTGAATCATCTGACCATTGAAAAGATACATATTCAAAAGGATCTTCAGAGCCTGGTACTTTCAAACCCTCAGTAGAAAAGATTAAAGTTTCTTCATCTGCATCTGGATTATATGATTTTATGATTTGAGCTCCATTCTCTCCTCTTTCAGTGAAAGAATAAGCTTCCCCATCGTTGATCCAATTAATATTTGTTGGTCCGCTGTTTCCGTTTAAAGGACGAGTGCCTGACATAGCCTCTTCAAAAGTGCTAAAGGTTTGTTTTTCTTGAGCTTGAACGGTAAAAGCCCACATCATTATAAGCAGGCCAAAAAGCTGCATTGATCGTTTCCTTATCATAATAATTTATTATTCGTTTAAATCGGCTTGAATTTAATAAAAATGTTCGGGAAATTAAGGCACTAATGTTGCTCAGAAAATTTATACCAAATCAAAACTGATGTCTTTTTTTGATTACCCTAAGTTTCCAATATCCCATTTTATAATAAGCAAAAGCAAGAATTGCGGCTAAGAAATTAGAAATCGGGAATGCCCACCAGATACCTTCGAATCCTAAAGATGTTTTATTCGATAGCATAAATGCAGTAGGGAAACGAACAATCCACAAACTAAAAACAGAAATGAGCATTGATGCCTGTGTGAAACCAGCGCCATTGAATACTCCATTTAAAATTTGCTGTACCCCTAGCAAACCAAAACTAGGCGCCATGATTTTAATAAATAATGCTCCGTTTTTAATCACTTTAGGATCATTGGGTATGAAAAAAGCTGTAATAGGTTCAGCAAAAAGAAATAGTAAAATACCAATAGCAGTAAGTCCGAAGAAGCCAATCTTATTACTTAAATCGCCTATTTTTTCTGCTCTCTTAATCTTATTCGCTCCAATATTTTGCCCTACTAAACTCGTAGTAGCAATAGCAAAACCCAAAGCGGGGACCACTACCAGACTTAAAATCCTAGCTCCTACTCCATAGGCAGCAACTACTTCACTTCCAAAGCTCGTTACGAGCATGATCATAAAAGTCATACCTGCTGCACGGCTTGATTGATCTAAGCTTGAAGGAATTCCTAACTCAAATAATTTTTTCACCCATAGAAAATCCCATTTCATATGTTTGAATTTAATTTGAATCCCCATTTTACCTCTAAATAGGATCAATAATCCAACAAAAGCAGAAATTCCTTGCGTAAAAACACTAGCCATAGCTGCCCCGGCAACTCCATTTCCTTCTATTGGTCCCCAACCGAAAATAAACAAAGGATCAAGGATCAGATTTAAAAATACTGTACCAAGAACAATAAACATAGGTAAGTACACATTCCCGATTCCCCTCATTAAGGACTGAAAAACAAAAAACATAAAAAGAAAGACGAAGCCAAAAGAGGAGACTTGAAAATAGCTAATAGAGTCATTTAAGATCTCTGGACCAGCCCCTACAATTTTCATTAGGGGTTCAGCAGAAAAAAAGCCGACTATTGCTAAAAGTATTGAGATGATGAATATGACTACAACCGTTTGAGAAGATGCATAATTGATTTTAATCTGATTATCTGCTCCTTTATGTTGAGAAACGATAACGGTACCTGCTAACGTTAAACCACCCCCTAGCGCTAGAATTAGAAACAAAATCGGAAAGCTTAAACTTACAGCTGCTACCGCATTGGCTCCTAGCCTACCTAACCAAAAAGTATCGATTAGTTGATAGGCAGTTTGTAAAACATTAGCCATGATGATGGGAAATGCAAGGCTTACCAATGAATTTAAAATCTTTCCTTCTGTATACTTTTTGGATTTTGCCATTAGGAAAGATACGGCTTTTTACCTTAAGCGTTGAGTTAAAAAACAATACTAAATCCTATTAAAAATAAATTAGGCAAAAAAGCCTATTTTTTCTCGTTAATTTGATTTAACTTTTAAATTAAAATTGAATAAACCATGGAAGACACTAAGCAAAAGCAAGTTGTAAAAAATCAAGTTGTGGATAATTCTTTCCAATCAAGTCGGAATTTTTTTGAAAGCGACCTGATTTTGAAAGAATATTTGAATAGAAAATTAAGTTCTGAAGGACTTAACTACATGAAGCCTATATTAACTAAAACTGGACGCTCAGCTGCTCAAAAAATGGATGAACTATCCTTAGATGCTGACAAAAATGGCCCTGAGTTAATAAAAAGAAATTTCTTTGGCGAAACGATTGATCAAGTAAAATTCCATCCTGCCTATGATCGCTTAATGCAAATTGCTGTTGACTCCGAGATGTTTAAAGTAAAATGGGACCCTCAATTAAAACAAAAGTTCTCTAAAGAACTGCATAGTCTGGGATTTTCTTCAGGCTACTTATACGCCATGAGCGAAATAGGTCAGTATTGTCCCCTTTGCATGACGGATGGGGTAGCACGACTGATCGATTTACATTGTTCGGAAGAGGATAAGGAAAGATTACTACCTCATATTCATACGACTGAACTAGAAGAATTCTTTACAGGTGCTATGTTTCTTACTGAAAAATCAGGCGGTTCTGATGTAGGTAGAAATCTAGTGAAAGCCAAAAAACAGCCTGATGGAAGTTATTTATTATCTGGTGAGAAATGGTTTTGCAGCAATGTAAATGCAGAATTGATTTTTGCTTTAGCTAGAACTGACGAAAATATAGAAGGGACGAGAGGCTTGTCTATTTTTCTTATAGAAAAACATTTAGCAGATGGAAGTTTGAATAAATTACCAATTGTTAGATTGAAAGATAAATTGGGAGTAAGATCTATGGCAAGTGCTGAATGCATATTGGATGGGACTAAAGCAAAGTTGATTGGTGATGAGTTCAATGGTTTTAAGATCATGACCGATATGATTAACCTTTCAAGACTTTATAATTCAGTAGCCGCATTGTCTGGAGCCAGAAGAGCACTAATAGAAGCTTACAACTTCAATCTATTCAGAAATAGCTTTGGAAAAACAGCCATTGAGCATACGTTGATAAAAGAGAAACTTTTCGAATTAGGCAGCCTTAATGTTGCGAATTTCTATTTAACGTGGCGAGCAATTGAAGCGCTCAATAAAGCTGATAATGGAGATGAGAAAGAAAAGCATTTAGGTCGGTTGATAACCCCTATGATCAAAAAATGGTCTGCTGAAAAAGCAGTATATATCACCCGAGAAAGTATGGAACTAATGGGAGGAATAGGCTATATTGAAGATGGAGTTTTGCCTAAAATTATGCGAGATGTAATGGTACTTCCTATATGGGAAGGTGCAGGTAATATTATGATTTTAGATATGCTCAGAGCAAGTTTTAAATCTGATGGCCTCAAAGTAATGATGGAAGAAATAAAATCAGCTTTAGGCATAAATCAGGAATTTGATAATGTTATCTTGGAGCAATTAAAAATGGTAGAAAGTAAAATGAACGCTCTTTTTGAAATGAAACAAGAAGAATTAGAGCTTCATGCTAAGTATTTCTTCAACAAGCTTACAAGGGTTTTTCAACTATGCATTATTTTAAAGAATTGGAATAATGATAACGAAGCTTGGATGAAACCTACGGCACAATATTTAAAATCAGAATTAAATAATGAGGAAAATATAGCGGTCAGAGATGTTGATGAAATCAAAGGCTTAATAGCATGGTCAATTTAATAATCTTTAATTATTTATGGTTTTAGATACGGAATGCAATACAGTTTACTTTTCAGAAAAATTAAAAGAGAATTTCCCGGATGAATTTGCCTTGATTTGTGAAAAATTAGCTCCATTTGAATATATCAACATCAAATTATTAAAAGGGACAAAAGATGAATGGGCCAGAGACTACATGCCCATTCAAACACATGCGAAACGTTTATTAAAATTTCGCTATCAACCTAGTTATGAGCCCAGATCAAACTGGACAGACCCAACAACTGTCATTAAAGAAAACAATCTAAAATGCCGTTTTTCAAAACATAACATCAATCTAGATGGAGGCAACATCATAAAATGGAAAGATAAGGTTATTATTTCAGACAGGGTTGAAACAGAAAATCATATCTACAAAGATGATCCTGATTTACTCTACCAAAGAATAGCTGATGACCTAAAAACAGAAGTACTGAAAATAAAAGCCCATGAAGAAAAAGATGATATGACGGGCCATATTGACGGCATGATGCGTTTTGTAGATGGCAATACTCTAATTGGGAACGACCTAAATCAAGAATATAAAGCAATCAAAAATTCAATTGAGAACTTATGTGAAAAGAATAATTTCAAATACATCAACATGCCTTTCTTCACAGATCATGAAAATCACTATTCCGCTATAGGAATTTATGTAAATTTCCTTGAAATAGCAGATGTTATTCTATTCCCTATCTTTAATCACCCAAAGCAGAAAAATGAACAAGCACTTCAAATCATCCATGAGGCTTTTCCAAAAAGAACCATAATCCCTATTAACATAGATGCAATAGGGAAACATGGGGGATTGATGAATTGCATTAGCTGGTGCTTAAAGGAGTAAGTTTTAAACCATAGGCTTTTTTAAACTTTGAAGCTTTTCAATAAGACTTTGCTCATCACCAAACTGTTCTATTGTAAAGCCAATCGCACTAGTCTTTTTTCTAAGATTTGATGCTGCCACTTTTGACATGATCTCTGAAGGATCTAGAAGCTGTGCATGAAAAAGCTTTTTACCATTTAAGTGTTCAAGAACTGGAGGAAAAAGATTATTGAGCACCCAGTCCTGAGCATCTAATGAAATTATACCCATTTTTCTTATGTCTGCAATTAAATTAGTAGTATTTAGTTGTTTAAATGCTTGAACTACACTTCCATTAATCAATATAAATTCATCCATTGTTTTCACTTTACTTTTATATTGTAAGAAAAGTGCGTCTAAATTTTCATCGTAATAAACGCAAGCTGAATCATTCTCGAAAAAGATTTTTGATTTTTCCATATCCCCTATTTTTATTGAATTATCATATAAAAATAGTATTTATTATTCATTAACCAATATTTAATTTCAATATTTAAACATTAGAATAAAGTCGCTGAATCTTTCTTTCTTATATTCAAGCTGCCTTCATATTTTCAGCTTTAAGTTTAATTGATTCAATTAAAGAAGAAACTAAAATATACTAAAGTTTGTACTTTTGCGGAGTCCATTTAATTATTAGACTAACCATCTAAATAGTTAGATAAAACGACATCATTAAGTTCGCTTTCAAAAATGCTAATGATCAGAATTAAAACAAATGTTTTCTTTTTCATAATCATTCTGAGCTCTTTTTTGAGTTCAAATAGGGTCATGAGTCAATATAATTTTCGATACAATGGGTCCTTTTCACTAGGTTCAAACTCGGGGATGGCATCTTATACCTTTAAAATGAGCGATCAGGATACCATTAAAAATGGAGCTTTCGAATTTATTAAATCTAATCCTGAAAATTTATTTCATAAAAACGATAGCTATCTTTCCATTAAAGGTGACTTTATAAATAACCAGCCAAGTAATAATTGGGAATTTAAATTTGGAGAGTTTGAGGCTACAGACAGTAGCTATTTAGCAGATTATCAGTATAGGGTAAATATTAGCGGAAAGCAAACTCATGCTAACGGGCGTCTGAAAAACGGTAAAGCTGATGGCATTTGGACTCATGTCACCTTTAAAATTGAAAATTCAATCGTTAAAGATACCGTTTTTAAAAGTAGCCTTTCTTTTAAAGAAGGTGTACCGCAGCAAAGTTTTAGAATTCAAAACGAAAATGAATTTCTGGCGGGACGGTTTTTGAGAAAAGGATTAGCACACGATAGATGGGAATTATATTCCACTGAAAGTATTGAAACTACTGAGGCATGGGAATTTTCAGAAGGCTTATTAAAAAGCATTTCAATCAATCAATATGATAGCATTCAATCTTTTCCAATCTACAATGACCAAATAGAAGTTAGTGAAATAATGAATCTCGATGAGAAATACTTATCTATTATCCATATTCAACAACGCTTGTCCTCTACTTCTAGAGATACACTTCCATCCGGAATGTTATCTATGCTTAAAAAAAATACAGGGCATTATCAAAAGATAGAGAAGCTATTGCAAGAGCTGGGAGAAATAGATTTTATGCCAAAATTTAAGGTGAAAGTGGCATTTTATCCTTTGCTTGAAAATGAATTAGCTTTGCTTGACTCAGCTGCGGTATATTCTCAAAAAGCACAGAGTATTTCTGATAAATTGCTTAAAAGCACTCAGCTCAACTTATTAAAATTCACTGATCCTGAAGTATTTTTTAAATTAAAAGCAGTACAAGCCATTAAATCTAATCATTTGAAATTCATTGGTGATTTCATGCAGTACTATGAAAAAGGATTACTTGAACATATCAAAAGAGACAGTTTGCTTAGCAAGTTATGGACTTACGAGTCTCAGATCTTTCCTATTGAAGTGAAATATGAAGAGGGGGATAGCCTAAAATCTAGCATTTTTTCTGTCGAAAATTTTACATTTTATAAAGATGAAATAGGACTAGAAGCTATTTACTCTTTGTGCGAATACACTTATTTATACACCCTATCTTTAAAAGAAAAACTAGAGCAAAAATTAAAAACCAAAGAGCTTCAAAATGAATTACAGGATTTAGAATCAGGATTAATTAACGAATCCAACTCTTTAAACAAGGTGATAGATTCACTTCAAGAGAAAACCTCTGGAAATGACAGTAAGCTATTAACAGCAATAAAATCTTTCTCTAACGAAGCCTTGAAAAATTACTCCTCTATTTCAGATATAGTGGTAAAGCAAGAAGAAGCTAAAAACCTGAAAGAGTGCATGATTAATTTGAAAATGCTAGCTAATCGCATTAGTAGTCTGAAAAGTCAACAAAAAGAAATTGAAAACTTATACATAGATGAAATTTGGAATCCATTCACTTCAACTGTTATGAGTGAAGAAGTTAAAAGTCGAATTGTTGAGTCTTACACTAAAATCCTTATCCCATTTATTAAAGATGAAATTAAAAATCATCTAGCATGCGATAATGTAGTCAGCTTATATAGGTTAGAGCAAAAAATTTACGACCGAATGCTGGAGTTGAGAGAAGAAGATACAGAAAAATTAGAACGGAAACTTCGAAAAGAAAAAGATCCAAAGAGTATCCTCACACTGTTTGAAATTGATGCAAATTATAAATCCGAATTAGAATGAGCAGAAATTTTCAAATAGCGATTTTCAGCCTTTTCTTTCTCTTCTGCCATATAGAAAAAAGTTTTTCACAGGATGAAGAAAAACCTACTAAGGCGAGCTATAAAGATCCTACAACCTTATTATGGTTAAATACTTATGGCAATGTTAGGATTTCAAACCGTCTATTCTGGATAGCCCAAACACATTTACGGTTTCAAGAAAGTGAAAACATCCCTTTTGCCGGACAAATTGCTCAAGTTTATAACCGACATGCTATCAGTTACTTATTTTCAAAACAATTAAATGTTAGTTTAGGAGGCGTATTGCGAATTAATTTTAATCCTAACGATAATCTTGATGATTTAAATGAAAAAAGATCTGTAGCTGAATGGCGAATCTGGCATCAATATCAGTTTGCCATGCCTTTTGATCGCTTTATGGTATATCACCGTTTAAGGTTAGAGCATAGGTGGACCCGGACTTATGAAAATAACAGTGATTACTTTTTTAGAAATAGGTACAGATATATGCTTAAATTTAAAATTCCACTAAATAAACCCAAATTAGGGCCAAGAACTTTTTATGTATCACCAGAAGCAGAATTGATTATGCAAAGTGGTGAAAGAGTGGTCAATAGCCCTATGGAAGATTTAAGACTTCACTCATCTGTAGGCTATATCATAAATTCCAGAGTAACCGTTGCAGCTGGCTTAATGTATTCTCAAGGCCAAGATTTAAATGATGGTTCCATTTATGGTCAAAAATGGACTAGTCGTTTTCATATCTATTTCTCGCCTGACATTAGAAGGGTGAAAAATAAAATTCCTGAAATCCATACCACCGATTAATTCACAAAGAGCAATTATATATGCAATACAAAAAAGTAAATATCTCTTTAACACTTGCCGCTATTATAGCTGCTGGTATTGCGGTATTCTTTTATATGAATAATATAAGTCTTGAGATGAAATTGGCAGAAAGTAATGAAAGAATTAATAAGACTGATTCGCTCTCTATTTATTTTACCATTGGTGAAATTGATTCATTGCTTTTTAATGAGAGATATGAGGAAGCTTTGCAGGCCTATAAGGCTTTTACATTGACTCCCGACAAGCAAGATTTAAGCCCATTTATCAGCGCAAGAATAAAATTAGCGAAACACATCTTAAGCTTGAGAAAAGAGTTGAAAGCAAAAGATTCATTCAATATAGGAAATAATGATACCATCATAACTGAAAGACTTGCTGACCCTGAAGAAATAAGACAGTATGATTCTTTGCAATTTGCACTCACAAAAATTATGCTTCAAAATGAAAACCTGAAAAAACAATTGAAGCAAAAAGAAAGTGGAGAGTACTTAGTATTTGAATTAAATAAAGGAAATAAAGTTTATTATGTAGGAGCCGTGAAGAATGATCAAGCAAACGGCAAGGGAGTTGCTATTTTTGATTCCGGAAGTCGATATGAAGGCGAATGGGAAAATAATCAACGACATGGTGAAGGTTCGTTCTATTGGCCCGATGGGGAATATTATATAGGTGAATTTAAAAATGATAAGAGGTCAGGCAAAGGAACTTATTATTGGCCAAATGGTGAAAAGTTCACGGGCGAATGGGCAGAAAATAAACGAAATGGTAAAGGAATTTTTTATAGCAAAGAAGGTGAAATTGTAGCCCAAGGCATTTGGAAAGATGATGATTTAATAGACGTTCAGAAGAAGTAAATCTCTTATTCTTTCATGAAAAATAAGGGACTTGAATTTATTCTTACTTTCCGATACAAAACTTACTAAAAATATTCGTCAGCAAATCATCTGTGGTGATTTCTACTAGGAAACCAAAGGCATGGCGAATATCCATCCATTGTTAAGAAATCGCCTGTTATAATATTAAACCTTTTTTAGAGAATAAATCGAAATATTATGTGAAAACCCAAGAGTAAGGAAGCAAAAAAGCTTATGTATATTAAAAAAAATTTGACAAATCATCCTGCCCCTACAACTAAAGCTATAGATAAACTTAATCCAATTGTAATTCCTAAACCCAGACCAAAACCTTGCCATGCCTTTTTTCTTTTTTTCAATATTGTACCTGCTTGAAATCCGTTAATGTAACTATTTGATGGGCTTTCATTTTGAATAAGTAAATTAGCATTAGGAGGAATTCCAGCTGTAATAACTGTAGTAGCTAGACCCAAAGGTGGTAAAATAAAAGTTGTAATTGAAGTCGCCATTTTAACTGATCTTCCATTATATATCTTAAATCCATCTTGAAATCCTGACAAATATGCTTTTTTTGAATCTGCTTCATTGTAATTTTCTACAACGAACTGTTCCACAATACGATAGGCATTTAATGAATCAAGTCTTCCAGATTCAAATTCTACATAGAGAACTTTTGAAATCATTAGTTCATATAAAGGAGAAATTTCATCATTTCGAGTGTAGATCAAACTCCCCTCTTTTATTTCTTTTATTGAACAATTAATCTCAGAGGAATCCTTCAGAAAAATAGTATCCTGTGAAAGTGATTCAAATGCAAAACATGAAAAAAATAATACTATTAAGTACCTCATTTAATTAAATTATATCCTACTCCAAAATTCAAAATAAATCCAGATATTCTTGATCTAATATTATCTAATTCAGTATTTAATGATATTTCATAACCTATTTTAGAATTAATGTTGAATCTATCAAAATTAAAACTTAATCCCGTTTTAACACTTGCAACTAGACCAAATAAAACCCTACTCTGATTTCTAAGATAGTCTTCTAACAAGAAAGGATTCGGAATAGAATTATTATTTTTGATTAATTCAGAGGCGCTTTCAACTACCACACTACTACCAAAACCAAGTTGAAAAATCCAACTAAAATCAGAGCTTTCTAAAATTACAATTTTTGGGATAAACTTATAAGAATAATATCTAAGCTGAACAGTTAAATCATAGGACCCGTAAAAATCTTGATATCTAGCAAAAGCTGTTGAATTGACATAGTTAAAATCAAACCCTACGAATAGTTTTTCAGACGAGGGATAAAATATTTCAACCCCTAAACTAGCTGAAGGACCAAATTCTTTTTGCCCCTTGAAATCTAATCTACTTTTTATAAGAGCATCGCTTTCATATAAGAAACTAGCATTATTAGGATTAATAAACATTATTCCTGTTTGTAAATTTAGATCTAATCGAGGATTAGGTAGATTTATATATTGTGCATTAGCTTCATAATAAAATGAGCAAGAAATAAGTAATAATATAAAGTATTGCTTCATCTAAGAAATATAGTTGTTGATTTGGTTTCAAATCGGTTGGAATAAGTTAACAGTAGTAGTTGATCTGTCTCAGTTCCCCAAGTAAATTCTAAAGACTTCCCTCTTTTAAATAAATATTTCTTTTTGACTGAAGAACCAAAGATATTTGAGATTTCAAAGACACTCGGATTTGCTCCCCCTTTGGTCTCGTATTCAATATTAATATTACCATTAATTAAACGAGCATCATTTATATGAATATCACCAAGATTCTCTTCAACAAAGTTTAAGCTCTGTTGAAAATGAAAAGTACCATCAATATACCCAAAAAAAGAGGCTAAACTATTTTCATCATCGTCTTGATAATCATCATGTGGAGTAATTAAAATAGAAACATCATGTCTACCATTTGCAAATTGAGACAAATCTACGATACAATTTATTGAATAATTTGATATTGAGCTACCGGTAAAAAATTGACCATCAATATAAATTTCGAATGAAACGTTTACAATTTCTTTCCCTGAAGCTGACTCATATAACCTAGCGAGGTCAGAAGCTAAAAAGCACTTTCCAAAATCTGATCCATCATTAAGTCCAATATAATTCATTGAATATGTAGATATTCCTTTTTCTAATTTATTTTGAAATGGATCAAATTCATCTATGGTTCTACATCCAAAAAACTGAAAGAAAAGTAATAATATAAATAATCTTGACACACAGATATTTTTAAAAAATAAATATACCTCTATTAATTTAAATTAAACATAGAGAAAATTTTAAATAAATACTAATTCGTATTTAATTATGCGTACTAGACTCGAATTTGAATACCGTATGAAGTACTTTGAGACTGTTTATATTAAATTTTTTAAATTGATGATTGACCAAAGTAAGTCATTTCCGGTTAGAATTTTCTAATTAATACTTTTTCAAAATAAAATACTCCATTCTCCCTACTAAACTTTGTCTCCTACTTCCCAATACAAAACTTACTGAAAATATTCGCCAGCAAATCATCCGTAGTAATTTCTCCAGTTATCTCACCTAAAAACCTAAGCGCATGACGGATGTCTAAGGCTAGGAAGTCACCCGTAATATTATCATCTAAACCTCTTAAGACTGCATTTAAGCTGTTTTGGGTTTGTACTAAATTATCATAATGACGAATATTGGTTACTACAGTATCTCCTGTCTTGAAATTTTCAAGATTAACAGTCTCTACTAGTTTAGTTTTCAAAGCTTCTAGTCCATCTTTGTTGATTGCGGAAATAAATAAAGTCTTTTCATCCTTTTGCATTTCGGCATACAAATCTTTCTGTGCTTCATCCACCTTATTGCCTACTTTAATAAATGGGATACCCAAATTTTCGAGCATGTTAATATCTCGATTTACTTCGGTTAGCGTATCATTTTTAAGATCAAACATATAAATGATGAGCGAAGCCTGCTTCATCTTTTCTTTAGTTCGAGAAACACCAATCGCTTCTACTTTATCCTCGGTATCTCTTAGACCAGCAGTGTCAATAAATCTAAAAACTACGCCTTCCAGATTAATTTCATCTTCAATGAAATCACGAGTAGTTCCAGCTATATCAGAAACAATAGCTTTTTCTTCATTTAATAAGGCATTCAGTAAAGTAGACTTACCAGCATTGGGTTTACCGGCAATTACTGTAGGCACTCCATTTTTGATTACATTACCTAAATCAAAACTGCTGACTAAGGCTGTAATCACACTTAATAATTGATTGACTAATTTTTTGAGATCATCCCTATCAGCGAACTCCACATCTTCTTCTCCGAAATCAAGTTCTAATTCGATCATACTAGCAAAATGAATCAGCTCGGCTCTGAGGTTTTTGATTTGCTCCGAAAATCCACCACGCATTTGATTCATGGCTGCTTTGTGGGAAGCCTCCGTATCGGCATTAATTAAATCAGCTACAGCCTCCGCTTGCGCTAAATCAAATTGGCCATTTAAAAAGGCACGCTGTGTAAATTCCCCTGCCTTCGCTAAACGCACACCTTTGGTCAAAAATAATTTGATTAATCGCTGAACAATATAAGGAGAGCCATGACAAGAGATTTCCACTACATTTTCTTTAGTGAATGAATTAGGTGCCACGAATAGGGTTGCTACCACTTCATCAATAATTTCATTATCATCATTACGTATAGTCCCGAAATGGGCTGTATGACTTTTCTCGCTTAGGAGATTCTTACCCTTAAAAACATTATTCACGATTTTAATGGCATCGTCCCCAGATAAACGAATTACTGCTATAGCTCCAACTCCAGGGGCAGTAGATAATGCAATGATTGTATCCTTATATTGATCTAACATTTTGCAAATTTCACTAATTATTGGCGATTATAAAATGGATATGTGTTTTATAGCTGAACATTTACCTAAACCCTTCAGCTTTACCTTAATTTTGGCATCAAAACATTATTTTAATACTATTTTATTTGACGAAACCTAACAGCTTTCTCTACATATAAAGAGGCTTTGCATCATGGCACCTCCTCTCCTTTTGAAGCGCTGTATAAAGCATACCAATCTTCTTTTTCTAACTCTAGGGCATTAAGATCCATGGCTTCTTTTAATCTTTCTGGTTTTGAAGTTCCCAAAACAGGAATTATACCTGAAGGATGTTTCTTTAGAAAAAGTAACATCAATTGAGCTAACTTGAGTTCATATTTTTCAGAAAGACTATTGAGCGTGTTCTGTAGTTCTTGATTTAACCTTTGGTTGTCTACTCCTCCACCCAAAGGAGACCATGCAGTAGGCACTATGTTTTTCATTAAAAGTTGGTCTAGTGTACCATCTTCAAAAGGATTGAGATGAGATAGAGAAGCTTCTATCTGATGAGTGACAAGAGGAAAAACATCATGAATCATCTCAAATTGGGAAGAGGTGAAATTCGAAACACCAAAGTGCTTCACTTTACCATCATCTTGGAGCTTTTCAAATGTTTCTGCAATTTCGTTGGGATTCATCAAGAAATCAGGTCTATGGAGAAGTAAAACATCTAAATAATCAGTATGAAGATTCCTTAATGAGTTTTCAACGGATGTAATGATATGCTTTTCACTGCTATCATAAGACTTAATCTTATGCTGAGGTCGATTTTCTGCTATCATTTTAACACCACATTTAGAAGTGATTTGCATTTTATCGCGCAGATGTGGCTTTTCTTTTAAAGCTTTACCAAAATCTTCCTCTGTGGTATAGTCTCCATAAATATCAGCGTGATCAAAATCTATCAAACCCAGCGCTAAGGATTCTTCAATGAAAGAAATCCATTCCTTTGTTGAAAAATTTACTCCCCATTTCCCTAAGCGCATAACCCCAACTAAATAGGGAGAGAATTCAATATTGTCTTTAAGCAAGCTTGTTTGTCTCATGATAAAAAAGATTTTGACTAAAATTTACGTATTTATTTTAGGATCACATATCCAAAATAAAAGTTCTTCGTTAGCTTGCACATAGCTTTATGCAATACAAAAGCAATTTTTAAATCACCATGAGCACAAGGCAAACGTTAAACTTTGTGTATCATTTTATTTTGCAACCTTATTACTTTTAAAGTCACTAATTACAAAATGAAATTAAACGATCAATCAACCACCAATAAGTTACTATTAGTATTAGTTATCCCTGTAATATTTTACAGCCTTCAGTTGCTTTCTTTTATTTTCATTCCTTTAATGTTCGCCATTTTTATTGCACTATTATTTACACCTATGATGCGGTGGATGAAGAAACGTAAAGTGCCTCAAATAATAGCGTTAGGAACGGTAGTTTTGATTTTAACATTCACTGGCTTTTCAACGATTAAGATCGTTCAAATGTCTGGTAAACAGATTCAAGATGGTAAATCTGAAATTTTCAGAAAACTAGATCATAAAGTTGAACAGGTGGTAACCCCTTTTGCAGAAACACTTGGCCTTGACCAGCAAAACGGAGGAAGTACTTTAAAAAGTCTAATGAAGAGTGACCGAATAGAGAGTTTGATTTTAGATAATTTCACCATTACCATTTCTTTCATCCAAAGCACTGTTGTCAATATTTTAATGACGCTTTTCTTTTTAATGCTTTTATTGGCGGGGTCCTTAAACTTTAAAGATATTCTTCAAAGTACATTATTCTCTGGTGGCACTCAATCGGTAAAAACATTTATGAAAGTAGAAAGAAGTGTTTCAGACTTTTTAAAAGTAAAAATCTTTGTGAGTTTATTAACTGGAATAGCTTTTGGAATAATTGCCTGGTCATTAGGAATAAGCTTCCCATTATTTTGGGGTTTATTAGCCTTTGTGATCAATTTTGTACAAATGGTTGGTTCAGTAATCTCAACTGTATTAGTGATGCTTTTTGCCTTTATAGAGATAGATAATCCTGGTACCCTATTATTGGCAGCCATACTATTTACAGGAGCTCAAGTTTTATTTGGAGCTGTTTTAGAGCCTATTTTCATGGGGAAATCATTCTCCATTAATATCATTATAGTATTAATCATGCTGATGTTCTGGGGCTTCATATGGGGCGTTCCTGGTTTAATTTTATCGATTCCATTGACTGTATTGCTTAAAACAATTTTAAATGAGTTTCCAAGTGGTAAAAAGTTTGCAAAACTAATGTCCTAACTACTTAAAAAAGCTCAAGCAACAATTAAATTATCTGTCCTTATTCAGAAAGATTAGGATCTGGTTAATCTAAGGATCAAATATTTTTTGTATTTTAAACTAAACGATTAGCCTGAAACCATACATGTCCAAGAAGACACTTCATAAAAGAACCCTCATCATCTTTACAAGCTTGTTGGCTTCAGTTTTTATCGGTTGGCAGCTATTTAAAGAATTGAAAGTGAAGGCTTTTGTTGTGAACTCAATTCAAAGTGAATTAAATCATTATTTTGAGGATTCCATCAGTTTTGAAGTACAAAATATTCGATTTCAGGTTCTAAAGAAAAAATTCACCTTAGAAAAGGTTAAGGTATTTTTAAGGACGAATGAAAATGATACCATTGCCAAATTAGAAATCCCTTCCATTTATTTTACATGGAATAAGTATTGGGAAACTTTTAACCAGGGATATTTTAAATTTGAATCATTGGACATTGAAAAAGCTAGGCTCCTCCTCCCTATCGATTTTGAAAAATTAAAGAACAGCAAAGCCTCGCGACCGTCTTTTGATGGTAGGTTTGAATTAGAATTAAGTAATTTTAATATAACAGATGGAGAAATTATATTCTACGATAGAAAAGGAAAGAAGCATGGAAGTGTGTCTTCTCATTATGATTTGAAAGCCTCCCACTTATACTTTCAAAAAAATAAAACACTTACTTCTTTTAAAGATATAGCAGAAAAGATTGAAATAGAATTTAAGAAGCTCACTTACCATTTAAAAGATAAAATTCATCGCTTAGATGTAGAAAATATTTCTCTAGATGTCATTCATCAAAGTATAACTCTTCGATCTGTAAGATATCGCCCCATTTATACTCCAAAAAAGTTTGCTAAAATAATGATAGAACAGTCAAACCATATTGACCTCTATTTGGATAGCGTTCGATTAACTAATGTAAATTGGGTAGGTGATAGCTTAATAGCGATTGAAAATATATATTCTAAAGACATTAAATTAAAGGTTACAAAGGATAAAAACTATCCATTACCTGAAAGCAGGTATATTCCGATATTAGTGAACTTATTGAAAAATAGTAGTACAATAATTGACGTCAGGAAATGCAATATTGAAAATTTTGACCTGCATTATCATGAAATCCCTAATGGTAAAAATGAACTAGCTAAGGTCTATATCTCGAATATTGATCTAGCGATTAATAATATTACAAATCATGCTGACAGCCTGCTGAAATACGGCCATTTCTTGCATATAAATGCTAATGGTCAATTCTATAATGAAGGCAAACTTAAATCAACAATTAAATATGACCTTAATTCCAATTATGGCTATTTTGAGGTATCAGGGAAATTAGAACCAATGAATTTGAATGCTATAAATCAATATCTTACCGTTTCATATCCAGTAGCCATTACCACTGGACGACTTGATGATTTATACTTTAATTATTCAGGCGGAAATAAAGCAGTAAGCGGAGAGATGGAGTTGAGATATTCAGATTTAAATATTCGCTTCTATAAAATTCTAAATGAGGAAGAAAAAGGTGATAAAGCGCTTAGCTGGTTAGCAAACGTGGCATTAGCGCAGAATAACCCCAGAAAAAATGGTAGATTTAGAGTTGGGAAAATTAAATTCAAAAGAGACACAAGAAAATCCATGTTTAGTTATTGGTCTAACAGCCTGATTTCTGGTTTCCAATCAACGATAGGATTAGAGAAGCCTGCACGAATAGAAAAATTAGAACCTCATAATCAGGAAGATAACTTGTGGGAAAAGATAGGTTTAGGAAAGGAGGTAGAAAGTGAATAAGCTTAAGATTTCGCTAGGATTTTTAATCATGATTATCCTTTTATTATCAGCCCACTCATTTTTTAATAAAATTTCAGAACCTGCAAAACATAATAGAATTAACGGCTTCAATCTAGTAGCACCTTCCAAACCCTTCCCTATTGATTCACTAACGAGCATTAAAAACATAGGCGCAGATTGGGTGGCAATAGTGCCTTACGCATTCTGCAATGCGGAAACTGCTGAAATTATTTTTGATCATCCTCGGCAGTGGTGGGGAGAAAAACCAGAAGGTGTGATTGAAACCATAAAAATGGCGAAATCACAAGGATTAAAAATTATGCTCAAACCTCACCTCTGGGTAGGAGGTCAAGGATGGGCTGGAGACCTAAACTTTGAAACGGATAGTTTATGGCTCAAATTTCATGATGATTATAAGCGATACTTATTCACTTATGCTCAAATTGCTGACTCGCTTGATGTAGAAATATTGTGCATAGGAACGGAGATTAGAAACTCTAGCTTAAATCACAATAACTTTTGGACAAGCTTAATCGATAGTCTTAAATTACAATACCAGGGTAAATTAACCTACGCGGCTAATTGGGATGAATATGATAAAATTCAGTTTTGGAACCAGCTCGACTATATTGGAATAGATGCTTACTTCCCTCTTAGCGATGAAAAATCTCCCTCTAAAATTGAATTACTAAATGCCTGGAAAACTCCTAAAAAAGAGATGAAGAAAATTCATCTAAAGTATGATAAACCTATACTTTTTACTGAATTTGGATATGAAAGTGTAGAGTACAATACCATGGGACACTGGAAGCTATCTAAAGATACGCTTCAAGTGAATTATCCAAATCAAAGCTTAGCTTTTGAAGCACTTTTCGAATCTCTAAAAGAAGAAAAATGGTGGTCAGGTGGCTTTATTTGGAAGTGGCATTTAAATCGAAATGGGAAACATAGAAGGACTATAAAAGCCTATACCCCTCAAGATAAGCCTGCACTAGAACTTATTAAAGAAGAATATAAACATTATTTTTAAACTCTAGATCTATGAAAGTTTCATTTCAGAAATCATTTTTCACTCTTGCATTTATTGCTATACTAATTTGGTTTTTAGTAGTAGCAAAATCTATTTTAATCCCTTTAGGGATCGCATTGCTATTAGCCTTTATTCTTTACCCACTACATAAAAAATTTACCAGCTGGGGACTAGGAAATATTTTGGCTGCTTTTCTATCTATTTTGTTGTTAATCCTCATTATAGGCGGAGGCATTACTTTTTTCTCAACAGAAATCATTTCACTTTCTGATGAAATCAGCAATTTTGGTCAAAAGCTATCAAAGCTTTACACTGACCTCATTGTATATATAAATGAGAACACAAGCTTTTTTAAAGATCTTAATAAAGATCAATTGCTGAATGATTTAAAATCGTGGCTTAAAAGTTCTGCAGGTAGTTTATTAGGTGGCACGTTTAATGGTACTGCAAATTTTCTTACTGGTTTAATTACTACCATTATTTACATGTTTTTATTTCTGATCTATAATAAAGGGTTTATCAGAGCATTTATGAAGTTTTCACCTGAGGGAAAAAAGGCGGATTTCTTCAAAATGTTGAAAGGAATTCAACAAGTAGGGCAAAAGTATCTATCGGGTATGTTGGTATTGATTTTAATTTTAGGCTTTGCCAATAGTATTGGCTTATGGATTATTGGAATCGACAGCCCTTTTCTGTTTGGTTTCTTAGCTGCTTCACTATCGATCATCCCATATATCGGAACAACATTAGGAGCTACTATACCAGTTCTCTATGCTTTTATGTCACACGACCAATTATGGGTGCCTTTAGCAGTAGCTATACTATTTTGGTTTATTCAATTGATAGAAAGCAATTTTTTAAGTCCTAAAGTAGTTGGAAACAGCGTCAATGTTAATGCTTTTGCAGCTATATTAAGTTTAATAGTAGGTGCCTCTATTTGGGGAGTTGCTGGAATGGTTTTATTTCTTCCCTTTGCTGCAATGCTAAAAGTGATTTGTGAAGAATATGATTCATTAAAGCCAATAGCCTTATTAATTGGCAATTCTAATTTTCAGGATGGTGAAGCTGATGGAAGGGGACTCTTTAAAAAGTTAAAGGATTTTGTAAGTAAGAAAGCCTCTACTAAATAAATTTTTATTTTTTCACTCTACCAGGATTATCGTTTATGAAAGCTTTCCAGCTTTTTGGACCACTAGCTGTTTTGCCTCCCTGAAAATGATGGCAAACTGCCACCCCTAAAGCATCGGTAGCATCTAAAAGCTTGGGGATTTCTTTAATACCTAATAAAGTTTTGAGCATTTCAGCTACCTGCTCTTTAGAAGCATTTCCATTTCCGGTAACCGATTGTTTTACTTTTTTGGGAGCATATTCTGATATAGGCAAATCTAAGCGTAAGGCAGCGGCCATTGCCACCCCTTGCGCTCTTCCTAACTTCAACATTGATTGGATATTCTTTCCATAGAAAGGAGCCTCTAAGGCAACTTCGTCTGGAGTATAATCTTCAATTAAACTAGTTACCCGGTCAAAAATCTTTCGAAGTTTAATCTCATGATTGACATATTTAGATAAATGGATCACTCCATATTGCAACATAGACATTTTGTTACCAGTGATTTGAATCACGCCATATCCCATGACTGAAGTTCCAGGATCGAGTCCCAATATGATTTTATCTTTCTTCATTCCCCATATCTTGCCAACCTGAAAACATATAATCTTGCAAACTTATTTAATGCGCTTCACTCCAATTATCTGCTACTCCTACACCTATTTCCATTGGAACTTCTAAATCCATGGCATTTTTCATAAGATCTACTACTTTTTCCTGCAGCTTTTGGATTTCATCCTTATGGGCATCAAAAATCAATTCATCATGCACCTGCATAATCATTTTAGATTTTAGATTTTCTTTTTCCATCCACTTTTGAATGTTGATCATTGCAATCTTGATCATATCAGCAGCGCTACCTTGAATTGGAGCATTTATAGCATTTCGTTCTGCATAACCACGAACCGTCTGATTTCGAGAATTAATATCACGTAACCATCGCTTTCTACCTAATATAGTGGTGACATATTCATGCTCTCTAGCATCTTCTTTCACCTTTTCCATATACTCATGGACTTTAGGGAATTCTTTAAAATAAGCTTTAATAATATCAGAAGCTTCTGATCTGGAAATATTTAAATTTTGTGCTAAGCCAAAAGCAGAAATTCCATAGATAATTCCAAAGTTCACCTCTTTGGCTTTTCTTCTCATTCCAGGATCTACATCATCTAATTCAACACCAAACACCTTAGCAGCAGTGGTAGCATGTATATCTCTACCATTTTTGAAGGCTTCCATCATGGCTTCATCTTGTGAAAATGCCGCCATTATTCTTAACTCAATTTGAGAATAATCAGCCGCCATTAATTGGTAATTCTCATCGCGTGGTACAAAGGCTTTTCTAATTAGCCTTCCCTTTTCGGTGCGAATTGGAATGTTTTGAAGATTTGGATTATTTGAACTTAGTCTTCCAGTAGCCGCAACCGCTTGTCGATAATCGGTATGAACTCTTCCATCTTTCTTGCTGATCAGTTTCGGAAGCGCATCCACATAAGTAGATTTCAATTTTTGATATTCTCTAAACTCTAAAATTTTAGCAGCTATTTCATGCTCTTGCGCTAACTTTGAGAGAATTTCTTCTCCTGTAGCGTATTGACCTGTTTTGGTTTTCTTTGGCTTTTCAACCAATTTCATCTTATCGAAAAGTACTTCCCCTAATTGCTTAGGAGAGGCAATATTAAACTCCTGTCCCGCTATTTCATATATCCTTTCCTGAGCTTCGAGCGCAGCGGTTTCTAACTCCTTGGACATTTTTGAAAGTGCTTCCTTATCAATTTTCACGCCTTCATATTCCATCTCTGCCAACACATATGACAATGGTTCTTCAACCTCATGCAGCAGTTTATCTAGATTGTTTTCTTTAATTTCTTTTTCTAATACATGCTTGAGTTGTAATGTAATGTCAGCATCTTCACCCGCATATTCCACTACATCTTCAACCGGAACATCACGCATATTTCCTTGTTTAGCTCCTTTTTTACCGATCAACTCAGTAATAGAAACTGGAGTATAGTTCAAATAATTCTCTGCCATAACATCCATATTATGACGAGTTTCAGGATCAATTAAATAATGCGCCAACATGGTATCAAACATTTTACCTTGAACTTTAACACCATAATTTCGCATTACCTGAATGTCGTACTTCAAATTTTGCCCTATTTTAACAATATCTTGATTCTCGAGAACTTCTTTGAATTCATTCGCTATTTTTTGAGCTTCTTTTTGATCTTCTGGGAAGGGAACATAATAGGCTTCTCCCGCTACATAGGCAAATGCGAGTCCTACCAATTCAGCATCAGTAGGTTCTAAACTTGTAGTTTCAGTATCAAAACAAAACTCATCTTGGATAGATAAATAAGTAATTAGCTCTTCCCTTAGCTCGGGAGTATCAATTAAATTATATTGATGTTTAGTATTGGCTAAAGTCCTGCGCTCTTCTGGTTCCTCCTCTTTCTCTGCAGCCTCCTCAGGAGTATCAGTAAACATTGAAATTTGAGCAGGATCAGCTTTTGAAGAAGATTTACCTGTATTAGCAGGTTCCTCTCCTAATACTCTTTTCATTAAGGTTCTAAATTCTAGCTCTTCAAAAAGCTCTTTCAAGGCCTCTTCATTTGGTTCATCCAGAACCAATTTATCTGGTTCGTAGGCGAGAGGCACGTCAATTTTGATGGTAGCTAGTTTCTTAGAAAGTAAGGCCTGTTCCTTATTAGCCTCCACTTTTTCTTTCATTTTCCCTTTTAAGTCTTCCGTATTTTCTAAAAGACCTTCCACAGACCCATACTGCTTTAAGAATTTGATAGCAGTTTTTGCTCCTACTCCTGGAATACCTGGAATATTATCAACTGCATCACCTTGAAGACCGAGTATATCGATTACTTGCTCAACTCTATCGATATCAAATTTCTTCTTTACTTCTTCAATTCCTAATACATCAACTCCATTGCCCATGAAAGCAGGTTTATATAGAAAAACATTATCAGTTACCAATTGAGCATAATCTTTATCGGGAGTCATCATATAAACTTTGAAACCGTCTTCACCTGCTTGCTTGGCAATGGTTCCGATAATATCATCCGCTTCAAATCCATCTTTAATTAAAACTGGTATATTAAAAGCCTCCACTATCTTTTTGACATACGGTATTGCCACTCTAATATCTTCGGGTTGCTCTTCTCGTTGTGCTTTATATTCTGGAAATTCCTCATGACGAAATGTTGGGGCAGAAGTATCAAAAGCAACACCAATATGACTTGGTTTTTCTTTCTTTAATATTTCTAAAAGGGTATTTGTAAAGCCTAATGCTGCCCCAGTATTCATCCCTTTTGAATTGATTCGGGGTGTTTTACTAAAAGCAAAATGAGCTCTATAGATTAGAGCCATTGCATCAAGTAGAAATAATTTTTTATCAGTATCAGGTGTGTTAGCCATATGAATTAGTATCTAAATCTTAAAGGATTTTAAAGTTAGAAAAATGTTAAGCGAAAAGGAATGCCAAGGGCATAAATCCTAATTGAAATGGATTATTTTTTATAATTGTTTCCCTTTCAATACTACACTTTCTAATGATCGTATATTTTCTAAATTATCAAGTGGGTTTTTGTTAAGAATAATAATATCAGCCACTTTACCCTTTTCAATGCTTCCATAAAATTCGCTCAATCCTAAATATGCAGGACCATTAATTATAGAAGTGCTTAAAACCTCTGATGGTGTTAAACCTGTAGCGCTTAAGCTAAATAACTCCCCCCATAAAGCCTCCCCAGGATAAACAAATGAATTAAAAGGGCCACAATCAGACCCTGCTAAAATAGAAACGCCATTATCAACCATAGCAGGCACCATTTCACGAGCTAAATCAGATACTTTTGATCTCATTTGACTACCCGATGCTTTTGCTCTTTTTGCAGATTCAATTCTCCCTTTATAAGTTTCTTGAATACCTGGACCTATGTCAGACAATAAGGAATCTGAACTATGATCTTCATCTGCAAGCATAGAAAGCACTTTTCCGATATAGAGTGTTGGAGTGATGTAAACATCATTAGAAGCCATTTTTTTGAAAAAGTTTTTTGCTAATTCCTCATCATAAGTATCCGTAATCATTTCCATCATGCCATATCCTAAACCTAATTCCGTTAAACTATCAGCTTTAGGAGAACATGCTTTCATGCTGTAATACATATGTTCGCTTCCGTCTAAACCTAAATCAATAGCCTGATTCAAATCAGCAGACATCGGCATATGACCTGTAGTTTTCAGTCCTCTTTTTTCTGCAGCTTTTATGATCGCATAAAAATTTTCAGCGGTTAAACTCCCATCATACATCTTCACATAATCAGCTCCAATTTTTTGGAGTGAGTCTAATGCTTTTTCAATATCATTTTCATTATTAATTTTTATAGAACCCGCCCAAGCTGGATTAGGCCCATCTAATTTAGGTCCCGAAGTGAAAATATGTGGGCCAGTCAATTTTTTGTTTTGAATTGTTTTCCTCCATTCTAAAACCGAAGGAGTGATATCTCCTCCTGCATCTCGAACTGTCGTAATACCAAATTTGGGAAATAGCTTTAGTAAACTTCTATTCTCCTCTATCAATTCTTCACCTCCTCTAAAATGAACATGATTATCCCATAAACCCGGCATTATATATTTCCCTTCAAGATCAATAGATGCATTACCTTCGAAGGCAGGAAGTTCAGACATTCCTCCCACTGAAAAAATAGTGTCTCCCTTAATGGCTACAAACTGACTTTCAATTATTTCATCATTTTTAACATCAATTATAGATGCATTATTTAATAAAAGGTCAACTTTGGTGGACTCTTGATTTGAACAAGAGAATAATATAATTCCAATCAAGGATGTAAAGAAGAAATTAAGAATGTGCTTCATGATGATTTTTCTTTAAATATAATCATAAATGATAAGTCAGCTTTTAGAAAACATGAATTCTTATCCCTAATGAATACATAGAGGTCATTTTCAAAAATGCCTTTAAATACAATAATGACTTGATTTTTGTATATTCACTTTATGAAAGCATGCAATTTAATCTTATTCTTCTATATTCTTTTTTGTTCAGCTTGTGAATCAGTAGATCCTGAATTAGATGAGTCTATATGTGAAAGTGAAGAAAGACTTTCCAATTTAAATGAACGTAATTTTGGTATGGGTTTTACTACCTGGCCCTATGATGCCACTACTGAGAGTGTAGAAAATACATATAGTTTTATATCTAAGAATTCATCAATTTATGCAGAACATCTAGACAATAAAATACCATGGGATTCGTGGATCAAAAACGAGCCTCTTCCAGAAGGCTTTTTGAACGATGTCACTTCTAGAAAACAAAAACGTATAAATGGTCTTGATTTATTATTATCCGTTAGTGTTTTAAATAGTAATAGAACCAACATCATTGAGGATTACCAAGGAAACATTCCAGAATATCAACAATTAGATGACCCAGCTATTGTAAACGCATATGTAGCTCATTTAAATTACCTTATTGATCAACTGGAACCCGATTATTTAATAATTTCCATAGAATCGAATGAATTATTAATCAACACTCCTAGTAAATGGCCAGAATTTAAACGTTTAATGCAAAATGTAAAAAGTCAGATAGCGCAAAATCATCCTGATTTACCTCTTTCTGAGTCTATAACTTTACATAACTGGTACGCTCCCGAAGTAGAAAATCCTGATGCATTTATTGATGAGATACAAAACTACATTTCGGATTATGACTTTACTGCCATTAGTTTTTATCCATTTTTTAAGGGACTGAAAACATCAGAAGATTTTCAGTTAGCTTTTGATTTCCTACACGAAAACACCAATAAAACCATTGCATTTGTAGAAACCACTATGATAGCAGAAGACTTAGAAGTTTCAGGACTGAATCTTGCCATTGATGGAAATGAATGCTCTCAAAAAATTTATCTTGAATCTTTATTGCTTAATGCTGAAGAGCAAGATTATGAATTTATTATCTGGTGGGCTCATCGTGATTATGATGCACTCTGGGAAACTTTTGATGAATCCATTAAGGATTTGGGAAAGATATGGCGAGACACAGGATTATTAGATGAAGAAGGTAATGAAAGGCAGAGTTACAAACTTTGGCAGGAGATATTAGCTCTATAGTACTTTAACAGATTTTTATAAATTAAAAGAATCCCTGGCCTGCCGCCTCTTCAGTAACCAGTTCTGAATTTTCTTTCCCTAAATATTGATCTATAAAGTAATGGGCTACATAGAGAAGTGGAGTAAGTAGGATGGCTAAACCTCCTTTATAAATGTAATTGATCACCCCTACTGATAGCACTTGAGTCATGCTCCAATTTCCAAATAGATAGAAGGCTATCCAAAGCACTACAAAGCTGTCAATCAGCTGACTAACTAAAGTAGAGCCCGTTGCTCTTAACCATATTTTTCCGCTTCCAGTATATTTTCTTAAATGCTGGAAAACTAATACATCCAAAAACTGCCCAATTAAAAAGGCGGTTAAGGACCCTATGATAATTCCTAATCCTTGTTGGAAAATTACTGAATAAGCATAGTTAATATCAAAATTATTACCATCGGGATCAGGGGTATTCACATTCAACCAAAATTCCGCAGGAGCTAATTTGGTTACCGCATAAATCACGAAAAACGAATAAAGGATAAATAAAGCCGTTAAAAAGCTTATTCTTCTTACTCCTTTCTTTCCAAAATACTCATTAATTATATCGGTAGTAACAAATACAATTGGCCAAATGATGACCCCAGCAGTTAAGTTAAAATCTAATACGAAATCACCGAAAAGTTTAATTTGGGCAGGTTCAAATCCTAAAGTAGATTCTGCAGAAAATATCTTTACACCTAGAATTTCCGCTAGTAAAGCATTAGTAAGAAAAATACCACTAAGTACTATAAACAGATTTCTTTTTTTCCTATTTAAGTCAGTAGTATTTCCTGCTTTCATTTTTATTCTTCTATAGTAAAAACTTTGCCTTCTTCTGCTAAAGCAGTATTATCAAATTCTGTTTTCGCTTCTTCCAGAATAGGGCTTAAATCCTTATAGCGATTAGAAAAATGACCAATTAATAATTTGCCAACTTTCGCTTTTTGAGCAAAAATTGCAGCTTGTTTTGCGGTGGTATGATAGGTAGCTTCTGCCCTTTCCAAATTCTCATGTAAGAAAGTACCCTCATGATATAATAGGTCTACCGAATCTACTAAAGGAATAATATCTTCATTGTATTTGGTATCAGAGCAATACGCATAACTTCTAGATTTCTTGGCTGGGAGTGTATAATCAGTATTCTTATAAATGACTTTTCCTGTGTCATCCACCACATCTTTTCCTTTCTTCAATGTATTAATATGCTGAACACTTAGTTCAGAAATCCTGTCTTTTATAAGCTTCTTGGGTTTTGGCTTCTCTTTTATTAAAAAACCTGTGCAAGGAATTCTATGTTGAAGTGGAATAGTATAAACTGAGATTTTGGGATGATCAAGAATCAATTCAGATTCCTCTCCCTGTAATTCTTTAAAATGTATTTTATAACTCAACCGAGTATTGGCATACTTTAAGTGCAATTGGATAATCTCAGAAAGACCAACAGGACCGTATAGATACAAATCGGTTTTTCTACCATTTAAATGCATAGTAGAAAGTAAACCTATCAGTCCTAAAAAATGATCGCCATGTAAATGACTTATAAAAATATGGCTTAAACGATTTTTCTTTAAGCCATATTTTTTCATTTGTAATTGAGTGGCTTCGCCACAATCAATCATGATCTGTAAATCCTGAATGCAAAGCACCTGTGAAGTATGATGTCTTCCATGTGCTGGTGCAGCAGAATTTGATCCTAATATGTGAACTTCAAATGACAAAAGTTTTACTCAGCTGATCCTTCTTCGCCTAAACCTTTTTCTAGCTCATGCATAAAAACAGATTCTACTGCTTCATGTACTGTTGGAAGTATATCAAATACTTTATCAAGCTGAGAAATTTTGATTAATTTTTCTGTGTGCTCAGTAGGTGCTGCAATTATAAAAGCGCCACCATTTTCACCAATTACTCTATTTCCTACTAATAAAGCACTTAAACCTGATGAATCTATATATTTAACCTCAGACATATCGATTACCATATTTTCTACTCCCTCAGCCTGCATGGTAACTAAATCTGATTTTAAATTTGAAGAAACAGATGAATCTAATTTCTCTTCTTTTATTTTTATTAATGAATACTTCTCTTCTTTATCAATTGAATATTTCATGTGTATATGTTATTTGCTATTAATTTTACTTTCTATTCGAAAGCTATTTTATTAAATACTTTTTAAGATATTTTGTTCAATGGTTCTTAATACGTCCTGATAGTCTCTAGGTTGGAATTTCTCTCCTGTTACTTTTTCATAGAGTTCAATGTATCTATTTGAAATCTCTTCTATCTTTTCATCCGTCATCTCAGGAATCTGTTGTCCTTCCTTACCCTGAAACCCATTTTCAATAAGCCATTCACGAACAAATTCTTTTGATAACTGCTTTTGTTTTACTCCTTTCTTTTGATTTTCATCATATACATCAGCATAAAAGTATCTTGATGAATCGGGGGTATGAATTTCATCTATCAAGTAAATTTTATCATTTACTTTTCCAAATTCATATTTAGTATCTACTAAAATCAATCCATTTTGAGCTGCAATTTCAGTTCCTCTTTGGAATAACTGTTGGGTATAAGATTCTAGCTTTTCATATTCTTCCTTAGAAACTAAGCCTTGATTTAATATTTCTTCTCTGGAAATATCTTCGTCATGGCCCTCATGCGCCTTTGTAGTAGGGGTAATGATGGGCTCAGGCAGTTTATCATTCTCTTTCAATCCCTCTGGAAGTGATACCCCACAAATTGATCTTTTCCCATCGCGGTATTCTCTCCACGCATGACCTGCCAAATAGCCTCTAATCACCATTTCCACAGGATAGGTTTCGCAATTGAAGCCTATACTTACATTAGGATCGGGATTGGAAATTAACCAATTGGGCACAATGTCTTCAGTAGCTTTTAGAAATTTAGCTGCTATTTGGTTTAAAACCTGACCTTTAAAAGGAATAGCTCTTGGCATCACGACATCAAATGCAGACAATCGATCTGTCGCTACCATAATCAGCTGAGAAGGAGTAGTATATACATCTCTCACTTTGCCTTTATAGAATTTTTGCTGATTAGGCAGCTGAAAGTTTGTTTCTTTTATTGCTTCCATTGCTGCAAAAATAGCGTAAGTATTTAAGAAGTGAAACTAATTATAGGGGAAGATATAATTTACATCATTTATAAATGATAGATAACTTTTGTTTTCAATGGTTCTTTGCTAAAATCATCATAATTTAAATTTCCTAGTGAATGATAAAGTAGGAAAAGCAATCATTCTAGCCCTTTGATCATCCGTATAAGTCTGCCAGCCATTTCCATTATAAGGAGCCGGAATTGATGAATTCACCATTAATATGTGTGTGATTCCAAATTGCCAACTCACAAGCTCATTACCTTTTCGAACAAAACGGATACCCGATAACCCGTACCATACACTTCTTTTCATGGTAAATTCGGCATTTTCAAAATTGAAATCTCCATTTGCTAAAATGGTTTCTCTGTAAGCATCTTCAGTATCATTGAAATTGGTGATATAATTTTCTGTAAGGAAGTAAAAGTATTTTCCCGCTTTTACAATACCTGATATATTTCCCACGGCAGAGGATGTAGTTTGTGTGAACTCTCCTGGATTAAAGTATAAATAACCACCACCCAAAGAAATATTGCTGTTTCGGTTTCCATATGTGTAGGTAGCAAATGCTAAGTTCCCGAAAAACTCTGTACCATAGGTTCCCAACATTAATAAATCTCCAACAGCCAAATGAGAATTTTCATTAATAGGTATGCTTAATTTACCCGTGAAGTAAATTGGGAGTCCAATAATAGTGGTTCCCATACCGATAGTTAATCTATCAGTTACCCCATACTGAATATCATGCACTAGAAAATATATGGAATTATAATACAATTCTCTTTTCTTTAAAGGCAAAGCTGATGGAGCAAAGAAATACCTGGAATCATGCTCAGATTCAATTGAATCTGGATGAACCGCTTCTGCTGTTTCATCATCTGTTTTAGAATAAGAATCAGAATAGCTAGGGTTTTCAATTATATCCGAAATATTGTAGAATAAAATAACGGCCTTTTCTTGATCGCCTGCTTCATTTAGATGCGAACCAGCAAACAATGACCCTAAAATAGTATTTTCACAATCTTCAACTTTAATCACAAACCCCCTATTATTTTGGGAAATAGTAGCAAAATAATAATCACACTTAGTTTTGAAATCTACAGAGGAAGTCAGTTCTAAATTCTTATCCTGAAATTTTTCTTTTAATAAATTCTCAACTTGTTCGTTTATTACTGAAGATCTATCATCAATAACAATTTTACTTTGTGCAGAAACAGTAAATACGATTACTGAAAGGATCGAAATTAAAATAAAACGTTTCATAACTTAGGTTGATAGTATTTAATGAAATTAAGCTTTCGGTACGATTATTCAAACAAAAGTATCTGTTTTAATTTCGATCTTATTATCAGAGTTTCATACCTTTTAATCTTAAACTATTCAGCACCACAGATACTGAACTAAATGCCATTGCCGCACCTGCAATCATTGGATTTAAAACGAACCCATTAATTGGATATAACAAACCAGCAGCAATCGGAATCCCTATTACATTATAAATAAACGCCCAAAATAAATTTTGCTTAATACCTCGAATCGTTATTGCTGACAAATGAAATGCTTTAGGTAAGTTTTGTATGTCTGATCCAATTAGTGTCATTTTAGCAACATCTATTGCAATATCAGAACCTTTACCCATTGCAATACTCACATCGGATTGAGCTAGTGCCTCCGAGTCGTTAATACCGTCTCCTACCATAGCTACAATTTTTCCTTGAGCTTGTAATTCTTTAACGAAATTTGATTTATCAGAAGGTAGTAGTTGAGATTTAACATGCTTAATTCCCACCTGATCCGCAACATTTTTTGCAATGGCTTCCGTATCACCAGTAAGCATATAAACCTCCTTACCTTGTTGTTGAAGATTTGCTATACTTAGTTTAGCATTCTCTTTTATCTGATCGGAAACTGCTAAAATTGCCAGTAATTGATGTTCATTAGAAAAGTATATGATTGACTGTCCTTCTTGCTCTAACTCCTTAACTAGCTTATTTTGTTCTGCTGAAAAACTAACAGCATGTTCAGTTAATAGGACTCTATTGCCTACCAAATAAGTTTGATTTTCAAATTTTGCTTTCACTCCTTTTGCAGTGATACTTTGAAAATCTTCAAGCTCAATTTTATCAAGACCTTCACCTTTTAAATGTTGAATTACAGCCTCTGCTAAAGGGTGTTCACTTTTATTTTCAATACTGTAAAGAATTGATTTTAATCTATTATCGTCCTTATACCATTTTTCATTTTTCACACTTGGCTTTCCTTCTGTAATGGTACCCGTTTTATCTAATATAACGGCATTAACCTGATGCGCTTTTTCTAAACTTTCGGCATCTCTTATCAATATATTATTTTCTGCACCTTTCCCTACCCCTACCATAATTGCTGTTGGTGTTGCTAATCCTAGAGCACAAGGGCAAGCAATCACCAATACTGTCACTGCTGATAATATTCCTTGGGTTAATGCATTTTCACCCCCTAAAATCAACCAGGCAATGAAAGTAATAACTGCAATAGCCATAACAGTGGGTACAAAAATACCTGCAATTTTATCTACCAATTTTTGAACTGGTGCTTTACTTCCTTGCGCCTCTTTCACTCTGGCAATAATAGATGCTAATAAAGTGTCCCCACCAACCTTATCTGCTGTAAAAATAAAACTTCCTTTTTGATTGATAGTACCTGCAAAAACCTTTTGGCCTTTTACCTTTTCAACCGAAATGGCTTCTCCCGTAATCATGCTTTCGTTGACAAAAGAATTCCCACTGATTACTATTCCATCAACAGGAATCTTTTCACCTGGCTTTACTAAGATTTGAAATGCTTTTTTAACAGCTGTTATAGGAATAACTTCTTCTTTACCCTCAACTATAACTGTTGTGGAATTAGGCTGAAGCCCAACTAATTTCTTTAAAGCAGAAGAGGTATTGGTTTTTGCTTTTTCTTCCAAATATTTCCCTAAAGAAATGAAAGTAATAATGACCACAGCTGCCTCATAATAAACATGGGCTTCCAAACCTCTGGAAGTCCAAAATTCTGCAAAGAAAGTATTGAATACACTTAAGGAAAATGCAATACCCGTACTTAATGCTACTAGGGTATCCATATTGGCCATTCCATGTTTAGCTTGTTTCCACGCCCCTTTGAAAAAGTGGCCCCCAAAGTAAAATAAAACTATGGCTGATAAGGGTAAAGAAATATATTTCCCTATTTCCCAATCCATAAAAAACATTCCGATTATGAAAACAGGAATAGTCAAAATAGCCGAACCTATTAAGCTTCTTTTAATTTCATTAAAAGCTTTTAGCTGAGCTTCTTCTTGCTTTTCAGCCGCATTATCTTCTTCAATAATGGCATCATAACCCACTCCTTGCAATGCTGATTTCAGATCCTCAAGGCTTACTTCATCAGGATTAAAAGAAGCCCATGCTGTATGTGTAGCAAAATTAACATCAGCGTCTTCTACTCCTTTCGTACTTTTCAATGTGGATCCTACACTGGCAGCACAGCCAGCACAACTCATACCCGTTACTGGAAAAGATTTTTTGATGGTATTGGATGAATTCATTTTATAGTAAGGACAGTTTAAGAAGTTATTTAGAAGATGATTTTTTCAATTTCTTTAAGTATGCCTTTTCTTCTTCTAAAGTCATATCGGAAATATCAAGATTCATTTTATCACGAATCTTTCTCAATTTGCTGACTAATCCTTTTTGAGTTTTTATTTTTTCCTTAGCTTTCATAATTTTTCAATATTAATTAATATCCAGTTAAATCAATCCAATAATTTCCATGAGTCATTAATTGAATATTCAATCCCTCGCATAAAGGTATTATGATGGTTAATAATCAATTGTTCGGTTAACTCTAAACTCTCGAAAGACTTTATAGTCTCAGGAAATAAGTCAATGATATCCGCTAAAAAAATACTAAAAAAGAAAAATGAAATTTTCAAATTGAATGAAACCATCTTTGGATAATCCTCACTACCCCTTTTAAACATATCCTTATATTGAAAAACTGATACATTTGATGGATGGGTATATTGAGAAAAATAGTTATAAATATTATCTAACAAAGAGTTTTTTACCCTCATTGACTTGCCTAATTCACTAAAATTAAAAACCTTAACTTCATTATTTTTAATTTCGATCAAATACTCCTTTCTTTTTATTCTTACTCGAATTTTTTCTTGGTTTTTTTTATCTAAACTTTTAAACAGTCTATTTGACTCTATTTTTTCACAATATTTTTTTATTATTTCTTTTTCACTAGCATGTTTTTCTTTATTTACTTTACCTATTATTGAACTTTCAAATTTTTGACGATAATTCAACCCTGATATAACCCATAGTAAATACAATATTTCCTTTTCATCTTCTGTCTCTGTATTCCTAAATATCAAATTAAACGTCCCAGTCGTTTCATAAATATTCCTCACTAGGATTGCGATAACTGTTGGGTCAACGATTTTATTGAGTTTTTTGCCACTTTTTGATTTATAAGAAATTTCATTTGTAAGCTCCATTAAATTAAGAGCCTTTGTGAACATCATTTGCAGAACAATAGCAGCATCATATTCCATTCTGTTCTTATGACCTAATTTTGGATGCTCTGATATGATTTTAAAAAACAATTCAAGATATATATCCAACAAAATTTTATAATCTTCTGTCGTTGTGTAATTTACATACTTTGTGAAGACTTCTCTTAAATTTTGCTTATCCATACGGAAAATTAATTAGTCAATAAATTATTCAAATCAATATATAAACATTTTTTCATATATTACGATATGGAACAGATGGAAGTTCATAAATCAGATCAAAAATTAGCGGATATGGCTAAAATATTAAAAGCCATTTCAAATTATAACCGCCTACAGATTGTTCAAATATTACTAACTGAAGGTGAGATGACTGTTAATGAGATTTGCTCAAGAATTGAAACATGCGAACAATCATTAATTTCACATCACTTGGCAGCATTAAAACAAGCGGGAATTTTAATTTCAAGAAGATCAGGAAGAAAAATATATTACTCTTCAGCTAAAGATGAACTCCATAAATTATTGAATTGCATAGAAAACTGTTGTAACTAAATACTAAATGAAACAAAAGATTGAAGAAGTATTAGAAAGAACTCCTTTTGAGCCAGAATTAAAGGAGGAGATTATTAAATCTGGAAGGTTAAAAAAAGCAAAAGCAGGTCAAACTGTTATTACTCCGGATGATGATGCTCAAGAAATGCCTTTAGTAATGTCGGGTTTATTGCGTGTTATGCGAAATGATGATAATGGAAACGAAGTTTTTCTCTATTATTTAGAAGGAGGTGAAACTTGTGCTATGTCTATCACTTGCTGCTTAGAAGGTAAAAGAAGTTCTTTTCATGTTATTGCTGAAGAAGATTCAGAACTTTGGATGATGCCTGTATCTAACCTAGATAATTGGATCACGAAATACAGAAACTTTAGAAGGTTTGTTTTCAATTCTTATCAAACCAGATTCGATGAGCTATTACATACTATTGACAGTATGGTTTTCATGAAATTGGATGAAAGGTTATATAATTACTTATTAGATAAGAAAACTGCTAGTGGTTCCTTTGAAATTAAGAAAACACATCAGCAAATTGCCAATGAATTGAATACTTCCCGAGTAGTAGTTTCACGACTTCTTAAAAAGTTAGAGAAGGAAGATAAAATAGAACAGAGAAGAAATATTATTGAAATTCTATAATTAAAATAGCCTTAAATCAACAGAAAACGGCAAAACGATATGCTCAGTAACTGTTGTTACAATCCACATTTGAGCACTGCCGTATATTTGTAGCAAGTTTAAAAAAGAAAATTATTTAAAGTTATGAACATAGAACAAATTTATACAGGATGTTTAGCGCAAGGCGCATACTACATTGAAAGCAACGGAGAGGCTGCAATCATTGACCCATTAAGAGAATCTGCTCCTTATATTGAGAAAGCACAAAAAGACGGTGCTAAAATCAAATATATTTTTGAAACTCACTTTCACGCAGATTTCGTTTCAGGTCATGTTGATTTAGCAGAAAAAACTGGCGCTACTATTGTATATGGTCCTGGTGCAAAAACTGATTTTGACATGCATGAAGCTAAGGATGGTGAGATTTTTGAAATTGGTGATATCAAAATCAAAGTTTTACACACTCCTGGTCACACTTTAGAAAGCTCAACTTTCTTGTTAATTGACAAAGATGGAAAGGAAAAAGCTATTTTCAGTGGTGATACTTTATTTATAGGGGATGTTGGAAGACCTGATTTAGCTCAAAAAGCAGGTAAAATTACTCAAGAAGACTTAGCTGGATATTTATATGATAGCTTAAGAAATAAAATCATGACATTACCTGATGATGTAGTAGTTTATCCTGCGCACGGTGCTGGTTCTGCTTGTGGTAAAAACATGAGTAAAGAAACTACCGACTTATTAGGTAATCAAAAGAAAACAAACTACGCTTTAAGAGCTGACATGACGAAAGAGGAATTCATCCAAGAAGTTACTGATGGATTATTACCTCCTCCACAATATTTCGCTCAAAACGTAGCAATGAATAAATCAGCTGATACTTCAGGATTAGATAAAATTTTAGAAAAAGGTAATGTTGGTTTAGATGTTGATACTTTTGAAGCTATGGCTAACCACGAAGGTGCTTTAGTATTAGATACTCGTCATCAAGAAGAATTTGCTAAAGAGCATATTCCGAACTCAATCTTTATTGGTATCGATGGAGGTTTTGCTCCATGGGTTGGCGCTTTAATTCCTGACTTACAGCAACCTATTGTATTTATTGCTGAAGACGGACGCGAAGAGGAAATCGTTACAAGATTATCAAGAGTAGGATACGACAACACTTTAGGTTTCTTAAAAGGTGGCCTTAAAGCATGGAAAGAAGCAGGTAAAGAAACTGACTCTGTAGTATCTATTCCAGCTACTGCTTTAGCTGAGAAAGTTAAAAATGAAGAACTAACTATTTTAGATGTTAGAAAACCGAGCGAATACCAGTCAGAACATGTTGAAAATGCTCAAAACTTCCCATTAGATTATATCAATGAGAACTTTGACGAATTAGACAAAGATAAAGAATACCATGTTCACTGTGCTGGAGGATATCGTTCAATGATTGCTTCATCTATCTTAAAATCTAGAGGGGTTCATAATCTTGTAGATATCGCAGGTGGATTCAAAGCAATTAGCGAAACAGATATCCCTAAGACGGATTATGTTTGTCCATCTACTTTAAAATAATAGTTTAAACATAATATAGAGGCTCCCCGTAATGGAGAGCCTCTTTTTAATTTCATTTATATGAAAAAATATTCATATATAATTGCGTTCTTTATTCTATCAACAGCTGCACTAGCTCAAAATAATCATCAGCAATATGAAGGGATTGATTCTGTAAAACATGGTTCATTTAACCCTAATGAAGCTCATAGTTTTCATGAATGGTTTAAAAATGGTCATGTGAGTGGTCTATTCAGATCTAATACAATTCAAACCTTCAGACCTAGCAGCAATAGCTTTCATGCAGCTTCTGGTTTAGGTGGAAGAATTTATTACCACAGTGCGTATTGGCATGGATTACAAGTGGGAGTTGGTGGTATTTATACCTATAACATTCTATCAACAGACTTAAGTGAAACAGCGGATCATGAATTCAACCCAAAATGGGAACATCAGTTATTTGATTTAGAAGACCCTCAAAACAAACATGATCTCGATAGATTAGAAGAACTTTTTATAAAATACCGTTTTAAAGATTCTTACATTAAATTTGGTAAAATGGTATTGAATACGCCATTAGTAAACCCTCAGGATTCCCGTATGAAGCCCTCCGCCTTTCAAGGTTTATGGTTAGATTGGAATGAGGGACATAAATTTGAAATTAATGGAGGATTTTTAAACAAAGTCTCCCCTAGATCTACTACAGAGTGGATTAGCATGAGTGAAAGTATAGGTTTATATGATCGCCTTTTAGGGGATGATACTACTCATCGTGAAGTTCACACTAAAGGATTAGCATTATTGGGAGGCCATTACATTCCCAATGAGCATATCAGTTTTCATTCGTGGCAATACTATATCGAGAATGTTAGCTTTATTACTTTTAATCAATTAGAGTTTGATGTTCATGATTTAAATTTTGGACTTCAATATTATTACCAAAGCACGACTCATGAAAATGAATATACAGACATAGAACACACCAATCATACAATATCAGCAAGAGCAAAATGGGTCGGTGATAGATTGCAGATATCCTATAATCATACTCAATCATTATCTGACAATGGCATAATTTTCCCATCAGAATGGGGAGGCGAACCTTTCTATACCACTATCAGCCGCCATAGAATTATTGGGTTGGAGAATGTAAATTCTAAAGCCTTAAAATTGGATTTACAACCTTTTGATAATTGGAAATCATTAAATATTGGAATATATGGTGTGAATAGTTCATTTAATAATTCAAATGAAGAAAGCTCTCTGACTCAACTTAGTTTTGATATGCAAACACAATTCAGAGGCGAATGGAGTGATTTAAGACTTAGGTTATTGAACTCTTATTTTATTCCAAAAGGGTATCAAGAGGAGCACTTTCATTACGAAAGTATTTTCCACTCTCAATTGATATTAAATTATAGATTTTAAGATACTTTAAATAGCACTTATTTTACTTTTGGTAACTGTAGCATTACTTTAGTACCAGTATTTGGATCACTTTTTATATCAAGTGATCCATTTAATTTTTTCACAAATTCAATTATAATTGAAAAGCCTAATCCGCTACCCTTTTCATTTGCCGTTCCTGAGCTACTATTTACATGTTTCCCTTGTAATGCTTTTTCAATAGCATTAGCACTCATACCAATCCCACTATCTGAAATAATGATTTGAACTGAATCATCTTTAGGTTCAGCAGTTAAATTTATATTACCTCCATTCTTGGTAAATTTAATGGCATTTGAAAGTATGTTTCGAAATATGGTGAGCAGAGCATTTTCATCAGCTAATACTTTAATTTCCTCTGGTATTGAATTATCAACGGATATATTTTTAGAGCTTAGTTCATATTCGAACAATCCTACCGTGTCTTTAGAAATACTCTTCAGATCAAGATTTTTTATATTGAAGTTAAAGTCTCCCTTATTACTGAAGGTCCATGAAAGTAGCTGATTGGTAAGGTCAATTAAATTATGGACGGTTTGATCTAAATATTTAAAATACTCAGACTTCATGCTCTCTTCCTTTTCATTTTTTAGAAGTTTAAGCATTGTATCAATATTTTTAATAGGCCCTTTTAAATCATGTGCAATAATTCCAAATAACTTATCCTTGCTCTTGTTTGCAACAGTTAATGTATGCTTTGCTCTATTTAATTTTATAGCTAAGACAACTGATATTATTAGAAAAATAAGGATAAAACCTCCAAAAACAAATTGATAATTTATTAGCCTTTGTTTTGCTTCAACCTCTAAAGCCTTTTCTTCATTCTGAAGTTTTAATAGTAAATTCTCATTTTCTTTTCTCTCTAAATTATACTGTACTCTAATCTCATTCAGGTGACGGTCTTTTTCCAAATTAAATATGGAATCCTTCAGCTGAGTATGTGTTTTATACGCTAAGTAGGCACTCTCAAAATCTCCTCTTTTAGCAAAATTTTCTGATTTTAGCATGTATACCAATTGTAATTCTCTAGTCTCACCAGTTTCATACATCAACTCGATAGATTGATCATAATAATATTGACCGCTATCATATTCATTTTGATTAGTATACACATTACCTAAGGTAAATAATGAAAATATTAACCCTGAATTAAAGTTATATTCTTTCTGTAACTCAATGGCTTTTAATAAGTAGTTAGAGGCTTGAACATAATTATTCATTTTAAAATATGCTTCTCCTATGTTTGCAAAATTGATCGAGCTTTCAATTGGCTTTTGTAGCTTCTGATTAATTTTTAAGCTTTCATCGTAATAATATATAGCGGAATCGAATTTCCCATCGAAAAATTTAACGATCCCTTTATATTCATAATTCTCTGCAATCTTAGCTGAATCATTCCGCTCTAAAGCTATTTGCAGCATTTTTTCATAAATATTTTCAGCTTCTTTATAATCTGCTATGCTCACATATATTCCTGCTAAAATATTTGAAGATTCTATAATTTTAGAAGTATCATGAAGATGTTCAAATGATTTAATGCTTTCTAAAATTTCATTAATAGAGGCAACATTTTCGCCCTTTCGCCATAATACATGAGCTTTTACTTTCTTAGCTTCTGCATAATAAAATGGTTTATAATCACCGGAAGTTAACGATAAAGATTTTTCTACGTATTTTAATGTATTTTGAAAATCACCTAACTGATAATAGCTTTCTGTGATCTTTTGATAAACCTTCAAGATAAAGTCTTCAGAAAAAGCATCATGTTCGGAGGAAGATAATATTTCCTCCAATTTAATTACCACACAATCATAATCTGAATTATCAAAGCAAGTATTTGATTCCTCGTATAATTTCTCAGCACGATGTTGAGCGAAAATTGAGAAATTTATTAATAGAAGAACAGGAAGAATAAAAAACAGTACTTGTTTAAACATATATAGAATTATAATTAAATATTCTACATATTTCTTAATTTATCAAACTATATATGAACTATTTAGCTGATTAATACTGATAAATTTGATTTAAATTCGAACTGTTGGATAATTGTATCTGAAACTAATCATTGACAAAATTAAAGATAATTCCAGCATATAAACTTCTTCTTGTTAATAAATTATGGTCATAAGCACTGTAGTCGAAATCATAAGTTATAGAGTTTTCATTTTTAAAGTCGAAGACATTTGACACATTAATGAAAATCAGACCATTCAATTTATTTGAAAATTGAAAAAGTTTACTAGCTCCAATAGAAATATTAGCATAAGGGCTAAAGAACTGTATGGAAGAGCGCTCAGTGGGTGCATAAACATCAAGATCTGATAGATAAATAACACTACTCACTAACCTATAAGTATTTCCTTTAAAAGCTTGAAATGAAGCATTCAAGGTCCAATCTTTAAGAGGATTATATTTTATAAATGTTCGGGCAAACCATTCCCATTCACCCTCTTGATTATAAAAAGATGTAGACTGATCTAATTGAAATTTTCTTCTTAAGAATATACTCACTCGACTCTCACTACCTGTTATGGCATAATCACCGTGATTACGAAAAAAACTTTGATGAATAGCCCATCTTTTTCCTTTAAAGTCTAGGTCTAAACTTGTTTGAGCTTGCTGTATTATTTGCCTTTCCGTATCGATGCGAGTTTGATAATACTTTCCGTGTCCGGCTTTTATCTTTAAATTTTGTGTTATATCTAACAAATAGTTGAATTGATAACTCCACAATTGCTTATTACTTTCAGGCATAAATGCTGTTCGAACCCCTGATCCGAAGGCTTGATTCCTCCATTTCTTCCTACCATATACATAAAGCTCATGGCTTTCCAAATGATCATCCATATCGATCTTAACGGAAGGATGATCAGGTGCAAGTGCGTAATTCAAAGTGGGCACACTGCCAACAATCCAACTATTCTGTCCCCAGTACGCATAACCTGACTTAAAAACATCACCTTGGTTAGAATAGGTAAGGTTTGTAGCCGCATAGGGATCAGTATTACTGGTATTGTAATTCATATTGCCGAATTGGAATTGTTTTTTATTAAAAGAATTTCCTGCCACAATAGATGCCTGCCAGTTACCGAAATTTTGAATCCACTGCAGGGTGGTTAAGCTTCTTTCAGAATCTTGTAAAAAACCATCCTGATAACTAGGGTGTTCGAAATTAAAATTATACGAATCATTTAGACCATACTTATAGAACTTGACAGAACCCCACGATTGATGGGTAGTAAAAAGGATTCCCCCCTCCAATGCATTGAAACTATTGATGTCCTGAAAATTTACTGAATTGACATTCTTTAAGACTCTGTCAAATTGATAATTGGCAAATAAGCCGAGATGAGATTTTTCTCCAACCTGACCCCTACTAGAATAGCCTACATTAGCCATGGAAATACTTGCGGTATGTTGCCAATATTCAGGAAAACGATCTGCAAGCTCCAGCACTACAGTGCCAGAAGTAGCTTGCCCATATTCTATTGGTGGATTTCCTGGAAAGACAGTAGCACTCTTGAGAAAGTCTGTATTGAAAATACTTAATGTACCTGTATTCGTTAACTGAGCATATTTCACAGGATTTTTCACCGGCACTCCATTTAGGAAATATCCGGTCTGCTGAGGAGAAGCCCCTCTAAAAGCAACTGCTGCATTCTCATCTTTGGTAGTGGAAGACATCTGTGTAGTTATGGCCACTAAGGCATCAGCTTTCGAATTAGGATTTTTATAAATATCCAAAGGCTTTATTTTTTCAAAAGCAAAATTTTCGGCTCCTAAAACACTGGCCTTTGCTTCCACTATTTCCAATTGCTGCGAAAAAGATTGCATTTCTATGAGCATATTATCTTTTGATGAATCAATTTTAAATGAATATTCTTTGAATCCAATAAAGCTGCAGATTATAGTATCACCCCGTTTCAAGCCTGAAATCCTAAAAAAACCATCAGCATCCGTAACATCGTTGATTTTGTAATTACTTTTCTTCCAAAGATGAGCCCCGGGAAGTACTCCTTCAATAGAAACTACCTTCCCAGATATTGTGATTTGTGCATATATACTGCTCATAAGAAAGAAAAAACAAAGGACACATAGAAAATTCTTCATCATTAAAAATTATTTATTTGACCACTTGATGTATTCTGTTGGGGATTCCTCGTCTTTATTTGCTTCTCCTAGCATCAGGCAACAGCTTACTGGAGACCCACCTAAAATTAGGCTCAACTGCCAATGCCTTTTCATATACATTTATTGCTTCTTGATTTTGACCAACTGCTTGATGAGCCTTTCCTAGATTAGCAAGTGTATTGAGATAAAGCCATCCATTGTACCCCTGTATTTCATATAAATCCACAGATTTCTGAAAAGCTTCTACTGCTGCCTGCTTGTTTCCACCAAAGGATTCTGGTGTGTAAAATAAAGAGATGCCCAACACCATATTCACTATGGAGGATTCAGTATTCGTTTTCAAAGCCTTTTCAATTGCATTGGAGCTTTTAGGACCATAATACATACCTTTCCATGGATAGTATGCCATTATAAATCCATAAATAGATGAACGCATGGCTATGGCTTCTGCAGTATGAAGTCCTTTTTCCTCCATTGTCTCAAGGTAATCTAAGGCCTGTTCTACATACTCATCAAACTTATCTTCATTCGAATGAATCATTGTATTATTCAAAAGCCCGTAATAAGCAACTGCTTTGTCTATAGACCAGAAATCACTACTGTATTGATTAAGTGCAGACTCCCATAAACTTTCACTGCTAAGCAGATAGGCTTGATACATTAAACTATCTTTCTGTTGTGCATTGCTGAATTGCATATTAAAAAACACTACAAAAATGACTACTAAACTTATTCTTAAATTATTCATTATAAATTACTTTATTTTATAAACTATATTGACAAAAAAAATTCCAGATTATTAGATTATGAATAGTTGAAGCTTGAATAGCTAAACGCTAGCAATCATTCTTATTCATAAATCTACTTATTACTTTTGTTTCAATTTTTGATATTCATGATCATATAGACATGAATGAATTATTTACATAAACTCCTAAAAATTTAAAAGCACTGCTTATGGCCATCCAAGGCTTACTCATGTAGGTCACAACAGAAAAATATATTGATCTTATATGCTAGAAAAGTTTCAAAGGAACAATTTAACCACAAAGTAGATACTCAAGTGTCCTTTAAATTTCACTCTATCCTTTCCTAACTCCCGTGACTTCCCATCTTAGCTTTTGACCTCATAATTAATTCTATAATTTACTTTATTTTATAAACCTAATAGATCTAAAAAACATTAATCTGTTGGTTTGATGTATGACCTTAATGCATTTAAATAAGATTCAAAAGCATCAACACCCTTTTCTGTTATGCTACAACTCGTGTGAGGATAGTTATCTTTAAAGGATTTCTCAACCTTTATATAATTAGCATCTTTTAACTTATTCACCTGAACACTTAAATTACCTGCCGTAGCACCAGTCTTTTCTTTAATGTAATTAAAATCCGCTTCCTCTAAATTCATCAATAAGCTCATTATAGCTAAGCGTAATTGAGAATGTAATAATGGATCTAATGGCTCAAACATGGTATTAGTTTTTAGGTAATAAATGACCTGGAATGATAAAGCTTACCATTACCGATAAGGCTAATAAAAACAATTGAATTTCAAATCCTAAATAGAATGCTACTAAACCTATAAACATACTTACATATCCCCCTATGGATAAGGCTTTAAATTTTATTATGCCACCTGTACTAGCAGTACCTATACCATATAAAACCATCAATACAGGATAAATACCATCCCAACCTAATACTGGTGAGGCAAATAAAAATATAATTAAGGCTACCACAAAAACTTTCCATAAAGAACTTAGTGCTCTATCGGTAAAACTAAAGGCTGTTGCCTTTTTCTTTTTCTTCCAAAATAAATACCATTAACAACTCCAGCTATTGGCATTGTAAGCCATACTAGCCAAGCCATTTCAACATTTAATTGGTACTGAAGAATATATTGGGTGATAGCTGATAAAGCTACGGCATAACCCCACATTAGATAAATTATCTTATCTTCACTTATATTATACCTTGTAGTATTCACCATCTGTGAGATGATGTTCAAACTTTCTTCTACTTTTAAATTATCTTGTTCCATCTTTTTATTGTTATAATATTCCAAAATTTAAACTAAGCTTGATTCCTACATTACTCAAATCATTTGGATTTAAAACAGCGTCTGCATTAAGATATGCTATTCTGTAATAAGCCCCAACCGATATATGCATGTAAGGAAGCACTGAGTACCAGAGCTTTAAATTAGGCTCTATAAAGAAGAAATCATCTTCCTGATTATCTATAGAATAGCCTCCTGATCCGGTTAAAATATCAGCACCTAATTTAAATGAGTTTTGAATCTCCTTATAATAACCGAACATAAAACCACCATATCCCATTGAATTAAGATCACCTGAATTCGTTCCCAAAGTATTGACTGATCCATAACCAGCACCACCTAAATAAAAATTTGAATTGATTACCCAGGCTCCACCGCCTCCCATCAATAACAAATTACCGTTCGGTGTAAATTCTGATGCAACATGAATCCCACCAAACCCTCCTTGCGCCCTAACTTTTTCAGCTCCTAAAGCTAGGAAAACAATAACTAATACTAAACTTAAAATATTTTTCATGGCTATAAAAATTAGTACATAACAAATATAATATAGTTTATATTATAAACCTAATTATTAAATAAATAATTTATAGAAAAATATGATTAGATACTATGCACCTTTAATACTACTGCTATAAGCATTAGAAACAGGATATAAAAAAAGAAATGGGTTATTTAATTTTTAGGATATATATGGTATTGAAAATTTCTCAGCCCAGAAGATTCTCAAACGATTTTTTTGAGGAGATTCCATAGCATTAGCTTTTTATTTTGATCTGTATTCAGATCCGATAAGCTATGAGCATAAATAGCATTCCCTTTATTAATTTTGAGAATACTGTATTCTTCAGATTGAAGATATTGGTTATGAAAAGACAAGAATAATTTTAAATGCTGAATCGATTGTAAACTATCAGGATGATCATTTATAACTTCATATTGATCTTTCTCTATCCCTATAGCTTTTAATAGCTTATGAAGAGTTTCCTTTTCAGCTTCTTCTACTTGATTAGGTAATAATATGAGTACTTCTTTTTCTACTTTTTTAGATTGTGGGATACTCGATTCAACAACTTCTCTTTTTTCAGCTACTTCATTAAGAATACTATCATTCTCGGTAGAATCTTTATATTCAACACTAGTATTCTCTTCACTGAAAACAAAAAGTTTATCTCCTTCAAATATTTTAGCTAAGAAGTTTTTCTCAATATTCATTACTGATCTAATTTAAAAATAGATTTTAATTCAGTAGCTTCTTCTGGCTTCATTCTTTTTGCTAAAACAAGTCTTAATTGTCTTCTCCTTAATGCCCCTTCAAATAACTCCTTCTCTTCTTCGGTTTCAGGAACCAATTCAGGTACATCTATTGGTCTTCCCGATTGGTCGACTGCAACAAATGTAAAGAAGGCTGAGTTTGAGGCATATTTACGCCCTGATGGTATATTTTCTCCCTTGACAACAATATGGACTTCTACTGAAGAACTAAAAGCTCTGGTTACCTTAGCTTCAAGTGTTACTACATCTCCTAAAGCGATAGGATGTTGAAAGGATATATTATCCACCGAAGCGGTAACCACTATCCTATTACAATGCTTTTGTGCAGCTATGGCTGAAACAATATCCATCCAATGCATCAGCCGTCCTCCCATTAAATTATTAAGAGGATTGGTATCATTAGGTAATACCAGCTCAGTCATGATAGTATAAGTATCTTTTGGATTTTTTGCTTGTTTTGCCATTGTTGAATTTGATTTAGCGCAAAGATAAAAACATCAAATGCAAAATCTGATGTGTTAAGTAATAATTAATGTTAAAAATGTATTGAGTTTAGTCCTCAGGGTATGGAACGTAAACGAAACTAGTCATATTCGTATCGATCACAAATAAACAGCAGAACTCATCTGGGTTTTTATAAGCCTGTTTAAATTCCTCAACTTTGTCTTCATCCACGATCTTTCTTTGCACAAATTCATCGAGATACGTGATAAAATAATTCCAAGTTAAGTTTAATTCTCCAGCACCAATTAAAACCTGACCTATTGGCTGTTCAGTTTTACAAATAGGGAAAATAGGATATTCCGAAAAACCTTGTTTTCTAACCACATAAGAAGCTTCTTTCAATGTTTCTGAAATTGCTACGAAGTCTTCTGTAATAGTTCCTAAATATTTACCGCTTAATTCTGGATTATTGTCCATAATACTATTCAATTTTAAAGCATCGCTTCATCAGCGAAGCTATAATAAGATTGTTCTGTAAAAATAATGTGATCTAGAACCGGTATATCTAATATGACACCGCTTTCTTTCATCTTTTTTGTCAAACGAATATCCTGCTCACTAGGATTCAAATTTCCTGAAGGATGATTATGAGCCAGGATCATTCCTGAAGCTAGATTTTCAATCCCTTCTTTGAATATGATTTTCACATCAGCTACAGTACCTGAAACCCCACCCATGCTAATTCTCTTGAGCTTAATAACTCTATTCGCTCGATTTAAAAAAATTACCCAAAACTCTTCATGGGGTAAATCAATCAATACTGATTTTAATAAATTATAAGCATCCGTTGAGGAAGTTATTTTTGGTTTCTCAATAACCTCAGCTTCTTTCCTTCTTCGCCCTAATTCTAGAGCTGAAATAATGGTAATAGCCTTAGCCTCCCCTATTCCTTTGAATTTGGTTAATTCTTTTACTGAAAATTTGGCTAATTGATTCAAATCATTTTGAACTTCAGTCAAAATGTTTTTACCCACATCAATTGCAGATAGTGACTGAGTACCTGAACCAATTAAAATGGCTATTAATTCCGCATCAGATAAAACCATTCTTCCATGGTTCAATAATTTTTCTCTTGGCCTATCTGCTTCAGCCCAACTTTTGATGCTACTAACTTCAGAATATGTATTGACTTTCATGTGATATGATTAAGGTTGAAATTAAAATCAAACCATAATATATCAAATAAGCACAAACTAAAAAAGCCTCAGCTTTTGGGCTGAGGCTTAAGGCAAAATTTTCAAATTCTTAAGCTAATTTAGCTACGTGCTTTGCTAATTTAGATTTGTTATTATCCGCTTTCTTTTTGTGGATAATATTCTTTTTCGCTAATCTGTCCAACATTGAAGTCACAGTTTTTAATAACTCTTCAGCCTGAGCCTTATCTTCAGTAGCTCTTAATCTACGGATATAAGTTCTGGTCGTTTTAGCCTGATATCTGTTTCTCAAACGTCTTGCTGCACTTGAGCGAATTCTTTTTAATGCTGACTTATGATTTGCCATATTGATTTATATAAATTGAATTTCTAGCTTTTCTTTTTAGGACTGCAAATTTAAGTGAATTTGTTTTACTAAACAAAATCATTTCAGTATTATCAATATTAATTTTCATAAATCATGAAATAATTGACTTCTAAGTATGATATTAAGGTATTAATCTAAACCTTAATCTATTAAAAAACTCAACCAAAGCCCAAATTCACATGATTAAACTCCTCAAAATCAGTTTAATTAGTTTATCATTCATCCTACTTACTTCATCTAAATTAAATTGGGGATTCTATGCTCATCAAAAAATTAATCGATTAGCAATATTTACCCTACCCACTGAAATGATTACTTTCTATAAGCATCATATTCAGTACATTACCGAAAATGCAGTGAATCCTGATAAAAGAAGATATGCAGTGGATTATGAAGCACCCAGACATTACATAGATTTAGATGTATATGGCGATAGCGCAGTTTATAAAATGCCAAGATATTGGAAGGATGCTGTTGAAAAATACTCAGAAGATACGTTACAAGCTTATGGAATAGTTCCGTGGCATGTAAATTTAGTTACATACCAACTTACAGAAGCATTTAAGGAAAATAATGCTGAGGATATTATCAGATATTCTACGGACTTAGGTCACTACATTGCGGATGCTAATGTTCCTTTACATACAACCAAGAATTATAACGGTCAGCTAAGTGGACAATATGGTATTCATGGTTTTTGGGAATCGAGATTACCCGAATTATTTTCTGATCAATTTGATTTTTTCATAGGAAAAGCTGAATACATTGAAAATACCCAGTTAGCCATTTGGGATGCAATTACTGTCGCTCACATTGCATTAGACTCAGTATTTAGATTTGAAAAAGATCTAAGCAACAAATTTGATAATGACGCTAAATACAGTTACGAAATGAGAGGAAACTCAAACGTTAAGGTTTATTCAAGAGATTTCTCAACTGCTTATCATAAAATGTTAGGCAAGCAAGTTGAACACAGAATGCGAAATGCTATTAAAATGATTGGCGATTATTGGTTTACAGCCTGGGTAAATGCAGGCCAACCTGATTTGGATAAATTAATTGATGAAAAGTATGAATTCGAAATCATAAATTTCATGCCTCAAAAAGATTTCAATAAGCTGAGAGAACACGAAAGTGGTATTGAAAATTAATAGGCTCTTATCATTAAAAAAGAGCCTATTTACCATTTCTAGAAATAATAAGAATAATAGCCTTTTACTCCTTTTTTATTAACTCCTTGAACCACTACTTTTCCTTTAATAGATTCCAAAATTTCAGATAGTTCCTTAGGATTGCTTACAGGATTTCCATTTATAGCCGTGATAATAAAACCTTCATCAATATTGAGTCTTTTGAAAAACCCATTTTTAACATCTACTACTCTTACACCACTTTTGATATCCAATAAATTTTTCTCAACCATTGGGACACTTTCAAATTCTGCACCTAATGATTTAGAAAAATATACATCTCTCTTGAGTAATTCAGTAGTATTTTCACTATTGGTCAAAATCAATTCCTTTTGAATGCTTTTGCCTTTTCTGTCGATAGTTAAATACAATTTATCTCCTGGTGATAACATACTCAGTTTTTCTTCAAATTCAGAATGAGTACTCACATCCTCCCCATTAAATTCCCTAATGATATCACCCTTTTGCAAATCTACTTTCTCTGCTGCTCCATTTTCTTGGATGTAACTCACTACAACACCGTCCAAATCATCCGTTTCTAATCTGTTAGCTATTTCAGGATCTAAAGTGGTAACCTCAGCCCCCAAAAAAGCTTTTTGAACCATTCCATAATCTATGATATCAGTAGCGATTTTCTTCACTATATCTATAGGCACTGCAAAGCCATAGCCTGCATAAGAACCTGTTTTAGATAAAATTGCCGTATTAATCCCTACTAATTCTCCTTTAGTATTTACTAACGCGCCCCCACTATTACCAGGGTTAATTGCTGCATCAGTTTGAATAAAGGATTCAATGGGAAAATTACTTTTTAAAATATTCAATTCTCTCCCTTTTGCACTCACTATACCAGCTGTTACTGTAGAGGTTAAATTGAAAGGGTTACCAACTGCTAACACCCAAGAACCTACTTGTAAATCTTTAGATGAACCAACTCTTATCGCTGGAAGATTTTTATCATCGATTTTTAAAACCGCTAAATCAGTAGAAGGATCTCGACCTACCAATTTTGCTTTGTAGGTTTTCTTTTTCCTAATCACCTCAATTTCATCCGCACCATCAATTACATGATTATTGGTTATGATATAGCCATTTTCACGAAAGATTACACCCGAACCAGAACCAACCTGCTGCATACTTCCTCCACCGCCAAGCCATAAATCTAACCAGGAACTTCTACCATATGCTTCAGATATTGTTTTGATGTAAACTACGCTTTCCCTACTATTTTTAGAAGCTTCAATAAAATCCACATCTGGTATTTTAATTACCTCATTATTGGTTGATTCATTCTCAAATGATGCTTGTGAAATATCGGTTGCTGGTTTTTGAAATACAGTATTATTATTTATTTGGTTATTATTATGAGTTAAATAAAAAACCAAAAAAGCTCCAACTATTCCACCCAGAAATGCGCTAAGAGTTGTTTTTACATATTGATTCATAGAAAAAATCTTTAGTGAATAAACAATATAACAATACAAATATTGTGCTGTTTTTACGTGTTCTCAATTAAAACTGTTCAAAAATACTGTATAAAAAAAACGACAACCATTATTGGCTGCCGCTTTTAACCTAATTTAACCTAATTGTATTATCCTCCAGCTCTGTTCAACTCTTCTAAGTTTGTATTGCGCTGACGAGCTTTAAATTCTTCTCCTTTACTGAATCTATATCTTAATGAGAAACCAACACTTTGCTGACCAAAATATTGACTTAATTCATTTATGTTCCCATTGAAATTTGCATCCCCTCTGAATACTCTTGTTCTGAAAATATCATTAAAATTAAGTGAGGCCTCTAATTTACTATCCATAAAGCTTTTCTTCACTGCAAAATCAACACCCCATTGTGGAGCAATGCTGTAAACTCCCCAAACAATATTCGATCTATAATCTCCGTTTAATTCAATTTTAAAATCATTTGGTAACATAAAATTATTACTAGCTCTGAAAATGGCTGAAGTTGCTTTATTATTTACAGTATTATTGAAAACTTCAGTCGTGAAATCTTGATACAAAGCAGTTATGTTTCCATTAATTGACCACCATTTAGTTGGCTGGAAAGGAATAACAGCAGTTGCTGAAAAGCTTTCTTGAGTATCCAAATTACTTTGCTTAAAAACAGTAGTTCCATCTTCTGGATTTTGTAATGGAATTTCAGCGATGAAATCTGTTGTATATCCATAGTTTAAAACTAAGTTGAATTGTCTCATGAAAGTTTGGGTTAAACTTAAAGAGTGAGTCATTTGTGGTCTTAAATATGGATTACCTTGGGCCCAAGTATAAGGGTCTAAATACAAAACAAACGGATTTAAGTTCCCATAATCTGGTCTATCAATTCTTCTACTATAATTGTAATTCACCTGATAGTTTGGACTGACATTATGCTGTAAAAAGAAACTTGGAAATAAGTTAAAGTAGTTTCTCTCCGTTTCAGTATTCAAGGTTAATGATTGCCCCAAAGAAAAAGTCTGTTCTGCTCTTAAACCTGCTTTATAAGTTAGTTTGTCTGATAGTTTACCCGAAAGGCTCGTATATCCTGCTAAAATTTGCTCCGTATATATAAAATGGTTCGATCTGTTTTCATCAACTGCACCTTCTCCGTTTTCGATTATATAAAATTTAAGGTCGTTATCTGAGGTTACTTGACTCGCTTTTACCCCACTCTCAATTTTTTGTCCGAAAAATTTTCCTTCGAAATCTAATTGAGCGGAATAAATATCATATCTGTAAGGATTATTATTCTCTAATCTTTCTACTTGATAGGGAGTTTCATTTCCTTCAGTAAAATAAGAATTAGAAAAAGATGCTCCTCCTCTATTGATAAGCTTTACTACATTAAAATCGGCTGATAATTTGGTTCCATTTGTATCAAGCTTTTGCACATAATGCATATTTGCTTGAGAATTCAAAAAGCTTGTATTCATATTATTCAATGATTCTACGTATTGATCTACTCCTGATTGATTTAAATCGGATTGAATATCAAAATCTCCATCTCTTTCCTGACCATACACGTTCAACATAATCCCTATAGACTGCATATCATTTATATCATAATCAGTCCCAATTCTTAAAGCTGGAGATCTCCTCAACACTTCTTCTCTTGCATCCTGATCAAAAATTGTAGTTGATCCATTATTTTGATTGATTTCTCTATAAAAATCTGCATCTCTAACTCTTCCTCTCTGAGAAAAATCTGCATTTACAAAGGAATTCCAATCTCCTGCTTTATGATTTAATTGGATTCCTGTATTATAATTATGGATCTCATTGTATCTGTATCCAGCATTTAAATTACCATTAATACCCTTCATAGTATTCTTTTTCAATGTAATGTTTATAATTCCAGCATTTCCTTCTGCATCATATTTTGCAGATGGGTTATTGATAATTTCAATGTTTTTAATGTTATCAGCAGACATACCCTGAAGCATATTTTGTAAGTCAGCTGCTGACAAATAAGATCGTCTGCCATCAATCATGATCTGTACGCCCTGACGACCATTTAATTGAATGTTACCATCTTGATCAATAAATACTCCTGGTGATTTTTCAAGTACTTCAAATGCAGATGTACCTGCAGCCATTGCGGTTCCTTCAACAGAAACTACCATTTTATCGGCTTCAACAATTACTTGTGGACGTAAAGCCTTTACCTCAACAGCATCCATTACTTGCACATCATCCTTCAATTGGATTTTAGGTAAGCTTACTTTGCTATTTGATTCATTTACAGAATATGATTCTGATAAAAATGTAGCAAATCCTACTGCAGATACTTTTAAGTAATAATTACCATAATTTACTTTAATTAAAAATTGACCAGCCTGATCTGTTATAGTTCCAGTAACCAAACTAGAGTCTGATGAATTATAAACTGCAACATTGCTATAAGGCAATGGAGCATTTTCAGAATCAATTAGTGAACCTGAAATTTCGCCAGTTTGCGCTAGGGCAAAACTGCTAATTAAAAATGTTAGCGTTAGTAGTAATAAAATAGTTTTCATGTTCTTGAGCGTTTGCATTTTCGTATTCTTTAGTTAATAGATGCGCTTATGCCAACTCAAGGTGCATGGAATGTGCCATATTCTGTAAATGGCTAAAATGAGTGTTGAGAGGTGCTTTTATCAAAAACCAAAGATATTATTGTTCATAAACGAACACTGTGTTTCAATAAAAGCGTACAATTTATATTTGAATACAAATGGTAGGATGAAATCTAAGAGCAATAAAAAAGGGATGGTTTTAAACCATCCCTTTCGCTATTTAATTATATTCAAATCTCGGCCAATTTCCTCAATTTGATCTAAAGTATAATCTAGTTGATCCTTACTGAAACCTGCTGTAACAGTCAATCTTACTCTCGTAAGCTTTCTCGGTACTGCTGGGTAAGGTACAGGGTTTACGAAGATATTCTTCTGATGTAATCTATAGGTCATTTCTTTCACCTTATTATCATCTCCTATTATAATTGGGAAAATAGCAGTTTCAGCATTACCAATATTAAAACCTGCATTTAGTAATCGAGATTTTACATATTGAATATTTCGCCAAAGCTGATCTTGTCCAGCTTCATTTTGCTCAATTAACTTTAAGGCTTCTAATGAAGCTGCTACTGCTGGTAAATAGGGTGAAGTAGAAAACATGTAGGATCTACTATTGTATTTTAAATAATTAATTAATTTTTCAGATGCTGAAACAAATCCACCAACTGCACCTACAGATTTACTTAAAGTTCCAGTTATAATATCAACTTTACCTTCCAGGTTAAAATAATCAACAGTTCCTCTACCATTTTTACCAATCACACCAGTAGCATGGGCTTCATCTACTAATACCCAAGCACCATAAAAATGCGCTACATCTAAAATTTCGGGCAAATTACAGATGTCTCCATCCATGGAGTAAACCCCATCTACCACTACCAATTTATTGATGTATTTATTCTGAATATTCTTTAAAACAGATTCAAGGGACTTGGCATCATTATGTGCGAAAAACTTTTTATTTGCTCCTTTACTTCCATCAATTAAACTAGCGTGGGAATACATGTCATAAATCGCAACATCTTTATGCCCTAAAAGACCTGAAATTGTACCAATATTAGCTGCATATCCTGATGTATAAACTATAGAAGATTCTGTGCCCTTCATCTTAGATATTTGATCTTGCAATTCTTTAATAATACGCATAGAACCACTTAATAAAGGAGCTCCTCCAGCGCCTCCTCCATATTGGCTTATAATATCATTGACGTTTTTCCAAATCCTTTTGTCCTGTGTTAAATTTAAATAATCATTGGACGCAAAATTTAGCATTTTGCGAATTTCACCTGTTTCCGGATCAACAACACTTGAAATAATTTTAGAACCATCGATGGATTCTCTTTCGTATAAAAAGCGCTTGCTATTTTTCATATCGGAAAACCAGCTATTCATCATATCTAGCCTACTTTCCCATTCTGCATATTCCAGTTTTGGATCACCAGTGAAATTATATAATGAATATTTATTTGCATCTACTTCACCACTTGTAGACATATCAAAATACATGTGGTCAATTTGCTCATCTTCGAACAAATGATAACGCTTCCTTGTGGAATTTAAATTTTTAGACATTTTGTAAAATTTTGGTTAAAAAAAATATATAACCTAAAGAATTATTAAACACTAATTCTAAAAGCAATTTATTTGGGTATTAATACTATTTTAAGGAAGAAATGTTAAACTCATATCTTTATCTAACATCCAACCTGTGATACTATAACGTTTTTTATAAGACATTAATACTTCATGTTCTATTTCACTTCGAAATAAGATCAATCTACCAGAAATTGGCTGAACTATATGAGTATTGTTTTTTAAATAAATAGCTAATTCACCCCCATCTTTCTCTTGCCAATTTTGATTTAAATAGAGTACAAAAGAAATTACTCTGTGAGCATTTTTTTGAAAACGATCGACATGCTTTTTATAAAACGTATTCTCAGGATAAATAGCAAAATGAGTCTCAAAATCTTTTAAACCTAAATAGCAAAATTCGTTTAAACTGGATTTAATTTTTTCAATTCTATCTAAAAAATTTTGAACGGATACATGCTCGGTTGATCGATCTAACCATTTAATAAAATCTCCTCTCACAGACTTATCTAACTGAAAGAGTGATTGTTTTCCAATTCCTGCTTTCTTGAATTCTCCAGAATCATTTTCTTTTTGAATAGCTAAAATCAGTTCTTCGACTTCCTTTGGGGAAAGAAAATCATCCCATATATAATATCCATTTTGACTTAGTTCATCAATAGCATGTAATAAACTTTGCTGCTCATTTTTCATGACTACAAAAGTAATTTAAAATTACATGATATAACACCAATATTAGGATCTAAAATTTGAATCAAAAAAAGATGTTAGAACTTTTAATATATGGGAATTGTAATTACATTTAACGCAATATATAATTAAAACAAATTTTCAACCATCCCTTACATAATTTATTTTTAATTGCATTAAAGAATAAAATAAAATGAGCGCAGGAAAAGAGGGTGCTGTTTTAATTTTTGATCTAAATTTTAAATTGATTACTAAAACAGATGGAGTTATTAATTTTTTAAATCAATTTGAGTCTGCAGAAATAAACCAAAGTGAATTTTCAGGTAATGTGAAATTCGAAAGAATAATTGATATTCTATCGGAAAATAAACATTTAAAAGGCCAAGAAGAGTCGTTTCAAAAAGAGCTTGATGATATGGCAGAAGCCATTAAACTTGAAATCTGTAGAAGACTTAAAATGTTAATAGCCTTTGAAAAATTGAGCCCTGATGTATTAAATGAAGATTGGCAAAAAGTAAAGTCTTTCCATTCCATTTTAATTGATTGCAAACAACAAGGCTTATTTGACATGATTAAAACGTTATTTGATGAATATAATGTCAAAATGGGGAAACGTTTTGCATTTGAAGAAAGATACAAGCCTTTTACCCCTAATTTAAATGGAAAAAATACGCAGAATCATAATAAGACTCTATTATTCTCTGATCATGAAGAGATTTTGAAGGACTATGTAATCTGGCTAAATTCCTTAGAATTTGAAAAAGTTTTTAAAAGTAAAAGAATAAAAATTGACCCTATCCCTTGCCATGAGCTACCAGAAGATATTATTTATGAAAAAATAATACCAAAAATTATAGATGGAAACACCTTAGATTTTAATGTAAGAAAAAACAGTGTGGAAGATTTCCAGAAAATTCTCGACATCAGAAATTACAAATTAAAAGAGCTTAATCATTAAGTCTTTTATTCTCCATTAATGATATTTCGTCCTTTTTCAACTTATCAATTATTAAGCTACTAGCTCCAATTATAGGTGCAGATTGATTTTGTAATTGAGAAGACACCACTCTTACCTTCCCTTTAAAAACAGGCATTAGGTTTAATTCCAAATGTTCTTTTACAGGATTAAAAATTAAATCTCCTGCTTGAGATAGTCCTCCAAAAATGAAAATAGCTTCAGGATCAGTATGAATTACAGTGTCAGCTAATTTAGTCCCTAATATTCGCCCCGTATACTCAAAAGCTTGCTTGGCGATAATATCTCCTTTTAGAGCATATTTAGTTATCATTTCAGGGCTCAATTCATCAAAGCTTACGGATCTTAATTCACTATCATCGGTATAATCTGCTAATAATTTATAGATCGTTCTTTTGATACCAGTTGCTGACACATAAGTTTCCAAACAACCTCTTTTACCACAACCACAGAACCGCCCGTTTCCATATGTCACAGTAACGTGCCCCAACTCACCTGCTATTCCATTGGCTCCATTCACCAATTCTCCATTGCATACTATTCCTGCTCCTAAACCGGTCCCTAAGGTAATTACTATGAAATCCTTCATGTTTTTCGCACCTCCGAAAATCATCTCTCCTACTGCAGCAGCATTCGCATCATTAGTAACTACTGTGGGTACACCAAATTCATCCTCTAATGTTTTTACTAAAGGCAAAACACCTTTCCATCTTAAATTAGTAGCTTGCTCAATAGTACCTCTATGATAGTTCGCATTAGGAGCTCCTACTCCAATCCCTATAAGTTCATGTTTTTCAGAATCTAAACCTTTTCTGATTTCTTCTGATAAAGAATGTATGTAATCAGTAAATACAGGCTCTGTTTGAGTCGGAATTGAGCCTTGATATAAGACTTTTCCTTCTAAAGTTACAATCCCAAACTTTGTTCCTGTTCCTCCTATATCAATCCCAATACTAACTTTCATAATAATCTATATTTTAAATTACCATTCCTTTATAAAATAAATGCTAATATTAATTTCTATAATGTTTTTTAATTAAGTAGCTCACCAATAAATCAATTGGTTCTTCAATAAAGACGCCTTTTTGTAGTTCATTTTGCTCCACAACCTCATTTACAATTTCTTCAAAAAAGTAAGGTACTGAACCCACAAAATTTACAGCTAAGTTTTTATAATTATTATAGCTACAAACATAGGTTGTCACAAATTCATTAATACTTTGTTTAACCATATCCCTTAAAAAAGGGTGATCAATTCTTTCTTTAATAAATTGGCTAAAACTGCTTAAATAAACGTTTGCATAAGGTTTTATATATACATTTAGCAGAATCTCTTCTTTGGTTAATTGAAATTCCTTCTCTAAATCGTTAGCAATTGCTTCCGGAAGTTGTTTTTTCAAATACTTGCTTAGAAGTAATTTACCAAAATGACTTCTACTTCCTTCATCACCCAGTATGAAATCCATTCCGCTTACCTCTTGCCTAACTATATCACCATCAAAATGACATGCATTGGAACCCGTACCCATTAATGCGGTAATTGAAGGTTTTCCATCGAAGGTTGCAAATGCAGCAGCCACTATATCTTCTTTTACATATAAATGAGAATGATTAAAAACCATTGAAATACCTCTTTCAAGCATTGCTGCAAAGTGCTTACTTGAACAGCCTGCTCCAAAGTAATAAACTACCTCAATTTCTTTTTTATGATCTATGATTTCATCTCCTAATGACTTCACTATATCACTAATGGCTACATCATCCATAAAGAATGGATTCATACCTTTAGTACTCTTTTTAATTAGTGTTTTCTTATTATCAACTAATTGCCAATCGCATTTAGTGGAACCGCTAGTACCTATTAAAATCATAAATTATATTGATAAAATTTTAGCTATTCTTAAATCATCCTTATGAATATCCTTAGGCTGATTCATTATATCTTCAAATTTATTAAAAATGATATCATGATGTTTTATTCCCACCATGCTATCTGTTTTTCCTTGGTCTAATCCTTCAACAGCCGCTACTCCCATCTTACTTGCCAACACACGATCAAAGTAAGTTGGTGTACCTCCTCTTTGCAAATGTCCTAATATAGTCACTTTTGTATCAAAATAGGAGGATTTTTCCTTCACTTTTTGTGCAATCTCCATTGCCGAGCCAGATTTACCTCCTTCAGCAACTATGACTAAACTTGAAGTCTTTTTCTTTTTTTCACCCTTATTGAGCTTTTCAACCAATTCATCTATGGAAGTCTCTTCTTCAGGTATGATAATTGAAACCGCACCCCCTGCTATACCGCTACTAATGGCAATATAACCCGAATCTCTTCCCATAACCTCTATAAAGAATAATCGATTGTGAGAAAGCGCTGTATCTCTTATTTTATCAATAGCTTCCACAGCAGTATTTGTTGCGGTATCATAACCGATCGTATAATCAGTACCGGGTATATCATTATCAATAGTGCCAGGAATGCATATATAAGGCATTTGGTGCTCAAGATAAAGATGATGCAAACCGGTAAATGAACCATCTCCTCCTATTCCAATTAAAGCATCTATGTTTTGCTTCTTTAATTGGTCAAAAGCTTTTTGTCTGCCTTCTGGCGTTCTGAATTCCGCGGATCGAGCAGACTTTAACAAAGTTCCGCCTCTTTGAAGGATATTAGCAACAGATCGAACATTCATATCTTCAAAATCACCTTCAATCATTCCTTCATAACCTCGGTAAATCCCTACAATCTCTTTTCCATAATATATACCTGCTCTCACTACAGCACGGATCGCTGCATTCATGCCTGGAGCATCACCACCAGATGTAAAAACACCTATTCGATTTATCTTATTCATCTAAATTTTATTCAGCCTGTCAAAGATAGTGTAATACGTACACTTAGCCAATAGTATTTTATTATCTTTGCATGACTAATTGAATAAGAATATGTCTGAATTCCATTACAACCCACACATTTCAGTTGATTGCGTCATTTTTGGATTCGATGACGAAAAAATCAATATTCTCCTTATAAAAAGGAAACAAGAAGGTAAAAATGTATATGCTCTTCCAGGAGATTTGGTTCAAAAAGGTGAGGACCTGGATGTTGCGGCTTCCAGAGTACTTTATGAATTAACTGGGATGAAAAACTTATATCTAGAACAATTTAAAACTTTTGGTTCTCCGGATAGGACTTCTGATCCTGTTGATGTGGAATGGATTAAATCAGTAAGAGAACATCCTGAAGCTAGGGTAATTACAGTAGCTTATAATTCACTAGTGAAAACTGATGATTTTGATTATAGACCCTCATCATTTGCTGAAGAAGTATTATGGCACCCAATTGAAAAACCACAAAAACTAGGTTTTGACCATAATGAAATAGCGAATACTGGCTGGGCAATGTTAAGAGAAAAAATAAAGAGAGAGCCAATTATTGCTTTTTCATTATTACCCGAAAAATTTACACTAAGACAGCTTCAGACTCTTTATGAAGCCATTGTTGGGCAAGAGCTAGATAAAAGAAATTTCAGAAAGAGAATGTTAAGAAATAAGTTCTTAATTGCTTTAGATGAAAAGGAAACCAATGTATCTCATAAACCTGCTCAATTTTTTAAGTTTGATGAAAACACCTATCGAGAGGATTTTGCAAAAGATCAGTGGTTCTTATTTTAATTAATAACTATTTTTGATTTCAGGCGATTATCTTCATATTCTAGCCTTTAAAATTTCAATATGTGTGGAATAGCGGGTGCTTGGTCAAATCATAATGCTTTAGATGAAAGGGATTTTGCTATTGCTTTAAAATTATTAGAGCACAGAGGTCCGGATGAACAACAATTTTTATCTACATCAAATATAAATATTGGAACTCAAAGGCTTAAAATAATTGGACTTGATCATGGAAGCCAACCCAAGCATAACAATAAAGGACAATACCTGGTCTTCAACGGGGCTATTTATAATTATCCTGAAATCGGTAAATCAATAAATTTTCAATCTAATTCTGATACAGATATTTTATTCGAATTAGTTACAAAAAGAGGATTTGAAAATAGTATATCCCTATTAAATGGAATGTTTTCAATTGCCTATTATGATGAGCATCTTGATACATTTCTACTTGCTCGAGATAGGATGGGACAAAAACCCTTATATTACTATCATAATCAGAATACTTTCCTTTTTGCATCTGAAATAAAGAGCCTGAAAAAATTAATGCAGTTGAAAAACATTCCAATTCAACTAAATAAAAATGCTATTTTTCATTATTTGTGTTACTCCAATATCCCAGAGCCTGAAACCATATATGAGAATATTTATGCTCTTCCTCCTGCCAGTATTCTAAAATTTAATAAGGGTAATCTTAATATAGAATCTTTTTGGAAACACAACTATCGAAAAAATGAAAGCATAAGCTTTCAGGATGCTAAAGAATTGATAAAAGTACAGATTGAAGATGCTGTGAAAATTAGATTAAGAGCGGACGTAAAAAAAGGATTATTCTTGTCAGGGGGATGGGATAGTTCAGTAATCGCCATGGAAGCAGCAAAGTTTGATAATCAATTAGCTACTTATACAGTAAAATATCCTTTTCAAACTGATCAAAATGAAAGTGAAATCGCTAAAACAACAGCTAAAGAATTTGGATTAAACCATGAAATTATAAGCATTGACAAAACTCCAATAGCTTTATTGAATTCCGCTATAAAAACATTTGATCAACCTATGGCGGATAGCAGCGCCTTGCCTAATTTGGCAATTGCTGAAATAGCTTCCAAAAAAGTAAAAGTGATGCTGAATGGAGATGGAGGAGATGAGCTTTTTGGTGGTTATAGAAGATATTTTACAGCAAAAAACATCAAAGTTTTATCTGCTTTAAAGTATTTCAGTTTTTTGGGTTCAAGTAATAATAGGAAATCGAAATTTGGGTTTTTAAACAGAATCAACAGAATTACTCAATCGAAATTTCCTGAAAAATATTTATTGTATACCACTGATATGTTCAGAGATATAGATAAAGATCAAATCTTGAATAACGCTAAAACATTTCAATCAGCTGAGCAATTATTAAGGCCATTTTTAGATGATAAGCTATCAGAGTTGGATCAACTAATGCACTTAGATAGAAACTTCAATTTACTATCTGGTATTTTAGTTAAAATGGATAGAGCAAGTATGGCATATTCAGTGGAAGCTCGATCACCATTTTTGGATTACAGATTGTTTGAAATCATGAATGCTTTAAGTGAAAGCTATAAAATTAAAGGCTTTAGCAGAAAGCATTTATTAAAATCAATTTATAAAGACCAACTTCCTAAAGAAGTAACGAAATCAAAAAAAATCTCATTTGAGGCTCCATTAGAGGAATGGATTAAAAATGATTTTAATGAAATCATACAAGACTTAATATATGATCCAAATGCTAAAATATACCAGTTTATAAACTATAATGAGATTAGCGAATTATTTAGGGGAAATAAATATCAAGACCGAAATACTTATTATATCCTTTACAGTTTATTAATTTTGGAATTATGGCTTATTGAAAACCAATGAGCATTCAAAAATATAAAATCAATAAAATGAGCTATAAAGAAATAGATCCAAAATCAATTAAGACCCCTGAGTTACACGGCTTACTTTTAGGTTCAATAGCACCACGACCTATAGCTTTTGCAAGTACTATCGATAAAGAAGGAAATGTAAATTTAAGCCCTTTTAGCTTTTTTAACGTTTTTGGAGCAAACCCACCCATACTCATTTTTTCACCTGCCAGAAGAGGGCGAAACAATACAACTAAGCACTCTTACGAAAATGTAAAAGAAGTTGCAGAAGTAGTCATAAATATTGCCAATTACCCAATGGTTGAGCAAATGTCATTATCCTCAACTGAATATGATAAAGGGGTAAATGAATTTATCAAATCAGGTTTAACCGAAGCAAAATCTACAAAGGTTAAGCCCCCAAGAGTTGCTGAGTCGCCTGTTGCCTTTGAGTGTAAAGTAAATGAAGTAATCGAGACAGGACCAAATGGTGGAGCTGGAAATCTAGTGATTTGTGAAGTAATTCATATTCACCTTAATGAAGATATTTTAGATGAAAATGGAAAGGTTGATCCTTTTAAACTAGATCCTATTGGTAGATTAGGTGGTAATTGGTATAGTCGATCAAAAAATGCTCTTTTTGAAGTTGAAAAGCCTTTGCAAAAGCTTGGAATTGGAGTAGATGCTTTACCAGAGTTTATAAAAAATAGCAAAACACTTAGTGGAAATGATCTTGGAAAGCTTGGAAACATAGAAAAGCTTCCTACATCAGAAAATTTAAAATCTGTTGAATTTCCAGAAGGATTCGAGAAGGTAGATAATAAAACTACTACTGAAGAAATCCATAATCTTGCTCATACTTTATTAGAAAAAGGTAAAGTTATGCAAGCTTGGAAAGTATTACTTAGCCAGTAAATACTTATTTTCTAGTGATTTTTCCTTGGCCATTTTTTACATAATGAGCTAAAGGCTTAGGTGTCTTATTCTCCAAACCTGACATATCCAAACTGATTTCTATAGATTTTACATCCTTTTTTAGAAAATAATATACCTCAGTAGTACCATATTTCGTGTGTGGAAGTAAGTCAATATGCTTTCTCATTTGGGTCCATAATGTATCATTTAATGAAAAAACATAGATTCTATGCACTGGTCCAGTATTATTTTCATTCCTAACAAAAGCCATTTCTTCAAAATCCCCCTCCAATGAATTTACATTTTCTGCTGTTGAAAGAGAATAAACTATTAACAAAGCAGTAATAAGGAAAACAAACAGAATTATTTTTTTCATACTCACAAATTAACAGAAACTTTTGGAGCTAATAACAATTATTATACAATGTAACATATAATAACAAACTAAATTTAAATCTACTTAGCATTTAGTTAAATTTATTATTGAAATATTTTAACCTAAAAATTTTAACATTATGAAATTTGATACCAAAAACAACCTTGACAGAGTGATTTGTAAAACGGAATTTCAAGAACAAAACAATTGGATATTTTGTGATTGGGAAGGCTATGCAAACGTGGATGCAATAAAAAAATGGGGTCTTGACTTTGCCGATTTAATAAAGAAAACAAAATGCCCTTACTTATTAAATGATGACAGTAAATCAACTGGTCCGTGGACACAAGCAATGGATTGGATTGAATCTGTATTAATTCCTAAAGTAATGGATGCTGGTCTTAAATATTATGCTCACGTAGTTTCTGCGAATACTTTTTCTGAAATGTCAGCAAAAGAATTAAATATGAATATTGGTGGTGTATTAGAAATGGCTACGTTTAAAACTGTAGATGATGCAAAAAAATGGCTTAAAGAAAAGCAATCCGTTAATGCCTAATTATTAATTTTGGAAGGCAGGTTTCCATTAATCTGCCCTTTTTATTCCTTTAATTTTATTTCACATCTCTGGTCTTGCAATATCTCTTTTTGCTTTTCAAAGGTAAAATCGCTTTTTTCTGCCTCCATTTGTGCTTGATATCCTTTTCTTAAGCTTTTTCTTTTTACGGCTTCAGCGAACCTTCTCACATCTTCTTTAGTATTTAATCTTAACGGTGGAACCTTCATTACACCACCTTCATCATTTTTAGCAACCATAGTAAAGTAACTTGTGTTAGTATGTTTTACTATCCCAGTTTTCACATTTTCGGCTATCACTTTAATGCCAACCACCATACTCGAATTGCCAACATAATTTACTGAAGCCATCATGGATACTAAATCACCTACTTCAACCGGCTGTAAAAAATCAACATTATCAACAGATACGGTTACACAGTAAGCACCACTGTGTTTAGTAGCTGTTGCATAAGCCACTTTATCCATTAAAGACAAAAGGATTCCTCCATGGATTTTACCCCCAAAATTAGCGTATGAAGGTATCATAAGCTCCGTAATAGTAGTTCGTGAATTTTCAGATGATTTCGGTGTCATTTGTAAATGAATTAAACTTTAATTTACAGATTTTTTGATTAAATGTGTATAAACAAAAATCTATTCCAACATAATTAGTTTGAAAGCGTTAACCGGACAGTCAAAAAATTGAAACATGAACTATTATGAGTTATAAAACTATCATTCTTTTACTACTCTTTCTCATTTTTCAAATTCATTCCTACGCTCAAAAATCTTTAGATTCAGCTGAATATTATTTTAAACATAAATATGCAGAAATTAAAGATGGATATGCTACAAGCACAAACATCAATAAAGCAATTTATCATTTCAAACAAATAAAAATAGAACCTGAAAGAACCATTGGCTTATTAAAAAGCTTTGAATTCAAAGCTTCATGGACGGATTGCTCACAAAAAGAAAAAAAGCAGATATACAAAATGGCTATTGATTTAGCTGAAGAAAAGACAAAAGAATTTCCTGAAAATGGGGCAATAGTATATTGGTATGCTGCTAATTATGCAAGATGGGCCAACATGCTTGATATTGTTGAAGCAGCTCAAAATAATGTTCTAAATGAAATTAAAAACTTATGTCAAAAAGCAATTACGCTAGATGAAAATTATAATCAGGCTGGAGCTATACGTTTGTTGGGCGGCATGTATTTAGAAGTACCTAATATTCCCTTAATTCTAGAATGGCCCTCCGATAAAAAAGCCCAAAAATTACTAAAAAAAGCATACAAAATAGCACCTGAGCATCCAGCGAATCAATTTTTATATGCAAAAGCACTGCATAAAAATGATAAGAATAAAAAGGCAGAAATTCTATTTAAGGATTTAATTGAAAAGAAAAGCAGAAAGGAATATTACCTGGTAGATGAAAAGTATATAAATAAAGGAAAGGATTATTTTAACGATAATTTTAAAGTAGAATAACCCTTTATCATAAAAAAAGCCCCGCGTTGGGGCTTGCAATTATCTTACTGTATATTTTCTTAATCGAGATTTTAGTTCTTCTCTATCACTAGTAATGCTAGGATCACTGTAAATACTTTTAGATAACTCAGCTACAGCTTTCTTTTTATATCCTAATTTTTCAGCTATCTGCTGACAAAACACAATCTCACTCTTATAAACTTTACCATCTATTTTCATCAATTGAATGATGTTGTATAGATATTCAAATCTCTGATCTTCAGATAAAGTATCTAAGTTTTTAATAGGCTCAGGGTTTTTTATCATTTGATATATTTCATCCTCTGTAACCCCATTAGCCTTACCAACTTTTTCTATCAAGTTAGCTTCTTTGTCAGCCAATTCATTATCAATTGTGGCTAATTTAATTAAGATTTTTAGCTGTTCTTTTAACATGGTTTGAGTTTTAATCTTTTAATTATGTTGTTTCTAATATGTTATAAATCAAGTTTTAGCAGTTCGTTCACACTATAGCTTGATTATTCTTTTGCTCATTAAGCACAACTAAGTTAACAATACTTTTGAAAAATCACATTTTTTTAAGCTCTAATGTAATTATTCAATACTTTTTAAAGTAAAATTTTTATAAGAATTTTTCAAATGCTCAAAATCACCTTTAAATATAGATTAGATTTTTTAAATTAAAATTTATAGCAAATCAAAGCATTATGAAAAGAGAAAAAATTACTTTTAAAGGGAGTCAGAATACTGAATTATCAGCTGAAATACATTTCCCTGCAGATGATTACCCCCATAATTACATTGTATTTGCACATTGCTTTACTTGCAATAAAAACCTTAATGCTGTACGCAATATCATATTAGGTTTAACAAAAAAAGGATTTGCCGTTTTAAGTTTTGATTTTACAGGTTTAGGACAAAGTGAAGGTGATTTTGCAGACTCGAACTTTTCTTCTAACATAGAAGATATTGTTTTAGCATCTGAATATCTAGAAAAAAAATACTCCTCTCCAACAATGTTGGTTGGGCATTCCTTAGGAGGTGCAGCAGTGTTAATTGCAGCCGCTAAAATAGATAGTGTTAAGGCAATTGCCACCATAGGAGCACCAGCTCAGCCTGATCATGTTATTCATTTAATCAAAAATAAGAAAGAGGAAATAATAGAAAGTGGTGAAGCAGAAGTAAATATTGGCGGAAGATCATTTAAAATTAAAAAGCAATTTTTGGATGATCTTCAAAGTAAAGATAACCTTAGCAAAATTGAAGAATTAAGAAAATCAATTTTGATTTTACATTCTCCACAGGATGAAACCGTTGACATCTCTAACGCGGCAGCAATTTATGAAAGAGCGCATCACCCTAAAAGTTTTATTTCTTTAGATCAGGCCGATCATTTATTAAGTGAAAAAGAAGATTCTATTTACAGTGGAGAAGTAATTGCAAGTTGGGCAAAACGATATGTACAATTTAATAAGCAGTCCAAAATTTCCACTGATTCTCAAACTGTAGCTTTTATAGGAGGAAAAGATCAAATCTATACTACTCAGATAATTGCAGAAGGTCATCATTTAGTTGCTGATGAACCTGAAAAAGTGGGAGGAAACAATTTTGGTACATCTCCTTATGGCTTATTAACTTCAGCGCTTGCAGCTTGTACTGCTATAACATTAAGAATGTATGCCAATAGAAAAAATTGGGAGGTGGATGAAATCCTAGTCCATGTCGATCATAATCAAAGATATGATAAGGACAGTAAGGATTGCGAGTCTTCTGATAGTAAAATTACTTTTTTTGATAGAACTATAGAAATAAATGGAAATTTGGATGATGAGCAGAAAAAACGATTGATTGAAATAGCCAATAAATGCCCAGTTCATAAAACGCTGGAAAGCAAAATTAAAGTTGAAACAAAGGAAAAGGATAATAATTAAAATTTGATTTAGAGGATTATCAAAAGAAATATCAAAATTTCTATCTTCATGCAAATTTTAAATCATCATGATATTAAATACCATAGATTGGGTTATCCTATTTGGTTTTCTAGCCATTTCACTACTAATCGGCTTCTGGACTTCCAGAAAAAATAAAAATGCATCTGAATTTTTTGCTGCAGGTGGAAAAATGCCCTGGTGGCTTTTAGGAGTATCTATGGTAGCCACTACTTTTTCTACTGATACCCCAAATCTTGTAACCGATATCGTAAGACAAAATGGAGTTTCAGGCAACTGGGCTTGGTGGGCATTCCTTTTAACGGGCATGCTAACCGTATTCGTTTATGCGGGATTATGGAAAAAATCAGGAGTATTAACTGACGTAGAATTTTATGAATTAAGATATTCAGGAAAAGCAGCAAAATTCCTAAGAGGTTTTAGAGCCATCTATTTAGGATTACTTTTCAATGTCATGATAATGGCTTCAGTAAGTTTAGCTGCCATTAAAATAGGCGGTGTTCTATTAGGTTTAAGCCCTGTTGAAACTGTGCTTATTGCAGGGATAATCACTGTAATATATAGTAGCTTAGGGGGATTACGAGGAGTTGTACTTACCGATTTTCTACAATTCTTTTTATCACTAGGAGGAGCCATAATAGCAGCAGTAGTTGCTTTAAATCATCCGAAAGTAAATGGTTTAGAAAATTTATTAACTCATGAAAATGTAGTGGATAAATTATCCTTCTTTCCTTCTTTTTCAAATCCTGAAATGTGGGTAATGCTATTGATCATACCACTCTTAGTTCAGTGGTGGAGCACTTGGTATCCGGGTGCTGAACCTGGTGGTGGGGGATACATTGCCCAAAGAATGTTTGCAGCCAAAAATGCTGATCATTCTATAAAAGCTGTTTTATTTTTCAATTTTGCCCATTATGCTATAAGACCTTGGCCGTGGATTATAGTGGCATTATGTTCTATTATTGTTTTCCCAGAGCTGGATAGCTTTTCAAAAGCATTCCCTGCGGTTAATTCAGGGGTGGCCACTCACGATATGGGCTATCCCGCTATGTTGACCTTTATTCCTGCGGGATTATTAGGATTAGTAGTCACTTCTTTGGTTGCCGCCTATATGAGTACCATTTCAACACATCTAAATTGGGGTTCTTCTTATTTAGTTAATGATGTCTATAAGAGGTTTATTAATCCTGATGCTTCAGAAAAAAAACAAGTGTCTTTAGGTAGAATATTAACCCTAGTGCTGATGATATTTAGCATGTTAATTGCCTTAGTGTTAGAAAACGCACTTCAAACTTTTGAAATTCTTTTACAAATTGGCGCGGGAACTGGGCTTATTTATATTTTAAGATGGTTTTGGTGGAGAGTTAATGCAATCAGTGAGATCGTTGCAATGATTGTAAGCTTTCTTGTTGCAGTCTACTTTAGCTTTATTCACACTGAATTAGGTTTTTCTGAACTATTGTCTTGGCAAAAACTGATTATAGGTGTGGGCATTACTTCAATCAGTTGGATCTTAACCACCTATTTCAGCCCAAAAACTACGGATGAACAATTAGCTAACTTTTTAAATAAAGTAAACCCAGGTGGACCAGGTTGGAAAAAAATCATTGATCGCCTGAATAGTAAAGGCTTATTGAAAAATAATGAAAACAAAAAATGGAAAGTACCAACGGGTATTGTTTGTATGATTGCCGGAAGTATTGGAATTTATAGCTTATTATTCAGCACTGGTTTATTTATATATGGCGAAATATTGAATGCAATAGCTCTACTTTTAGTTAGTATAGTTTGTACAGTTGTAATATTTAAATTTTACCCTAAAATTATCGCTGCGGATTAATTGGCTGTTTACCAATTAAAATTTGAAAAAACATTTTAAAATCCGAAGCTAGACTCCATAATGGATAAGTGAAAGTAGCAGGTTTATTCTTTTCAAAAAAGAAATGACCTACCCACGCAAAGCCATATCCTACAACTGGAATTAAAGCTAAGCCCCAATACGTTTGTGTGATTAATGCCCATCCTAAAACTATAAATAATAAAGCAGTACCTGTGAAATGAAGTGTTCTGCAAGTCGCATCTTGATGCTCTGTTAAGTAATACGGATAAAACTCTTTAAAACTTTTATATTCTCTTTCTGCCATTTACAATTTCAATAATTCCTACCTAATATAAATAAAAATTTTTTGAATTAGTAATTTTCAATGATAGCATAACGGAATTTTTACAAGTCTTGCTCAATTATTAAATATGATGCCATCAGTGCATAAAGATGTGTCGAATCAGCATTAACCTACTTGAACTATAAGCGATTACTAAATTTATTCTTATTAATAAATTTATCGCTAGGAACTTTGACTTTCTGGTATAAGAAATAAGAACCCACCACTATGGTTAAAAAAATAACCCAAAAATCAGTTGCATCAATATTAAGTAACCCGTAGCTGTATGAAAGATAAAACAATGTAGCCAATAAAGTAACTAGAATTCCTAGACCAGATTTTCGATATTGATATTGTTTTTTTTCGATTTTAATATGAACTTGATTAAGTAAAACAATATCATCTATCTCTTTTACAATTTCCTTAATAAGCTCATCATTTAAATCCCTTGCTTCTAATTCAGGCCTTACTCGATCGATGCTAAATTCATCAAATAATATACTGAATACATATTCGTCAATAATATCTTCTTTTTCTATTTGGTCCATAGTATCTTATAAGGTATTTGGAAGATTTTTTTTTAAAAGTATTTAATTTGAATGCTAAATACAATTCAATATCTACAACCTTTTGAAAAAGAGTTCTTTATAAAAATTGCTACAAAGGATTTACTATTAAACCAAAAAAAATAACCACACTTTCGTATGGCTATCTAGTTAATTTCAAAAGTAAATAAAAGTTATGCTACTTTCTCTCTACTTCCTTTCAACCAATCTGGCTTAGTTATTTTTACTTCTGCATCCAATTGATTCAGCATATTGTAAAGCCCAAAATAGGTTCTATTAACATAAAGACCATGTCTTGAACCTCGAGCGCCATTACTATTTCTTACTTCTTTCATATTGGAAACTCTCTCTCCCATTGCGTATATCTCCTCAAAGAAAGCATTATTTCCAAAGTTAAAAGTTTCATATTGGAAAGGCTTGCTTAACATCCCTATCATCTCTAAGAATACAGAACTGAATATTTCCCTTTCAGCAGGGGTATCTTTTTCATGGAAGAAATCTAATGCCTTAAACCTCTTATCAATTTCATCTTTATCCTCCATAAATCCTGGCTTCAACAAACTGAAGTAATTTTCATAAAAGTCATCAGGGATCTCCTTAATGCAGCCAAAATCAATAATTCCCATTGTTCCATCATCCTTAAACATAAAATTACCTGGATGAGGATCAGCATGAACTTGCTTCAATTCATGGAATTGGAAATTATAGAAATCCCATAAAGCCTGCCCAATTTTATTTTTTACTTCTTGAGAAGGATTAGTTTCTAAAAATTCTTTTAAATGAACGCCTTCTAACCAATCCATAGTAATTACTCTATCACCAGAATATTCCTCATAATATTTCGGAAAGAATAAACCATCAATTTTACCAGCCAAAGCTTCCGTAATTTCTTTAGATCGTTGTAGCTCTAAAGCGTAATCAGCCTCTTCCATCAATTTACCTTCTACCTCACTCATATAATGATCTAATTCTGCATTACTCATATTGAATAATCGAGTAGCAAAAGGTCTCACCAATCGTAAATCAGAACTAATACTATCTGCCACTCCAGGATATTGGATTTTCACCGCATAGATTTTATCACCTATTTGTGCTTTATGCACTTGCCCCATAGAAGCTGCGTTCACCGCACTTTTAGTGAAACTATCGAATAATGCGTCAGGTCCCTTTCCCAAAGTTTTTTGAAAAGTTTTTACTACCAACGGATACGATAATGGCGGAGCACTGTATTGTGACATAGTAAATTTCTCTTGATAAGCAGGCGGAAGTAAATTTCTATCCATACTTAACATCTGCGCAACCTTCAGTGCACTTCCTTTCAATTCGCTTAATGATTCATAAATATCTTCAGCATTATCCAAATCAAGTTGTGATCTGTCTAAATTTTTGTTAAATGCTTTTTTAGAGTAATGCTTTATATAATTACCGCCTACCTTAGCACCAGTTCTTACAAATTTGCTGGCTCTCTGAATTTTGGAAACGGGTATGCGTGATTGTTCTTTTCTATCAGCCATAATTAACGGTTTTGAAATAAAAATTTGGCAAAATCAAACATGGAATCTAATGGACTTTTACCCATTAAATCATAGGCTACATTAACTGCTTTTTCAATTGCAGCATCTGTTTTTTCAAAATCCTTACTTTCATCGTTTGCCCAAAACTGTAATATGAAAAGCGTTTGAATCCATAAGCCTTCAGAATATCGATCTCCTATAATAGGGCGATCCATAATTTCCTCGGTTTCCTTTCCCTGAAGCAAGATTTCATCAACAAATTTCAAGAAATGCTTTTTAAAGACTTCTAAGAAGGACGGTTTAAGATCACCCTTTTTCATATTCTGAAGGTCCATCATTGCATAGGATCTATTCACTTTCAAAATTTCGATCAATGTGAAATACAATGCTAACAATTTCTCTCTGGAAGTATATTCTACAAATGCCTCTTCAGCATGGAGTGTATCAACAGTTTCTTTAAAGAAATCCGCCCAAATATGCTTCTGAAGTGCCTGGAAAGAATTGAAGTGATTATAGAAATCAACTTCTTTTAATTTCAAATCTTTTGAAAATTTGTAAATAGATGCGGGCTGTTTACCGTTTTCTAAAACATAATCAATGTATGCTTCTTTTATTTTTAAATCAACCGCTTTTGCTGTTTCCTTTTTTGCCATAATACTATTTGAATTATGACTTTGTAACAGCCTGATTATCCGAAAGGTTTTAAGAATAATCAATAAAATATCAGCTCATCTTACATTTAATTGATGAGGGTATGATAATGGTATAAATAAAGATTTTAACTTAATTAATATCTTCTAATTGTTTTCCTTTTGTTTCAGGCATAATAAATATTGCCCACAATAACTGAATCAGCATCATAAGTGCAAAAAACCAGAATATTGAAGCTGAACCAAAGGTATTGGCAAAAAATGGAAACACATTTGCGATAATTGCTGCGAATAACCAATGCGTAAAACTTCCAATTGATTGTCCATTTGCTCTTAATTTATTTGGAAATATTTCAGCAATAAAGGCCCAAATAATTGAACCGCTTCCTACTGCATGAGCTGCAATAAAAAGAAATACAAAAAATGGTAATAAATTTGAAGGTATGATATCACCACTAAAACTGATAGCCATCAAACTCAATGAAATTAAATAGCCAGCTGAACCTAAATACAATAGGAATTTACGACCCATTTTATCTATTAAGTAAAGTCCAAACATAGTGGCTATTACATTGATAAAGCCAATCCCCATAGTAGACAATAATCCGTTTTCTGTACTTATGCCAGCAGATTCAAAAATTCGAGGAGCAAAATAAATAATGGCATTTATTCCTGACAATTGATTAAAAAAGGCTATCAGTATAGCCATGAAAGTAAATTTGAAATATTGCTTTTTGAATAATGCAAAAAAGCCTAATTCTTGCTCTTCCTTAGCCTTTTCAATTTCAATATTATTAATAATCTGATTTACATTTTCAGGATCCGTTTTGGTTAAAATCACTCTAGCATCTTCATAATTGTCATGATTGGCTATCAGCCAGCGTGGACTCCTTGGTAAACGAACACTCAAAACTGAGTAAATTAATGCTGGAAAAACCTCTACAGCTAACATCCATCTCCAACTGCTTTCTAAATCAGCCAAAGCAATTAAATAATTCGAAAAATAGGCTACCAGAATACCTAATACAATATTAAATTGAAATAAGGCCACCAAACCACCTCTTTTACCTGCTGGCGCTATCTCACTTATATACATAGGTGCAATTACGGAAGAAGCTCCAACTCCTATACCTCCAATAAAGCGGAATACCATAAAAGAAATAACTTCTGGTGCTAGAGCAGATCCCAGAGCAGATACTGTATATAATACTCCAATAAGAAGTAACATTGGCTTTCTACCGTATTTGTTAGCAGGTGCACCTGCCGCTAAAGCCCCTATTACGGTTCCATATAATGCTATTGCAATTGAAAAACCATGCATCCAGTCTGACAACTCCCAGATTGTTTGGATTGCTTGTTCTGCTCCTGAAATTACGGCTGTATCAAAGCCAAATAAAAAGCCACCTAGGGCAGCTGTTAAGGATATAAAAAAGACGTATGAGTTTTTAAACATAGTTTTTATTGTCAATATAACTCATCTAAATTAGGAAAGTATGTTGACAATCAAAATTATAGATACTGATCAAAGTAGCTGTTAAAACTAATAGGATCAAAGGTCTTCCTCACGCTCTAACATCAAAATTGAGCTCTGAGGAACTATGAAATATTTTTGATCATCCAACCTTACTTCATGAGCTCCTTTCTGAAGGAATAATGCTAAATCACCCTCCTTTGCTTGTAGCGGAATATATTTCGCTTCCTCTTCTTTCCATGGCTGATCAGATTCATTAGGTAATGGTAATGGATATCCAGGACCTACCTTCATTACATATCCACTTTGAACGTGTTCCTTTTCTTTAACACCTGGTGGGAGATAAAGACCTGTTTTAGTCTTTTCATTTTGTTCTTTAGGACGAATTAAAACCCTGTCTCCTACTACAATAATCCTCTTTAATTTATTTTCTAATGTTAGTTCTACCATTGCATGAAAATTGAAGTGCAAAAATAAAAGATTTCATTATTAATTACTTTACACTACAAAAATAGTGTAATGATTTTAAGGAATCACATGATTATAACTGCAATGGCTTGCATGAGTTAAGTATAATAAACAACTTTTTACAATATGTTCATTTTACAACTACTTTTACAGATACCAAAAGGGGTTCCACAACCAGATGGAAATGATTCGATTATGTTAAATAGTCCGTTCGATTATATACTTTATGTCGTTCTTCCCATATTGATATTAATAGGTGCCTATTTTTGGTGGAAAAGAAAAAAGAAAAGAGAGGAGAATCAAAAAGATTAATAATAAGAATCTCAGCTTTCAAATTTTAAAATCAAATACTTCTATAGTATTTGATATACTTTACTTTTTCCGTTAAATTAAAGATGTGTATGCTCACTTCAACCCCTAATTCGTTTACAATTTCTTAAAACCTACAATTTATGAAAGCGTCAGCATTTTTATTTCTTTCTACACTATTACTAGCATGTAATTTCGAAGAATCTCAAAATGAAGTAGTCGATAAAGAGTCTGTTGAAGAAAATACAAATGTCACCTATTATCTAACAGGCAGCACAAGTGACATTGAAACTAATAGTAGCTTAGGATTACTGTTGGCAGGTGGAGCAACCGATCAAAAAATATGGTTCGATTGGATGGTATCAAAATCGGATGGTGGTGATTTTGTAGTCCTAAGAACTGATGACCGCGATGGTTATAATGATGATACTTTTATAGAAGGAGTCAATTCAATCCTAACAATAGTGGTTGATAGCAAGGAAAAAGCTAATTCAAACTTTGTCAGGGAAAAAATAAGAGCTGCTGAAGCATTATTCATAGCGGGTGGTGACCAAACGGAATACTACAATCTCTGGAAAAATACTGAAGTTGAAAGTGCTATAGAGTATTTATTTAATGATAAAAAAGTACCTATAGGTGGTACTTCAGCAGGATTAGCAGTACTGAGCGGAATTGCATATATCCCTCAAAATTTAGGTGTAAAGTCCTCTGAAGCTCTTGAAAACCCTTATCACACAAACATGGAAACATTAAAAACTGATTTTATATCAATTCCAAGTTTACAAAATATAATTACTGACTCTCACTTTTCAGAAAGAAATAGACTTGGAAGAACCATATCCTTCATGGCTAGATGCATTCAAGATGGAATAATAGCAAATTACGAAGACATTAAAGTTATTGCTGTTGATGAACATACTGCCGTAGCTATAGAAGAAAATGGAGACGCAGCAGTTTTTGGAAATTCGGAATATCAAGATTATGCATACTTTTTGACTGCAAATTCATCACCAAATAGGTGTGAGACTAATACCACTTTGCATTGGACTGATGGAATCACTGCTTATTCAGTGAGGGGAAAGGATAATTATACAAAAAGCTTTAATATTTTTAATTGGCAGCCTTTAATTAATGAAGTTACATCAGAACAGGTAAATGTCAATAATGGAATAATAAGTAACGACATACAGCATCCTGAGTGATTTTGACATAAAAAAAGGGCTTTTTAAAAGCCCTCTCTATTCAATATTTATTATGGATTAACCTCCGAAGTCATCAAATCTGATGTTTTCTGGTGGTACTCCCATGTCATCTAACATTTTCAATACCGCAGCATTCATCATTGGAGGTCCGCATAAGTAGTATTCTACTTCTTCCGGCTCTTTGTGATGCTTCAGGTAATTTTCGTATAAAGCATTGTGAATGAATCCTGTGTAACCATCACCGTCTTTATCATCTAAGCTCTTCTTAATTTTCCAGTTATCTTCTTCTAATGGTTCAGATAGCGCGATTTGGAACTGGAAGTTAGGATTCTTCTCTTCGATCTTTCTAAAATGATCAACGTAGAATAATTCTCTTTTTGATCTACCACCGTACCAGTAAGATACTTTTCTATCAGTACCCTGAGTATGGAATAAGTGGAAGATGTGAGATCTTAATGGAGCCATACCTGCACCACCACCGATATAAATCATTTCTGCATCAGATTCATTAATGAAGAATTCACCATAAGGTCCAGAGATTGTTACTTTGTCACCTGGTTTTCTAGTGAAAACATAAGAAGAACAGATACCAGGATTAACATCCATCCAAGTATTTTTAGCTCTATCCCATGGTGGAGTAGCAATTCTAATATTCAGCATGATGATATTACCTTCCGCTGGGTGATTCGCCATAGAGTAAGCTCTAAAGATTGGCTCATCATTTTTCATTACTAAATCCCACAGACCAAAGTTATCCCAATCTTCTTTGAAGATATCATCTTTGTGACCTAAGTCTGGATGTGGAGTAATATCTATATCTTTAAATTCACAAGTAATTTCTGGAACATCAATTTGTATATAACCACCTGATTCGAAATCTAAAGTTTCACCTTCTGGTAATTGAACAACAAATTCTTTAATGAAAGTAGAAACGTTGTAGTTAGATTTAACAGTACACTCCCACTTTTTGATACCAAAAATCTCTTCTGGTATACGGATATGCATGTCTTCTTTTACCTTAACCTGGCAAGAAAGTCTAACATTCTCTTTCTTTTCAGAACGGCTTAAGTGACCTTCCTCTGTAGGAAGTACATCACCTCCACCATCTTCAACAACACATTTACACATGGCACAAGTACCACCACCACCGCAAGCAGATGGTAAATAAATGTCTTGTCCTGATAAAGTAGACAATAAAGTGGAGCCGGCCGTTGTTACAATTGGATTGTCTTCATCTCCGTTAACAACAATATTAACTGGTCCGGACTGAACTAATTTTGATTGCGCAAATAACAGAATCAATACTAATAATAGTATTAGCACTGTAAAGGCAACAATTGAAGTGATAATTACTGATGTCATGAACTTTTATTTTGTTCTTAATGATTCAATTAATTGAGTTGCAAATATATTACATAAAATGTAAACCTATAAGTTAGGCTCAATATTTTTCCAATAATATATTTGAATTTCTAACAGTTTGAACATTCAAAAAGTTGGCGAAATTTTCAAATTATTAAAAAATATTTTTCCAGGTCCCTTTTAGGCGGTTATATTTTATGGTTGAGGGCAATGCTTTCCAGAAATAGCGATTGATTTCTACTGCAAATGAGGGCTGCATATAACAATTTATGGCACATCCTTCACACTCAGGAAGCCTGCCTTCAAGAGCTGCTAGCTTTTGAACTTCATCTGACTTATACAAATTATATAAATCTCCTTGAATTGGGAATTCTTGCTTTCCTAAATGATAACAGGGTAAAATCAATTCATTTTTTGGGGAGATTACAATAGAAGAAGAAGCCGCTTTACAAACAGGATCATCTACATGATTCCCACCTTCTTCTCTTAATTTAATAAAGGCTTCATTTAAATAAATATTTTTCCATCTGCTGACCTTTGTTAAATAATGAAGATTTTCTTGAGTTAATCCTCCTCCAGTTTCAACTGCATTATAATCAAAAATAGGATTTACAATCAGTACCAAGTTATTTGGTAAACATATATTATAGTATATTTTTTCTAGCTCATGAATATTTTCATTCATGGCGGTATACAAAATATCAGGTTTTTCACCCAGAGATTTAGCTATTTCAATCGACTTCATAACGAAATCGAAACAGCCCACTCCTCTCACTTCATCATGCTTTGCCGCATCTGCAAAATCGAGTGAAAAGTGAAGCATATCCACTAATCCTTTAAGTGCTTCTGCCTTTTTAGGATACAATAATGCATTAGTGGTAAGGGTGGTGATAAAGCCTAATTTCTTCGCAATTCTGAGAAAAGCATCTATTTGTTGATGTAATAATGGTTCTCCTCCAGTAAAATCAATAACTCTTACGCCTAATTTCTTTAAGTCCTTTAGATTTTTCTCTACATCCTTTAGTTCAATATAGGGACTAGGCTTCTCCCAGATATCACAAAAGTGACAACTCGCATTGCACCTGTAGGTCACATAATAATTACATAAAACCGGTTTTCGGATTAAGCGCATGGCCTAAAGTTAGGAATAAGCTACTCTAAATGCTAAATTGTGTTTATGAGAATGCTTGAAAAAAATGGATTATAGTAAAATCAAGTATAAGATTGAGAAGGAAACTTTACAACAAGAAGTATTAAGCGCAAAAGTTGAAGTAGAAACTCTATTAGAAGCTTTGAAAAAACCTGAAGTTAATGATAAAGCTTCCTGGGTTTTTAGTAGTGTAGTAGAATTAAAACCAGATATAATAAAAGAACAAGACATTACTTTGCTAATAAAATTATTAGAGAATAATCCCTCCAAAGCTTTAGAAAGGAATATTTGGCGCACATTTCAATTCATAGAAATCCCAATAAAACTTCAAGAAAAATGTACACATCTCGCATTTGAGACCTTGGAAAGAAATGAAAGCTCAATTGCAGTTCAGGTATTTTCTATGAGTGTAGCCTTTGAACTATCCAAAAATAATAAGGACTTAATGCATTTATTAAAGGAAATTCTATTATTCAAATTTGAAAATGCATCTAAAGGATTTCAATCAAGGGCTAGAAAAATATTAAAAGAGTTTGATTAATGACTTTACCCGATAGCAGTTCATAAAAAATGCCAGTGGTTCTACTGGCATTTTGAGAGTTAAAATATTATTTCAACATTTTCAGCAATGTTGTCAACTTCGTTTTCAATTGTCTTCTATCTACTATAAAGTCTAAAAAGCCGTGGTCAAGGACAAACTCTGAGCTTTGGAAGCCTTTTGGTAAATCTTTACCTATGGTTTCACGGATTACCCTAGGTCCAGCAAAACCAATTAGAGCACCAGGTTCAGCTATATTGAAATCACCCAACATAGCATATGATGCGGTAACCCCGCCTGTTGTTGGATCTGTCAATAATGAAATATAAGGTACTTTTGCTTCTGAGAGTTGAGCAAGTTTAGCGGATGTTTTAGCCATTTGCATTAGTGAAAATCCTGCTTCCATCATTCTAGCGCCCCCTGATTTTGAAATCATTAAAAAAGGTACTTTCTTCTTGATAGAATATTCAATCGCTCTAGCAATTTTTTCTCCAACCACAGAGCCCATTGAACCACCAATGAATCCAAAATCCATACAAGCGATACAAATGTCTAACCCATTCATCTTTCCGTGAGCAGATCGAACAGCATCTTTTAATTCTGTTTTTTCCTGAGTTTTCTTGATCCTACTAGGATACGGCTTGCTATCCACAAATTCTAAAGGATCACCAGAAACCATATCTTTATCAAGCTCTGTGAACTTATTATCATCAAAAAGAATTTCGAAATACTCTTTAGAGCCTATTCTAACATGATATTCATCATCTGGGCTAACATAGGCGTTTTGCTTGAGCTCACGCATGTGAATGATTTTCCCACTTGGGGTTTTATACCACAAGCCATCCGGAGCCTCTTTTTTATTCTCTGTAGGAGTTAAAATCCCTTTATTTTGTCGCTTAAACCAAGCCATATTGTTTCAAATTTTTAATTAAACCTTTTACAGGTTTTAATTGGAAGGTCAAAGATAAATGAATTGAATGTCAATTGCCAAAGTAAAATATTAAATCCGGTTTTATCGCTAAAAAATATCCAAGCCTTTCTGGTTAAATAATAGATAAAATCTACGCAAAATTATCTTCAGAATATACTACACCCACTTACTAACAAACGTTAGTTTCTGGTTACCAGCGGTTTAAATATTTATAAAAATATTTTGATGAGAATTTTAAAGTCACGAACTTTTCGGAATGAACGTTCATTCCGCACTTAAAAATAAACTTGATAAGAAAAATCTAATCTTAGATACAACGCTTGAATTGATATCCGAGAATGGATTTCATGGAACTCCTATTTCTATGATTGCAGAAAAAGCTGGAATAGGTGCAGGCACTATTTATAGATATTTTGAAAATAAGGAGGCATTAATCAATGAGTTATTTAAAGAAATAAAGCGAAAGGTAATGAATGCTATGCTTGATGGTTATAATGAGAATAAATCCTTCAAAGATCGGTTCAAACATTTATGGATGAACCTTATCAATTATTTCATGGATCACCCTAAAGCTTTTCAATTTATAGAACAACACAGATACGCTTCTTACATGAGTAAGCTTACAAGAGAGGAAAGTTTTATGATTATGTCTCCAGTAATGATGTTTTTCATTGAAGCAAAAAGCGCAAAGGCCATGAAAGATTTACCGATTTACACCATTATATCTTTAGCCTATGGCCCCATTACCTCATTGGCAAAATTACAGATAGATCATAAACAGAAATTAAGTGCTGAAAGGATAGAACAGGCTGCAAATGCATGTTGGGATGCCGTAAAAAATAATTAATTAAAATTTTAAGTACAGACTATATATAATTAATATGAAAACACCTAATGTAGTTTTTAATGGAGTAGGATCATTCGTTCCTGAAAATGTAGTGCCAAATGAACATTTTCTACAACACGAATTTTACATGGAAGATGGAACACCTTTTGAAGTTTCTAATGAAGAAATTATTCAAAAGTTTGAGAAAATTACTGGAATCAAAGAAAGACGATATGCAGACAAAGATCAATTGAATTCTGACCTGGGTTTTATTGCAGCTGAAAATGCCTTAAAAAACAGTACAATTGACAAAGAAGATCTTGACTATATTATATATGCTCACAATTTTGGCGACATAGAATATGGTACCAATAGAGTAGATAATATGCCAAGTTTAGCAGCAAAAGTTAAGCATAAATTAAATATTAAAAATCCTGATGTAGTATGCTATGATATCATCTTCGGATGCCCAGGTTGGGTTCAAGGTGTTATACAAGCATATCAAATGATTCGCAGTGGTTTTTGTAGAAACATTATGGTAATTGGAGCTGAAACCCTCAGTAGATGCGTGGATCCACATGATAGAGATGGAATGATATTCTCAGATGGAGCCGGAGCAACCATTGTTTCAGCTTCATATGATGACGACAGAAAAGGAATTTTAGGGTTTGCCAATAGAACAGATGCTGCAGAAGAACTTAACTACTTAGCCATGGGTAAGTCCAATAAACCAGGACTTGAAGAAGAAGCCAGGTTCATTAAAATGAAAGGACGTAAAATTTATGAATACGCTTTGGATGAAGTAGCTGCTGCCATGCAGATTGCCTTAAAAAGGTCTGGGATATTTTTAGAAAACATTCAAAAAGTATTAATTCATCAAGCGAATGCAAAAATGGATGAGGCAATTCTAAGAAAGCTTGGTCAATTGTATGATTTAAGGTTAGAGGCTAAAGAAATGATGCCTATGACAATCCAGAAATTTGGTAATAATTCAGTAGCCACTGTTCCTGTTATGCTTGATTTAATGTTAAAAGGAGAACTTGAAGGTCATAAAGTAAAAAGTGGAGATGACATTATTCTGGCATCAGTTGGAGCTGGAATGCATATAAACGCCATCATTTATAGAATGTGATATCTTATGAGAGTAATTCAAATTTATGAATTACTCTCTTAGTATTTATTAAAAAAACTTTTGGATTATTTGTTTTGTTTTAGAGCCATTCTCTTCCTTACCATCTAATAAGTTAGAAAAAATCTGTTTTTCAGCACTATTGATACTAGTGTCAAATTCAATTTCATTACTTCCTATCTTTTTTGACCCCATATGCCAAGATGGAAAACTTTTTTTAGTGATAGGCATATACGACAGCATAATACAGTTTTTATGACGGTGATCATCTTTTATTTTGTCATATAAAGTCATTATTGTATCATTTTCCCCTTCTACTAATTGCAAAAATTTTTTATCTGAGTAAAGTAGAGCTCCTGTAATACCTAAATCTGGATTATTCTTTTTACAAGCTTGAAGAATATTCTCGATTTCTTTCTCCGAATTATTCACTCTATCACTTACATACACTAATTGAGATAGCATAAAAATTATGTTTAATTAAAAAATGAACCTATATGTAAATAGTTTAATTTAAAAATTGTTTAACTAAACATCTAGCAATAAAAAAAGGCTACCAATTGGTAGCCTTTTAAACTTTTATAATTTGAGAAATATTAGTTCTCAACTTCTTCTTTCACTTCTTCAGCTGCTTCTTTCATTTCTTCACCAGCATCTTCTGCTTTTTCTTTTCCTTCTTCAACTTTTTCTTCTACATCTTCTTTCATTTCTTCAGCAGCATCACCCATTTCGTCAGCTGCATCTTCAACTGCATCTTTTACTTCTTCAGTTGATTCTTCCATTTGCTCTTTAGCTTCTTCCTTTTCGCTTGTATTTCCACATGCAAAAACAGCTAAACTAAATGCTCCTAGTAAAACTAGTGTAAATAATTTTTTCATAGTTCAATTGATTATGGTTTAAGATGTAAATGTATCTAATTTTAAATACCTGCAAAAGTATTTACTATTTTTTTCTAAAAACTAGTTTAATTGGAACCCCTTCGAAGTCAAAATTCTCTCTTAGCCTGTTTTCTAAGTATCTTTCGTAAGGTGGCTTTATGTATTGTGGCAAATTGCAGAAAAATGCAAAAGTTGGAGTATAAGTAGGTAATTGAGTTACATACTTAATCTTAATATATTTCCCCTTTAGTGCTGGAGGTGGATATTTCTCTATCTCCTTTAACATTACTTCATTCAAAGCAGAAGTACTTACTTTTTCTGATCTGCTAAAATATATTTTTGTGGCAAGTTCTATTGCTTGAAAAATTCTTTGTTTTTCAACTACAGAGGTAAATATTATTGGAATATAATCAAGTGGACCAAGCTTTTCTTGAATTTCTTTCTTAAACTTATCATGCGTTTTTCCATCTTTTTCAATCAGATCCCATTTATTAACCATAATCATGATACCCTTTTTATTTTTATGGGCCAATCCTATGATTTGCATATCCTGAGATTCAAAACCACGAGTTGCATCAATCATGATAATACATACATCACTATCTTGAAGAGATTGAATAGCTCGAATAGTTGAATAAAATTCTATATCATCTTTAGATTTAGTCTTTTTTCTCAAACCGGCAGTATCAGTTAAAATAAAATCCTTGCCATACAATTTATAGTGTGTATTGATAGAATCACGAGTAGTTCCAGCAATGTCAGTAACAATTGTTCTCTCATCACCTAATAACGCATTTAAAAATGATGATTTTCCCGCGTTTGGCCTTCCCAAAATAGCCAACCTTGGCACTCCTTCGTAAGGATCTTTATGATCATCATCAGGAAAAAGCTTTACAACCGCATCTAATACTTCACCGCTACCTGATCCACTTGCTGAAGACATGGTAAATACTTCATCAAATCCCAATCCGTAAAATTCGCCTGCCATATAGCTCTTTTCAGTATTATCGGCTTTGTTTGCAATTACAAATACTGGTTTCCCGACTTCTCTTACAACATTTGCAAAGTCTTTATCCATATCCGTGAGTCCAGTATGGCAATCTACCATAAAAAGAATTACGGTTGCTTCGCTTAATGCTGCTTTAACTTGCTTCCTGATCTCCTTTTCAAAGATATCGCTGGAACCAGTTACATACCCTCCTGTATCAATGACTGTAAATTTCTTACCAGTCCATTGTGCCTCTCCATATTGACGGTCACGAGTCACTCCTGATTCATTATCCATAATCGCCTGTTTACGTTCAACTAAACGATTAAAAAAAGTGGATTTCCCGACATTAGGCCTCCCTACTATTGCTACTATATTTGACATTTATATTTGGTAATTAGTAATTTGTAATTAGTAAATCAGAATTAATGTTCCCTGATTAAAAGCCATTTTGCTTTATTTTATTGAGAATAGCTGTGATGATTTTTAGTATCTCTTCACATTCTTCTATCCTATTATTTATCTCATCTCCATTATATAAGCCAGAATCCTTTATTAATCTTAACCAGTAATGAGACTCTCTTGCTTCTTTATAAGCTATAGATAATTTTGCGTAAAAATCTTTCCTTGATTGCCCACCAATAGCTTCTTCAACATTGGTACCAATAGATGTTCCTGATCGCAAAACCTGACTAGATATTTCAAAGTGTGTAACTCCTTTTAGTTTCTGAGCTAATTTTATGATATTCAGTGCAAAATTATATCTTTTCTGTTGAATTAAATGATCAGACCTCATACTTTTTGAAGGCTTGGTATCTCAAATTAGTAATTATTATTTACAAATTATTAATTATCATTGATAACCGAATCTCTTCAGCTTTAAGTCTTTCTTTCTCCAATCTTGTTCTACTTTCACGAAGGTTTCAAGATGTATTTGTTTATTAAAAAAAGTTTCCAAGTCCTTTCTCGATTCAATCCCTACCTTTTTAATGGCCTCACCACCTTTCCCTATTATGATCCCTTTTTGAGATTTCCTTTCCACATATATTTCAGCCCGAATTCGAATAATGGTATCATCCTCTTTAAATTCAGTAACCACCACTTCGCAACTGTAAGGAACTTCCTTTTTGTAATTCTGGAAGATTTTTTCTCGAATGATTTCTTCAACAAAAAACTTCTCAGGCTTATCTGTCAATTCATCCTTAGGGAAATATGCAGGGTGTTCAGGAAGAATTTCAATCAGCTTAGAAAATAATTCTTCAATATTTATTTTCTCTAATGCGGAAACCATAATCTGATGTTCTGGCTCAATAATATCCGCCCAATATTTCATTTTATCTACCGCTTGTGAACCTTTAGCCTGATCGATTTTATTCATAATCAAGATAATTGGCACCCCACTCTTTTTAATTCTATCAATTAAAACATCCCCCTCTTCATATTTCTCATATAAATCAGTTACAAAAAGTAAAACATCAGCATCCTCTAAAGCCGATTTTACAAATCGCATCATCGAATTATGAAGTTCATATTGGGGATTTAGAATTCCAGGCGTATCAGAATATACAATTTGAAAATCATCACCACTTAAAATACCCATTATTCGATGACGAGTAGTTTGTGCTTTGGAAGTAATAATAGACAGCCTTTCCCCTACTAATGCATTCATTAAGGTAGATTTCCCTACATTTGGCTTCCCGACTATGCTTACAAATCCTGCTTTGTGCTGATTTTTTGACATTAATTTAAATTTATTTTGCAAAGGTACTTGATTTTCTGAAAACCTTAGCATACCTTTGTAATCCTTTTGAGAGAAACATCAGAAAATGATGAAAAAATCAAGAGTTTATATCGCGGGATGGAGCAGTTGGTAGCTCGTTGGGCTCATAACCCAAAGGTCGCAGGTTCGAGTCCTGCTCCCGCTACTAAAATTACAAACCAGTCTTATTTCAAGGCTGGTTTTTTTTATGTCTTTTATTTAAAAAAATCAGCTCGTTGAGCTCTTATCCGCTTGCCAGCGGACGCAGGTTCGAGTCCTGCTCCCGCTACTAAAATTACAAACCAGTCTTATTTCAAGGCTGGTTTTTTTTATGTCTTTTATTTAAAAAAATCAGCTCGTTGAGCTCTTATCCGCTTGCCAGCGGACACAGGTTCGAGTCCTGCTCCCGCTACTAAAATCACAAACCAGTCTTATTTAAGGCTGGTTTTTTTTATGTCCTTTTTAATATAAAATAGCTCGTTGGACTCTTATCCGCTGGCTAGCGGACACAGGTTCGAGTCCTGCTCCCGCTACTAAAATCACAAACCAGTCTTTTTTCAAGGCTGGTTTTTTTTATGCCTATTATTTAATAAATAATCAGCTCGTTGAGCTCTTATCCGCTAGCCAGCGGACGCAGTCGAGTCCTGCTCCCGCTACTAAATCATAAACCAGTCTTACTTCAAGGCTGGTTTTTTTATGCCTATTATTAATAAATCATTAGCTCGTTGGGCTCTTATCCGCTAGTCAGCGGACGCAGTCGAGTACTGCTCCCGCTACTAAAGTCACAAACGAGCCTTGAAAAAAGACTGGTTTGTGACAAGCTGCTATTTAATAATTCTTAGATTTTTCTCTAGTTTATTGATAAGTTATCTTGAACAAAATCTGAGTCATAAATAAATAAAATCACTTATTTTAAAAATACTTATATCTACATTGAGATAAAAATTGACATTTACGTGTGTATCCAATAGCAAACTTAGTATTAAATCAAAAAGTAGGACAATGTAGTCTGATTTAGTTTTTGATATACTTTTATCAAATTTTTGCCGTGTTTTAACAAAACTTCTACCCCGATTTTTAAGTGTATAATAATATACAGCTCCACATGTATTTTTTACTGTTTGAATGAAATCATTAGAAGACTTCATTCCCGCAGGCAAATACAAAAACCTTGTATTATTTTTTAACTTTTTTATGTAATCTTCTCTTTCTAATTTAGAAATCGTTTCATTAACTAACTGATTGTCATAATAAATTTTTCTTTTTTCAAGAATCTCAGGCAAGCTTACTGGTTTTAAATTCTCGCATTCTGATTTGTACAATTCTTTTAGAAAAATGTCGCAAATCTTGTCAAGATTATAAGTTTTATATTTTTGAATTAAAAACATCATTTTATTTCGAATTGATATTAAAACAAAAATACCTAGCAAAACTGCATACTATTAAAAGTGATGTAATTATTTTTTATCGTATTGAGGGTGAATTTAATTTATTGATTATTCAGCAGTTATATTTATTCCTATCAAAGAAATATCTTGCTTTATCTTTAAATACACTAATACTGATAAATTATCAAACTCTAATCTACAATAACAGTTATTTATGTCATATCTTTTTATATGGTCACATTTTCTATAATAAAATACTCTCAAAATAAATACTGGGCTTTTAAGCAAATGCAATTACTACCAAAGCAGTTCGATCAAATTGATGGCTGTGATTTTGCTAAATTATTAGGAACTGGTAGCGGTTTTGGGTTTAGTTTATGGCCAGATTTCTCGACTTACTCTCTATTAATTAATTGGAAGACTGAAGATCATGCGAAACAGTTTTTCAAAGAATCTCCTTTATTCATTGAATTGAAAAATAAATCCAACAGTATCAAAACTCATTTCTTGGAATCTATTAGTGCACATGGAAGCTGGTATGGCAAAAATCCATTCCCTTCAAAAAACAACTATAAAAATGATAAAATTGCTGTGATAACTAGAGCCAGAATAAACATTAACAAGTTAACTCGATTCTGGCAGTTTGTTCCGAAAGCAAGTAAAGCTATTGAGAATGCTAAAGGATTAGTTTACACCAAAGGAATAGGTGAATGGCCCTTGATCGAACAGGCGACCTTTAGTATCTGGGAAAATGAAGACGCTATGAAGGCTTATGCTTATGCTGACATCCACAAAGAAATTATTAAAAAAGTAAAAAATGAAAATTGGTATAAAGAAGAATTATTTAGCCGTTTTAATGTGCTAAAAACTTTACAGCATTAACATCTAAGCCATCAGACCGTTGAACTTCATCAGAGAAATAATTCATTATGAAAAAGTTAATTATAATTCTTCCCCTCTTTATTTTATTTCAAGCCTGCAATCAAAATACTGAATCCACTACATCAAAAGAGAAAATAAACTTTACCCTTAATCAAAATTTTGGAGACTATTGGTATCAGGGTGAGGCGGAATTAACCTCCTATGAGCTGACACAAGTGAGATATGGCCAGCAAAGAAAGGGGCATGCTGTTTTGATTTATGTTACTGAAGATTTTTCAAAATCTAAACAAGTGAAATTGGATAATCCAAAAGCGGCTGGAGATGATGCAGAAAAAGTGATGAAGTTAAACTTTACAAAAAAATTCAAAACGGGTATCTATCCCTATTCCATTATGACTTCAGTTTTCAGTCCCGTTTATCCTCAATACGACTTACATGCACGTAAAATCACCACCTCTATTCAGGAATGGTGTGGTCATGTTTTTACGCAACTCAATAATGAAGATAAATATTATAATTTACTCAGCAGGTCTTATTTTGAGAGTGAAGGAGATATCGAAACAGAACTAGAAAAAGTATGGTTGGAGGATGAGCTATGGACTTTAATAAGATTAAACCCCGAAAAACTTCCATCGGGAGAAATTAAGATTTTACCTTCTACGCAATATATAAGACTAAAACACAAAGAAGCAATCCCTTATTCGGCAAGCATAGATATCATTAATCATAATAGCTTAAAAATACTAGAATTAAATATTCCTGATTTAGAAAAAAACCTTAAAATTCAATTTGAGGCAAATCACCCCTATAAAATTCAAAGCTGGAAGGAAACATACCCTGAAAATGGAGAAATGATGACAACTGAAGCTACTTTAAATGAAAGATTAATGCTTGATTATTGGAATAAAAATTCAGTAAATGATAGTATATACAGAGAAAAATTAGGGCTTGAATGAAATAAAAAATGCATCACCTTATTGAGTGATGCATTTTTAAAGGCTTTAACTTTTTATTGATACATTAATAAGCTCGTACTTCTTTACCTTCCATGAAGTTTACAAAAGCTTTATTAACAACACGATTACCCCCTTTAGTTGGGAAATCTCCTGTGAAATACCAGTCTCCCAAATGATCGGGACTCGCTTTGTGTAAATTTTCTACCGTTTGATAAATCACTTCAACCTCTGCTTCAATGGTCTCAACTTTCACTAATTCAGCAATCTTATTCGAAATTTGCTCATATGAGAATGGCTCAAAAACTGCTTTTACGTAGTTTTCAGAATTATCACCATGCAAGCATTTCTGATAAGCCTCCTCTAGTATATTTTCTTGTTTTGTCTCTTTCAATAATGCCAATACTGCTCTGAATGCAATGAAATCTTTCATTTTACTCATGTCAATACCATAGCAATCAGGGAAACGGATCTGCGGAGCTGATGAAACAATAATTATCTTTTTAGGCTCAAGGCGATCTAGCATTCTTAAGATACTTTTCTCTAAAGTAGTTCCACGAACAATAGAATCGTCTATTACTACGATAGTATCAACCTTTTTCTTAATCACTTCATAAGTAGTATCATAAACATGAGCCACCAAGTCATCTCTATGCTCATCATCCGTAATAAAAGTTCTGAGCTTAGCATCCTTAATTACTAACTTCTCAACACGTGGCCTGAAAGAAAGTAATTTCTTAAGCAGCTTATCATCATCTTTATTATTTTTCAGTGCATCTAATTGCCTTTGTGCAAGGTGTTGCTCCATTCCCTCCATCATTCCTAAAAATGATGTTTCGGCCGTATTAGGGATGTATGAGAAAACAGTGTTTTCTAAATCGTAATCAATAGCATCTAAAATTTTAGGTACTAATAGCTTCCCTAGCATTTTTCTTTCAGAATAGATGTCAGGATCAGACCCTCTTGAAAAATAAATTCTTTCAAAGCTACATGACTTACGTTCTAATGGCTCAATATATTGATCCATTTTATAATCACCATTTGTATTGATGATTAAAGCATGAGCTGGCTTTATTTCCTGAATGTCTTCATAATTAACATTAAAAGCTGTTTTAATGGCCGCTTTTTCTGAAGCCACAACTACTACTTCATCATCAGCATAGAAGTGTGCGGGTCTAATACCTGATGGATCTCTTGCAACAAAAGCATGGCCCGCTCCTGTAATTCCTGCCATGGCATATCCCCCATCAAAGTCACGACAAGCTCGCTGCAACACTTGTAATAAATCAAGCTTCTCTTCAATTATTTGAGTAATCTCAGCGTTTGTATATTCATCTTTATGAAGTTCAAAAATTCTTTGGTTTTCCTCATCAAGAAAATGCCCGATCTTCTCCATAACCGTTACAGTATCCACCTTTTCTTTTGGATGCTGCCCTAGTTCTGTTAATATATCGAATAGTTCTTCAACATTCGTCATATTGAAGTTACCCGCTACCATCAAACTTCTATTTTTCCAGTTATTTTGGCGCAACATAGGATGGCAATTTTCAATAGAATTTTTACCATGGGTACCATACCTTAAATGTCCTAACCAAACTTCACCGGTAAAAGCACAATTTTCTTTTAACCATTTTTCTTGGCTAAATAATTCACCCCCTTCCTTTTTGGCTTTCTTATATTTTTTAGAAATTTTCTTGAAAATCTGTGTAATTGGCTGATTTTCCACTGAACGATATCTACTGATATATCGATGCCCTGGCTCTACATTTAATTTTACGTTTCCGACACCGGCACCATCTTGTCCTCTATTATGCTGCTTTTCCATTAATAGGTAAAGCTTGTTCATAGCATAAAGTGGCCCATATTTATCAATGTAATATTGTAGAGGTTTTCTTAAACGGATTAATGCAATTCCGCATTCGTGTTTGATGATATCGCTCATGATTGTTGCGTTAAAACACAAAGTTAAGTTTATTATAATTGATGTTCAATTTTTTTTCTTCAATTAGCTATTATCTAAAAATAATACAAGTAATATATTCGATGTATCGGTACTTTTTTACCGACAGAAAATTGTAATAAATGCCATTTTCAAAAAAGAAATATTTAGTTTTGATGTTTAATAGGGAATAAAAAGCTATCAATAAACAATTACAATTTTACCTGATTTGAAAAAGCTAAACCTTATCATATTTTTTTTAAGCTCCCATTTTTTAGCTATTACACCAAGTTTTGCTCAAAACAATTACGAGCAAATAGAGCAAATTTACCTTAACTACAGATCGGAGATTGACAATGAATACATATCGGAAGATCTAAAAGTTGATGAATTTTTGAATGGAATACCAAGTGATTCAGAAATTTCAGAACAAGAAATTAAAGATGTAATCAGGCTTCTGGTTTATTTAGAAAATTCTGATTTAAATCAGAAAGCAATTAGTTTACTAAAAACACTTATTCCTAAAGTAAAAAAAAGCGAAATATTTCAAGCTTTTCTTTTCCAGACTTTAGGCAAAATATACCACCATCAGGATGAACTAGTTTCTGCTTTAGAGAACTATTTAAAAGCTTCTCGTATATATGAATCAAACAATGAATTTTATCCTTTAGTGACTATCTATAGATCCATATCAAGAATCAATACTGAGGGACAAAATTATGATCAAGGTTTAAATTATGCCGAACTGGCTTATCAGATATTTCAAGAAAACCCTCCAAGAAACAGAAGAGACAGTATTTTACTAAGATCAATAATTGACTATAAAGGACTGAATAACAGAAGATTATCAAATCATAAAAAAGCAATTGATAATTTTAATGAATCAATTAAAATGTCGCGTTTGCTTAAAGACACAGTTTTTGTTTCCATAGCAAAAGGAAATAAAGCAGTAAGCTACTTTGATTTAGGAATGTTAGATGAAGCTCTTCCTCTATTAATTGAGGACTATACCAACAGCATGAAAAATGAAGTTTACGGAAGTGCTTTTAATGCTGGAATTTATTTAGCAAGAGTTTATCAAGCGCAAGCTAAGATTGAAAAAATGGATTCCATTTTTAGAGAAGTTGAACAAATTCACAGTGAATACAATTTCTCAAACCCAGTAGCAATGACTGATTATTTTTTAATAGCGGCTGCATTAGCTGAAAATAAAGGAGACTACAAAAAAGCATTAGATTTTTATAAGGAGTTTGAAAAAGTTGACTTGAAAAGAGATTCTATTGCAATTCAAAATGACATTAGTGGAATGCAAGAAAAATATCTTTTGGACAAAGAGATCAGCAAATTGGAATTACTTCAACAAACTAATGAATTGCAAGCCTCTCATTTAAAATTAAGAACTGCTTTCTTAATCATTATAGCAATTGCTCTTTTGGTAGTTTTATGGTATGTGTTTAGGCTTCGGTTCAAGAATAGAAAAATAGACAGGCTAAATGAATTATTAGAAGCTAAAGTTTCGGAAAGAACTGCAAGACTTTTAGAAATTAATAAAGAATTAGACACCTATCTTTACAGAGCCTCACACGATATAAGAAGACCCATCAGAACTTTATTAGGCTTAAATAATATTGCTCAGCTAACTGAAGACAATATTCAGCTCAAGAAATTGTTTCATAATGTAAATGTTACGGCCATGGGCATGGACAAAATGTTATTCAAATTGCAAATGGCTTATGAGTTAAATACTACACATGATATTTCTAAAGTAGACATTGAAGAACTAATTCGAGAGTGCATTGATGATATGTCATTAGAAATTAAAGAACATAATTCCCAAATTTCTATTGATATTAATCCTAAAGCAAATTCAGTTTTAGCAAATAATTCGCTTTTGCGAATCGCTTTAGACAATATCATTGAAAACTCCATGACTTACAAAAATGAAGGGGTAAATAAAATAGAAATTTCAACAGATAGAGGAAATCATTTCTTCTATATTCACGTAAAAGACAATGGTTTTGGAATAGATGAAAAATATTTTAATGATATATTTAAAGCTTATTTTAAAATCAGTAATAAAAGCCCGGGTTCTGGCTTAGGCTTATTTTTGGCACATAAAGCTATTTCATTTTTAGAAGGCGAAATTTCAGTCAACTCAAAAGTTAACGAAGGATCCCAATTTACTATAAAAATCCCTCTTAATCCCAGATAGGGAACTTCTCTAACTTAACATCATCATGAAAAAATATTTTTGCTGATGCTTCAAAAGAAGCGGTTATATCAGAAACCAAAAATCTATCTTTATTCAATTTTATATCCGACAAAAGGTCATGATCTTTTAAAAATTGCTGAAGTCTTTTAGCCACAATAGAAGCTGAATCAAGGATATCTACCTTACCCTCATAAAAGTCGTTAATCTCATTTTTAATTAATGGATAATGTGTACATCCTAGAATCAAGGCTTCAATACCCATTAAATGATCATTATGAAGATATTCTTCTATTATATCATGGCTAATTCTGTTTTCAAAAAAACCTTCTTCAATCATAGGAACTAGCAATGGAGTTGCTAAACTATGTAATTCAATTTCAGGATTAAGTTGTTTAAGCTTTGATTCGTATGCATTGGAATTTATGGTCTGCTTGGTTCCAATGAGACCTACTTTTTTATGATTATAGTGCTGGGCCACATATTCTACAACAGGATCAATTACATTAAATACCTTTGCTTTTGAACCCACATATTCTCTAACTAATTCAAAGGCTGCGGATGACGCAGAATTACAAGCTATAAGAATAAGTTTACAGCCTTGCTGAAGCAGAACATCTGTTACTTTTATACTGTAGGCTTGAATTGCAGCTGCTGACTTATCACCATAAGGAAGGTGAGCAATATCTCCGAAATAAACGATATTCTCATTTGGCATCAACTCTTTAACCTTGTGTGCTACGGTTAACCCACCGATACCAGAATCAAAAATACCTATAGGAGCAGCATTATCTTTAATCATATTGCAAATATGAGAACTTGCTGAAAATAAAAAACTACAATCAAAGAATTTCTACATTGAGATATCCAATTGCCTCCCTTCTTCTTTGGCTTTTTTATCCATTCCAGCTCCAATGGGTAAACCAATTGCTAATCCAATCCCAATACCAGAACCCATAAAAGCCATATTCTCCAGCATTAAGCCAAATACTACTCCAAAAGGAATTCCAAATGCAGCCATACCTATTGCCATCCAAATCGCTAAATAATGATTTTTAGTCACCAAATTTAGTCTTTTCTCCACCATCTTTAAGATGGAATTATACGATTTATTGATCTGTTCATAAAGCTTTGATTCAGTGTCAGCTGTATTTATCTTTTTAATTTCTTCATTAATATTATTCAATACATCTTCAGGTAAATCTCTTTCATTTAGTGCTTCGAGAAGCTTTTGAATTTTCGCAATGCTCTTTTCAAGTCTTTTAGATCGAGTACCTTTAAAGTTGAGATTGATAGTATCCATGTTTTTTTTCTTTCGAAAATATGGAAAAGCAGGGCAAAAAAAAAGAGATGACTAACAGCCATCTCTTTCCTAAAGAAAAATATAATATTATAAATTACTATTTACTCCTTCCTCTCTTTGAGGGATTGGGAAAATTAGTTGATCAGAATCATAAGGTAACCCATCAGTTGATAATTGTAACCTTTTTATATCATGAATCTTATGACCTTCGAAAGCTAATTCAGCGTTTCTTTCAGCTAAAACATCAGCTAATGTTGGACTTACAACATCCGCCAAACCAGCTCTTTGTCGTAAAAGATTTAAATCATTAGCTGGACTATCACCAACAGATTGACCTAATCTTACATTACCTTCTGCTCGGGTTAAATATAATTCTGCTAATCTAACTAATACTACGTTTCCGAATTGGTTAGTCCATTTTGCAGTTCTAATATCATCGGTAGCTTCATCAATGTAAAATAAATTTGCTCTTTCATCATTAGCTTCGTAAATATCAAAATGTGATGGCTGGATTTCAATATCACCTCTTCCTCCTAAAGTAGGTGAAGCAAAAAACAACTGCATATTATTTACACCATCCTGAGTATTTACTTGAATCGCAAATACATCTTCTGAGGTATTGTTGGTATTATTATATACGCCAGCTAAGTTTCCTACTAAACTGTAAACACCAGTAGCATAATTTAATCCTCTATTTGCTGCATCTCTTGCCCCAGCAAAATTTTCCTGCTGAAGATACACTCTTGACAATACAGCTGCTGCTGCTACTCTATTGGCAAATGTACCGTTATCAGAAGGTAAGTTATTTTCGGCAAATGTTAAGTCGGATATCACTAATTGATAAACCTCTTCAACAGAAGACTTTTCATATTCTTCCGTTGAATTTGGATTTTCAGCAATAGGAATAGCTAATGAAGAGTTAGCTCCTCCGGCAGAGTAAGGCGTTCCGAAGAATTTCACTAATTCGAAATACATTAATCCTCTAATGAATTTAGCTTCTCCTTCTACTAAAGCTCTATCTGCCTCATCCACAACATCAAGTGCGCTCAAAACATTATTACAGATATTAATTACCTCATATCCTTCAATCCAAGTCTCCGTTACATCACTATTAATATTTGTAATTTGCTTTCTCCAAATATCAGCTGGATCACCAAATGTTCCAGAGAAAACAATTTCATCATTCGCTCCTAATAACTCAGAATTTCTTAGTGTATTACCACCAAACAAATCACCTATACTTAAGGCATCATACGCGCCTAAGAGTACAGCCTTTACGTTAGCGTCAGTACTTAATGCTACGCTATTATCAACATCCTGCGGAGGTAGTAAATCAAGTCTGTCTTCACATGATACACCTACCAAAAGCAGAGCAATAAATATATATATATTAAATTTTTTCATGTCAATTATTTTTAAAATCCTAGTTTAACACCGAATGTATAAGTTCTAGCTTGTGGTGCTGAATAGAAGTCATTTCCTAAGAAAATGTTACTTGCTAGATAATCAGTATTTACTTCAGGGTCCCATCCATCATAATTTGTGAATGTCAATAAATTCTGTCCAGAAAAGTAAATTCTTAAATTTTCTATAAAATCATTTCCTAAGAAGCCTTTTGGAAAGTTATATCCAAATGTTAAAGTTTTAAGCCTTACAAAAGAACCATCAGATAAATATCTACTTGAAGGTTGAGCCCCATTGTTCTCATACAATCTAGCTTGAGGAACATCAGTGATATCCCCTACTTCCTGCCATCTGTCAAGTTGATCTGCGGTTTGGTTATCTTCAAATCGTGCATTGGCAGATGTGAATGTTCCACCACCTAAGAAAATTTTATTACCATACTGACCTTGCATTAAAATATTCAAGTCGAAATTTTTGTAGGTGAAACTGTTATTCCAGCCAAATATTATATCTGGATTTGGATTCCCCAGAACTTTTCTTTCTGCCAAACCAAAATCATTAGTTACATAAGCATCACCCAAATGGTTCACCTGAAATACGCTACCTCCATTTAGTTCTGCCTCAGTGGGTTCTCGATTCAAATACCAAATTGCATCACCATTAGCTGGATTAGCGCCAGCAAATTCAGCTCCAAAATGAACCCCTATAGCTTCACCTAATCTTATAGTATTCAAATATCTAGAACTTCCGCTTTCGATAAACTCTTGATCATCAGCTAATTTTGTAATTCTGTTTTGGTTTCTAGAAATGTTAATTGAACTTGACCAAGTAAAATCACTCTGAGTGATCAGGTTATAATTCAAAACAAATTCTAAACCTTCATTTTCTAAGGAACCAATGTTTTGAGTTTGTGATCTAAATCCTGAAGTACCGGGAACAGGAACATTCAAAAGTAAGTCAGTAGTATTTTTCTTGTAATAATCAATTTCACCTGTTAATCGGTCTTTGAAAAAACCAAAATCAATTCCTACATCAACCTGAGCTGTTTTTTCCCACTCTAAATCTGGGTTAGGAATTTGAAAGGGGGCTAAGGCAGCACTTCCTCCATAATTCACACCAGTATATAGTCCAAAATGCTCATAATTTCCTATTCCAGCATTCCCAGTTAAACCATAACTTGCTCTTAATTTCAAAAAGCTTATTGCTCCTGCATCAGAAATAAAATCTTCTTCCGAAATCACCCATCCTAATGATGAAGCAGGGAAAAAACCAAATCTGTTATTTTCTCCAAACCTAGAAGAAGCATCGGCTCTTCCACTTAAGGTAAGTAAGTATTTATTTGAAAACTTATAGTTAACTCTAGCAAAATAAGATAAGAAAGAAAACTCATTTAATGTACCTGACCAAGCTGTTGCCTCTGCAGCGGATTCAACTTTTGTTAATTCGTCTAAAGGAAAGCCTTGGGCTGTTACGCTAGTTTGGTCTCTAGTTGACTTCTGATATTCTGTTCCACCTACAACATTAAAGTTGTGAGTATCATTAAATAACTTATCCCATCTTAAATAGGCTTTAGAAGTATTGTTGAATATTCGAACCCATCTATCCTGACCTACACCATTTACATCAGCTGGTCGACCCGTCTGTGTTTTAGAATTTTGATATCTGTCCTCAAACTGAGTCATTAAGTCAAAACCATATTCTCCTACCACAGTAAGATTATCAGTAATTTTATACTCTAAATTAGTATTCCCAATATTTCTATACACTGAAGTTTCAAATGTAGAGTTCTCCAATTCAACAGTGGCTGGATAATAAAACATTGATGGATTCAACGCATCATCATACAATTCCCCGTCTAAATCTCTAACCGGAGTCAATGGTGTTTGAGCTACTAACTGAATAGGTGTTGAAAATAGATTATCATCTGTAACCCTATTATTTACACTTTTTGTGATCCCTACATTTAAACCTACTTTCAATTTGTCATTAATTGTATGATCTAAGTTTAATCTACCTGAAATTCTTTGGAATGAATTCCCAATTAAGATACCATCCTGATCGGTAATGGAACCACTTGCGTAAAACTGAGTTTTTTCATCGCCACCTGAAGCTGATAAGTTATGATTTTGAAATTGAGCATCTTGGAATGCCTCTTCTTGCCAATCAGTACCCGTCCAATTAGGATCATTTGCGGTTTCCTGTCTCCAGTCTCTATGACCTGCAAGATAATCCATATTTGATTCCATTATTTCTAACCAAGAACCTGGATAATCAGTAGGATTATTGATGGGATCGAATCCATCTGCTAAGTCAGTATTATAGGCTGCTTCTCTAAATAACTCCACATATTGACCGGCATTAAGAAACTCTCTTTTTCTGGTAGGTTCGCTAAAGCCATATTGCGAATCAAACGATATTCTAGTTTTTCCTGATTTACCTGATTTAGTTGTAATCAAAACTACACCATTAGAACCTCTGGAACCATAGATTGCTGATGCGGATGCATCCTTTAATATGTCTATAGACTCAATATCATTAAAATTTAAATCAGATAAGGGATTGGTAGTTGCATTAGTAGCTGATTGACTTGCTGAAGTCATAGGTACACCATCAATCACATATAAAGGTTCATTACTAGCCGTTATTGAAGACGACCCTCTTACTCTGATATTAATTCCTCCTCCAACTTTACCATTCTGTGAAGTTATTTGAACTCCTGCCGTTCTACCTTGAATTGCTTGCTCGAAACTTGGAACTGCAATATTTTCAATATCTTCTCCAGATACATTAGCAATATTACCGGTCAAATCCTCTTTTATTTGAGAACCATATCCTACTACCACTACTTCAGAAAGTTGAGAAACATCATATCCTAATTTTACGTCAATCCTTGATCGGCCATTAACAGAAACCTCTTTCGATTCCATACCAATAAAGGAAAAAACTAGAACAGCATCAGGGCCAGCTGATATTTTATAGGAGCCCTGCAAATCGGTACTTACACCATCAGTAGTACCTTTAATCACCACGTTTACACCCGGAAGTGGTTCGCCAGTTTCAGCATCAGTAACAGTACCATTAATGGTAACATCCTGTGCTAAGGAATAATGACTAATAAATAAAATAGCCGTTACCATGAGTAAAAATTGTCTCATAGAAATTAATTTAAGTGAAAAATAAAAATAAAATTTGTGTGAAAATGAATTGACTAGCAGTCAAAAATAGGCTGTAAATTCATTAGGGTCAATGATTTACGAGCTTGGACCGGGATTGGTCGATTACAGCGCCTATGTCTATTGAGTGATTTCATTTGCTTCAAAGTTAAATGAGAAAAAATACAATTACAATAAAATATTACTTTTATTTAATATTAAGATATTTTAAAATACATATTACCTAATATACCTATACTTTATTTTACTTAAAAATATATAAGCAATATATTATATTGTAAATCACCAATCCATTCAAATTATCTACAGAAGTTCATAAATAAAACTCTTAATTTAATCTAAAACAAAAAGCCCTTGACAGATGACTGCCAAGGGCTTAACTATGTTCTTAAACGTTATTTCAAACGTTATATAGACCTTTTAAATTGAAAAACTTTCACCACAACCACAAGTTCTGGTTGCATTAGGATTTATAAATTGGAATCCTTTTCCGTTTAAGCCGTCTGAAAAATCTAAGGTCGTTCCTAATAAATAAAGCATGCTTTTCTTATCTACTAAAAGCTTCACTCCTTTATCTTCGAACACTTCATCGCCTTCTTTGATTTCCTCATCGAAGCTTAAATCATACATTAAGCCAGAGCAACCCCCTCCTTTTACAGAAACTCTTACATTGCTTTTTTCACTATGACCTTCTTCGTTCTTTAACTCGCCTAATCTATCTTTCGCTTTATCTGTAACAATAATCATGATTAAAAATATATTTTATTATGATACTGGGTTTAGCACAACACTAAAAACAGTAATGGTATTACGATCTCTTCCGTAGTAAAGTTTATCTAAACTATCTAAAATATTGCTCGCTCTAAAATAAGAGGTATGCAATTGTTTGTCATCTTTAGTCATCCACTGTATGGTATAAGAGCTCTCATGATCTCTATAGTTTTTGACATAATCCATCATTTTCTTTAAAGCATCAAGCTTATCATATCCCATTTCAGAATGAAATAAAAATGATTGATTATGCCTTGGATTAATAGTGATTAAATCCAGCTTTGCTTTTCCTTCAAGATTACTAAACTCAAAAACTAATTCACTACTATTCAATCCAAGATAACTTTTTATCTCCTTTTGAACTCGTGCACTTTCTACGTGTATGTCTGCTGATGTTTCCATCTTTTTATTTCTTAAATGAAGTTAAAAAATGATCTTGAGTATCCCAACTTTTTTATCCATGGAAAAGTTTCTGCATTTTTGCATTAACAAATACAAAGTTAACAATTTAGTCCCACAAAAATAAACAGCATGTTAAAAGTTGAACATATAGGTATTGCAGTTAAGAATATGGAAAGTGCTAATTCACTTTTCGGCAAACTATTTAATATAGAGCCCTATAAGCTTGAAAAAGTAGAAAGTGAAGGAGTATCAACTTCTTTTTTTAAAATGGGAGAAACCAAAATTGAGCTTTTAGAAGCTGAAAATGAAGATAGTGCGATAGCTAAATTTATTGCAAAAAAAGGTGAAGGCATTCATCATATTGCCTACGAAGTAGAAGACATAGAAGCTGAAATGAAAAGATTAGAATCAGAAGGTTTTCAGCTAATTAATAAAGCTCCAAAAAAAGGTGCTGACAATAAAATGGTATGCTTTCTACACCCTAAAACTACGAATGGTGTTTTGGTAGAACTTTGCCAAGAAATAAAAAGTTAATTACTGATGCTGAATAGAATTATAGTATTTGAGCTTCTTTTTACCTTCTCTTGTTTGAAAGGAGCTTCTCTGACAGGCCGATAAAATAAAAGTGCCTATCAATAAAAATACGAACATTCTAAATAGTATAAATTTCATAATCAAAAATATATAATTTCAAGAGAACCTCAAACAGAAAAATATGAGTGATCAAAAAAGAACAGAAATCAACAAGTTGGGTGAATTCGGCCTGATTGATCAAATTGCAAACAAATTTAGCAAGCAAAATAGTTCCACGCAATATGCCATTGGAGATGATTCTGCTGTAATTGATGCTGGGGAATATTTTCAGTTGGTTTCAACTGATATGCTTGTTGAAGGGGTTCATTTTGACCTCTCCTATTTCCCACTTCATCATCTAGGATTTAAATCTGTAGCTGTGAATGTATCTGATATAGCAGCTATGAATGGAATAGCTGAACAAATTACAGTGAGCTTGGCCTTAAGTAATCGGTTTTCAGTAGAAGCAGTAGATGCCTTTTATGAAGGAGTAAAAGCTGCCTGTGATGCATATAAAGTAGATTTAGTAGGTGGTGACACTACGACTTCACCTGCAGGATTAGTCATTTCTGTAACTGCAATTGGAAAAGTAGACAAAGATAAAATCGCTTATCGCTCTGGAGCAAAAGTAAATGACATAGTTTGTGTAACAGGTGATTTAGGTGGAGCTTACATGGGTTTACAAGTACTAGAAAGAGAGAAACAAGTCTACCTTGAAAACCCTGATATGCAGCCTCAATTAGACAAATATCAATATATAGTAGGGAGACAATTAAAACCTGAGGCTCGCTTGGATTTAGTTCATGAATTATTAGACTTAAAACTAGTTCCTACTTCTATGATTGATGTATCAGATGGACTTGCTTCTGAATTACATCACATTGCAAAACAATCGAATATTGGAATCAACATTCACGAGGATAAATTACCGTATGCAACTAATACGCAAGAAACAGCTATAGAATTTAAACTTGACCCTAATACAGCTATATTAAATGGTGGTGAAGATTATGAATTACTTTTTACAATATCTCAAGATGAATTCGAGAAAGTAAAAAACCATCCTGATATTCATTTCATCGGTTATGTAAATGAAAAATCAAATGGATTGAATCTTATAACTGCAAAAGGAAACCCAATCCCGCTTAAAGCTCAAGGATGGGATCATTTTAACCATAAATAGATCCCGAGTATGCACTAAAAAGAGTAATTAATTTATAAATTAAATTGATATTAAAAAAATGGTACGAAAAACAGTTTCGTGCCATTTTTTTTTAATTGAATGTATTTTGCATCCAAGCAGCTAATTCCATAAGTAAGGCAATACCAATATGAACTACAATTCCTCCCCAAATATTTTTACTTTGATAGGTTAAAACTCCAAGTATATACCCTCCAAAAAATGATCCGATAGTTTCACCAGCTGGTTTTCCAAAATGTAAAGAAACATATAAACCTACCATTGGTAAAACAGCTCTAGGACCTAAGAAAGCCACAAAACCTAAAACCATGAACCCTCGAAAAAGAAATTCAGTGGTCAGAAAATCAAAAGCATAAAAAAATTCAAAAACAATTGCCCTTAACTCTACAGACCAGTTCATGAATTCTAATTTAGATGAAAACTGCGGATAAAAATCTCTAATATTTTCTTCAAAAGATGCAATACCTATTAAAGGCATCATGATTAAAATTAAGGGCATATACTGTCCTATCTTTTTAACAGAAGTATTTAAACCATAAAAATTAGTATTATCCTTTTCATATTTTCTATAATAAAAGAATAAGGGCAAAAGTATTATGAAAAGGCTAGTTATTTGATTGCTCACTTTATACATAAAAAATCGATCCTGAAACTCAAATAGGTTTCTTATTAAGAATGTATGATAATGAAAGCAAACATCTAAGGTTAAGATTAAAAGCATAATTAGGCTCTTTACCATAAAGGCCTTATTCTTAAATAAATTTGGGATAGTCTTATATCGGTAGCAAATGAAAATAATTCCAAAATAAATGAACCCAAAGAGTACAAAATGGGCCAAATAAGTCCATTCAATGGGTTTTAATTGATACATCCATTTCTCAAAACGAATATCAAGTAGAAGATAATTCATTGCTGTGAGGATGGCAATGAATAAAGATATTAATAAATACATCATTGGAGGATGTATTACCTCTTTATGGAAATCTTTAAAATACTGCCAAACTGCTTTCATATTATTTCCTGAGAGAAGAGAACCTAATGCTAAAAAGCTCATTTATTTTTTATGGAAGGCACTGAATTTATATAGCGCCTGATAAACTTTGTGGATGGGCAATCCCATTACAGTGAAGTATGAACCTTCCAATTTTTCAATATGGGTTAAGCCAAGTCCTTCTTGAATTCCATAAGCTCCTGCTTTATCAAATGGCTTATGGGTTTTAATATAATCCCAGATTACATCTTCCTCAACCGCCCTAAAATAAACCAACGTCTCATCAGAATACTTTTGAATTTCATCATTAAATAAAATAGAAAAACCTGAAACAACCTGGTGTACATTTCCACTTAGCTTCAAGAGCATTTCAAATGCTTCTTCCTGATTCGCAGGTTTTTCAAGAAGCTCATTATTAATTAAAACAGTAGTATCTGCGGTTAAAATGATTTTGTCGTAATAGGCATCATTATTTGAAAAGGCTTTTGCCTTTTTTTCCGCTAAAAATGCAGCTACCTCATTATGTGGCATATCACTAGGGAAGCTCTCTTCTGTATCTTTAGCTTCAGTAATAAAATGAAATCCAGCTTTTTCTAAAATTTCTTTTCTTCTTGGCGATTTAGAGCCTAAAATAAGTGGGTAATTCAAATTCATCTTCCTGTATTGATCCAAATAAAAATCCACAAATTGTTTTAGGGTAAAAATAAGTTGATTTTTGAGGCATGGTAAATCCAGTATTACAAACCTTATAAACTTGTTCCATGCTTATTTCCTTGGTAATCAAGGCGCATTGTACCTCATTACTGAATAACTTTCGAGTGCAAGCTGTAAAGTTTCTTTCAAACTCAATATTCTCCGAACTCCTCTGTTCTTCCCCCTTAATTCCTAAAACCTTTTCAACAAAGAAATAATGTAAAACAGTTAAATCTAAGCTTTTAACTTCATCTGGAAAATTCCATTTCAGTTCATTAATTTTCTCAGGCTTAAGTCTAATTTTGTAATTATTATCCTTAAACAACAAACCAAAAGCCCATTGTTTTCCTAATATGATTTCATGAATATCCTCTGGATTTTCAACTTCTTTTATAAAAAAATCATCTTTAATCTTCTCTAATATTTCAGACTCTGAAAAATCAGGAATATTCTTAATCAATCTATGAGTAGGTAAAATCCTAAGATCATCTGAATTGGCATTGGTTAAATACATCATATGATAATTATAACCTTCTTGCCCTGTATGATTAGGATTTTGCTCCATCATCTTTTTCCGATAAAGCAAAGAGCCCTCATAACGATGATGACCATCAGCTAAGATAATTTGCTGAGGCGCAATTTTATCAATAAACTTTTTGATGACTTTAGCATCATGTATGACGCTTACTACTTCTCTTACCCCTTGATAATCTTCTAATTCTCCCAAGGGTGATTTCATACTCTCATCCATATATTCCTCCAATTCAAAATCAGGATCAGAATACAAGCCATGAGTTGCACTTACATTTAATTGTGTTTTATCTAAAACTTCAATTCTATCATTTACTGACTGAGGAATAGTGTTTTCATGTCGAAGAATAACCTTTTCATCCCAATCATATGCTTTAATAAAAGTTATGAATCCTTTCCTAACCATTTCTCGAGATGAGCCAGGTAAAGTGAAATATTGATAATAAACATAAATTCCTGGCAAAGGATCTTGAACTAAAACCCCTTCTTTTTTCCATTTCAATAGTCGCTCGGCAGCCATATCAGCGGATTCAGTACCACCTAAAGGAACTGAAAGGTGAATACTATTTAAGGGGTTTTTATAAAGAGCCTCCCTTTGTTTGGGTGAAACTACATCAAACAAAGGGCTGGTTAAATTTTCTATTTGCTTTTGCAGCTTATCATTATAGCGCCAAGCTTTAATAGGCTTGATTTCTGCCATTTTTATAATCTATTCTTTTTCCACAATGATACTTTTTCTCCATTCGCCTCTTGAGCTGTTCGCTTTTTCTGTCTTTCAGACCATAATTTTACAGCCAAAGCAGAAGCAATTTCAGTTTCTATATCTGTAACCTTTTCATCCAGGTCACTTGCTTGAAAATGCTTCTCAATAAATTTAGTATCAAAATCACCGCTGGTAAAAGCATCATGTTGTAATACGTATTTACAAAAACTCAAGGTAGTTTGGATCCCTACTATTTCATATTCATCAATAGCTCTTATCATTCTACTAATTGCTTCCTCACGATTATCAGCATAGGTTATCAATTTTGCAATCATAGGATCATAATGAATCGGTATCTCCATTCCTTGTTCAAAGCCGTCATCTACTCTTATACCAGTTCCTTGAGGTCTTTTATACACTTTCAGCCTACCTATATCAGGTAAAAAGTTATTTTGCGGATCTTCTGCGTAAACTCTTACTTCAACAGAATGCCCCTTTATTGATAAATCTTCTTGCTTGTAAGAAAGCGCTTTCCCCTCTGCAATTCTAATTTGTTCTTTTACCAAATCTACTCCTGTGATTTGCTCAGAAACAGGATGTTCAACCTGTAGTCTGGTATTCATTTCAAGAAAGTAAAAATTTAATTTTTCATCTACTATAAACTCTACTGTACCAGCTCCATAATAATTACAGGATTTAGCTACATCAATGGCTGCTTGTCCCATTTTCTCTCTAATTTCAGGAGTTAAACAGCTTGAAGGCGCCTCTTCAATCACTTTTTGGTGTCTTCTTTGAATAGAACATTCTCTTTCAAATAAATGAATCACATTTCCATGCTGATCACCTAAAACTTGAATTTCTATATGCCGTGGAGAAGTCACAAATTTCTCAATAAAAACAGCTCCATTTCCGAAAGCATTTTTCGCCTCACTTACCGCTCTATCCATTTGTGATTCGAAATCAGCTGGATCTTCCACTATTCTCATTCCTTTACCACCACCTCCAGCACTTGCTTTAATCAAGATAGGATAACCTATTTCATCTGCTTTCTTTTTTGCAAATGCAACATCCGTAATGGCTTTATCTAAGCCAGGTACTAATGGAACATCTCTTTTTAATACCGCTGATTTTGCTGAAAGCTTATCCCCCATTACTTCAATGGACTCAGCAGATGGACCAATGAATATTATACCTTCTTTTTCTACTTCTCTGGCGAAATCAGCATTTTCTGACAAAAACCCATATCCAGGGTGAATTGCATCAACCTGTAAATCTTTACAAGTTTTAATTATTTTATCTATTCTTAAATAACTATCTGCTGAGGCGGGAGGCCCAACACAAACGGCTTCATCAGCATAACGAACATGCAAGGCATTTCTATCAGCCTCACTAAATATAGCAACTGTTTTTATTCCTAGCTCTCTTGCTGAACGCATTACTCTCAAGGCAATTTCACCTCTGTTTGCAACTAAGATTTTTTTAATATCTGGCATATCAATTTGTAGTTCTATATCAAATAAAAATTGAAGTACAATGCTACGTAAATTATGTCTTTTTTACTAAAAAATAAGCCTTTAAAGCACAAATAGGATTTTTTAGGTAGCAGCTTTTTTGTTACCTTTGGGGCTTGATTAGAATAGTTATTGATATAATAAAATAGATAAACGTGGATTTATTTGAGAAACTGAAGGTGGATCGCGGACCATTAGGTAAGCATTCAAACGTAGAAGAAGGTTATTTTATGTTCCCTAAATTAGAAGGAGAACTATCTCCTCATATGAAATTTAGAGGAAAAGAAGTATTAACCTGGAGTTTAAACAACTATTTAGGTTTAGGTAACCATCCCGAAATCAGAAAGGCTGATGCTGAGTCTGCTGAGAAATGGGGATTGGCATATCCTATGGGTGCCAGAATGATGTCTGGTAATACATCTCAGCACGAAGAATTAGAAAGACAATTGGCAGAATTCATCAAAAAAGATGAAGTAATGCTATTAAACTATGGTTATCAGGGTGTATTATCAATTATTGATGCAGTAGTTGGTAGAAAAGATGCCATTGTATATGATGCGGAATGTCATGCATGTATTGTGGATGGTGTTCGCTTACACATGGGGAAAAGATTTGTTTATCCTCATAACGACATTGAAAGCTTAGAAAAACAGTTACAAAGAGCAACAAAACTTACAGAAGAAACTGGAGGTGGTATTTTAGTGATTACCGAAGGTGTTTTCGGTATGACAGGTGCGATGGGTAACTTAAAAGATGTAATCGCTCTTAAAGAAAAATATAACTTCCGTTTATTGTGTGATGATGCACACGGATTCGGAACTATGGGTGAAACTGGTGCAGGTACTGGTGAGCAACAAGGCGTGATGGATGAAATAGATTTATATTTCAGTACTTTCGCCAAGTCAATGGCTCTTATCGGTGCATTTGTTGGTGGTGATCCTGATATCATCAAATTTTTACGCTATAATATGCGTTCTCAAATTTTCGCTAAGTCATTACCTATGCCAATGGTGGAAGGTGCTCTTAAAAGATTAGAATTATTAAGAGACCAACCAGAGCATAAAGAAAACTTATGGAAAATTGTTAATGCACTTCAAAGTGGATTGAAAGACAAAGGATTTAGCATAGGTACAACACAATCTCCAGTAACTCCCGTAATGTTGAACGGTACAGTAGGTGAAGCTGCTGCTTTAGCCTATGATTTAAGAGAAAACTTCGGAATTTTCTGTTCAGTTGTAATATACCCTGTAGTGCCTAAGGACACGATTTTATTAAGATTAATTCCTACGGCATCTCATAGTTTAGAAGATGTAGATCGTACGATTAAAGCATTTGAAGCAATAAAAGGTAAGCTAAGTGAGGGTCATTACAGAGAAAATGAGCTCGCAAAAGCGTTTAAAGAGTAATTTTTTTGCAAAAATGTTGCTCTAATTGTTGTTTTTATATGTTTTTACCTATATTGCTTACAATTAATTAATTTATTTAGTCAACCGTAAACTAAAATAAGAATGAAAAGATTCGAACAAGTAAGAGACTTAGTAATGAGTCTAGAAAGTGATTTTGAAAAATTCTATGACAAAGAAAATCAGGCAGCTGGTACTCGTGTTAGAAAAGGAATGCAGGAGTTAAAAAATCTAGCTCAAGAAATCAGAATTGAAGTTCAAGATATCAAGAACAAAGGTTAATTAGAATTTACAAGATTTCGAATGAGGCTGACATTTTTGTCAGCCTTTTTTTTTGAATTATTTTTAAAGTCAACAAAAAGACTTTACAATCGGTAAAACTTTATATTGTTAATTATAAAGACAAATTACATATATGAACGACATCCAATCTAAACTCCCTAAAGTAGGCACTACTATTTTCACGGTTATGTCTAAAATGGCAAGTGATTTTGATGCTATTAATTTATCACAAGGATTCCCTGACTTTCCAGTATCTGAAAAATTAATTGACCTTGTGTATCAGAATATGCAGATAGGCCATAATCAGTATGCTCCTATGCCAGGATTACCCAAATTAAGAGAAGCAATAGCAAAAAAAGTTTCTAATACGGGTGGGGTAGATTTAAATATAGAAACCGAAATAACAGTTACTGCTGGTGCAACAGAAGCTATTTTTTCAAGCGTATTAGCAACTGTTCATTCAGGTGATGAGGTTATAGTATTAGAACCTGCTTATGACTGCTATATTCCTGCAATTGAATTAGCAGGTGGTAAACCAATTCCTGTTTCACTAAACCCTGAAAACTTTACACCAGATTGGGAAAAAGTAAAAAATAGCATAACAGATAAAACTAGAATGCTGATTATAAACTTCCCTCATAATCCATCTGGGGCAATATTGCGAGATGATGATATTGCAACACTCAAGGAAATATTAGAAGGAAATCCAAAGCTTATAGTATTAAGTGATGAAGTGTACGAACATATCATATTCGATAAAGAAACGCATTTAAGCGTATTGAAAGATGAGTTTTTAGCAAGTAGAAGTATAGCTGTATCATCATTTGGAAAAACATTCCACGCAACGGGTTGGAAAATTGGTTATATGGTAGCTCCTGAAGCAATCATGAAAGAAATTAGAAAAGTTCATCAGTATAATTGCTTTTCTGTACATACGCCTAGCCAGTATGCCATGGCAGAATACCTTCAGGATGAAAAAAATTACTTAGGAGTTAGTGGTATGTATGAAAAGAAAAGGAATTTCTTTCAACAAGCTATAAAGGATTCAAAATTTAAAGTGATTCCATCTTATGGTACCTACTTCCAATTGTTAGATTTTTCAGAAGTTACCGATATGCCTGATCTGGAATTTGCTCAATATCTTATCAAAGAAAAAGGATTAGCTTCAATTCCAGTTTCAGCATTTTATTCAGAAAATCAAGATCATCATTTATTAAGATTCTGTTTCGCAAAAGGAGAAGAAACCCTACAAAAAGCAGCTGATATATTATGCAAGATTTAAAAGTAACTTTAATTCAGACACCATTATACTGGCAAGAAAAGCAAGCTAATCTATCCATGTTTGAAGAAAAGCTATGGGAAATTGAAGAAGAAACTGACCTGATAATATTGCCAGAAATGTTCAATACTGGCTTTAGCATGGAGGCTGAGAAAATGGCTGAACCTATGAATTTGCATACTTTCAAATGGATGAAGCAAATGGCCAGTCAAAAGAAAGCTGTAATTACGGGATCATTTATTGTAAATGATAATGGAGATTACTTTAATAGGCTAATTTGGATGAAGCCTGATGGAGACTATTCTGTTTATGATAAAAGGCATCTATTTAGAATGGCGAATGAGGATGAACATTATACTCCTGGAGAAAAAGAATTGATCGTTGAATTAAAAGGATGGAAAATTAAACCCTTGGTATGTTATGATCTTCGCTTTCCAGTTTGGTGTAGAAATAAATCAAATAATGAAAATGAATTGGCCTATGATATTATTTTATTTGTAGCCAATTGGCCTGCCGTAAGGGTTAACGCCTGGGATAGCTTACTAACTGCAAGAGCAATTGAAAATGTGAGTTATAGTATTGGCGTAAACAGAATAGGAAATGATGGTAATGAAATCCCGCATAATGGGCATTCAGCCATATACGATCCAAAAGGAAATGCTGTTTACTTTGCAGATGACAGGGAAGTAATAAAAACAATTAGTTTATCTGCTGAGGAATTAATGAAATTTAGACAAAAATTTCCTGCTCAGTTAGATGCAGATAATTTTCTTATTAACTAAATATAATTATTTAACGGTTTAAAAATATTACAAAAATACTTTGATAAATAAATATTTTATTTTATAGATTTAATTCAAAATAAAATTAGTAAAAAACAATTTTCAATTCGTTTTGTAAAAATAAAAATCACTTATAGCTTTGCAGCATATATATAAACTAAATTTTTAATTTTTATGAAAAAACTATTATTAGTAGCCATCATGGCTGTTTCAGTTAGCATAGTAAATGCTCAGGATTACAAGTCTTTTCAATTATATTTAGGATTAGGCTATACTGTACCTGAAGGTGGTGGCGGTATCCTTTTTGATGTTGAACCAGCTTACAGAATAAATGATGATATTGCTGTAGGTTTAAGATGGGAATCTGCTGCTATGGCAAGAGTTGTAGGTAATGAGGAAGCTAGTATTTCTGGAACTGCCTCTTATACTTTAAACGGTAAGTACTATTTAACTTCTGAAGGTTTTAGACCATATGTAGGTGCTGGTGTTGGTGCCTTTAGCCTTGCTTCAGTATCCGTTAGCTCTACAGGTGCTGGTGCTGGCGCAGAAACTAAAATTGGATTCTATCCTAGAATTGGTTTTGACTGGGGACACTTCAATATCAATATTGATTACAACTTCATTCCAAGCTCTTCTGTTGAAGGAGTTGATGTTAATGGAAATGCAGCTACATTTGATGTTGCCAACAGTTACTTAGGTATAAGATTAGGAGCATTTATATTTGGTGGTAAAAAATAAGCACCTGATAAAAATTATATTTCAAAGGCAAGCAGATTAGTGCTTGCTTTTTTTTATACAATTAAACTGAATCACCACATCCCTTTAATAGTTGAAATTAAAAAACTGAATTAAGGAATCACCAATTTTCTGGTGATATTTTTCCCATTTGCAAATAAAGCACTTACAATGTAGAGTCCAGATTGTAGCTGTGAAACATCAATAGCCTCTCTTCCAAAAGCAGAATATTCCAGATTCGACAAGATTGTTTGTCCATTTAGCGTAGCGATAGAAATCGAAATATCTTGATTAGCTTTAATAAATAGAAGGTTATTTTCATTTGGATTGGGATAGATCTGAAATACTAATTCCTCACCACTTTCTACCTCATATTCTGCATTATTCCTAAAAACTCGTAGACCTCCTGAAACAGTGCCTAATATCAGAGTTGGGTAATCATCGTTAAAGATGGGAGCAAAAACGGGATTATTCCTTTTGCCGAAAAATATCTGGTCAAAATTTTGAATTAATTCATTATAGGAATAAAGCGTATCAAATTGCCCCGTATTATTTTGCAAATTCGGAAACACCCTAATATTACCACTGAAATCTGAAGTAATTAAATCTTGTTGATTATCATTATCAATATCCATTACATTAACACGAAGGGAAGATCTAAAGAAATCATCTCCAATATTTAAATAATTTTGTGAACGCTGCTGAAAAGAAGGGTTTCTCCCCTGACCAATATTTTCGTATAAAATTAACCCACCAGAAGATTTTCCTACTAATAAATCAGGATGACTGTCACCTATTACATCTGCCAGATGGGTGGAGTATCCAAAACCGATGAATACATTATCAATTATAACGGATGCATTAATATCAAATTCATTATTCTCTTGAAACAGAATACGTAATTGATTGCTGTTCCCAGAGGTCGCTTGGATGATTAAGTCTTTTTGTCCATCTACATCAACATCCTGCCACTGAATAAACATATTGGCAAAACCTTCTTGAGAAATATTTAAAAAGTCAGAATCTTGTAATTCAAAGCTCGGGTTTTGAGTACCTCCAACATTTTCGTAAAAAGCAATTGCACTCTCTAAAACTTCATTAGAATTAATATCTGTATAGGCAATGAATAAATCCAAATCCCCGTCTTCATCATAATCCAAAAAAGCAGGACTTGCTTGAGCTCCCCAATCAATCATGTCCTCTTGCAAAAACTTTTTACTTACTAATTCATAGCCATTGCCTACATTTTGATATAACCAGTTAGAACTCGAAAAATTTACTGGACTACCAATATTCCCCTCAATATTTGGAGATATAATAAGATCCTCTGAAGCATCTCCAGTTAAATCCATCACCATAGTATTGGGATAAAAATTAAATTGAGCGGGATTATTTGATGATGGATATGAGCTGGTAAAGCCTTCAAAATTTGGATCCAGATTGGATAAAGCTGAATTATTAAAATAATAAAGCTCCTTGCATTCCTCGTGGCTGGTTACTAATTCTAAAACACCATCTTTATCAAAATCAAAAACCGATATACTCTTACCTCCTGCATGTCTTGCGTTATTATTAAGTACTCGACCTAAAATATCCTGGCAATCTTGACCATTAAATGCAAATACACCACAATCACAATCTTCAACCGTTCCCCAATAATTATCGACTAACTCAAATGAATTTAAGCTAGCAGTCCCGTTAGTTTCAATAGAATTATTTTGATAGAATAGAATTCTACTTTCTATACCTGAAAAATTAAAATTTAGTATATCAAGATCTCCGTCATCATCTAAATCACCAATGAATGGATAATCATTGAAATTAACCTGTAAATTAACATCATTGCCCGATAAACTAGTATATCGAATAAAATCAAGCGTTTTACTCCATTGTGGTAATCCTCCAGTTGAAATATTTTCATAGGCTGTAATTCCTAAATTTCCAGCCGTAAAAACATCCATTTTTCCATCTTGATTATAGTCTTTCAATATAAAGAAATTTTGAATTTCGGAAGGAAAAAACATTTCATACTCTGGAGCATATTCATATTCACCATCAATATTTAGAAAGCACAAAATCCTTCCTGAACTTCGGTCAAATCCTGCTAAGTCGAGGAACCCATCATTATTTAAATCAATCTTCCCCCATTGTACTCCATTTAAACCACCTACCCAAGGGAATTCCATTTCACTAGAGTTAGAAAGTGGAACATCCTGATAGGGAATAAACCGATACTGGGCTTCGGTCAAAAATGAATAAAAAATAAACGTTATAAAGAGTAAGACTCGCATTTCACAAAAATAAAGAGGAATATATTTTTCTTGCTATAAACGTTAAGAAGCTTTTTTAATTTTTTAGATTTGTATAAATCATTTTAAGGATGACACAAATAGAAAGGCTTTACGAATTATTTTTAAAGAGTACAGGAGTTTGTACCGATACCCGTAAAATTCAGGAAGGTAATATGTTCTTTGCTCTTAAAGGTCCGAATTTCAACGGTAATAAATTTGCAGAACAAGCTTTGAATGATGGCGCTTCTATTGCCATTGTAGATGAAAAAGATTTTTATAAAGATAATGGAAAGTATATACTGGTTGATGATGTTTTGAAAACGCTTCAGCTAGTTGCTACAGTCCATCGAGAAAGCTTAGATATTCCAGTTTTAGGAATTACTGGTTCTAATGGAAAAACAACTAGCAAAGAGATTATACATCAAGTATTAGCTAAAAAATATAAGGTTTTTGCCACAGAGGGTAATCTTAATAATCATATAGGAGTTCCACTCAGTTTATTATCCATTAATGATGAATATGAGATTGCTATTATTGAGATGGGGGCTAATCACATTGGTGAAATTGCTTCCTATTGTAAAATGGCACAACCTACACATGGTTTAATTACAAACATCGGAAGAGCTCATATTGGAGAGTTTGGCGGATTTGAAAATATCATTATTGGTAAAAGTGAATTGTTTGACTATTTGAAAAAGCATGATGGAGTCCCTTTTATTAATACTCAGGATAAAGTTCTGAAAAATATGCAAAAACGCTTTTCCAATGCGTTAAGCTTCCCAAATGAAGGAGATGATTTGGAGGTGAAAGTTGAAAAGGGTGGGACTTTCCTCAAGTATTCTGTAAACGAATTCAAAAATATTGAAACGAATCTGGTTGGTCAGTTTAACTACTTAAATGTAGCTGCTGCATTATGCATTGGACAATATTTCGAAGTACCCCTTGAAGATGGAGTTAAGGCTACTCAGGAATATTTACCTGAGAATATGCGCTCTCAAATGATCAAGACTGATTATTACACCATTATTTTAGATGCCTATAATGCGAATCCTGATTCAATGGAATTGGCTATCAAAAGCTTAGGAGCTATTGAAAATACAGAAACAGTAGTGATTTTAGGAGATATGCTTGAATTAGGTGACACTACAGAATTAGAACATGAAAAATTGGGTGAATTGACAGTGGATTTAGGAATCAGTAAACGTTATTATTGTGGCACCCATATTCAGTCCGCTTCAAAAATGGACAATTTTGGAAAATACTTTAAATCAAAAGATGATTTAATTGAATACCTTAAAGAAAAACCCTTGAAAAAAGGAAGCACAATTTTAATAAAAGGCTCTAGAAAAAATGCGTTAGAAGATATAGTGCCTTTCTTAACAAAATTTGAACACAAATAATTACTCTAAAACGACTTTAAACATCTTTCCATCTCTACCAGCCATAAGAGCCGTACGAGCATCAATAAATTTAGCGGTCCAAATATCTTCCTCTGAAAGGACCTGCCATTTTTGTTGGTCTCCTAGCCATATTTCAGCACCATTTGGACCACATGCAATCACAAAATCATTTTCCAGATAATTGGTGACTGCTAATCCATAAAAAGATCCTTTTATATTATGTTCAGGTAGTGCTGTCCAGTTTTCGCCATTATCTTCCGAAAAGAATACATTATCTAACACTTGATCAGCAATTGCTAAATCACCACCTGTGATCCATAATTTTCCTGAAGTTTTCTTTATGGCTGTCAAGCCTGCAAATTCACCTATAATCATGGGAGTACTTTTTACTTCCCAGCTTCTTCCATAATCTTGCGTATAAAAAACTCTGGCACTGCCGTTTGCTCCGGTAGCAATCCATGCTTCTCCTCCTTCTTCAATTAAAATATTGCTTCCACTAGAAGCAAATCCGCCCTCACCTTCATTTGCCATTGGAGCAGTAGGAATTCTTTCCCAGCTTTTTCCAAAATTGGTGGTTTTTAAAATATAGGCTAATGAATCGATTGCATCTCCATAGACTAATCCTTGACCATTTCCCCAGAACTGAACGGCATCAATAAAGCCCTCTTCATTTTGCATTTGAAAAACCTGATTCCAGCCTGATTGCTCATGAAAATAAAATATTTTACTTAACTCACCTTCTCCAGCACTTAATACTATCGCTTCCTTATCACTAATAGGCTGAATATCTCGAAATTGTAAACTATCAATTTCAGGATAATTAAATGACGTCCAGTTTTCACCTGCGTCAGTCGTTTTTAATATAGTGGCAGCAGTTCCACTGGCCCAAGCAGTAGAATCATTAAACTTCTCTAATCCTATGATTAAAGAATTCACATTGGTATTAAGCACTTCTAGTTTAGGTTGAATCGACTGTGGGCTGCAGCCTACAATAATGACTGATAAGAAAAATAGACTAACTATACTTTTAAAAAAATCACCAATCGAAATATTCATCTTCATTAAGTTCAAGTTCTTCATTTTCATCTTCAGGAAGCTTTTCTCCTTTAATTATTTTCTTGAGGGTTTTACCTTCTTCTTTTATCCTATCTGCTATAGATTTCAAAGATCGCTTTTTATCCCAGCTTACTTCAAAGTCATCCGTTGTACCTTCAATTTTTAAATATAGGCTTGAATAATCCTTTTCTTCTTCAATAGCACCAAAAGCTTCGTCTTTATCTTTTCTTTTATAGTTTTTTAAAGGTACTAATAATCTATAATTAATTTCCTGATCGAATGTGTGCGTTCCCTGAATCAATATGTTAGAAACATTTGACTGAATAGACATCTCGGGCAGGTAAATTACTTCATTCTTGATCTCAATTGTATTCCTCATCTCCCCAAAACTCAAATTGGTCAATTCATCTTCTCTTACATAATCAGACAAGCTCAGCATAGGCTCGAAATTATTAAGCTCACCATTCTCAATTTTAGCATCAATAGTAGCTTTGAATACATCTGATTGAAAATTAAGCTTCTGGTCCAACATGATGAATGCTTTGACTTTAGCATCAATTTTACCTTTAAGGTGCTGGTCGGTTAGAAAATCCTGGCGAAAGTTCTCAAAGGTGTAGAAAATGCTATCCACATTTAAGCCATTAAAATCAGCAGATGTATTGACTAAAATTTCATTCTCTTTTTTGGCATTCACTGTTGCGCTTAATGTCATTTCACCTCCACAGCTTCCTAATTCTAGATCAGATGCCTTCAATATTTGATCGGAAAGCTCTATTTCTCCCGAAATATTTCTGGCTTTAAAGCGCTTAAATTCTAAATGTTCAATATGAGAAGTGAAGTCCAATTGCAACTTAGGACTCAAAGCAAATTTGAATGATTCTTCCTGCTTTTCTATTGTATTCTCTTCGTTTGACAAGCCTGATAAAAGCTCATTCAGGTTAATATTTTGACTGATCGTTTCAGCCTCAATTAATAAGGCTTGATTTTCTTTCAGGAAATATGGAAATATATTTAAGAAAAAACCACTCAATTCAATATCCGACTCTCCTATATCACCTTGTAAATGATTAATGGCAATATCATTCTTGTTAAACATCAATCTTCCATTCACATTTTTTATAGGCAAAGGATAATCTTGATAAACACCTGATAGATTATGTAATATAATTTCTCCTGAATTATTTATTCTTGAAGCAGTTGAAGCTTGTTTGAAATCATCCAAATAACCGGCTAAGCTTATATTAAAATCTATAGCTCCTTCTAGTTCTGAATACTTTTCACGGTTTGGGAAAAAGCTGATCAAGTCAGGGGTAGATATTTGTCCTTCTGTGGATAGATTAATCAAATAGTTCTCAAAATCTTTAATTCCTAAATCGGCAGTAAAGGATTTGCCTTTAAGCGTTCCTGAAATATCTTTTAACACTAATTGAGAACTTCTCAAATTATGATATTTCCCATTATTAAAATTTCCATGGAAATTTAAATCTTCAAATCGAGTATCATAATCAGCATGGTATAAAGAAGCCTGATTAACGTTAAAATTAAAGTTTACTTGGGGAGATTGATTGGCAGTGAGTTTCCCTTTAATACTACCTTCAAACTCTGCATTCCCTTTACTTTCATATTCTGAAATATAATTCCTGTATTTCTCGGGCAGTAAAGATATGATGGTTGAAAAATCAGACTCTATTCCTTTTACCAGCAAGTCCATTTCGCTTGTATTAATTTTGTAATCGCCAGCAAGCTGAAATTCATTATTAGACAAAAACAATTGGGAGGGTCTTATTTCTACAATTTCATTTCCTTGTATATAATTTAGGTCTGCATTTATCTTCAAATTTTTGTTTTCAAAATAGCGAAGATCGCCCAGTTGGATGGCTCTAGTTTTTAACTTTCCATTGGCTTTAATTTTAAAGTTATTTTCAACCTTATTCAAACTCGCCATTAAAGCCTCAGCATAAATATGGTAATTTTGATCCAGGCCATCATCAGCATAAACCACATCAACAGATTGTATATCAATATTCTTTAAATTGAAATTAACCCCATTATTCTTTGATGAATTGGTGTCATTTTTTAAAATATCATAATTCCGTTTACCTGATTTTGTCAGTCGAATATTCAGCTTTCCTTTTTTAAGAATAATTTTTTCAAAGGAGTAATCTTCCTTTATAAAATTTAAAGCATTAAATGAAAGCGCTAATTCCTCTAACTGAGCAAGTGCCTTCTTACTATTGGGTAAAGATTCTTGAATAAAAACATCCTGAAATCTTAACGATATATTGGGGAAATCAGTCCACCAGTTAATATCAATCTTACTAACCTGTACAGGCGTTTGAACCGATTTATTAATTTCAGTTAGAATTTGATCAATTAAATCATCCTGATGGTAGTACAGATAAGCCGAACCACCCGCAAAAAGCAGAATAAAAAATAGAGTAAAATATAAAATAAACTTCCTCAGGTACTTCAATATGGTATTTTTAATTTAAGAACGAAATTTGCGAATAAGAGATATAAATCCAAATAAAATTTTTATAACCGTAATGACCTGATTTTCAAATCAATAAAATATAGCTTGAATTTTTTTTGAATTATTTTATAAAATCAATTTGTAAATATAAAAAGCAGTACTACATTTGCATTCCCAAACAACAACAAACGGTTGTAAAAAAGGAAAAAAATAATGGGGTTATAGCTCAGTTGGTTTAAAAGAGCATCCCGACCAAACAGTCGGGAGGGTCGTAGGTTCAAACCTACTAATCAAATGATACAAAATATTTAATGGGATTATAGCTCAGTTGGTTTAGAGCACCTGCCTTACAAGCAGGGGGTCGTAGGTTCGAATCCTACTAATCCCACATTCTACAAAAGGCTTACAGATAATATTTGTAAGCCTTTTTTTATGATTAAAAAATCTAGCATTATAGCTCTATTAGTTTAGAGCATCCCGATTAGTTAGTCGGGAGAGTCGGAATTTCGAATACCAAATAACTAAACTTTTACTTATTTTGGTTAGAATTTTAATTTCAACCAATTCATGTGTCACTTCTATATCTTATACTCCCCTACTTTAGATAAATATTATACTGGCTATACCTGTAGTGATCTTTTGGACAGATTAAGAAAAGACAATGCTAACCACAAAGGATATACTGGAAAAGCTAACGATTGGGAAATAGTGTACCAAGAAAGCTTTTATTCTAAAACTGAGGCCTATGTCAGAGAAAGACAGATCAAAAGCTGGAAAAGTAGAAAAAGAATTGAAGCATTAATTCAAGATAAATTATAGCTCAGTTGATTTAGAGCATCCCGACATCACTTGTCGGGAGAGTCGTAGGTTCGAATCCTACTAATCCCACATTATACGAAAGGCTTACAAATAATATTTGTAAGCCTTTTTTTATGATTAAAAATCTAGCATTATAGCTCAGTTAGTTTTGAGCATCCCGACTAGTTAGTCGGGAGGGTCGTAAGTCCGAATGCCTAATAACTAAATTTTTACTTATTTTGGTTAGAATATTAATTTCAACCAATTCATGTGTCACTTCTATATCGTATACTCCCCCACTTTAGATAAATATTATACTGGTTATACCTGTGATAACCTTTTAGAAAGATTAAGAAAACACAACTCAAATCATAAAGGATTTACTGGAAAAGCTAACGATTGGGAAATAGTGTACCAAGAAAGTTTTTATTCTAAAACTGAGGCCTATGCCAGAGAAAGACAGATCAAAAGCTGGAAAAGTAGAAAAAGAATTGAAGCACTAATTCAAAATAAATTATAGCTCAGTTGATTTAGAGCATCCCGACATCACTTGTCGGGAGAATCGTAGGTTCGAAATGTAAATTCAAAAAAGGAAAAGCGCATAGTAGAGCCCATGAGTAATCCTACTAATCCCACAATTATAAAAAAGGCTTACAGGCTTAAGTTTGTAACCCTTTTTTAATTTCTACCCAATATGATGATTAAAAATTATCATTAATCCTGCACACCACTTATAAAAATTTAGTGGCAACTCTAAAGTATTTAAAATAGATTGAAGAAAAATCCATTTTAAATATGAAGAAACTATACTTTTTAGTTGGAATAATCTTCCTATTCCAAATACAAACAGTAGAAGCTCAGCGAAATCGCAAAAGTGCTTCTACCACTCAATATGACGAGAAACTTTATGACGCTCTCCAATGGAGAGGTATTGGACCCTACAGAGGCGGTAGGTCTGCTGCGGTAACCGGAGTTACTGGTCAACCTAACCTATTTTACATGGGATCCACTGGTGGGGGTGTATGGCGCACCAAAGATGGTGGAAATACTTGGAAAAGCATTTCTGATGGTCATTTTGGAGGCTCTATTGGAGCCGTGGCGGTTGCAGAAAGTGATCCTAACGTAATTTATGTTGGCGGTGGTGAAAAGACTTTACGAGGAAATATGTCCTACGGCTATGGGGTTTACAAATCAGTAGATGCTGGTAAAAACTGGGAACACATGGGGCTGGACAATAGTCGCCACATCAGTAGAATCAGAATTCATCCTCAAAACCCAGATATAGTCTATGCAGCCGTAATGGGTGATATTTTTAAAGATTCTCCTGAAAGAGGTGTTTATAAATCTACTGATGGAGGTAAAACTTGGGACAGAAAATTATTTGCGAATAGCAGAGCTGGAGCAGTAGATCTAATCTTAGATCCTAATAACCCAAGAATTATGTATGCTTCTACCTGGAATGTAAGAAGAACCCCTTATAGTTTTTCAAGTGGCGGGCCTGGCTCTGACATTTGGAAATCAACGGATAGCGGTGAAAACTGGACAAAACTTTCAGAAAATGAAGGTTTACCGAAAGGTACTTGGGGTATTTCAGGAATAACCGTTTCTCCTCAAAACTCAAATCGTATTTGGGCTATTATTGAAAATGATAATGGTGGTGTTTTCAGGTCTGATGATGCAGGAAAAACATGGAAGAAAACAAATGACGATAGAGCATTAAGACAAAGAGCTTGGTATTACACCAGAATTTACGCTGATACTCAGGATGAGGATATGGTATATGTTGTAAATGTGGATTATCACAAATCAAAAGACGGGGGAAAATCTTTTGAAGCTTTTAGAGCTCCACACGGAGACCACCATGATATGTGGATTGACCCTAACGATAATCAACGCATGATCATGGCTGATGATGGGGGTGCTCAAGTAAGTTTTGATGGCGGAGAAAACTGGAGTACCTACATGAACCAGAATACAGCACAATTTTACCGCGTTACAACCGATAATCATTTTCCATTTAGGATATATGGAGCACAACAAGATAACTCTACGGTAAGAATTGCGCATAGAACCACAGGATCTGTTATTGGCGAACAAGATTGGGAATCAACCGCGGGTGGAGAAAGTGCGCACTTAGCGATTGATGAGGAAAATAATGAAGTAGTTTATGGTGGAAGTTATGATGGCTTTTTAACTCGTTACAATCATAGCTCTGAAGAAATAAGAGCGATAAACGTATGGCCAGACAACCCGATGGGACACGGAGCAGAAGAAATGAAATACAGGTTCCAGTGGAATTTCCCGATTTTCACTTCTCCTCATGATCCAAATAAACTTTATACAGCTTCAAATCATTTACATGTAACTACCAATGAGGGTCAAACATGGGAAACCATAAGCCCTGATTTAACAAGAAATGATCCTAGCAAATTAGGTCCTTCAGGTGGTCCGATTACAAAAGATAACACCAGTGTGGAGTATTACTGCACCATCTTCGCTGCGATCGAATCTCCTTATGAAGAAGATTTGTTATGGACAGGTTCTGACGATGGTTTAGTACATGTAAGTAAAGATGGGGGTGAAAACTGGGAAAATGTAACTCCTCCAGATATGCCGAAATGGATTATGATTAACAGCATTGAGGCAAGTCCATTTACCAAAGGGGGCGCTTATATAGCCGCTACCTCTTATAAAAACGGTGATTACCGTCCTTATTTATATAAGACAAAGGATTACGGTAAAACATGGACTAAAATTGTAAACGGAATAGCTAATGATCACTTCACAAGAGTTGTAAGAGCCGACCCGAAAAGTCCAGGAATTTTATACGCAGGTACAGAAACTAAAATGTACATTTCTTTTGATGATGGTGCTAACTGGCAAGACTTCCAGTTGAACCTTCCAATCGTTCCTATTACCGATTTAACCATTAAGGACAATCATTTAATAGCCGCTACTCAGGGTAGAGGATTTTGGTTGATTGATGATTTAACAGTATTACATCAGTTGGGTGCAGCAAAAGCAATCATGGATAAAATGAATATGGATTACCATATTTTCAATCCAAAAATCACTTATAGAATCGGAGGTAGATCAAGAGAAAGTAAAACAGCGGGTACTAATATGCCATCTGGTGTAATCACTTACTTTTACGCAAAAGATACGGCTGCGGCTGATACTGTAAAATTGATTTACAATGAAATGGGCGGTGATACCATCCAAGTATACAGTACTCATCCAGATAAAGAAAAGAATGAGAAAAAGTTAGAAGTAAAACCAGGCAGTAACCAACATATTTGGGACATGCAGTATCCGGGTGCGGAAAGCTTTGACGGAATGATTCTTTGGTGGTCATCTTTAAGTGGACCAACAGCCTTACCGGGTGACTATGAAGTAAGCTTAGTTGTAAACGGTAAAGGCCAAGGTACTCAGGTCGCTACTATCAAAAAAGACCCAAGGTCTTCAGCTTCCTATGATGACTTAAAAGCACAATTTGATTTTCAACAGGATGTAATTGCAAAATTATCTGAAACGAATTTAGCAATTAAAGATATCCGAAGAGCGAGAGTTCAAATTGAAGATGTAATCAAGAAAGCAGATGCTGATACTGTGAAAAGTATGGGGAAAAGTATACTTAAAAACATGAAAGAAATTGAAGAAGCACTTTACCAGACTAAAAACAGAAGTAGACAGGATCCTTTAAACTACCCTATAAGATTAAATAATAAATTAGGACATTTAAACAGTTTAATGGGTATGGGCGATAACAGACCCACTGATTCTGCTATTGAATTTAAAAAAGAAATCACAGCTAGAATTGATGAGCAACTTGATGCCCTTAATAAAATATTGGATGAAGATGTGGCAGCTTTCAACGATTTAGTAGACGCAAATCAAGTGAAAGCAGTGAAACTTGATTAAACATAAGTCCCAAATATAGAAAAAGCCAGTTTTAGATCATATCAGACCTCAAACTGGCTTTTTCTATTAATGCAGCGAAATATCTCAAAATATAATCACTTATTTCAATGCTACTCAAACGGTAACCATCACTTAATTGTTTAAGTTAGTGGTTCAAAAAATATTAGTTTATATTTGTTATCTCATATATAATAATACCCATTAAAATTTTCATTTCAGTATCATGCAAATAAAATCATACTATATAATTTTATTATCGATTATATTATTTTCTTGTTCAGAAGACGGCCTCCTTCCTTCGAGGAATAAAAACTCTACAATATATCTAATAAAGAAAAACTCTATAGATCGAATAGATTTGAATGAAGCTATCATTAATGATAACTATTATTCATTTACCTTAAATGCAGAAAAGGCTACGAAAAATGAAAATTACATAGTTCTTGCTAGTTCGTCTAATGCCAACTATGATGAAGAGATTACTATTATAGATTTAGAAAATGGTTCTAAATTTACATTAGACATTACTCAAGAGCTAAATTATGAATATAATATACATACTTTTTGGTTAAATGATGTATACATTAAAAATGATAAAGTTTACGTATTAGGAATAAAAGTTGATTATTCTGATGTTGTAGATGATTCCTTACAATTAATTGAAGTAGATCTAAAATCAAAAGTAATTACTAAAAGTGCCCTAATTAATCATGAAAATACTGCCGCAAATAAATATATCAAATACGTTACAGACGAAGGACTATATTTCAATATAACTGATGAGCTATTATATTTTGACCTTAAATCCTTTAATCAACTAAACAGTACTTCAATAAAAACATCTTTTTTTCCAAACAATATAATTATTGATAATGATAATACTTTAAATTATTATGATATTGGTTTAAAAAACTATTTCAAACTTTCGAATCAAGGATTTACAGTAGACTCAAAAAATACATTAGACAATTTAGATCTTTCTCCATTAACACGAGAGTATCCAGTAGCTAGATTAGGCAATACATTTATAGGCTTATATCTAACCAATACATATCCTCAAGTTGGAATATATCAATATGATTTCAAACAACTTAAAACCATTAAAATGATCCAGGAAGATGAGTTAAATAACATCTTCACAGATACAGGCTATAAAGTAATTCATTCCGATATGATAAAGGTTGTAGATAGAAATATTGTTTATTTCGGACAAATTTTTAACGAGGAAAAGTCTGAACTTGAATACATTATTACAATTTTAGATTCAGATTTTAAAATAATTGATTCTTTTACCTTTGATCCAGATTCAGGAATACCAATATCCATTCTGTAATCAAAAAAGGCCAGTTTTGAGATCTCAAAGCTGGCCTTTTTTGTGTTCTTATTATTAATTCTACTCAACTAATTCTTCACTAACACTTTTGATATTATCCTTGAATACTCTATCAATTAGTAAGTGTCTAGGATCAATCCCAGCTTTTGCAGGAATAGTATCCACCACAAAAGTGAAATCCATCTTCTCTTGATCGATTTTCACTCGTCTTTGGAATAATAAATCAGACTCATCATCATCGGCAAACATTCCGATATCAATCCAATCATTGATTGGAACTTCAGTTTCATTACCCAAACTATCTGCTTTAATCTTCTTGCTTTCTACAGTGAGGTTTACCTCATAAATCCCCTCCTCTAACTTTTTATATGAAGCTTCAGTCATTCGGTTGTCATATAAGGTAATTTCTTTAAACCAGTCATCGATTAAATATTTCAATGAATCAGGAACCTCAGGCTCCAAATATTCTAAGAAATCTAAAGAAGTAGGATATGGAGGACCTTTATAGCGGTATTCTTCCAAAAACCCTCGCATTGCTTTGTTGACATTTTCCTCGCCTATATAATCCTGCAAAGCATATAAAATAACACTCCCTTTACCATAATGAATATAGCCTTGATTTTCCACTTTATATAAAGGCATTTCTTTTTCCAACTCCCCACTTCTACCTCTTAAGTATCGATTATGATCATATTTAAGAAATTCGCGCATTTTCATCGGATCATTCGATTCATTCTTCATCGTCATCAAAGAGGAATATTCTGAAAAGCCTTCACTAAACATGGTACTTCCTTGCATTTCAGCACCAATCACCTGATGTGCCCAGTATTGATGTGCAATTTCATGCGCCACCACCGCATCAATCACATTATTCTCATCTTCATCTTCCAGATTTACAATAAAACCGAAAGATTCAGAATATGGCATAGTTCCTGGAAATGCTTGAGCAAAAGTAGAGTATCTCGGAAACTCAATAATCCTACACTGTTTATGGTAATAAGGGCCAAAATTCTCAGTATAGTATTTCAATGACTTCTTAACCGCAGCAGTCATTTTAGGAATATTTACATCATGCTTAGCATCATAATAGATTTCAACATCAATCCCATTCCATTTCTCTCTTGCTACTTCAAATCGAGCTGATATAAAAGAGTAAAAATTCATAGAAGGATGGTCTACTTTATAATGAAAGTATTTTCTTCCTTCCTCTTCCCACTCTTTAATTAATGAACCAGGTGCAATTGCGATTTGGTCAGAAGCGGTAGAGATCACCGTTTCAACATTTATAAAATCAGATAAGCCTCCGGTTAAATAATTCTTATCACAAGCAGGCCCACAATCCTCTTCCAACTCAGGCATACGCTCCTTTTTAGGCAAATCGTATTTTTTCCGAGTATTATTATCACTTATTTCAGCCCCTTCATTATAGCCTAAGGATGGTAATACCTGAAAATTATTTAAGAATGTGCCATTCTCAACTATTGAGGAATTAGAGACTTCATTTTCAAATCCTTTGGTGATATAAGATGTATTGATCACTGCTTCAAGCGTATCACCTGGTTGAAAAGGTTTTGCCAGCTTATAAATACGATAATCAAAATCCTCATCTTCAAAAACTAATTCAGCTCCTGGGATTTTAATTTCTGTTTCCCAACTTGAATTACAATCAAAATGAAGGGAATCAATGGCAACTTTATTAGCATTAATCATAGTTACTTCCGCTTTCACTTTTACATCCCTTTGATATGGAAAAATATCAATGAAGTAATCAATAGCAGCAATTTTAGGTAATGCTATATCTTCATATTTCTTGTAGGTCTTTTCATATTCCACCGCCTGCAATTCTCTCTCATCAGAGGTAGTATATTCATTTAAAACTTGTGTGTTGTAAAACACAAATCCAGATAAGGTAAACCAAGCTGCTAATATTATAAAAAAGCTGATTTTGAAAGAATTCGGCATTCCTTTACGGATTAAGCTTAACTTCTCTTTAATATTAGCTTGAGTTCCTCTTTTCCACATGAGGGTGGCTAAGAATAAACAGATCAATGCAAAACTGATCCAGTAGAAATTAAACCACAAGCTACTGATTAAGGCTGGTCCAAAGGAATTCATATCAGAATAGATAATTCGAGGGGTTTCACCCAAGGCAACCATATTGGACTGAATATCAGCTATTAATAAAATAATATCCAAAGCGAATATTAGAATGATGGAAATAAAATATCCAATATACTTATTACTCACTAAGGCATGAATAAGCACCATGACCATGCTATAGATAATATAATAGCCCAGATAGCTCACGAAAAAGTCACTGAAGTATAGGCCAAGCTCTATTCTGGTATAACCTGTAGCCAACTGATAAATCACTGCACTTATTACGAAAAATACATACAGCACAATCGTGATCATTACTAAACTGCTCACTTTTGCAATTAAAGAAACAAAAGACTGATGTGGCGTTGCATCAATCACCTCATTAATATGGTTGTCTTTATCTCTCCAGATTAATTCACCGCTAAAAAAGACCACAATAATAATCGTAAAGAGACCTGAAACGCTCGAAATTATATCAAGCATTTTATAAGTAACCGGATACGACTGAAGCCCGAAATATTCAAACCCTCCTGATAAATTAGATATCAGCATTAATAAGCTGAATATGATTAGGATTTTGAAAGTTGTACTTTTTATGATACTAAGGAAATTAATGTAGAAAAAGCTTTTAAACTGTTTCCATGATGTAGCGGAAGAAAAATTGATGCTAACCTTAGGCAATACAAAAGGTGTCCTTTTAGAATCTTCCTGCTTTTTCTCAGCTTTAACTTTTTTACTTTTTGCTTTAAAGCTAAATGTAAAATAAGAAGTTAAAAGAATGATAAGTCCCAATCCACCCCATAATAATCGATTATAAATTAAAATAGGAGTGATTTGTAGCCCTAAGGTATTTTTCTCAACAGGAGTATAATACTTCGACATGAAAGAATAGGTCCTAATACCAAAAATATCCAGAATGGCAGCCATAGACTCATTCTCAATATCAGACATTAAAGTCCCTGAAATAAAGAAGGCCACAATTACTGCAAGTGCACCTACGAAAGAAATAACGGTATTCTTCCAAATATTGGCAAATGCAAAAATGATAGCCCCTGCAAAAAACATATTAGGCAGGATTATAAAAAAGTAATTATTGATAAAGGAAGAAAGGTAAAAAGCACCAAAACGATCTGCCTCAATCCAGCCGAAGACTGGGGCTAATGCTGAACCAATTAACATCCCTATAAACACACCCAACATTGGGATCGTAGCCAAAATTAGTGCCCCAAAGAAGCGACCAAAAAAGTAGCCTGATTTTTTGATTGGCGTACTGAATAAAATTTCATTGAATTGATTTTGATGATCTCTGAGTGCTGCATTGTTGAAAAATGCAGTTGCAATGATAAGCCCAAAAATGGTCATCACTCCCGAATAAACGGCTATGATGTGAGGCGCATTTCTATATACATTTCCTACAGCACCGCCAATCATTACATTGTCGCTCACTACCGCAAAAAAGACTAATAAGCCAATAAGCCCGGTGAAAATATAAATCATCGGTTGCTTGAATGTATATTTTAATTCTGTTGTAAAGAAGTGTTTAAACATATCCGATTAATTTATACTAAAACGTTAGAGGTATTAATTTTTGAGAAGAATACATCTTCCAGATTTGGTTGTACTTGCTCGAAGCCATCACCAGGATTTGCATCGCTGAATACATGAATTAATGGCTTCCCTCCTACCATCTTATTGGAAATGATAGAATATTCTTTAGCGTATTGATCTAAGTCTTCACGACTAACAATTTTCTGATACACCTTACCTGATAATTCTTCAATAGCAGTTTGAGGAGCTCCTTTATACACAATTTCACCCAGATTCATGATGGCCATATTGGTACATAGTTCCCTTACATCATCCACAATATGAGTAGATAAAATTACAACCACTTTTTCACCAACGTCTGCCAGCAAATTGTAAAAACGGTTTCTTTCGCTAGGATCTAAACCAGCAGTTGGCTCATCCACTATAATTAATTTAGGACTTCCAATTAATGCCTGCGCAATTCCTACTCTCTGCTTCATACCACCAGAGAAGCCTTTTATTGCTTTTTTTCTTTTATCATAAAGATTTACTTTATCCAAAAGGTATTTCACCATTTCTTTACGCTCAGATTTATTGGTTATTCCTTTCAAGATGGCCATATGATCCAAAAGCTGTTCAGCCGTTATTCTGGGATATACTCCAAACTCCTGAGGCAAATAGCCTAACACTTTTCTAAGCTCATCGGGTTGATTCAGGATATCAATATCATCTAAAAAGGCAGAGCCTGTATCAGCTTCCTGAAGTGTAGCTATGGTTCTCATTAAAGAGGATTTACCAGCACCATTCGGTCCTAATAATCCAAACATACCATTATGAATTTCAATATTGATGTTATCTAATGCTTTCACACCATTGGGATAGGTTTTTGAAAGCTGGCTGATAGTAAGTTTACTCATGATTTAAAAATTAAATTTTAGTTTTCATTTTTTAGATGCACAAATGCATTCAATTGTAACACGAAAATTAATATTTATTATGAAACTTACATTAACCATCTGTGTAAAATTTAAACGGATCATCTAAATGATAATCGGAGAAAAAAGCTAAAATGCATTTATAATGGTTAAACCTCTTTATTTAAACATGAAATTATCATCAAATAGTAAATAAATTACATAATATATTTTCGATCTATTAGTTAGTATGGGCATACAAAAACTCACAGATAGTATTGAAAGCCTTCTTAATTAGTGTTTTGATTTTTCTTAGTACTTATTCCACTTTTGGTCAGCAATTTGAAGGCATTATTCAATCCTCAAAAGACGGATTAAGTATAGAAGGAGCACACATCTTGAATATCAGCTCTCGAAAACTTGCAATTTCTTCAGAATTAGGGAATTTCTATTTGGAGGCTAATGTGGGAGACACCCTCATTATTAGCTCTATTAATTACAAAAAGAAACAATTCATCATTTACACCAAAAAGCGTGTATCAATATTATTAGATCCCAATGTAATTCAACTTGATGAAGTGGTGGTTAGTAATCTCCCTAAAACGGAAGCTGACTTTCGTAAAAAACTAATAAACATGCCTATGCAAGATAATGGGAAATTCGTCCCCTATGGGGTAACTCCAGGTAAGCCTATTCCTAAAATCCCAGTCATATATAACTCTAAAGAAATTAACACTGCAGGCTATGCCATTCGAAACCCTCTCCGATTTGCTGCTTCCAAAATAAATCCCAAATTTCAAGAAAAAGTGAAGTATTGGGCTATACAGGCAGATTTAGATGATTCCTATATCAGAAATAAAAAATTTAATCGTGAATTAGTCGCTTCCTTAACTGACTTAAAGGGAGATGATTTAACCGATTTTATCAACTACATGAAATTGAGTATAGAATTCATCAATACATCATCAGCTTATGAAGTCGCTGAGAAAATTAAAGAAAATTATAAGGAGTATATTAAGGCAAATAAGTAGGAAATAGGCAATGACTTTTTTCATGCTTATTTAAATTCGTAGAAATCATCTTCGAATGTTTTCCCACTATGCTCACCATCTTTCAAAACCCTTATCACCATCCAAATTATAAAAAATGGGAGTAATCCGAACAATAGCGAAATTAACGGATAAGGAAAATTTAAGCTTATCGCAACGACATAAAAAAAACCTATAAAACTCACTAAACTTAAAGGGAATATCAGCTTTTCCATGTTAATAAAACTGATAAATCATCTATAATGTTTAATGATTTGCTTCTTCCATTTTAAACAACATCAATCGACCAATAGTAGACGCTCTGGTTTTGGCTTCCTCTGCTTTCGAACCTGTAAAAAGCTCATCTACTGTATCAAACCATAACTTCAACCACCTATCGAAATGTTCTTTTTTGAGTGCTTCCTTTTCATTTAATGCAAAATGCTTATCCATGGGATTCCCCACATATGTTCCTTTACTTAACAAAATAGTGGCCCAAAAATTATACATTATAGGCATATGTTCCGGTACATTCATTTTTGCAACATCAGTGAAAATATAAGCAATGGTATCATCCTTTAATACTTTAGCATAAAAGCTATCTACCAGTAGTTCCACATCTTCTTTATTGCTAATATCTTTTTTTGACATATTTTTCTTTAAATACTTTGTAAGATCAAATACAATTGCACTTAGAGCTATTTCAAATATAGAATCATATGTTTCTAGCAGCTAATTCTTTCAGGACTTTAATCTTAGATCCCTGCCATCGGAGGCATAAGGCCTAGATGTTATAGCGTATTAAAAAATTACATCACCATTCTAACAACTGAAATTATTAAACTTGATAGTTTCTGTAGTAAACAATGCTTTTAAAAACCGTCATTCCTGCCTGCGCAGGAATCTTAAGCCTGAATTCATCAGCTTTTTCAAATACTCTGACTAAATTGCCGCTGATTAATGCTGTTTTTCAATTTAGGGTCAAATAAAGAGCATATATTTCGAACAAAGAGCATTCCTTTTTTTGTAACCTTAAAGCTATAAATACCCATTTCAATCAATTCATCAGCATGCATTTCTAGCAATTCCTCATACGCATCTTCCCATAGTTTTATGGTAAATTCAGAAGTCATAAATTCAGCAACCCCATTACAAATGATTTGATTAATCACCTTGCTAACCACCATTTCTTCATGTGATAAATAATGACCTATTATCAGTGGTAATTCTTGATTTAAAATAGAATCTTGATATTTCTCTACTGTTTTCTCATTTTGTACAAAAGCAGTACCGGTGGAACTTATAGCACTGCATCCCAAACCAATCATGAGTTGATTCTGATCGGTAGTGTAGCCCATAAAATTACGATTAAGATATCCTTCTTCTTTTGCCAAATAGAGTTCATCATCTGCTAAGGCAAAATGATCCATGCCAATATTTTTATAGCCCAGAGCATTTAATTCTTCCTTGGCTAATTGGTACATTTTTAATTTCTCTGAAGGTGTTGGGAGATCTTCATCTTTATACCCCCTTTGCCCTTTACTTTTCCATGGCACATGTGCATAGCTGTATAAAGCAATTCTTTCAGGTTTAAACTGTTCAATATTTTCAATATTGGTTTTTATGTTTTCAAGGGTCTGAAAAGGAAGCCCATATATTAAATCAAAATTGACAGAGCCATATCCTAGTTCTCTTGACCAGCTCGTAACTTTCTCCACATTTTCAATAGGTTGAATTCTATGAATCGCTTGCTGAACTTTCAAATTGAAATCCTGCACTCCATAAGAAACTCTATCGAAACCGAGTTCTGATAGTACTTTTAATTGCTCATAAGTGGTATTATTCGGATGGCCTTCAAAGCTAAAAGCAAAGGCAGGGTGAATAATGACAGAATCTTTAATGGTAAAAATTAATTTCTGAAGGTTCATAGCTGAGAAAAAAGTGGGCGTACCACCACCCAAGTGGATGTTTCTTATCACGGGCCTCTCTCCAAAATTCTTTACATAAATATTCCATTCCTTTAAGACAGATTCGATATATACATCCTCGACACTATGATTTTTGGTAATGCGTTTATTGCAACCACAATAAGTACAAAGGCTCTCGCAGAAGGGCAAGTGAATGTAAAGACTTAAACTTTTATCCGATTGACTGAAATAAACTTCTTTCACCTCTTCTAACCATTTATTAGATTCAGGTTCTTTTAATTCCCAATGCGGAACTGTTGGATAACTGGTATATCTTGGAATTGCTTTATTATACTTTTCGCTAAGTTTCTCCATAAACTTTCAATTTAATCTGTGCCAAAATTAAAAGCTCCAGCTTTTGAAAAACATGATTAAAATCAGCTCATAGTATGAGTTTCATCTCACTTATTTTTTTTAGCTATAACAAAATCAAAGCAATTTGCTGTTAGTTTGCGGCTTATTTTTATTTTTGCACTAAATGAAAATAATTAGAAATGGGAAGAGCATTTGAATACCGAAGAGCAGCGAAAGAAAAAAGATGGGATAAGATGTCCCGTTTATTTCCAAGACTAGCCAAAACGATTACAATGGCAGCTAAAGAGGGTGGACCTGACCCTGAAATGAATGCGTCATTGCGTACTGCCATTCAAAATGCGAAGGCACAAAACATGCCTAAAGATAATATTGAGGCTGCTATTAAAAGGGCATCGGGTTCTGAAGCAGAGAACTACGTGGAAGTTACTTTCGAAGGAAAAGGACCTCATGGGGTATTGATTTTCATTGAATGTGCCACTGACAATAACAACCGTACGGTAGCGAATATTAAGTCTTATTTCAATAAGGATAAAGTGGGGGCCAATTTAGTTCCTAATGGTTCATTAGAATTCATGTTTTCCAGAACAGCTGTTTTTGAATTTGAGAAAACAGAGGATATGGATATTGAAGAATTAGAGCTGGAACTGATTGATGCCGGAATGGAAGAGATTGAAGAAAATGACGGGAAGTTATACGTTTATGGTGACTACACTGAATTTGGTAACTTATCCAAAAAGCTAGAAGAGCTGAATATAGACGTTAAAAATGCTTCTCTAAAGAGATTTGCCAATGATTCTGTTGAATTTTCAGAAGAACAAATGGCGGATATTGAGAAGCTAATTGATAAAATTGAAGAGGACGATGATGTACAAGCCGTATATACCAATATTGCTTAAATCAATTCCCATCACTCCCTACAAAAGCTGATAGTTTTAAACCTTCAGCTTTTTTTATGCTCATTTTCTCAACTGCTTTAGCTTTGTCATTAACTTCAAATCCTCTATCCACTGTAAACTAAACCCTAGTGTGTTTGGCTTACTGAGCGTATGTATTTTATAAAGGTAGATTTTAAACGTATAATAAACGTTTAGCTCTACAGATACAGCTAGAAATTAGCCCTTATAAGGCTTTAAAGCACTTTTGTTTCCAATTAAATTCTTAGTAGATTGCTGAAAATATAAAAGGTATAGTGACAACTTTTATGCCACTAGCCAATTGTTGTCAACAATATAAAACTGAAAATGAAAAGAAACTTTCTAATACTGATTTTAATCATTTGCATAACATCTTGCAAAGACGAAAATAAAATAGCTGTATTAGGAAAACCAGCACCAAACTACGAATTCAGTAATATTTTAAATAGCGAACAAAGCCAAATATCAATAAACGATTTAAAAGGAAAACCTGTCATTTTGGAATTTTGGGCAACTTGGTGTGGACCTTGCATACCGGCAATGAAAAAATTGGACAGCTTACAAAATGTATTTGGCGATAAAATTGAGATTATTACTATTTCGTCTGAAAATCAAGAGCGTTTAGAAAAGTTTATAAAAAGCTCAAAAACATCATTAAAAGTTGTTTCAGATACAACTCATACTAAAATCTTTGAATACAAAGTCATTCCTCATTCTATTATTATAGATAAGGACGGAGTCGTTAGAGCAATTACAAGTCCAGAAAAAATAAACAAAGAAGTCATTGAAAATCTCATAACCAATAATAAAATCGATTTAGAATTAAAGGATGATTTCTACAGAGACCCAATCTCAGAAGTTGAAACAATAAAAACTGTTGCTAATTCTAATTATACAATCGAACTAAAAAGTTATGACCAAGAAAAAAGAGGTGGATTTAGACCCTTAAAAAATGTCGAGGGTAATATAAATGGCATTGAAATGTGGAATAGTACAATTCCAAGAATTTATCAGACTTTATATAATGTAGCTTCACCAAGTAGAATGATTTTTAAAGACAGTTTAAGTGTAGATGATTTTCCTTACGAAAAAGAACATCAGTATAATTTTATGATTCAGGTTTCAGACAAGTATCAAGAAAAATGGAGGGAAATAGGGATTGAATTTCTAAATGAAAACTTTGATACAAATGCCAAAATGGGAATTGATTCTTTAGAGTGTTATGTTCTAAGAGATGTGGACAAGAAAATTAAAAAGTCCCAATCCGATTCGACCGAATTTATGTTTATGGGTACAATTCTAAAAACCAAGAAAATTAAAATAGCAAGATTGGCAGAGTATTTAGAAAATTTCACACCAATACCTGTTTTAGACAAAACAAACTTAAATGGTGAATATGACATTGTTTTGGAATGGCGGGCTGAAGACCCAAAAACAATACATACTGAATTGAAGAAATATGGACTAGAATTAGCCAGAGCAGAAGAAAAATTACCAGTCGAAATAATGGAAATTTATAAAAAACAATAAATACTGTTGCCAGCATCAAATATAGCTTATGGCGGGAGAAGCAGTAAACGAAAATTTTTGTACATTTAATCAGCTTTGTTGCGGGCATACAAGGAAGCACTTCGAAACCGCCACCTAGCCATATTCCTAGCGTTAGGCATAATTTCAAGCTAAAAAAGTTAAAATCTTTGGTGAAATTTTTAATTCGTGCCAAAAATGAGGAAAGAGATATTTGTAATTTGCCTTTACATATTTTGGGTTAACTCAGCGCAAAGCCAATTAAATTCCGAAATTTTAGTGGTTCCTAAAAAAGAAATTCAAAAGGAAAACTTTGCGGTCGGTAAAATTGATATCACTACCCCTTTGAATAAATCCCTTAAAGATTACTTACAGATCACAGATACTATTGATTTAATTAACAATAAGATCGATGTGTTGAAGATTGAAGGGTTATTGTTTTCGTTTGCTATTAAGATACATCGAGATTCAACTATTTCGGAATTCGGAAACAAACGCAACCTCTACCAAGAAAGCAAGTTTTCTCCCTATCAACTGTGGAATTATGATATCACTAATTTGAATAGTACTGAATTAAGATCAGTTGCCCAGGCATTAAACGAGAAAAGGTATGACACAACCGTACTGCGTAATGCTTATCAAACCTGTATATCATATTCTTTGGAGAGTATCTTTCGTTCTCATGGGATTGACCCTGAACCCTTTTTTTTTAGACGTTCCGTTATTCCAGACTTTACGGATACAAATACTATTTTGAAGCAAATGTTTATACATATCGAAACTCTTCAAAATTTGCAGGTACAGACATTGAAAAAATCGAAAAATTTGTGGAAGAATCAGATCATTATACTTTTTAGAAATGAGTCTGGAAACCCTATACACGCATGCTTCAATCTCTATGGAAGAACTTGGACAAAAAATGGCTTATTGCCTTATTTCTCATATTCTTCTCCATACTCGGTAATTGAGACCTACAATTCTGCCACAAGCATTGAAATTTACCAACTTAACGAAAATATTTTCAACTGAAAGTTTTGAGCACTTATACAGGAGAAAAGAACTTTAATCAAAAATTTATGCCTAACATCAGCTAAAAATATTGAGATTTTATAGGTATTGACATATTTTCTTTTTTTTACTAGCCCGTTCCCGACATGCTTTGAATGGTTGGAGTATACTAATACTTTAAGATAAACACCACGCCTGCTAATGAAAATCAGGAAGGGGATATCGCCTAAAAATTACTTTATAATATTGACATAAAAAAAGCTGATAACTTTCGCTATCAGCTTTGATTAGAAAACTAAATTAATCACCTAATTTAAAGGCATTATCAATCGATCTATTTTGTAAATAATAAGATCATTAGTTTCTTCATATTTGGCTTGTACTTCTGCATTTTCTACTTGTATTATAGCTCCAGATTTTACGCTTATTTGCTGTTTATCCAAAGCATTTAAAGTACTACTCTCCCCTAATTCTTCATAATTTATTTTCTGAGGCAAAATATGATAGTTAAGTAATTCTATTAAAGCATCTTTATTCTCCTCGTCCATAAAGTTTTCCAAAACATCTTTTGGTAATAATCTGAATGCTTTGTTAGTAGGAATCATTAAGGTTAACTCTTCCAGTGCCGCAATTTCTGATTTTAAATCAGCTTGTTCCAGGGCTTTATAAAACAGTGAAAACTCAGGATTATTCTTTATCTTTTTAATTATTCTTCTGGCTTCTTCATCACCAATTTCATTGGTAGCTAAAGTTGCATGATTAGCAAAGGTTTTGGTTCCTATAATTGAAGCTACTATAATTCCTATAAACAATATTACGTCTCTTCTTTTCATCTCACTAAGTATTTATATTCTGATTAAAAAATTTAACTGATGTATTAACACAGAACATGATACTTTGTTTAACTATTTTTAATATTAATTAAACAAAAGTGAATTTATTCGAATTCTGACCTTTTATCTGGGTCATATTTTACAAAAAGATTAATGTAAGCTGATCTGGACAACCTGAAAGTTACAGGAACCATGATAAGGGAAAGAGATACGGATAAGGTAATAATTAACCAAAGTTCTGCGAATCCTAATACATTGAGTGCGACAAAAACGGTGATTATTAAAGCTACCTGCATTGCATAACTGATATACATGGCACCATCAAAAAATGAAGGCTCAGACATATATCGTAAACCGCAATGAGAACAATTCTTGGGCATTTTCTGGAAGTTTTTTAAATCATAAGTTCCTGATTCAAATAAATCTCCCTCATGACATCTGGGGCATTTATATTTAAAAATACTATATAATTTATTGCCTTTTTTCATTACGTGTAATTCTTATTTTTTGTGGTAAGTATTAAATATTTCTACGGTTATATTAAATGTATTATCAAGTATTAAGCCATCTCCAGAATTTGCCTAATACGGTTTTTGGTTTTGGTTGGTTTGGCTGAATTTTTTGCTCAACTACCTTTATCTTCTTTTTCTTAGTCTTTTTCTTTTGTTCCTCCTGCTTTGGCTTAAGGATGTTTTCTTTATAGAATTCTTCTCGTTTCTTCTTCTTTTCCTTTTCTATCCTTTTCCTTTTACGTTCCTCTCTTTCTTCTTCTTTTTGCCTAATTTGGGCAGGTGTTAATTCTTTACGATTTCTTCTAGACTTTTTATTATTCCCTTTCTGGTAGTTTTTCTTTACCCTTGGTTGAAGTTTATCAGGTTTATCTTCTTGCTTTTCTTCCTTAGGCTTTGGCTCGGGAAGATCTATTTTCCCCACTACATTTAAGCCTTTCAATTCCACCTTAGGAGCTTTAATCACTAAATCTTCATCTGTAGTTTCGTCTTCAGACTCCAATAACTCTCCTACTGTTTTGAATGATTTCTTTTCAGATGCTTGAACTTCCTCTACCTTTTCTTCTTGTTGAGGCTCAGCAATTTCATTTGATTCCTCTTGCCCTAACTTTTCAGAAACTATTTCTTCATTTACTTCAGCCTCCTCTTCAGTAGGAATATTCGCATCTGCTTGCTCATCTTGAATTTCATCCGGTTGTACTTCAACTTTTTCTACTGGCTCCTCTTCCTCTATTTCAAAATATTTATAAAGTACTTGAATAGATTCCGCACTCAATTTTGTATTAGAATCTTTTTCAATTTCAATCCCTCGCAATTGTAAAAAATCCACTATTTCTTCAGTGGTCATCGAAAGCTTTCTCGCAGCCTGGGCAAGTCTCATGGTTTTAATGGGTTATAAGCAAGTAAGTTGCAAATATATCATTTTCAATACAGATATAAATACATTATCAGGTTTAAAGCAACAAATTGTAAAATTGAAAGATTCAATTCTTGAGTGTGGAATTTGAAGATAGGAATGGGTTTTGGTTAAAATAAAAAAAGCGAAGGCTTAAAACGCCTTCGCTTGAATTATAATTTTTATTCTCCTTGTCCTAAAGAGAAACCTAATTTACCATCGAAAGTATATAGGTTTTCAGTTTTGATGATGTCATAACCATCTTGGTTTAGCTTGTTCATCAATTCTAATACCTCTTTATAATCTATAGTTTTATAATCTGGTTTACCTTCCACTATCTCAGCATTTTTAGAAATAAATCTGCATCTCCAATGATCCGTACAGAAAGTTGAATCCATACCATTTGGATATACTTTAACTCCCCTATTCGTTACCATTTTAAGTTTTAAGATATCTTTAGAGTTTTTTGTTAATAAATCTCCAAACTTATTAGCATCTCTATCTCTTGAGTCAATAAAAATATCAACCCCAACTAATTTTTTCTCTTTTGGAGCTGGTGATTTTATATCGATATTAATTCTAAAGTCTTCGCCTTCTTTTACTTCAATTTTCTTGAACTGTTCGGGAACCTGACCTAATCTTTCTATTACAGCATCCGCAAACTCTTTAGTACCTACTTTTTGTTTACTGTGTCCTTCTTTGTAAATCTCGCCAGTGTGAATACCATCTTCCATAGTGGTTAACCATGCATTGTGGATTAATGCAGCCTTTTCTACTTCACCAAAATATTGTAGCATTTGAATAGCCCCGTGTAATAAGCCTGACGGGTTTGCAATTCCTTTACCTGCAATATCAGGAGCAGAACCATGTATGGCTTCAAACATGGCATAATCTTTTCCTATGTTAGAAGATCCTGCTAAACCAACAGAACCAGAAATTTCAGCTGTTACATCTGAAACGATATCACCATAGAGGTTTAAGGTAACAATTACATCATATTCTTCAGGTCGGTTTGCAATTCTGGCTGTAGCGATATCAATTATTTGACTTTCTGCCTGAATATCTGGATATTCTTTCGCTACTTCTTTAAATACGCTATGGAATAAGCCATCCGTAACCTTCATGATGTTATCTTTCACCAAACAAGTTACTTTTTTACGATTATACTTTTTTGCATACTCGAAGGCATAACGACAAATTTTCTCAGAACCAGGTCTGCTAATTAACTTCAAGCATTGCGCTACTTCATCAGTTTGCTGGTGCTCAATCCCTGCATATAAATCCTCCTCATTTTCTCTTACTACTACTAAATCCATCACCGGATGCTTACTTTCTACAATCGGATGATAAGATACTGCTGGACGCACATTAGAAAATAAACCTAAAGATTTTCTGATGGTTACGTTTAAACTTTTGTAACCTGAACCTTGAGGTGTGGTGATTGGGGCTTTTAAAATCACTTTCTTTTTATGAATAGCTTCCCAAGCACTTTCTGGAATTCCTGATGTATTACCTGATAAATAGGCTTGCTCTCCTATTTCGATATGATCTGCATCTAAAGTAACATTAGCGGCATCTAAAATTCTAAGGGTTGCATCCATGATTTCAGGACCAATTCCATCACCTTTTGCGACCACTATCGGCAGCGGCTTGGTGGTTTTCTTTAAATAATCTGCATTAACAGAATCTTTCATGACTGGATTTTTATGTTCTATAAAATATTATTTCACAACGATGGGTACTCTTAGGGTTATATAAACTAAATTTTCTTTATATAGTTGATTCCCCATGAAAATTATTGCAAAAATAGTGTACAAGGCTTTGGAATCAAAGTGCTTGTAAGTTTTAAGATGAAGTATTAAATATCAAGACATCAATTCAGGTTCTGGTTTGTCCTTAGGTAAGCAAACACCAGGCGGTAAATCTAAAACAGGATCATCATCATTTTCATTAGAACCTCCACCTCCTCCTCCTTCATCATCATCAGAATTGTTACCATTTTTAAACATCCATCTTATAAAATAAGACACAAGAAATGCACAGCTAGCGGTTAGCACAAGGTAATCAGGATGCTCAACGATATAATTGATGAATGTCTTTAGCATTTCTATTAATACAAAGTATAGAATGAAAGCATTCAAAATATAATCAATTTATAATCAAATTGTTAAATGATTCGACTATAAATTTACGAAGATTAAAAAAGATTAATTATAGATGATGTTTTACAAGTCCCTCAGGATTAAGTTAGCATTCCCCTTAAAAGCCCATTTCTTTATACCAATCATATACTCTCGCCAAACCTTCTTTAAAACGAACTTGTGGCGTATAACCTAAAAGGTTTTCAATTTTAGAAATATCCGCTTTAGAGTGTTTTACATCTCCTGGTCGTTCTGGCCCATAATTTGGCTCAATTGATTTGCCACTAATTTCATTCAATAAAGAAATCATATCATTTAGGCTCATCTGGTCACCACAAGCTACATTGTAAATTTGATTTAAAGCTTCCTTATTTTCAGTAAATAAGGCCAAATCATTTGCATGCAATGCATTTTCAACAAAAGTAAAGTCTCTACTGGTATGACCATCACCATTTATGGTAGGCGTATTATCGTGAATAAAAGCTTTACAAAAGATCGGTATTACCGCAGCATAAGGGTTGTCCGGATTTTGCCTGGGGCCAAAAATGTTGAAATAGCGTAAGCCAATAAAATCTAATCCATAGGTTTTCTGAAATACTTCAGCATATAATTCTACTGCATATTTAGTAACTGCATACGGACTTAAGGGCTTTCCGATAATATCTTCTTGCTTAGGTAAGTTAGGGCTATCTCCATAAGTACTGGAAGAACAAGCTAGAACTACCCTATCAATTTTATTCTGTACTGCAGCGTGCAAAATATTGACTGTTCCATCAATATTCACCTTAGTACTTAACATTGGGTTTTCTATAGAGCGCGGAACTGATCCTAATGCAGCTTGATGACTAATTAAATCAAAGCCTTTGGTCAATTCCAACATCTTATTATAATCACAGATATCCTCTTCAAAAAACTCAAATTTCGGATGTCCTTCAAATTCTTTGATATTACTATAATATCCATTTGAGAGGTTATCAATTACTCTTACTTTGCCTACTCTGTCATCTTCCAGGTATTTGGCAACTAAATTAGAGCCTATAAAACCTGCACCGCCAGTAATTATGATATTCTTTTTTGACATCCTTAAAGCTTATTTGAATTGAAGGCAAAGATATAAACTCTATTCTATTCGGACTTATTGATTGGCTATAAATTCCTGCCATTCTCTAAAGGCCTCCTCTTTCATAACTTTAGCCATCTTTACTTGCCCGCCCTTTTTCTTATTCTGATCATTCCAAGCAATAAATTGATCTACAGAAACAATATCAACTTTAACATCTTTTAATGCCTTATCCCGAGCAACTTTATAATTCTTATTATTATGCTTAAGCTTTTGGTCTAAATGATTTTTTATTTCTGAATGATCAAAATTTTTATTCAAATCCTCTACTCCTAAATACCAATGGTGAATGTATTCATCATTTTCTTTAACTGCAGCCACAGTAAATTCTTTAATATTAATAGGAAATTCTTCATTTAAACTTTCAATAGCATCATCCATTTTATTGACTGAAAGTTGAGAACCCACAACGTTAAGAAAGAATTTTGTTCTGCCTGTAATTTTTATTTCTGATCGATCTACATCAGTAAATTTTATGGTATCCCCAATCATATAGCGCCAGGTTCCACTTAAAGTTGATATCAATAAAATGTACTCTTTACCTTCTTCAACCTGAGAAATGTTGAGTGCTTTTTTCTCTGGATTTATCTTTCCTGATTCTAATATGCTATCTTCATCAAAGGGCACAAATTCAAAATAGACACCATTATCCAGAATCAGCTGCATAGCATCTGTTTCAGGCCTTACCTGAGTAGCCAAATAACCCTCAGAGGCTAGATAAGTATCGATGTATTGTACTGGTTTACTGAATAGCTTCTCAAAGCTTTTTTTGTAGGGATCAAGTGCTACACCACCAGAAGTATAAACCGCAAGATTCGGCCAAATATCATGGATAGAATCAACCTTATTATATTCCATCACACGCTGGAGCATTAGTTCAATCCAGGAAGGAATTCCGGAAATAGATCCTATATCCCAATTTTTGGCTTCTTTTGCAATGGCTTCAACTCTGCTATCCCAATCATCGATACTGCTTATTTCTTGACCTGGTTTATAGAAAGCATGAAACCAATTTGGTATATTTGCAGCGCTTATCCCACTTATTTCACCTTCAAGATGTCCTGCTTTTTCATCTAGATTAGTGCTAGAGCCTAGCATTAGAATTTGCTTAGTATAAAAGCTTTCAGGGAGATCTTTAAAATTAGATAAACTCAATACCTGCTGCAAACCAGCATTACGAATGCTTTCCAACATTTCATCCGTCACGGGTATATGTTTACTATGCCCCGTAGTGCCTGAGCTTACCGCAAAATTATCTACTTTTCCTGGCCAACAAATATCAGGCTTCCCCTCATATGATTTTCTCCACCAGAATTCCATATCATCATAATCATGATAGGGAATCTCCTTCGCAAATTCTTGCTGAAAGTTTTTAGTGTTTAATAAAGATTCAAATCCGTAATATTTACCAAAGGCAGTATTTTTTGATTTTTGAAGTAGCTCCTTTAAGGTTTCCTTTTGCGATTCAACTGGAGTTTCATGGCGCTTAAGTTTACTTCCTACCTCAATTGCTGCTTTAATAATATTACTAATGATTTCCATAAAAAAGTTTTAGAAAAATGATGAATAAAAATCTATTCTTCTTTTAACTAAAATACTTCTCAAGAGTTACTGCTACTCCATCTTCTTTACCTGGCAGCGTAATTTCATTGGCAATACTTTTCACTTCCTCTTTGGCATTCCCTACTGCTACGCCACATCCAACAGCCGTTAACATTTCTATGTCATTATAATTATCACCAAAAGCAATCACATCCTTCATCTCGATATTGAGTTCTTTGTCCAATAATTGATTTAATGCACTTGCTTTTGATATTGCTAAAGGAGCTATTTCAAGATAGGTATCTTTTGATCTGTATAAGTGAAGGGGTGCTTTTTGACTTTTTAAATCCTCAATCAAAGCATCTATAAGGGCTGGCTCTCCCATGCACATTATTTTATGAGCGCCTATTTGAGAGGCTTCCCAACTTTTCATGAGTTCAAGGCCCGGCAATATGCTAGCTTGAACTTGAGTATTGTTTACCTCTCTTTTTGTCCACTGATCTTCAGTAGGTGCATACCATTCATCTTCAACATAAAAACTAGCATGCAAATTTTTACCGTGGCTCCAATTTGCGATATAATTTGTTAGATCAAATGGAATGCTAACAGAGTCCAAAACTTTAACTCCTTCTTTCTGAGAAATGATAAATCCGCCATTATAACAAATTAAAGGCTGATCCATAATCTCTAAAGTTTGTTGAAGATGACGCATTGCAGCCGGCATCCTACTAGATGCTAAAATGATATGCACATCATCTTTTATACTTTTAATGATATCGATTGTTCGCTGTGAAAGCTTTCTGTCTGGATTTAGTAAAGTACCATCGATATCAGTACAAATTGCTTTGAACATAAGGCTATTAGAATTTTACGACACAAAACTAATGCTTTTATGGAAGTTCAAAGCAATGAGACCTTTTATTTATCGTGCCAATGGCCATGAGCAGATGACCATACTTTACCAGGAGGTGCTTCACCTGGTGGCGGTGGAACTGGAGTGCTTTGTGAATTTGTATTCTGAACAGGAGTTTGCTGCGCATTATAATAAATTGAAAAGCCAGCGATCGCCACTATCACTACCATGATAGCAATATACATTAAGTTTTTATTGTTATTGATTCCTGCGGATTCTTTACCCATATGGCAGTTTTTGTACTTCTTACCACTTCCACAATAACAAGGATCATTTCTTCCTATATCTTTTTTCATATTTAATATCAGCTTTTGACTGTATTAAACTACAAAAAAATTAAATATGATGCAGCAAAGATGAGTAGAGATCATTGAATTTTAGGATAAAAAATACTTTATCTCCAATTAATCACCTGTAATTCATTTTCTTCCCTTTGTTTCATTTCAATTGGAAGGTGATCAATTATTTCTTTTTGAAGGGCTTCTATTATTCTTCTTTTCAAATAATCTCTTTTCATCACCAAGCTTACTTCTCTAAAAGGAGTAGGCTTTTTAAAGTACCTTAATTTCTTTTTGTCTTCATCTGTCAAATCTAAAGTAGCCAATTCAGGCAATAGCGTTACCCCGCCTTGTTTATCCACCATTCTTTTCAAAGCTTCCAAAGAACCACTTTGATAGTTTAATACATTATCAAAATTTCTATTTTGACAAATATTTAAAACCTGCTCTCTAAAGCAATGGCCCTCATTCAGTAACCACAATTCATTATTTTGTAAATCTTCTCCTGTTATAAGTTTATCCTGAGGCTCGAGATCAGTCTTATTCGCATAACCAAAAAACTTTTCATAGTAGATCGGTATTTCACGAAGCGCTTTATCATTTAATGGCCCAACTACTATTCCTACATCTAATGCTTCAGATTTAATTTTAGCTAAAGTATCTTCTGTAATGAGTTCTTCTACCTGAATTTGAATAGAAGGATATTTATCCATAAAGCTTTTGGCAAACAATGGTAATAAATAAGGTGCGATGGTTGGAATTACGCCTATTTTCAGGGTTCCTGACACTTCCAATTTTTGATCTTCAATGATCTCCTCCATCTTTTTAGCCTCCGTCACAACTTTCCTTGCTTGCTCTAGTATCATTGCACCTAATTCAGTGGGCACTACAGGCTGACGGCTTCTGTCAAATATCTTCACACCCAAGTTATCCTCTAACTTATTGATTTGCATACTCAAAGTAGGTTGTGTGATGAAGCAGTTTTCGGCTGCCTTTCCAAAATGACGATAAGTATCTAAAGCAATAATGTACTCTAATTGAGAAATGGTCGCTTTCATGTATTCAAACTATTTTTGGGTATGAAATATTTACGGTTGCAATTTAATTAATTGCTCTAAAATAATACCGCTATTATTTAGAATTAATCCAATTATGATTAAATTTGCACTCGAATTTTAAACGCTCCTATAATAATGAGACATATTTTAATAACAATTTTTGCCTTAGCTACAATTTGGTCATGTAGCCAATCAACTTCAAACAAGGAAGGTGAGTCAGCATCAGAAAATGAAAACCAAGAAGTAAATGTTTATACACATAGGCATTACGAAGCTGATCAGCAACTTTTCAAAGATTTTGAAGAAAAAACAGGCATTAAAGTAAATGTTGTAAATGCCAATGCAGATGAATTAATTCAGAAAATGAAATTAGAAGGGGAAAATTCTCCAGCTGATGTTTTGATTACTGTGGATGCAGGTAGGTTACATAGAGCCAAAGAAGCAGGATTATTACAATCAGTTGAATCTGAAAATTTAAATACTACTATTCCTGCTAATCTTAGAGATGTAGACAATAATTGGTTTGGACTTACAGTGAGAGGAAGAGTAATTGTTTACAATCCAGAAAACATCTCTCCAGAGAAAATTTCGACTTACGAAGCACTCGCTAATCCTGAAATTAAAGGAAGATTATTAATCCGTTCTTCATCTAATATCTATAATCAATCATTAATGGCCTCTATAATTGCTCATAATGGAGAAGAAGCTGCAACTGCATGGGCAGAAGGTGTAGTTGAAAATATGGCAAGAGACCCTAAAGGTGGAGATAGAGATCAAATAAAAGCTGTTTTTGCCGGAGAAGGAGATGTTGCTGTATCAAACACTTATTACTTAGGTAAAATGTTAAACTCTTCAAGTGAAGAAGAAGTAAAAGTAGCTGAAGCAGTTGAAATCTTGTTTCCAAATCAGGATGGAAGAGGTGCTCACATTAATGTAAGTGGTGCCGGAGTTGCTAAATATGCTCCAAATAAAGAAAACGCGATCAAATTTATTGAATTCTTAGTTTCTGAAGAAGCTCAAAAAGTTTTTGCTGGTGTGAATTATGAATATCCTGTAAACCAAAAAGTTGAATGGGCACCTACTTTAAAGGCTTGGGGTGAATTCAAACAAGACAGCCTTAACTTATCAGTTTTGGGTGAAAAGAATGATTTAGCAGTTAAAATATTTGACAGAGCGGGTTGGAAGTAATTTGTGAGTAAGCTAAAATCCATTTCAAAATATAAAAAGTATGCCAATGGTTGGGCCTTTGCATTAATTGCATTGGTTCTGATTATTGGCTTACCTATTTATACCCTTTTTTTTAAGCTATTTGATGAAACGACAGATAGTGTATGGTCTCATTTGGTTGACACAGTATTAACCAATTACATCATTAATTCTATTGGGCTTGTTATCGTGGTTAGTTTTCTCACCTTATTATTAGGTTTATCTTCAGCGTGGATAGTGAGCACTTGCAGAATTCCTTTAAGGAGACATTTTGAATGGATGCTAATATTACCACTTGCAATTCCTACTTACATAGCCGCTTATACTTATGCTGGCATATTCGATTATACAGGCCCAATTCAAGTGTTTTTGAGAGATATTGGTCTCTCAGAAGTAATCTATATTGATATAATGAATTTCTGGGGAGTGGCCATCGTAATGTCATTAGTATTATTCCCTTATGTATACGTAGTAGCGCGGTCAAGCTTTATCAGTCAATCTGCTACTTTATTAGAAGCTTCCAGAATTTTAGGAAGCTCTTCATGGACTACCTTTTTTAGAATAGCCTTACCCATTAGTAGACCGGCTATCATTGGAGGACTTTCATTGGTTATGATGGAAGTTTTAAATGATTATGGGGCAGTAAAATATTACGGCATCAACACCTTTACAACCGGTATCTTTAGAGCCTGGTTTTCGTTTGGGGATCCTAATTCAGCCATTAATCTTTCCGGCATTTTAATGGGCTTTATTTTCATTATGATTATGGCTGAAAGATTTCAGCGTGGAAGAGTAAAGTTTGATGAAGGTGCAAGAATTGGAAGGCAATTAAAAAGATACCAGCTAAAAGGATGGAAGAAGTTTTTTGCCTGGTTGGTTTGTTTCATCCCATTATTCCTGGGATTCCTGGCTCCTGTTTTTCAATTAATTCTGTGGTCATTCCAAACCATTAAAAAAATATTAGATTTTGACTTCCTTATTTTAATGGCTAATAGCTTTGGGCTAGCTATAATTGCAGCAATACTTTGTGTTAGTATCTCAGTTATTATTTTATTTGCTGTTAAAGTAAATAAAAATAGATTTTTCAGCTTTTTAGCGAAGTTCGCAGCAATGGGCTATTCAATTCCGGGCGCAGTAATTGCCATTGGCATTATGATTCCTTTATTAGGTTTAGATAAATTCTTAATTAACACCTGGGAAGAAAGCTTCGACATGAAAATAGGTTTGATATTTAGCGGGACTATTTTCGCTCTAACTTTTGCCTATATCGTTCGCTTCTTAACAGTTTCTTTAAATCCAATAGAGGCTGCATTTAAAAAGACTGGCAGTAGTATTGATGAAGCTTCTTATTCATTAGGTGCAGGATCATTCAAAACCTTAATGAAAGTAAACCTTCCCTTGATCAAAGGGGCCTTAATATCTGGAGGCATCTTAATTTTTGTAGATATTTTAAAAGAATTACCCTTAACCTTAATTCTAAGACCTTTTAATTTCCATACTTTAGCCACCAAAGCCTATGAATTGGCTAGTGATGAATTAATTGCTGAATCAGCAACACCATCATTAATTATTATTATAATTGGTACCATACCTATTATCATACTTAACCGTTTAATGAAATCAACGAAAGCTGATGGAAGTATTATCAATTAAAAATTTACATAAGAGATTTGGTAAGAAACTCCAATACGCTGTTAATGATGCAAATTTAACAGTGAATAAAGGGGAGTTATTAGCACTAGTTGGTGAAAGCGGAAGTGGGAAAACTACCTTGCTAAGACTTATCGCTGGATTTGAAGAAGCAGACAAAGGCCAAATATTGATAAATGGTGACAAGGTGGTGGATGATAATTTCAGCATGAAACCTGAAAAGCGAAAAATAGGGATGGTTTTTCAAGACTATGCTTTATTCCCTCATCTTACAGTTGCTGAAAACATTAAATTCGGACTTTCTAAAAAACAATTTCCCAACCTAAAAGAAAGGGTAAGAGAGGTAACTGATATGGTCGGCCTAAGTAGTTATGCTAATAGGTTTCCTCATCACTTATCTGGCGGCCAGCAGCAAAGAGTAGCTTTAGCAAGAGCACTAGCCCCAAATCCAGGTTTGATTTTATTAGATGAGCCATTTAGTAATCTTGATGCTGTTTTAAAAGATCAGGTTCGGGAAGAAGTTCGAAACATCATTAAAAAAGCAGGAGCAACTGCGCTATTCGTAACCCATGACATGCGGGATGCACTTTCTTCTGCTGATAGGATCGCCATTTTAAAGGACGGTAAAATTCAGCAAGTAGGAACTCCTCGTGAATTATATGAAACCCCTAAAAACCTTTATGTAGCAAGCTTTTTTGGTAAAATAAACGCCATGAACGCTACTGCTGAAGATGGGATTTATAAATTAAAAGCAGGCCCTATTGCAGGAAGTAAAACCGATAAGACAGGGCAAGTATTAATTGCCATCAGACCCGAAAATATTGATATATGTACTGACCATAAAGAAGGAACTTTTCCCGCAAAAGTAGTCTTAGCACAATACTTCGGAGATCATCAACAAGTGCATGCCGATATCGGAGCTGAAACACATGTGGTAATTCATGCCCATGAAAAAATTCTTTTTGAAAAAGGAGATGAAATCTTCCTAAGATTTAATCCTTCCAAAATTCATGTATTGGATACATGCTGGTATCCTGGCTTGGTAAGTTAATATGTAATATCCTTCCATTTATTACTTGAGCGTAAAATTCAACCATCTCAATTCTATTTTTTGGCTAAATATTTGTGATATTTATATTCAATAAATATTCGAGTTATGAAAAATCTATTCTCACTTAGCCTAATACTTTCAATCCTTTTGGTATCCTCATGTGATTTACTAAATGAAGCCCTAGAAGAACCCGCGAATATTAACATCGCTGAAGGACTGAAAGAAGCCTTACGGGTTGGAACTGATACTGCTACTTCCAAATTGGCAGTTGTTGATGGCTATTTAAAAGATGAAGCTGTTAAAATTTTACTCCCCGATGAACTAGAATCACAAATTGCAGCACTTAAAGCAATTGAAATTAATGTCCCGTTATTTGGTACATTAACTGGTGAAACAATTTATAATCAAGGAGTACCTTCTTTAGGAATTAATAGTTTAGCCAGTAAAGAAGAAGAATTAATATTAGGCTTAAACAGAGCAGCTGAAGAAGCTGCAAAAGAAGCTGGCCCTATCTTTTTTGACGCAATCAGAGGAATTACAATCGCTGATGCGGAAAGCATTTTATATGGATCAGATACAGCAGCTACCGCTTATTTAATTGACAATACTTATGAATCATTATTCAATACATTTGAGCCAAAAGTGAATAATGCTGTTAATCAGGTAAAAATAGGAGATCGTACTGTTGAAGCTCTCTACAGTAATTTTGTCTCCGAGTATAACAACATCCTAAATACTAGCGTCTTAGGAAATTCAATTGGCTCACTTGCTAATATAAATACAATAGAAGAATCGGATATTTCAGCCTATGCAACTACTCGAGGATTAGATGGACTATTCTTAAAGGTACAGGATGAAGAAGCTAATATTAGAAATAATGTTAATGCTAGAGTTAATGATATTTTGAGAGAAGTCTTTGGCTTGTTAGATTAGAACAAATAATTGTTAGCTAAAAGGAAAGCCTGCAAATTGATTTTGCAGGCTTTTTTTTTATTTTAAGTAACCTTTTTTTAATTAAAAATTATAATTCACGCTAAACATCATCCTTCTACCTTGAATAAAATTTTGATAAGTACTCACAAAATATTCTGATAGATAATCACGATTCACCGATTTTGTATCTAATAAGTTATACACTTGAGCATCTAGTCGAAATGCTGAATTTGGTATTTCATAACTCAATTCGGAGTTCGCTATCCACCAGTCACTATTCGTATTAGTGCCGGCATATATTTGATATTCTATTTCGAAATCAAATTCAAAATTATCACTCCATTTAGACTCCCATTTGTTAGTAAACCTTTGAAGATTGAATTCATTTTGTGAATCCCCATTAGTATACTCATTATTTTGAAGCGAGTACTTTATACTGCTGGTGATATGTTTACCAAGATTGGTTTGAAATGCAAGACTATTGTTCAAACTCCACTGTTCATTGTCTAACAATTCACCATTTACCTGATTAGCATATTCTTGATACATACCATTCGATTCATAAGTCAATCGAAATGATTTGAACCTCTTATCCAATCTTCCACTATATTGTGCATCATTTTGCGGTTCCCCACTATTAATTAAGGAAGAATTATTTATGAGTCCATTAAAATCAGTGGCCTCCTGAAATGAATATTGAACCTGATTATATGAAGCTCTGAAAAAAGCATTCATCCCATTAAATAAATTGAAGAAATGATAATTCAATTCAAGCATATTATAAAATGCTGGCTGCAAATTTGTATCTCCACTGAATATATTTTGGTATGACCTTAATTGTATTGCATTACTCAACCATTCTATTTGTGGACTTCTTACATTTTGCTTGTACACTAAATTTAATCCCTGAACACTATTGATATCATACTTTACTCTAAAATTAGGTAGCACATAATGATTGCTAATCCTATCATTATTTTCACCATTATTCAATGCATCCCTCTGATCGTTTAAATAGAAGTAACTAACCCCTGGTAAGAACAAAAAGCTACCTACTCTAGATTTCCATTGAGCACCAACTGCAGAATTTGACCACACTCTTGAATTATCAATTTTATAATCCACTAAATCTAGGTTTTCCTCATCAAATAAATTTTGATTAAAATCAGTACTCTGATATTGATAGGACATGGATAAATCTAAATGATTTTTATTGTTCCATATCCAATAATAATGAAGTTCTGACTGCAGTGTTTTCGTATTTTTTTGTGAGAATTCCTCTCTGAAAATGGAAGAGTCTTGCTCAGAATTCAATCCATATAGTAAATCCCACTCATTTTGACCATTTTCATTGCGCCATAAAAATTGGTTTTCTATTGAAAATATGTGATCCGGACTGATCTGAGTATAATAATTTAATTGTTGATTCCAGCTCCATTCATCACTATCGTTCACTATATCGCTAAGTTGTCCATCCGCCCAGCTAGATTTTATATTCTGATTTCCTGATATTCTATTGCCAAGCCATTGACTTTTATATTGCCAATTACTAAATGGGGAAGGCACATAATCTACTTGGTATTGTCCCAGCACATTTCCATAATTCTGTATTTGATTACTTTCACTATTTTCTGGTTCAGGAGCCTGCTCACTTAAAAAGCGTCTTTGTTGAATTTGTTTTTCATCAACCTCCGCATTGTTTGCAATTAGATATGCTTGATGCTGCCACTTTTTTGAAGGTTGAAAAGCTATATTTAAGCCTGTAAAAGCACTTCTCAAAGATTGGACTTGAGTTCTATCTTTTTGAGGAATTGCATTTCCATTATTTTGATCTTCAATTTTCAAAGCTCCTGATTGAATTCCCCAAGGATTTTGAGCCTGACGCATTCTTTGAAAGTCATTATAATTGAAGGCTTGCTTCCCTATATTATTAGCGTCTAAAATTGCATTCACACTTAAATCATCACTGTAGTAAAATGCATTTGCGTGACCTGCATAGCTATTTTTAGGACCTCCACCCAAACTAACATCTCCAAATACTAAAGATTTTTGATCTTCTTTGAGCGTAATATTCATAGCCAAATTTTCATTAGTATTAACATTTCTCAAAGTGGAGTTATCTTGATAATTTTTAAGCACCTGCACTCTATCGATAGCCTTAGCAGGCAGGTTCTTAATCGCCATTTTACTATCGCCATCAAAAAACTGCTTCCCTTCCACCAGTAATTTATCCACTCTTTTACCTTGAACTTTTACACTCCCATCCTCATCAACTTCAACACCTGGTAATTCCTTTAGAACATCCTCTAACTTTCTTTCTTTTCCAGTAGTAAAAGCTTCAGTTTTATAAATTAAAGTATCCCCAGACATGGTAACAGGCATCTCTTTCACCACTTGCACCTCATTCAGTAAGCCTTCATCCTGTGATAATTGAATCAAAATATCCTGCACTTTACTAGGATCAGTGACAATATTTCGAATAAAGGGGACAAAACCCACAAAGCTTGCCCTTAATTCATAAGGCTGTTCCATTTGAATTGTCATTTTAAAACGACCTTCCTCATCGGTTACTGCAAAAGCTTTAATAGCATTGGTTGTAGTATCCTTTAATAAAACGTTAGCATATGGAATTGATTGATTGAGCGAATCTATTACTCTACCTTTCAATTGATAGTAGTCCTTTTCCTGGGCTGAAGTGCTAAATGAGAATATGAGTAAGCCTGTAATTAAAATGAGATGTATAAAAGTCTTCATAGCAAGGATTATCCGCCAATTACAATTTCAATATTCGAATCATTCCCGTGACCTTGATAACGTTGCATCATCTCTTTCATCTTCTCTTCAGAAATACTCTCAAATTCATCATTCGTCACCACTTTTCCTTGATCAGGCACTTTAATTTCTTCAACTTCCTTATAATTCATACTTACTTCTGTGCATATAAAATGTCTGCCATTAGATTTTAACTCAAGAATTAAACCTGGTAATCCAAAATATTGAACTGGCCCATGAGCTACTGGAATATCCATGGTAAACCAGGCTTCAACTTTTGTAGTATCTTTAATTACTTCCATCTCATCCATTCCTGTTGCAAATCTTTTAGCATCTGAAATTCTGGTGTAAATAGCTTTTTGACAGTTATAATCACCAATTTTTTTGCTTTCATTCGTAATCTCCCACTCATAATTCGGTAGGCTATCAACAATTAGAAATCTTTTACCCATTATCTCCTGGCTATTTCTATATTCTTTAGCTTCTAAATTCCTGTACATTTTATCCTTGGAACTGCCATCCATTATTGCTAGCTCCATTCCACCTGAAGAAGCCTTTGCAGGGCCAGAATCTACACTTTCTTCCTGTTCCCATAGAGACTCTTTTGCATTGAATTTTAATTTGTAGGTTTTCTGCATCTTTTTCATCAACTGCTGCTTTAAAGCCTGCATTTGCTGAGGTGACATAGCAGTAGAATCTAAAGAAAGTTCTATCTGACTGCTACTTTTAAAAGTAGCGGTACCGCTAAATTGCTGTGCGTCTGATAGAGTGTAAACGAATAGGCCACATAGGGTAAGAATTAGATATTTCATGATCATTGTTTTTTTGTTTGATACAAATCAACTAAAGCTGGCTTTCAAACAATGTTAATGAATGTTAAAGAGTGTTAAATCAGAATTTGGCTAATTGCTTTTCTTTATCTTGCAGTATGAATTCAAGAAAATTCAAAGCGATCGGAATATTAATAATCACAGTTTTTACTGCTGCTATATTATTTCATGGTTTTTATTTTATTAAAAATTATAAGGAGGCCTATTATAATTTCACTCAGGATGTGACTTTGGCATTCGATACTGCTCTGAAAAATTATTTTGATGAATTATCAAAATCAGATGTGATCGTCATTACTGATATCCAAGAAGGAAGTAAAAAGAAAGTTAAAACTGACAGCTCAGAATTAAGTCATGCCATTACTCGAGATTTCTTTCAAAGGTTTAGCGAAAGTCCATTCTCCAAAAAAGGAAGCCAAATACTGGAGAAAAAGGTAAAAGAATTAGATGGATTAAACATTACCCAAATTGTAATTGAAGGGGACTTTAAGGAAGAAGAAGTATTTCTTGATAAAAAGAATGATATCGTGATGATGGCGGGTAGAAAAGCCGCAGATAGCGTTTTCTCATTGAAAAGCATTTCTAATAAACTTGTGATTTCTGTTAGCAGAGACACCCTAGATTTCGAATTACTGAGTAATTACTTTAATGATGAACTAAGAGAAAATAATTTAGATATTACTTATGGTATACAGCATCTGAAAAAAGATTCTGTTATCGGCAGCTATAATGAAGATCTTGTTAAAGCCATGCCACTACTTTACACAGCTGATGAAGACTTATTACCTCCAAGTGAAAAAGTAAATCTTGCATATGAAAATGCTTCATTAGCAATTTTACAAGAGGGATTTATCAATAGTAGCTTCTCATTAGCCTTCTTTCTATTGATAATTTTTGTTTTAGGCTTTCTGTACAAAACGATTAAAAATCAGAAAGATCTAGCCGAGATTAAGAATGATTTAATCAACAACATAACCCACGAATTTAAAACACCTTTAGCCACCATTTCTACCTCGGTTGAGGCATTACAAAATTTCAATCCTGAGAATGATCCTGAGAAGACTAAAAAGTATCTTCACATTGGTCAGCAGCAAGTCAATAAAATGAATGCTATGGTAGAAAAATTATTAGAAACCGCTACGCTCGATAGCGAAAAGCTAATGATTAAAAAAGAAGCAATTCAAGTTTCAACTTTCTGCCAAGAATTAATCGAGCGATATCAAAATCATAATACTGATAAAAAAATAATATGTGATTTTGCCGACAATAATCATATTTTAGAAGCCGATAAGTTTCACTTAGAAAATGCCCTTTCCAACCTTATTGATAATGCATTAAAATATGGGGGAAATGAAATTCAATTTACTTACCAGTTTAAAGAAAATCATCATTGTTTCAGTGTGATGGATAATGGTGGTAATCTATCCAAATCACAATCTAAAAAGGTATTCGACAAATTTTACAGAATTCCTCATGGCAATATCCATAATGTAAAAGGTTTTGGTATCGGACTTTATTATAGTAAAAAGGTTATTGAAAAACATGATGGAAAATTAGAGTTACACATCTCTAAAAATCTAACGCATTTTGAAGCTTGCTTACCATGAAGAAAAACTATAGACTTTTATTAGCAGAGGATGAGCCTTCATTAGGTTTAATTTTAAAAGAAAGCATTGAGAGCAGAGGTTTTCAAGTAGATCATTGTGAAGATGGTGAAAAAGCCTGGCTTAGCTATCAGCAAAAGGATTATGATTTACTCATTTTAGACGTAATGATGCCAAAATTGGATGGTTTCAGTTTGGCCAAAAAGGTCCGTAATTCAGATTCCTATATCCCTATCATATTCCTAACTGCAAAATCAACAACAGAAGATGTAATTGAAGGCTTCGAAAAAGGAGGCAATGATTATGTTAAAAAACCTTTCAGCATGGAAGAACTAATAGTGAGAGTTAAGGCACTATTAGAACGTAAAAGTAATCCTATTCATCAAGAATGGACTCCAGTAGGAAAGTATAATTTCCATCCCGGTAAGCAGCTTTTAAAATTTGAACAAGAAGAACTTTATTTAACCAGTAAAGAATCGGAGGTTTTAAAAGAGTTAATTCTTCATCAAAATGAATTAACAGATCGGTCGCTTATACTTGAAAAATTATGGGGATCCGCAGACTTTTTCAATGCGAGAAGCATGGATGTATATATCAGCAAGCTGCGTAAAAAACTTGAAAAAGATCCTGATTTACAGATTTTGAATATCAGAGGTTACGGATATAAATTGGTTTGCGGGTAACAGTATAACCGAGCGAATTAGATCCCTGCCTCCCGATAAATCGGGAGGCAGGAATCTTTTTGATAAAACTTTCTATCTTAGTTCATAAAATTTCAACCTATGACCGCTAAAGGTGGCTACGTATATATAGTGAGCAATTACAACAGAACAGTACTCTACACAGGAGTGACAGCAAATTTAGCTAGAAGGAGCTATCAACATAAATATGGAGAAGGTTCAGAGTTCACAAAGAAATACAAATGCACCGACTTGATATTTTTTCAGTTTTTCGATTCCATAGAAGAAGCTATTCTCAGGGAAAAACAAATTAAAAAAATGGAAAAGAGATTGGAAAATAAAACTTATTAAAGAACAAAATCCTTCGTTTAAAGATTTGTATGAAGAAGTAGCTGATTTTAAGTAGTACAGAATATATTTTATAAAAAAATTAATAGATCCCTGCTTTCGCAGGGATGACGTTCTTTGCGATCATTGTCTTTAACCCTCAAAATCATTTTTCTTTGGTTACCTTATTGTTGAGATAGTTTCTATACAGCAAACAGTAATTTCGGATATGATTATTGTAGCAGAATTTTGATAACATTTCTTGAAATGTTTTTTCCGAGCGTCATTCCTGCGAAACCTGTCCCGATTTATCGGGAGGCAGGAATCTTACTTGAAAAATTCAAATCTACTATTGAATCTTTTCTTGCCATTTAGAACTAATGTAGGTGGCGCGTCCTCCCACTTTAGTTTTTATTATTTCATCACCAGTATGATAACATTTACCCCCTTCATTCCGATTATGCATTAAGTAATCTTCAGGAAAGTCGGTATAAACCGCCTCTTTATCAATGGCCATTTCGATGACTTTTTTCATCGATTCAAAAACCGTTTTCAGATGATCTTCTTTTAGTGCTTCAAGCTTACTCTCTGGGTGAATCTTAGCTTGATACAGAATTTCATCAGCCATCCAATTGCCTATACCTGCCGCTACGCTTTGATCTAATAAAACAGGTTTTATGAAGGTTTTTCTATTCTTTAAAGCTGCATAAAAATCATCCCAAGATAAATCTCTTGCATCTTCACTTAACTTTTTTTCCTTTTGATAAGATTCAACCGAATCAGCTAAATCCATCCAGCCAAACTTTCGCTTATTTTCAAAGCCCAAATGAAAACCATTCTCAAATTCAAAAACGATATGAGCAAATTTAGGTCTATCTTCTATGTCTTTAAAATAAGTAAGTTTACCTGTCATCCCAAAGTGCATGACTAGGGTGGATTCCCCATCAGTTTCAACAAAAAAATACTTCCCTATTCGTTTTGAAGATGTGAATTTCTTACCAACTAATTGGCTGATAAAATCATCCTTAGCTTGTTTCAATAAACGATCATCAGCACAGCTAAAACCCACTATCTTTTGGTCTAAAGAAGTGCCATCAAAATATCGCTTATAATTTTCTACTTCTGGTAATTCAGGCATATTTTAATAACCTCTGGAAAGAAAAATGTTTAGTAGAAAATAAAATAATTTGCTTTTACTAATATTATATAATTCTTACTTCATCTTCTTAATTCGAGTAGCAATATTCAAATAAATAAAGCCTGCTAGCGCAACTCCAGCTCCTGTATAAAAAGTACGAGGAAAGAATTCTACATCATTACTGTATACCCAACCCGATATAAAAGCTCCCATTCCAATTCCGATTTCTAAGAATATATACAGAGTTGCTAGAGCTTTTCCCCTTTTATGATCTTCTGCTAAATCAATAGCCCAGGCAAAAACTGTAGGAGAATTCATTCCTACCGCTAAACCGAATATAATTCCAGCTCCAATTAATGTTAATAATGAATATGAAAAAGCAATTAACACCATAGCTACTGCTAGTAAAAAGGAAGAAACTTTCAGCACCTTTACACGCCCCACTTTATCGGAAATCTTACCTGCAAAAATTCGGACTCCCAAGGATGCTAGAACGAAAACTGCAAAAAATAAGCCCTTATTACTAATACCTAAATGAGCACTATAATCAGGCATAATCGTTAATACTAAACCAAAAGAGAAAACAGACAAAGCCATATAAATAGCAGGAACTAAGACTCTCTTTTCAATAATCTCGTGTCGCTTTAATTTCAGCAGGCCAAAATTAAATTGGACCTTATCTGCTAAAGTTTCATTCATACCCGATAAGATGATCACACTTAAAATCGCGGTGATAGCAGAAGCGTAGAAAACATAATCTATTGGAAAAGCACTTCCAATATAGCCGCCAATTGCATTACCTGATGCAGTTCCAATACTAATAGCAACTCCAATGATTCCCATTGCCTCTCCCCTCCGATGTATGGGAACAATGTCCGCTACATAAGCTGCATTACCTGTAGGGGTAAAACCTGTAGAAAAACCATGAAGTAAACGTAAGGCAAAAAATGCGATAATTCCAGTTACAAATGGATAAGCAAGGCCTGCTACAAAGCATACTGTAGCCCCAAAAATCATTACAGGCAAACGACCGATCTTATCGGCTAGCTTTCCACTAAAAGGCCTTGAAAGACCTGCCGTAATCGTAAACAATGAAATAATAAGACCTTTATATTCTCCACCACCCAATGAAGTAAGAAAGTCTGGCAGCATAGGAATAATCATATTGAAGCTGGCGAAAAATAAAAAAGCACTAAACCCAAGTGCTATAAAAGGACGGTTTATCAATCGCTCTTGCTTCATCATGCGAAATAAGGCAAAATCAATTTATGAAGCACGAAAAAAGATGAAAAGAACATTAATACTGCTTTAGGCTAAAGCATAATGTCCACATGTCATCATTTGTATCGAGGATCAGCAAAAAATGGGTTTCCAACTCAAAAACCTAATTTCAACCAAAGCAGACCTTACACAATAATCTCTTGTTGAACTTTATATCTATTCTTCTGCATCAACTACAATTAAGGCTTCCATTTTATAGGTTTTCTGATAAAAACATCTATTTGCTTTAAATCGATTATGTCTTTTAAGCATTGTAAATGCTTGGTTTAGGCATCTTCCTTTGTAAGGAGGACGAGCTTGGTAAAAAAACATACTATTCATCTTGTTTATCATTCTCATGAATTTTTTTATTAATAAATTCTACCATCTCAGCAATTTCATCTAAATCACATCCTATGCATCCATATGACCTTTTGGAATCGTCTTGGTGATGAAAAACAATGAGGGTACCTGCTGCAGTAACAAATTCAGTATAGATATTTTTCAAATCTGCTAAAGGTTTTTCATTTATATTACCCGTAACGGAATGTATAATCCTCACTTTTAAACCATCATATTCGATATCGTTCACATAACCAATACGAGTCATTATAAAAAACAAAATTGAAATTAAATAAAAGAATAAAAATAGAAGAGTATTTTGGAATTCCCTCATGACAAGTACAAATAAAAAAAGACTTGTTATTAAAATGAAGCCAATAAATATACTATTGAATGGTGTCCTATTTATTTTTTTCATGGAATTATATTTATAACTTTATTCTTAATTGTTACAGAACTATTTCCTAGTGCAATCGCTCCATCCTCTCGCGCGCGTTGCGAAGCTAAAAGCGTACGAAGCAATAAGCTAAATTACTAATTCCAAATCCAAAAATCCTTTTCTAATCCCAGCATATTCTTTAGCAGAGCTGTATTTATAATCAGCCTCACCCAATACTATTTTACAGGCTGAAGAATTGTGAAACTTATACTTCTCAGACATGGGGTTTGGTTCTAAATGATAAGAACCAATTTAAGAAAAATGATTTGAAACAGTACTTTTTATAGCAGGTAGCACGCGTATTGCTTCGCTACGCGCGCTATGTGGCTTCCCCTTGCTGCATTGATTTGTTTCTCAATAGATTGTGTGAGGTTTTGGGCTTGTGCAAGAGCAGTAACCAAAACGATAAGTATTGTAAAAAATATCTTCATGCTATTTCGATTCATTTTTCCTCTCCTTTATTTTAGCATTTATGAAATCAACCATTTCGTAAATTTCACCGCTGTCCGAACCAGATATTCCAAAAATCATTTTTCTATCAGTCTTATCCTTTATTACTACTCCCGCACCCCATTTAGCTACATCATCTATATAAATCTCTTTTAAATCAGGTACTTTATACCGGTACTCCATAGGTGGAAAAATAGCATTTATCAATACAATCTCTCTTTCATCGTATGAAAATTTGAAACATTTCGTAAATGTTAGGAATCTCATGAATAACAAACCTCCAAAAGCAATCGCAAAAGAGAACATAATTGATTCACCCATATAAATTGCAATTGAGAAACCAACAATGAAGGCGATAATAGCTAGAAAATTAGTACCATTAAGAGAGGTGTAATGTATATGTTTCATTTTTTATTATTTTAGATTGATTATACTGTTTCTAACAGAAAATGTACCCTCGCGCGCGTTGCGAAGCTAAACGCGTGCGAAGCAATAAGCTATGTCTCCTTTGTACATTGCAAATGCTTGGTTTAGGCATCCTCCTTACAAAGGAGGTCGAGCTAGGGTTGTTTCATTTTCCGTATTTAATTAAAACATAATAAGGTAATACAACTAATCCTAGAAGGAATAGAATAACTAAATAAAACCAAAACAAATTAGAATAAGAATTATATGGCTGCACCTCTCGCTTCTTGTGCTCTAATATTTTAGCCTGCGATTCATTTAACACTTTGATAGTTACAGTATCTCCCACTTCCACTTCATTTTTAAATCTTCTGATGGGACTCTCTCTTTGGAAGTTAACCTTGATAATTTCGTAGTAAAATTTATCCGATTCGAGACTTTTCATTTCAATGTTGAAAGCCGGTACTCCTCCACCTTTTGAACCAGAATAACGCGCACCTTCGATTTCTAAAACTTTTGCCTCCTTAATTTGACCATAATATATATGTTCTCTGATTTCCTGCCTTATCATTAAAAACAATATAAATGTAAGCGGAATACTTAAAGGAATAAAAATAACTAAGATGGCTTTTCTTTTTCTTATTAATGCTGTATTCTTCATTAGTTTCCTATCTCAAATTCATCCCCCCCTCGTGCTCGTTGCGTAGCTAAACGCGTGCGAAGCAATAAGCTAAATTACTAATTCCAAATCCAAAAATCCTTTTCTAATCCCAGCATATTCTTTGGCAGAACTGTATTTATAATCAGTCTCATCCTCTACTATTTTAGAGGCTGAAGAATTGTGAAACTTATACTTTTCCGACATGGGTTTAGCTTCTAAATGATAAGAACCAATTTAAGAAAAATGATTTGAAACAGTGCTTTATACAGTAGGTAGCACGCGTATTGCTTCGCTACGCGCGCTATGTGGGCATGGCGAGAACGGGGTAATGACAATCAAATTGTAACAACATTCCCATCAGGTAAATACTTCTTAAATTCTTCATGCAATTCCAAAAGATCTAAATTTGAATCCCAATATGATGCCTCTTGTCTTAAAATAAGGTTGTCGTTACAAAAAATTGCCCAATATCCCTTACTTTTATAACGACTTCTCATCTCAAATAATACCTCATCAACCATACATGTCGTTTCAATTCTTGTGTCAAATTGACAAAAGACTATAGTAATTTCATTTTCTCCAACTTCAATCGATTTAATATTATATTTTGCCCATTTAAACCAAGAAATAGATGTTAAAAAAAACGTTGAAAGGATAATAATTGAACTACTTATTAAAGAAATAGAACCTTTTATCAAAAATATTGCAATCAATAAAAGAATTACAAAAGTTAAAGAAAACGCAACGCGCTTAAATACTCCACTAGTCCTCGTTTGTAACGAGGATTCACAAAAAATGAGTTTTCAACTCAAGAAGCTAATTTCAACCAAACCAGTCCTTCAACAATAATCTCTTGTTGAACTTTATAACTATTCTTCTGCATCAACTACAATTAAGGCTTCAATTTTATTGATTTCTCTGGTAAAGATATCTACTTGCTTTAGATCAATTATGTCTTTTAAGCATTTCAACTGTTTGGTTTAGGTATCCTCCTTACAAAGAAGGACGAGCTGAGGTTGTTTCATTTTTTATATTTGAAATATACATAATAGGGTAATGCAATTAATCCTAATAGAAATAATATAAATAGATAATACCAAAATAGGTTGAAATATGAATTGTAAGGCTGCACTTCTTGACCTTTAAATTTAAGTATTTTTGCTTGGTTTTTATTTAAAATTTTAACTTCGACAGTATCATTAACCTCAACCTGATTTATAAATTCTCTTAAATTGTCATCTATCCCATCATTTACTACGAATCCATCAGTTATTTCATTTTCATTATCAAGGTTCCTCATAGTAAGATTATACTTTGGAGGTCCTCCACCAGGAAAGCTAGTGCTTGTAAAGTCTTCAATATTTCTTATTTCTGCCTTAACTATCTGGCCATAAAAAAAATGTTCTTGAATTTCCTTTTTTATTAACAGATATGATAGAAAACATAAAGGAAGACTTAAAGGGAAAAAAATCACCATTATAGCTTTTCTCCTATATTTACTTTTAATATTCGACTGCATTAATGATCTAAGTTAATTTGAATTTCTTTTTCTAATCTGATATCAATCAAAGTACTTCTATATTCAAAAGTTTTGCTCATTCCCCCTCGCGCACATTGCGAAGCTAAACGCGTGCGAAGCAATAAGCTAAATTACTAATTCCAAATCCAAAAATCCTTTTCTAATCCCAGCATATTCTTTGGCAGAACTGTATTTATAATCAGTCTCATCCTCTACTATTTTAGAGGCTGAAGAATTGTGAAACTTATACTTTTCCGACATGGGTTTAGCTTCTAAATGATAAGAACCAATTTAAGAAAAATGATTTGAAACAGTGCTTTATACAGTAGGTAGCACGCGTATTGCTTCGCTACGCGCGCTATGTGGGCATGGCGAGAACGGGGTAATGACAATCAAATTGTAACAACATTCCCATCAGGTAAATACTTCTTAAATTCTTCATGCAATTCCAAAAGATCTAAATTTGAATCCCAATATGATGCCTCTTGTCTTAAAATAAGGTTGTCGTTACAAAAAATTGCCCAATATCCCTTACTTTTATAACGACTTCTCATCTCAAATAATACCTCATCAACCATACATGTCGTTTCAATTCTTGTGTCAAATTGACAAAAGACTATAGTAATTTCATTTTCTCCAACTTCAATCGATTTAATATTATATTTTGCCCATTTAAACCAAGAAATAGATGTTAAAAAAAACGTTGAAAGGATAATAATTGAACTACTTATTAAAGAAATAGAACCTTTTATCAAAAATATTGCAATCAATAAAAGAATTACAAAAGTTAAAGAAAACGCAACGCGCTTAAATACCCTAAGTATATATTTGTCAGTATTTCTATTCTTCCAATGCATTCGTAATTTTTTCTTTCATTTGTTTTAATATTTCTACTTCTTCTACCTTATCATATGCATTATACGTACTGTATCGTCCTAAAATAACTTTACAGTTTTACATTATAGTCCTAATATAACTTTACTAAGATGAATAGTCCTAAAATTACTTTACATTTTCTATGTAGAAGCTCAACTATCGTAACAATCCGTACTAATTTCGGACAAGCTAATTGTTCAATTTTGGACAATTAAAAAAGCCTAAAGCGCACCTAATGGCTGCATAAGCTGATGGCATTACTATTGATAGAATTGCAATTTTGAACAGACAAAAAATTGCAAATGAATAAAATGAGGAATTTCTTCTGGTATTGCTCCGGTGCGGATGTCAATCTGTTAACTCAATGTCCTACCGATTCAAGTAAATACGTAGGCATAGGAGCGACTATCATTTTTACTGGCTTATTTGCTGCATTTTCAGCTGCTTATGCATTCTTTACGGTATTTGACCACTATTTCATTGCAATTGGCCTTGGTCTCCTCTGGGGCTTGATGATCTTTAATTTGGACAGATTCATTGTCTCCAGCATGCGTAAAAGCAAGCTAAAAGAAGAGTTTTTAATGGCTATTCCCAGATTAGTATTAGCCCTTCTCATTTCAATCGTTATCGCAAAACCTCTAGAACTGAAAATATTTGAAAAAGAAATCAATGCTGAACTTGGCGTAATGCAAGCCGAAATGGTAGCAGCTGAAAAAAAGAAGATCATTACTCAATTTAGTCAACAAAAAGAATCAGTCAGTAAGGAGTTAAACTCGATCAAAAATGAAATCGCTCTAAAAGAAAAAGAACGCAATGAATTAAGAGAACTCGCCCGAAGAGAGGCTGATGGTACAGGAGGCACTATGAAAAGGAACCCAGGGCCTATCTATAAAATAAAAAAAGCGAATGCTGATCAATCCGAAAAAGAGCTTCAGCAATTGTTAGCTCAAAATAACCCGATCATTCAAAATAAAATCTCCCAACTAAATCAATTAGATTCTTTACAGGCTGCAGAAATTTCGGCTTTAAACATTAAAGATATTGGCGGGCCTGCTGCTCGCCTGGAAGCGCTTGACCGACTGGCAGACAAGAGCACTGCTATTTGGTGGGCTAATGCCTTTATCGTATTTCTATTTATAGCCATCGAAACAAGTCCCATTTTTGTAAAGCTGATCAGCAAAAAAGGCCCCTACGACTACCTGCTATTTAATGAGGAGTATAAGTTCAAAACAGAAGCCTATCAATATAGAGCCTCCACTCATGATTCAATTAAGAAAGCTGCTGATAACTTAGCCGATAAAGAAAAGAAATACCTTAAAAGCCGTTTGGATATTGATTTAGAAGACTCCTAATTATTTCGGGACTGGAGCTGCTTCTTTTGATTTATTAAAAACTGAATGATCATCCGTGAATTGTATATTAGAAATGGTAGCCTCCCCTAACTGATCTTCTAAACCATTCTTTTCACTCCAATTCCAGAATTTCCATTTGTGTGCAAAAGGTATTCCTTCAACTTTTTTATAATCAGAATAACTAATAGCATGAGGATTTTGAGCAGCCTTCTCTTGCTCGCGACCGCCAAAAGTAACGATATAAGCCATGGCTTCTAATAAATTACTATTCTCATTTTGATATAATATGTACCAATCATCTGGCGCATCCCCTATATTCTCCCCAAAAGTTAATTTCGAACTCATAAGGCTATCCTCATTTTGATAATTCATTTTCTCAGCTTGAGTATGGTGGGTCCCCGAATCGTTAAGCTTAAATGGGGCCATGAAAAAATAAGACCAGGTTAAAGCATCAAATCTTGCACCCTCATACAAGCTGTCTTTAGGATGAATCCAAATTTCATTTCCATCAAATAGCAAACGTGTGTTTTCTGAATTCTTAACCAATACTTTAGATGAATTGGTAGTAGAGTAAATCCTTGCATTTAATCTTTCATTGCCTCTGAAAGTCAGTTTTATATCAAAAGAAACAATCTCCTTCTTTCTAAATTCATCAAGCTGGTGAGCTTCTTGAATTGAGGCCACTAATGGATTGACACTTTGGCCTTTGATCTCATTAACATTGGCTTGTTCAGTTTCCTGTTCAGTTTGATTAGAACAAGCCATCAGAAATAAAGTTGAAAGTATAATTAGTATTCTCATATCATATTTGAATTAGACTGGCAATTTAAAGATACATATCATATAAAAATGTCAGCTATTTAGCATTTCATAAAATTCATAAAAGTAGGATATAAACCATTCCTAACATTTTAAAACACATTATGGCCAAAATTCACTACATTTCTATTCTATAAACCAATTAATCTATGAAGCATTATAAAATATTATCATGGCTGATTGCTTTAATCCTACTTAATTTCGGAGCTATTGCTCAGGATGAGGAAAAAACAGACAGCACGAAAAAAGCAACCAAAGAACTTCCGCTTGAGCCGGAAAGATCCATTCAATTTAATACCAAAGAAGGTACCTGGCTTTCTGTAGATGTGAGTCCTGATGGCTCCACCATTCTATTTGATATGATGGGAGACATCTATTCAATTCCTTTTGCAGGTGGAAAAGCCACTAAAATTACAGAAGGAATGGCATATGATGTACATCCTCGTTACAGCCCGGATGGTAAATCCATCGTATTCATCTCTGATAAAAGCGGATCTGACAACATCTGGACTATGGATTTAGCTTCTGAGGAAATGAAGCAAATCACAAAAGATAACAATCAAAATTATTTCTCAGCCGACTGGACGCCTGATGGTGAATATATAGTAGGCGCAAAAGGTAGAAGAAATATAAAATTGCACATCTACCATAAGGAAGGTGGGTCTGGTGCACAATTAATCGATAAACCAGATAATTTAAAAACTACTGATCCTGCGGTTAGCCCTGATGGTAAATTAGTGTATTTCTCAAGAAGAAGATCAGCTTGGAATTACAATGCGCAGTTCCCACAATATCAAATTGGAACTTATGATATGGAAGATGGTGATATGGCTATTATCACCTCACGTTACGGCTCAGCCTTCACTCCTACTATTTCTCCTGATGGAAAATGGTTAGTGTATGGTACTCGTTTTGAAACCGAAACCGGCTTAGTGAGAAGAAACTTAAAAACTGGTGATGAAGAGTGGTTAGCGTATCCTGTTCAGCGCGATGAGCAAGAGTCTATTGCTCCTTTAGGTGTTTACCCGGCTATGTCATTCACTCCGGACAGCAAATTCATAATCGCTTCTTATGGAGGTAAAATCCATAAAATAGATATCAATGCTAAAACGGCTTCTGAGATTCCTTTCGAAGTAGATTTAAAATTAGAATTAGGACCAAGATTGAAATTCAACTATCCTATTTCTGATGAAAAAGAAGCATTTGTAACGCAAATCAGAGATGGGGTTCCATCTCCGGATGGAACGAAATTAGCGTTTACCGCTTTAAACCGATTATACGTAATGGATTTACCGGATGGTGAACCTAAAAGAGTTACGAAACATGAATTTACAGAGGCTATGCCTGCCTGGTCACCAGATGGAAGCCAGATCGTTTTCGCTACCTGGGAAGAAAAAGAAGGAGGTCACTTATATAAAGTGAGTGCGAGTGGAAGAGGAAAGCCAGTTAAATTAACTCAAAACCCAGCTTTATATTTAGATCCTGAATGGTCTTACACCCAAAATAGAATCGTGTTTAACCGAGGAGCTAATCAAGTGTATAAGGATGCCATTGATCCTTTTGGCTCTTTAATGATGGAAGATATTGCGTGGGTTTCAGCTGACGGTGGAAAAGTAACGCTAATCGACAAAGCAAAAGGCAGAAGCACCCCGCACTTCTCTAAAGTATCCGATAGAATCTATTTAAATCATGGATCTAAAGGACTGATTTCAATCAGATGGGATGGTACGGATGAGAAAGAACATTTGCAATTGACCGGAATTACCACTTATGGTTCATCAATTGATATGATTCATGCGCACGATGGTTCTCATAATATTTTGCCTGGTGATGAAAAAGCCTGGAGAGAAAACAACAAAGCATCAAGACCATCTGAAATCAGAATTTCGCCAGATGGTGAAACTGCCTTAGCGAAAATCAATAATGATGTGTATTCGGTAACCATCCCTAAATATGGTCAGACTCCTAAAATTTCATTAGCTAAAGCTGATAATGCTGCTTTCCCTGCGATGAAATTAACCGTTATGGGAGGCGAATTCCCTGCATGGTCTGGTGATAGCAAAAAAGTACATTGGTCATTAGGTGCAAGTCACTTTATTTATGATTTAGCTGAAGGTAAAGCTTATGCGGATAGCGTAGCTACAGCCAAAAAAGAAGCGGCTAAAAAGAAAAAAGAAGAGAACGAAGAAGATAAAGACTCTGAGGAAGACAAAGAGGAAAAGGACGAGAAAGCAGATGATAAAAAAGAAGAGAAGAAAGATGAAGGCTACACTGCTAAAGAGTTAAAAATTAAGGTAGCCTATGAAAAAGATATTCCAGAGGGAACCATCTTAATCAAAGGCGCTCGCATCATCACCATGACAGATAAAGGAGTGATTGAAAATGGCGATATTTTAATTGAAAATAACCGTATTAAAGCAGTAGGTGAAAGTGGGAGCTTAGAAGTTCCTAAAGGAGCTAAAACCATAGAGGCTAAGGGTAAAACCATCACACCTGGTTTTGTGGATACTCATGCGCACATGTGGCCAAACTGGGGATTACACAAAAATCAAGTATGGATTTATTCTGCTAACTTGGCTTATGGTGTTACTACCACTCGCGATCCACAGACCGCTACCACTGATGTATTAACGTATTCTGATATGGTAGATGCAGGAATGATTCATGGGCCTAGAGTGTATAGTACAGGTCCTGGTGTGGGGTATTGGATGTATAAAATCAAATCTTTAGAACATGCTAAAGATGTTTTAAGACAATACAGCGAATACTACAATACAAAAAGTATTAAGATGTATTTAGTAGGAAATCGTCAGCAGCGCCAGTGGATTATCATGGCGGCTAAAGAGTTGGAGTTAATGCCAACTACTGAAGGTGGATTAGATTATAAATTGAATATGACTCAATTATTGGATGGATATCCAGGTCATGAGCATAGTTTACCGATCGTAGGGATTTACAAAGATGCCGTTCAAACGATTGCAGAATCCAAAATGGCGGTAACTCCTACTTTATTGGTATCTTATGGTGGACCATGGGCTGAAGAATATTATTATGCTACTGAAGATGTTTATCATGATGAAAAGCTTCAGTATTTCACACCTTATGAAGAATTAGCTCAAAAATCTAGAAGAAGAGGTGCTTGGTTTATGAAAGAGGAACATGTATTTCCTAAGCATGCTAAATTCATGAAAGATTTAGTGGAAGCAGATGGAATAGGCGGTGTAGGGAGTCATGGTCAGTTACAAGGTTTAGGATATCACTGGGAGCTTTGGTCAGTAGCTAGTGGTGGAATGACTAATATGGATGCCTTAAGAACGGCTACTATTTTAGGAGCTGAAGCCTTAGGTTTAGAAGGTGACTTAGGAAGTATAGAAGAAGGTAAAATTGCTGATTTATTAATTATGGAAGAAAATCCATTGGAGGAGATCAGAAATACCAACACTTTAACGCATGTGATTAAAAATGGTAGAGTGTATGATTCTAATACTTTAGATGAAGTGGCTCCTAGAGAAAAGAAAGCGGAAACATTTGAGTGGCAAACAAAACGCCCTGAAAATGTTCCGGGCATACAGAAAGACTAATATAGAATTATCATAAATTAAAAAGGGAGTTGGTTTTAATCAGCTCCCTTTTTTTGTAATTAGTTTTATGAATTTACCGCTGAAACCTCTGTGACTGATTCAGCTAATTCATTAGAATTACTACTTACCAATCTCACGATCAGTACAATCAGTAAAATTTCAAAAATTGTTAAAGTAAATAATGCAGGTATTGCCATAATGATGGTAGTGAAGCCAACACCTGAAACTATTCCGAAAATCCCACTAACTAACGCTAAATTCCCGAGTAGCTCTTTTCTCATTAATAAAGCAATTCCTAATAAAGTATAGCCTATTCCGAAAACAACGGAGGTCATCATTAATGAAAATTCAATCGATATATATTCTGTATAAAAAACGGAAATATCATTTATACTACTTATCACAATTAAACCTATTAAAACAATAGCGCTTACTTTTAATAAACCATCATCCAGCTTTTTACCTATGATATAAAACACATAGTAGAAAACTGAGAAACTTAACATAATTCCCAGTTTTATTAAACTGTAAGTAACTCCAGATACTTCTATTCCAAAATCATAGAAATAACCTATTTCAATAAATCCTTCCACAAAGGATAAGCATAAATACAATACTCCTAAAACTGCAGCCCATTGGATAAATTTCTTATTAGGCTTTAATAATGTGTAGATATCTTTTTCAGAAGTATCCGGAAGATTTAATGCTGAGAAATCTACTTCTAAAACATCTAAAATTGATTTTACGGTATAGCTTCTGGGGAGCACCTCTCCTGCTTCAATTCTTTGAAGAGTACGAACATTTAAATTACATCTCTCTACAAGTTCTTCTTGTGTTAGTCCTTTTGCCTTTCTCCAATTTTGGATTTTATGGCCTAATTCAGGTTGTTTCATATTATATACTGTTTTGTTGACCATGGCAAATAGTTAGAATGAACTCAAAAATAAAATTATTTCGGCTGGATTACATACGGCATTAACCCGACAAATGCCTTCAAGAGCTAATTTAAAGGTTTTTTAAGTTTAACCACAAAAGAAATAAAGAACACTTAAGATTACATTAATTGTAATAGAGGGATGCATCAACTTACATCAACCATCTGAAATAATCGTTTACGAATGTTTTTTGACCGTCTTTATATAAGTTGTAAACATTAAAATTGAAGAGTATCCCTTTCGGTACTTTTAAAAGCTGCATATAACTTAATAGCTGCGCTTTATGAACTGGTAATAATTCCTTAACTGCCTTTAATTCTAAACAAATACAATCCTCAATGATCAAATCACATCTCAAATTAGACTCTAATTGAAGTCCTTTATAATTTATGGGAATTACTTTTTCTGTTTGAAATTTAATGTTTTGACTTTTTAATTCATGAATCAGACATTGATGATAAACGCTTTCTAGTAAGCCAGGATCTAATTCTTTATGAACTTCAATAGCAGCTCCGTTAATTTTATATGTTAGATCATTTACATAAGATTTAGTAATTTCCATTGATATTAAGGTTTTGGTTGAATCAATTTAGTATTCCTAATTTATCTAATTTTTATCACTATTGTGTTCTTTTGCTCTTTTGTGGTAAAAAACAAAAAAGCCTTGATTCAAATCTGAACCAAGGCTTTTAAATTATATAATTCTTCTAATGATTAGCTTGCTGGCTTGTCACCATAAATCTCAGCTAATTTTTCGTGCAATCTCTCACCTCTTAAATTCTTAGCAACAATTTTACCTTCTGGATCTAAAAGTAAAGAGAATGGAATACCATTAATTTTATATTCTTGAACAATTGGAGTTTGCCAGTATTTCAATTCTGATACCTGAGTCCAATCTAAATTATCTTGTTCAATGGCTTTCAACCAATCTTCTCTCTTTTTATCTAATGAAACACCTAAAATCTGGAATCCCTGATCTTTATACTTATTGTATGCTTCAACAATGTTTGGATTCTCAGCTCTACAAGGTTTACACCATGCAGCCCAAAAGTCTACCAACACATAATCCCCTTTGAAATCAGATAAGCTAACTTCTTCACCTTCTGTATTAGGCATAGTGAAATTAGGGGCTTGTGCTCCTACTGAAATTTTAGCCATTTCATCCATTTGCTTTTTATAGAATGAAGCCATTTCTGAATTAGGATGTGCTTCAGCAATGCGATCTGCTACATCTTTCATGAACTGAAAATCATCATTAGGATTGAAGAAATTCATAGCTTGAATTGCTGCTAATGAAGGTAACATCTCTTCTACTTTCTTTTTAATATCCTCCTTTTTCTTTTCCTGCATCAATAAGAAATCATCTTGGATGTTTTTCATCTTCTCATCATCCTTGGCATTTCTTGCAGCCATAAACTCCTGATTGATTTTTTGAACCTCTTCGTTTTGCTTCTTCATAATATCTTGAAGTTGCTCCATATATTCCATGTCCTTTGAACCAGAGATTTCTAACTTGCCGTTTCTACTTGAACCATCAGCAATCACTTCTAGATCTTCACTATCTACAATTAAAGTAGCAACTTGAGCATTAAAGAAATTTAATTGGTAGAATTCAGGACCTTGAGTTTCTACTGTAGTTTCAAAAGTATTATTAGCATCTAGGTATAAGGTATCTAACACCTCTCTTTTCCCAGCGCTGATTTTAGCTAGTGTAATTACACCTTGGTCTTGAGGATTTTCAACTGTCCCACTTATCGTAGTTCCTGCTTTGTCTTCATTACTGCTGCCGCAAGAAAACATCAGTAAACTGGCTACTAATGCTATTGCAGAATTTTTCAAAATATTTCTCATATTCTAATTTAGAGTTTGTTGTATTAATTCATTTGTCTTTTTAGGATCGGCTTTTCCTTTACTTCTTTTCATTACTTCTCCCACAAAAAAACCAATCAAACCTTTTCTACCTGATTTATATGCATTCACTTTATCAGGAAAATCATTGATGACCCCATCAATAATAGGCTGAATATTTTCAGACGAACTTTCTTGTAATAAGTTATCTTCAATTGCGATAGTTTCCGCAGACAATCCTTTGTTTTGCAACATCTTTGGAAAAATCTGTTGTTGAGCTACCGTATTACTTACTTTAGCATCATCCACCAATTGAATTATCTCAGCCAGTTGCTTAGGCTCAATATTTAATTCAGTAATCCTAATACTCTTATCATTTAAATAGGACTTAATGGGGCCCATTAGCCAGTTTGAAGCAGATTTATAATTTATGGTGTGTTCACAAATGGACTCAAAATAAGTAGCTATTTCTTTAGTATCCACCAATACATCTGCATCATAGTCGGGTAAATTATATTCCCTGATAAATTTTTGCTTCAGTTCATGAGCCAAGCTTGGCATTTGTGCTTTTATTTCAGCTACCCACTTTTCATCCACTATTAGTGGAGATAAATCTGGTTCAGGAAAATAGCGATAATCGTTTAATTCTTCTTTGGTTCTTAAGCTGGAAGTAGTACCACTAGCTGCATCAAAATCTCTTGTTTCCGAAATGATTTTTTCACCTTTTTCTAATAATGTAATAATCCTTTCCGCTTCATGCTCTATGGCTCGGTGCACATTTCTTATGGAGTTCATATTTTTAACCTCCACTTTATTGCCATATTCTTTTGCGTCTTTAAGCATGACTGAAATATTCGCATCACATCTTAAAGAACCCTCTTCCATATTGCCATCGCATATTTCAAGATAGCGCACTATTCTTCTTACCTCTGTGAGAAAAGCATAGGCTTCATCAGCACTGCGCAAATCTGGTTCAGTGACTATTTCAATAAGAGGTACACCGGCTCTATTATAATCGACCAGCGTATCCTTTTCATCTTCTGTATGGATAGATTTACCTGCATCTTCTTCCATATGGATTCTATTTAAAGCAATAGATTTTTCCTTATCTGAATCTTTAGGCTTTATCCATACCTTTCCACCTACGCAAATAGGTGCTTTATCCTGAGTCACTTGGTATCCTTTAGATAAATCCGGATAGAAATAATTTTTCCTGGCAAAAACATTATGCTTTGTGATCTTTGACTCACAAGCTAATCCCATCTTAATAGCATAGTCTACTGCCTTTTTATTAAGCTTAGGCAGTGTGCCAGGATGACCTAATGAAATAGGACTGATATGGGTATTAGGTTCTGCCCCAAAAGAAGTAGCATCCGCACAAAACAACTTACTTTCCGTAAGCAATTGAGCATGCACCTCCAGCCCTATCACCACCGTATATTTATCTCTTATGGATTTTTCTAAAGGCATAATTTAAATTCCAGCTGCTAATATTTTAGCCTGATCCACTACATCTGATAAACCTTCAAGTTTTTTACCTCCAGCAGTTGCGAAGAAAGCTTGTCCTCCACCGCCACCTTGGATATTTTTCGCTAAATCACGGATTATTTTACCCGCATTTAAATCTTTAGCTTCAACCAAGCTCTCAGAAATTACCACTGAGATTTGAGGTTTACCGTCAACATTGCATGCTAAAACTGCAAATAAATTATCTATTTCGTTTTTCAATTCAAAAGAAAGCTTCTTTAATGCGTCTGCATTAGGTAAAGTGATTTTATTAATGATAAAAGTTATATCATCTCTTTTTTCGGAATCTTTTACCAACTCATCTTTTAATTGACCTGCTTGTTTTGACTGTTCCTTTTCTAAAGCTTTCTGCAATTCATTTCTCTCCTTCATCAATTGCTCCACAGCTTGAGCTAAGTCTTTAGGATTTTTCAATAAAGCATTCACTTGATTCAAAACATCCTCTTGGTCTAAGATGTATTCTTCTGCTCTTTCCCCTGTAACGGCTTCAATTCTTCTAATTCCCGCTGCAACTGAAGTTTCAGTCGTGATTTTAAATTGACCAATATTACCTGTTGCAGGTACGTGAACTCCTCCACATAACTCAACAGAATAATTAGGATCAAAAGTAATTACTCTTACGAAATCACCATATTTTTCACCAAATAAGGCCATAGCGCCTTTATCTTTGGCTTCCGCAATGGGTATGTTCCTATCTTCCTGCTGAGGAATATTCTCACGGATTTTCTCATTTACTCTTCTTTCTACTTTAAGAATTTCCGCATCCGTCATTTTAGAAAAATGAGAAAAATCAAAACGTAAAAGCTTTTCAGAAACCAATGAACCTTTCTGCTGAACATGATCCCCTAAAACTTCTCTTAGAGCTGCATGTAATAAGTGAGTAGCAGAGTGATTATAAACAATCCTTCTTCTTCTATCTTCATCAATTTCAGCCTGTACCTCTGCTGCTAAATTTGAAGGCACTTTATTTACAAAATGAACGATCAGGTCATTCTCCTTTTTAGTATCTAAAACTTTTATGGTTTCATCCCCAACTTTTAAAATACCAGTATCGCCTATTTGCCCTCCGCTTTCAGCATAGAAAGGAGTTTTATTGAGTACTAACTGTATTTGCTCCTTATTTTTATTTTTAACCGTTCTATATCTTAAAATTTTTGATGTTGATTTTACCTCATCATATCCTATAAATTCAACATCACTGCCTTCATTTACGATCTGCCAATCACCCGTCTCCATTTTAGCCGCTGACTTAGAGCGATCTTTCTGCTTGGTCATTTCCTGCTCAAAGCCTTTTTCATCCACTTCTAAGCCATTCTCTTTCGCAATTAGTGCTGTTAAATCTAATGGAAAACCATAAGTGTCATACAATTCAAAAGCCACATCACCTGAGATCAACTTATTATTAGAAGATGATAATTCAGATTTGATAGACTCCAATCTTTTCAATCCATTTTCTAAAGTTCTTAAGAAAGCTGTTTCTTCTTCCTTAATTACCTTTTCAACCAACTCTTGCTGTGCTTTTAATTCTGGGAATACATCTTCAAATTGTTGAGCCAGAATGGGAACCAGCTTGTATAAAAATGGATCTTTTAAATCTAAGAAAGTATAGCCATAGCGAACCGCTCTTCTTAAAATTCTTCTAATCACATAACCTGCCTTATTATTGGAAGGCAATTGCCCATCAGAAATTGAAAGCGATATTGCTCGTATATGATCTACAATTACTCTAAAAGCAATATCAGTCTTACTTAATTCACCATATTTCTTTCCAGATATTTTTGCTACTTCATCTAATAAAGGAGTGAAAACGTCTGTATCATAATTAGACTTTTTGTTTTGTACTGCCATACAAATACGCTCAAAGCCCATTCCAGTATCAATGTGTTTAGCTGGCAGAGGAACCAGACTGCTGTCCGCTTTTCGGTTAAATTGAATAAATACCAGATTCCATATTTCAACTACTAGCGGATGGTCGTTATTTACTAAATCTTTTCCAGGGATTTTTTCAATATCAGCTTCATCTCTTAAGTCCACATGTATTTCAGATGCAGGACCACAAGGACCTGTATCGCCCATTTCCCAGAAATTATCTTTTTTATCGCCTTTTAAGATTCTGCTTTCATCAATATGAGCCTTCCAAAAATCAAAAGCTTCCTGATCAAACGGAATATTATCTTTTTCATCTCCTTCAAATACAGTCACATACAATCTTTCTTTTGGAAGATTAAATACTTCAGTTAACAATTCCCATGACCAGGCAATGGATTCTTTTTTAAAGTAATCCCCGAAAGACCAGTTTCCTAGCATTTCGAACATGGTATGATGATAAGTATCATGACCTACTTCTTCCAAGTCATTATGTTTACCGGATACGCGCAAACATTTTTGAGTATCAGCAACACGGGTTGCTTCGGCCACTTTGTTCCCTAAAAAGTAATCTTTAAATTGATTCATCCCTGCATTTGTAAACATTAAGGTAGGGTCATCTTTAATTACCATTGGTGCTGAAGGCACTATCTTGTGTTGTCTTTCTTCGAAGAAATTCAAGAACTTTTTACGTATCTCCCTGGAAGTCATAGAGTAAAGTATTTGTATTTAATGTTTTACTTTAAAATATTTTTTCTATATTTGCCTATCGCGTTGAGAATCAACAAAAAATTTGATTTTTGATGAACCTTTATGCAATTTTGCGGATTAAATAATCCGGACACAAAATTAGAAGTTTTTAACGAGTCTAAAACGGAATGGCAAGAATTAAATACTATTACGATACAGAAACTTGTAGATACGAGCGAGTAAAAGTATCAAAGTGGGACATTTTTTTGAATTTACTGGGCTTTTTGTCTGTCTCGCTAATTTTAGCAGTAGGTATTATAATTGGTTATAATGCTTATTTTGACTCTCCAAAAGAGGCTCAATTGAAAAAAGAGAACAAAGAACTTCAATTCTATTATGAAATGATGGAAAAAGAAGTAAATAATGTTCAGAAGGTATTATCCTCTTTACAAGAAAGAGATGATGAAGTATACCGCAACATAATGGGTGCTGAACCTATCCCTTCTAGCATTAGATCTGCTGGTGTTGGGGGTGCTGAGCGTTACAAAAATATTATTGAAAGTGAATTAGAGCGTGAAAATCTTATTCTTGGCATGATGCAGGAATTGGATAAGGTGAAGAAGCAAATGTACATCCAAACAAAATCTTATGATGAGATTTTAGAGATGGCAGAGAACAAAGAAGAAATGATGGCTTCTATACCTGCTATACAGCCTATCCCAAATAAAGAATTAAAAAGATTAGCCTCTGGTTACGGAATGAGAATGCATCCAATTCTGAAAGTAGTGAGAATGCACGAAGGCTGCGATTTCTCTGCTCCTAGAGGAACTCCAATTTATGCTACTGGCGATGGTGAAGTTGTATTAGTAAGAACAACCTTCGGTGGTTTTGGAAAATTAGTAGTGATAGACCATGGCTATGGTTTCGTTACTAAATATGCCCACATGTCATCATTCAATGTGAAAAGAGGGGATAAAGTGAAAAGAGGGGATTGTATTGGTTTTGTAGGTACTACAGGTACTTCAACTGCTCCACACCTTCACTACGAAATTCATAAAGATGGTAGCCCGATCAATCCGGTTCACTATTTCTACCAAGATGTTTCGGATGAGGAATACGAAAAACTATTAGAATTGTCGTCTAGAGAAAATCAATCTTTAGGATAAGCCAACATTTTAAAATATGAAAAGCAGTCTTTCTGACTGCTTTTTTTATCCTTTTATATTCATTACAATACAATGATTAATAGACTATTTATCTTTATTGCTTTTATATTTATTTTTTCAGCATGTAAAACAAGTCAAACTGTTCAAAGCTCAAAAAATGATGTAAATAAGGAGGAATTAAGAGAAGAGCTAGATCCAAAGCCTTCAGAGTCATTAGTCGACACCACTATAATAGAATCAAAAGATACTGTTATAATTCAAGAAGAGGTAGAGCTTGCCATTTATCCCAAGGAACAGGATACTATTAGCTTAATTGGAGTTGGCGATATCATGATCGGTACCAATTTCCCTCATGAAGGTTACTTACCGCAAGATTCAGGAAAATACATGCTTTCTTCTGTAGATCATGTTTTAAGAGATGCAGACTTAACATTCGGAAATCAGGAAGGAGTGATCTTGAATGAAGGTGGTGAAGCAAAGCATTGTTCAGATCCTTCAGTATGCTATATTTTTAGAAGTCCTGAATACCTAGCACAACATTATGTGGATGCTGGGATTGATATGATGAGCCTTGCAAATAATCACGCTGGTGATTTTGGTGAAACAGGAAGAAAAAATACAATGCGAGTTCTAGACAGCCTCGGTATTTACCATGCAGGCCAATTGACTCAACCTTATACAATTTTTGAAAAAGATAGAGTAAGCTATGGTTTTGCAGCCTTCTCACCGAATAATGGAACACAAAGCATAAATGATTTGGAGGCTGCGAAAGGTATTATCAAGCATTTAGATAGTTTGACTGATGTTATTATTGTGTCTTTCCATGGTGGGGCTGAAGGAAAAAAATATCAGCATGTAACCAGAGAAAGAGAATATTTCTATGGTGAAAATAGAGGAAACGTATATGAATTTGCACATGCCCTTATAGATGAAGGTGCTGATGTTATTTTTGGCCATGGGCCCCATGTTGCCAGAGCCATTGAAGTATATAAAAACAGATTTATTGCTTATAGCTTAGGAAACTTCGCTACCTATGGAAGATTTAATTTAAGAGGCGAAAATGGATTAGCTCCAATCGCAAAAATCTGGATAACGGATGATGGATATTTTATAAACGGAAAAATTATTTCAGCAGTGCAAAAGGGTGCTGGAATACCTGAGATAGATATAAGCCATAAGGCTGCACAAAAAATTAAAGAATTAACTGAACAAGATTTCGAGGATTCTAAAATTTTAATTGACCCCGAAGGTAATATTCGCTATATTCAAGATCAATTTTAAGAAGCTGTGCCATATAAGGAAAAAACCATAGAGAAAAAATACTACACCATTGGTGAAGTAGCTGAACAATTTGATGTTGCCACCTCATTAATTCGTTTTTGGGAGGGGGAATTTGATATTATCAAGCCTAAAAAGAATAGAAAAGGTAATAGACAATTCACTAAAGAAGACATTGAAAACGTAAAGCTCATCTATCACTTGGTGAAGGAAAAAGGCTTTACCTTACAAGGCGCAAAAGATATGCTTAAAAATGATTCTAATGAAGTAAGAGATAAAATGGAAATGCTCGATTCATTGAGAAAAATAAGAACCTTTTTAACCGAGATTAAAGAGAATATTTAAAAACAATCATCAACCAAAACCCATATGAATGCCGAAGAAAAGGCATTGATGAGCCTTCATCTAATCCCCAAAATTGGAAATGTCACCATCAAAAATTTAATCAGCTATTGTGGCTCTGCACAGGCTGTATTGAATCTTCCCTATTCTAAACTTATCAAGGTTCCTGGAATTGGTAAAAAAACAATTGACAGTTTAAAAAGCGCTGAAATTACTGACTTTGCAGAAAAAGAATATCTAAAAGCCAAACAGCAAAATGTCGGAATCATTAGTTATACTGATCAAAACTATCCTTACAGATTAAAGCAAATCCCAGATGCTCCTATTCTTTTATATACAAAAGGGAATTTTCCATTAAATGCTAAGCAACCCACAATAGCGATTGTGGGTACTCGAAATGCTACGGAATATGGTAAAAGATTAACGGAAGAGATAGTAGAAAAGCTAAGTCCTTTAAACCCCATTATTTTAAGTGGTTTAGCATATGGAATTGATATTTATGCGCACAGGGCTGCTCTTAAGAATCAATTATCTACTTATGCTGTATTAGGCTCTGGAATTGATGTTATTTACCCATCTGCTCATAAAGCAAGCGTAAATGAAATGCTGAATTCAGGTGGAATCATTAGTGAACAAGCTTTTGGAGCAAAGCCTGATGCGTTTAATTTCCCTGCCAGAAATAGAATTATTGCAGGTATGGCTGATTTAGTGATTGTAGTGGAAGCTGCCAAAAAAGGCGGTGCTTTAATTACAGCTGAATTAGCTAATTCATACGACCGAGAAGTGGCTGCATTTCCAGGAAGAATTGGAGACAAATATTCCGAGGGTTGTAATAAACTCATAAAACAGCATAAAGCACATTTAGTAGAAACTGTTGATGATATATTGTATATCATGAACTGGGAGCTGGAAAAGCAAGCTGAGATTAAACAGAAAGTAATTGATTTAAGTGTCTTAAGTCAAGACGAGCAAAATGTAATTAATACCCTTCTTCAAAACAATAAAGAGTTATCTATAGATATTTTAAGTATTAAAAGTCAAATAAGCCTAAATCAATTAGCAGGAATACTCTTGAATTTAGAAATGCAAGGATTGATAAAATCGCTACCTGGAAATAGGTTTAAAATGGCATAAAGTTCTAAAATCAATAATTAATCTATAGATTTAAATTCTAAATTCTAAATCTTTTATATGCACCCAATATTCTCCAATAAAAAAGCCATCATATTCGATATGGATGGTGTGATCATCAATAATATTTCGTATCACATTGAAGCTTTACAACTATTCTTAAAACAATTCGGTAAAAACGTTACCAATGAGGAATTTCAAAATCATTATAATGGTAGAACCATTCAAGAGGTTATATTGGAGTTAAAACCGAATGCTACACATTCAGAAGTGATGGAATTAGCAGAGGAAAAAGAGAAGATTTACCGTGACTTGTACCGTAAAGATTTAGCTCCCACAAAAGGATTGCTTGAGTTTTTAGAAGATGCCAAAAAACAAGAATTAAAAATGGCAGTAGCTACTTCTGCCATTACTGCAAATGCAGATTTCACTTTAGATGGCTTAGATATACGAAGCTATTTTGATGCAGTAATTGATAGCACTATGGTAATAAAAGGAAAGCCTGATCCTCAGATTTATTTAAAAGCAGCTGAAGAACTGAATATTTCTCCGGAAAATTGCGTTGTGTTAGAAGATGCATTAGCAGGTATACAATCCGCTAAAAATGCAGGAATGGACGTCATAGGATTATATACTTCTCTTAAAAAGGAAGAATTGCCTGATGATGTTAAATTAAAAGTAAAAGACTTTACTGAATTGATTTAAAATGATTAAAAAATTTTTATTAACAATATTACTTTCTTCAATTCTAAGCTTTGCCTATTCTCAGGACATTAAAATTGCAAAGCTCAAATATAATGGGGGTGGAGATTGGTATGCCAACAAAACAGCTCTGCCCAACCTTCTTAATTTCTGTGAAGAAGAATTAAAGATTCCTTTTGATAATAAAAACTATGTAGTTGAAGTGGGAAGTAATGAAATTTATCAATACCCATATTTGTATATGACTGGGCATGGAAATGTTGTTTTTTCAGATAATGAAGCCCAAAACCTTAGAAATTATCTTTTATCAGGAGGCTTTTTACATATTGATGATAATTATGGACTAGATCAATTTATCAGATTAGAAATGAAAAAGGTTTTTCCTGAATCTGATTTTATTGAAATCCCTTTCGACCATCCTATTTATCATCAAAAATTTGATTTTGACGATGGTTTGCCCAAAATTCATGAGCATGATGGTAAACCAGCCCAAGGCTTTGGCATTATTTATGAAGGCAGAGTTGTATGCTTTTATTCCTATGAAAGTGATTTAGGGAATGGTTGGGAGGATCCAAGTATTCATAAAGATCCTGAGTCAGTAAGACAAAAAGCTTTAAAAATGGGAGCTAATATTATAAGTTTTGCCTTCACGCAGGATTAATCCAAAAGCATATTAAAAATCAATTAGAAAGTTTAATTTTGCATCCATGAAGCAAATTGCTGGAAAAGTCTTACTAAGCATAATTATTTTTTCCACACTATTTTGGGCATGTGAACCATGTGATGATTGTGGTCCTGAAAATACCTACCCCTACTTTAAATTAAGCATTCTCAACAAGAGCTCATTAGATACTTTAATAGTAGATAAAGCAAGAATAGAAACTGAAATCGATTCGATAGATGATGCTTTGGCGAATCCGGATAATTCTTCTATTCAGCAAGCTTTGAATAACGCTAAAACAGTGAAAAGTGATTCTTTAACTTTAATAAATGATTTAATTAAAGACACTAACAGCAAATTAATTAGCATAGCCTCTATTAATGGAGAAAAAAATTTATTTGAAGATAAAAATGGATCTGATAGCTTAAAGCTTTTCAGAATCCCTATTAATACAAATCAAGATGAATCAGATTATGCTATTGCTATTGAGTTTGTTGAAAAGGAAGAATATCTAAAAATAAAATATGAATTGTTTGATACGATCATCAATAATAAAATAACTAAATCAGCTAAAAGTCTTGAAATAATCGAACACAGCTTTGATTCAATTAGAGGCCCATTCGGTTGCACACCAATTAATGAATGCATAAGCAATCAACTAGAAATTTATGTTGAAATCTAAATTAATCCTACTTATACTATTAAGCTTTTCCTTAATCTTAACAAAGGTTTCTGCTCAAGATTCAACTGCTGTTAATACCACTGAGAAAGATAGGAAGGTAGCTCAAACTTTAAGTTTAGGTATTGCATTTGATTATCTTAAATTACATACTTTATTGATTGATGAAAGCCAGAAGTGGGAAGGTGCACTTAATCTAAAGTTTTTTGATAAAGTATCGGCAATAGGAGAATATGGAATTGCAGAATTAAGGCCTGAAGAAGCATATAATAATGCAGATTATATCTCATCTGGTAATTATTACAGAGTGGGGGTAGATTATCACTTAACCGTTATACCTAACAATTTTCTACTTCTAGGATTAAGATATGCGCAAGCCTCTTTTGATGAAACCATTTCTTATGAAATAGAAAATCCAGTATTTCCTAATGAAACAAATGAATTATCAAGACCAAACTTAAAAGCTACTTGGTTTGAATTCGTATTGTCCTCAGAAAAAAATGTTAGAAGATTATTTGGCACAGAAATTCCAGACATTTTATCTGCTGGATTTAAATTCCGACTGAAATATCTTCAAGAATATGACAAATTTGACGTAGTAGAAATTAAAAATATACCTGGTTACGGAAGAACCAATATTGCACTAAACCCTGAATTTAACCTATATATTAAATTTAGAATTCCGCTGTTTTAATTTTATATAGTCTAAAACTTTTATTTGTAGTTTAAGCAAACTTTTAATTGAGATTTTTATTCTCTTAGATCCCATCAGTCAAGCTTAGTTGTTCCCCTACAATAAAATCCTGAAATTAAGCTGTTATGATTAGCTGAAGACTCTAAACTTTTATTTGAAGTTATGACAGAAATTCTAATACTATACCTCATATAGAAAATAATGTCCCTCAAACCAATTATAAACGAGCAATCAAATAAATACATATTTGATTCTACTTCATCTCCCAAAAGGAACCACCAATAACAAAGTTTTTCAGTTATTAAGATTGGACATGCAAATCCCTATCTTAATCTTACCTTAGAGTATACGATTGATTTTTAAGCTATTAGCTAAACATTAACATATGCATATAGTATATACACATATGGATAATGAAATGAAAAAATCAGATATGGAACTCAAATTCATTTATAATAAAAATCAGATTAAAGAGAGAGAAGCTTTAGCATATGCTGAATCAATTGATCAACATTATATAAATGAAATTGATATTGAAAAGGTTTATTTAACGGAAAGACAATGGGCAGAAATTGCTCAAAAGCTTGGTGTAGAAATCCAAGATTTAATCAATACTAATAATGACTATTATCAAGATATTCTAAAGGGAAAAGAATTTGATGAAGATGATTTATTAACCTTAATTAAAGATCATCCTCAAATAGTAAAGACTCCGATTTTAGAATCCAAAGGTTCTGCAAAATTCATTAAATCTCCTTATGATTTTAATGAATTGGATATGGCATTTAAAGAAATTAAAAGTGAATATGCCAATAAAGGAGAATCAGATGATTAATCTAATCTGATAATTAAAACATATAGTTTAGACTCATATTAAGACCTACAAATGAAGGAGTACTATTAAAAGTAGCATTTTCAGATGTGATATTTGAAAGTGCTCTTTTATAAGTAGGCATTACACTAACTGCATATTTTTCACTAAATGGATAACTAATTTCCAAACCTGCTAGACTACTGGCAAACATATTTTTATACGATTGCCTGTCTTTTCTATCAAATCTAACTTCATTTATTTTTTCAGTAGCACCCTTTAGTGTATTACTAACGATAACATCAGCTGATAATCCAGCAACCAGGGAAACATCAAACTTTCTATCAATTATTTTATATGAAGCCATTAACGGTACAGTGAATATCTGAAAATCATTATAAAGGTCATATTCGGAAGTAACGTTTACTACTCTCCCATCAGAAATTTCTGTTGAGCTGCTGGCTCCATGATAAGGATATAGTTCATCGCTATTTCTATCTCTTAACACAGTACTACTCATAGATGATGACCTGTATGATCCATATTGCACACCTGATCTAATATTCCATCTTTCATTTAACGACACTCCAAAATTAACACCAAATGTAAAGGACAAGCTTCCTTCCATTGGTGCAGAACTTGAATTTTCCACAGCTTCTCGTTCTTCATTTACAACATCCATAAATTCTGCAGTAGTTCTACCACTGGTTCCAGGGTTGTTTAAGGAAGAAACTGTTGAAAACACTGGTGTTTCTGTTATTTCAGAATTAGGATTGAAATTACCAGATCCTAAATTTAAATTTGTATTCCACGAAAAGCCTGATTTTTCTTTGTTAACAATTTCACTAACAGCAAAATAAGTTACCTCATTTACTTCTATTTCAAATTCTGGTAGTTTAAAATCAACAGGGGTTCTACTATCAAGCTTGTCTAGTCTAGCAATACTATTAGACGATTTGGGAATAAAAATTTGATTTAACTCATTATCAAAATTATCATTCTTTGCTATTAGTATGGCGCCTTTCTTATTCTGATTTTGCTTATCCCCAATCAATGCAAACTGATTCCTATTTTGTCTGCCATTATCCACGAACTGACTTTTAGATTTATTTCCTGCCTCAGGTTGACTTACAACTATATCGTTATCACTTACAATTAATTGAGCATTATCATCATTCAACTCTACCGGGATTATAGAAGTTTGTGTGCTATTTTTATTTCCGATTGTAAAGTCTTGAAGATTGAAATAGATAGAAATCAAAGCAATGAATATAACTGCAGCCGCAAGATTTCTATAAAAAGCAGCTCTTTTTTGCATTCTTCTATTATCCTGCTTTAAAAGATCTGCTTCAATAGCTTCCCATACACCATTACCTGGCTGTACTTCAGCTTGCGCAAACTTTTTACGGATTGAGTTATTAAAATTATCTTTATTGAAATCTTTCATTCCCCCACTTACTTTGCTTTTCAATTTGTTCTATTAATATTTTTCTTGCTCTGGCGTACTGTGATTTTGAAGTTCCTATACTTATATCAAGCATCTTTGCAATTTCCTTATGCTGATAACCTTCTATCGCATATAAGTTGAAAATAACCTGACAACCAGTTGGCAAATTTTGAACTAATTCCATAAGATCTTCTACTGCCAAATTATCTACCGAAAGAGAGTCAACTCCTTCTCTAATTTCCTCAACGTCAACCATCGGATAAAGATATAATTTACTTCTCTGATGGTTTAGTGCAGTATTGATGATAATTCTTTTAATCCAATAGCCTATACTTGAATCACCTCTGAACTTCTTAATATTTTCAAATACCTTAATAAAGCCTTCTTGCAGAATGTCTTCTGCCTCTAAGGTTGATTTAGAATAGCGCATAGCTACCGCCATCATCCCTGAGGAAAACTGCTGGTAGAGCTCATATTGACTCTTTCTGTTACCTTTTTGGCAACCCTTAATAAGTTCTGTGGTTTTAGGCATGACAAAAACCTTAAGGATTCTGTTTATATTAGACCCAAATTACAAATTAAAGGTTGGAATGAAACTAAATTTAAAAATTTTAATTACCGTATTGGGAATCGCTTTTTTACTATTTCGTTGTGTCCCGGTAAACCAGTCTACTTATGATAATTCAAATACAAATAGATATTATCCCGATTTAAAATACATTAATACTAGCTATAAAGAACAAATAAGAACTGTACAACTAGTGAAATTCCGAGCATCACAGATGATTTCTACTAATAATCCCGTTTTGGAATTAGGCAAAAATGAAAGACTAGTCTTAACGTTTGACGACATCAACGACCAACAACAGCAGTATTTTGCAAAAATTTACCATTGCAATAAAGATTGGAGTGGTAAAAGTAATCTACAAGCAATGGACTATTTAGAAGAGTTTAACCAATTCCCGATCCGAGAATTCGAATTTTCATTTGATACAAAATTAGGTTATATCCACTACGAATGGATGGTTCCAGAAGTAAAGTTATCCGGAAATTATTTAATAGTAGTAAATAATGGTAATGATGAAAGGGATATTGTATTGAGTGAACGTTTTATGGTTTATGAAAATAAAGCAGGAATAAATTATAAAATTTCTACACCTAATGTCGTAACAAAAAGAAGGACTCATCAAGAACTAGAATTTGAAGTTGGATTAGGAAATATTAATATTTTAAATCCTGCTACTGATATTCAGGCCGTAATTCGCCAAAACAGCAACTGGATTTATTCAAAAGTAGCCCCAGACCCATTAAGAATATCTAATGGAAATAATCAACTTACTTATAAATTTTATAATGGTGAATTAACATTCCCTGGCAATAATGAATATAGATTCTTTGATATATCTACTGTGAATTTCAAAGGAAATGGAGTTACAAACATCAATAAAGAATCAAATCCTATTAGCATTACACTAAATATAGATCAAGAAAGAAATTCACAGGCATACAGAGAATGGCAAGACCGAAATGGTACATTTGCTATTGGAAATAGAGAAAGACAAAATACAGCGCTAGTTTCTGATTATTTTTTAACAGAATTTAGACTTGAATATCCTCGAATAGAAGAAGAAATTTATGTTGTAGGAGAATTTAATAATTGGCACCTCAATAATGACAGTAGAATGAAGTTCAATCCTAATACTGGAATTTATTATAATAATATTCTTTTAAAACAAGGTTATTACGAATACAGCTACCTTATTAAAAATGACAAAACAACCAGTATAGAAGGAGATTTCTATGCTACCGAAAATGACTATGATATCTTAATATACTATCATAGTCCTCAATTGAGGTATGATAGATTAATTGGGTATACTCAGTTTAATTCTCGAGCTGCCCAGTAAAATAAGGAATCGTCTTACTACCAGGAGTTACCTCCGCTAGGTCAAGCATTCCAAATCCTTTATCGTTAAATAAGCCAAGGCCGTTTTCAAATAAATATTGATGCAATTCAGGTGAACCTTTGAGTGTAAATGGAAATGTATATCCTCTTACCTCGTAAGGGACATCTTGATCGAATAAAGGATAAACTCTGGAATATTTTTTTCCTCTATCTTCTAATTTTTTGAGATAGTTCTTATCAGGTAAAAATTCAAAACCTCCCAACTCTCCCAAAGTCTCTTGACTAAATAATGCTGATTCAAGCTGATTAACAAACTCATCAGATTCAGGATGGATAAAACGCTTCCCGATATCGCTTGAAAATTCCGGATTCAATAAAATCAAAGGTGAAATACAAATATATTTAGTTTCTTCACCAAATTCTATCTGGTTTTCGAGCTCTACCTCATGTGGTATGATAGTTAGTCCATTAAGCTTAACTTCAGGTAAACTAAATAGAACCTCTATGATAGAATCAATAAAATTTTTATCAGAACACGAGAAAACAACTGTTATTTTAGAACTATAAAAGTGTAAACCTGATTTACTAACAGTAGTCTGCCCTTTTAAACCAGAAAAATTATAATGTTTAAAATTCGCATACTCCTCTCTCCCACACTTTTTGATTAGACCTTTAAAAAATCTAAATAAATAGTATTGATGATGGAACGGAACATTAGCTCCCTTTTCCTTATTCTTAAAAATTAATCTAACTCTCACAGCCTCTTCTTTATTTTTTTAGACCAAGCGTGCAAGAAAATTGTTTGAATAATCTTATAAAAATTTACACATTAAACCTAAAATGCATGATATCGCCATCTTTTACTACATATTCCTTCCCTTCAATCGAAACTTTTCCTGCTTCTTTGCAAGCTTGCTCTGTCTTATATTGCTTATAATCATCTAATTTGATCACCTCAGCTTTAATAAAACCTTTCTCAAAATCAGTGTGGATTACTCCAGCAGCTTGTGGGGCTTTCCATCCCTTTTTAATAGTCCATGCCCTAACTTCTTGTTTTCCAGCAGTAAAATAGGTGATAAGATCCAATATTGAATATGAGGCTCTAATCAATTTATTTAAGCCTGATTCAGTTAAACCATATTCTTCCAAAAACATTGCTTTCTCCTCAGGCTCATCAAACTCTGCTATTTGTGATTCAATTGCAGCACTTACAATAATTACTTCCGCTTCCTCATCTTTTACATACTCCTTGAACTTTTTAACCAAATCGTTCCCTTCAACAGCAGCAGATTCTTCTACATTGGTCACGTAAATAACGGGCTTATCTGTAAGAAGCATTAAATCTCTAACTGGTTCTTTTTCTTCCTTAGATAATTTTAATGTTCTGGCATTTTTACCATCTTCCAAAACAGCTTTATACTGATTTAATACTGCTAATTCCTTTTTGGCTTTTGCATCACCAGATTTAGCAATTTTTTCACACTTTTGAATTTTTTTCTCGACTGATTCTAAATCTTTTAATTGCAATTCCGTATCAATTATGTCTTTATCAGCCACAGGGTTAACTCTTCCTGAAACGTGTGTGATATTATCATCTTCAAAGCATCTAACAACATGAACGATAGCATCTACTTCTCTAATATTGCCTAAGAATTTATTTCCTAAACCTTCTCCTTTACTGGCTCCTGCAACAAGCCCTGCTATATCTACAAATTCAATAATGGTTGGAACTACCTTATCTGGGTTTACTAGCTCTTCTAATATACCTAATCTTTCATCAGGAACACTAATAACTCCCACATTAGGATCAATAGTACAAAAAGGGAAATTTGCTGCTTCAGCTTTTGCATTAGAAAGTGCATTAAACAAAGTAGATTTACCCACATTTGGCAAACCAACTATTCCGCATTGTAAACCCATGAAATATAATTATTTAATTCTGAAAAATTTTATATTGTGTATATCCTTGGTAAAGCTCTATTAAAATAACCCGTATTATGGTGTACACTGGAATGGCTGCTACCATTCCAATTACTCCCGCCAAGGATGCGCCTGCAAAGATAATAACAAAAATTTCTAATGGATGTGCTTTTACACTTTTTGAAAAAATTAATGGCTGTAAAAGTATATTATCTGTAATCTGAACTACTGCAAAAACAGAAATAATTTTTATAACTAGAATAAGCAATTCGTTATTGAATTCAAATATACCTCCTGTAGTAACTCCTACGATAATACCAAAAGAGGCCCCTAAAATTGGCCCCGCATAGGGTATCAAATTAGCAACAGCTGCAAAAACTGCAATTGTAATAGCATATTTTATTCCTAAAATGCTCAAGCCAACAGAAGCAATTGTAAATATTGAGATCATCTGAAAAAGAAGCCCTAATAAATAATTAGATAAAAGCTTTTCAATTTTATAAATTGCTCCCATTGAGACTTCAAAATACTTATTTGGAATTAGTTGAATTAGCTTTCTTCTAGCTAATCCTTTTTCATATAATAAGAAAAAAGTAATGAAGCTAATCGCTAAAATTGCAACAAAAATACTCCCTGTAATTGATATTAAATTATTAAGTATATAACTGACATCCACTGTTTGAACAAAGCTATAAATGCTATCTTTAAGTCTGTCGATTATAAAGCCTTCTGATCCAATGTTAGGAATGGAATCAATTAAAAATACCTCTACAGCTTGTATAGGAGTTGTGATTTTGCTGTAAAGGTTATCATAATCAAGTTTACTTAAAATTTGTATTTGTTCAGATACTAAGGGGATAAACAAACCTACAAATAGGATTATAAAACCAATTAAAACACTAAAAGAAATAATAATAGTAAATATTTTCGGTAGCTTGTAACCATAAAAATACAGACTATTTAAATAACTTACCAAAGGCCTTAGAATGGTTGATATAATCATAGAAATAATGATATATATCAAAATATCAGAAAAAAGGAGACTTACTAAATAAAGTAATATCCCACCCCCAATTAAGTACAATATAGGCTTTAACCTGTTCATAGCTCTAATATAAAAAAAGGAGACTAAGTCTCCTTTTTAATACAAGTATATTCATTTTAATTAAATATCATATAAAATCAATTCTGGAACCTTACTTTTTCGAATAATCTCGCAAGTTCGGCTTTATTTCTAGTAGCCTTTAAGTTTAATTCAAATGTTTCTGTTTTGAAATTCTTTAAAGCAATTCCATTATTTAAAATTAATAAAAGATCCTCTTTTGCCTTTTGTGATTCTATTTTATCTTTTCTAAGTAATTTATCATAATACTTAATTACTTTTTGAAGCGATGAATATATTATAGGTTTTTCTATATTTTTTTCCATTGAAGAGTAAGCTCCAGTGGATTCCTTATAATAAACATAGGTAGATTCCACTTTATCTAATAGAGAAGTTATCGTATCACCAAGAACATGAGGCTTACCATTATAACTACCTCTTTCAAAATTTGCAGTGTTACTTTTCTCAAGATCAATTAACATAATAACTCCTCCACTTTCAGATATTTGTGAACTTTGACCTAGTAATGTAAATGAAAGACAGATAGAGATTATGAAAAGAAATACTGATTTAATCATAGCTTAATAATTTTTTTTGATTTAATATTTGATTGATTGCTATTAATTATATTGATATAGTATATTCCTTCTTCAATATTTGAAATATCAATGTAATTATTCACCTGGTTTAGAAAACCATCTAATATCACATTACCATTTAGAGAAATTATCTGATATTGAACTGGTTTATTTAAATGAGTGCTATTTAATTCAACATAAAATGAATTCTTAACTGGATTTGGATAAATAAATATTTCATCTTCAAATATATCAGTATTTGATAGTATTGAATTATCGATTCTTAGTATAGTCGAATAGTCAGATTCAAAATCATTAACACCAATTGCTTTCAATCTGAAATATCTGTAATCATTCACTTCATCAATACTAAACTTAAAAAGTTGCCTGTTTGAAGCTATTGAGGCAAAATCTGTAAAATTGACCTCATCCTCTGATGCTTCTAAAATGAAACCCATTTCGTTTATAGAATTATCTAACCACCTAAAGATAATACTGTCATTTTCAATTCCAACATATCGGAAATTAGACGGTGGGACTAAAGAATAATCAGGTGTAATTTTAATATTCTTTATATACAGATTGTTTCCGTTGTAGGAAATATTCTTTATTTTAAACTGTAAAAAATCACTTTCTGATGAAGGTATATATTCACGAACCACAGTTTTAAATTCGTTTGACTGATTAGGTTCAAATGCTATACTCGATGACTGATCAGTTGTAACAAATGACGAACCCCCATCTTTAAAAATCACATCATATTGACCTACGCATTCGTTCCCAACTTCAATTTGTAATGAATCATTAATCGTTTGACTAGAGAGACCTGACCCAATAGTTTTATTATTATATGCATATTCAAATTCTATAAAGTATTTTCTAGCACCCGTATTCTCAAAAGAAACAGTTTTTAATACATCAATTTGGGGTAAAGCCTCAGAATTATAATCAAAATTGTTTACGAAAAGAAGATTAGTTGACTTATCATCTAAAGATAAAGATTTTTGTTCAAATGTTAAGGAATTATCAGGATTCTCAATAATGAATCTAGAAGAGAAATTAGAATTATTACTAAAGTTTTCTTCTAATATACCAGAAATGGCATTAAGAGAAGGATCTTTTACTCTTATATAGTTAGTTTGCTCTACCACTAATGATTGACCAGCACTATTTGAAACATTTAATATCACTTTAAAAGAGCCTGGACTATTGTATGTAACTTGTGGATTTTGACTCTTTGATGTAGACGGTTCACCACCCTCGAATGTCCAATTATACTCAGTTGCACCGAAAGCTTTAACAGAAAATTTAGTACTCTCGCCAACACATACTTCTTTTAAATCAGCATTTATCGTAGCTATGAATGATTCAGAAGTGAAACGCAAGTTTGATCTACCATTTTCAAAACCCGTCCTAATCCTATCATATTGGTCTCTAGAAAATTTGTCTGCACACCTATCTGGAGCATAAGACATGATATTACTGGGATCTGGCTTATATATATCACCATTAGCATCTGTTGCGCCTCCTATGTATGCACAGTTACTGTCGACCTGTCCAGATAAATTTGGATCCGCTGGGGTATCACATAATCTATCCCCTGCTGATCTACAATTTGATTGATTAACTAACTCATCTGTGGTACCAGTATTAGTAGTACCATGTGTATGATACAAAGTAAAATAATGTCCAAGCTCATGCTCTAGTGTTGTATTACCATTGGTAACACAAGAGTATACCGCGAAAACTCTATCAGCACTTGGCGGAAATCTGGTGTAACCACATAATGGGTTGCCTGATAATTGAATAGAATTAAAAAGATAAACATTGACAACATTCGTAACAGTGTTCCCTACAGTAGCATCCCCTTCACTATCAGCATTAAAATCATATATATCATCATCATCAATATAATTAATATCGCCCTCTTGAAAGAATAACATATTAGCATTTATGTAGTAATCATTTACTTGAGCAATTAAATTATCGATTTGTGACTGATTTAACCCCCCTGATCCATCAGTCCGTCTGAATAAATGAAACTTCAAAGGAATATTCACTACGGCATCATTAGCTACTAACCTTCTGGAAGAAGTTGCATTTGATTGAAGTAACTTTTCTAATTGGATTGATTCTTCCTCTGAAATGGTGGTTCCACAATCTTGAGCTAATGAATAATTTAATAAAAGAAAGAAATTAATTATTAAGAGTAATAGTTTTTTCATTGTAATAAATACTTAATTAATACAAAAGAAACAAAAAAGGGTAAACGAAAGTTTACCCTTTTTTAAAAAAACATATATTATTAGAAGCTAATAAAAGAATCAACTTCATGAATAACACCATTATTAGCTGGCCTATCTACTGAAACTAAACCAACATTACTTAAGTTAGGATCAGCAACGTCAGTTACAATCGCAATTGATTCAGCCCCTGTAGCATCCCTTACAAAAGCAAACTGTAAGGTAGTCCCTCCTAAAGTTTCAAGTGCTGGCAAAAATCCTGCAATATGCGCAGAAAAATTAACACCATCAACAACATGATTCAAGGCTATCTCCTCTAAATCTGCTAAGAGTTCAGCATCATCCTCATTACTTAAGGTGTCAATCTGTTCTACTGTAGTAAATCCCGTAGCGTCCGTAAAAGTAGTGTTGCTAACAGGAAAAACAGTAAGGTCTCCTGAAGATAAAGTTGAAGTTAAACCTAATCTCTCCACTAATGCCACAAACAAAGAATAATCAGCATCAGAAGCTAATACTTCTACAACATTCTCCTCTGGTAATGGATTAAATGAAGCATTTGGCAACCCAAAAGTAGAGAAGTAATAAGTACCTAAAAGATCAGTAGTTGGCACTCCGCCAGCAGTAAACGCATTTCTTGCACCTCCGTTGATGAAATTCACATCGCTACCTTGAACACTACCCGTAACTATATAATATTCAGAACCATTGATACTTGATATTTTAGTACCATTGTCTAAGTTCCAAAGATTTACTCTTCCTTCAAAAGTATGATTCTCCAAATACTCTAGTGCATCAGCATCAGAAGCAAATGAAGCATAATTAGCTCCAAATAGTGGAGTGTAGTAACTTAAAGTATCTGCAAAAGATAAACCATATCCTAAACCTTCTACTATACTTCCAAATGCATCAGGACCGAAACCATCAAAGCCTGTCACATCTGTGTTAGCACTAAATACATCTGCTGCAGTAGATTGCTTTAGAATTAGTCCTGAAACAACATGAATTAATCCATTATTTGCTACTTGGTTTAAGGAAATAAGTTGAGATCCATTTAATGAGTTCTCATTTTTTACAATTTCCTGAACCTCGTCTGCTGTAGAACCTTGTATAGTTGCTAACCTACCAGATACAGGCAACTCCTGAGAAAATGCAGCACCTTCAAGCACGTGAAACCCTAAGATGTCGACTAATTGTTCTTGGGTTAATGCATTTACATCTACACCATCAAAAGCACTATTAGTAGGCGCAAAAATTGTATGAACAGTTGAGCCTGTGAATAAAGACTCAAGTCCTGCAGCCTGAATAGCAGTAACTAATGTTGATAATGAATCATTAGCTTGCATTTGTTGTAGAAGGTTTCCTGCTGGAATATCTAAAACTTTATTTAAGCCGTGAACAACTGCAACATTACTGACTAAATCAGGTTCCACTACAGCTGCCTTTCCATTTACACTAACACCATTAGCAGTAGTAAAAAACAAGGTGTTACCATCTAATGCAGATATACTTCTTGGTAATCCACCTGAAAAAGCCGGAGAACCAATCACGTGATAAGATAAGATATTTGCAACATTTTCAGCTGGTACATCCGTTATACTTTGAACTCCTAAATCACTTAATAATATTTCAAAAGCTTCATTAGTAGGAGCAAGTAAAGTAATAGAATCGCTTCCTTGCAATACATCATCAAGACCAGCATGAGAAATAGCTTCATTTAAAATACTATAACCTCTTGCATCTAATAATTGTGTAGTCGTTATATCAGGTCTAGAACCTGCTCTTTCAACCTCTGGTTCATAACCACAGGCCGCAAGAAAAGCCATTGCAAAAACAATGTATATATATTTAAATTTTTTCATATTTTTCATGTTTTTATTCTTCAACTCTATCTAAAGTGAGTAGGAACTCATCAAAAACTAATCCTGAAGCAGTGTTTCCGTAAGAAACAACTATTGTAAACGTTGAGCCATCAGGATTGAAAGTTCCATTTCCGTAAGTTGCTGGTTCATCAGTTCTACCAATCGAAGCAGGTGCACCATTTTGGTTAAATGCTAAAGTATAAGCATCTGGACCAATTAATACGGTTTGAGGACATACCTCAAATGTCATTGGCATTTCATCAACCAATAATGAATTTGATTCAGTAGGCTTTAATATTACTGAAGCACCTAAAGGATCACTTTCATCTAATTCAACAAGAACTGTTAAACCAGCTGCAGCACCAACGGTAAATCCTTCATTAAAAGACCCTGGAGCAGCTGGGAATTCTCTTACTTCATAAACACCTTCCCAAGTACCTGGAACATCAATTGGACAATCATCATCAATCAAAGTAAGCACTGTAGTTGATCTGCTATTTCCTGACTGTTCTCCAATTTGATATTTATTATCTGAAACTGAAGTGATTTCAAAAACAATTTGAACATCTCCTGCAGGTAATACATCATCAACAGTAGTGATTGTGAAAGCCGCAGTTGCTTCATTTGCATTAAATACAATACTACTCAAATCATCTACAATTTTAAATGCATCAGAAGCATCTTCTCCAGCAGTTACGAAATCATTATCGCTTACATAAGTAGCTGTAAATGATACAGCCACAGATAACTCACTTGAAATGTCAGATGACCTTCTTATCAATTGAATTTCAGTATTCGCCCCTCCTGACACAGATGTACCATCTGCATAAGATATAGTACGACTCTCATTTACATTAGATGAGGCATTAACAAAACTAACTGATGATTGCCCATCTTCTTCTCCAAATTTAGGGTATAGCTCAGCTTCTTCACAAGAACTAAAAAGAAAAGCCCCCAAAAAGATTATACCAAATATATAATTAAATTTCTTCATAATTGTCTGATTTAATAACCTGAGTTTTGTGATAAATTAGGGTTCTGCAAGATGTCTCTATTTGGAACTGGAAATAGAGTATCATCAATCGTAAATCCTGAATTAATTCCAGACATAACAGGAACCGCATTATTAGTTCTAATTAAATCAAACCATCTGTGCCCTTCTGCATATAATTCTACAAATCTTTCGTTTAATACAGCATCTAAAGTAGCATTTGAAATAGGAGCTGCACCTGCTCTAGCTCTTAGAGTATTAATATCAGCTACTGCAGCAGCGGTACCTAAATTAGCTTCCGCTCTTATCAAATACATTTCGGCAAGACGGAATACAATAACCCCATCAGTACCTGTACCTATATCAGTATATTTATTAAAATGATATCTTCCTAAAGCATCACCTTCATTTAGGGCAATTAAATCTGCTCTGGAGTCATTTTCATCTGCAAATAAAGCAGCCTGAAGTTGAGGAGAAACTGCATACTCGAATCTACCAGAAGGTAAATGTTGAAAAGCATTTCCGTTTTGATCAGCATTACTGAAGAAAATAGAGAATATGATTTCATCATTTGTTACAGAACCAGGCTGAAATAAATCAGAATAATTATCTGCTAAACTGAACTCACCACTTTCAATGATTTCATTCGCTACACTTCCAGCTGCTGAAACATCACCAGAATACAAAAGTGCTCTAGCTTCAAGTGCTTTAGCAGCCCAAAAATTAGCTCTGTACTGAACATCATTACCTAATTCAGCGTTCTCAAGTTCAGATGCTGCTTGACGAGCTTCAGAAATTACAAAACTAATTACTTCAGAACTATTAGTACGTGATATTGACGATAATGTCTCCAAATCTGTTGTTGTTGCTAAAGGAACATCTCCATACATATTTACCAAATTGAAGTGGAATAATGCACGTAAAAATCTAGCTTGTCCTATAATTGTTGCTCTAGAACCTTCTGTGAATCCAGGTAAATCTGGATTTTGATCTAGAATTTCAAGCACATTATTACTTTGGAAAATCCCTGTATAGTGCTCCTCCCAAATTTCATCAGTAGTCGCATTATTTGAACTCATTGAATTATCATCAATTTCAGCTATAGTTGGGAATGATCCACTATGAACCATTTCATCACTTGCAACACCTGGTAGATTAATGTTATGGTTTCCATAACCACCGTCACCAATTTGCAATCTCGAGTATATACCAAGCACTGCCGTTTCAGCACTCTCAGCGTCAACAATCACCTGATCAGTTGTTATGATATTTACAGGTGTCTCCTCTAAAAAACTTTCACAAGAAGTTATTATAAAAAGAGAAACGAATATATATAATATATTTTTCATGTTTTGCATAAATTTATAGTCCTATATTAATTCCTCCAGAAACCATCTTGATTTGAGGAATAGTTAAAAAGTCAGTACCTAAAGCATTATTAACGGCTCCAAAAGAACTTACCTCAGGGTCTGCTCCATTATAATTTGTAAAGGTTAAAAGATTTTGACCTTGTACGAATACTCTTAAGCTTCTAATGTTCGCTTTCTCTATCAATTCTGATGGGAAATTATATGCAAAAGTCACATTTTTCAATCTCAAATATGATCCATCTGATAAAAATCTAGAATTATCTTGTGTAAAGTCGATTGAAGATGTTTGTGAAGCTCTAGGAATATCAGTTACATCACCTGGTTGTTGCCATCTTCTTTCATAAACAGACTTGTCTAATCCCCATGGACCAGATACGTTTTGAGAAAATCCTAAGGTATTATTAAATACATCAACACCATAAACAAATTGGAAGAATGCATCTAATGTAAATCCTTTGTATGAAAAACTGTTGTTCATACCACCTAAGAAATCTGGTTGGTGATCACCAATTACCTGGTTGTCGTCTCCACCAATAATTCCATCTCCGTTTAAGTCCTCAAATTGAGATTGTCCTGTTGCAGGATCAACACCTAACCATTTTAGACCATAAAATGTATTTAATGGTTGTCCTTGGATAATAGCACTTGCAAAACCTTGTAATATAGGCTCTTCACTATTTATCCTTATTACTTCGTTTTCTAAGAACGAAATATTGAAATTAGTATTCCATCTGAAATCTCCAGCATCAACATTTACTGTACTAACATCAATTTCAATTCCTCTATTTTGAACTTCTCCAAGGTTTGATTGTACACTTCCGAATCCAGTAGTCCATGGAACAGGATCAGCAAATAATAATTGAGTAGTATTTTGCTGGAATACACCTGCATTCAAGTTTAGTCTATTTCTAAACATTGCTAATTCAAAACCAATATCAAGAGATTCTGTCTCCTCCCATTGTAAATTCGGATTCTCTAATTGAGAAGGTGCAGAAGCTGGTCTATCTAAATAGTTAGCTCCTCCTGTAAATGCTCCAATATAAGTAAAGTTACCAATTTGGTCGTTACCAGTTACACCATAAGATGCTCTTAGCTTACCAAAGGTAATGAAATCAACATTGAAGAAATCTTCTTCAGAAAAGTTCCATCCCCCTGACACTGCCCAGAATAATCCGAATCTTCTATCAGGACCAAATCTTGAAGAACCATCTCTTCTAATTGTAGCAGTAGCAAGGTATTTTTCATCATAAGCATAATTAACTCTACCAAATATTGAGTTGAAACTATAAATATCTGTAAATGATGAAGCACCTGTTGGGATTGCTGCAGAAGTTAAATAAGATAAATCTTCTCTTGCAAATCCAGTACCTGAAGCAAAATCAGTGAACCTAGTACGCTCTTGTAAAGTCGCTCCTAATACCCCTGTAACTTTATGTGCTGCACCAAAAATGTTTGTGTATCTTAAAGTTGGTTCAATAATCCAAGTACCTAACTCAGTTTGAGAATAGTTACCTGTACCGTTTGTACCACGTCCTTGAGCAGTAGAAACTGGTCTGTAAACGTCTTCTTTAAAATAAATATAGTCATATGAGAAATCTGTTTTAAAATCTAAACCAGGCAAAATATTATAATTGAAATTAAAATTCGCAACTACTCTATTATTGGTTACCTCATTTCTAGATCTTAAAGCAGCTCTAACTGGGTTTGTATTAAAACTAGGAAGTGCGTCAATAAACTCACCTGTTTCAGCATCTCTGATTCCTCTAGTAGCAGGAGTTAATATAGCTGCACTGTAGATACCGTAGATATTATTATCACCTGACAATCTATTTGTAACACTTCTTGTTAAGTTAACACTTGATTGAAAATCCAGCTTTTCTGAAGCTTTATAATCTATATTTGTTCTAAAAGAGTATCTTGAAAAATCATTACCAATTACAACACCCTCTTCATCTCTGAAACCACCTGACACAAAATATTTAAATTCATCTGTACCACCAGATGCATTTAAATTATATTCTGAAATTGATGCATTTCTGAAAATTTCATCTATCCAATCTACATCGGTAACACCATCCCAACCCAACTCAGCATCGGTAGGAGGTATTGCGCCTGGATTATCATTTAAAAATCCTTCTCTTTCTAATTCGATTTGTTCAGCTGCAGAAGCTTTTCTCAAAGTTTGAGTAGGTTGACCAACACCAGTCCAAGCTCTTAAATTAATCTGAGCTTTTCCAGATTGACCTCTTTTCGTTGTGATTAAAACAACACCATTTGCTGCTCTAGCACCATAAATTGCAGTTTGAGAAGCATCCTTCAAAACTTGAATTGATTCAATATCAGCAGGATTGATATTGTTTAGAGCGTTTTGAGTATCACCCCCTACGCCATTTTGAGCAAGGTTACCTGATTGAACAACAACACCGTCAACTACATATAAAGGTGCATTACCAGCGTTAATTGAAGTTTGTCCACGTACACGAATATTCATACCTGAACCTGCTGTCCCGTTTGTACCAGAAACAAAAACACCAGAAGCAAGTCCTTGTAAAGCTTGATCAGGTGCAACAACTGGAACTCTGGTCAAAGTTTCAGAATCAACAGATGAAACTGATCCAGTTAATTCTGTCTTTAATGTTGTTCCGTATCCAACTACAACTACCTCACTTAATTGTTCGATATCTGTAGTCATTTGTACGTTTATTACAGATTGTGATCCGATTGCAATCTCTTGATTTTTCATTCCTATGAATGTGAAAACCAAAGTCCCGCCTTCTGATGGAACTGAAATCTTGTAATTACCATCTAAATCGGTGGTAATACCTGTACCAGTACCTTTTAATAATACGTTCACACCTGGTAATGACTCGCCTGTTTCGGCATCAGTCACCTTACCACTAACGGTGCGATCCTGTGCCCATGCATGTAGCACGAACACCAACATGAAACATGTTAGTAGAATCTTTTTCATACTTATTTTAGTTTAGGTTAACAATAATTAAAGCTTAAATGTACATAACAATAATTTAATAATCATAACGAAATATAAATTTTTCTTGAAAATTGCTTGCCAAATAATTCATATATATTTCGATACACTATAGTCTATTATTGATATAAGACATATTTTCGCAATAGATTCATCGAAAACTAAGGGAGAATAAAATTGTTTTAATATTATTATTTTTATTTGGAAGATCGCTTTGCAATAACATTTGCAAATTTTATTAATTCAAAATTTAATATTTATATTAATACAAAAAACAAAATATACTCTTGTAGAGTAATTAGATATTTTGCTAAAGCAAATAATAAATATTATTGTAACTAATATTTTATCTATTAGACATTTTAAATTAACATGATCAAAAAATCATACTTAGAAGTAACATAAACTGAGTAGGTTAAATGTTATATGTTTAGAGTAGAATTCACAATGAATTAATATCTTCAACAAGCTTTATTAGGTCACTTTGTGTTTTAAATGAATGAGGTTTAAGCATCATTTTTACATTTTTATTTGGATAGTTTTCTTTTAAGTACTTTTTAGCATCCCTTTTGTTATTTATTGGCGAAAATTCTGTTTTGCCATTCCAGATATAATAGAATTTTTCTTTATTGTAAGTAGTAAGTTTTGAACCAATATTTAAATCTGGTCTATAATCTGGTTCTTTAATTTCTAGATCATAAGCCAATAGTAACTTAATATCATCATCAAATAATATTTCTACATATTCATTTAACATTGAAATATATCTCACTTTAACTGAAGTTCGATTTTTTAATTTAAAATCGATTAATAGTATTTGGTTATTATCAAATGTAAAAGCTTGCCTTTTATCTAATATTTCAAAGTTTTTGGACAGCAAATTGATATTCGTTTGTTCTAAGTAATAATCTCCGGAATCTGTAGTTAACAAAATGCTTGGCAAAAACTCTTCAAACATATAGGGTGTTCCTTTTACACCATCATATTTTATTCTGTCTACAAAATAAGTGGCGTTTGGCTTAACACCCCCAGTAAAATCACGTAGCTGTAAAAATTTATGACTGGCCATTTGACCATATAATTGAAACGATGATGAAAAAAGAATTAATAAAACTATAACCCGCATCTAAGTAATAGATTAAATAATGAATAAAATATAACTTTAAGTTAGTGAAAACTCACACAAATAAATAATTAAGACTAGTGTATTACAAAATAACTATATTTAATTACATTATTTATCCACAAAAAAAGCCAACATAATTATGCTGGCTTTTTCAACTTAAAATTTATTTTAATTATTGATTAACTGGTGTTGGATCAAATAATCCTGGTAAAGGATTAGGTACGTTATCATTTGAGTTCACCTCATCCGTTGGATATAAGAATCTTTCAGGGAAACGCGAACCATTTGTTGTAGCAAGACCTAATGGATTATCTAATCTTCTTAAGTCATTAAATACTTCAACCTGCCCAACTAAGGAAACATACTTCTCTTCAAGTATCTCTTCTAAAAGAGAAGCTCCAGGACTTCCTCCATTATTGGCTATTCCGCCAGCAGCAAAATCAGCTAAAACATATGCATCATATCTACCTCCGAATTCCGATTCGACTGCAGCTCTTACCGCATTAAGCTCAGCTAAAGCTGCAGCCTGATTTGCAGTAAGATTTTGATTTAACAATGCTTCTGCCGCAATCAATCTAGTTTCATAAAAAGACACCAAAGGAAATGAAGCCGAAGCTGCAAACATGCTATCAATATTTAAATCGTAATCACCAGCAGTCCCTACGAAAATATCATTAAATCTTTCTCCTTCGTCTGTTTTTGCATTCCCTCTATAATTAACTTGAGTCGAATCCAGTAATTCCGCTAAATACGAATCCGTAGCTCTTAAATAACCATCTCTTTGGATTACTAGAAAGTCATACCAAGAGTTTTGGTTGGCACTTACAGAAGTTCCATGTACAGTTAACATATCATTAGTCGTACTAGAAATACCATTTGCTGCTGCAGCAACTGCTTCAGCATTCTGGCCTGTATGTAAATAATATCTAGCTTTTAATGAATACGCTACTTCTGTCCAAGCATCTGAATCTCCACCGAAGAAGATATCCGCACTTGCAGGAATACCACCAGCACCAGCTAAATCACTGATTCCTTCATCTAACATGGTTTGAACTGCAGCATAAACAGCAGCCTGACCTTGATATGCTGGATTTTGAATTTCAGGATATGAATTAGCTTCCATCATTGGAATATCTCCGTAAAGAGAAGCCATATATCCATAAGTCATAGCTCTCATTACTTTAAGCATACCAACAACTTTAGTATTGTTGATTTCTGCCGCTTTAACTTCTGCATCTAAAGCAGGCTGAATAGCTCCAATATAGGTATTAAAGAAAGAGAACACCTCAGAAGTAACTGAATATACATGGTAACTAGCATACTGACGCTCAAAACCAGTAAATTGTCTAGTCCACATTGAAGCTAGCCGTGCATCTTCACTCTCATAAACCCCCATAATACTTACTTGAGATGCAATTATTAATGAGTTTAAAGGTGCATCAGTTGCACTATTAGGACTCGTATTGATTTCTTCAAAATCATCCGTACATGCAGTACCAAATAATGCAAGTACTACAAATAGATATATAAAATTAATTTTTTTCATGATTCTTAGGATTAAAATTTAAGATTTAAAGTAACCACATAAGACCTAGTTGAAGGATTATTGAAATAATCTAATCCTAAACCATTTGTAGCACCACCTAAGTTAGTATTAGGGTCAACTCCTGTATAGTCTGTCCATAATAATAAGTTACGTCCAGTTAAATCAACTGAAGCTCCAGTTAAACCAACTTTATCTATAAAATCAAAAGTTGATAAATCATAACCGATTGTTAATTCTCTTAAACGAGTAAAAGTAGCATCTTCCATGAATTGCTCCGCTGGACCAGTAAAACCACTAAATGGGCCTGACCAATAAGCTGAACCATCAACTAAGACGTCACCATCACCGAAATCTTGAACATAGCCTCTTACAGTATATGATCCATCAGAGTTTTGAAAGTCCGGTCCATACCAGTCCTCAGCTGTAGCTCCAGCATAGTTTAATAAAGTACTTGCTTGAGCAGCAGTCAATGTAACCGTGTGATCTGTATACCCTGCTCTACCAAAATAAGCTAAAGCACCTTTAGTACCATTCCAAATTTCTCCGCCCTGGCTATGCTCGAATAAAACATTAAGTGAAAAGCCTTTAAAGCTTAACTGAGAACCCATAGCTGCTCTCCAATCTGGATTAGGATCACCTAATACTCCAGGAGTACCCGCTAATTGAGGAAACCCATTTTCATCTAATATAAAATTACCTGCTTCATCTCTATCCCATCTGTCACCGTAGATAACACCTAATTGCTCACCCACAACTGCACTGGAAGTAGACCCAGTAAATCCAGCCAAAGAGATTTCATCAGTTCCTTCAATTGAAACTACTTCATTTCTGTTTCTGAACCAGTTACCATAGATATTAACACTCAAATCATCTGATTTATAAACAGTAGCATCTAATTCTACTTCTATACCTTTGTTATTAATTTCTGCAGCATTTGCAATGGTAGTAGCAAATCCAGTACTGTTAGGCAATTCCTTTGCAACAATTAAATTATCAGTAGTATTATCATAATAGGTTGCTGATAAACTCATTAAATCATTCAAAAATCTTAAATCCACACCAAATTCTACCTCAGTTTTCACTTCTGGAAGTATGTCAGGGTTTCCTGCTTGAGAACTTTGTCTAAAACCACCACCATATTGAGCAGCATCAAGGTTTTGACCCCATCCATCTGTATAGGCAGCACCGATATAGAAAGTTTGCGTTGAATATGCTCCTGGCGCCCTACCTACTTGTCCGTATGATGCTCTTAATTTACCAAAACTAAATAAATTACTTGCAGGCATTAACTTAGAAAATTGCCAAGCCACATCTGCACTAGGATAGAAAAAAGAATTATTTTCAACTGGGAAAGCAGAGAAGTAATCTAATCTACCACTTGCATTTAAGAATACTTGATCATAGAAGCCAAAAGATGCTGTTGAATAATAACCGATTGATCTGATATGAGACTCCTCACCAATATTTCCTCTAGCAGATGCTGGGGAGTTTCCTACATCGGGTGGAGAAGCAGTGTTAATAAAATTGGTGATTGAAGAACCAACATTACTGAACTTTCTATCATTCCAGTTAGCACCCACTAAGAAATTACCCGTAATATCTTCAGTAATATTTGCATTTGCTCTAGCGATAAAATCAGCATTTATCTGAGTTTCAGAGATTAATTCCTTTGCATAAAAACCACCTGGAGAGGTTGCTGCCGCCTCATTGATAAAGTCATTTCTTTCATCATAATAAGTATCTAAACCTACTCTACCGGTTAGATTTAACCAGCTAATAGGATCATACTGTAATTCCATTTTACCAATAACACGATCTACTTTAGTGCTGCTGAGATTGTTATCTACTGTCCATAATGGGTTGTCATAAGAAGATGTTACTCTTCGACCTAATGGATTTCTATAGGCACGTTGTCTGTCTGGATTTGGTATTCCATTAACATCATAATAAGTACCCGTATAATCTAACATATTGAAGTCAGCTGGATTTCTTAATGCACCTAATAATAAACCAGATGTATTCGATCCCATTTGTATTCTATCAGAAGTAATATTAGAATAGTTTGCGTTAATTGTTGCTGTAACAGTTTCCGTAACAAAACGAGTAGCATTTAATCTTGCAGTATTTCTGATGTAATTACTATTTGCTTTTACAATACCTCTCTGATTTTGATTCGAGAAACTCATGAAAACATTACCGTTCTCATCAGCATTTTGTAAGCCTATTGAATTGAATACGGTTAAACCATTTTGAAAAATAGCATCATGAGGATTATAAACACTTCTGTCATTCTTTCCACCGTGAACATTACCAACCTCACCAGGTGCTATAGCATAATATAAATTATCACTATTATCCGATTCAAAATAACCTAAATATCCAGGAGCATTAGGATCAGTTATAAAATTATCTGTACCACCACTTCTATCAGAAATCCTATCACCCCATGATAAAGAATTTCCTCCATTTACCCCAAATCCGGGATCGTAGTAACCGCCAAAACCTTGGCCATAATCATATTGTAAATCAACCTCCTTATTAATTTGATCTACTGCATAGCGACTAGTAACAGAAACTGACCAATCTTTCTTTCCAGCAGTACCTTTCTTTGTAGTAATCACTAATACACCATTAGCTGCTCTGGAACCCCAAACTGCTGCTGCAGATGCACCTTTCAATACTTCTACACTTGCAATATCATTAGGGTTAATATCATTTAAACGAGACTGTTGAGCCACTCCAGCTACGGAACTTGATCCTTCACCATAACTAGATGAGTTATACATAGGTACACCGTCAATCACGATTAATGGCTGTAAGTTACCTGTAATAGAAGTTGCACCTCTAATTACAATTCTACCACCCGCTCCTGGGTCACCACTTGTACTTGTGATATTAACACCTGAAGCTTTTCCTTGTAAACCATCTAATAAAGTTTTTTCACCAGATTCAGCAACAGCTCCTCCATCAATTGATGAACTAGAAGCTCCTAACTTATCTCTATCTGCTTCGAAACCTAAAGCGGTTACCACAACTTCACTTAGTTGTTGAATATCCGTTTCCATTTCAACATTAATAACAGATCTAGATCCGATTTCAACTTCTTGAGCTGCCATACCAATAAAGGTAAATACTAATGTACCTCCATCAGAGGGAACAGAGATTTTAAAGTTACCATCTAAGTCAGTGGTAACACCAGTGCCTGTTCCTTTTAATAAAACGTTCACACCTGGTAAAGCTCCGCCTGTATCAGCGTCAGTAACCTTACCACTTACGGTGCGATCCTGTGCCCATGCGTATAGCACGAACACCAACATTAAACATGTTAGTAGAATCTTTTTCATACTTGTTACAATTAGGTTAAAAAATATCTTAAATGTAACTAAGGAAAAGTAAGAATTCCTACAAAATATTAATTTTTTTGCCTTGTATATGCAGAATATATATTTGAAAAGATGATAAATATCAGTATATTCAATTATTTTATGTGTTTATACAATATAATATCAATATAATTACATTAGTACTTATATGATTATAATTGCATTTTATTAATATTTATATTCATTTTATTACTTTTACAACAACTGTCTTTTTAAATTCTCCTGTTGGAAGTTTTTCCGCTCCATACCCTCTTGCTGAAATATTATCTTTTTCAATTTCTGGAAATTCTAAAAGGCTATTATAAACTGCATTAGCACGCTTTTGCGAAAGTGTTTTATTGTATGATTTAGATCCAACCAGATCAGTATACCCACCAATTTCAATCTTAACTTGAGGATTATTAATTAAAAAATCAGCAATTTTATTAATCTCATTTTTCGATTTTTCTGATAATTCGTAGCTATCAAACTCAAAGTATATATTGTTTAATATTACAGTCTCGTTTTCTTTAATAGGTTTTAATTTGAAATTTAATTCAGTTCTTTCCTCACTAACATCTAACTTTCGAGAGGTAAACAAATATCCAGGAGCTTCTACATAAAAAGAATAGTCTGATGGTTTAGGAATAATTACTTGATAAAGGCCACTATTAGAATTACTATAGGTTTCTTGAATCAAACTATCTAATTCTAAATCATAAATTTGGATTCTTGCTTTAATATTTTTTTCAGTAGTCGCATCTGTAACCTCTCCAAAAACCAGATTGATTCTTTCAGTTTTTTCATGCTTTTGAAAAAACACTTTGGCTGGAGGATATTTAGCATCGCTATCTAACTCCCTTGACCAATATCTGTCTCCATCAAATTTCTCGTGAAATGATAATTCATTATTATAAGTGTTAATAGGCAAACCAACATTTTCTATGCTATCAACATCTAAGGGCCATGCTGTTTTATACAAATCAAATCCTCCCATTCCTACTCTGCCATTAGAACTAAAAAAAAGCGAATCGTTAGAAAGTTTTAGAAAAGGAGAAATTTCATCGGCAAATGTATTTACTTTCGATCCTAGATTTTTAGCTCTAGACCACTCTCCATTAATATTTAATGAATAATAAAGATCGCGTTTCCCATAACCTCCTCTTCTATTAGAGCTGAACAAAAGAAATCGCCCATCTGATGATAAAAAGGGTTGCGATTCCCAGGCTGCAGTATTTACTTTCTCTCCCAAATTCACTGGTTTTTGCCACGCATCTCCTTCATAATAGGATATATAAAGGTCGCAGCTGCCAAAACCGTCACGCCTATTACAACTGGTAAATACCATTACTCGACCGTCAGCAGAAATTGCAGCCGCCCCTTCATTCTCTTTGGAATTAATGACAGGTACTTCTTCTAATTTCTGAAATTCAGTACCAGAAATTTTCGCTCTGTAAATTCCCTCTTCTATATTTCTAACTCTTTGCCCGGTGAAGTACAAAAACTCAGATGGGTACAATGTGAAAAAAGGAAAATATATGCTCCTGAAGATACTCTCTGAATTAATAGATTTTACTGGATTGGAATTTTCTTGATAACTTTCTATTTCAGAAAGGGCGAAATCAATCGATTTAAGAATGATTTTACTCATCCTTACATAATCATCCTTATATCCTCTTTGCTCATATATCTCCAAAGGTCTTTTAGCTTGTTCATATTTCCCCTTATCAAATGACTCTTTTCCAAGAATAAAATAGTAGTCGGTATATCGAGCTGGCCAATTTTCTTCAATAGAAAACGCTTTTTGAAGGGCTTCTAAAACTTTAGGTAAATCATTTATTGTATAAAGTAAACTGGCCTTTTCAAGATACAAGTAATGATTTTGAGGCTCTATCGAAATGGCTTCTTCCAAGTAACGAACAGCTCCCGGCCAGTCTCTTTGACCTAAAGCCTCTTCTGACTTATTTAATAGCCTCTCTGTTTTTCGCTTATAATCCTGTGAGTATGAACTAAACGATATTAAGATTAGAGATATTAGAAAAGTTATTTTTTTGAAATCCATACCCCAAGATACCGCTTACGGCAGAATTTCAAAAGCATTTATATTATTATGGGATCTGAAGATATTTATGCGTTTGCAATGAAATGTTCCATTGTGGATTATTTTTCACATACTCTACAATAAGTGGCATCATTTCTTCCCTTTTACCCCATTCTGGCTGAAGGAGTAATTTGCAGTCTTCATTCACTTTGGCCGCATGCTCTTCAGCCCATTTAAAATCCGACTTATTATAAATAATGATTTTTAATTCATTAGCTACTTCATACCATTCATCCAAAGGGGCCTTATACTTTTTAGGAGAAAGACAGACCCAATCTGTCATACCTGTGTACGGATGCGCTCCAGATGTCTCTACATTTACATGAAAGCCTTTTTGTAATAATCTTTTTGTTAAGCCATGCAAATCATACATATAAGGTTCACCTCCTGTAATAACCGCTAACCTTGACTCATATTTGTAAGCCTCATCTACTAGCTCATCAATATTTTTAATTGGCCATTTTTCAGCATCCCAACTATCTTTCACATCGCACCAAACGCAACCGACATCGCAACCGGCTAATCGAATAAAATATGCTGGTTTCCCACTATGATACCCCTCCCCTTGGATGGTGTAAAAAGCTTCCATTATTGGAAGTTCTACTTCTGGATCAAACAAGTTCTTTTCCATATACTTCTTTTTGAGCAGCTAACCAGGTATTCATTAATAATCCAGCCCTTGTCATGGGACCTACACCCCCAGGAACTGGTGATATATGAGATGCTTTTTTAGATACCTCTTCAAAAATAACATCACCTTTAAGTGCAAAACCAGACTTCTTTGTTGTATCAGGAACTCTTGTGGTTCCCACATCAATCACAATCACGCCATCTTTAACCATATCTCCTGTGATTAATCCTGGTTTTCCTACCGCAACAATCAAAATGTCTGCTTGTTTGGTATATTGAGCTAAATTTTCGGTATATCTATGCGTTAGTGTAACCGTTGCATCACCAGGGTAATTAGCACTTCCCATCAAAATAGATACTGGTGAACCTACGATATGACTTCTACCTACTACCACACAATGCTTTCCCCTAGTTGGAATTTCATATCTCTTTAAAAATTCCATTACTCCAAATGGAGTAGCAGGAATATAAGCCGGTAAATTAGATGCCATTCTACCATAATTAACAGGGTGGAAGCCATCCACATCCTTTTCAGGATTAATTGCATTTAATACCTTATCTACATTTATATGTTTTGGAAGTGGCAACTGTACTATAAAACCATCCACTCTTTCGTCATTATTAAGCTTTTCAACTTCAGCTAAAAGCTCTTCTTCTGAAATGGAATCATCAAACACTAATTTTGAAGATTCGAAGCCTATTTCCTGGCAGTCTCTTACTTTTGCTTCTACATAAGTTTGACTTGCACCATCATTCCCTACTAAGATAGCTGAAAGATGAGGCACCTTTCCCCCTTCTTTTTTAAGAAGTTCAACTTTTTCTTTTAACTCTTCCTTGATTTGAGAAGAAATCTTCTTCCCATCTAATATAATAGGCATGGTAATATGCTTAAATAATAAATAATGATTTTGCTTCGAATTTAATCTAGCTTGAGAACGGCCATGAAAGCTTCCTGTGGGATTTCTACATTACCCACCTGACGCATTCTTTTCTTACCTTTCTTCTGTTTTTCTAAGAGTTTTCTCTTTCGAGATATATCTCCACCATAACATTTTGCCAATACGTTTTTACGTAAAGCTTTAACTGATTCCCTAGCAATTACTTTAGTACCAATTGCTGCTTGAACAGCAATTTCAAACTGTTGCCTAGGAATCAATTCTTTCAATTTCTCGCATAACTTCTTACCCCATTCGTAAGCTTTATCTCTATGAACTATGGCAGATAATGCATCTACCTTATCTCCATTCAACAGAATGTCAAGTTTCACTAGATTACTAGTATGATAACCCACTAATTCATAATCAAGTGAAGCATACCCTTTAGAAATGGTCTTTAATTTATCGAAGAAATCAAATACAATCTCGGCTAAAGGTAGGTGGAAGGTTAATTCCACTCTGCTTTGAGTAAGGTAAACTTGATTTTTAATTTCTCCCCTTTTATCCATACAAAGAGAAATTACAGGACCTACAAAATCTTCCTTAGTAATAATTTGAGCTCGTATGTATGGCTCCTCTAGGTGATCAATACTTCCTAAATCAGGCAATTCTGATGGCGCACTTACTTTCACCATCTCTCCATCTTTTTTGTAGGCATGAAATTGTACGGAAGGAACGGTAGTAATCACCGTCATATCGAATTCACGCTCTAAACGCTCTTGTACAATTTCCATATGTAGCATTCCAAGGAATCCACATCTAAATCCGAATCCAAGGGCAGCTGATGTTTCCGGTTCCCATACTAAAGAGGCATCATTTAATTGAAGCTTCTCCATTGAAGCACGAAGTTCTTCAAAATCTGAAGTATCAACAGGATAAATACCTGCATAAACCATTGGCTTCACATTTTCGAAACCTTGAACCGGCTGACCAGGGTTTTCAACATGCGTTATGGTATCCCCCACTTTAACTTCTTTCGCTACTTTAATACCACTTATTAAATAGCCAACATTCCCAGTACTGATAGTATCTTTAGGCTGTTGTGTTAATTTCAGAATACCGATCTCATCAGCTTCATAAGTTTTACCAGTATTGATGAATTTAATTTGATCGCCTTTATTAATTTCACCGTTAAATACTCGGAAATATACTTCTATACCTCTGTAAGGATTAAATACAGAATCAAAAACCATCGCTTGAAGTGGAGCATCTTTATCTCCAACTGGCGCTGGTATTCTATGAGCGATTGCTTCTAATATCTCTGTTATTCCTATCCCCTCTTTTGCACTGGCATGTAAAATATCTTCTTTATTGCATCCAATAAGGTCAATAATTTGATCTGAAACCTCCTCAGGCATTGCTCCTGGTAAATCGATTTTATTTAAAACTGGAATGATTTCTAAATCATGCTCAATTGCTAAATAAAGGTTGGATATAGTTTGTGCTTGAATTCCTTGGGCAGCATCTACAATTAATAAAGCGCCTTCACAAGCCGCAATAGATCGTGATACCTCATATGAGAAATCCACATGACCTGGAGTGTCAATTAAATTATAGGTATATTCTTCACCATCTAATTTATATTCCATTTGGATAGCATGGGATTTAATCGTGATACCTCTTTCACGCTCCAAATCCATATTATCCAATAGCTGTTCCATCTTTTCACGCTCATTCACTGTTTGAGTAGCATCCAACAGTCTATCCGCCAAGGTACTTTTACCATGATCAATGTGCGCAATAATGCAAAAGTTTCTAATGTTCTTCATCTTCATAATCGAAGTGCAAAAGTACGTAATAAGGCTGAGATATAATAATGAGAACTTTCTATTTTATATAGAATTAATCTCAACATCTTACAATAGTCAAAAAGCCTAGTATTTAGAGCTTTACACTGTGTTTTTATTCAGCATTCTTTTGAATTCATTATACAAAAGCATAAAGAATCAAAAAGGGTTCAACATTATTTTCTTAATTTTGGCTTCATGGGAATAAGAGCAGTACTCAGTAAGCCGTTAGCCGCTTTGGTTGTGAACCAACAACAGAAATGGGCACAACAGCCAGCTATGTCTCAGCTGAAGATTTTTAAGGAAATTATACAAAAGGCTAAAAACACATCTTTTGGAAAAGACCATGGTTTTGAAAACATTCAGAATTATGAAGACTTCAAAAAGCAAGTTCCTATCCGAGATTACGAAGGTTTAAAACCTTATGTTGATAAAATTCTTGAAGGTCATTCAGATGTATTATGGCCAGGGAAACCCGCTTACTTTGCTAAAACCAGCGGTACTACTTCTGGAACGAAATATATACCTATTACTAAAGACTCCATTCCGAACCATATTAATAGCGCAAAAAACGCATTACTGAATTATGTTCACGAAACTGGGAAATCTCAATTTTTAGACGGAAAACTAATCTTTCTTTCAGGGGCTCCCACTTTAACTCAAAAAGCAGGGATCAATACGGGCAGACTTTCCGGAATAGTAAATCATCACGTACCGGGATATTTGAGAACCAACCAAATGCCCTCATATGAAACCAACTGCATTGAGGAATGGGAAGAGAAATTAGAGCGAATCATAGATGAGACAATTGATCAAGATATGAGTCTAATTTCAGGGATTCCACCTTGGGTACAAATGTATTTCGATAAAATTCAAGCCAGAGTTAACAAACCTATAAAAGACATCTTTCCAAATTTTGAGATGTTTGTTTATGGTGGTGTTAATTTTGAACCTTACAAAAACAAGCTCTATGAAAGCATTGGTAAGAAAGTAGATTCAATAGAAACCTATCCTGCATCGGAAGGATTCATTGCCTATCAGGATTCCCAAAAAGAGAATGGTCTATTACTTTTATTAAACAGCGGGATATTTTTTGAGTTTATACCAGCTGAAGAATACTTTGATGAAAATCCAACTCGTTTGATGATTGATCAAGTAGAATTGGATAAAAATTACGCATTAATCATTAATAGTAACGCAGGACTATGGGGATATTCAATAGGTGATACAGTTAAGTTTGTATCTACCAATCCATACCGAGTGGTTGTTTCAGGTAGAATAAAACATTTTATTTCTGCTTTTGGCGAACATGTAATTGGGGAAGAAGTTGAAAAAGCAATGAAAGCTGTAGTGAGTAAATATGAGGGTGTTAAAATCACTGAATTTACAGTAGCTCCTCAAGTTACACCAAATGAAGGTTTGCCATTGCATGAATGGTATGTAGAATTTGATAATCCTCCAATAGATTTAGATGTATTCGCCAAGGAATTAGATGACAATCTTAGGAAATTGAATAGTTATTATGATGATTTAATTTCAGGAAGCATTTTAAGACCGTTAAAAATCAAAACACTTAAAAAGTCATCCTTTATAAATTATATGAAATCGCAAGGTAAATTAGGAGGCCAAAATAAAGTACCTAGATTATCAAACGATCGAAAAATAGCAGATGCTATGGAACAATATACACATTAAATAAAATCATTTTATTGATATATGTCAGATAAAAAATCAATAGCCATATTAGGCTCAACCGGTTCAATCGGAACTCAAGCCTTAGAGGTTATTAAAACACATCCAGAAAATTTTCAAGTAGAAGTATTAACCGCTCAGAATAATGTTGACTTATTAATTCAACAGTCTATTGAATTCAGACCCAATGCTGTAGTAATAGGCAACGATGCTTTCTACGATAAGATTTTCAATATTTTAGACCCACTGGGTATAAAAGTTTATTCAGGTGAAAAATCCTTGGCTAGCGTAGTGCAAATGGACACTATTGATGTAGTGCTTACGGCATTGGTTGGCTATGCAGGTTTACTTCCTACCATAAAAGCAATTGAAGCGGGAAAACACATTGCTTTAGCCAATAAAGAGACTTTGGTGGTGGCTGGAGAATTAATTACTTCCTTAGCACAAGAAAAAGGAGTTAATATTTACCCCGTTGACTCTGAGCATTCGGCTATCTTCCAATGCTTAGTAGGTGAGTTTCATAATCCTATTGAAAAAATAATCTTAACCGCTTCAGGAGGCCCATTTAGAGGTAGAAGCCGTAAATTCCTGGAATCAGTAAAGAAAGAGCAAGCATTAAAACATCCTAACTGGGATATGGGAGCTAAGATCACCATTGATTCCGCTAGTTTAATGAACAAAGGTCTTGAGGTAATTGAAGCAAAATGGCTATTTAATTTAAGAGAAGATCAGGTTGATGTAGTAGTTCATCCTCAATCTATTATTCATAGTATGGTTCAGTTTGAGGACAGTTCAATCAAAGCTCAAATGGGCTTACCTGATATGCGAGTTCCAATCATGTTCGCTTTAAGTTACCCCGACCGTTTGAAGGCTGATTTTCCACGATTTAATTTTATGGATTATCCGCAGCTCACATTTGAACAACCCGACAGTGATACATTCCGTAATTTAGCTTTAGCTTTCCATGCCCTTGGCCGTGAAGGAAATGCAGCCTGTATTTTGAATGCAGCGAACGAAGTAGTAGTTTCGGCCTTCCTTGAGGATAAAATATCTTTCTTAGGGATGTCGGAAGTAATCGAAAAGTGTTTAGATAAAGTGGATTTTGTTAAAACACCAAGTTTAGATGATTACATAAATACAGATAAAGAAACTAGAATTAAAGCTTTAGAGTTTATAAATTAATGGAAACAATTATTATGATCGCCCAATTAATATTGGGCTTATCTATTTTAGTAGGATTGCACGAGTTTGGTCACTTATTGGCGGCCAAAGCATTTGGTATGAGGGTCGAACAATTTTCAATTGGCTTTCCTCCGAAAATTTTTAGTTTTAAATACGGTGAAACCGAGTACGCACTTAGCGCTATTCCTTTGGGCGGTTTTGTTAAGATATCAGGAATGATAGACGAGTCTTTGGATACCAAAAACTTAAGTCAGGAACCTGAACCTTATGAATTTAGAGCTAAGCCAGCCTGGCAAAGACTTATCGTGATGATGGGAGGTATAATTGTGAACGTCATTACAGGTATTGTAATTTTCGTTTTCCTTCAATACGGTTATGGTGAAACTTACGAATCGAAAGAGAATATAACTGAGAACGGTATTTACGCTTACGAACCTGCAAAAGAAATTGGCTTACAAACTGGTGATATCATCATCAATGTAAATGGTAAAGATTACGAAAGAGTAAGTGATCTAACTAGCTCAGATGTTTTGCTAGAATCAGATAGTTATTATACTATTCTAAGAGATGGAGAAGAAAAAGTTATTCCTATCCCGAATGATCTTATAGGAAGAATATCAGAGGATAATCAGAGAGTACCATTTATTGCACCATTATATGAGTTTGAGGTTGATAATATACAACCACAAAGCAATGCTGATATGGCTGGGCTATTGCCAGGCGATAAAATCATTGCAGTAAATGGTAATGAAGTTAAATACTTCCAATTCTTCAGAGAAATTTTAGAAGAGAATAAAGGTGAGAAGATCAACCTTACTGTAAGAAGGAATGAAAAACCCGAGCAATTAATTGCTTTAGTTGATGATAAAGGCATGTTAGGTTTCAGACCTAAAATGGAAGTAGAATTAGAACATGAAGAATTTAGTTTTGCTGAATCTATTCCTGAGGGTACTAAAAAAGCATTCAATGTTATTTGGTTGAACATTAAAGGCTTCGGTAAAATTTTTAGAGGCGAAGTTTCTGCTTCTGATTCACTTTCAGGTCCAATCGGTATTGCTCAAATTTTTGGAGGTGAATGGATCTGGCAAAAATTCTGGAGCATCACTGGATTATTATCTATGGTATTAGCTTTTATGAACTTTCTTCCAATCCCAGCATTAGATGGCGGACATGTGATGTTTTTAAGCTATGAAATTGTATCAGGTAGAAAACCTTCAGATAAATTCTTAGAAAATGCGCAAAAAGTAGGAATGGTTTTACTCCTATCTTTAATGGCATTTGCTATATTTAATGACATCTGGAAAGTTATCTTCTAATTCATTTAGAATACTATCATATGAAGCCCACAAAAGTTTTAACCTACATAGTAATAGCAGCAGTCATTTTGATTGCTGTTTTTAGTTTAATGGATAATGGCGAACAGCCAATTGAAAGCAATTATTTTGAAGAACTTAAATCATACCGCCATGATAAAGATAGCTTCATGAGAAATAATGAAAAATCACCCTTTGTTGAACAAGCTATAGAATATAAAGGCTTAAATTATTTTGATATTGATGAGAGTTATAAAGTTAAAGCGTCTGTTGAAGCCTTAGAAAATGGTAAAGTTTATGACTTAAGAACTAGTGATGATCGGCTTAAAACTTTTCAGGCTGTAGCTATTCTTCATTTTGACTTATTAGGATCTCATCAAGATTTAACGCTATTACAATCAGCAGACGATGGACTTTATTTCTTAGCTTTCTATGATGAGACTTCATCAATTACGACTTATGGTGCGGGCAGATATTTAGAAATCAGTTACAAAAAAGGGCAAAACAGTGTAATATTAGACTTCAACAAAGCCTACAACCCTTACTGTGCTTATACTACAGGATACACCTGTCCTGTACCTCCTACTGAGAACAATATCTCTATTCCAATTAATGCAGGTGAGAAAAATTACGAATAAGCGTAATTAATCATTCTCCTTATCAATCATTTCTTTAATTTTGTTTTTGGAAATTAGAAACGGGATTTTAAACTTCCCATATTAGCAATTCGGAAGATAAACTTTTAGAAATGAAGATAGCTTTAAACTGGTTAAAGAAATATATAAATATTACCCAATCACCTGAGGAACTTTCAGAAACCTTAACCAATACAGGTTTGGAAGTAGAAGGAATGGAAGAAATTGAAACTGTTCCAGGAGGTTTGAAAGGACTTGTTATTGGCGAAGTAAAAACATGTATAAAACATCCTAATGCAGATAAATTAAGCATTACTACTGTTGATATCGGAGAAGCAGAAGCCGTTCAAATTGTTTGCGGTGCACCAAATGTAGCAGCAGGACAAAAAGTAGTGGTCGCTACCGTGAATTCTACTTTATACCCAAAGCCTGACGAGCCTTTTAAAATCAAAAAATCTAAGATTAGAGGTGAAGTAAGCATGGGAATGATCTGTGCTGAAGATGAAATAGGAATGGGTACTAGCCATGATGGCATTATGGTGTTAGATACCGACAAAGCAAACGGTACACCAGCAGCTGAATATTTCAATATTGAATCAGATATAGTGTATGAAATCGGATTAACTCCAAATCGTGCTGATGCAATGGGACATATCGGTGCTGCCCGAGACATCAAAGCGGTTACCGGAGAGGAAGTCCATTTTCCATCCATATTAGATTTTGAAGTTGAAAATCAAGACCTAGAAATTAAGGTTGAAATAGAAAATAAAGAAGCTTGCCCTCGATATAGTGGGGTTAGCATTTCAGGCGTGGAAGTGGCTCCAAGTCCGGAATGGTTACAAAATGCTTTGAAAAGTATAGGTCTCCAGCCGATCAACAATGTAGTAGATGTAACTAACTTCGTTATGCATGAATTGGGCCAACCACTTCATGCATTCAATGCTGATAAAATAAAAGGAAACACCATAAAGGTTAAGAACCTAGCTGAGGGAACCAAATTCATCACCCTGGATGAGAAGGAGAGAAAACTATCAGAAAAGGACTTGATGATATGTGATGGTGATTCTAACCCTCTTTGCATAGCAGGAGTATTTGGAGGAATAGATTCTGGAGTTAAGGATGACACAACTAAAGTGTTTCTTGAATCTGCCTACTTCTCAGCTGACAGTGTGAGAAAAACATCTCAAACTCAACAGCTAAAAACAGATGCTTCATTTCGCTATGAAAGAGGAACTGACCCTAATATAACAGTTTATGCATTGAAACGTGCTGCTCTATTAATTCAGGAAGTAGCAGGAGGAAAAATCAGTAGCGAAATCCAAGATGTTTATCCTACCGAAATAGCAGATCGCCAAATAGCGATGAAATATAAAAATATCGACCGCTTAATCGGTAAGAAATTAAAAAAGGATGAAATCCATACCATTCTTACCAGATTGGATATTGAAACAGAAAGCAAAACTGAAGAAGGATTTACTGCCATTGTCCCTCCTTATAGAGTAGATGTAACGAGAGAAGCGGATGTAATTGAAGAAATTATCCGTATTTATGGATTTAATAATATTGACTTACCTGAAACACTTTCTAGTAGTTATATGGCCAGCTTTCCTGAAGTTGATCCAGTTAAAATGAGAAAAGAAGCCGGTCTGTTATTAACCGCAAATGGGTTTCAGGAAATAATGACCAACTCCTTAACGAAGTCGAAATTTAGCGAAACTTTAGACGGCTTTAATCAGGAGGAAAATGTTGAAATCCTAAATAAGCTAAGTGAAGATTTAGGTGTAATGCGTCAAGATTTGATGTTTACAGCCCTAGATGTTTTAGCTTACAACATCAATAGAAGGCAAACCGATCTTAAATTTTATGAATTTGGAAAAATTTATAAAAAAATAAATGCCAAATATAAGGAAGAAATGCGCCTTGGGATTTATCTAACAGGGAAAAACGAAGCAGAAAACTGGATCCGGAAAAATGAATCTGTAAAATTTCACGATCTGTATTCGGCTGTTCTAAAAATTTTCAATAAATTTAATGCGGAAAGTATTGAAAATGAAGAATTTCATGATGATTGCTTCGACTATGGCTTGAAGTTGAAAATCAACCGAAAAACAGTCGCTGAACTAGGTAAAATCAGTAAAAAGGCCTTGAAATTGAGCGGATTGAAGCAAGAAGTTTTCTATGCTAATATTAACTGGGATGCGTTATTGAAATTAGTAAATACGAATATCCAGTTTGAAGCAGTAAGTAAATTTCCTGAGGTAAAAAGAGATTTATCTTTGGTAATTGATGAAAACATCTCTTATGATGAAATTAAAAAGATAAGCTTGAAACAAGCGCAGTACTTAATCAGTAATATAGATGTTTTTGATGTCTATCAAGGTGATAAAATAGAAAAAGGAAAAAAAGCTTATGCGCTTTCATTCACTTTACAAGACAAAACAAAAACATTGACGGATAAAATTATAGATAAAACAATGGACAAGCTGATGAAAGCTTTCGAAAAAGAAATCGGAGCCGTAATCAGAAAATAAAATGAGTCAAGCAGCTACACATAACGAATTAAATGCCTTAGAAAGGAAAGTTCAATTGCTTTTGAGTGAATATCAAAACGTAAAGAATGAATTGAAGAGTTTAAAAGCAGAAAATGAGGAGTTAAAGGCTGTTTTAAAGCAAAAAGACGAGAAAATTAACGACTTTCAAAATCAAGATAAAATTAGTAAAATTGTAGGAAGTATCGGGAAGAGTGAAGCAGAAGCTTCTGAGATGAAGGGAAAAATTGACGATTACATTAAAGAGATTGATAAGTGTATTTTGCACTTAACAAGATAGATTATAACCGGTTTATATGAGAGAACTTTCAATCAAAATTAAGATAGCTGACAGGGAATATCCTATGACAGTGAAAGCAGAAGAGGAAGAAAGAGTGAGAAGAGCCGGGAAATTAATTAATGAAAGATTAAAATCATATAGAGAGAAATTTGGTATTGATGACAAGCAAGACTTGCTTTCAATGGTAGCTTTTGATGCCATTGTAGATAGATTTGGCATTGAAGATAATTTGAACAGCAATGACGAATCCATTTTAAATAAAATTAAATCTATTGAACATTTAATCAATCAGGCAATCTAAACCCTTCCTTTCAGACTAGAGTCACAACTTCCCATTAAATATAAAGTAAAATGGGAACCATATACATAATCATTTCTGGAGTAGTAGGACTACTTCTAGGCTTTTTGCTCAGCAAAATAGCCCAAAAAAGTCTACTCAGTAAATTAGAGAAAGAAGCGCAAGATAAAGCCGCTTTGATCATTAGAGAGGCAAATATAAATGCCGAAAACACCAAAAAGGATAAGATGCTCGAGGCAAAAGAGCATTTCTTGAAAAAGAAATCTGACTTTGAAGATGAAGTAAGTCAACGTAAAGGACAACTTGCTTCAAACGAAAATAAGCTAAAACAAAGAGAGCAAAACTTATCAAAAGAAATTGAGCAGTTTAAAAGAAAAGAGCATGAAACTCAGAAACTTCAGGAAAATCTTAATGCTCAACTTGATGTAATTGCCAAAAGAAAAGAGGAATTAGAAAAAGTAAGAGAGCAGCAAATTAATATACTAGAAAAGGCTGCTAATTTAACTGCAGACGAAGCCAGAGAGCAATTAATAGAAACGCTTAAAGATGAAGCTGAAACAAAAGCATCTTCTTTAATCAAAGATATAATGGAAGAGGCTAAACTTTCAGCTACCAAAGAAGCTAAGAAAATTGTAATCTCTACCATTCAAAGAACCGCTACTGAGCATGCAGTAGAAAACTGTGTATCGATCTTCAATATTGAAAGTGATGATATTAAAGGTAAAATCATTGGTAGAGAGGGTAGAAATATTCGAGCACTTGAAGCTGCTACCGGAGTAGAAATCATTGTAGACGATACTCCTGAAGCCATTATCATATCAGGTTTCGATCCTGTAAGAAGAGAGATTGCTAGATTATCATTACATAGATTGGTTCAAGATGGAAGAATCCACCCAGCTAGAATTGAGGAGATCGTAAATAAGACTACCAAAAACATAGATGAGGAGATCGTTGAGATCGGAGAAAGAACTGTGATAGATTTAGGAATCCACGGCTTACATCCTGAATTAATTAAAATGGTGGGGAGATTAAGATTCAGATCTTCTTATGGACAAAACTTATTGCAACACTCAAGAGAGGTAGCAAATATGTGTGCTACTATGGCTTCTGAACTTGGTTTAAATCCGAAGCTAGCAAAACGAGCTGGTCTGTTGCACGATATAGGAAAAGTTTGGCCAGAAGAGCCAGAGCAACCACATGCTATCTTAGGGATGGAGTTCGCGAAGAAATTTAAAGAACACCCAGATGTATTAAATGCAATTGGTGCTCACCACGATGAAATTGAAATGACTTCCCTAATCTCTCCTATCGTACAGGCTTGTGACGCTATTTCAGGCGCAAGACCAGGCGCTAGAAGAGAAATCATGGATAGTTACATCAAAAGATTGAAAGAGCTTGAAGAGCTTGCTTTAAACTTTGATGGAGTTAATAAATGTTATGCGATTCAGGCCGGTCGTGAATTACGTGTGATGGTAGATGCTGAAAATGTATCAGATCAAAAAGCAGGTCAGCTTTCATTTGATATCTCACAAAAAATTGAGAAAGACATGCAGTACCCTGGTCAGATTAAAGTTACTGTAATTAGAGAAATGAGATCTGTTTCATATGCTAAATAATAAGATATCAACTTTTAACTTAGAGCCCTTTTCAGACATGAGAAGGGCTTTTTTCGTTTTTTGTCAGGATCATTCACTTTGAATAGTTAAATTATCTCATAATTTCCAGATGTAAAAACTATCAAAACCTATTTTTAAAGATGAAAAAGCTACTACCAGTTCTCTTTCCTATTCTCATACTGTTTATTCTATCCTGTGAAAACAAAAGTGCAGACCAAAATGAACTTACTTTTAAAGAAAAAAAAGATGTTGTAATTACAGGAAGGATATTCCCCTTTGAGGAAGGCAAGACTTCTTTAAAGTTCGCGGTAGATCGTATTGGTGCAGAGCAAGAAGCAATGGTCACTGACATTGACGAGCAGGGCTACTTTGAATTAAGCTTTAAAACTGCGATACCCACTGATTTTTGGGTGAGCTACAATTCCAATTTTTCCTTAGTAGCTTTCCCAGGTGATAGCTTGAATATCAGGTGGGATGGAACAAAGTCAGGCAGACCTGCCATACTAGAAACTGTGAAAGTGTATAGCAAACATTCCGATATTAATGTGGGTGTAATAAACTATCAAAAAGAATATTTCTCCAGTAAAAATTATTCAACTTTATTTCATGAAAATGAGGAAGCTTATAAGAAATTAAACTCAAAAGAATATCGGCTTTTTGTAGACAGTCTGCATAGGGAAAATCTAACTCAGCTAAAGAAAGTGTTCCCGAAAACAGATGAGAGCGACCCTGCACTTAATTGGGCGAAACTGAGGATATTGGAAACTTACTTTCATAACCTAGCCTTTTATCCAATGAAACATGCTAATGCTAAGGGAATAAAAATGAGAGAAGTTGAACTTGATGACGACTTCTATTCCTTTTGGGATTCTCTGCCAAAAATCAATCAAAATAATATGTCCAGTGCACATGCTATTTCTGGAATGTCGAATAAGTATCTTTTTAATAGAGTTGGTCAATCAGTATTTAAAGAAATTGACAAGTTGAAAAAGACAAAGGACAGCACAAAGCTTAATGATGAAATATTTTCTAAGCTTTATGTAGAGGAAATAACTGACAATGCCCCAGACGAATTTTGGAAACAAGTATTGCTTTCAGAATTTCTACATTCCAAACTAGATGCTTTCCAGTTTACTGTATATGAAAATAATCAAAAGCAAATTGATGATAATTTACAATTGACTTTCTTGAAAGAACCAGTAAATACAAAATATAAAAAGCTAAAAAACGAATCCGAAAACCCAGTTAATTTTTCACGGCTAAATGAATTTGAGGAAGATGATGTAATTGCTTCTATATCCAAAAAATTTAAAAATAAAACGGTTTATATAGACATTTGGGCTACCTGGTGTGGCCCCTGTAGATCTGAATTCAAATATTCTAATGAATTAAAAGATCAACTGAAAAATGAAGAGGTTGTCTTTGTGTATGTCTGCGCTGAATCAGATAAAGAAGCTTGGAAAACTGCTACCAAGCATTTCAACTTGGACGGAGAGCATTATTTCTTAGAAAATGATCAATTAAGAGTTTTAAAAGAAAAATATGAGGTATCTGGCTACCCTACCTATATGATTATTAAAAATAATGGTGAATTAATGCGCAATGTGCAATTTAGGCCCAGCAACGAAAAAACTGTTGAATTCCTCAAACAAATATCAAATACAGATTTAATTTAATACTACTTCTTCAAATATTATAACAATTAAAAGATCCTTCTTTCCTTACTTATATTTTAGGGATCTGAAGACATAGCTATCAATCCATAAAAACATGGATAAATTTATTACTGCCAAAAGCAGCTAAATAACCTTAAAAAGAAAGAACGGCATTTGATTATGATGGATTCTAAGCATGAAATATTGAAGGTTGAGAAAAAAACATTTCTGTTGAAGAAATGGTAGCAGTAATAGAAGATGGAGCGCAATATCTAACGACACAAGATGATTTAATTTAATCACAAATTAAATCATCATTTTACCTTTTTAGTTAAACGAATAATAAATTCTAATCACAAAATTTCATAAAGATTAATAATACCTACCCTATTTTCATGACTTAGGTCATGAAAAACCATGATAATTAAACTAAAGTGCTTAATATCTGATACTTAACTATACATAATGATTTAATAATCGTAATTTAAGTATAGAAAATAGTCATCAGAAGTAGATGTTGTTGAACTTTAAAAGGTAGAAATCATGGAACTCAAGAAAAATCCAAAATATGATATATACCGATTGAAAAATGTATTTTTCAATTTGGGACTAGTCGTTTCTATATCTGCCGTATTTGTCGTATTTCAGTTTAAAACATATGATAATGAAGGTATAGTTGACTTAGGAAACGTAACAGAATTAACACATGAGGTGATCGATATACCTCCTACTACACAACCTCCTCCACCACCACCTAAAATTCAGTTGCCTGAAATTATAGAAGTGGCTAATGAGGAAATATTGTTGGAGGATATAGAACTGAATATTGATATAGAAATGAATCAAGAAACTAAAATTCAGGAAGTAGAATTTAGTGACGATTTTGGAAACGATGAAGAAGAAGAGGAAGTTGATAAAATATTCATGATTGTTGAAGAAGAGGCTGAACCCGAAGGCGGTATTAAATCATTCTACAATTATGTGGCAGGAGAATTAGCGGATCATTATCCTCCTACAGCTGTAAGAATGGGGATACAAGGGGTTGTTTACATTCAATTCGTAATCGAAAAAAATGGGACCATCACCCAAGTTGAAGCTGTAAAAGGTATAGGAGGTGGCTGTGATGAATTAGCGGTTCATGTACTCGAGAATTCACCTAAATGGAAACCTGGTAAACAAAGAGGAGTCCCTGTCAGATCAAGAAAAGTAATACCTATTAGATTTATGCTGAAAGATTCTTAAGTGAAATCTAAATTCAGACAGTTTAAAAGAGTTTGGTAAAATATCAAACTCTTTTTTTTAATACCTTTCTCTTCTTATCTAATCAATAGTATTTCTCCATCTACATTGGAATAAAATAGATAGTCAATAATATTTATTTCATCTTAAAGTCAATTAATAATCTACTTCATTAGTTTAAGAGTTATATCAAGAAATGAACTATATTAATATAAATACCTTGAAAAAATAACTTAACTTCCCCTACTATTATAATCAATTGTAAAACACCTATGAACAGACCAATATTTAATTCTGTATCTTTATTATTTACCTTAATCATCCTAATTTCAAGCTGTTCTCAACAGGAAAACACTACTGCTACGGAAAATTCTGGAAATCTCGTGAATCCCCAAGATTGGCCGAGCATCACACCTATACCATTGGATCCAGAAATTGAAGCGCAAATAGATTCAATATTACCAAAACTGACACTGGAACAAAAAGTAGGTCAAGTAATTCAGGCCGACAATGGATCCGTCACCCCAGAAGAAGTAAAGCAATATCGACTGGGCTCTGTACTTAGTGGGGGCAATTCTGCTCCTGGCCCATTACCTTATGCAGATACAAAAAGTTGGCTAGAAATGGCAGACAAATATTATTATGCCTCCATTGATCCAGAAGGTGTTGAAATTGCAATCCCTACTATATGGGGAATAGATGCAGTGCATGGGCATGCTAATCTCAAAGGAGCTATCGTATTTCCTCACAATGTAGGACTTGGTGCTATGAATAATCCTGACCTAATAGAGAAAATTGCTGCCATTACTGCTCAAGAACTTACTGTATCCGGCCATGATTGGACCTTTGCTCCAACTTTAGCAGTACCTCAAGACCTTCGCTGGGGTAGAAGTTATGAAGGATTTTCTGAAAATCCGGAAATCGTAAAGTCTTATGCAGACCGAATCGTTTATGGATTACAAGGTCACATTGGTCAAGATGATTTTATGGGAGAAGGCCGCGTCATTTCCAGTGCGAAACACTTTTTGGCTGACGGTGCTACAGAAAAAGGAGTAGATCAAGGGGATGCCCAAATCAGTGAAAAAGAGCTCATCAACGTTCATGCTGCAGGTTATTATAGTGCTATACCGGCAGGTGTACAAACGGTAATGGCTTCTTTCTCAAGCTGGCAGGGAAGAAAACTACATGGTGACAAAGAATTTTTAACCGATATTTTAAAAGGACGACTTGGTTTTAATGGTTTCGTAGTGGGCGACTGGAATGGTCATGGCCAGGTGCCCGGATGTAACAATACCGATTGTGCACAATCTCTGAATGCAGGTCTGGATATGTATATGGCTCCCGACAGTTGGAAAGGTGTTTACGAAAGCACCTTAAAACACGTTAAGGAGGGAACAATACCTATGTCTCGTTTAGATGATGCGGTACGTAGAATTCTAAGAGTAAAAATTGCCTCAGGTATATTTACGAAAGGCGCACCTAGCACTCGAAAGAATGCAGGGGATGAAAGTCTTTTAGGACTTCCCCAAAACAGAGCTATTGCACGCCAGGCGGTTAGAGAATCAATGGTTTTACTTAAAAATAATAATAGCACTTTGCCCATTGATCCTACAAAAACCATTTTGGTAATAGGTGATGGTGCAGAAAGTATTTCAAAAGCATCTGGTGGCTGGACATTATCGTGGCAAGGCACAGGTCATACTAATGATGAGTTCCCCAATGGTGAATCCATATTAGATGGTATTAAAGAAGCAGTTAATGGTGCCGGAGGCAAGGTGATTTTTTCAGAAAGTGGAGATACAACTATTGATGCCGATCTTGTAATCGCTATTTATGGAGAAGATCCATATGCCGAATTTCAAGGTGATAAAGAAAATCTGGACTTTGTGCCAAATAATTTTGATGTTAGTAAATTGGCTGAATTTCAAAGCAAAGATATGCCTGTTGTATCTGTGTTTTTATCAGGCCGTCCTCTTTGGTGTAATCCTGAAATAAATCAATCAGATGCTTTTATTGCAGCATGGTTGCCAGGAAGCGAAGGTGGTGGTGTTTCAGACTTGTTATTTCAAAGAGATTCATCCTTTGATTTTACTGGCCGTTTACCTTTTTCTTGGCCTTCAAGCGCTGTAGTAACAGAAGATGCTGAACCTTTATTCAAATTAGGCTATGGTCTTACTTATAATACTACAAAGGTTATTGATCAACTTTCAGAAGACTCAGGCTTAGAAAATACTGAAGTAAAATCAACAGGAGAATTTTTCAGCAAAGGTATTGCAGTTGCGCCTTGGGGGCTTTGGTTTAAATCAGGAGATTTAGCTAAGCAAATCGCCAGTTTCCCTACGTCTTTTGGCGGCTTGATTATTAGCAAAACTGACCATATGGCGCAAGAAGATGCTTTAAAAATAAAATGGACAAATTCTAGCCAAGAGCAAATCCGAATATCTACTGCTCAGCCAAGTGATATGGCTCGACAAGCAAATGGTGCAATGGAGCTTACTTTTTCTGCAAAATCATTTACTGAGGGCAAAGCTCTTGTTCAAATTGCTATGTGTGATTCAAATAATTCTTGTGATAAAACTCTGGAGATTAATATTGAAGCTGGAGATTGGCAAGAATATCGAATAAGCCTAAGTTGCTTTGAAAATCTTGGTGTCGACATGACTAAAATAAGCTCTGCTTTCATGATTACAGCTGAAGAAGGTATTGACATTGGGCTTAGCAACATTCGCTTAGAATCTGATCTTGATGCAAAGCCTGGCTGTGACGGTAAGTAAATTTTATTCCGCCTAAGAGTTGGAGGCTGCATTTTAGAAAACACTTATAGAATGAGTTTAAAGAAGCCATCTAGAATAAAGAAGCTTATTTATACAGTACTTTTTTTTGTTGCTTTGACGGGAAAGGCTCAAAACCCTTTCCATTTTAGGCTCGGAAGTGACGAACTCGCGGGTATAGATGTTTATGGCATCAATCAAACACCCGATGGTGTCTATTGGTTTACTACCAATAGAGGATTGTTTAGTTTTGATGGATATGCATTTAAGAATTACCAAAGTCCTTTACAGTTAAGTGCCTCTCTTTTCAATCCGAAAATAGATTATGATGGTAATATATACTGTAATAATCTCAATGGACAAATCTTTAGCGTAAAGAATGATTCTTTAGAGTTATTTCATAGTAACCCTTCTATAGGAAAATATCCAAATTACAACTTCCTTACTGACAACTCCCTATATATCAGGGGATATCAACAATACAGATTAGTAAATAATAAAGAATTAGATAAAAAATACATCTTAACCAATTCAAATACCACAGTGGCAATTACAAAAGATTGCAACAACAACCTCTTGACCCATATTGGTACTGATTCTCTCTTTCGTATCAACTCTCATGCAACCGAAGAATTCAAATTAATAGGCCTTGAAATGACAGATAGAGAAGCACTTTCATTCTTTTGCCACAAAAATGAATTAATTGCTGTTAGTACGGAGGGACAATTATTTAGTGCTAAGCAAATCTCTCCTAGTGAAATAGAATTGAGTAAAATATTTAAACCTGAGGGGAATATTAGTAGAGTTTATAAAACCTCTAACAACGTATGGTTTGCAGACAGAATTCTCGGGGTTAGTTATTACAATATTGAAAGTTCCACCTTGAAATCTATCTTCCTAAAGCAATTCATTTCTTATGTATTTGAAGACACTGATGGTAATATCTTGCTTGGCACCTTTGGTGATGGTATTATAGTTATTCCAAAGGTAAACATCGAAAATGACCTTCTACCAAATATTGATATTACTCATTTCTCTATTGGTAAGAATGGTGAACTTTTTTCAGCAGATAAAGAAGGTAATGTCTACATTTCGAAGGGAGATAAAACCCGTAAAATTTTCAAATCCAGATCTTCTAGAATTGAATTATTAGAGTACTACCCTCTTACCGATAAACTCTACATAGAAGCAGAAAAATTTATAGAATACAATGCTGCAAAAAATGAAACTATGAAGTACAACTTTGGGTCAACCAAATCGATTTATCCAATTGATAAAAACAAAATACTCCTTTATAGCACATTTGGTATTATTCTAAAAGAAGATTCAATTTACTCTATTTTAAACACTGATATTGAAAGAGGAAATTCTCTTGCGTACAAAGACAGTCTTACACTTTATGTTGGCAGTCAAAGAGGACTTAAAGATATTAACTTAGAGACAGGTATTTCAAGGGATATCAAGTATGAACAAAAGAATATAGTAGCGAAAAAATTAGCTTTCTTGGATACAACGCTGCTCGTTGCTAGCTCGAAAGATGGAATATTAAAACTAAATGGTGGGACTTTAAACAACTTCATTGATAAGGGATCTGGATTATTATCACGTAATATCAATCAAATGAAGACCTACAATGATACCATTTATGTTGCTACTTCAAAAGGCCTTCAAGTGTTTAATCCATTAGGCAAACTAATTGGCAGCGTAGGTATTTCTGACGGGCTTTCCAGCACCCATATCAAGAATTTTCATCTTCATAAAAAACAACTCTACCTACTACATTCTGAAGGAATTCAAAAAATCGCTCTCAAGGATATCTTTATCAATGAAAAAAACAAACTAAGCATTAAAAATATTGACATAATAGTCGATAATGAATACGCAGATTATCAAGAAATATTCAGTCTACCCTCTTCAACAAATCAATTAGCATTCAAAATATATGCACCTTCTTTAGCAAAGAGCGATGATCTGAGCTATGATTACAAACTATCCGGTATTGATGATGATTGGAAAAATCAATCATATAATGAAAACATCATTGAATATAAACGATTACCACCAGGTAAATATGAATTTGAAGTAATTTTAAGACTGAAAGGTGTAAAACAAGATGTAAGACCGATTGGCTTTATCATAGAAAAGCCCTATTGGCAAACAATTTGGTTTATTTCATTATCAATTTGTCTAATTGTGACCATCTCGTATTTATTCTTCAGGTTTAGAATTAGACGATTAGCGGAAAAAGCTCTCCAATTGAAGGAATTAAACGAGGCCAAACTTCAGGCTTTACAATCCCAACTTGACCCTCATTTTGTATTCAATGCCCTTAATTGTCTTCAAAATATGGTACTTGATGGAAACGTGATCAAAACCAATGATTACTTAGTTAAATTTGCTAATTTAATGAGAACAGTTCTTGAACACTCTAGAAAGAAATTCATCCTTTTAAAACAAGAAATAGATGTAGTTAAAACCTATCTAGAACTTCAGGAGATCTACTATAAAAACAGTTTTTCTTATCAAATAAACATTGACCCTAACATAGATCAAGAGACCTTTATGTTACCTCCAATGCTTATACAACCTTTTTTGGAGAATGCACTTGAACATGGTATACTTGGAAATGCCGGATTAATAACGCTAGATTTTGAGCTTCGGAAGGATTTCATAAACATAAAGATAACCGATAATGGTGTGGGATTATCAGAAGCCAAAAAAAGAAAAAATGAGGAGCACAAATCTATTGGTACTGATATTATTAGAGAAAGAATAAGTAACTACAATGAAAAATATTTAACCAACTTAAAACTTTTAATTTATGAATTAAAAGATGATAATGAGAGAGTTATTGGAACGAGAGTTGAGTTAAACATACCCTATGAAATAGCTTTTTGATAAAAAGATAGTCACCAATATGCGCACAGTTATAATTGACGATAATGAACCTACTCGTAAGAAGATAAAAACATTGCTTAGTTTATATACTCCTGAAATAGATATTATTGGAGAAGCTGATGGTGTTGAAACTGGATTTAAATGTATTAATAATACTAAACCAGAACTTGTACTGTTGGATATTGAAATGGGTGATGGAACAGGATTTGACCTACTTAACTTATATAAGAATCCGGAATTTGTAGTTGTATTTATAACAGCTCATGATGGTTACGCAATAAGAGCATTTCAGAGTAGCGCTATAGGTTACATATTAAAACCTATTGATTCATCAAACTTAATTGATACAATAAACAAGGCAAAAGAACAAAGCACACTGCTCAACAATGAATTAACAATTCAAACTCTACTAAAAAACACGAAATCTAACAATAAACTTGAAAAACTAATATTGTCTGATACTGAAAACTTCTACTTGATAGACATTTCAGATGTTATTAGATGTGAATCAGAGAGCAACTACACACGTTTTCACCTAGTAGATAATCAAAGAATACTGATTGCTAAAACAATGAAATCTTATGAAGAAATTCTTGAAGCAAATGGATTCTTCAGAGTACATAGATCTCATCTAATTAATCTGAACTATTTTACCCGACTTGATAAGAAAGATGGTGGAACAATTTTTCTCAAAGATGGTAGTGATGTTCCACTAGCTACTAGACGTAAGAATCTTTTAATTGAGGCTTTAAGTAAGCTTTAGTTAATTTTTGAAGCCATTAAATAAAAATCTTATAGTGTTGGAATCAATATATTTGGTACATATTAAAACTATCCTCTAGAATCATTAAGATTAATAAAAATCAGTATTTATCTTCTTTATCTCATCACTTCTCAAAACACTAACTCGAGATAAACTAACACTAAATCAATAAACTCTAGCGCTTACTAGATAGCTAAAATATAGCGAAAAGTCCTTCATAGTTTTGTTTTGTGAATGCAGACTAAAGCTTGAATTCTATCATTAATTACAGCCTATTATAAGAAATACTTCTCATAAGTATTAGGAAAGAGGGTAAACACCTACCAGCTTCATCTTATTTAGGACAATCCATTAATGCACTGATAATTAAGCTAAAGCCAGCTTATTTTAACAAACAATTTAAATTATGAAAACAAACTCAAGGCTAAACTTGCTTCTTTTTCTAATCTCGATCTTGATATTTACTAATTGTAAAAGAGATGAGGAGGGTATAGATGTTATCATCACTATTAGTGACACATCTCTAAGTATAGATGAAAACAGTAATGAAGATGTCATAATTGGTTCTATAAATGCCAGCACCTCTTTTGGTGAAATTATCTTTTCAGTAGACTCTCAGTCTCCTGAAGGCGCTATCGAGATTAATCCAGCCACGGGAGAAATTAATATAGCTGATGCCAGCATTTTCGATTTTGAAAACCATCAAACCATAACTGCAACTGTTTCGGCTGCTGTAGAAGATGAGTCAGAATCAGCTAATCTTATAATTACTATCAATGACATGCCAGAAACAGTCACCACTTCAAGCTTCATAATAGATTTAGATGAGAATCCTGATGCTAATATAAGTATCGGGACGGTTTCGGCTATAACTGATGGCAACGTTGATTTGGTGTATAATCTTTTACCGGACTTAAATGGCAATGCCTTAGCTATAGATGAAAATACAGGTGAGCTATCTGTTGCAAAACCTAGTGATTTTGACTACGAAATAAATCCAATACTAATGGCTTATTACCAAGCTGAAAATGGAGTGGTGACTGCAAAGGATACCATTATTATAAATCTAAAAGATATAACCGAAACAATTAATCTAGCTCCATTTTCTACGACCATTAATGAAAACCCAAGTACTGATCAAGTACTTGGCACTGTTACTGCATCATCAGATGCTGGGGCCACACTTACTTACTCAATTTTGAGTAGTGAAGATGCAACAGCCTTTAATATCAATAATACTACAGGTGAACTCAGTGTAGCTGACCCTATTCAGTTTGACTTTGAGACAAAACCAAAATTAACAGCCAGTTATGAAGTGAGTAATGGGACTGTAAGAGCACAAAGTACCATAACAGTAAATTTGAATGATGTAGCTGAAGCCATTACAGCCTCTCCTTTTACAGCTACTATAGATGAAAACCCTGCAGCTAACCAAGTGTTGGGATCAGTTAATGCCACTTCTTCGGATGGAACTAGCTTAACTTATTCCTTAGTAGCAGATGGAGACGCTTCAGCATTTGCGATAAACACTAGTTCTGGAGAATTAACTGTAGCCGATATAGCCAAATTTGACTTTGAAACCAATCCTACATTAACTACCATCTACGAGGCTACTAATGGAACTACAACAGCACAAGGTAGTATTACTATAACTTTGAATGATTTAGCAGAGGGAGTAACTGCTAATGCATTTACAGTGACTATAGATGAAAATCCTGCTGCTAATCAGGTGTTGGGAAAAGTAAGTGCCACTACTGCAGATGGTACTAGTTTAACATATTCCTTAGTAGCAGACGGAGACGCTTCGGCATTTGCTATAAACGCTAGTTCTGGGGAATTGACTGTAGCCGATGTGGCTCAGTTTGACTTTGAAACTAACCCAATACTTACGGCCACCTATGAGGTGAGTAACGGAACTGAAAGTGCACAAGGTAGCATAGCAGTTAATTTGAATGATGTTAATGAAACAATAACAGCTAATGATTTTACAGTTACCATAGATGAAAATCCTACAGCAAGTCAAGTAATAGGTATTGTTTCTGCTTCTTCTGCCAATAATGCTACGCTAACATATTCCATGGTTAGTGGAGATGATGCTACTGCATTTGCGATTGATGCTAATTCTGGTGAACTAACTGTTGATGATGTAGCTCAGTTTGACTATGAAAGTAAAACGAGTTTAACAGCCAACTATGAAGTGAGTAATGGTACAACATCAGCACAAGCTAGTATTACTGTTAATCTGAATGATGTATTCGAAACTATCATTGCAAACCCCTTTGAGGTTACCATAGATGAAAATCCTACTAATAATCAAGTACTTGGCGTCTTGAGTGCCACTGCAGATGGGGCTCCCACATTTACCTATCAACTCCTTGGTAATTCACCTTTTAGTTTAGACCCCAATACAGGAGAACTAAGTGTGGCAAATAGCTCAAAGTTTGACTACGAATTAAATACTGTTTTATCAGCTACATATTCTGTTAGCGGTACTGCAAGCAATGGTTCTTTAGGTGCCACTGGTACTATAACCGTAAACCTTAATGATGTTTTTGAAGCTGCTCCAGGTTCAATTCCATTCATAACCACTTGGCAGACTTTAACCTCCAATGAAACAATTATTATCCCCACAAATCCGAATTATGGAACTCCTGTTTACAATTATACCGTAGACTGGGGAGATGGAACAATTGAGAGTGGTCTAAATTTTAATCCTACCCATACCTATGCATTGCCAGGAACTTATACTGTTAGTATTACAGGAAAATTTGCTGCTATACACATAAGTAATGCTGCAATAAAAAGCCGTTTACTATCCATTGAACAATGGGGTAATATAGAGTGGAGGTCAATGGAGAACGCTTTTTGGGGCTGTCAGAATCTTTCCTATAATGCCACAGATACTCCCGACCTATTTCGTGTAAGGAATATGAATTATATGTTTGCTAGCAGCTCATTTAATGGCGATATAAGTAATTGGGATGTTTCTCTAGTTACTAGTATGGAAGGAATGTTCACTTTTAATACTGCTTTTAATCAAGATATATCTTCTTGGGATGTAAGTAGCGTAACTAGTATGAGATTTATGCTTGATGGTGCTAATGCTTTTGATCAAAACCTTGGAAATTGGAATCTTTCTAGTGTAACAGATATGTCCAGAATGCTCTATAATACCAATATTTCTATCTCAAATTATGATGCTATTCTGAATGGCTGGGCCAATGGAGCTAATACGCCATCTAATATCACGCTTGGAGCTGATGGACTTACCTATTCTCCCACTGGAGCAGTTGGAAGAGACAAATTGATTAACCAGTTCAATTGGGTTTTCGATGGTGATTCGCCCCAATAAATAATTCAAATAACAACTTATTTAACAGAAGGCAGCAGGCGCTGCCTTCTGTTTACACTATAACATTCATATTATTATCTATTTAAATTTTTATAAAAATGAATTATTTACGTTTATCAATGATCACTTTAATTACCATATTTTCTTTTCAATTACGAGGAATTGCACAAGAAATTCTTAGCCAAAGTGAAGAGATAAGAAACATGAAAATTGGGGAGTATAATGTGTATCGTGTCATTCTTCAAGAGAATGGAAGCGCCACTTTTGAAAGCTTTGACTATGTGGATGCAATCACCGAAAAGAAACCAGAAAAAAACTTTCCTAATGAACACTTTCAAGTATTGGGAAAACTACAAAACTCAAGTGCTTCATTCTTACCCGATAACTGGGCATTTCCTGCCACCTACATACAGAAAGGATATGAAGGCAATAAGCAGATGCAAGAAGACTTTGGCTATATTCCTCAGAAGATCCATAAAAATGATAATCATGAAGAAAGAGTAGTGTATTTAAATGGATGGATTTTTAATCTATCTGATTGGAAAAATAAAGATGATTATACCCTTTGGACTATTTCCATTCCAAAATTATCGAATGAGGAAAGAGAAGCACTGAAAGAAAAGCAAAAAGCAGAAGAGAATATAAATGACAAAAAGAAAAAAGGCTTGAAAGGTAAACTTCTAGCTTTACAAGAAAGTGCAATGAGCCCAGAGTATCGAGCGCTACATAATGCAAATGCACTGAAGATGCTACAAGATTATTTAGATGCTGCTTTTGCCAAGCAAGAAAAAGAATATGCTGCTTGGATTAAAAATCCGGGGAATGCGAAGTTTGTAGAAAATGTAGAGTTAATCAGAGAAACCATGATTAAATTCTATAAAAAGGATAAAGAGGAATATTACAATTCTGAAGAATACAGGCGTATAAAGGCGAATAATGAAGCAGCAGACCAAGCAAGAGCAAATAGTACAGTAACTCTTAAAAATGAATCGGGTGGAACTATCTGTGTGACCACCGGAGGAAGCTCAAAAACCATTGGGCCAGGCGGTTCTTCCTCTTTCCAATGTAGTAAAGACATATACTATGGGCAGATGAATGGAAATACTTGTAGTACTACAAAAGGGAGTCTAATTGTGAGTGCCAACCAAAGTTGTGGAGATACAATTACAGTACAATAATCACGCTAAAATAATTTCTCTTAATACTTCTGTGTGTTGTTAATACAAATTCTTTTACAATGAACTTCTCTAAAAAAGACAAAATTGAAATATTTGAAAATGCGATAAGCTGGGTTGTAGTTATGGCCATGTTCATTTACGGTGGGGGGAAAATGGTGCAATTTGTGGATGCTGTTGATCCTAGCAAAACGGTAGCCGAGATGACTGGCATGGAATTGATGTGGGCCTTTTACAGCTATTCAAAGTCATTTGTAATTACTTTAGGAATTTTTGAAGTAATAGGAGGAGTTTTGATTCTGATTAAAAGAACTAGATTACTAGGTTGCTTATTTATAACCGCTATTCTTTTTAATGTCATTCTTCAAGACATCTATTTCGGAGTTCACTTAGGAGCTTTAAAAGCTGCAATACTATATCAAATTTTGATATTGATTATTCTGTGGCTGAACAAAGAAAAAATAATCAAAAGTATAAAGATTTTAATGACCTCTGAACAAAGAGCGACTCAAACTAAGAGGAAAGTTTTTACAAAGTTGCTATTGGCGTTCGGAATCTTTGTTGTCGTAAGAGTTTTTGAATACTACATCACTATCCCTTAAAAAAATCAGAAATAGATACTCAAAACTCTCAAGCATTTGAGCCCTAAAAGCTTTACTATGAAATCAATAATCGCAAAATTCACAGATAATAAATATTCGATAGTTTTACTCTTTTTTTTGTGGAGTAAGTATATTTTTTATACAAAATTTGGATTGCATTATTTTGATTATAACCAAGGGGATAGTGAATTTTTAGCAAAACTAGTATATTCAATAAACCCACTGCAATTAGACTTATTCATTCTATTATGTTTATTTATTCAAAAAAGGATCTTCTACTTTATAGGTATTGTTCTTTGTTTAGTACAGATTGTTCTCTCCGACTCTGTTAGCATTCAACATCATATTGCTTCATGCTGTATATTCATCTGGATATTTGTTAATCAGCTTAACCTCAAGAAGCCTCAACTACTTTTTGGACGAATTATAGGTAGTTTTATTTTAGCGGGAGCTCTTTTTACAAATTTAACGCCCGACTTGTTTAGTACAGAGCACAAATCGGAGTTTCTAAACGTCATCAGTGAGTTTGTAAATATACCGTACTTAAATCTAATTGTTAAAACTACTGTTGTAGTTTTATCTTTCACATTTTTACTCTTGGGGTTAAGTGCTTCATTACCAATAGCAACTGCATTTGGCATAGTAGTTTCGATATCATTTGGAATATTCGATGTTTTAGGACCAATAATAGGACTCATGCTGACTTTAGTAATCTTGAAATTTCATAAGACTACTATTCTCACAGTATATTTTGACCAAAATTGTGGTATCTGCATGAAAGTTTACAAAATCTTCGAAACACTTAATTCGAGCTATTTAAAGCTATCCTTATTACAGGAAGCTAATAATGAGATTAATCAAGAGATGGCCTACACTTACATAGCCTCAAAAAGTATGGAAAAATCTTATTACGGCTATGATACTTACCATGAAATTCTTTCTAGAATTCCTGTTTTTTCATTACTGTACCCGATCATGAAGCTGGAACTAGTATCAAAAATAGGGCGGAGTATTTATCGGAAAGTAGCAAATAGTCGTACATGTAAAATTTCTTAAAATATACTGTTGCAACTCTTAAGTTGGCTTTTATTACGAACAAACAAATGAACATTATTAAATTTATAAGAAATCCAAAAGAAAAAATTGAGAAAGACCAATCAATCTTTCAAATGATATTGGAATTCATTGTGCTTTTCTTTTTATGTATAGGTTTAGGAGCCATTGCATTGTTTTTAACAGAACTACTAAGGAATTCGGGACTCATTCCACAATATGTTAGAGAATATGACGAAACGACAAAGGCTATAAGAAGCAATATTTTATTTGTTGCAATTCTTTTTCCGATCATGGAGGAATTAGCCTTTAGACTTTACTTACTTCGAAGTAATTTAAATATTTTTATCTCTAGTTTATTTATAACACATATGATTTCTTCGGCATTTATTTTTCAAACATCTTCCTTTTCGTTGGAGGAATATGGAGTGCTGAGAACTGTAATTAGTTTTTCTACTGCCTTCTTGGTCTTGCTTATTTATAGAAGCAAAACAATTTCATTAGGATTTAAGTCACTGTATTTTGCCTCAGCATTTTTTTTTGGACTAGTTCATATCTATAATTACGATTATACAAATTTTCAAATATTTATATTCGCTATCCTTATTTGTACACCTCAAATTATTGGAGGTTTTATCTTTGGATATACAAGGATAAAATATGGTATAGTTGGAGCTATAATTTTACACGGATTAGTAAATGGAGTACCACAAATGATTTTATAACAAAATGCCAACAATAATATGTGCTATAGTGCATAGCGGGTTCAGTAAGATTTTGGAGCTTTATCATTCGCCCGTATTTCGGTGCTATTTTGAAAGTTAAATCTCAAGTAATCCGCTACGACACCAAACACCAACCGTTATTAACCCTTTTATCTAAGTCAATTCTTTAATTTTATTAATAAATATATAGTTAGTATTATTTCAATTTTTCTCTTTAGCTGTTCCTTCGGCAATGCGCAGAGCCCTATCCTAAGGCCTGATTTCATTAATGTAATAGGTGATTCTTCACAAATAGATTTAATTTGGAATGAATTAAATTCTTTTTTCTCAGAATTAGAAAAAGGAGATATAAATGAAAGTATGCTTGTTAGCAAAAATAAAAAACTTACTATTGCTACCCTTAATCAACTGGTCAATTGGGAGAATAAAAAAAACGGAATATCCCAAAAACAGCTAATGAATTTAAAACCGACCGCAGCTAATGAATATTTAATTACAATAGGTTATGTATCTACTTTTTCATAATACACATATAAATAAATACATAGTAGATCTTAAAGCCATTTTTAAAGAAGGCAGAGTGCTTTTCTCTATTCCTTTACAATACTACACCCGTTATTGGAAGAAGGAGCAAGTGGGCAATATAACCTATTACTTTAGGGATAAGTTAAATAAAGAAAATGCTCAACTATTTGTTATTAAAAATAGAATAATAGCAGAAAAATTTGGGCTTCAGCCTGAGGACTTTGAGTTTTACCTCACTGATAATTACCAGGAGATTTTACAACTCAGAGGTTTTCGGTATTCAGTTAATGCAAATGGAGATTACATGGATGGTTATGGGGTGGTAGACAATACTATTTTTGCAGTTGGGGGTAATGAAGACTTTTCGCATGATTTAGTTCATTATTATTCCAAGAAGGTGAATAATAACAGAAATTGGTTAGCTGAGGAAGGTACTGCTTACCTTTGGGGAAATGCCTATTATAATCAGGGAAATGGGCATACAATAAGTATGGATCAACTTCACAAAGAATTTACTATTTACATGAAAAACAATCCTGATAAGGATATACAAAAGTTATTTATTGAAGATGAAAATATTATGAATCATATATCACCTTATATATCAATACGATCTTTCATAAGTTCCATTATAATAGATACTATCGAACAAAAACATGGCAAAAATGGTGTTTTACAATTAATAAACTCTGGAAACAGTCAACCGCTGAATAATTTTCTGACCATTACAAATGAGCTAATCGATTTCAATAAAGAAAATTTTGAATCCGAGATAAGAAAATACCTGCAACTGGAGGATTAGCAGCTTTAGAAGCTAAGCAGTATTCTCAATTGACTTAGCAACATTCGCTTAGAATCTGATCTTGATGCAAAGCCTGGCTGTGACGGTAATTAGAACTTATTCTTTGTGTAACATATTTTTGTATTTAAGTAAAATAGGTGGTAATTCTCCTAATTAAAAACAAGGGAAATGGTCGAGAATATACATTTGACCAATAAAAGATATACCCATTCGCTTCTTTAAAAAGATAATCTGATTTGGAATTTAGAAAGAGTTTGAATAGTCATCAAACTCTTTTTTATGCTTCTTTGGTATATCATTTTGATTTAGCAATTTCATTTAAAAGCTTATTTAATATTTCATTTTTATATTCTGATTTATACCCACTAAAGTATTTTTTCATTTCTCCTTCCGAATTAAAAATAATGAAGAAAGGATATGATTTTAAACCCATACTTTTCAATAAGCGATTATTCGCATCTACGTATATTTTGGATTTGTCAGTTATGTGTTTATAGTTCAATATGGAATCTAATGCTAATGACTTTGATGAATTAGACTGATATAAATAAATGTGATGAAAGCTATTATATGAACCTAAATCATCCTCCATTTCCTTAATAGAGGCAATACATGGTTTACACGTTTCATTCCAGGTTTCAATTAACACTGGCTTCCTTTGAGTATCTATATGGACAGTATCTTTCAGATAATTTATAAATTCATATTCTAACAACAAATCAGGTTTCCTGATGTAATCATATTCTTTACTGAAATTTAAAAAGCTTGGTTCTTCCTCCTTTAATTCATCCTTAAAAATAAAAGCTATTATGATAAAAAGTATAAAAATATGGCTGCGCAATAATTTTAATTCCCCAAATAATAGAAGAATGATAAACATGAAATAAATCCAAGTAATTGGAAAAAGTATCAATTCATCAATGGGCCGGATTATAATAGTTGCTACCATATAGAATGTAGGACCTATCAATAATACCCCTTTATTAATCATTTGCTTATATTTCAAAAATAGAATTATATATGCTGTAAATAAAAAGGTGAGCAATCTTGTAAAATCATTGGCAATATCAATCTGCAATAAGCCTAATCCCCATAATGGAATAAGAAGCAATGAATAGAATACTTGAAGTAATTTAGATTTAAAGTTTGGATTCAATTGTAATGGATTTAATGGCTAATAAATACTATTAATAAGTTTCAATAATTATACCATATTCGAAAATCACAAGGGTCAAATACAAAAATCCATTATCAAATAGCTTTTGAAATTCTTATCAACGATTATGCACTCTCTTAAAATAATTCAAATCTTAAAGCTTTATTTTGAGCATAAAAAAACCCTGATAGTTTTCGCTATCAGGGTTTAATTTCTGCAGAGGCGGAGGGATTCGAACCCCCGGTACCTCGCGGTACATTGGTTTTCAAGACCAACGCAATCGACCACTCTGCCACGCCTCTAAATAATAAGAATGATTCGTTTTGTGCGAATCGGACTGCAAATGTATGCGAAAATATTTTTTGTGCAAACGTATTTTTAAAAAATATTTTCAACAATCAATTTTATTCTCTTTTGCCTTGTCCAAAGTCACATTTACCTCTAGTCCAATTATTAAAAATAAGGATAAAAACGAAAACCAAATCATGATCGCAATAAGGGCTCCAATAGACCCATATAATTTATTATAGGTTCCGAAATTATTAATGTAAAACGAAAAGCCAAAGGAGGCTGCTAAACACAAAAAAGTAGCGAAAATAGAACCCGGATTAAAAAAATGCCATCTCTTATGAATGGCAGGTGCCCAATAATAAATCACCGAAATAGCAATTTGGAATAAGAAAAAGATAACTAAAAACCGTAAACCTATAAATATGTAAACTTCTAAGTTGTCATTTATTATGCCAAAATCTTCGAGAAAAAAGATGACCTGTTGTGCTACGATTAATAAAAGAATAGAAGCTACAAGTACAAAGGCTAATAGGAAAGTCAGGCCAATAGCGATGGCTTTTGCTTTGATAAACCCTCTACTATCCTTTGTTCGATAAGTCTGATTAAAGGCAGTCATCAGTGCACTTGTTCCGTTCGTAGCAAAATACAATGCAAAAATAAAACCTACAGAAAGTAAGTCTCCTCTCGACTTTGACAAAATGTCAATGATGGTTGATTGAGCAACTTCGTAAACAGATGCCGGCATGGTTTCTTCTAACAAGCCCATGACCTCCATCTGTAAATTATCTATCGGCAAATAAGGGATAAGTGTGAATAAAAATATTATCGCAGGAAAAATGGCCAGAGTAAATTGAAAGGCGACATTATTGGCTCTTTCTATCAAATTATGATCCCCTAACTCATTCAAAAATATCTTGACAAGAGTAAAATAGGAAACACCACTCCTTTTCAAACGCTTTCTTTTTAAGAAATGAATTAAATTCCTTAAAAAGCCAATAGACATTATGATTCTTAAATATTTAAACTTCATTTAAAATAGGGATTCATAATTTTAGCTAAAATTTCAGGCATTTTACAAGGTTTCCCTGTATTTCTATCTACAAACACTAAAACTGTATATCCTTTATGAATTAACTTCTCTTCTTTATAAAGTTCATATTCATATCTGATTCGGGTATCAGGTAATTTAGGGATTGATAATTTAATAGTCAATTCATCATCATATCGAGCAGGTCTTAAATATTTCGAATAATTTTCTAACACAGGCATTATCACACCTTCCTCCTCAATTTCTCGGTAAGTTAAACCAAGGCTACGAATAGATTCAGCCCTGGCTACCTCAAAATAAGTAGCGTAATTACCATAATAAACATAACCCATTTGGTCCGTTTCCGCATAGCGGACTCTCATTTTATGCTCAAATTGATACATAATTATCTATAAATATTTGAACGATTCAATGCGTTTTGATAAGCTCTGGCATTAATATTATGCTGCCTTAAATTAGTGGCAAAAGTATGATATCCAGAAAAGTCAGGCTTAGCACAGAAATAAAGATAATTATGATCATCGGGATTCAAAACTGCATCAATTGATTCTATTTCAGGTAAATTAATTGGCCCTGGTGGTAAACCTCTGTATTTATACAAATTGTAGGGAGAATCTACCTCTTTATGAACATTTAGCACTCTTTTAATAGTAAAATCACCCACTGCAAATACTAAAGCAGGATCTGCCTGAAGTGCCATATTTCGCTCCAGTCTATTTAAATATACTTCAGCAATTTTTGGTCTTTCATCTGACTGAACACTCTCTGCCTGAACGATAGAAGCTAAAGCACTTACCTCTAAAGGCGTTAGACCTAATTTTTCTGCTTTTTGTTTTCTTTCATCTGTCCAGAATCTTTGATATTCGGCATACATTTTATCAAATAAAGCTTGCTCTGAAATAGTATAATACACTTCATAAGTATTAGGAATGAACATACTCATGATGTTTTGCTGATTAAAACCATATGCAGTAATCAATGAATCATTATTCAATAACTTCAGAAACTGAGCTGAATCTGCCTGAAGATTATCTGTAATTTTGCCTGCTAAATCCGGTTTTAATCTAACATTATTAAAAGTAGTAGAGGTAGGAACCTGATTACCTGCCCTAAGCATTCTTACTGCTTGAAGATTGGTCATATCCTTTTTCATCAAATACAAACCCGGCTTCATATTCTCTTGGTATTCCAGAATTTTAGCCACAAAACTAAAGGACAACATATCATTTACAATTCCTCTATCATACACCATATCCTGCAAATCCTTGAAATCCATATCCTCTTCTATCAAAATAATTTCATCTCCCTTTTCCACTAAAATATTTTCAGAGAAGAACACTTGATAGAAGTAAAAGACAAAGGATGTTAGTAAGATAGAAAACACTACTACAAAACCTATTAAAAATTTATTTCTATTCATACACTTATTGATTTCTACATTTTAAAATGCAAATTTAGAAATTTTGTTTGGGCTAGAACTATCTTAATTCACTTCAAATTGATTATAATTGTATATGGCTGCAGAATTTATAAAATTATTTGAAGAAAATCCTGATCCTAGGAAAATCAAGCACATAGTTGAGCGATTAAAAGATGGTGCCGTTGTCATCTACCCTACTGATACTATTTACGGATTAGGCTGTGATTTAACCAATAGAAAAGCCATTGATAAACTATGCTGGGTAAAAGGAATAAAGCCAGGGAAGATTAATTTGTCTTTTATATGTGAAGATATGAGCCATATCTCTGATTATGTAAAAAACCTGTCTACTCCTACCTTCAAAATCATGAAGAAAAATTTACCGGGCCCTTTAACATTTATTTTACCTGCAAACAGTAATGTTCCTAAAATCGTAAATGCGAATAAAAAAACGGTTGGGATAAGAATCCCTAACAATAATATTCCTATTGAAATAGTGAAAAGTTTAGGAAACCCCTTGATTTCGACCTCAATTCGTGAAGATGATGACATAGTGGAATACCCAACTGATCCTGAAAAGATTTATGAGAATTTTAAAAATCTTGTGGATATCGTGATTGATGGTGGTTATGGTAAAAATATCCCATCTACCGTTATTGACTGCACTGTTGAGCCAGCAGAAATTATCCGTGAAGGACTAGGAGAGGTTCAATAATCCTATTTCTCAACTCTTTATTTTTCAAATCAACTTGGAAAATCACATATTCATGGAAAACTCCATATTAATAGACTTACAATACCTTCCTTCTATTGCTTTTTTTTCTGCTATTGAAGGTCAAAATGAATTAATTCTTGAAGCAGAGGAATATTTTGAAAAGCAAACCTACAGAAATAGGTGTCATTTATTATCCTCACAGCAAATTGAAGTATTGACTGTTCCACTATTTGGCGCGAATAAAAAAATTAAAAGCAAGGATATTAAAATAGATAATTCTCAATCTTGGAATAAAAAACACTGGAGAACCATTCAAACCTGCTATGGTAAATCTCCTTTTTTCGAATTTTTTGCTGAAGAATTTAAATCCATCTATGAGAAGAAATATAATTTGTTATGGGATTTAAATTTTGATTTACTGACAATCTGTCTCAAAATCACAAATCAACCTATAAAAATTACCGAATCAGTCAGCTATAAAAAAAGTGTTTCAGGAAACGTTATAGACGCCAGATCGTTAATACATCCTAAAAAAGCCAATTTTTTAAACAAATTTTATAAGTCCATTCCCTATGGCCAAAGTTTTGGCAATGAATTTGAGTCAAATTTAAGTGTATTGGACTTGATCATGAATGAAGGACCAAACACAAAAACTGTTATTAAACAGTCAAAAATTAAATAAATTAAACCTTAAGTTTTTTATTTAGTTTTTATAATAGTTACATTTAATTATGTCTTCGGACATATAATTTTAGAATATCGAGCAGTAAGCATATGGAAGCAAAATTTTCAAACAGAGTTAAAGAGGTTATTTCTTTAAGCCGAGAAGAGGCTTTAAGATTGGGCCACGACTATATAGGTACAGAGCACTTACTTTTAGGTATGGTAAGAGAAGGTGAAGGTGTGGCGATCAGTCTTTTGAAAAAGCTTGGCGTTTCGCTCGATGAACTTCGTGGCGAATTAGAAAGAAGTACAAGAGGAACTGCTACAAATAATGTTAAAAACTTAGCAAATATTCCTCTTACGAAGCAGTCTGAAAAAGTATTAAAAATTACTTATTTAGAAGCAAAGATTTTTAAAAGTCAATTAATTGGTACTGAGCACTTATTACTTTCTATTCTTAGAGATGAGGACAATATTGCCTCTCAAGTAATGGAGAAGTTTGATGTTAATTATGACGTTATTAAAGAGCTTTTAGAATATCAAACACAAAATCCTATGGCATCTTCTGATACTGAAGACAGCGATGAGGATTCTGGTAAGATTTTTGGCGGAGGTTCAAGAGAATCCGGTAGTTCAGGAGGATCAAAATCAAGCGAAAAATCTAAAACTCCTGTTTTAGATAATTTTGGCCGTGATTTAACCAAAATGGCAGAGGAAGATAAGCTTGATCCTATTGTAGGCCGTGAAAAAGAAATTGAACGGGTAGCCCAAATTTTATCAAGAAGAAAGAAAAACAACCCAATCTTGATTGGTGAGCCAGGTGTTGGTAAAACAGCCATTGCTGAAGGTCTTGCTTTAAGAATTATTCAAAGAAAAGTATCAAGAGTACTCTTCAATAAAAGAGTAGTTACCTTAGACCTTGCTTCATTAGTGGCAGGTACCAAATATCGTGGACAGTTTGAGGAGAGAATGAAAGCTGTAATGAATGAATTGGAGAAATCTCCAAATGTCATTCTATTTATTGACGAGCTTCATACTATAGTTGGCGCTGGTGGTGCATCAGGATCATTAGATGCGAGCAATATGTTTAAGCCAGCTTTAGCAAGAGGCGAAATACAATGTATTGGTGCCACAACTTTAGATGAGTATCGTCAATATATTGAAAAAGACGGTGCATTAGCAAGACGTTTCCAAATGGTAATGGTAGATGCTACTACTCCTGAAGAAACAAAAGAGATATTAGACAATATTAAAGATAAATACGAAGATCACCATAATGTAAATTTCACTAGCGAGGCTATTGATGCGTGTGTGAAGTTAAGTGATCGATATATCTCTGATAGATTCTTGCCTGATAAAGCAATTGATGTGATGGATGAAGCTGGGGCTAGAGTTCACTTAAATAATATCCATGTTCCAGATTCAATTGTTAAGTTAGAAGCTTCAATTGAAGACATCAAAAAAGAAAAGAATAAAGTTGTAAGAAGTCAGAAATACGAAGAAGCAGCTCGATTAAGAGATACTGAGAAAAAGCTTATTGAGGACTTAGAAACTGAAAAGAGAAAGTGGGAAGATGAAACCAAAGCAAAGCGATATACCGTAACGGAAGAGAATGTTGCTGAGGTAATAGCTATGATGACTGGCGTTCCTACTAAACGTGTGGCTGAAAACGAAAGCGTTAAACTTAAAGGAATGGCAGATGACCTTCAAGGTCATGTAATTGGTCAGGATGAAGCAATTCAAAAACTTTCAAAAGCAATTCAAAGAACCAGAATTGGATTGAAAGATCCTAAAAAACCAATTGGTTCATTCGTTTTCTTAGGCCCAACTGGTGTTGGTAAAACTGAGTTAGCAAAGGTTTTATCTACTTATTTATTCGATAAAGAGGATGCTCTAATCAGAATTGATATGAGTGAGTATATGGAGAAATTCTCCGTATCAAGACTAGTGGGTGCGCCTCCGGGTTATGTTGGGTATGAAGAGGGTGGTCAGCTTACTGAAAAAGTAAGAAGAAAACCTTATTCGGTAGTTTTATTAGATGAGATTGAAAAAGCTCACCCTGATGTGTTTAACCTATTGCTTCAAGTATTGGATGATGGGATCCTTACTGACGGTTTAGGAAGAAGGGTAGACTTTAGAAATACAATTATTATCATGACTTCAAATATTGGAGTGCGTGATCTTAAAGACTTTGGTGCTGGAATAGGATTCTCAACAGCCGCAAAAGAGGAGAACTCTAATGAGGTGATGAAATCAACCATTCAAAATGCCTTGAAAAAAGCATTTAGTCCTGAATTCCTAAATAGATTGGATGATGTTATTGTATTTAATAGTCTTGAAAGAGAGCACTTACATAAAATCATTGATATTTCATTGAAAAAAGTATTTGACAGAATGCTTTCTTTAGGATATGATATTGATTTAACTGAAGCAGCTAAAGACTTCTTATCTAAGAAAGGATATGATCAACAATATGGCGCAAGACCATTGAACAGAGCTATCCAAAAATATTTAGAAGATTTAGTAGCGGAAGAAATATTAAATGAAAAAATAAAAATTGGTGATTCCATCATAGCAGATCACGATGGCAAGAGCGAACACCTCTTTATTAAGCAGAAGAAAAAGAAGAAGGACGATAAGAAAGAAAATAAAAAAGAGGATACGAAATAATAAAAGAGACCGATAGAAATATCGGTCTTTTTTTATGACTAACATCCTACTGATAATATATTTCAATAATTTCATGAAATATTACATATGTAATATGAGATTTCTATCCTTGAATTAGAGGAATTAATACCCTATTTGTTGCACTTAACCGATAATTAATAGAATTAATTTGAATTTAAGATTTATTAAACGAGATTTAACTTAAATAAAATAGGGAATCATGCACACAGCCGTATCAAAAAAAGAAAATATAATTGATAAATTCAGCAGCTTAATTGATTTAAGTGGTGGGAACAGTTCTGAATGGAAAATTGGAATAGCTTCCATTGAACGAGCATCACTTCTTAACGTTAAAGACGAAATATCTTTCCAAAAAGTACAAATTGATGAGGCAAAAGAAATCTTATTTCATTTCATTGCTCAAGGAGTTCAGACTTGTAATATGAGCAAATCTAATTATAACGGAATATATCTATACAGATAAAAGCTGTAAGGGAAGGATTCGAACCTTCAAGAAGCAGTTAGGCAACAGATCCCACGATAAACTACTTTGGGATACATAAATTATCGTGAAACAGCTGTGCTTTATTCCAAACCTTCACCCCCGAGACAGGAGGGCATGTTTGCCAATTCCATCACCCTACAGTGTAATAGCTTAAGTTAACGACAAGTACAAAAGATTGTACTTGTCAAATAACCACGCTTAATAAAAGTTAACCTTTCAACTCTGATCACTAGAGATCTCAACAATCAAATTGATAAAATACAAAGCTCTTCATTGCATTTTGCTGTAAGGGGAGGATTCGAACCTCCAAAGAGCAGTTAGGCTACAGATTTCACGATAAACTACTTTGAGATTCCCAAAAGGAAATTATCGTGAAACGACTGTGCTTTATCCCAAACCTCCACCCCCGAGACAGGAGGGCATGTTTGCCAATTCCATCACCTTACAATTTATTTTAATAAAAAGTAAACCGTTTATACTTTTTGCTGTAAAGGGAGGATTCGAACCTCCAAGGAGCAGTTAGTCCCAAGTGATCACAATAAACTACATTAATGTAAATTATAGCGCTCATTCGGGATTTATCCCAATTCTCCACCCCCGAGACAGGAGGGCATGTTTGCCAATTCCATCACTCTACAAAATTTATTCTGATCAGTACTTTTTGCTTTTCTGATATTTCAAAGGTAATAAAAAGATCAATTACTTAAATATTATTTAATAATATTTGATTATAAATAGAGATACAATAATTTTAAACTATATTTATTAATTATTATGTAATTTAAAATCATATATCATATGGAAAATTATCAACTTGATAATACGGATTTAGCCATATTAAATATCCTAATGCAGGATGCACGAAAACCCTATACTGAAGTAGCCGAAGAAGTATTTGTTTCTCCAGGGACTGTCCATGTCAGAATGAGAAAGATGGAAAAACTAGGCTTAATTAAAAATTCTCAGCTACAAGTTGATTTGTCAAAACTAGGTTTGGATGTAACGGCATTTTTAGGAGTGTATCTCCAAAAAAGCTCTTTATACGATGATGTGGTGGCAGCCTTAAAGGAAATACCTGAAATAGTCGATTGCCATTATACTACAGGGGCATATTCTATGTTTGTAAAAATAGTTTGTAGGGACACCAATCACCTTAAAAACATATTACATGATTCAATTCAGCCTATTTCCGGAATAGAAAGAACAGAGACTTTTATATCTTTGGAGGAAAGTATAAATAGGCAAGTTCAACTAAACCCTAAAAAGTAAAACCTTCGATCCAATGAGACACTACCCTCTACTATTTTTATTCATCACTTTTATTTCTTGTTCGGAAAAATCAAAAAAAATAGATTTTCAAACAAAGGCTTATGCAACTTTAGAAATCATAAAAAAAGAATCCAATCAAGATTCTATTTCTGTATCTATAAGCCACGTATCTATCTTACCAGATGATTACTTTAATGCGGATTATGTTCTAAATCAAAAGTCTAACTTTATTTACCTGCCTTTAGACAGACCATCCAAAGCAAAAGTCAATATTAATGACCACTATCAAAACATTTGGGTGGGGCCAAATGACACTCTAACAATTCATTTATCTTCTTCAGGAAAGCTAAACTTCTCAGGGAAATATATCAAGGAAAATCAATATTTCAGGAATAAAAGAGAAGCTATTGGCTTTACTGATATCAATAAACCAATCAACCAAATAATAGGAAGCTTAAAAACTTATGATGAACATAAGATCGCAGTAGACTCCTTGTCAAAGATTGAATTAGAATTCTTACAAAACTATCAAGGGGAAATCTCCAACTCATTCAGAGACGCGGAAGAAATGCAAATATCTTACGATGCAGCACTCTATAAAGCCTCATTTCCTTTATATAATCAGGCAATGAATATCATTAAGAGTCCAATGCCCGATGATTTCTATAGCTTTGTCAAGGATTTGAAATTAAATAATACCCCAGCAATTCCAATAGATTCATATTTTGGCTTTCTAACCAACTACTTTTGGAGAGATGTTGATCAAAACAAACTAAAATCTCTGAATGGCAAAAAAAGAAACCTATATCTGAAAAATCATTTAGTTGATAAAGCTAATGAAGAATTGAAACCTGAAATCAAAGACTATTTTCTTGCTCATCACATATGCGATTTGATTAAGTACTATAACAAGATAGAATTAGATTCAATAGCTAAAGAATGGAATATCAATTCAAGTAAAAAGCTAATCACAGAAATCATAGATCAAAAGGTTCTATCAAATGAAGTTTATCAAGTTGAAAGTAAAGTGGAAGATTTCGAAATGTATAAATCAAACGGAAATAAAGTTAAAATCAGCGACTTTAAAGAAAAAATTGTTTACCTAAACTTTTGGGCAACATGGTGCAAACCCTGCATTGCAAATATTCCACAATTGAACTCAACCATTAAAGATTATCAAAAAGAAGAGAATATTGTATTCATCAATTTAGCTATAGAAAGTGATCGAGAAAAATGGATAGAAAGCATTAAAAAATATAATATTGAAGGGTTGAATCTTTTTATCCCTGAAGAAAAAAAATACAAACAAATTCAAGCAAAATTTGGGATTATTGGAATACCTCATTACGTTATATTAGGAAAAGACAACATTTTAAAAGTCAATTATGCCAATAAAGCTCCTAAAGTAAAATCAGAATTAGATACAATATTAGAGGCAAATAATTAACATCTTTACCTTTTACAAACATACATATTATGCTCAACTACATTATCTGGAATCCTGATGGAATATTATTTGATTTTGGTTTCTATCAATTAAGATGGTATTCCATTCTTTTTGGAATAGGATTTGTTTTAGGCTATCAATTCGTAAAATGGCGCTTTAAAAGAGATAATGTTGATACTAAGCTACTAGATAATTTAGCTGTTTATTTAGTAATCGGAACAGTGATAGGAGCTCGGTTGGGGCATTGCATATTTTATGATTGGGAATATTATCAAAACCATCTTTCAGAAATTCTACTTCCTTTTCGATTCTCCCCTACTTTTGAGTTTATTGGATATCAAGGCTTAGCTAGTCATGGCGGTGGAGCTGGAGTTATTATAGCACTTATTATTTTCTCCTGGCAAAATAAACTCAGCAAAATATGGATGATAGATACTATTGCACTAGTCGTTCCATTAGCTGGGGCTTCAATAAGATTAGGTAATTTAATGAATTCTGAAATTATTGGTAAGGCCACGAATGTAAGTTGGGCATTTGTCTTTAAACAGATAGATAACATTCCCCGACATCCAGCACAATTATATGAAGCCCTATCCTATCTCCTAATATTTGGAATTCTATTTTGGGTAGACAAAAAGCAGAAATTTAAAAACGGATTTGTATTTGGTTTAATGCTTGTATTAGTATTCATAGCTCGTTTTTTCATTGAATTTGTGAAAGCTGATCAATCTGCATTCGAAGCGGATATGACATTAAATATGGGGCAATGGCTCAGTATTCCTTATTTTATTTTAGGCTGGATATTTATTTATAGAGGGATCAAAAAATCTAATTAGAATTTATCTTTCCTAAAACGAAACAATCCTCTATGCTATTTTGTAAATTAGCAGGTTAGAAATTTAGAGGATGAGTTTAACAAAAGAAGCCAAAAACAATACACAAAACGCTACTATAGCGAGTCAGGAAGAGTTTATTGAAGTAATTGGTGCCAGAGAGCATAATTTAAAGAATATAGACATTTCGATACCTCGAGATAAACTTGTGGTAGTTACAGGTATTAGCGGTAGTGGCAAATCAAGCTTAGCTTTTGACACAATTTATGCGGAGGGGCAAAGACGGTACATGGAAAGCTTTTCTGCCTATGCCCGTTCTTTTATTGGGAATATGGAAAGACCAGATGTTGACAAAATTAATGGACTATCCCCCGTTATTTCAATAGAACAAAAAACCACCTCTAAAAACCCAAGATCGACTGTCGGCACCCTAACCGAAATTTATGATTTCTTGAGGGTTTTATATGCAAGAGCTGGTGAAGCCATTTCTTACAAAACTGGCAAGAAAATGCAGCGCCAGACTGAAGATCAAATTATTGAACATCTAATAAGTGAATTCCCTGATGCAAAACTTAGCATACTAGCTCCAGTTGTAAAAGGGCGAAAAGGTCATTACAGAGAACTCTTTCAACAAATTAGAAAGATGGGCTTTACAAAAGCCCGTGTGGACGGAGTGATTCTAGAAATCGATGCTCGTATGCAGGTTGACCGATACAAAACTCATGATATCGAGATAGTGGTTGACCGTATAGTTGTAGATGAAAAAGATAAATATCGTATTACTCAATCTGTAAAAACAGCCTTAAAGCACGGTAATGGTATCATGATGGTGAGAGATACTGATGGTAATGTTCATCATTTCTCTCAAAACTTGATGGACCCTGAAACTGGTTTAGCTTATGACGAACCTGCTCCTAATAGTTTTTCATTTAACTCACCTTATGGAGCCTGTCCGACTTGTAAAGGTTTAGGAGAATTAGAAAACATTACAAAAGAAACCGTAATCCCTAATCCTAAATTGAGCATTAGCAGGGGTGGAATAGCTCCTCTAGGTGAATATAGGGATATATGGATCTTTAAAAAGGTAGATGCTCTATTAAAGAATACGGATGTAAACCTTAGCACCCCAATTGAGAAATTTCCAGAAGAAGTATTAAATATTCTACTCTATGGGAGTAAAATGAAGGTTGAGGTTAATTCTAAAAAATATCCAGGTACAAAATGGAGTACTAGTTTCGAAGGAATTATTAAGTTTCTCCAAAAGCAGCAGGAAAGTGGGACAGATAAAATGCGTGACTGGCTTGAAGAGTATACAGTCATTCAGAAATGTCCTGACTGTAATGGACTTAGGCTAAAAAAAGAATCACTACACTTTCTGATTGATGGTAAAAACATCTCCGAATTAGCATTGATGAGCATTGGAGATTTAGGGAATTGGTTTGAAGGGATTGAAAGTAGATTATCAGAAAAACAAAACCTTATTGGAGCTGAGGTATTAAAAGAAATTAGGAAGCGATTAGGTTTTATGCTTGATGTAGGACTAGACTATTTATCCTTAGACCGACCTTTAAAAACACTCTCGGGTGGAGAAGCACAAAGAATAAGACTTGCCACACAAATAGGAACTCAATTAGTAGGCGTTCTTTATATTTTAGACGAACCCAGTATTGGATTACACCAGAGAGATAATACAAAGCTTATAGCCGCTCTGCAAGACCTAAGAGACCTAGGGAACACTGTTATGGTAGTCGAACATGATAAAGATATGATGCTGGCATCAGACTTTATATTAGACATTGGGCCAGGAGCCGGCAGACATGGCGGAAAGATTGTTGCAGCAGGTAATCCTGAAGAATTCTTAAAACAAAACAGTAAAACCGCTAAATACCTAAAAGAAGAATTAGCCATTGAAATCCCAAAGGAAAGAAGAAAAGGAAATGGCAAGAAACTTCAATTAAAAGGGGCCAAAGGAAATAATCTTAAAAATGTTAATGTAGACTTCCCTCTAGGGACCATGATGTGTGTTACGGGTGTTTCTGGTAGTGGTAAATCTACTCTGATCCATGATACCCTCTATCCTATTTTGAATCAGAAATTCTATCGATCTAAAAAAGATCCGATGGAACATGATTCTATTAAAGGATTAGAGCACTTAGACAAAGTAATTGAAGTAGATCAGTCTCCTATAGGTAGAACCCCAAGGTCAAATCCGGCTACCTATACTGGAGTTTTTACTGACATAAGAGCATTATTTAGTAATCTTCCTGAAGCTAAAATTAGAGGTTACAAACCGGGTAGGTTCTCATTTAACGTAAAAGGAGGAAGATGTGAAACCTGTGAAGGAGCAGGAATGAAACTAATTGAAATGGACTTCTTGCCGGATGTTCACGTTCCTTGCGAAACCTGTAAAGGCAAAAGATATAATAGGGAAACCTTAGAAGTTCGATTTAAGGGGAAATCTATTTCGGATGTATTAGATATGACGGTTGAACAAGCAGTTGAGTTTTTTACTAATCAACCTAAAATCTTAAGAAAAATAAAGACATTATCAGAAGTTGGTTTAGGATATATTACGCTTGGCCAACATGCTACTACTCTTTCAGGGGGTGAAGCTCAAAGAGTAAAATTAGCCACTGAACTATCGAAAAAAGATACTGGAAATACATTCTATATTTTAGATGAACCGACAACAGGTCTGCATTTCCAAGATATTGAGCACCTTTTAACAGTTTTGCAAAAACTGGTTGATAAGGGAAATACTGTTCTAGTTATTGAACATAATATGGATGTGATAAAAGTGGCTGATTATCTAATTGATTTAGGGCCTGAAGGTGGAACTGGCGGTGGAAATATTGTATTCACAGGTACACCAGAAAAAATTATAAAATTAAAAAATAGCTATACTGGTAAATTCCTCAAGGCAGAATTGAAAGCTTGAAAGCGATGATTTTTTCAAGGTCAGCATTATAAATTTTCATATATTCGCTTTATGAATATGGATGAAGTAACGCTTAATTTCAATAGCGAAAGCTTATTGTTGTTAAATTTTTTGTTGGGCTTTATCATGTTTGGTGTTGCACTAGACTTGAGAGTGGAAGATTTTAAAAGAGTTCTTTTAAACCCTAAAGCATCATTAGTTGGGCTGATTTCTCAGTGGGTTATCTTACCCATCATAACGTTAATCCTTATTTTTATTTTTGAGCCAAGCCCTAGTATGGCACTAGGAATGATTCTGGTAGCCTGTTGTCCTGGCGGTAATATTAGTAATTTTATCAGCAAATTAGCTGGGGGCGATGCAGCATTATCTGTTAGTTTAACAGCATTAACCACTTCAGCTGCTATTTTCATGACACCATTTAGCTTTGCTTTTTGGTCATCATTTGTATCAAGTGCTGAAAGTTTAAAGAGCAGCATTTCCCTTAATGTATGGGATATGTTTTCAACCATTTTATATCTGATTTTAATACCTGTGGTATTAGGAGTTAGCTTTGCTAAATATAAACCTCAGATTGCAAACAAAATCAGAAAGCCCGTGAACATCCTTTCAATTGTTATCTTTGCTGCTTTTGTTGTAATTGCTTTTATGAAAAACGCCAATTATTTCATTGAATTCATTCACATCATTTTTGTAATTGTTTTATTCCACAATGGCTTAGCATTCTTAAGTGGCTATTGGATGGGGAAATTAAGTGGATTAGAAGAAAAAGAAAGAAAGGCCATTTCTATTGAAACCGGAATACAAAATTCAGGTCTTGGCCTTGTTTTAATTTTCAACTTTTTTGATGGTATAGGTGGAATGGCGATAATTGCAGGTTGGTGGGGAATATGGCATATTATTGCAGGGCTTACCATCGCTTTTATTTGGTCAGGAAGAAAAGTATTTGCTCAGTAATTATACTTCTTCGTAATCTACATATTCACCACCCTTAAAATTACCTCCGGATCTTTTACCCTTTTGGTTAGGGATATGATCTATATGAACTCCATCTTTAGTGGTTCTTCCTTTATTGTTTTGTTGATATTGTCTTTGTTGGGCAGCTTTTGCTGTTCTTCCTAAAAATAATCTGAATATAAATCCTCCTATCTTGAAAAATAAGTATCCAATTAAAAAGAGAATTAATAAAAACTTAAACATATTTCTTTTTCTAAGGCTATTGCCAATATTAGTTCACTACTATAAAAAACAACAAATTCCTTTAGCTAAGGTTCCTGCTAAACCAAAGGAATTTGCTATTAATATTTACTATCTACTTAAGTAAAGGTTTCGTTCTGATACAATTTTAAGGAAATAATCATCCATTAAATCATCAATAAAATAGATTGATTCCCCGGTTGATTTCATTTCTGGACCTAATTCCTTATTCACATTCGGGAATTTATTGAAGGAGAATATTGGCTCTTTAATAGCATATCCTTTCTTCGTTGGATTAAATTTAAAGTCTTTCACTTTCTTTTCACCCAACATCACCTTAGTAGCATAATTTACATAAGGCTCATTATAAGCCTTGCAAATAAATGGAACGGTTCTGGAAGCTCTCGGATTTGCCTCAATTATATAAACTGTATCATTCTTAATTGCAAACTGAATATTGATCAAACCTTTAGTCTCTAGTGCTAAGGCAATCTTTTTAGTGTAATTTTCAATTTGTGTGATAATTAAATCTCCCAAATTATAAGGAGGCAATACAGCATATGAATCACCAGAGTGAATCCCGGCCGGTTCCACATGTTGCATTATCCCAATGATGTAAACATCTTCACCATCACAAATTGCATCAGCTTCCGCTTCAATAGCACCATCCAAGAAATGATCTAACAATACTTTATTACCTGGAATGTCTCTTAAAACATCTACAACATGTTCTTCCAACTCCTGCTCATTGATCACAATCTTCATTCCTTGTCCACCCAATACGTATGATGGCCTTACGAGCATAGGAAACCCAATATCCTTAGAAACCTCAAGAGCATTATCTGCATCTTCCACTACGGTGAATTTAGGATACGGAATATCATTATCAGCTAACAACTTAGAGAATGAACCTCTATCTTCTGCTAGATCTAAAGCTTCATAAGAAGTCCCTATGATTTTGATACCATAACGGTTTAGTTTTTCAGCTAATTTAAGAGCTGTTTGACCTCCTAATTGAACAATTACACCTTCAGGCTTTTCATGAAGGATAATGTCATAAATATGTTCCCAGAATACAGGTTCGAAATATAATTTATCAGCAGTATCAAAATCAGTAGAAACCGTTTCAGGATTACAGTTGATCATGATAGTTTCATAACCGCATTCTTTAGCGGCCAATACACCATGAACACATGAATAATCGAATTCAATTCCCTGACCAATTCTATTTGGTCCAGAACCTAAAATGATGATTTTCTTTTTATCGCTGGATTCAGATTCATTCTCTTCCTGAAAAGTTGAGTAGTAATATGGTGTTTGAGCCTCAAATTCAGCAGCACAAGTATCAACCAATTTATAAACTCGCTTGATTCCCATTTCTTCTCTCTTCTTATAGACTTCACTTTCAAGACATCTTACTAAATGGGCAATTTGTCTGTCAGCATAGCCCTTCTGCTTCACTTCGAGCATCAACTCTTTCGGAAGGTTTTCTATATGATATTTCTCAACCTCTTTCTCAAGCACTAATAGCTCCTCAATTTGCTCTAAGAACCATTTGTCAATTTTGGTAAGTTTTTGTATTGTTTTGAAAGGGATTCCCAATTTAAAGGCATCATAAATATGGAATAATCTATTCCAACTAGGATTTTCTAAACTGTAAAGGATTTCATCCTGCTTTCTTAATTCTTTCCCATCGGCTCCCAGTCCATTTCTTTTTATCTCTAAAGACTGACAAGCTTTTTGTAGGGCCTCTTGGAAATTCCTTCCAATCCCCATAGTTTCCCCTACTGATTTCATCGAAAAACCTAATCTTCTATCAGAGCCAGGGAATTTATCAAAGTTCCATCTTGGCACTTTCACGATCACATAGTCTAATGATGGCTCAAAAAATGCAGAAGTATTTTTTGTAATTTGATTTTTTAATTCATGTAAATCATAACCGATTGCCAATTTAGCCGCAATTTTTGCAATTGGATAACCAGTTGCTTTTGAAGCCAAAGCCGATGATCTTGAAACCCTAGGATTAATTTCAATACCGATTATATCATCATTTTCAGGATTAACAGCAAACTGTACATTACACCCTCCAGCAAAATTACCTATGCCTTTAATCATTTTGATGGCAAGGTTTCTCATTTCTTGGAAAACTGTATCAGGTAAAGTTTGAGCAGGTGCAACCGTAATGGAATCACCAGTATGAATTCCCATGGGATCGAAATTCTCTACCGAACATATCACAATTACATTCCCAATATTATCTCTTAGAATTTCTAATTCATATTCTTTCCAACCTAAAATACTCTGTTCAATTAGGACTTCATGTATTGGAGAGGCGTGTAAACCATCTTTAAGAGCGTTATCAAATTCTGCGGGATCTTTTACAATAGCCCCACCTAATCCACCAAGCGTAAAAGATGATCTTAATACTAATGGAAAGCCTATTTTCTGTGCGATTTCTTTTCCTTGTAAGAAAGAAGTAGCAGTCTCTCCTCTACAAACTCCTACACCAAGCTCTTCCATCTTCAAACGGAACAACTCTCTATTTTCAGTAGTGTCAATGGCATCCACATCAACACCTAACATTTTTACTCCGTATTTTTTCCAAACCCCTGATTTATCACATTCTATAGCGAGGTTTAAGGCAGTTTGACCTCCCATAGTGGGCAATACTGCATCAATATCATGCTTTTCAAGAATTTCAACTATTGATTTCTTAGTAAGCGGTTTAAGGTAAATATTATCTGCTGTAACCTCATCCGTCATAATAGTTGCCGGATTGGAGTTAATTAAGGTTACTTCTATTCCCTCCTCTCTTAGAGATCTTGATGCTTGAGAACCGGAGTAATCGAATTCGCAAGCTTGACCAATGATAATAGGACCTGAACCGATGATAAGAACTGACTTGATGCTGTTGTCTTTAGGCATGAGATTTTTATTTGTGTTGGGCTAAATAAATTGGGCAAAATTAAGATGATAATTCCGAAATCGAAAGGAGTTCGTCATTCAATCTTTTGATAAATTTTGGATTCTATCATAGAATGGAAAAAAGAGGCTTTTGATTTCAAAATAAAATCATGCTTTTTAAAAATGGTATCAAAATCGGGTAGTTTTGATGTGCTTAAACCTGTGGCCAAATTAAAAAACCAATACATTAGCTTCACTAAAACTTTTTGCCATATCTTTTTGGGGTAAAAATCTGTATGAATCCAGACTGTAGCTGTATGATTAATAGCTTCAATCTTTGAGAATATAATATGTAACTCATTTTCTTTAAAGCAATCTAGTATAAAAGGAGTGATAACGTAGTCATAATGCTGAATAGAATGAAAATTTAAAATATCTGCATTAATAAATTTAACTTCAGCATTAGTTCTTACCTTTTTAGCTTTTTCAATCATTTTAGATGACAGCTCAACATAGCTTATTTTGTGAGTATTATCAAAGCACTTTAATAATTGCCCGCTGCCCCCACCTATTATTATAATCGAGCTATTTTGAGATATATCCTTCAAGAAGTGTTGAGCTGCATTTTCTAGTTGATCTTTGAAAACTATTTTTTTCAAAGCATCATAAATCCCAGCAATGCGATTGAAATTAGCCATCGATTAAAAGAATTTCTAATATTGGTAATACAAAAACTATATCACCTATTACCCTATACCATTCTTCTTGTCGTAGAACAATCTCCTTACTTAACACCATTGCTAATACGGATGCCATGAAAATAAACATCGCTTGGTAATCTAAAAGCTCCTCCGCTTTAAATAATAAAAAGGATGATGACCAAATGAGGACAAAAGCAAACAATAAAAATAAAATGACTCTTCTTGAAAAATCAGCTCCTTTAATGGTAGCAAATGAGTTAAAACCATTTTGCTTATCCGTTTTATACTCAATCATATTAAACAGTATCAAATTAATACTTGCCAGAATAAAAAGCTGCAACCAAAAGTAAATTAAGATAAGCGGGATTTCTTGTATATAAGAAAAGGTAGGAAGGCATATACCTGAAGCGTAAACTAGTGCAATGAACCATTCTTTTGCCCAGATTGCAGTTTTTTGAATGAAATGAACATAAATCAAATAGCAAAAGACTACAAATCCTAAAGCTAATCCATAGCCAATTAGATAGGGTTTTAAACTTTGTAAAATAAAAATTAAAACCATAGTTACCACCGCAATTAAGCCAAAAATATACGGAGCATTTTTATGATGAATAGCATGTCGTAGGAATACGTCTTTCGATTTGAGCTTTCTGGCATCCAACAAATGATCAATAGTATAAATTAGCCACACAGTGAGACCAAGGGCTAAAATTGCTTCGGTAGGGATATCTGCATTAAAGTAATTTCCAATCCATCGAGCGCTGATTACAGCACCTGCAACCACATCTAAACTGAAGGCTCTTATGTATTGATAAAACTTAGCAAACATCAGTGTAAAAATAGAATAAATCTAAGAATTTATTCACTTAATCGTTTTAAATATGATCCTAATCGAAAAAAAAAGGCGATTATGTTTCCATAATCGCCTCTTGTATGTTGAATGTAAATCCTTAGATTTTTTCTTTAATTCTAGCAGATTTACCCTTTCTACCTCTTAAGTAGTATAATTTTGCTCTTCTAACTGAACCTCTTCTTACCACTTCGATTTTATCGATAGCAGGAGAGATTAAAGGAAAAATTCTTTCAACACCAATTCCACTAGAAATTTTTCTTACAGTGAAAGTAACAGAGTTACCAGAACCTCTTTTTTGAATTACAGTTCCTTGGTATTGCTGAATACGCTCTTTATTTCCTTCTTTAATTCTTACGTGAACATTCACTGTGTCCCCTGCTTTAAATTCAGGAAACTTGCTTACTGCTTCGTGATATTCTTTTTCAATTTCTTTGATCAAATCGCTCATGGCTCTTTCTTTTTTCCGATAATGGTTTCGGTTCTATATCCCGAAAAATGGAGTGCAAATATAAGGATAATTTTATTCTTTGCATCCCATATTAATATTTTTTTATTCTTTTTTCAATAAATCTGGCCTTCGTTCCTCAGTTCTTTTTACAGCTTGCTCAAAACGCCACTTTTCAATGTTGGCAGCATGGCCGGAAAGAAGCACATCTGGAACTTTCAATCCTTTAAATTCCGCTGGTCTACTGTACACTGGCGGTGCTAATAATCCATCCTGATAGGAATCTGTTAAGGCTGAGGTTTCATCTGATAGTACTCCAGGAATCAACCTGATCACCGCATCAGTTACTACCGCTGCAGCTAACTCCCCTCCAGAAATCACATAATCGCCAATACTAATTTCACGAGTAATATAATGCTCTCTTACACGCTCATCAACTCCTTTATAGTGACCACACAATATAAGTAAGTTGCCTTTTAAGGCTAACTCATTAGCGATAGGTTGACTAAACTGTTCACCATCAGGACTCATATAGATTATCTCATCATACGCATGTTGAGATTTAAGGTCATCAATGGCAGCAGCAATAGGCTCAATTTGCAAAACCATTCCTGCTCCACCACCATAAGCATAATCGTCAATACTTCTCTGCTTATGGGTTGAATATTGTCTTAAATCATGCACATAAATTTCAGCTAATCCTTTTTCTTGAGCTCTTTTAAGTATACTATCAGAAAATGGACCCTCTAATAATTTGGGCAAGCAAGTGATTATATCAATCCTCATTTTCTTCTAAATATAACTCTAGTAAACCTTCAGGCAAATTCACTTCTATGCTTGATTCTTCTCTATTGACATTAAGAATTACATCATCATTAATAGGGATCAAAACTTCTTTCCCCTGATATTCCATACCTATTAAATCTTGATGACCTGCTTCAAACACCTCCTTAACAATCCCTAACTCACCTTTCTGTACATCGAAAACCTTAAATCCATCAATCTCATGAAAATAAAATTGATTGCCAGTTAATTCAGGTAATTGTGTTAGTGGCAAATGAAGCGTTGATCCTCTTAAATTTAAGGCTGATTCCTTGCTGTCAATATCATCAAACTTTACTAAGGCTTCTTTATTTTTTAATTGAATACGCTCAATAAAAAATGGAACCAACTTTCCATTTTGTGATAGAAAGACTGATTCCATTTCCGCATAATCCTCTGGATAATCAGTATCCAAAGAGATATATAATTCTCCTTTTAAACCATGAGGCTTCAATACCATACCTAACTGAAAGCATTGGTCAAGCTTCATGGGGAAATTATTTTAATCTTCTTTTTTCTCTTCTGAGTTTTCTTCAGATGCTTCAGCTTTTGGAGCCTCTTCAGTAGCAGCCTCATCAGCCGGTGCTTCTTCAGTTGCCTCCTCTGCTGGAGCTTCAGCAGCTTTCGCTTCAGCCTCAGCTTCTTCTTGACGCTTACGGATTGCTTCCGCTCTTGCCTCATTAACTTTAGCTTCTGCTTCTAATCTTGCTTTCTTCTCAGCTGCTGTTTTATCAGCAATAGATTTTTCTTTTCCTTCAATAGCAGCTTGTTTATCCTTTAACCAAGCCTCTAGTTTTTTGTCAGCTTCTTCTTGAGTTAAAGCACCTTTTATCACACCAATTTGTAAATGCTTTTTATAAAGCAATCCACGGTATGATAACATAGCTCTAACTGTATCAGTAGGCTGAGCACCATTCATTAACCACTGAAAAGCCTTGTCATTGTCAAGCTCGATAGCTGCAACAGGCGTATTTGGGTTATAAGTACCTATTTTTTCAATAAAGCGACCATCACGTGGTGCACGGGCGTCAGCTACGACTACATCGTATATCGCCAGTTTTTTACGGCCTCTTCTGGCCAATCTAATTTTTACTGCCATTTTCTATTTTATTTTAGCAATTACGAAGGATCACGTCCCTCTTTTATATTTGGAGTGCAAAGGTATATAATTTTCTGAAAAGAAACACAAGTTTAGTAATTTTTAAAAATTAGTTATAATCTGTAGAAACTTAATAATCAATAAGTTAATGAGTTTATGCTAAAATTCTCAAATAAAATTAGTGCTTTCAAAATCCTTTGAATCAGCTTCTACCCCATCCTCTAAGCTTTTCGATCGATTCATTTACGATGAAAAAATCTAAGTTTGAGTCTTTCCTGATTACATTAAAACAATAAATTACTGCAAATCCATTCCTAAATCACAGTTCGCGATACCAAAATATTCAAAATATAGATAATATTAACTCTTTTAAAGTCTTTTGAAATGACTACTAATTATAAACGACCAAAGCCTATTGCCTATTAAAACTTTGCACAATCTAGATCTACATTAAGTAATTGCCAATTTTTAAAACACCAAGTGTATTAAGACCGTTATTAGTGCCAACATATTTGAAAATCAATTGATTCCGCTTAATCGCATAAGCAATTTTAATAGTTTTTCATAAGTGTTTATATTTGCTTATCAATAAATAAAACAATTCCATAATGGATAAATACACCTATATAGCCAATGCACATGGCAATTATATCGAGGAACTTTATCAATCATATAAAAATGATCCTGAATCAGTAGATGATTCATGGCAAAAGTTCTTTGAAGGTTTTGAATTTTCTCAACAAGATTTTGGTGGAAATGGCGAAGCTACAGATTTAAAGGTCTCTTCAAAAGAAACTCATGTTCGTAATCTGATACAGGCATACAGAATGAGAGGTCATTTGAAATCTAAAACCAATCCGGTTAGAGAAAGAAGACCGCATGATGCTAGAATAAGCTTAGAAGAATTCGACCTTAAAAAGGAGGATTTGAACGAGAAATTCTCAATTGGACAAGAAATAGGAATCGGTAAAGCTAGCTTAAAAGAAATAGTTGATGCCTTAGATAAAATATATATTGGTTCCATAGGGTTCGAATATATGCATATACGTGATCCAAAAATCGTGGATTGGTTTATTGATAAAGCTGAAAAATCAAAAGGTGACTATCAGCCTCAATTAGAAGAAAAGAAAAGAATTTTATCAAAACTAAATGAAGCAGTTGTCTTTGAAAACTTCCTGCATACAAAATTCTTAGGTCAGAAAAGATTCTCACTTGAAGGTGGAGAGAACACCATCCCATTTTTAGATAAAGTTATTAATAGATCTTCTGAATTGGGTACGAAAGAGGTAGTAATCGGGATGGCTCACAGAGGTAGGTTAAATGTTTTAGCTAACATTATGAATAAAACCTACGAGCAAATTTTCGCGGAGTTTGAAGGAAACACAGATCCTGATCTTACTATGGGAGATGGAGATGTAAAATATCATATGGGGTATTCAAGTCATTTAGAAACTACAAGTGGCAAAAAAACTTATGTTAAATTAACACCTAACCCTTCTCACCTTGAAGCTGTAAATTCCGTTGTTTTAGGATACACTCGAGCACAAATTGATGACGAATACAATGACAATGCAGATGCAGCAGTTCCAATTTTAATCCATGGAGATGCAGCTGTTGCCGGACAAGGAATAGTTTATGAAACTACTCAAATGTCATTATTGGAAGGTTATTCTACTGGAGGAACCATCCATTTAGTAATCAATAATCAAGTAGGTTTTACGACTGATTATGACGATGCACGTTCATCAATCTATTGTACAGATATTGCTAAAATGATTGATGCTCCTGTATTACACGTAAATGGCGATGATGCAGAAGCAGTAAATTTTGCCGCAAATTTAGCAGTTGAATATAGACAAAAATTCCATAAAGATATCTTCATCGATTTATTATGCTACAGAAGACATGGACATAATGAAAGTGATGAACCTAAATTTACTCAGCCTAAACTTTACAATAAAATTGCGAAGCATGCCAACCCTAGAGAGGTTTATGTAAAGAAATTGACTGAAAGAGGTGATTTAGACAATGATTCAATCAAAAAACTTGAAAAGGATTTCAAAAAGCAACTTCAAGATCGATTGAATGAGGTTAAACAAAAGCCATTACCTTATAAACCTCAAAAAATAGAAGAAGAATGGAAACAGCTAAGAAGAGCTAAATCTGACGATTTTTTAGCATCTCCAGACACTTCTATCTCTCAAGAATTGGTTGACAAAATTGGAAAAGCTTTAACTAGTCTACCAAAAGGTTTCAAACCTCTTAAGCAAATTGATAAATTATTTAAAGATAGAAAGAAGAATTTCTTTGATGAGAAAATGTTAAACTGGGCTGATGCAGAATTATTAGCTTATGGTTCCTTACTATCTGAAAATACTATCGTTAGAATGTCTGGTCAGGATGTGAAAAGAGGAACTTTCTCTCACAGACATTCTTATGTTTTTGATGCAGAAACAAACGAACCTTATTGCAATCTTGATCATATTGAGGAAAATCAACAGCAGAAATTTAAAATCTTTAACTCTTTATTATCAGAATTTGGCGTATTAGGTTTTGAATATGGTTATGCCATGGCTACTCCAAATGCATTAGTTATTTGGGAAGCACAGTTTGGTGACTTTGCAAATGGTGCTCAAGTAATGATTGATCAATTCATCACTTCAGCAGAAAGTAAATGGCAGAGAATGAATGGTCTTGTGATGTTATTACCACATGGTTATGAAGGACAAGGACCTGAACACTCGAATGCTAGACCTGAAAGGTTCTTACAATTAGCAGCAGAGGAAAACTTAGTGGTAACCAATATCACTACTCCTGCTAACTTATTCCATATGTTTAGAAGACAGGTAAAATGGGAGTTTAGAAAACCATTGGTTCAATTTGCTCCAAAATCATTACTACGTCATCCGAAAGTAATTTCTCCAATATCAGAATTCACTGATGGTAAATTCAGAGAAATTTATGAAGATGATTATGTAACTAATAAAAACGTAAAAAGAGTATTGTTGTGTACTGGTAAAGTATATTATGACCTTTTAGAAAAGCAACAAGCTGATAAACGTAAAGATGTTGCCATCATAAGAATAGAGCAACTACACCCATTCCCGATGAATCAAATCGATAAAGCATTGAAGAAATTCAAAGATCCTGAAATATTCTGGGTACAAGAAGAGCCTTCAAATATGGGATATTGGACTTATATGCTAAGAACTATTGCTAATAAAGCAGGCTTGCAGTTGATTTCAAGAAAATCTAGTGCATCTCCAGCTACAGGATATGCAAAAGTGCATAAGGCAGAACAAGAAGCATTAGTTGAAAAAGCTTTTGATTTAGATAATAAGAAATAAAATTTTTTAAGATAGAATTCAGAAAACATGAGTTTAGAAATAAAAGTACCTGAAGTAGGCGAATCAATCACTGAAGTGACCATAGCATCATGGTTAAAGAAAGATGGTGATTATGTTGAACAAGATGAAATTATAGCAGAATTAGAATCTGATAAAGCAACATTCGAACTACCCGCTGAAGTGTCTGGCGTTTTAAAAATAAAAGCTGAAGAAGATGAAACCATCGAAGTAGGGGCTGTAATTTGTGAGATTGATGAAAATGCTGAAGGTTCGGGATCTAAATCAGAAGATAAGGCTGAATCGAAAGAAGAAGAAAAGTCAGAACCAAAATCTGATAGTAGTAATTCTTCTTCAGGCAGCGGTCCTAAAAAGACAGGTGAAGTTCATGAAATGGTAGTTCCTACTGTGGGAGAATCTATCACAGAAGTTACCATTAGTTCATGGTTAAAGTCTGATGGTGATTATGTAGAGATGGATGAAGTAATCGCTGAAGTAGAGTCTGATAAAGCTACTTTTGAATTACCAGCAGAAGCTAACGGATTCTTGAAAATTGTTGCTCAGGAAGATGATACCATCGAAATAGGTGCTACTATTTGTAAAATCGAAGTAACTGAAGGAGGTGCTCCTAGCGACTCTTCTTCTGAAAGTAGTTCATCTTCAAGTGAATCATCATCAAGTGGTCAGGAAGATGGAAAAGAAACTTATGCAACAGGACATGCCTCTCCTGCTGCCGCAAAAATATTGAAGGAGAAAGGTATTGATCCAGCAAACATAAAAGGAACGGGTAAGGACGGTCGCATCACAAAAGAAGATGCGGAAAATGCAGAAAAGCAGCAGTCTAAACCATCACCTCAAAAAGATAAAGCTGAAGACAAAATTGAAACTCAAAGTGTTCCAGCTTCATCAGATGCTAGAGCTCAGAACAGAGAGAAAATGTCGAGCTTACGTAAGACTGTCGCAAGAAGATTGGTAAGCGTTAAGAATGAAACGGCTATGTTAACCACTTTTAACGAGGTGGATATGAAGCCAATCATGGACTTACGTAAAAAATACAAAGAGCAATTTAAAGAGAAATATGAAGTAGGCTTAGGCTTTATGTCATTCTTTACAAAAGCTTGTACTATGGCTCTAAAAGAATGGCCAGCGGTTAATGCTCAAATTGATGGTAATGAAATGGTATATTCGGACTATGTAGATATGTCAATTGCTGTATCATCTCCAAAAGGTTTAGTAGTTCCTGTAATTAGAAATGCAGAGAAACTATCTTTCAATGAAATTGAAGGAGAAGTAGTAAGACTAGCTAAAAAAGCTAGAGACGGTAAATTGAGCATAGAGGAAATGAGCGGAGGTACCTTCACCATCACTAATGGTGGTATTTTTGGCTCAATGCTTTCTACTCCTATAATTAACGCTCCTCAATCAGCAATTCTGGGTATGCATAATATTGTAGAAAGACCAGTTGCAATTAATGGTCAAGTGGAAATTAGGCCTATTATGTATGTAGCCTTAAGCTATGATCACAGAATTATTGATGGAAAAGAGTCAGTAAGCTTCTTGGTAAGAGTAAAAGAATTACTTGAAGATCCAACTAGATTATTGTTGGGAGTTTAACGCTTTGATATCAAAAGTACAGAGATATAAGTACAAAGTATTGAGAATAAAATGCATAAATTTCAAGATCTTCAAATATGGAAACAGTCAATGAATCTTGCTGAAATTATTTATAAAATAACATCAGCTTTTCCTAATGAAGAAAAATTTGGACTAACATCCCAAATGAAGAGAAGTGCGGTATCAATCCCTTCTAATATAGCTGAAGGTGCTGGTAGAAATAACCCTAAAGAATTTTATCAATTCTTAGGAATTGCTTTGGGATCTCTAGCAGAACTAGAAACTCAAAGCAATCTTTCTAACCGACTTTCATATATTAATGAAAAGAGTTTTGAAGAAATAATAGAAAGAATAAGTGAAATAAGAAGAATGACTTACTCTTTACAACAAAAACTGATTTAAAACCCTGTACTTTGTACTTAGTACTTAGTACCTAAAATAAAAAGAAATGTCAAAATACGATGTAACAGTAATTGGTTCTGGTCCTGGTGGTTATGTGGCAGCTATCAGATGCGCACAACTAGGCATGAAAACAGCCATTATTGAAAAATATAATACTTTAGGAGGAACTTGTCTTAATGTTGGATGTATCCCATCAAAAGCTTTATTAGATTCTTCAGAGCATTACCATAATGCTGAAACTACTTTTAAAGAGCACGGGATAAACCTGAGCAACCTGAAAGTAGACATTAAGCAGATGATCAACCGCAAAGCAGATGTTGTGAAACAAAATGTAGACGGTATTGCCTTCTTAATGAAGAAAAATAAAATTGATGTACATACTGGTGTTGGATCATTTAAAGATAAAAACACTGTTGTTGTTACAAAATCTGATGGCAAAACGGAAGAACTCAGCACTGACAAAGTAATTATTGCAACAGGCTCAAAACCTATAGAGTTGCCATTTGCTAAATTTGATAAGAAAAGAATTATCAGCAGTACTGAGGCTTTAGAGTTAAAGGAAGTGCCTAAACATATGATTCTTATCGGAGGTGGTGTAATCGGCTTAGAATTAGGCTCAGTGTATAAAAGAATTGGTGCGGATGTTACTGTATTAGAATTTGCTGACAGCCTTATTCCTACTATGGATGGAAGCATGGGGAAAGAAATGAAGAAGAGCATGAAAAAGCTCGGAATGGATGTAAAGCTAAAACATAAAGTAACTAAAGTTGAAAATAAAGGAAAAGAAGTAGAAGTTACTTTTGAGACAGATAAAGGAAAAGAAGAGACTATCAAAGGAGACTATTGCTTAGTGGCAGTGGGTCGGAAACCTTATACAGATGGGTTAAATCTTGAGGCTGCTGGCCTAAAAACTGATGATAAAGGTAAAATTTCAGTTGATGATAATCTCAAAACTGAAGTTGATAATATTTATGCAATCGGTGATGTCGTAAGAGGTGCTATGCTCGCACATAAAGCTGAAGAAGAAGGTGTTTTTGTAGCTGAAACTATGGCCGGACAAAAACCTCACATTCATTACAAATTAATTCCTAATGTAGTGTACACTTGGCCAGAAGTTGCGGGTGTTGGCTACACTGAAGAAGAATTAAAGGATGAGGGAAAAAAGTATAAAACTGGCTCATTCCCATATAAAGCATTAGGTAGAGCTCGCGCTAGTATGGATTTGGAAGGTTTAGTTAAAGTAATTGCTGATAAAAATACAGATGAAATTTTAGGTATTCATATTATTGGAGCTAGAGCGGCTGATATGATTGCTGCTGGTGTAACTGCTATGGAATATAGAGCTTCCGCTGAAGATGTTTCTCGTATGTCTCATGCACACCCTACTTATATGGAAGCAGTTAAGGAGGCTTGCCTAGCCGCAACAGATAATAGACCTATTCATATGTAAAATAGGCTTTGCAGTTTTAAAAAATCCCGATAAAACTATCGGGATTTTTTTATTTTGAATCTTTTAAGCTGCTCCTTTGCCTGAAGAATAAGGTCGATAGGCATAATATTGCATCACAGTTTCTAATGCTATTTTAATAGCCTTATTTATGGGTAATATATCCCTGGCTAACTGAAAATCTATTTGCATTAATTTCTGATAGTATTCAGTAAACACAGGTACTTTTACATTATTTTTCAATAAAACGATAGCTTTAGTATAATTTTCAATCTGGCCATCTTTTATCAATTTGCAAGTTAATAGTCTTAGTTCTCCGTACTTATCTCGGTTTGCGCCATAGCCAAACAATCTACAAATTAATCCTCTGTAAGGATATTCACTGCAACTGCCTTGGTTTTGATCTAGAATTGACAACGGACTATAAACTATGCAGTTTAAGGATTGATTATTTTCAAGCTTATCATAAAATTCTTGTGCTCGGCCAGTTTTAAACCAATGAAAAGCAAGTGGCAAAAACTCCAGTGGACTTGCCTCTATATCGTGTTTATTACAGCATTTTCCACATGAAGAATAACAATATATTCCCGTAAAACTTTTAAAATGGGATATCTCCTGATCGAGGCTACTGAATAATTTTTCAACCGCCTCAACTTTTTGTTTGATGGTCATATTTTGAACACAAATGTAATCCTAAAAACGATGGCTTAGATTTACATCATCAAAATATTTTTTTCGAGTGAGATTAAGCGACCTTAATCACACAATATTCTTCAGAAAAATACTTTTTACTGATTTCTAAAATCCTTTCAGCCGTGATATTTCTGATACTTTTAACATAGGCATCAAAATAATCAATGTAATCAGCACCCTCTGATAGCTTAACTTTGTAATTCTCTGATTGGTGAAAAACCGTATCCAAACTACTGGCTATTTTACCGAGCATATAGTTCTTAATGGTTTCAATCTCCTCCTCCGGCACCCGATTAGTTTTTAGATCTTCCATCTCATGATACACTTCCTGAATAGTGTCCTCAATGTGGTCAATCTTCACATCAGCTCCGATTATATGATAATCGACATGCTTATAATTGATTAAAACAGAATAAATACCATATGTGTATCCTTTATCTTCTCGAATATTCTTCATTAAACGAGAACCGAAATATCCGCCTAGTATTTCATTGGTAATAGATAAGTCAAAGTAATCTGGATGGTCTCTAGGAATAGAAATAGCCCCCATTCTTATAGAAGCTTGAACAGAGCCCTCTCTTTCAATCTTCTTTTCCTCTAAATTGGGATTAAGTTTACCTGTATACTGCGGTTCATTTGGTTTAAATTCCAGGTTACCAAAATACTCATCAAAGTAGTTAAAAATATCTTCATCAAAATCACCTGCTACAATAATATCAGGCTGAAGAGCAAAATACTTATTAAAATAATTTTCTATATCTTCCTTATGAATGGCATTTAACTCATCTTCCTCAAGTATGCTAGCATAAGGTGTTCCTTGTAAAAGGTTTTTCCTAAGATTTCGAGTAGCGATTAAAGAGTTCTTTTGATTATTAACCCTAATTTTTTGAAGTTGCTGAAGCTTTATTTTTTCAAAATCCTTATCTTCAAAAAGCGGTTCTTTGATAGCACTTTTTAGAACAGGCAATAAGGTATTTATATGTTCTTTTAAACATAAAAGACTTACGGTTGTATAATCATAATCTACTGCAAAATCCAGATGCGCTCCATAATGATCTAACAATTCTTGCAGCTCACTTCCAGGGTAGCTCTTTGTTCCCTCTACTAAAACCTTTGCACATATAAGCGATTCCCCTGGTTTATTATCATTTGTTCTTCCAGCAGGATATAGTATATCAATTTTTAAAACAGGATTAGTATCATCCTGAATAATATGAACTGAAACATCATTTGAAAGCTTTTTAACTTCAGGCTTTGTTAATGATAAATCCTTCAGCATATATGCTTTTGGAGCAACTTGTCTATTAAGCATAATGAATTTTTAAATGAAAATTTACTTGGAATTACTCTGCAACAGAGGCTTTTGCAATCCCTAAGTTTTCAAATTTGAAAACCGCTGTGAACCTAAGCGTTTCTGCTAATGGATTGTTTTGCTGAGTTGGGATTAAGTAAGAAAAATCTAAACCTAACACTTGGTATCTGAATCCTAATCCAGCAGTGAAATATTGTCTACCTCCTTTGGTAATATGTTCGTAAAAATATCCGGTTCTGACCGCAAAAATATTATTATACCAGTATTCTACACCTGAAGAAATTGTAATTTCTCTTAATTCTTCTTGAAAACCAGCAGGTGCGTCACCAAATGAACCAAACATACCTTCAAGTAGAGTTGCTGGAATAGTATCTCCTTCATTAGGTGTAGGAACCATTAATTTATTAAAATCAACTGAAATAGTTAATTTATTATAAGGATCCAAATTAGAGGTAAAGGCTGATCCTATTTTCAAATTAATCGGTAAGAACTGTTCATTATCATCTCCACTGTACGAAACCTTATTAGAAATATTAGCGATCTGCATTCCTGAAGAGAACTCAGAATCCTTTCCACTAAACAATAATTCTTTTGTATAGAAAATTCCCAAGTCAACCCCTACCGCTGTTGCTGGGCTTGGATTTGATTGATTATTATTCGTGTAGTTTCCAAATAAATTAGACCTAGCAAATTTACCTGTCAAAGACGCACTTAAATTATCGCTTAACTTTCTGGAATAAGCAGCAGAAATTGAAAAATCTTTTGGAGAAAAATCAGTCCCTGTATTACCATCATCTGTGAAGAATATATTTCCTAAATCGAAATACTTCATTGATAAGCCAACTACTTGCTCTTTGGATATTTTATAATAACCACTTAAATATGAAATAGACATATCCGTAACGCCTATACTCATTAACCATGGGGAATAAGAAATAGAAGCGCCAATTTCATTATCAACAAATGCTAATCTAGCTGCATTCCATTGCATAGCATTAGCATCAGCCGAAAGCGCTACGCCCACGTCTCCCATTCCTGCAGAACGGGAATCGGGTGATATTAATAAAAAAGGCATAGCTGTAGTGATAACATTTCTTTCAGCATCTTGCCCAGAAATTGTAGTAGGTGGACCAGTAATTTGGCCTAAAGCTTGGGTTGATAAAACGGTTAAAGCCGTTAAAAATATTAATTTCGCTGCTCGCATTTTATTTTGGTTTACTCAAATATACTTAATTGATTATAATTAGCTTTTTAATTTGGTCAGTTTTTGCATTATCTTCTACAGAACGTACAAAAAGCCTGACAAAATATAATCCTGGTGAAAGTTTTTCGCCATTTTGGTTTCTTAAGTCCCATTGATCTATTCTGAAGTCTTCATTAGTAGTGTATTCATGGGAATACACTAATTGACCCTGGTTATTTATGATTTGATACTGAACCATAACCTGCGCATTTTTTCTATTCTGACGTAATCGAATATTAACATTGGATTGGGCTGGATTTGGATATATAGCAAAATCTAACAATTCGATATCGTCCTCACCAATTACCTCAAACTCTATGGTCGCTTGTGATTTATTATTATAAACATCAGAGGCTTTAATAGTTATGTAATGATTCCCCTCTTTTAAATTTTGTAGATCATATTCAATGGTCCCCTCTTGGTAGGAATCTTTATCGTAATAGAAAAAATCATTAAGTTTTATATCTTCCCCACCATCAATTGAATAGGTAATACCTGGATTCACATTGCTATTTGAAATACTTATTCCATGCTCATCAAACAAATCTACTATTAAAGTAGCATCATTCCCTACTCTATTACCATTTTCAAATTCTCTATCATTTAGGTATAACGCCAAATCAGGACCAGCAGTATCATTATTTGACATGAGAGAACTACCTCCTACAATGAAATCATTATTAAAACCTGATGCATCTTCTAATTGATTGTCATTCTTCGCATAAAAACTAAACTTGCCTTTATCAATGCGGTAATCTATTTCAGTGGGAACATAAAAACTGAAGCTAAATTCCCCATTTTGAATACTTGACTTCCCTCTGTAGATCACTTGATCAAATGTCATAAAGTTAAATTCACTTTCTGCTTTATCGATTGTAGAAGATGCTTGGGGCTTATCATAAAGTTCAATGGTTAGTTCACCATCAAAATCTGACATGATTTGTTTTAGATTGTTCTCAATTAAACCCGATACTGTGATTTTAGACATACTTTTAAGAGTATCCGTTTCACCCTCTTCATTCATAATATTGGTAATTTGAACATTACTTTCAGGTTCAGCCAAAGTTACAGCTGGATCACCTAGCAAAATAAAATTTCGGTTCTTAACCCCTACAATCCCTGAGTTTTTAGTTTGCCTAATAATATCCCCTAATTTTTTAGGTTTAGTGTTTTGAGATTTAAATACATGTTGAAAAAAAGATCGATTTAAAGTGGCATTTGAACTTGACTCCACAGGCCTTGAAGTAGTTAATAATGCAATAGCACCACCATCAGGTTTAAGTAACATTCTCTGAGCGCCTGATTCTATATTTGGATTATCAAATCGGCCGAATTCGCAAGTTGCTGTGACAAATAGCGGCAGTTTATCAATATTATTCCATTCTTCAACCATGCTTACATTAAGAATAGATTCATTCGTCCAGCTACTTTCCGAACCATGACCAATGTAATTCACTATTAATGCGCCCTTATTTGCCATATCATTTATGGCTTCTCTCATTTTTGGTGAACGCTGTGTACTGGCAAAAACTTCCTGTTCAAATGCTCCTAAATAGAGTTTGTTGATATTATAAAATCCAAAATTATCAATTACATATTTACTTAGTTCTTCTGAATCACGATGAAAAATATTGCCATCTTCATCATCTGCAATGAAATAAATATCATTTCTCCATTTGTTAAAGGCTTGAGGATTCGTTTCATAGTAAATTATTTTATTTACTGCGTCCGCAGCTTCCTTTTTTGTTTTTGCGGGTATTCTTCCAATGCCTAGGTCAAGCTCATCAATATTATTCGATTCTTCTGCCCAAAAGCCTTCATTTTGATTCATGAATCCATAAAAATCATCAGAGGCATAAGTAAAAACCGGATGTAGCGAATTTCTAGATTGATATACTGGGACTAAATTAGTGTTATTAGCTATTCTATCTTTAAAATCATAGGATGATGCACCCAAAAGAAGCACATATTTAAGTTTGTCTGGATTTTTTAAATAGTAATAGCGGATATAATTTCGGATGGCAGAAACGTCTCTTCTACCTGAACCAAACTCATTAAATATTTCAGAAATTTTAGCTACCTCCACACTAAAATTATTATGATTTTCTCGATATGAAGCTAGCTTTTGTGCACTTTCATTAAAGCCGTCAAAAGTAATGACTAAATAATCGGGAGAGGTAGATTTCTTTAGATTTTGTGAATTTAATGTTCCTATATATTCCGGGCGTAATGCAGAATTAGCATTAAAAGTTACGAATTTTCTTTCCCTTCTCTCCTCAGTTTGAGAAAATTTAAAAGACCCATTATTCATGATTAATTCCTTAGAATTAATAGGGTCACTCACTTCCCATACATAATGATCATTTGAAAGATTACCTATTTTTAATTCATAATTACCAATTTGCTGAAATCCCCTATTTCTAATTACGATTTGGGAATTTAAAACATTCAACTTTTGAGGAACCGTTAGAAACAAATAATCCAGATATCCATCAGACCTACCAGCACCCAAAGCTTCATGTGTAAGCGAAATATTTAATTCTAATCCTGAAACTAATGAGCTTGCTATTGTTGATCGGTTTTCAAGCAATTTGCCTTTTTCACGATATGGAAAGATTGTAAAATCTGATACTCTTTCAAGTGACTCACTGGCTAACTCATATTCATTTAACCTGATTTTTAGATTTGCTTCATTATAAGTTTGTGCTAAATAGTGAGTAGTAAGGCTTATTTCATCAGATGAAGCAATATCATTATTTAATTCAAAAGTAAAATCTTGAGTTCTATTTATACTAAAAGATTCACCAAACCATTTTCTTCCAGATCTTAAAATATTTACTTCATCTACTTCATGAAAATAAACAGCATCATACCAATTAAAACTTTGATCTACATTGATATTTTCTGAGCTTATTGAAGCAATTGAATTGGTTTGTTCTGCATTTATATCAATAAAAAAGTAAATTGAATCACTGTATACATTATTGCTATACTCATAAAATTCATTTTCAAAATTATAGTCGATATTATCTACAGCATCAGCATAAAAATAAACCGCTTCATTCTCCTCAAAAACAGCATTTGTATTGGCCTTAACTTTTATAGCTAAAGGTTGCGGATCATAAGGATAATCTATGGAGTTTGATTGTGGAATATGACCTCCGGGCATTCCATAAACCTGAATTTTATTAGGATTTATTTCAGAAGGATTTTCTCCTGCTGCCTCTAAAAATTGAGAATCAATTTTATAAACTCCTTCCGTTGAAGTAGCTACTTTTATCATCCCATTCTTATTCAAAACGGATTGAGCATACAAAATTTGTATAAAAAGGGTCAATATGATAGTGAAGGAGATTCTCATTAAAACTCTCAAAACAAAGTTCTAACAGTGTTTTTTCCAAATTAATTTCTGGAGAAGAATGAATATTTTATAATTGATAAAATGATATAAATGAGGATAACGATTGGAACAGCTGAAAATTGAAAAATTGCCACTAAAATTATAGCCATTATTATAGTCAGGTATCTGAAGATGTTATCCTGCCATTTCAAATTTTTAAACTTCAGTGCAATCATTGGGATTTCTGCCACAAGCAGATATGAAAAAAGAACCGCTATTATAATTAAGCTAGCTGTATCAAACAGATATTTCGAGAAAAAACTACCTTTTAAAAAAATCAAAAAACCTATGAATAAGGCATTAGCGGGAGTTGGTAAACCTATAAATTCATCCGACTGACGAGTATCAATATTGAATTTAGCTAATCTGAATGCTGAAAAGACTGCTATTAAAAAGGCAATGAAACTCCATACCTCAGCTTCATTCAATTGAAGAAATTGAAAAAGTATGTAGGAAGGTAAAAAACCAAAAGTAACCATATCAGCTAAAGAATCTAATTGTTTTCCAATTTCAGAATGAACCTTGAGCAATCGTGCTAACATTCCATCTAAAAAATCAAAAACAGCAGCCAACACTATGCAAAAAGCAGCCCATTCGAATTCAAACTGACTAGTAAAATAAACTCCTACTGCACCAGTAAATAGATTCGCTGCTGTAATAGCATTAGGTATATTCTTTTTTATCATAGCAGTTTATTTTATAGCACAAAAAGGGTTTGATGCTTTCTCTTTTCCGAGTGTTGTAGTTGAACCGTGTCCACAATATACAACTACCTCATCATCATATTTAAATAGTTTATTTTGAATACTACTGATTAAAGTATCGTGATCACCACCAGGAAGATCTGTTCTACCTATGCTACCATCAAATAAAACATCCCCTCCTATAAATACTTTCTCTTTTTCATTCATTAAACCAATGTGACCTGGAGCATGGCCTGGTAAAAACAACACCTCAAATTCTATATCTCCAATCTTGTGAATATCGCCTTCTTTAAGGAAGATATCAGGTTTAGAAATTTGATAATTGGCAAATCCATATGCGGCAGAATAAGTAGGGACTGCCTCTAAAATCGGTTTATCCTTCTCATGCATATATAGCTTTACACCATATTTATCCTTCACAAATTGGTTTCCTAAAACATGATCAATATGACAATGTGTATTTATTAATTGCTGAACATTCAAGCCTTCATCTTTTATGAAGTTTACCAACTCATCTTGCTCATAACCTTCATAACATCCTGGATCTATAACGGCAGCATTTTTATTATCATCATAAACCACATAAGTATTCTCCATAAAAGGATTGAAAACAAATTGCTTAATGTGTATCATATCTCTATAGTTTGATGCAAATTTGTTGAAATTAAAGCTGATTGCCTAAAATATATTTAATTATAGAAGGTGATTTGGATTGAAACAATCATAGTCTTTAATAATTTAATTCTTTTGAAAAGTAAAATTTCGTTATGAAAGTTGATTACATTATAGTGGGTCACGGAATTGCTTCAGTTTCTGTAGTAGAGCATTTAAAGCTTCATAGAAAGTCGTTTGTTGTTATTTCAGAAAATAATCCTAATTCTAGTTCAAAAGTTGCAGCAGGTTTATACAACCCGATTACCGGAAGAAAAATGAAAAAAACCTGGTTAGCAGAACAGTTATTCTCCTATCTGGAAAGCTTTTATAGTAATTTAGAAAAATCATTAAATACTAAATTCTTATATGACAAAGCCATATATCGACCTTTTCTATCTTTAGAAGATCAGAACGATTGGATGGCTAGAGAAGATGATGCTACAGCATTTATAAAGCATACTTACACCAAATCTCATTTTACAAACTTTATTAAAGATCCATTTGGAGGCGTATTATTGAAGCATAGTGGCTTTTTAGATGTGAAAACTATGCTTGAAGCTCATCAGCAGTATTTAACTTCCATTAATGCCCTCATTGAAAAAAAGTTTGACTACAAAAGCCTGATTATAACTGATGATACTATTGTATATCAAGAAATTAAAGCTCAAAATATAATTTTTTGCGATGGACCCCTAAGCGGAAATTCGTATTTTGATTGGGTTCCTACTGCACCAGTGAAAGGCGAGATTTTACATATTAAAACTGAAAAAGCTTTACCGGAAGATGTAATTTTTAATAGAGGAGTTTTTGTAGTAAAAAATACTCATCAAGACTATTACAGAGTGGGTGCTACTTATGAATGGAAAAATCTTACATATGAACCTACTTCAAAAGCTAGAAATCAGCTTACAGAAAAATTAGATGACCTACTAAATGTAAAATATGAGATTATAGATCAAGTAGCAGGAATTAGACCTTCAACAAAAGATAGGAGACCTTTAATTGGAAACCATCCTGCTCATAAGAACGTTTTTATATTCAATGGATTAGGTACTAAAGGTGTATCATTAGCCCCATATTTTGCTAATGAGTTTGTGGAATCAATAATTAATTCAAAAAAATTAAATGATGAAGTAAACATTAAACGTTATTATCCATTATATTCAAGTTAGTATGAGATTAAGAACCTTTACATTCATTTTATTAATAGTAAGTATAACTTTTGCAAGTATTACGCCTCAAGCTTTACGAGCACAAAACAGTGAGGAAACATTTGGTAAAAGTAGAATTCAATACAGATTTTTCGATTGGAAATATTATAGCACTTCTCATTTTGATGTTTATTATTACTATGGTGGACAAAAACTTGCTAAACAAGTTGCTAGCACTATAGAAGAGGATTTCCTACGGATTACAGACATCATGGGTTATGCACCTTATAGTAAAACCAAAATTTTTATTTTTAATAGCAATATTGATTACAATCAAAGTAATGTTGGACTCAATGAGGCTCAGTTTGACATAAGTGGACAAACTAATTTCCTCAAAACTCATTTAGAAGTTGCCTTCTCCGGTTCATTCGAAACACTTAGGAAAGAAATTAATTACAAAGTTTCAAAGCTATTCATCAAAGACATGCTTTTTGGCGGGGGCTTAGTATCTGAAGTTTTCCAATCCAATTCATTGTTTACAGTGCCAGAATGGTTCATTAATGGCGCAGCAGCCTACATAGCGTATGGATGGAATGCAGAAATGGATGATTTCGTTAGGAATTATTTAATTGATCATAATCCCTCAAGCATTGAAAATTTGGAAGGAAAAGAAGCTGAACTAGCCGGTCAATCACTATGGAATTTTATTTCAGAAAAATATGGAAGAATTAATATTTCAAATACTCTCAACCTTACTAGAATTATAAGGAATGAAGAAAAAAGTATTACCAACACCTTAGGAATACCTTTTAAAGCCTTTTTAAGTGAGTATAAATATTTCTACATTAATAACTTCACCAATATGGATACAGAAGAATTATCTTCTAAAAATCAAATTTCCAAACCGTGGATAGGTGAAGTAAAATACCAAACTAAAATTAGCCCAAATGGTGACTTCTTAGCATATTCAATAAATAACAGAGGGCATTTTAAAGTTAAACTTAGGAAGATAAGCAGCGGGCAAGAAAAAGTTATTTTTAGAGGGGGACAGAAAAGGTTAGAAAAATCTGAAGAAACTTTTGCTCCAGCTATGGACTGGGGTGATAGTGCTACTTTGGGTATTGTTAGTTACAATAGAGGTGTAAATCTTCTTAATCTTTACAATCCTTATACTGATAAAATTCAAAAACGTGACTTAAGAAAATTTGATCAAGTGAATCAAATTGACATCTATCCAAATGGTAAAACAGCGGTTGTAAGTGCTAATATTAATGCTCAATCCGACCTTTATTTAATTAGTACAGGAAGACCTAATATCAGAAGATTAACTAATGATGTTTTTGACGATTTATACCCTGCTTTTATTCCAGATACAAAACGTATCGTTTTCTCAAGTAATCGAAAAACTGATAGTGTCTCCATAGATTATGGATATTCAGACATGGTAAGAAATTTTAACTTATTTGAATATGATATTGATAAGCCAAATGAGCTTAAACAAATTACCAAAGACTTCGGAGAAAATACTCAAATCGTAATTCCAGATAGTTCTACCCTCTTTTATGTTAGCGATAAATCAGGCATTAACAATCTGTACCGATTCGACCTAGAAAAAGAGACCTCTACCCAAATTTCTGCCTATGGAACAGGGGTTCAAAATTATGATCTCAGACCTGAGCTGAAACTCTATTCTGTAGTTCTGAATCAAAATGATACTGAAAAACTCTATCTAAAAGATGATTTCAGTGCTAATGAAGCTAAGTTTTTACCTTCCACATTAAGGAAGCAAGTTGAATTAAGCCGAAAATTAAATCCTAATCCAAGTATCAAGAATCAAGGGGCAGGGAAAAGCAATAACTTAGAAATACCCAAGGATAAAAACTTTAAAGAGGATTCAAATCTATCTAGTCTTCAAAAAAAGCTTAATCAAGGAAATGAAAACTCTACCAAGCTAGATGCAGATAACTTTGAATTTGAAGCACAAAAATTTGAACAAGACAAAGAAGAAAGCTCACTTTTAAAGAATTTAAGCAAACTAAGAAGTACTGCAAGCTTAATGGGGCCTTTTGATTATGAACCTACCTTCACAACAAATAATGTTACCGCCTCATGGAAAATCGATCCATTAATAGGACTTTCCATGTATTCAAGATATCAAATGAATGACTTAAGGGAGAATAATAAATTCTACGGAGGATTTGATTTATCTCTACAGGATTTTAGAAGCGGTTCTATTTTTGGCGAATACCAATATCTTGAAAGATTGGTTGATTATAGTGTAAGGTTTGAAAGAGATGTTTATGCTACAAAACTTAATGACAGATTTACAGATCAAACTTATGCATTAAATAACATCAGTTTTGGTGGGGCTTTCCCCTTTTCAAATAATAGTAGAATAAGTGTTAAGCCTCATGTTATCTACAGACAGTTTATAGAAAGTAGCTTTAATGTTCTGACTCAAGGTAACAATTTGGCTAAAAGCCCACTTTCAAATGATTGGCTTTTTGGAGGTAAAATCGAATATATCTATGATGATTCAGAACCCATTGGTTTAAATATGCGCCAGGGTTTAAGAGGAAAAGTTGCTTTCGAGAATTATACAAGTGGTTTTGCGGCAGGTCAATCATTTAGTAAAATTTATTTAGATGTTAGAAACTATCAAAAGATATTTAGAGAAATCACATTTGCCAGTAGACTTTATGTTGGCGGATTTTTAGGTCAGAATTCACCCTATTTTATGTTAGGTGGAGTTGAAAACTGGGTTTTCAGAAGAATTAATCAGCCCGCTTCTGGAGATGAAGTTACAATAGAGGAGAATCCTTTATCAATTACTTCATCTGAAAGTCCTATCTACAATGAGAATTTACTTTTCCATGAATTTATAACTGGCTTAAGAGGTTTTCAGCTAAATGAATTCAGCGGCAAAAATGTTATCCTCTTAAGCAATGAATTAAGATTTCCTATTTTTAGAGTGTTAAGTAATAATTCAATGAATTCTACTTTTGCTCGCAATTTCCAAGTTATAGGATTCTATGATATAGGAACGGCCTGGTTAGGAGGAAGCCCTTGGGCACAAGACAATAGTATAAACCGCCAGAATATAGAAGCTGATAATTTCAAAGCTGTTATTAGAAATTACAAAAACCCTTGGTTATCTTCGCTCGGATTAGGGCTTAGAACAACTTTATTAGGTTATTATATAAGATTAGATTACGCCTATCCTATTGAAGATTATATTGTTCAAGACCCCAAACTTAGTTTAAGTATAGGATACGATTTTTAATATTTTTCCATGATCAAATCAATGACTGGCTTTGGTAATGCCGAAGCACAAAACGAGAATATTTCTGTTGAAGTAGAAATTAAAACACTCAATTCTAAATTTTTAGATTTATCATTAAAACTCCCTAAAACTCTTAATGCACAAGAGATTGAAATTCGAAATGTTATCAATAAGAAATTAATTAGAGGAAAAGCTGCTGTCAACATAAAAATCAGCACTAAGAATAAACAATTAGCATTACCTAACATTGATCAAGAATTATTCACGGCTTACTATGAAAAGCTTTCAGATCTTGAGGAGACTAATGGAAGAAAGTTTAATGACCTTATGAAGATGACCTTAGAGGCTCCAGAAATCATGAAGTTTGAAGATGAGAACCTTTCTGAGGAAGATTTGAAATTAATAAATGATACGCTAAATAATGCAATAGATAGCTGTAATGATTTTCGTAAATCAGAAGGTCAAAAAGTAGGTTCTATTCTAGGAAGTTATGTGGATACCATAGCAGAAAAATTAGAAAATGCTAAAATAATTGAACCTCAAAGGTTAGAGAAAATCCGAACTAGGCTACAAAACAATATTAAGGAACTTACTCAGTCGGTTGATTATGATCAAGATAGACTGGAACAAGAACTTATTTATTACTCAGAAAAATTAGATGTTCATGAGGAAATGGAGAGATTAGCTATTCACTTAAAATATTTCTCTGATACACTTAACAGTAAAGCGGAATCTCATGGCAAAAAACTAGGGTTTATCAGTCAGGAAATAGGTCGTGAAATCAATACTCTGGGATCAAAAGCAAATGATTCAGACTTACAAGAGCAAGTGATTCAGATGAAGGAAGAGCTTGAAAAAATTAAAGAACAATCTTTAAATGTTTTATAAAATGAAAGGCTTGGCACTAAAATACCAAGCCTTTATTTTTTAATAATAATCAAATTCTACCTCCTGGGTTTCATCCCCATCAACCAGCCTAACTGTTTTGATCTCTCCTCCCACTTCTGTATGGACTAAATTCGATTGCGTATCAAATTCATCGAATAATACAGTATTTGTAATTTTAAAAATATTCGGCTTTCGTACTTTGTATATCTCTTGGTAAATCCAAAGCACGTTTTCTTCTAGTTCACTACCGATATAAGTGATCTCTTGTAGTTTCCCATCTATCTCAACTGAAAATCTTTTTGAATAATAATCTTCTAACATCTCATCAATTTCAGCCGTATTCTTCATTGCCAAAATATCTAGATTTACATTATAATGCTTGTTCAAAGTCTGTTCGAAGTCATCTACGAATACCTTATGCATGATTTGAACAGATTTGGTTTCTTCTTTATAGACCAAATCAGAAATGGAAACATAAAAGGGATGAACAACTCCGCTAAGCACCCATAAAAAACCGATTATAAAATTGCTATATATCATTTTAAAAAGTCTTATGTCTGTTTTGCAAAATTATGGTAATATTATGGTTTCTAAACAAATTAAACTGAAAATTATATAGGTGGATATGTCTACTTTTAAAGCCTACTTTCTTGAAGGATTTCATCATATTTTAGATGTTAACGGATATGATCACATTTTATTTGTTTTGGCCTTATCAGCTATTTACTTAATGAAAGATTGGCGCAAAGTACTAATCTTGATTACAGCTTTTACTATTGGTCATTCCATAACGTTGGCACTTTCCACCTTAAACATTGTAGAGATTAAAGCAGAATTAATTGAATTTTTAATTCCAGTTACAATTTTCATCACTGCCTTTGCCAATCTATTTAAAAAAGAGCGAAGTCTTAAATCAACCAATAGCATGCAATTGAATTATATCTTTGCATTGTTGTTTGGGCTGATTCATGGCTTAGGGTTTAGTAATTACTTAAAAGCAATACTAGGTAAAAACAGTTCTATTGTAATGGAGTTATTAGCTTTTAACATAGGACTTGAGATCGGTCAAATTATAGTAGTACTTAGTTTCTTACTTATATCTTTTATCTTTATAGACATATTAGGAACAAAAAGACGAGATTGGGTGCTCATCATATCAAGTGCTATTGGTGGAATAGCCATTACAATCATGATGGAAACGAAATTTTGGTAAGTTTTAAATAATAAAATAATATGAAAAGACTATTTACAGCCTTTTTGGCATTTTTTGCTTTTGCTGCAACTGCACAAGAGTACCAAAACCAGGGCAAATTCGAGCAGTTAGATTATATGTTAAGGTCACCGAATGTTTACAGAACAGCTTCTGGTGCACCTGGTCATATTTATTGGCAACAAAGAGCTGATTATAAAATTGATGTTACATTAGATGAGAAAAAGAATCAAATTAAAGGTTCTGAAACCATTACATATGTTAACAATTCACCTGATGAATTAACTTATTTATGGGTACAGCTTGATCAAAATATGCGTGCTAAAAACAGCATGACGTATGATGTAGCTGAAAACAGTGTGCCTGATAGAGCTACTGAAGGGCAAATTGACGGAATGATGGGCTATCCAGATTATGATGGGGGTCATAAAATTCAAAAGTTAGTTGATGCTGAAGGAAATGATATGGAATATACCATCAACAATACTATGATGAGAATTGATTTAGAAGAGCCTTTAAAAGCAGGTGAAGAAATCTCTTTCTCAATTGACTGGTATTATAACATTAATGACAGAGCTAGAATGGGCGGCCGTGGTGGTTTCGATTATTTCGAAGGCGATGATAACACCGTTTATACCATCACGCAGTGGTTTCCAAGAATGGCAGTTTATAATGATTTTGAAGGATGGCAAAACAAACAATTCCTTGGAAGAGGTGAATTTGCCCTACCATTTGGTGACTATGAAGTGAATATAACAGTTCCTGAAGATCACATTGTCGCTTCTACTGGTGAATTGCAAAATGCAGAAGAGGTTTTAACTGAAGATCAATTGGAAAGATGGGAGAAATCAAAAACTTCCGATGATCCTGTTTTAATCGTAACAAAAAAAGAAGCTGAGAAAGCAGAAAAAAGTAAAGCTTCAGGCACTAAAACTTGGACTTATAAGGCTGAAAACGTCAGAGATTTCGCGTTCGGATCATCTCGTAAATTCATTTGGGATGCAATGGGAGTTGACATTGAAGGCAGAACGGTAATGGCGATGTCATATTATCCTAAAGAAGCTTGGGGTTTATGGGATAAGTATTCTACAAGAGTAGTTGCTCATACCTTAAAAGTATATTCAAGAATGACTATTCCTTATCCTTATCCAGTTGCTATCTCAGTTGAGGCAGCAAATGGTATGGAATATCCGATGATTTGTTTCAACTACGGTCGTCCTGCTGAAGATGGCACTTATTCTGCAAGAACTAAATACGGGATGATCGGTGTGATTACGCACGAAGTGGGTCACAACTTCTTCCCAATGATTGTTAACTCTGATGAGCGTCAGTGGACATGGATGGATGAAGGTTTAAATAGCTTTGTTCAATTCATTGCTGAGCAAGAGTGGGAACCCAATTACCCAAGTAGAAGAGGCCCTGCTGGAAACATTGTTTCTTATATGAAAGGAGATAAAGCAAATATACGCCCTATCATGACCAACTCTGAAAATATCATTCAGTTTGGTAATAATGCTTACGGAAAGCCAGCTACCGCTCTAAATATTTTAAGAGAAACTGTGATGGGAAGAGAGCTTTTTGATAAAGCCTTCAAAACTTTTTCTGAAAGATGGGCATTCAAACACCCAACTCCTTCAGACTTCTTTAGAACAATGGAAGATGCTTCTGCAGTTGATTTAGATTGGTTCTGGAGAGGATGGTTCTACAGTGTTGATCATGTAGATATTGCAATAAATGATGTTGAATGGTATAAATTCGATTCAAAAAATCCTGATGTAGAAAACAAAATTAAAAAAGAAAGAGCTGAAGCTGGTAGTTACCATGTAACACCAGACAAAAACGAAGCTGCGGGTATCACTACTGTAGTAGAGAAAAACCCAGAATTAAAAGACTTTTACAACTCATATGATCCTTATAGTGTGGATAGTGATGATAAAAAAGCATATAAGACTTTCAGAGCTTCATTATCTTCAAAGGAAAAAGAGCTTTTAGATGGTGGATATAATTTCTATGAAATTCACTATGAAAATAAAGGCGGTTTAGTAATGCCAATTATTCTGAAAGCAACATATAAGGACGGCAGCACTGAAACAGTAACTTACCCAGCCGAAATATGGAGAAGAAGCGAAAATAAGGCTACAAAAGTTTTCATCACTCAAAAAGAAGTGGTTCAGTTTCAATTAGATCCAAAAAGAGAAACAGCTGATACTGACGAAGAAAACAACTATTGGCCACCAAGAAATATTCCTAACAAATTCGAATTATATAAAAGAAGAAATGATACGCCTAGAGGTCAGTCGCCAGCTGATAACGAAATGAGTAGAAATAAATAATAGGAATAAAATATCAGAAAAAACAAAAAGGCAGGGAACCACCCCTGCCTTTTTAATTATTGTTAACCTACACTAAAATAAAACACACACCTGTATAGTACTTAAATCCTATAAATTCTTAGTTAAGATTTCAACCAAGTTCTAGCTTCTTCTAAGCTATTGAAATATTGAAAGTTGAGTTTCCCTTTCTGCTTATCTAAAATATTTTTTGCCGCAAACTTTCTAAATACATCCTTTGAAACTACAACGGCAATCTTATCTACTTCCTGAGCAGCACGCGGTATCAAATCATTTGAAACCCATTGTTGATCTTGTAATGATAAAACACCAGCATCAGTATTATTCTGTAACCAATTATTGATTTCTGGTTTTTTGCTTAATTCGTAATTAGCTTCCATTACCTGGCGATAATCATCAGTTGAAACAGCCCCTTTGAAAGTGATCATTGCAGCACTTAATTCTTGTACTTCTTCGATTTTAATGTTTTCTGAAATTGTTGTAGTCATGTTCAATTGGAAATAAATAATAGTACAAAGCTAATATATAATTATAAGATAAAAGGAAGCAGGAATTTAATAAAATTACAGAAGTAGTTAAAAAGTCTTTTTACAAGTTTTTCATTTAGATGAATCTGATTTAATGTTAAATAGTACCATTTAAAATACTTAAGGATTAAGAAACAATAATTACCGATTGATTACTTTTGAATTCTGCTTTAAATGAAGACGTAATAAAATTTTGTTTTATTTAATTTCGCCTATAAAATTAACTGAATGAAAAACTATAGCCCCCAGCAGTTAGCATTGAGGAACGGACAAGATAGAGAGGAAATATGGATTGCTTACAAAGGTATTATATATGATGTTAGCAATTCTAGGTTGTGGAAAAATGGTACACATTACGAACACTGGTCAGGTCAAGACTTAACGGATGAGCTTAAGGATGCCCCTCATACAGAAAGAGTATTCGAAAAACTTGAAATTATTGGAAAACTAACGAACTGAATCTTTTTTATCAGAATTATTAGCTTGATCTCGTTCCTCATTCAATTCAATTTTATGATCCCTTGCTTTAATGCCATCTTCTTTATTAAAAGATATCAGGATAAACGGAATTAAGAAGAAGGTCAGAATAATATAAGCAAAACCTGCTATTCTAAATCTCATCGCTAACCTGCCAAATGACTTAGCCATTTTAACCGGTATATTTCTAATGATTGGAAATGGAAGGAATATTAAAACTCCAATTAAATTAAAGAATAAGTGCACTAATGCTATACTTACTGCTGCTTCAGATTTAAATAAAGCTGCAATTAATGCCGTGATCGTAGTACCAATATTAGCCCCCAAGATAAAAGTGAAACTTTGTTTTAAATTAATTTTACGAGTAGCCACAAAAGGTACAATTACTGAGGTAGTTACCGAACTACTTTGAACACCCGCAGTAAAAACGGTTCCCCAAAAAAATGATTTATAAGGACTACCAAAGAAGTAACGCTGCAAAAATTCTTTTGAGCCACCTGTAATAGATTTATACAAAGTTTTAGATAGAAACTTAACCGCTACAGCAAGTAAAACAAAAGATAAAGTCGCTAACAATAACGGATATGGAATTAATTCACCTAAATAAAGAACAAAGGGTTTTGTCAATAAGAAATATCTAAATTCATTTTGTTGAGCAACATAATCAGCACCTAAAATAAAACTTGAGGTAGCCGAAGATAAACTAGATAATACTCCATAATTATATTCCAAAGGGAATAATATTGCAACAACTAGTATATTAAAAAAATCATGGACAACCCCTGCACTAATTGCTTTTCTGAATTCATCTCGCTGTGTAATAAAGCTTAAGGATACTAGAGTACTGGTTAAAGTAGTTCCAATATTAGCTCCCATTATCATGGGAATAGCATCGGAAAAATCTAAAGAGCCAGAAGCCACCACTGCCACTATCATGGAAGTACTTGTACTACTACTCTGAATTATGGCAGTAATTAATAAGCCAATAAACAAACTAATAAATGGATTTGCTGTAAGGTTAATGATAGAGTCAGCAACATCTTTATTTAAAAGTCGGAAAGAATACCCTATAAAATCTATAGCTAATAGAAATAGAAAAATATTAAACGCAATCAATGCTCCCCTTTTCAGGATCGATTGCCAACTTTGTTTAGTATGTAGAACAGAGGTTTTAATGATTTAATATTTTAAGGTTATTTCAAAGTGCAAAAATATAATCTTAAAAAAGGAATTTTGCATTTAAGAAGTAAAACAATTGTTAAGAATAAAAGTGCAGAAAAACAGCAAATAAAGCTATTTTTAAATTTTAACTTAAAAGTAAATTAAGTTAATGTGAATACTATTAATAATTAAGTAATATAGTTAATCATTTTTTAACTCATTGTTTCACTAAGAATAATTAGATTTGTGCTTGAAAAATAAAATTGCTTAAGCGGCAATATTGAATAATATTATTTTATGGCTAAAAAAGCATTTGAAAAGTATAATAGAAGCCGGGTCACAGAGGTAACTTACCGCACCTTTGAGATTGCCAGAAGAGAAAAAGCTTTTATTACCCTTATCGCTGTTTTAACTTTCCTTTGTGGAATATTTACTCCTTATCCTAATATTGCAATGTGGATAGGTTTTGGTATTGCTGCTTATTCGGCAATTGCAAATGACAGTATTCAAACTATAGGAACCTTTATCGCTTCTAACAGCCATAGAAAATGGTGGATTCTCTGGTTATTCATGGGCTTAATATTTTTAGCAACGGTTACCTACAGTTGGGTTGTTTATGATGGCGATGTGAGTCATCAACGATTAGCCTCAAAAGGATTTAATGAAGCCCCTGAAACTTTTAGCTTTTTACAATTAGCCGCTCCTGTTTTACTCTTAATCTTAACCAGATTAAGAATGCCTGTATCTACTTCTGTACTACTTTTAAGTGCATTTTCTACTCAGGCAAGTTCAATAGGAAAAGTATTATCAAAAAGCTTCTCAGGTTACATTTTAGCTTTTGTAGTGGCTTTTATAGTATGGATTTTAGTTAAAAAGTTAGTCTCAAAATATTTTACAAGTAGAAAGCCTGCAAAATTCTGGACTCCTTTGCAATGGGTAACAAGTGGAGCACTTTGGTCCATTTGGATTGCTCAAGATGCTGCCAACATTGCTGTATTTTTACCTAGAAGTTTAGGCATTTATGAATTTATTGGATTTGCCGGATTCATTTTTATTGGTTTAGGCGTACTATTCTTCCTAAAAGGAGATCGAATTCAAGGCATTGTAAATGAAAAAGCTGGAGTAACCGATGTAAGAGCTGCTACTTTAGTTGACTTAATATATGCCATACTTTTATACTATTTCAAAGTAATAAGCACCATTCCTATCAGTACTACATGGGTATTTATAGGTTTATTGGGTGGAAGAGAATTAGCGATTGCGCTAGGAAAAAAACGAGCAAAGAAACGCAAGAAGTCTTCTGCTAAGGCAGGTAAACTCTTGGGAAGAGATTTCCTTTACGCTACTATAGGTTTGATTCTTTCTTTACTATTAGCATTCGCTATTAATTCTGATTTAAGAGAAGACGTTTTGGAAAGTATCACAAGTGTGTTTTAAATACTCTTTTTAGCTAAGTGAATTCTACCAGATAGACTCACCAGTCTGTTCTTTCCAAACTGTTGAATCGTCTATTCTTAATAATTCATTATTCTGGATAATTTTAAATTCAATATTTTCAAATTGGGAATTACCACCTTCTTCTGAAAAGATGATGACTTTGTTTTTTTTAACAGTATAGCTAACCTCATAAATTATATCGGTTAACATAATCGTGGCATTATCTTCATCAATGAACTCAAGTTGCTGATGGCAATTAATGAAAAAATTAGAATCAACTTGAGCTTTTTCACATTCCTCTTCAGTATCATAAAAAAGATGATTGTAAATCTTACCTGAAAAATTAGCATTCAAGTCATTGATACTTGAACATTGGAATGATATTAACGCAAATAAACAGGAAATTATCAAAAATATTAAAGGCCGCATAACTTGAATTTTAGTGATTGACAACTATAACTAATAATTAGTTGGAAGTTAAAATAAAGAATAAGAACTAGAATCTATATTATAAAAGAGAGTCTCCTTTAAATATTTCCATTTCTAATAGATCCTGTTCAGCAGCTATTCTTTCAGGACTTTTTGTCTCTAATCCTCTTAAGTGCCGATCGAAAAATGAGATCGTCAACTCAGTTATTATTCTGTTTCCTAAATAAGGATTAATCTCACCCGTTCCTGCTACTGAATTAAGTGTTACCATGAACGGTATATCCATGAAATTTGCATGAGCTGATTTTAACAACTTTGCTTCATAGAAATAATCAGTACTCTTTTTCTTATAGATATGGGAGTTGATGTCTTCATGATCAGCCGGCCAATCTGCGGAAACATATAAATACGGGATATGGTAAACTGTATCAATTTTACTACCCCATTGAATTCCGTCTAAATTAACAGCAGCCTTAATTCTATTATCTTTCATAGCCAAATTTCCAGCTGTACCCCCTCCAACGGAGTGACCTAATGCCCCTATCCTATCCAAATCAAGCTTTCCTTTCAATAAACCCTTATTGTTCCAATCATTCAGTAAATTGGTGATAAAAACCATATCTTTTGCCCATCTATCTTGAATATGGCCTTCAAAATAGTCTTGGATTGCATCTCTAACGATCGGATGTCTTTGATCATAACTCAGACTATCTTTAAAAGCATCAATAACAGGCCCCATTTTCTCCATGAAATGAGCTGATATCTTTCTCTGATAATCATAATCAAAATATTTTTTACGACCATCTGGAAAAGTAACACCCAGGCTTTCATAAGTATGGTTCATATTAATAATTACATAACCATGACTAGCAAGTTCAGTTAGCAAAGCATAATAAGCTGTAGCTTTAGAACCATAACCGTGTGAAAATAAAATTACAGGAAATTTCCCATCGGCCACTTGAGCATTTTTATAAACATATGTTTCAACCTGATCTAAATAATTAAGAGCAGATGCAGGTAAACCATACTTTGTGGCAAAGCCTTCTCTACTTGCTTGATCTACATAGCGTTCAGCTTCTAATTCTTCTTTTTCTGTCTGAACTGGGTACCAGACTTTCACCATTAGTTCTCTTTTATCTGTAGGATCTTCTGTAATCAATTCATCCAGATTAGTTTTTACATAAAAGGATTCAGATCCGACCTTATACTCACCAGTAGGTTTTGGGAGATCAAAAACGGGTAATACAATAGGTAAAAGCCAAGAAACACTTAATACTATAAGCATTAAAAAATAGCCTAATCCTCTTAAAAAACTAAACTTAGCTTTTTGACTAATATCTACAGCTTTTATGCGCCATACTAATACAACTACAAGCAAATAAGCTGGGAACATTTGCCATCGAAAACCCTCTATTAAAAGGTGTAGAATTAAAACTGATCCTAAAATTGCAAATAAATAGTTTGACTTAATCCTTTGTAATAAAGGGCGCTTAATAAATGGAAGAATTGTAACACATAACAACAAGATAATTTCAAAGAGTCTCATAATATTCTTGATTTGATTTTATATGAACCAAAGCTAGAACTAGGCTATTTTAAAATCAATGTCATATAACACCCTAAATAAGTTATCTATCGATAATTCTAAAATTAACTGAGAATCAAAATCTTTTAAGTGATTTTGATAACTGAAGAATTCAAAATGTATACTATTCGCTATCTAAACTGCTTGTGTTTTAAAATATTTATTGCGCAGCCAAAAAGATACTTTTACCAATAAAATTAGTGCTGGAACTTCAACTAATGGTCCAATTACTCCCGCGAATGCCTGACCTGAGTTTAGGCCAAAAACTGCAATCGCAACTGCAATGGCTAATTCAAAATTATTACCCGCTGCCGTAAAGGCTACAGAAGCCGTTTTATCATATTTTGCTCCTACAGCTTTTGAAATAAAAAAGCCTATTAGAAACATTAAAGCAAAGTAAATTAATAGAGGAACGGCTATAATAAGAACATCCATTGGTATTTTTACAATTAGTTCTCCTTTCAAAGAAAACATAACAAGAATCGTAAACAGCAGTGAAATTAAAGTTAAGGGAGAAATAGTTGGTATAAATATTTCTTTATACCACTTTTCTCCTTTCCAGTTCACTAAAATAATTCTGCTTAGTATTCCTAATAAAAAGGGGATACCTAAATATATCGCTACACTTTCAGCAATTGTAGTAATTGAAATATCCACGATAGATCCTTCAAATCCAAAATAGGGCGGAAGTATGGTTATAAAAATCCATGCATAAAATGAATAGGCAAAAACTTGAAAAATACTGTTTAGCGCTACTAATCCTGCTCCATATTCACTATTTCCATCAGCTAGGTCGTTCCAAACTAAAACCATGGCTATGCAACGAGCTAATCCTATTAAAATTAAGCCCACCATATATTCTGGGTAATCACTTAGAAAAATGATAGCCAGGAAAAACATTAAAAATGGACCTATAATCCAGTTTAACACAAGTGAAGTGGATAGTATTTTAACGTTTTTGAAGACCTTTGGAAGTAATGCATAATTAACTTTTGCTAGAGGTGGATACATCATTAGAATCAATCCAATTGCAATTGGGATATTTGTAGTACCTGATTTAAATGTATTGATAACTTCGGGTAAATTAGGAAAAAAGTATCCTAGACCAACTCCTGCAGCCATCGCTGCAAAAATCCAAAGTGTTAGGTTTTTATCTAAAAAACTTAATTTCTTCACTGCCATTATCTATTATTAATTTGAGAGAATACATAATAAAACTCTGATGCAATCTGCATACTTCTTTCTATATATTTTTCTTTCTGGATTTCGGTATTATCAAATTGCTTAGGGTCTTCAAAAGTAATAGCAAATTTCTGATCGGCACCATTCACAATAGGACAAGCTTCATATGCAGCATCACAGGTCATAATAGCACCAAAGTTTGATTTTGGATTAAAATTATGCTTAAGGCCCTTAGAAAATCCTATTATAGGATGTGCATTATCAGCATATTTAATACTGTAAACAGGATTGGAGCCTGCAGAAAGTTTATTTATCACAAATCCCGAAGATTCTAATACATTAACCACCTCTGGAAACAAAGCGGTAGCTTCAGTACCCGCTGAATAACAATTAACTCCATTTATGCCAAAATAATAAGAAAAAGTTTGAGCCCAAATTTGCGATAAATGACTTCTTCTCGAATTATGGGTGCAAATAAAATTCAAATTAACCTTTTCCTGATTATTAATTTTATGCTGGATATATTCAATAAGAGGTTTTAGATTTTCTTCCCTTTCTAAAGAAATTGAAAAATCTCGAATTTGCTCTATTGTTACTTTTAGATTTTCAAACACGGTATGTTAGTTTCTATTTTTATCTTCTATTAACAACAGTTTCCGTTTGGATCGCAAACTGATTCATTTAAATCAGCTAGCTTTAATTTTGGTTTACTATTAGGTATACCACAATTATCTTTTACCAAACAATCAGTTTGTTTGGTGGTCAATAAAAAAGCACCTCCATTAAAATCTAATCCGTATTTTTCAATACTTTCACCTTGGTATTCTACTTCAATTTCCAGATCGTCAGAAATATTCAAAGTCTGTTGAGACAATTCAATAATTTTTACCAGTTTTTCGGGATGCAAACGGTGGTTATAATCATTAGCATTCCATAATTGAAAGTTAACCACTTCCTCTTTTCGAACGGTTCCTCCACAATCTATAAAGTTTTTAGTGATTTTCCCTACTTCGGTTACATGAAAATGCTCTGGAACTAATTCCCCGTTTGGCAATTGAAAACTAATTTCTGATAATCCGGTAAGCTCTTTTTTAATTTTTGATAAATTCATAATTATTATTTATTGTAATATTACGATTAATAGAGTCAAATTTTTTTAACAACAGTCCGTTGTGCTCAATTTTTGATTAAAAAAAGTATCTAAAATATGCTTCATCTTATCCCAGACTTCTTCATTAATACAATAACAGACACTCGTTCCTTCAATATTTCCTTTGATTATTCCTAAGCTTTTTAATTCTTTCAAATGCTGAGAAATTGTAGCTTGAGCTAAGCCTATTTCGCTTACTAAATCACCACAAACACAAGCATTTAATTTAAACAGATACTCAATAATCGCTACTCGTGCTGGGTGAGCAAAGGCTTTTGCAAATCGAGCTACTTCATTTTGTTGGTCGGAAAATATGTTGGTCTTAGATGCTCCCATAATTTTTATAATCGTGATATTACGATTAATGTTTCAAATTAAAAAGAGATGTAATCGTTACAACTAAAAAAACATACTAGAGATAAATAAAAACTTTGAAAAATAATGTGCTTCATTAATAGAAACTGCCCTGAATTCTTATCTTTAGTGGAAAGATTTTAATATCACTGCTATGTCGTTAATCAATAAAATAAAATGGATTTTAGGAATATTAATGGTTTTTATTTTAATCATCAGTACCAACCTTATAGACAGAAAAAATTTTCAACGAGTTAGGGATTCAGTGGTTAGTATTTATGAGGACAGGCTCTTAGCTAAAGAAATCATTTTTAATATCTCTAATATTTTGCATGAAAAAGAAATAGCACTTGTGGAATATGATACCGCATACTTTTCTATCATTAATTCTCAAAAAAATAAGGAACTCAATTCTGAACTTGAAAAATTCAAGAAAACGAAACTTACTAAAAAAGAGGAAAGAGTTTTTAATGATTTACAAACAGATTTGAGCAGTATTATTGAACTTGAAAAGAATATTGATACTAAAGATTTTAAAGACAACAAAAATCTAAACGATAAAATTAAAATCGCAAATCAACATCTAAAACAACTCTCGGAAATTCAGATTACTGAGGGAAACAGGCAATTATCAATTAGTCAAAAAGCAGTTCGCAATGTTGAGTTGTACACTCAAATCGAAATCTACATTTTGATCTTCCTAGCTGTTATTATTCAAATAATAATTATGTACCAGCCTAAAAATGATTAGAGATTGGTTTTAAATTAATTCTATTTATTAGCCTTTGAAGGTATTTGATCCATAGCATGTTCTGCAATAGCAGTAATAGATAAGGATGGGTTAACACCTGGATTAGCTGATATCATAGAACCGTCAATGATATACATATTTTTATAGCCAAAAACTTCATTCTTTTCATTTATTACCCCTTCTGATGGATTGTGTCCCATTACTGCTCCACCTAAAATATGTGCTGTAGAAGGTATTCCTGCTAAAGTTTCAAGTGCGAATGAGGTTCCTACACCATTAACTGCCTTACTGTATTCTTTTACTAATTTCTCAGATTCAGGAATAAAAGGAGTAGGTTTTTTACCTGAACTCATAGTTGAACTCATCCCTCCAAAAATATTTTTCCTAAATCTTATTGTGCTGTCTAATGTTTGCATGAAAAGCAATACTACTGTCTTTTTTGCCCAGCCATTTATAAAATACGTTTTAATATACTTAAACGGACTCTTTACCACTGCAAAAAAAGCTTTGACTAATCTAGTAAATGTATTTCCCCCTGTTACATAAGGAAAGTGAACCAATTTCCAGGCATTTGATCCTTCTGAATATCTACAAATCTCTAAGTGGCTGTTTTCATCGGTATCTAATATACTACCAATGGCTACTCCTTTTGAAAAATCCTTTTCTTTATCTAAAGTCGAAACACTAACTAATGTCTCATTATTGCTTCTAATATCTTCTCCAATTCGGTCTGATAACTTTGGAAGTGATTTATCCTTCAACCTTAACAGTAATTTTACAGTGCCCATCACACCACCAGAAAAAATTACGCCCTTGGCTTTTACTGTCTTATTTTTCTTAAAAAACTTGGTGCTCGACTGCATGGATATTTCGTATCCTTCATCAAGGTTTTCTTCATTTATTGCTTTTACATCAACAACCTCCTGCTCTGCTAAAATTTCAGCACCTTTATTTTGAGCCAAATAGAGATAATTTTTATCCAATGTATTTTTCGAATTATTCCGGCAGCCTGTCATGCATGCACCGCAATGATTACATCCTGTCCTTTCAGGGCCTTCCCCTCCAAAATATGGATCCGGTTTAGTTACATTCTCTTCTCCAAAATAGACTGCAACATTGGTGGCATCAAATTTTGATTTAAGATTGAGTCGATCGGCTACTTTTTCAAGTCCTTTATCACCATCAAAAAGTTTGGGATTCTTAGCAGCACCAAGCATTCTTAAAGCCTCATCATAATAAGGTTTTAAGGTGTTTTCCCAATCCTTTAATTGTGACCAACTACCCGTTTTGAAGAATGTAGTTTTAGGTACTGGTAATGTATTCGCATAAACTAAAGATCCTCCTCCTACACCTGTGCCCGAAAGGATTACAATATGTTTGAATATAGAAAGCTTCATGATTCCAAAAAATCGTAGAGCTGGTACCCATAACCACTTTCTGAAATTCCAGTTTGTCTTTGGGAAATCTTTCGCTTTATACCATTTCCCCTTTTCAACTACTAAAACTTTATACCCTTTTTGGGAAAGCCTTAACGCACTTACAGAGCCACCGAAGCCACTCCCAATAATCACATAATCGTAATCCATTAATTAATCTATCTTATAGATTTCAAGATAATAAAAATAATGAGATCATATCATTTTATTAAGTTAGAACCACTGTGATAATTTTTATTATTTGGTTCATTTATTTCAAAACCTATAAAAATTTTAAGCCTGATAATTCTTCCGAAACCTCCCATAATCTTTTTGCAACAGTCTCATCTTTCGATAAATCGGTAGAACTAGCAATGCCAGGTTTACCTTTCATTTCGTTAAAGCCAGTAGGTCCGAAATAATCACCTCCTTTTACACCATTTGCAACAGCAGCCATGAGTGTAGGCTTAGCCCCTTCACTTGGCGCATGAGTCAAAAATGGGCCTAAGGTATATTTTAAAATAACAAATAATAATTTGGGCATATGTCTACTCAATTCCGTAGGAGAAACTCCAGGATGAGCAGCTGTTGATATGGTATTTTTATAACCTTTTCTTTCTAACCTTCTTTGTAATTCATAAGCAAACATTAAACATGCTAGCTTAGATTGTCCATAAGCCTCTGATGCAGAATATTTTTTCTCACTCTGCAGATCATCAAAATTAATTTTCCCATTTTTATGTGCTATCGAACTTAATGAAACAACCCTTGAATCTGGAGTATTCACAATAGTATCAAGTAATAAACCAGTAAGCAGAAAATGACCTAAGTGATTGGCTTCAAATTGTAATTCAAAACCATCCTTAGTTTTCGTATAAGGCGGCATCATTACCCCTGCATTATTTATTAATACATCTAGCCTATCATATTTAGATTGGAATTCTTTTGCGAAGGATCGAACAGATTCTAAACTGCTTAAGTCAATTTGAATGAACTCTAAATCTGCAATAGGAATCTCTTTTTTAATTCTATCTATTGCCTTATTGGCTTTAATCGCATTTCTGCAAGCCATAATTACTTTAGCACCTTTCTTAGCCAAAACTAATGCGGTTTCAAACCCTAAGCCTGTATTTGCTCCAGTTACAATGATTATCCTTCCATTTTGTGATGGCAATTCTTCAATTAAGCCCATAACTTTCTTTCGTTTAGATAAATAAGTTACATTCTTAAATTCATTAATACTAAATTTTATCCTCTTATGAATACATTAGTCTATGCATGAGGAATATAAACTCTACAATTATTAAATTGCTACATGATTAACACAGGAAAAAAATGGTTTAAAATAATATTTATTATGCTATTGATAATTGTAATTGCCTCAGCAGTTATAGTTACTCTTGCTTACAGTCATCAAGATACTGTTGTTAAAGAAATAGTAAACAAGGTGAATCATGATTTCAAAGGCCGTATTGAAATCTATGACAGCCATATATCTCCATTTCAAAACTTCCCCTATATTTCAATTGATTTAGAAGATGTAAAAATATTTGAAAGTAAAGAGGATAGTGCTGAGATGCTTTTGCATATTGAAGATATTTATCTAGGATTTGACATTTTGTCAATCATAAATGGTTCGTATGAAGCTAAGAAAATAAAATTATCGGAAGGCTACTTAAAACTGGTGCAACATATTGACGGATCGTTCAATATATTAAATGCAATAACGAATGAAGCGGATGAAGATGAGACAACAGATTCAGAATCTACCCATCTTGATTTACAGGCAATTGAGCTTGAAAATATTGACCTTTTAAAGCTTAATGAGGAGAATAATATATTAATTGAAGCTTTTATAGAAAAGGCTAATTCTAGTTTTATGTCCACAGAAGAACTAATGGAGATTAAGCTTGAAAGTAATTTTTTATTTAATCTAATATTGGATAATGACACCTCATTTTTACATCATAAGCATGTTTCAATATCAACAAGGCTTAAGTTTGATGCACAAGAAAACAAACTAGCAATCACACCATCTGAACTCTTAATAGAGAAAGCACTATTTATGATGGAAGGTTCTATTGATGTGGATGATGATATGAATCTGGATTTACATTTTAATGGTAACAAACCAAATTTTGACTTATTTCTTGCTTTTGCACCTGAAGAGATCAATCCTGTTTTAGATCGTTATGATAATGGTGGAAAAATTTACTTTGACGCCACCGTTAAAGGTAAGTCTATAAACAATTATTCTCCTCAAATCCAAGTTGATTTTGGTTGTTCAGAAGCATTTATCAATAATACTTCCTCTAATAAAACCGTAAATGATTTATATTTTAAAGGACGTTTTACGAATGGGGAAAAACGCGATCCTTCTACGATGGAGCTAGTTATAGAGGATTTTAGTGCAAAACCTGAAACAGGTGTATTTAGCGGTAATATAGAAATAAAGAATTTTGAATCCCCTGAATTTGACATTCAGCTGATTTCTGAATTTGATCTTGGCTTTTTAGCACAATTCTTAAACATTAACAATCTGGAAGAATCTTCAGGATTTGTCTCACTGGAAATGAACTTTCATGACATTATTGATTTAACTCAACCAGAAAAAAGTATTGAACGCTTAAACGAATCTTATTTTACAAAGCTAAAAGTGCAGGATCTTAATATACAGAGTTCCGTATATCCTTTACCCATCAAAAATGTTAATATACGTGCACAAATGGATGGTCATAGGGCTTTAATTGATCAATTAGATTTCGAAATTGGAAAATCTGATATATCTATAAATGGAAGCCTCTCCGATTTACCAGCCATAATTCATCATACCAATATTCCTGTTGATGCAGTATTGAATATATCTTCAAACACATTGGACATAGAAGAACTAAGTAGTACGTCTTCGGATAGCGCTGCAGGCTTCAAGGAAAAAATAAAAGACTTATCCATGCGATTTACCTTTAAAAGTTCTGCTAAAGCTTTCACGGAATCGCCCAATTTACCTTTAGGAGAATTTTTTATAGAGAAACTTCATGCACAGCTTACAAACTACCCTCATGAATTACATGATTTTAATGCCGATGTTTTCATTGATACTGCTAATTTCAGAGTCATTGATTTTACTGGCATGATCGATGAAAGCGATTTTCATTTCAATGGAAAGCTAGAGAATTATGACCTTTGGTTTGAAGAAACACCAATTGGAGATACCAAAATTGATTTTAATCTAAATTCTGAATTAATACAATTAGAGGACCTCTTTACTTATGGTGGTGAAAACTATGTTCCAGAAGACTATCGACATGAAGAGTTTAGTGAATTGCAACTTCATGGTTTAGTCGATATGAAATTCAATGAAAAATTAATAAGTACTCAAGTAGATATTGATAGATTAGCAAGCAATATGAAAGTACATCCCATGCGCTTTGAAGATTTCAAAGGTAGCTTTTTTATGGATAGCAACGTTTTCAAGGTAACAGATGCCTCTGGAAAAATAGGGAACTCTGATTTCAGATTGAGTTTCACTCATTACAATAATGATAGTATTTCAGATATACCCAATTCCTTATCGTTTAGCAGTACTCAGTTAGATTTTGATCAGCTATTTGCCTACAATCCACCACCAGAAGGAGAAGAAATTCAAGAGGTAGATCATGAAGCAGGCTTTAATATTTTTGAAGTCCCATTTACAGATATGAATTTCGATTTGAATATAGATGATCTAAACTATCATCGTATACATCTGAGGGATTTCGCTCTTAATGGTAGAATGCAGAGCGATCATTATATTTATCTAGATACTTTAAGTTTAAAATCAGCTGGAGGATCTATTGGATTAAACGGTTACTTCAATGGCTCCAACCCAAAGCTATTTACTTTAGCCCCAACATGGAATTGAATAATATTGATCTGGATCAGCTACTTTTTAAATTTGAAAATTTTGGTCAAGATCATCTGGTTTCAGAAAATCTACACGGTCGACTATCGGGTTCTATAAATGGAAAAATTCATTTACATGCAGACATGGTTCCCATCATTGATGATTCCGAATTACATATAGAAATGAAAGTGGTAGAAGGAAGTATAAATAATTATTCAGCTTTTGAAGCCCTATCAGATTATTTTTCAGATAAGAATTTATCAATTGTGCGCTTCGATACTTTGCAGAATACTCTCGATTTAAGTCAAGGCTCTCTTTCGATTCCAGCCATGACTATAAATTCAAGCTTAGGATATTTTGAAGTTTCTGGAGACCAAAATACCGACCTTTCAATGGATTATTATGTTCGTATACCCATTAATGTGATTACTAAGGCGGGAATGAATAAAGTATTCGGAAAGAAAAATAAAGTGGATTCTACTCAAATTGATGACATTATTGAGAAGGATATAGATAAAAAGACTCGTTATCTGAATCTTAGAATTACAGGCACACCAGAGGAATATAGTGTTCTTCTGGGGAAAGATAGAAAGTAATTCTATTCTCTTTCAGTAGGTTTTTTGTCACCTTAGCTATGGTCTAACAATAGGGCAATTTCTTATTCCACCAAGTAACTATAGATGAATATGGAATACAGATTAGGAACTAAGAATCTATTCTTTATTTGTAAATATTCATAAACACCATGCTTAACTTTTTAAAGTGTTAAAGTTTCTTTTTTCCAACTTCATAAGCGTAATATTCTCCGAATAAAAAGGTTGAGTTTCTCCAATAATAGTACCCCCCATTTTTTGAATTAGTGGTACCACAGCATCTCTTGCTTCAATAACTAAATGGTCAATATTATAATTAAAAGATTCTTTTATTGAAAAGCTAGCTAACTTTTCACCATAGCCTTGTCCTCTTAATTCAGGATGAATTGAAAATCTTCCCCAATGCCATTCACCAGATTCAATCCAAGTGGCAGCAACACCTATTATTTCCTCATCATTTTTAATACCCCACCAAAAAATTTTCTCTGATTTGATTCTAATAAGATCAATCGGGATATTCTGTTCCCGATTGAAAATTAGATCAAGAAATGCATAAATTTTATCTTCATCACGATTTGATAATCGACTTACTTTTATGTTGTTAAATTCAGACATTTTAACAAACCTTATTTATCAGGAATTCTCTGCTGGCCTAATACCAAAAATTAGTAAATATCCGATCATCCAAAATTCACCAATTGAAGCTGGAATTTGAAAATAGCCAACCCAATCAGCTGAAATACCTCCATAGGATAAGAATGTACTTATAATATATCCAAATCCTCCAAGGATTAAAATTCTTCCGAGCCAAACAGGCATTCTTTTGGAACTTGTGATGATGTAACCAAAGGGTAGTAACCACAATCCAAAAAATAATCCTCCTATCAGCCATGCATTAGCTATGATTGCTTGTAGAGTTTCAATAATGATGAGATTGTCTGCAATAAGATTAGAGGATGATAATTTGATAGCAACTCCCATGGAAATGGCGCTGATCAAGATAATAGATGAATTTACCGTACCCCAGATAGCAGTTGCTAGCGCTGCCCAATCATTTATTCCTTTAAATAATCTATAAAACCATATGGCTGTTAGTGCCTGAGAAATAATAATTCCGAATTCAAATAATAAGCGAATTCTTGCTGTAGATTGGTTTTCAATCAAGTTGTTTAGCGTTTCATTGGCATCAGGGCTATAGACTTGAGAATTAAAAACCATAAAACCAAATACTCCGGTGATAGCCAATAATAAATACCAAATACCCGTTACTCTTGCAGTTTTTATTAGCTGATTGTGTTCATTGATTGTAGTCATAATTATTTTTCTTTATGTGACGCACAATTACCTATTGTTACTGCAAACTACATTAAAATAATTAATAATTTTTATTTGGTCTTTTCCCGACAGGCAATTCACATGATTTTTGAATTACTGATTTTATATTTTAATCACTTGTTCTTACGTACGATTTTTAAAACTCGATTATACATAAGTTCAGACAAATTCCAATTATACCCTTCAAAGTTTACAGTATTGGTGAATTGTATTATTACAGCATCTATATCAGGATGGTATTTTGCTATTGTTTGGTAACCGGGGATCAAACCAGTATGATTAAATCGATACAATGAAGCATATAATTCCTGCTCTTCCTTATTTCTAAAAACAGAACCATCATTTAAGGCTCTAATAAATTTACTTAAATCTTCAGCCGTGGCTAGCATTGAGCTTATATTATCTTTTTTTAAATCTGACTCATAACCCACATAGTATCCACTCATCACCTCATCAATATTTACATCTTCTAAAGAACTGTAAGTATCCTTCAGATTTAATGGATTTAAAATTTCTTTTTGTATGTATTTGAAAGAGTGATACCCCAAAATGCGACTCATGATTTTAGCTAATAACAAATAATTTGTATTTGAATATTCATAGGATTGGTCAGGCTTAAAATTTGCTGGCCTGTCCAAAACCAAGGAGAGATTTTCCTCAGCTGATTCCTTTGGAGCAGCCCAATACATATATGTATCCGTATAGTTAGGAATACCACTTCTATGCTGAACCAACATTCTCACGGTAATTTCATCTGCATATTCTATTCTGCCTTTTAATTCCGGCAGATAATCAATAAGTGATTTTTTTAAAGATAAACTACCATCGCTCACTAGTTTAGAAATGGCTACTGCTTGATACAATTTACTTACACTGGCAATTTTAAATAATGAATTAGGGTCAGTTGGTATTTTGTTCTCTTTGTTTTTATATCCTGAAGTATAAATTTGGCTTTGATTCCCCTTTTCATTTACACAAACTATTATACCATCAAACCCATAGTCAGAGGCTTTATCAACTTGTTCTTGGATAGTATCGGGCAGTGGGTTTAACCAAGCAAAAACTATTGGCCATGGGACAAAAAATAAAGATATTGCAGTTCCCAGGAACAGTAAAACTCTAATGATTATCAGCTTATTTCTTTTATTTTTCATTTTATTCTGTTCCAATCAAAGAGATTAAACCATCTGAAAGTGTTCCTCGCCAATTTATATAATTGTGCCCTCCTTTAAATTCACGATAGTCTACTTGATAGCCTTTTATTTCAAGTATATCTCGAAATTGTCTGTTCATTCCAAGCATTGATGCTCCGGCATCATACAGTCCAATATCCATATAGAATTTGATAGGTAATCGTTCACTTTGTTTATATAAGTTTATTAGTTTTCCATTATCTTCAGGATATATCCAATGATTCTCATTCTCAGATCCTTTTATCCAATAAGAACCAGATTGGGAAAGAACATTTCCTATTACGTCTGAATGTTTAAAGGCTATAAAACTTGAAGCAAAACCTCCACGGCTTGAACCTGCTAATACAACTTTATTTGACTCAGTATGAATATTATATTGTGAACGAACCCAAGGTATAAGTTCATCTACTATAAAATCACCAAATTTTTCACTTATTAAATCACTGCTTCTTTTACCCATAGACCAAACCAAAACGGTAACAGTGGGGGTAATTTTGTTGTCTTCTAATAGGTTATCCATAATAGTGGGAGTTGGAATTCTAGACCTACGATTTGGTCTTGCCCCATATGATTCTCCGTCAAAAACGATTAGAAGATTATGCGATTCAGAGGCATTATAATTGGAAGGTGTATGTATTGTAATTTTTCTTTCTTCATTAAGAATTTCACTTTGAATTGATGTTAAGAGTAAACTACCTTTTTCTACTTGCTTTCTTTCAGTAATATAGGGTTGTTTAGATGCATTTGGCATTTCTAAAGTTCCGTCATAGGCATGTACCATACTTCTAGACTCAATTTCATTATTCGGTCCCGCTTTATCGAGATTAAAATAATTAAATCCATAATTGAATCGCGCATCTTTAGGTACTATTTGCGTTACAAAATGGAGTTTTGTATTGGGTAATGGTTGAAACCGTAATCCTAAAAAATCAGGACCACCACTTAACATAACATACTCAGTATTATCCTGGGGTATGCAAAAATAAGTGACCATCATATCGGAATTACTTCCTTCGATCGACTCGATAATGTGTTTCTCAGTATGGTTCTTAATGAATTTATCAATAACCGTTTTGTCAGTCAGTGAGGCTTCCCATAAATTATAAAGCGTTTCAGTTGGAATTCCCTTTTTGGTGATACGCTTAGTGTTTTCAGTCAAGCTTAATATATGCAATACCTTTAAAAGGTAATTTCCCTCATTTACTTCTTTATCAAGAGAATGCAAAACAAATTTGTAGATACCTGATTCATTGGATGTAATATCAAACTGTTCATCTCCATCTGTTCCATTTGGGCTGTCAATTTGTTTAATGAGCTTTCCGCTAGGACTGTAAACGTCAATTACAAGATCAATTCCTTTTTGAGTAACTTTTCCAATTATTGCCATACCATTTTGTAACTCAACAGAATAGGAATGACTCTCTTCAGAAGAGATGGTTTTGTCTATAATTTTATTTACAACTAATTGTGACCCTTTGTCAATTTGTGCTGAAACGGTCTTTAAAGAACTAATGGTAAGTAAAAGTATTAGTACTTCGAATTTAAAAAGCTTAATCATTTAGTATTATTTGCTAAAATATTTCATTTGAAGAGTTTATAAGGTGCTGAGTAGGACGCATGAGTCATATTAAAGCTCCTAATATTCAATTTTCTGTTATTTTTAATGTAATCATTCTCAAATTAAGCCCTTTTTATTCAATGGCGTTATCGATTTGATTTACAAATTCAATCTTTTTATCAACGTAGAATGCCAAATTCTTGTATTTTTTTTTGATTCCATATAGTCCAGTAAGAATATTCTCTTTTTTCAAACAGATAAGAATATTATGACTTTCTAATTCGCCTAAAATTGATAGCTTCCTCGTTTCCTTGTTGAGTTCTATATCTTTTGATGAAACCTTAATGCTTTCAATTTTTTTTAGATCAATAATAGTTTCGTTCATAATTCCATAGCGAAGAAACAATTTACCATTTTCTATTAATATTGGTCTTTTCAACATGGATCGTAAAAATCCAAAAAGCTGAACTCCAGAATAAATACTCAAAGCCGTTAAAATCCAAGCGGTAATGTTGCTCCATTTTGATAGAAAAATATGGAGAACGACTGTTTCTACTGTGATAATTAGTATTATTACAGCTAATAATGCTATTGTTCCACTTTCTTTATGGTATGTAAATTCATTCGCTTTCAGCTTTCTTTTTTTCCAATATATAAATCCATAATAAAAGACTGCAATTTCGGTCACAAGCGGCATAACTATACTTTTTGGCAGAATTTCTTTGCAAGTGTTTTTAAGTGCATCTAAAAAGTCCGGTGTTGAACCTTTTAGGGTTCCATATAACCGAATTGCAGTGCTAACTTTAACAAAAATGTAAATTAGTATTGAGATTTCAATTAATGGTAAAGCCCAATTTTTGAATAGTACTAAATATGTTTGGCTTTCTTGAGGTAAAAAATACGAACCAATTACTAATCCGATTATCATAACAGGAACTACTGTAGTATTAGGAATATCAGATTTACGAATCAGCAGAAAATAAACTAATGGGATCGTTAAAACTAAGTCTGCAGTTATGGCAAAGTTCAAAATATCATGATGGCTAAGAACATTTAAATATGAACACTTTATAAGCAGAATTAGAGTTCCTAATAGTGCAAGCGGAATTCCAAAATAGATTAGGTTCCGGTTTAATAGCATTGTTTTGTTCATATCTGCTGCTTTAATACTTTCATGTTATCTGCTCAATATCCTAATTGAGAGTTTAATAGCTTTTCTATATGTAGAATGCCTTATGGTTTTGCTATATTAACTATCATTGCGTATTAGCATTTAAATTAGTTAATAATCAGCACTTTGGACAGCGCAAGCAATTACTTGGAGCCATTATTGAGTGCTTTCTTTTTTATTGAATCAACTTTTCAATTTTATTTCCTGTTAAGTTCTGTACGTTCTTCGTGATTTTTTCAATATCCCAATTCCACCATTTTAATTCTAATAGTTTTGTAATTACATCTTCTGGAAATCTTTTTCTGATTTCTGTTGCGGGATTCCCACCAACAATTGTATAAGGTGCTACATCTTTAGTTACTGTCGAATTTGTTGCAATAATTGCTCCGTCTCCAATATTGACACCTGCCATAATTGTTGCGTTATAACCAATCCAAACATCATTACCAATATTAATATCTCCTTTGTGTGGATAAGACTTTCCTTGCATTGCATTTTCCCATCCTCTTCCAAAAATTGCAAAAGGATAAGTTGACAATGAGTCTGTCAGATGATTTGCTCCGTTCATAATGAATTTAACATCTGAAGCAATCATACAGAATTTTCCAATTATTAATTTATCACCAACAAAGTCAAAAAGGTATTTTACATTTTTTTCAAAATTTTCTACATTTTCAAAGTCATCATAATATGTATAGTCGCCAACGATAATATTAGGATTTTTTACAACATTTTTTAAAAAACAAAGTCTTTCGTAATTCTCAAGTGGGAATTTTATATTCTTATCTGGTCCCATCATTCAATTATAGTCTATTTAATTAGGTTGCCTTAAAAAACGTACAAATACTGGCTAAAAAGCGTCACTTGTGATGCACCTTCAGCAAACCGTGATATTTTAATCTTTTTAGTAATAGTCAATTTTCAATTTTCAAGGCTCTTTCATCACTTTTAATAAATCCATTTAATAAAACAACGCTATTAACCTTATTGGTAGAATCTTCTTCAAACCGCATTGAAGCATCACTGTCAAGCATATAGAATTGATTTTCTGACTGAGGAATAAGAGCTACTTTATTTGGACCCAATAACACAAAAAGACTATCTTCTTCTTTTATTACCTCAAACTTGACAAACTCATTTAATTTATATTTCCCTATGTAATTACTCAGTATTTCGGGATTAATAGCTTTAGGATTCCTTCTTAAAGGTACTTTATAACTTATCCCCTTCAGTATATTGTTTATGGCATTAGATATTTCCTTCGCAACAGGATGTCTTCGATTACTTAATACAATAATTGCTATACCATTATCTGCTCTATAGAATATAGAATAACTAAAACCATCATTACTTAAATAACCATCTATCTCTACATTTATATCTGGTTTTGAATAAATAATTTTTGCTAAATCATTAGCACTTGATTTTATCCCTCTACTACTGAATGCAGCTTCCAAAGAGTAAACTGGTGATTCTTGCAATTCTAGACCATTCCCTCGAAAGTTATAGAAAAGATAACCTGTGGCTTCTTGTGTGGAAGCTGTTTTTTGAAAATAGGTGTCTTTTAAAGACAATCTTTTCGCATAGTCAAAAATGTTTTCTTGAAAACTTTTCCTACTGACTTTTTCAATCAAAAGTCCCAATATGTTAAAGTTTAAATCACTTTTGCCCGGTTTATTTGAATTAACTTCAGCTAAGTTAGCATACTCAATAGTAGAATAATTCAGATTAGGGTACTGTTTTTGAATAGTAGCTATGTCTGGAAAGTTAGTTTTATGATTCAGTAAATCGGCAATGGTGAATTCAGTTTTCATTTCTGGAAGATATTTTGATACTTCATCAGACAACTGTAAATCGCCATTTGCAGCCATTTCATTAATTATTCTAGAAGTAACTAATTCGGAAATTTCTCCTATTTTAAAGGCTGTACTTTCAGAGAATGGCTTTTTGACTTCATAATTGGCAAATCCAAAGCTCTTATTATATAGGTTTGATTCTTTGTTGCTAATTAATACAACTCCACTAAACCTATTTAATTCATGATATCTTTTCAGTAAGCTGTCAATTTCACTTATTTTAAACTCATGAATTGTTTCACTTTGCTGTTCAGTTTCATTGTTACAAGAGATACAATAGAGAGATAAGAGTATCAGAAAAAGTATTTGATTTTTCATTGCGTAATTATTGTTAACAATTGAATATAATCAACCCCTGATGACTATATATCTCTTATATCAGCCATTACCAAGTCATAAAACAAAATGAAAATTAAGCTTTGGTTGTATTTGAACTGATATAATAAATTTATATAAAATTCCTTATTAAAGAAAATGTAGAATTGTAATGGACTAATCTGACTAGTTGTATTTGTTTGCTACTATGTTTTCTTTTATTCTGATAAGCTCAATTACATGACATCATCTAAGTACTCACTTATACCCTAGCTCGGCCAGCTATTTAAAGCCTATATTTAACTTGGAGTTAAATACCATTTACTAACCATTTTGACTTTCTCCTAGAATCTCAATTTCGGTTCTTCTATTAATCTCCCTACCCCCTATTTCATCATCATTTGATACTAATGGCTGTTCTTCTCCAAAGCCTTTAGCTTCTAAGCGCTCAGTATTAATACCATTTGCAATCAAGTAATCTACCACAGATTGAGCCCTTTTTTTAGAAAGAAGCTTATTGTAAACTGAATTCCCAACATTATCTGTATGTCCATTGATCTGTACTCTAAGGTCAGGTGAATTCATTAAAAGGTCTTTAATCACTTCCAACTCACCTAGCGACTCAGTTCTTAAAGCAGAACTACCAATATCGAAGAAAATATTCTTCAGAACCATTTTGGTTCCTACCTCAGCCCTATCCAGCAATACTGAAACATCTATTTCCTGATACTCAGAAAATTCAGGCAGTCTAAAATTGATCGAATTAAATAAATATCCTCTTTTACTTGTTGAAACCCCATAATTACCTCCTTGTGGAACAATCAACTCGAATTCACCAGTTTGTGGATCAGCAAATGCTTGAGCAGTAACACTATTATTTTTGTTATCCACCATCTTCACTTCAGCTCCCACTGGTAAGCCTGTTTTAGCATCCAGCACTTTACCTTTAAATACAGTAACCACAGCTTTAGCTTCAGGCTCTGGCTCCGGAAGCTCAACCTCAACTTCTATATCATCTTCAGAAGCTATTTCAGTATTTTCAACTAATACGGGTAAGGCTTCAACTTCGGCCTGGATAGTTTCTTCAACTTCAATTTTTGCTTCCATATCTACATGATAGATATCCACCATGCCAGAACCTCCTGGTTTTCTGGAAGCATAGTAAGCATGCTTAAGGTCGCCTGAGATCACAAAATAATTGTCATCATAAACCGTATTGATTGGGTAGCCTAAATTGACAGGAGCTTGAAATTCATCACCTTCCAGTTTGCTATAATAGATATCATATCCACCCATTCCATCATGACCAGAAGAGCTAAAATATAAGGTGTGGCCATCTGGGTGGATCATAGGTGCATCTTCAGACGCTCCGGTGTTAACGGTAGGTCCAAGGTTTTGGGCAGTACCCCATTCCCCATCTTCTCCTTTTGTAATCTTATAAATATCCAATCCCCCATATCCACCTGGACGATCGCTTGTGAAATATAAGGTTTGACCATCAGCCGTTATTGAAACCGATGTTTCCCAGAAAATGGAGTTGATCTTATTGCTTAGCGGTTGAGGATAAGTCCAGGTTGAATCTTGTAAATTTGAAAAATAAATATCTCCGTTGCCTTCCTCAGAATAGACAAAAAGCGTTTTTCCATCAGGAGATACAGATGCTATTGCATCGTGGTAATTGCCGTTTATGTTCCTATCTAGTTTTTGAGGTTTGCTCCATTGTCCATTCTGTAGGGTAGAGCTATATATGTCTTCATAAAAAGTACCATCATCTAATTTCAAACCACCAGTAGACCCTGCTCTGTTTGATGTAAAATAAAGCGTTTTTCCATCAGCCATTAAGGCAGGTGTATAATCGTGGTAGCGTGAATTAACCAATTGACCGAGATTTTCAACCACCACAGATCGAGGGTTTTTATATAAAGAATCGGCTATTAGGCATTCTTCAATTTGTAAATCAGCTTCATAGCGGTTTCTATTTTTCTTTTCTCCGAAAAGTCTGTAATACTTAATAGCCTCTTCAAAATTATAATCGTATTGATGAGCTAAACCCAAATAATATTCTATGTTATTTCCAATATCAGGATTGAGTTGCCACACTAAAGTAAGCTCTTTTAGTGCCTCATCATTTTTAAAGTCGAATAAGTAGGATAACCCCAGTCCGTAAGTAGCCTCCGCATTCCCTGGCTTATATTTTAAAGCCTCTTTATAATACCTTATGGCTTTGCTATAATTATTAATATTTAGATAATGATCGGCTCTTTTAAGACTTTTCCTAAAATTTTGTGCATGTAAGGCAGAACTACAAATGATAATTAACAATAAAAACTTTACCCGCAGCATAAATTGATTACCTCATTAAACTTCATATCTCATTGGCAGCATGAGAATTAAATATCGAATGTAATAAAAATTACGATTTTTAAGGAAAAATAATAGTTATAAAAATTGATAGCGCTATGATAATCATGCTTTTTTTATAGATCTACATTAATACATGATATTTTTTGGCTGTTGTACTGCTATTAACTAAATAGCATTCTCCGAGCTTAAACGATAGGCAAATTAAGTAAGCTTTTGGAGCATAGAAACTTCTTGTTCATTTGGGTTATCTTTGATGAGTTTCTTAGTTCCTGTCCAGCCTTGTGTTAAAAATAATTTCATTTCGAAGAGGGATATTAAGCAAAACACCTAGCTAATATGCGTTTGTTACGCTTCGCTTATGAAAAACTAAAGTAGCGAAGCCAAACTATAACCACAATAATTGAATTACAAAAGAAAAGCAACATGCTGTATAATGATATGCATATGTGTAATGGCGGATTTTATAGCTACTTGCTATCAAACCGATTTGATCTTGATATGAGCCCATAGCCGTGATATTTAACACATAATCCGCCATTACGAATGACAAATTGTTAGCCAAAGTAATTACTTCAACTTGATAGCAACTCCTGAGATTCCGGTTCTTCGAGAAAAAGAATTCATTTTAGATAAATCCACTTTGATAATTGCATCTGCACCAAGTTTTGCTGCATTCTTTTTTAAATACCTAACAACAGCATCTGCATCTCCCATTACATCTGCAGTAACAGAACCTATAACTATGTAATCCTGCTCAATATCACCTGAATATATCTTGATTGACTCTGGAGTAGTTTCTGAATATGATGAACTTCCAGTTTGATATTGATAAGCATAAAAAGAACAACTCGAAAAAAACAGTGATGCTACGAATATTATAATTGATATCTTTCTCATAATCGATTTCTATTTTTTTAATTATTAAATTTTACTGCCGTACCAGTAGCTTTTATAGCGTTTGTCCAGTATCCCTGACCTATTTCTAATCTCAGGTTTATAATAGCGTCTGCTCCAAGTTTTGCAGCCTCCTTCTTTAAGTATTTTACAGAAATCGAAGCATCTCTCCCAGCATCAACACTTGAAACAACTTCTCCAATCACAGAATAATTTTCATCTACTTTATCAGTAGAATAAATCTCGATTTGATCAGGATTTGTTACCGAATAATTTTGCTTTAAATCATCTGTTTGTAGGTGAGCTACTGTGGAACAACTTGTAAAAAGTACTCCCACAATTAGCATTAATTGGATTTTCATTTTCATTTTAAATCTATTTTTGTTAAACATAATTTATTATCATAACATTCCTCGCTAATATAGCACTTATTGTGGCTACGCTATGCTAAAATGCGTTTGCTACATTTTGCTAACGAAGTACTAAAGTAGCAAAGCCAAAACATAACTACAATTGCAAAAGCATTAAAAAGAGAGAAGCACTTAAGCAACCTTCTCTTTAAATGAATATAAATGTTTGGCTTTGTAGTGATTTACCTTTTCAATTTACTAGAAGTAGTTAGTAAATGCATTTTTTAGCAAATGTTGTATGTGTTTATTTGTCGGATCTAGATTATATGGAAGTTGATCTACCATAGTCTTAACCACCTGCCATCAAAGCAAAACCCCATAATATTTTAGTATGGTCAACAATCAGATTTCCCTCATACTGTGAAATCCTAACTCTTTCAAAATTGCGCACATAGTATAGAGGGAAAAATGGCATAATATATGCCCTAGGATTCACATAAAAATATTCGTTTGTAAATTTACCAGGCAGATTCTTTGTAAAGAATATACTATCATTTCGGTACGCCTTAATTCTTGCTACTCTTTTAGAAATGAATTCTATTTCAAGAACAGCATCGTGATAAAATCCTTTATTGTCAGGTAATAAAACGAAAAGTCTTGGCATTATGCTTAAATCATTCTCCTCTACAGCACGATAGGGGCTGTGTCGAATCTTACCGAAAACAGTATCTTGATAATTTTTATAAATGCCATTGAGTACTTCGAAATTTTCATTTTTAACCTCCAATAATGCTTCCGTAGATGGATGCAAGTTTTTCAAAGGTTTACATGATAATATCAAAAGTAGAAATGATACAAGTATTAGAGTACAGTATTTTTCTTGTATGATCAATTACGTACTACGCCTAGCTATGATAAGTGGGGATTAGAAAGCACTATTCTCTCATCTAGCAAATAAGCACGTCTTGATTTGAATTTAACACTTGTTGCGTACTTTCCAATTCCCACGAAAATAACCTGACAGATGAAACCCCATTCATTCATAGGTGATGTTATGGGCTTTATTAATTAATCCATTGTAACAGGATATCAAAAATCTGCCATTCCCCTTTTATTCGTTCAAAAAGCACCATATATCCTGTCCCACAATCGCTTTTACATGTGTTTATTGAAAAATAAATTGTTCCCAAATTCTCGTTTTGGTAGAATCTCGAAAAATATATTTCTCCACCTGATAAGAAGTTAAGATTTCCTTTATAGAGTTCATTTCTTGGAGGAAATTCGTCTACTGATTTAAGCTTGTATTTCCCATAATAGACAAAAGAATCAAACGGAATTCTCAAGTCGTTCTTCTTCCCTTTTTTTAATTGCTTTGCAAGTTTCTGATATCTAGAATAGGAAGGGTCATTAAGTAAGCTGTCTGGTTTAATCCCACACCAGATACATTTAGTGCCAGACAAGTAGTTGTCTGTCGCCAAGTAAATAACTGTGCTATCAACTTGTCGTTCAGCAACATCTCGTAAGTATTGAGCATATCTATTCTCTATTCGTGTAAACAGAGAATCTGCTTGCGCTCGAGTCAAATCGTCTCTTAGTTCGATAAAATACTCTCGCGACTCTGGAGGTGGTGGCATTCGCGGAAATATATCTTCTAGAAGCCAGTTACGATTTTCCAGTTCTTCAAGAACTTGGCTAATTATTTGAAAGTCTTCATGTTGAGCCTTTACAGAAGAAAAAGAAAGCGATAGAAAAAGTGTCAGAAAAATAGATTTTATCATTGCTCTAAATTGCCCATAACGTTTAGTATATGAAAAGTAGGCGATTTCGAAGCATTAAACTTTCGGTAAAGCACAAAGTTTGATACGAGCCAAAAGCCTTGATTTTATTACTATTTCGACTATTTTTTATATACATTGTTAAAAGCTGGCTTTCTTTTATTTGAAGTAAAAGTCAAGTCCATCTACTGGGTTTGTTTTAAAATATTGTTTGTCTTCGTGTGTTTCGTTTACGAAGTTGAAAATCTCTTTTGCTCTATTAATTTCTCCTTGTTTTGGTGTTGAAAATAGTCTTACTGCTCTTGCTCTCCAAATTTGTATATAGCCAAACGCCAATTGTCTTATGTTCTCGTTTTCGTCAATTGTTCCAATCATCAAGTCTGGAATTGCTGTCCAACCGCCAACTTTGTTGAAGAGTTTTAGCATTGACTTTTTTAAGTCATAATTGCCTGTTTCGTAAATGCTTTTTGCCTTTGTCAAAACTTCTTGTCTCGGAATGTTCGATAAAAATTCAATGATTACGTTTCTAAGTCCAAGATATTGGCTATCAAGGTTCTTAAATGCAAAGTCGTACGCACTTTCTTCATCAAGTTTGCAAAGAGCTAAAAACGCTGTCTTTTTAACTCTTATTTTTTTGTCTTTCAAATACGACTTAACTGTTTCAGAATACTGTTTACCTTCCGTTTCAGCAAGTCCGCTTAATGACCCAATGACTTGATTGTTTTTTTGTAAGTTGTCATTGTAAAATTTAGCAAAGTCAATATTTGATTGTTTCAGCGTGAACCTTGCAAAATGTCTTATTGTAGCGGAATTGTCCGCTAAAAATTTATTTACAGTTGTTTCAAATCCGTTTTGGTCTTTTAAGCAATAAAGTGTTTGAAGTCGGACATTCGCTGATTTGTCATTCAGTAATTGCTCGATTTCCGTTTGCCCAAGTTTGTCAAAATGGTTTATTGTTAAGTTTCTAATCAAAAAATGTTTGTCGGTTAAGAATAGTTTTAATTCTTGTGAATTGTCTCTAAGCGAACTTGAAATGTGTCTTGCTAAAAGTATTCTTAGTTTGTCTGGGTATTTCTTAAAGTTGTCAATTACATATGCCCTATTTTTAGAAGCAATGAACTCAACAATGTCTTTGTAAATTCCGCGAAGGTCTGTCCGTTCAACTTTTTGTAGCCACTCAAAAATTGGCAAATTTTCAATTAAGCTGTCAATGTAATTGGTTGTTTTGTAATTGTTAATGCCGTTTAGTGCAGCTTTTCGAACTGGTAAAACCCAATCAGCTAAACGATAGATTAAAAATTGAATAGCTCTTGGACTGTCAACTTGTGAAAGTTTTTTAACTGCTTTTTCTCTAATGTATCCACTTCCGTTTAATGAACTGATTGCTAAAAGCTCAACATATTGTTCTATTGGAAAGTTAGCTTCATAAAAATCAATGTCGCTTTTTGAAATACTACAATGTTTGAGAGTTTCGTAATATCCCTTTTTGCTGTCAATCTTTTTGAATAGGTGAGTAATTGTATTGGAAGTGGTTTCTCTTATTTCTTTGTTGTCGTCTTTTAGAAATTCTGTCAAGCTGTAAATAAGACTTGGATAACCATCACTGGCAATTTTAGTCAAGGCGTTAATTTTCTCTTCGATGTTGTCCTTTGAGAAAAACCAAGTCTTGTTAGGTCGTCTTAAAATTTCAATGTGTTGCCAAATTTCCATTTCTTGCTGTATCGTCTTTCAGGCTTGCTTGTAACGTTAAGAATATGGGGCGTTGGGCACTTCACGGCTCCAAACCTCCAATTTCCTACATATTTTCTTAAATGTAATTATTTTCAACTTTAGCATTATTTGCCCAATGACCTATATTTAGTGTTGTACGCTTTATTTATGTCATTTGAAACGACATTTTAATATTATTAAAATTCTTTGTTTCTAAGTCAGCTTTTGATAGTCCAAAATAGTATGATCCACTTCCACCAAACTTGTTTAAATCAGTATTAGAATCAAAGCAGTCTAATTGTAACAGCAATTCGTACGTTTTTGACAGTTCTAAAATGTCTTTCCATCGTTCTTGATAATTAGAACTTTCCACACCATACAGACCTAATTCCTTTGTAGCGAAGTCGTAAACCACACTTGATTGAATTGACCTGTCGTGCCCAAGAAGTTGATGCATATTATCTGGATCATGAGATAGTTCTTCAGAAATAAAGTCATTCACTGGCTCATAGCAAGAAAATAGAAAATCATCATACTTTTCATCAAGTTCTGACAGCTTATAATTCTCATTATGAGGTAATGTATAAAATTCGAAATATTCGATTAGTGCTGTTTTGAATACGTGATTGTGTTCATAGTCATTTGGAAATTCCGTTCTGATGAGTTTCTCAGTCTCGCTGTATATAAATTTGAATTGCTGGTTAACTCCATTAAATTCTTGCCATTTCTCATCTAGGCTTAAAAAAATGTAAAAGAAACCTGTAATGGGCAAGACGCTTTCTTTGTCAAATGGTGTTAATTCAGACAAATTATATTGAGCACAAAATAGCATTGATTTACTATTTGCTCTTGGCCATTTAAAATCTTTTGGTAAATCAGGCTTTCCTCCAATTTTAGATATTCCAACATTTATGTTTTTATCATCACTCGATTTAGTTCTAATTCCAACAGTTGGTCTAATCATTTTGATTAGTTCTTCTTTGTCGGGTTCTTCAATGTTGATTTCCTCCGAATTGCGAATGAACGACTTTATTTTATCTAAATTATTTTTTTCGAAGCTGGACATTTATTTTCGTACTATGTCTTTTGGTAATCTGACTAAAACTTTATCTTTTTATAAAATAATAAGCAATTCACTCGAATCCATTTTATTAACTCTTTCTCTGCTTAACCGATAGCTTGCGAAGTCAATGGCTTAGCTATATGTGGAATTGCGTACAACAATTGAACACGTGCACCTCGAGGTACACGTATCTACTTTATATTTTTCAGCAATCTACTAATAATTAAGTTAGCCTCAAAAAGCTCTTTAAAATCGATATGAGGATAGTTTTTCTAGAAAGAAGTAGTAATTAAACGTTTAATAAACGTATAAATCTACAGTTATAAATCCTATAGTCTCTCTAAAGAAAATTACTTACTCTCTAATTCTTTTATGGCCAACCAAGCCATTAAACCCATGCCGGTCTCTAAAGCGACAGGATCAATATCAAAAGTGGGAGTATGCACCGAAGAAGTAATGCCTTTGGCTTCATTTCTAACTCCTAATCGGTAGAAACAGGCATCTGTGGCTTGAGAGAAGTAAGCAAAATCTTCTGCTGCCATCCAAAGGTCTAAATCCTCCACATTTTCTTCTCCTAAATACTCTATGGCATTGGCTTTTGCTCTATCGGTCAACTCAGGTTCATTAATGAGGTAAGGATAGCCCTTTCTGATTTCAAAATCAGCAGTAGCCCCCATGCTTTCTGCCATGCCTTCAATCATTTTCCGCATTCTTTTATGCGCTTCTGCTCTCCATTCTTCATCCATGGTTCTGAAGGTTCCTTCTATATAAACCTCATTAGGAATAACATTAGTAGCACCTTCGGCTATTACTTTCCCGAAAGAAACTACGGAAGGCACTTTAGGGCTTGCGTGTCGACTCACAATTTGTTGCAATGCCACTAATATATTGGCTGAAATAATAACGGGATCAACATTTTGCTCAGGCATAGCACCATGACCGCCTTTTCCTTTAATAGTAAGATAAAGTTCATCGGTACTGGCCATATACATACCAGAACGGAAACCCACTTTACCAGCATCAATTAATGGCATCACATGTTGCCCAATAATATTATTGACTTCCGGATTTTTAAGAACTCCTTCTTTAATCATTTTTGAAGCACCACCCGGTACTTTTTCCTCTCCTGGTTGAAATAATACTTTTATAGTCCCTTCAAATTGATCCTTAAGTTCATTTAATATTTTAACAGCACCTAGCATGCAGGAAGTATGTACATCATGCCCACATGCATGCATCACGCCTTCATTTTTACTCTTGTAAGGTACCTCATTCTGCTCTTTTATGGGAAGGGCATCAATATCAGCCCTTAGAGCTGTTACCTTTTTATCAGGGTTTTTTCCTTTTATTAATACTACGGTCCCTGTATCGGCAACTCCGGTTTGATGATCAATTCCCCAATCTGTTAGCGTTTTGCTGATGAATTTTGCTGTCTCAAATTCTTCAAAAGACAACTCAGGATTTGCATGTAAGTGCTCTCTTAATCCTTTTACTTCCTCAAATTGATTTTTTGCTAATGATTGAATCCTTGATTTTAAATCCATTTTATATTTTGATTTTAAGTCTTAGGCTGGAAATTTTTAATGGGTTTCCAGCTTTCTATATTCTAATCTGTGGTACACCGACTGAAATCTATTGAATAACCAATTAAACTAAGTTGAGTTTAGCTACCTCATACTTTATTCAATATAAAAAAATAACCTTGGTTATTTTCTTTTGTGTTCTCTTATCATTTTTGCGGTGAAAATTTTCTAACGTTAGTACAGATTAATAAACATTATTATTTAACCACAACAGATGCAAAAGAAAACAAAAGAGTTTTCGCTGAAGCGAAAAAAATTATTACTGAAATATCCAAAGCCAAAGGCATCATCAATCATCATCCAGAAGATGGTGATGGAAATATTATTTTATCCCGCTAGAGGAAACTACTTATATTCCAATACTTTCTAAAATGTAACCTGATAGGTTTTAACGATCCATGATTGGATTGATCCAAGCGGACGCTTGAATCAGTTATGATGGTGCGTCATAAACCTGACAGGTTTTGATTATTTCTTCTTAATTAATATAAATTCTTTGAGGTACTGAGATAGCACTTGGAAACTTAGGTTTTAACTTCAATAAAGTTCTCTGCACCTCTAATCTTTCAGTAAAGCGACCTACCCTCACCTTATAAATGGGTTGTCGGTATTCCACATCGGTTCTGATTTCAGGTAAGACGACTCTTGCCGTATCTCTTGCTTGATAGGCTTCTGCACTGCTGCTCCCACTGTAAATCTGTATAGAATACCCATTTACATAGCGAATCTCTTTATTATTCTCCGCTAAAGTATCAAGCTTCTTATTCAATAGCTCAGTAACATCTGCTTGAGCTGTAAAATCGTCACTCGTTTTTCTAAAGCTCGCTTTTTCTACTTCCATGCTAACAGAAGTATCTACTTTAGGTCGATATTGACTTAAGTCCTCACTGTAAGATTTACTGGCAGTGGAAGTTTGTTGAGTAGTTACACAGCCCCAAATAAAGAAGCCTAAAGTGATTACCGCTATGATGTTTCCGAACCTATTCATCTAACAATACACATTTATTGTTTTTAACGTCCTCTTCTACCGTCTTAAACTTAACATCTTTCTTCACACTTCCATCCTGATATTGTACGCTTACTCTATCATTTCTTCCCACAATCTTTTCAGATTTTGCAGGCATCTGTTTATCAACTGCTGGTCTATTTTTATTCTGACCTCCTCCACTTAATACAGAACCTGATTCTTCCTTACTTTCCTTATAGTTTTGTTTCTGTCTGCGTTGCGCTGCAGCTTGAACTTCAGAACTATCCTGAACTGGTAGATCAAGTTTCATCATGAATGAGCTAATATCTTCATTTAATTTACCGATAAAGCGTTTGAACAATTCAAAACCTTCGAATTTGTAAATGAGTAACGGATCTTTCTGCTCATAAACCGCATTCTGCACAGATTGCTTTAAGTCATCCATTTCTCTAAGATGCTCTTTCCAATTTTCATCTATCACAGCAAGAGTAGAAATTTTCTCCATTGATAGGATCATTTCATGGCCTTCCGTCTCTAAGTTTTTCTCAAGATTGGTTACTACCCCAATCTGCTTTTTACCATCCGTGAAAGGCACCAATATATCTTTAACGGTAGCCCCTTTATTCTTAGAAATATCTTTTAAGATAGGAAAAGCTTTTTCTCTAATTTTCTCGTTTTTAGCCTTATAAGAGCTGTAAACATAATCATATAACTTTGCAGTAAGTTCTGCCTCCTTCATGCTATCAAATTCTTCTTGAGCGATCTCAAAATCAACACCGAAAGTACTTAAGATGCTTAATCTGAAATCATCAAAAGCATTGGTAGCTTTTGCGTTGTTCACGATATCCTCGCAGGTATCGAACAACATATTCATGATATCAAGCTGAAGCCTTTCTCCGTAAAGTGCATTCTTTCTTCTCTTATAAATTACTTCACGCTGCGAATTCATCACATCATCATACTCCAATAATCGCTTACGAGTACCAAAGTTGTTTTCCTCTACTTTCTTCTGAGCTCTTTCAATTGATTTAGAAATCATAGAGTGCTGGATTACCTCTCCTTCTTCCAGTCCCATTCTATCCATCAACTTGGCAATTCTATCAGAACCAAACATTCTCATCAAGTTATCCTCTAAGGAAACAAAGAATTGAGATGACCCTGGGTCTCCCTGACGACCTGAACGACCTCTTAACTGTCTATCTACTCGTCTTGATTCGTGTCTTTCAGTACCGATTATGGCTAAACCTCCTGCCTCTTTCGACTCTTTAGCTAACTTAATATCTGTACCACGACCCGCCATATTAGTGGCAATAGTAACTGTACCCGGTTTACCAGCTTCTGCTACTACATCTGCCTCTTTAGCGTGTTGTTTTGCGTTCAATACCTGGTGTTTGATCTTACGCATATTCAACATACGGCTTAAGATCTCAGAAATCTCAACGGAAGTAGTACCAACCAAAACAGGTCTTCCAGCTTCACTCATGGCTACAATTTCTTCAGTTACGGCATTGAATTTCTCGCGAACCGTTTTATACACTTTATCTTGTCTATCATCCCTTACAATTGGTTTATTAGTAGGAATAACCACCACATCCAATTCGTAAATATCCCAGAACTCACCCGCTTCTGTTTCTGCAGTACCGGTCATACCCGCTAATTTGTGGTACATTCTGAAATAATTCTGTAAGGTAATGGTCGCATAAGTTTGAGTAGCATCCTCAACCTTTACATTTTCTTTAGATTCAATCGCCTGGTGTAGTCCGTCAGAATATCTTCTTCCTTCCATCACACGACCTGTCTGCTCATCTACAATCTTTACCTTACCATCTACTAAAATATATTCCGTATCCTTTTCAAATAAAGTATAGGCTTTTAGTAACTGGTTTACCGTGTGAATTCTTTCTGCTTTAACGGAATAATCTTTAATCAACTCCTCTTTTTTCTCTAACATTTCCTCATTAGAGTAAGATTCGTCTTTCTCAAGTTGTGCAATTTCAACCCCAATGTCAGGAAGGATAAAGAATTTAGAATCTTCACCATCTCTGGTGATTAAGTCAATCCCTTTTTCAGTAAGGTCTATATTATTGTTTTTCTCTTCAATTGTGAATAACAATGGCTCATCCGCCTCAGGCATTCTTTTAGCATTATCTGCTAAATAAATATTTTCCGTTTTTTGTAGAATCTGACGGATACCTTGCTCACTTAAATATTTAATTAATGGCTTATGCTTTGGTAAACCTCTGTAAGCTCTAAATAAAGCTAATCCACCTTCTTCTTCATTTCCTTCTTTGATGAGCTTTTTAGCTTCAAGTAAATAATTAGCCGTTAATTTTCTTTGCTCCGTTACAAGCTTTTCAATTCTTGGCTTTAGCTGATCGAATTCGTGAACATCTCCTTTAGGTACTGGACCTGAAATAATCAATGGAGTTCTGGCCTCATCAATTAATACAGAATCTACCTCATCAATCATAGCAAAATGATGCTTCCCTTGTACCAATTCTTTGGTTTCACGCGTCATATTATCTCTCAGATAATCGAAGCCAAATTCGTTATTCGTACCATACACAATATCTGATTGATAAGCCGCTCTTCTTTCCTCCGAGTTAGGCTGATATTTATCGATACAATCACAAGATATTCCATGAAATTGATAGATAGGCGCCATCCATTCAGAGTCACGCTTTGCAAGATAATCGTTAACCGTTACCACGTGAACCCCTCTTTTTGCTAATGCATTTAGGAAGGCAGGTAAAGTAGCCACTAAAGTTTTACCTTCACCCGTAGCCATCTCAGCAATTTTTCCTTTATGCAAAACGATACCCCCAATAAGCTGGACATCATAATGCATCATACCCCAGGTCATTTCATTTCCTGCCGCTTTCCAGCTGTTATTCCAGATGGCTTTATCACCGCTTAAGTTAACATGCTCAGCTTTACCGGACATCTCTTTATCAAACATAGTAGCGGTAACCTCCAGCTGTTCATTTTCCATGAATCTTCTGGCTGTGTCTTTTACTATGGCAAAAGTTTCAGGAAGTACGTCTAGTAGCACCTCCTCCAACTTTTCATTTCTTTTTTCTTCTAAATCATCGATCTGATTAAACAAATCTTCCTTGGTGTGTAAATCCATATCAGGATTTTCATCCACCTTAGTGTGAAGTGCAGCAATTTGATCATCAATCTCTTTTAAATATTGATTGATTTTATCCATTACGCTATTCGTTCTGGCTCTCAACTCATCATGAGATAAGTCTTTTAATTGCGCAAATTCTTTATTGATCTGTTCTACTAGAGGTAAAACTTCTTTTATATCTCTATCGGATTTGGTTCCGAATACTTTGGTTAGTCCTTTTGCTATAAAGTCAAACATGCTTTTTTGCTGTAATATTTTTTAACTAAGCGCTAATTTACACGCTTTTTTATGATTTATATGAATTTTTAAAGCTCGATTTCACCTTTAAAAACTTTCTTTGCTGGTCCGGTTAAATAAACGTTTTCTGCCTTTCCTTCAGTTAGCTTAAATTCAACACTCAAGCTACCACCTAAGGTTTCAATTTTAACAGGAGATTTACCACCATGCATCACATGTGCAATGGCACAAGCCGTTACACCAGTCCCGCAAGATAAGGTCTCATTTTCAACTCCCCGCTCATAAGTACGAACGGAAATTTCACTTTCTGATTGCTTCTCAACAAAATTAACATTGATCCCTTCAGCTGCAAATTCTTTGCTGTATCGAATCGCTGATCCTTCTTCCTTTATATCCTTATCTTTTAAATTACTGGTAAATAGAACATAATGAGGGGAGCCAGTATTGATGGTTAAATGATCTGAAAAATCCTGCATTCTGCTTTGATCAACATCATGCATACTTAAGCGTACAATATCTCCTTCAATGGAAGCTTCATGAACACCATCAGTTGACAGAAAAGTAGTTTCATTTTGAATAATGCCTAAAAACTGAGCAAATTTTACTGCGCACCTACTCCCGTTTCCGCACATGCTTTGAGAACCGTCCGGATTAAAGAACACCATTTCAAAATCATATTCTGAATGGTTTTCTATTAAAATTAAGCCATCAGACCCCACTCCGAATTTCCGATCACACAGGTTTTGTGCTATAGATCTATCATTTCTATCAAGGCTTTTCTCACGATTATCCACCACCACGAAATCATTTCCTGTGCCTTGATATTTATAAAATTCGATTTTTTTCATACGCCTGATTAAGCCAAAATAAGACCAAAGTAATTCTTATGTCAGAATGACACTTTGAAAATTAAATTCTATAATATTTTAAGCCACTTTTTAACTCTAAGTAGATAAGGCCTATATCTTTTGAAAAAGCAAATTTTACAATACTCTTTGATTCTAATATCCCCATCTGATCAATTAATTCGAAAACTGCAACTTCCTCTGGATAGGTATCACCCTTAATTTCTAAATCAGTCACTACCTTAAAATCAAAAGGTTGATCCACTTCCTCATAATCAGCCCAGGTAAAGGACTCACCACTATTGGGGGATAAATATAACCTATTTGGCTTATGAGTTACTGCATCAAATTCAAAATACAAATGAGGCATATTAAATGAAATCCAGGGATTAACCTCAGAAAAGCCTGCATCCGCACTAAAACTAAAATCTCCTAAAATGGCACTTCTGAATTTCTGATAATGAACTTCGTGCATTGTCTTGTCTGTAGGGATAAACAAAAAAGTACCACTTGACTCACTATAATAATTATCTTCTTCTGTCAGATTCCAATTGTTGACAATGCCATTTTCATCTACCATTTGAAAACTAAAATCATCTTCTTGAACTATCCAAGCTTCTGTTTCAGCCTGAAGATCAAATTCTGTATACACAATTGCGCCATTACACGATATCAAGAACAAAAATGAAGCGTACAGAAATAATTTATTGAATCTCATACGTATCTCCATTTACTTGCACTATTTTAAGAATACCAATAGAATAATTGAAATACAAACTATCTATTTCTATTTCATATTCCTCCCTATAGCTATCACTTTTCATTTTAAATACATCATGAAAGTACTGATCCTTTATTCTTACTGAATCAACAGTTTGTATTCTCTCATTTAATGAAAAGTATTCTCTTCCAATAGTAATACCATAGCTGTAATTTTCTTCCTCCTCAGCATTTATATTAAATTGGATATCATAAAATGGATAATCAGAAAATACCCTTAAATCTTCGCTTTCATATGTAAAATAATCACAGCAGTGATCACAGCTTATAGTTTCAACAGTTGAATTCCTTTGCACCTCAAAAAGAATTTCAGTACCTGAATTATGGACAAGCGTAAATTTCTCCTGGTTCTCATATGGGATTAATTCTTCCATATTATCTGGAAATGTATAGACATCGGAAGGTGCTGTTTCGTCACACTTAGGTGTACAAAAACCAACGCTAGCAATAATGATTGCTAAACTAATAAATTTCATAACTTTTAGTTTAAGGTTGATATACCAAAGTTAAGACCCAAAAAAAGTAAAACAAGTTGGACTTCAAATAAATTATCCTACCATTAGATGAGCCTTAGGGTATTTATAGCTCTGGGTAGATTTTCTACTACTTAATGCTAGTGCAAATGTTAAGGTTCCTACTCTACCAATAAACATGGAAAGGATTATAATCACTCTACCCGCAAAGGATAAATCAGCTGTAATTCCAGTACTTAAACCTACTGTACCAAAAGCGGATACTTGCTCAAAAATCAATTGCATTAAGGTATAATCACTATCCGTAATAGTTAACAGAAAAATAGCGATTAAATTAAGGGAAGCCGCAAAGAAAAAGATAGATAAGGCTTTAAACAATAACTCTTTTGGTATGAATTTCCTGTCAATTTCAATCTTTAATCGTCCCCTTAAGGTAGCAAATACCGAAACTATTAATAAATAAAAGGTAGAGGTTTTAATACCACCTCCTACTGAACCGGAGGATGCACCTACAAACATTAAGAATGCCATCACTATAAGGGTTGGTGTTCTTAAGGCTCCTATATCAACAGTATTAAATCCTGCTGTTCTTGCAGTAGCCGATTGGAAAAAACTGGTAATTAAGGATTCGATAAAGTTCTTTTCATCAAGTGTATTTCCTCTCTCCAATAAGTAAAAAACTATTGTACCTGAAGCTAGTAAAACCAAAGAAGTATAAACCGCAATTTTAGTACTTAAATTCCAGTCTTTCCATGGATTTTGGAAGCGATCTCTCAAGTTCTTTCTTGAGAAAAGATCTTGAATAGATGAAAAACCCAAGCCCCCTAATATTAAAGTCAATGCAATGATAATGTGCAAGATGTAACCATTCGCTACTTCATTTTCAAATAAACCATTGGTGAATAAACTAAAGCCAGCATTACAAAAGGCGCTCACAGCATGGAATGCAGAAAAGAATATTTTCTGTCCCATTGAATTGAATTCAACACTTTCTCCCCAACTAAAAAAGATCAGGATAAATGAAATAATTTCAATAACTAAAGTGATAGCAATAATCTTCCTTAAAAGTCCTTTGGCTGAAAATAATGATTCACTAACTAAGAAATCTTGTAACATTAATTGCTGTTTGATTCCCACTCCACTTTTCAGGAAAGTAGCAAAAAAGGAGGTAAATGAAATAATACCTAAGCCACCCAGTTGAAATAAAATCATAATCACAAACTGACCTTTCATGGTAAAATAGGTGGCAGTGTCCACTACTATTAAACCCGTTACGCAACTGGCACTAACTGCTGTAAATAAAGCATCCATCAATGGCATAGCCCCATCTTTCACACTCATGGCGGGTAGCATCAAAACCCCTGTTCCGAAAGCAATTAATAGCAAGAAACTGTAAATGAAGGTTCTTGCTGGTTTCGTTTTCAGTTTTGACAATACAGTACTTGCTTTAACGAATTCATACGCTATCAGCACTAGGAAATAAAAGGTAATTAAAGTTAAATAAGCATCCTCATAGTTTTTGAAACCGAAGGTGTCTGCCAGATATTTTATAATTTGATTGTCAAAAAAGTAATTACTAATAGTATTAATTAGGATTATCAATACCAGAACAGCCTCTAGTTTATTATTGAGCAGAAATTCAGTCCTCCTAAATTCGTAGAGAAGTCGAATGATGAAAGAAAAGAAATAAATGATGAGAACAATGTCTAAACCTAAGAAAACTTGTTCCAATTCATTCGCTTCCGTTTCAAAACCAAAAACGAAGAACAGCAAAACCGCAGCTGTAAGCCATATAAAAGCTTTAAGAGAAACTAATGTGCTCAATACAGCAGATCTACTGTTGTAAATGGCATTGTTTAACCATTCTGTAATTGAGTTTTTTAGTCTAGAAAATTTCATGCTGATTGAAATGCTTTGCTTTAAGCTTTAAGACATTTATTATAATTGTAAATTATGTTTTATTGCTTCTACTTCCAACTTTTTGGCATCAATTGGCACTACTCCTAATTCTTCACACACAATTCCTCCTCCTAAATTGGATAAAGAAGCGGTAAAAGCTGGATTTAGCTTAAGTGCTACACATAATGAAGCAATACTGATCACGGTATCTCCTGCCCCTGATACATCAGAAATACTACGTTTGAATGCAGGAATTAACACATCTTCTGTATCTGTTTGAATGTAAACCCCTCTTTCAGATAATGTTGTCATGACCATTTTTGAAGAAAGTCTATTTCTTAGAAGTGTTGTTTGCTTTTTTAAACTAACATCATCTGATTTAGAGAAATCAACATGCATTCCTTCTTGTAACTCTTTCAAATTTGGTTTAAACAAATCCACTTCTTTATAGTCAAAGAAATTGTTCTTTTTGGGATCAACCACAATGGGTTTTCCCAATGCTTTGGATTTTTCTACTGTTTTTCGAATAACAGAAGCATTAATCGTTCCTTTGTCATAATCTTCAAAAACTACGACATCTACTTCAGGAAGCAATTCAATAATTTTGTTTGAAAGTAATTCCTCTTCTAGTTCATTTAAAGGTGCAAGGCTTTCAGAATCTACCCTTAATAAATGTTGTGAACCCGAAAGCACTCTTTCTTTAATGGTAGTTATTCTGTCCTTGCTTTTCACTAGGCCTTTATCGGTAATATTCCTGTTTTTTAATAAGTCCTGAAAAATCAAGGATTCATCATCATCTCCCAGAACAGAGCAAAGAATTGGTTCAGCACCTAAAGAAAGTAGATTGAGGGCAACATTTGCTGCGCCCCCCATTCTCTTTTCTCTTTTCTTTACATTCACAACAGGAACTGGTGCTTCAGGTGAAATTCGAGAGACAGTGCCCCAGATATAGGCATCAATCATCACATCGCCTATCACCAAAACTTTAAGTTTCTGAAATGCCTTAAAAAGATTAGGAATATCCTTTATGACCATCTAAATAATTATTTGCCGTTCACCTAGTTTATATTGATAATGAAACCTGTCAGGTTTGCTCTTTTCAAAACCATCATTACCTTCAAATATTGATGCTTTCCCCAATTTAAACCTGACAGGTTTAAATAACATAGAATTATTACTTTAATTCAGCCAATACTTTTTTCATTCGCTTCATGGCTTCTTTCAATTCCTCATCAGAAGCTGCGTATGAAATTCTAATACAGTTAGGGGCGCCAAATGCTGTACCAGTAACAACAGATACGTTGGCCTTATTTAAAATATAAATCGCTAATTCATCAGCATTCATAACCTTAGTTTCTCCATCAGATTTACCAAAGAAACTGCTGATATCAGGAAAAATATAGAAAGCACCTTTAGGGACATTAGTTTTTACGCCAGGCATTTCATTCAACAATTCTAAAACCATATCTCTTCTCTTATGATAGGTTTTAGTCATTTCTAAGGTAGGGGTTAAATCTTCCGTTATAGCTGCTAATGCTGCTCTTTGTGCAATCGATGAATTACCTGAAGTGATTTGTCCTTGTATTTTAGTGGCCGCTTTTGCAATGGGTAATGGAGCTGAAATGTATCCTACTCTCCAACCCGTCATAGCAAAGCCTTTTGAAAATCCATTAATGGTAACCGTTCTTTCGGCCATTCCTGGTAAAGAAGCCATACTAACGTGTCCTTCATTTCCAAAATTGATATGCTCATAAATCTCATCCGAAAGAACCAGAATGTCATCATACTGACGAAGTACCATCGCTAGCTTTTCTAATTCTTCCTTAGAAAAAACGCTACCAGTAGGATTACATGGTGATGAATATAAAACTGCTTTTGTATTATCGGTTATAGCATCATTTAATTGCTCAGCCGTTGGTTTAAAGTCGTTTTCCAATGTTCCGGTAACATATACTGGAGTTCCTCCTGCTAATTTTATTAATTCGGTATAGCTTACCCAAAATGGAGCAAACACAATTACCTCATCGCCAGGATTCAAAATGGAAAGCATTAAGTTTGCAATGGATTGCTTGGCTCCATTTGACACCACGATTTGTTCAGGAGTTGAGGGAACGTTATTTTCCGTTTCTAACTTTTTGGCAATAGCTTCTCTTAAATCCTGATAACCTGAAACCGGTGGATAAGCAAAATATTTTTCACTGTCAATCGCCTTCTTTGCTGCTTCTTGAATATGCTTGGGAGTCTTAAAATCTGGCTCTCCCAGACTTAAACTAATAATATCAATACCTTGAGATTTTAATTCTCTAGCTTTTGCTGCCATGGCTAAAGTAGCAGACTCTGACATATTTTTGATGCGATCGCTTACCGGATAATTCATTGCAATTATTTATTTTATAAGAATTTTGTTCCTTAAACTCCGTTTTTTCTGAGGGCGTTTAAACTGAGGGCTAAAATTAAGTAATTCGCTTTTGATGTGCTAATAATTCACTTAAATATAAAAACACAAAAAAATAGCCCGCAATATAAATTGCGAGCTATTTTATAATGCTTTCGAATGTTAATTAAGAAGCATCCCCTTCTTTTAACATCACGGTTCTTTCAACTGGATTGAAAGGACTGTCAACTAAATTCCCCTCTTTATCTAATAATTCTAATTTAACCGTCATTTCTCCCATTTCAGCTCCTTCAATGAAATATGGCTGCCATTTATCTAACATAAATTCTTGACCATTAATGGTAGCTCTTACAGTATTTCCGTCTAAGGCTAAATCAGTATTTAACAAATAAAAATCTAACAATACCTTTTCAGCATCTTTTCCTACGTAAGTTCCTTTAGGTCTACTGTAGAACATGTGAGGTGCAGATAAGTCTGCAACTTCATCCTCATTAGGCTCTCGACCTACCGTAAATTGACGAATGTTTGCAGCGCCATAGCTTTTTACACTTTCGTGATATGATCTTGACAAGAATGATAGGGCTACATAATGGCCTTCCTCAAGGTCTTTTGTGAATTCAGCTTCATAATGCGCTGTATACGGTTGATTATTCAAAATTAAGTGGATATGCTGTCCCTTTCCAGAATTGGCACAATTCTTAATATCTGCATCAATAGTTTGAGTCCCTAATTCGTAATTTTTTACGTTGTAAGAAAAATCTATTGCACCTGCTTCTGCAATTACTTCATTTTCCATTGGGCTTAACATTTCCAACATGGAGTCATCAAATTGAGGTGACTCTACCGGAGTTAACATGATTTTTGAAGTAGTTTCTTCAACATCTTTAAACTCAGTATTTTCTTCTTCTGTCTGTGCTTTTTCTTCTTTATTACCAGTGCTACATGCAAAAATTGTAGCTATCGCGAATAAAAAAGTAAATCTTATTGTGGCTTTTTTCATGGTTTTATGTTTTTTGATTTATTTTACCTTAGTAAAGTGTACTAAGGTAGTGTGATTATGTTACACTATCAACAGTTAAACCCCGGATAGTGTTATGAGCAAGAAATTATATACCGAAATCCCTTCCTTGAATCTGGAAGATTTCACAAATGGAACTGCAGAAACTAAAGAGCAGTTTGTAAAAGAATTAGGCGAAGCTTACAACAACATAGGTTTCGTAGCGATTAAAGGTCATTACCTAAGTGACGAGCTAAGCCAAAAATTATATGCTGCAGTTGAAAAATTCTTCGCTTTAGATAGTGAACAAAAGAAAGCCTACGAAAAAGAAGAGTTAGCTGGACAAAGAGGCTACACAAGTAAAGGGAAAGAACAAGCAAAAGGACATAAAGTACCAGACTTGAAAGAATTCTATCAGGTAGGGCAATTTGTACCTGAGGATCATGAATTAAAAAAAGAGTACCCTGACAATCTGTGGCCAACTGAAGTGCCTGAGCTAGCCGAATTAGCAAAAGAGGCTTATCAGAAACTTGAAAAAACAGGCTTTGAAATGCTTCGTGCAATCGCTCTTTATTTAGGCTTAGATGAAAATTATTTTGATACTCATGTAACCTATGGAAATAGTATCTTAAGAGCTATTCATTATCCTCCAATTGAAAATCCTGAAGATTTACCTGAAGATGCAGTAAGAGCTGCACAACATGGTGATATTAATTTAATTACTTTATTAATGGGGGCTAGTGCTGACGGATTGCAAGTATTAAGAAGAGATGGAGAGTGGATTCCAATTACAGCATTACCCAATCAATTAGTCGTGAATGTTGGGGATATGCTAGCTCGATTAACGAACAATAAATTAAAATCTACAATTCATAGAGTGGTAAACCCACCTAAAGAGCAAATGAAATCTTCTAGGTATAGTATACCGTTTTTCATGCATCCTAAATCGAGCATGGATTTAACTTGTTTAGATAGTTGTGTAGATGCAGAAAACCCAAAACAATATGATGATATGACAGCTGGACAATTCTTAGAAGAACGATTAGCTGAAATCGGATTACTGAAGAAGTAATTAGTGGTTAGAAATATCCGATATCTCATTTATTTGAAGGATATTTTTATCCTATCTCTCACCACTTTTGGAGGTGCCACTGCTCATTTTGCGCTATTCTTAGATTATTTAGTCTATAAAAGAGGCTACTTAACGGAAAAAGAATTAATTGAAATGAATGCCCTGTGTCAGATGTTGCCAGGGCCTTCATCTACTCAAATTCTTACCGGTTTGGCGACTAAAATAGGAGGAGCTCCTTTTGCATTTATCACATTATTTGTTTGGGCAATTCCAGGAGTTGCTTTAATGACAGCTTTTGGAATATTAATGTCCAATATTGATGAAAATGAGCTATCCACTCATTTTCTAACCTTTGTTCAACCGATTGCAGTAGGCTTTGTAGCAGCTGCTGCCTACAGAATTGTTAAAAAGGTGATTCATACTAAAACCAGTGTCATTTTGCTTGTGGTATCTGCTAGCATCACAGTTTTGATCAATTCCCCTTATTTATTCCCCCTATTAATTTTAGCGGGCGGATTCATAACTGGACTTAAGTATAAAGCTCAACCCATTGAAGAGAAAGAAAAGATCAAAATCCGATGGACAGCGCTAATCATTTGGATTAGTGTTTTAATATTGATTGCACTCATTGGTTTATTTACTCAATCTTTACCAATTCGACTGCTAGAGAATTTTTACCGTAATGGAAGTCTAATATTTGGGGGTGGCCAGGTATTAATTCCCTTTTTGTATACGGAGTTTGTAGATTTTAAGGATTATTTAAGTTCTTCAGAATTTCTAAGCGGGTTTGCTATAGCACAAGCAATTCCTGGACCTACTTTCTCATTTGCCAGTTACATCGGCACCTTGTCAATGCGTGAATATGGAGTTTGGGGTGAAATATTAGGGGGCTTCTTAGCCGCAGTGGGAATATTCGTACCGGGTACCTTGATGATGATTTTCTTAATAAGATTCTGGGACCAATTGAAAAAATTCAGAATCATTAAAGCCTCTCTAGAAGGAATAACTGCGGTCAGTTCAGGGATGGTGGTAGCCGCAATTTTCCTACTATTTGAACCTGTTCAAGCAAATCTATTGAATTTTAGCCTAATACTAGGAACAGTAGGAATCCTTTTGTTTACCAAAATTCCAGCTCCTTATGTGGTGTTGATTGGGTTGTTAGCTGGCTTTTTATTGGGGTGAAACGCCATAAGAGATTTCCGACTCCTTATCTCTCACTTTCATATTTACTTTTGCCCCATGAACGATTGAGTGATTATCCTCACCATGCCCAAAAGGAAAATTAAATCCAATTGGGAAATCATACTCTTTGCAATGAGCAAGAATAATCTCTTCTAAAGATTGACCATATATAGATTTATCTTCTATCAAATTGGTAAATTGACCAACTACGAGGCCTGCTAAATCTTTTAGCTTATTCGCTCTTTTTAATTGCAGAAACATTCGATCAATATGATAAAGTGGTTCAGCCACTTCTTCAATGAAGAGGATTTGACCCCTATAATCTAATTCAGACCTTGTACCAATTTGATTTACTAATAAAGATAAATTACCTCCTATTAATGATCCTGTACCCTCTCCATTTTTATTGAATTTACTCTTAGCTTCCATTTTATCAACCTTACCTTTTAAACAATCAAAAATGGAGGTTTGATATTGACTATCGAGCTTTGAAAGGCCCTGTAAAACACTAGCATGCAAAGAGGCAAATCCCTTTTTATACGTGACATTTAAAAGAGCAGTAATATCACTAAAGCCAATAATCCATTTCGGGTTCTCTTTGAACTTTGTCCAGTCTAAATCATCTAATATATGAGTGATGCCAAATCCTCCTCTGGCACAGTAAATTGCTTTGGCTTCAGGGTGATCTAAAGCATTTTGAAGATCAGATAATCTATTTTCATGGCTGCTACCAAATTTAAAATATGCGTTAAAGGTATTCTTACTAATCTCTATCTTGAATCCTTTTTCTTTAAGAATCTCAATACCATTTTCTACTTTTTTTTTATCTACTACTCCTGATGGACTGAGCACCAGAATTAGATCGCCTTCTTTTAAAAATGGAGGGGAAATAGCCATATATATTACCTTAAAACAAAAAAAGCCTTGAATTTCTTCAAGGCTAATATCTTTATAATTTAATTGATTAACTAATCTATCTTATTCATCAGTTGCTGATGCATTTGGAGCTTCAACACCCAATTTGTTTAATACCATTGGTGAAATATCACCCGCTTCTTCGTCAGAGATATATAATAATGCCTCAGCTCTTACGATATGAGTGTATCCATTTTCTTCAGCTACTTTATCAATAGCATTTTGAATTTTCTCATATAACGGTTGATACAACTCTTGTTGCTTACGAGCAATTGATTGCTCAGCATCTTGCTGAAATTTTTGTAATGATTGCTGTAAGCCTTGTAATTCTTGCTCTTTTTCAGCTCTCATTTGCTCTGTCATGGTAGGAGCATTTTGTTGGTATTCTGCAACCTGTTGCTGAAAATCTTGATATTTTTGCTGGATTGAATTTGAAAATTGCTTTTCGTAAGCAGCAACTTGAGATTGCACTTCTTTAGATTCTGGCATTAAGCTCAATACATAATCAGCATTCGTGAATCCTATTTTTGTTTCTTGGGCACTTGCAGTGTAAAATAAACCCAATGCTAAAATTAATATTAATCCCTTTTTCATATTTGTTTTCACTTTATTAATTCTTATTTAAATCGTTTTCATCAATTAGTCCTAGTTCTTCTAAAACTAAGTCTGTATAATCATGTACAGGATCTGTATAAATCATAATTAACTCACCTGCTTTATCAAATACTATTTGTAGCCTTTCCTTTTTTGCTACTATTTCAACCCCTTCAAAAACTTTATCTTGAACTGGTTTTATTAATTCTTTCTTTTTGAGAAATAATAATCCATTGAATCCAAATACTTTATTTTGATACTCTTCAACTTCCTTTTCTCTTTTTTCAATTTCAGCTAAGCGCTCTTCTTTTAATTCTTTTGTTAGTAAAACCTCTTCTGCCTTTAAAGCAGCGTATTTCGATTCAATCTCTTTACGCATTTGCTTTATTTCATTTTGCCAGGCACTTGTCAAAGCATCAATTTCTTGTTTAGCTTCTGCATACTCAGGCATTTTACTTAAAATGAATTTAGAATCCACGTAACCAAATTTTTGAGCCAGCGCCTTTTGCGAGGCAATTCCCAAAATTACAATTGTTATTAGGACTTTAACAAATCTCATACCAATTTATCTCTGCTGATTACCAATAGTAAAGTGAATTTGGCCTCCACTTCTAACATTTGTGCCTGGAGCATTATCAAATCCATATCCCCAATCAATTCCAATAGTACCAAAAGCTGGCATGAAAATTCTAGCTCCAAAACCTGCTGAACGTTTTAGATCATAAGGATTATAATCACTAAAACTAGTCCAAGTATTTCCTGCTTCACCAAATCCTAATAAAAATATTGTTGCAGAAGGGTTTAATGATACTGGATAACGTAGCTCCATCACAAACTTATTATAAATAGTTCCTCCACTGACTTGACGTCTTGTCATTGATCCATTCTCAAAGGAAGGCACAAATTCAGTCGGCCTTAATGAATTATCCTCATAACCCCTTAATGCAATGATATCACTACCTAAAATAAATCCTTGACCTCCTGCTAAACCAGAACCGCCTAAAATGAATCTTTCAAATGGCCCAACTCCTACTTTATCGCTATAACTAGATATTATTCCAAAATTCGCTCTTGTATTTATAACTAAATCACCTGCAATTTTATTAAAGAATGAAGCATCAAACATCCATTTATTAAATTCAAGGAAGTTAATACTTTGCTCAAATGATAGTTCATCGTAATTTTTATTATTCAATAAACTATATGGAGGAGTTAATGAAACTGATAAACTAACATTTGAACCACTTCTTGGATAGATTGGATTATCTACACTATTTCTAGCAATTGTAGTTTTAAAGTTAATATTATTAGCCTCACAATCAGTACATCCCAATTGGAATCCAATTCTTCTTGAATTATTTAAAGTATAACGAGAATACTCCAATGAATTGGCCAATGTAAAGAAGTTGTCAGGCCATTTTAATCTTCTTGATAAACTCACGAACCCTCTAAAAATTCTGAATGAGCCAGAAATCCCTGATCTTGGATCTCTGAAATTCACGAAATCACCTTGATAAGAATAACTACCTCCTATAGTTAAGGCATTTGGCTTTTTACCTCCTAACCAAGGTTCTGTGAATGAGAAATTATAACTCTGGAATTGCCTACCATTTGCCTGAAATTGTAAAGATAAAATCTGTCCATCTCCAACCGGTAGTGGATCCCAATTTCCAAAGTCTAAGAAATTACCTAAGGAGAAATTGTTAAAAGTAACTCCTAAACTACCTACAAACCCGATAAAACCTCCCCATCCACCAGATAATTGGATTTGATCGTTTGAAACTTCTTCAAGTTCCCAGTTAATATCAACTGTTCCATCATTCGGATTTGGAACCGGAGTAGGATTAACGGTTTCTGGATTGAAATATCCTAATTGAGACAATTCTCTCTGTGTTCTAATTAATTTCTGACGACTGAACTTTTCTCCCGGGATGGTCCTTAATTCTCTAAGAACCACATGATCCTTCGTTCTTGTATTTCCTTTTATGGTTACCTTATTAATGGTTGCCTGAGCACCTTCATAAACTCGTAATTCAATATCAATTGAATCTTGCTCTACATTTACTTCTACTGGTGTTACATTAAAGAATAGGTAACCATTATCCATGTAAATAGAACTAATATCATTTCCTGTAGGGTCGTAATTTAATTTCCTATTTATCTTTTCGAGATTGTAAATATCTCCCTTTTTAATATTTAAAACTGAACTTAAAACCTCATCATTATACTTGAAATTACCCGTCCAGTTGATATCGCGGAAATAATACTTTTGTCCCTCATCTACTCCTATTTCGACTGCAATATTTCTTCCTTGTTTGTATATGCTGTCGTAAGTAATCTCAGCATCTCTATATCCTTTACTGTTATAAAATTCAATTAATGAATTTTTATCTTCTTCATAATCAGCTTTAACAAGTTTAGAAGATTTAAAGAAGTTCACATTTACATGTTCACCAAAGTAATCTAAAGCTCTATTTAAGCCAACAGAATCTTGCTTAAATAAAAATTGAAACCAGTTTTTAGGTTTAGAGTGAATGGCTCGACTGACAACATCTTCAAATAAGGTGAATCTCAATTTCTCATTTGTATTTTTCATTCTACCTCTTAACCTTCTGTCTCCAAAAGACTCATTCCCGACAAAATAAATATCTTCAACCTTAACTTTATTCTTTTTATCTATTTGAAAGATTAATTCAACTCCATTTCCTACAAGATTGTCAGGTCTTTGAATTGAACCAACCTCCACATTTAAGAAACCTTTATCAATAAAATACTTCTTGATATTTAATTCGGCATTTTTAACTGAGGCATCGGTAAGTATTCTTCCTTTTACCAAGCTCAACTCATCAGATACTTCAGATATTTTTGATTTTTTGATGCCCTGAAATGAATATTTCGTTAGCCTCGGTCTTTCTGTTAAATCGAGGATCAATTTGATTTTACCCTCTTCAACTATTTCATATTTAACGGCAATATCTGCAAAAAGACCTTGCCTCCACATTTTTTTGATGGCGAAGGAAATATCATCACCTGGGATATCAATTCTATCTCCTTTGGAAATTCCTGTTATGGCGACAACCGCCCCTTCATCCAAATATTCTAATCCATTTGCTACAACCTCAACTACTTCATATTTTCGAGGCTTACTGTAATCCATTGATGGATTGACCTGCGCAAAAACAGATGTTGCGCTTATAAGAATAGCTATTACTACTAATAGATTTCGTTTCATTCACTTAATACTTTTCCAAATCTTCTTTCTCGAGATTGATAATTCAATAATGCTTCATGTAAATGTTCCTTTCGGAAATCTGGCCACAATATATCAGTAATATAAATTTCTGAGTAAGCCAATTGCCAAAGCATGAAATTACTAATCCTATATTCACCACTCGTCCGGATTAATAGTTCAGGATCCGGTATTCCTGATGTAGATAAAAATTTTTCAAACTCAACCTCTGTTAAGTCCTTAGCTTTTAGCTTATTATTTTCAGTTGCAGTCATTGCTTTTCTACATGCCTGCATAATATCCCATTTCCCACTATAATTTAATGCTAAAATCAAATTTAAACCTTTATTGTTAGCTGTTTGCTCAATCGCAGATTCCAATTCATTATTGCACTTAGTCGGCAACTTTTTAATATCTCCAATGGAAGACAATCTGACATCATTTTCCATTAAAGTTTTCATTTCAGACTTAATAGTTGACACTAATAATTGCATTAAAGCATCAACCTCCATTTTTGGTCTTCCCCAGTTTTCAGTTGAGAAAGCATATAGACTTAAATGTGAAATCCCTAACTCTGCACATCCTTCAACCGTATCACGGACAGACTTAATAGCATTTTTATGACCGAAAACTCTGGCTGCACCTTGTTTTTTTGCCCATCTCCCATTACCGTCCATAATAACGGCTACATGTTTTGGTAAATTGTTTTTATCCAAATTTTTTTCCATGTTCAATCAACTGCTCCAAATAAGGCCGCAAGGTACAAAAATCATTATTATTAATAAACTTGTGTGGAAATTCTACAGTTATTTTTTAAGCGGAACTGGGCAATTTATCCCCCAAAAGGTATAGCTTATTGATAAGCCAGCGAAATAATACCAATCATTATCATTCCAATTCCCAAACTGAAAATCAGAATTTCTTTTATCAGTAATCTGTTCCACTGAAATGTTATCTAAATAATCATAAAATAATTTTCTTGCAGAAAACTCAAAGTTTAATGTCCATAGGGGGCCCAAGCTATATTTTATTCCTCCTCCAAACGGAATCATTAACTGAATATCACTATAATCTGCATTTTTATCAGCTCTGTTGATAAGAAAAAAACCAACCCCAGCAGCTAAATAGGGTGTAAATTTCACCAATGCTCTTTCTGTACGAAAATCAAGAAAATCATAAGTTGCTACTCCTGAAATCTCGGTTATAAAATCTTGAAAAGCAGCATTTCTTACCTGCGCTTGTGGATCAATTGGGTTTTGGTCACTTCCTTTTATTCTACCTGCACCGAAATTCAGTTTAGCCCCGAAGCCTTCTTTAAAATTTCTAGAGTAAAATAAATTAACTCCTACTGATTGATTGGTAATATTATAAGTTCTAATGAGATCACCTGTATAATTAAAACTGGCAATCCCTCCTCCAAATTCTTTTGATTGAGCATTTATAGTATTTGAAAATAAAATAAATGAAATTAAGAATAGGCCAATGTTCGTTTTATATGACTTAAAGAAGAAATTTAACATAAATATTATCTAAACTTTGCTCCTTTAACGAGCCCACCGCTCAAAATGTATGAAACAGATATATTTGTTACAATATAAATATCATTATCTCGCGGATTACCTCTTATATTTCTTCTAGGATCATCATTGCCAAACCCTCCGTTGGAACCATATCCAGCAGCTCTTCTCCACGTGAAATCAGGATTTAAAGAGGATGTTTTATTATCTATTCTTTGAGTATAAAGAATTGGTTGAATACTTTCTATAAAAGTACTAGCATCAAATTGATTTGACTTATCCGACATGGCCATCGCTAAAGCAGCATTAGGATCGGATGGATTGCCAAAAACCCCTAAATCTACATACTCACCACTTACATCATCTAAATAATCGGTAAATGTATGTCTGTAACTTAAATCAAGTGCAATATCTAAATTATTTGTCAACTTATATCTTGCACCTATTCCTAAGGGGATTACTAATTGGAATCTACTGTAAGGATCAGGTAAATCTTTACCAAAAGCGTTTTTGTACTCATCTCTAGTAGCCTGATCTGCAAATTGCCCTTCTGTACCTAATTCTCTTAAACTTACCCATTGACCTGATTGTTCAAGAGGATAATACCTTGTACCTTCAAAGTCACCTGGGTTATCTACTTGAAAAGCATCAGTAGAAAAATATTCCGGAGCCAAGCCCTTTGGATTATGATAAAAGACACCAACACCAAAAGTAACGTACACATTGAAAGGTGGACGAGATGAAAATCGACCTGAATGCTTGAAAAGATCTACTCTTCCTTGTGCGGTCAATTCAATAATATCATTTCTAAAATCTAAATTTCTTAAGTATCGATTCGCATTCTCAGTAGTGAAGTTACCTTCTCCAATTGTTTCCTTATCTGATCCTTGTAATCGACCCCACATTAAATTTGCTTTCCAAGAATACCTATCGCCAAATCTTTGTTGAATAAACAAGTTGATTCCTGGGCGTGTAAATGAAATGTCGGTACTTGCAGCGGATGAAGTTGGTGCGATTTCACCGAAATAGTTTAATGCGTTTATTCCTCCTCCAATTGAATAATAAGAAATCTCAGGATTGAACAAACGTTTAGAACCTGAAAATGAACCAATTCTTTTAGCACTTTTCCTTCTTTTATTCTTGCCTCCAAAAATTTGAGCATCAACACTATCTGGCAACACTATTGCTGCAGACATTATAATTGTAAAAGCTAGTAATAATTTTCTCATCCTAATATTGGTTCTCTACTTAAAGAGCAAAAATAATATAAAAAATTAAATTCGTGGTAATCAATTCCTTAAATCTAATCCCCAGTTTAATTTTTGTCTTAGCGTATCAAAATAGTTCAATTGATCAAACGTAATCAATTTAGCTTTAAAATCAGCTTTTCTAACTGACAATTTTATAGAAGAATCGACAGAATGTGATTTTGAGTCGAGGGATACTAAGAATTTATTGCTTCTTCCCTCTATTTTGAAGGATATAACGCTTTGATCTGAAACGATTAAAGGCCTAACATTCAGATTATGAGCACTAACTGGTGTGATTACAAAATTATTAGAATGTGGAAGAATAATTGGCCCTCCACAGCTTAAAGAATAGCCTGTAGAGCCCGTAGGGGTTGCTACTATTAATCCATCTGCCCAATATGAATTCAAATATTCTCCATCTACATAAGTGTGAACTGTAATCATAGAGGAAGAATCTGTCTTTAAAATTGCAAATTCATTTAAGGCAAAAGGCTTTTTTTCAAAAACGTTGGAATCAGTTTCAAGATGGATTAAAGCTCTGCTATCTACCTTATAGTTTTTATTTAATAAATCCGATAATGCTTTATCAATCTTATCTTTTGGAGTAGTGGCTAGGAAACCTAATCTTCCTGTGTTAATTCCTAAAATTGGAGTTTCTAAAGCACCAACATAATTGACTGCTTCCAGAAGAGTACCATCACCTCCCAAGCTGATCAAATAATGAACCTCATCTGATTCGCTAAGTTGAGTGAAAATATCAAAATTGGCATATTCAGGGAATGCAGTATTAAATTTTTCAGCAAATAACTCTGAAACAATCAACTCTGCCTTAGAAGAGATTAAAACATCTACAACTCTTTTAATGTGAGGCTTTACCTCATCATTAAATACTTTACCGTGAAGAGCAATTTTAATGGTATTAGGCATCTAAATAACGCATTAGCATATCTAATCTTTCTTTCTCATTAGATATTGATTTTACCTCCTGATATTTAGCAACCACTTTATAGCCAAATCTTTCTAGGGTAGCGATGATGTGGGTAAGATCAACCTTATTAATTTTAAGGGTTAATCTAAATTTTGTAGGTTCATTTTTATCAATATTCAGACTTGAACCCATTACTCGAGCATCATTGGATTCAATTAAACGGCTTATCTCACTTAATGAATAATCTGCTTGGTTCATAGATAAAACAATAACACCTCCTTCACTTTGAATTGAAGCTGACTGAGAAAAAATTGAAAGCGCATCAGACAAAACTGCAACGCCTAAAAATTCATCTTTTTCATTTAAAACAACTACACATTCAAATTCAAAGTTTGTTGCTTTTTTAACCGCTTCGTAAGTATGTTGGTAATCATAAACGAAACAATCCTCTCCTCTTAAAAGAAAGTCTCCTACTTTAGCTCCTACATCATTCTGATCAATAATCATATCCTCTGTAAGGAAACCCAAAAAGGTTTTATCTTTTATTACAGGTAAAGCATGAAGACGTAATTCTTCCATCCAAACTAATGCTTTAGCTGCATCGTCTGTCACCTTAAGTGGTGGGATCATATCGTTTATCAAATCTACTATCATTTCATTTCTACTCGTTCTGTACTTTTTAACCAATCCTCAAGGTAATTGTTAAATATCTCCGGATGCTCCATCATAGGTGCATGACAACATTTGTCAATGAATTTAAGGGTAGTGTTTGGTATTAATTTATCAAATTCATGCGCTACCATTGGCGGAGTGATGGTGTCATTTAAACCCCAAACTAGCAATGTAGGTGCCTGAATTTTTTTAATTTCTTCACGCATATTATGTCTTTGAGCAGATTTTGCAATCGCTACTATACGCATACATTTCGGTATACTTTTAGTAGTCTCAAAAACTTCATCTACTAATTCTTTGGTTGCGGTTTTTGGATCATAAAAAGTGTAAGCTACTCTTTCTTGGATATAATCATAGCTCCCTCTTTTAGGGAATGAACCACCCATTGTATTTTCAAATAAGCCAGAGCTTCCAGTTAAAACAAGTCTTTTTATTTGGTCAGGATGCCTTAAAGTGTAAATCAAAGCAACATGTCCACCTAAAGAATTACCTATTAAATTCATATCTGATAATCCTTTCTGCTCAACAAAGCCTTCAACAAAGTCGGTTAAAGCATCAAGGCCTGCTTTTTTAATTGGCATTTCATAAATAGGTAGTAAAGGAATGAGTACTCTATATTCCTTTGAAAATTTATTTACAACTCCTTCCCAATTACTAAGTGCGCCAAAAAGACCATGTAAAAGTACTAATGGTTCACCTTGGCCTTCATCAATATAACTATATTCTCCTTCTTTATGTATTTTCATATTATTTTTAAAGCGTTGAGGATTACCTTCCTCTAAGTTTATTCAAATTTTATAATTCCTTTAACGAAAAGAAACTAATTAAGATAAAAATATCATTTTCACTTAATCTAAGCTATTTTATTTACAAATGCTAAGCTTTTAGCCTTCATGATATTAACCCAATTATCTAAAATCTTTAATCCATAACGGGTCAATGCTGCTTCAGGATGATATTGAATACCAAAAATTTGCTTATTGCAATGCTTAAATATCATATTTTCACCTTCAGCCGTTTCAGCCAATGGTAGTAGTAATGTTTCTTCAATATTTACTACTAATGAATGATACCGAACAACTTCAAAAGAGCTCTCCATGTCTTCCAACAATTGATTTTGCTCCAGAATTCTGACTTGTGACAGCTTCCCATGCATAGGTTTAAGTGCCTGTACAACTTCCCCACCGAAATACTTTGCTAAGGCTTGATGTCCTAAACAGATTCCTAATATTGGTAAATTAGATTCAAAAGATTTTATGTAATCCAATAAATATCCTGCATCCTCTGGTCTGCCTGGGCCGGGTGATAAAACTAATGCATCGTATTTAGATATATCAATTTTTTCTGGATGAATATCATTTCGAATTACCTCACAATCAACATTTAATTGATTAAAGTAATCAACCAAATTATAAGTAAATGAATCAAAATTATCTAATATCAATATCATATACTAAGCTTATAAAAATTGTGATTTTAATTGATCAAAAACCTCTTGAATAAATGGCATATAATCAGAAATTAATTCCACTACAAATGGTGCAATAGAAGCTACTATTGGATAAATATAAGTTCCTTCTGCCATATCAGCAGATATACTAATCTCAATTGATTCACCTAACCAAAGAACTAGACTTACACCGAAGGCCCATTTTAATAAGCCAATTATAGATCCGGCAAAATTATCAAGACCACCTAATAAGGTCATATCTAAAATTTTCTTCACAACCTTCCCTACCAAATTCACCAGCAATAAAATACCTACGAATAAAAGAATAAACGATATTATTGGTAAGGCTTGCTCCCAGTTCTCAAAGTAGGGTTGAAGCAAATCCATTCCGAAGTCAAGCAGCTTAAATGCACCAATTATAGCCACAATTAGCGCTACTAATGAAACAATTTCTAAAAGCAATCCTTTTTTATATCCTAAGTAAGCCCCAAATAGAAGTGGGATTAATAATAATATATCTAAGGTTTTCAAGAATTAAGTATTTCTTTAACTAGTTGAGAGATCATTTTTCCATCCGCTTTTCCAGCTAGTTTTTTGGTAGCAGTCCCCATTACTTTCCCCATATCTTGTGGGCCTGAAGCTCCTAATTCTTCTATTATTTCAGTTAATTTTTCTTTAACCTCCGCTTCAGACATCTGCTTAGGCAAATACCTTTCAATTACTTCTAATTCTAATAATTCAGCATTTGCTAATTCTTCTCTTCCATTTGATTTATAGGTTTCTGCTGATTCTTTCCTTTGCTTTGCTGCTTTCATCAACAATTTCATTTCTGCATCTTCAGAAAGATTTTCTGATGCTCCTTTTTCTGACTCTGCTAAAAGAATTAGAGATTTAATTGAACGCAATGCCTGAAGCTCTTCTTTGTTCTTAGATCGCATTGCGGTCTTAATATCGGTATCAATTTGTTGTTTTAAGCTCATAGTATTTTTTTAAACCTTAACTTTGTTGCAAAGTTACCATATTAAAATAAAATTATGACACGCTTAAGCGTCAATATCAATAAGATCGCCACATTACGTAATGCTAGAGGTGGTGACAACCCTAATGTAGTAAAAGTCGCACAAGATTGCGAACGGTTTGGAGCACAAGGAATTACTATCCATCCCAGACCTGATGAACGCCACATTACCACACAGGATGTTTATGACTTGGCTCCCATAGTCACGACTGAATTTAATATAGAAGGTTATCCTGATGAGCGATTTTTAGAACTTGTAGAAAAAAATAAGCCCGCTCAGGCGACTTTAGTACCTGATCCTCCGGGAGTTTTAACCTCAAATGCAGGATGGGATACCGTTCAGCATTATGATCAGCTCAAAGATGTGATTCAGCAAATAAAAAGTATGGGAGTAAGAACATCTATTTTTATAGAAACAGATCTGAATTTAATTGAAAATGCTGCTAAAATTGGTACTGACAGAATAGAATTATATACAGAACCTTATGCGAACCTATACCCTAAAGACAAAGAAAAAGCAGTTCTTCCCTTTGTAGAAGCTGCCAATAAAGCAAAAGAAGTTGGATTAGGAATTAATGCAGGTCACGATTTAAGTTTAGAAAACCTTAGATACCTAAGAGAAAAAATCCCGTTTTTGGATGAGGTAAGTATTGGGCATGCCCTTATTTGCGATGCCTTATACTTTGGTTTAGAAAATACCATTCAATTATATCTTAGAGAATTACGAGAAGATTAAGATTAGTCTTAAAAATGAAAAGCCGGCTCAATATGAGACGGCTTTTCAGCTTAAAATGAAAAAACAACACCTAAACAAATGCTTATACCTGCTTAGGTCTCGCTTCTATATAACTTACATTTTTACGGTAATGCCTATAGTACCATAACTGAAAGTTCCACGACCACCTTCAATGTAGGCACCAAAACTGTCATTAAAATAATATCTAAATCCTAAAATTGGACCAAAGCTAACACTAAGACCATTATTATAATTATTAGTGAAATCACCAGTATATCCATCTACATTAAAGCCAAATATAATACTGCCGTAAAAATCCAAATTCGGATCGACCCCTAAATCTAGAGCATCATTCAACAATACATCGGTAAGGTGAAAACTAGCTCTACCTCCAAAAGCAAAAATGGAGTAGCCTCCTTCAAAACCTGCACTTCGGTAATTCCAGCTCGCAAAACCCACATAAGGGCCTACTCCAATGAAATCGCCCACACCTACTTCATAATTTGCGGTAATAGCCGGAACAGAAAAGCTCCTTGTTCCAACCCCAAAACCGTAACCATAGTAGCCAAATCCAAAGCCTGCGTTCAATAAATTGGTGCCTTTTTCGAAAGATTTTTGAGCATTTGCATCAATGCTAACGATACTAATAATCGCTATTAAAATAATAGTTATTCGTTTCATAAAAGTTTAGTTTGAAATAAAAGGGCAATTTAATTAATTGCCCTTAAATTATTAGTCTAATAATACAGAACCTGCAGTATTATTAGTAAATGTATTATTTGCAGCTGCCGATTCCACATCATTTACAGATGTTCCGCCATCTTGATCAATTGCAATTCCATAACCATTTGAACCGGAAAATTCTGAGTTCGTTATATTAATTACCGCACTTCTAAATACCCCTACATTGCATTTATAATCTGAACTACTTGGGAATGGCATTTCTGAAAAACCACCATTACTTACTACCACATAATCGAGAGAATTATTAGCATTTGAAGAAGCTATTCTTATTCCGTTCCACTTTACCCCTGAGGTTGAAGTGAAAGTAATTTTATTAGTATCAGTCCCTTCTGCAATGATGGATCCTTCAATTTGAATATAAATGTTTTCTCTAGCTTCAAAATAAGCTCCAGCCGCTACTGTAAGATTACCATCAATTGTAACATTTCCAGTTATTGTATATTTAGAAGTTCCATCTAATTTATTCCAAGTAACGGTTTCTGTTGTTGCCAATGTAGAACCAAAAATTTCAACTTGTCCTAATGAATTATTAGAAAAAGTAGTTGCTCCGTCTATTTTGGAAACATGCAATGCATTTAATCCGATTGCAGTCTGATTACCGCTGAAATTATTAGTTTCGAAAGACACTAAATCTGATTCATCATCATGGATAAACAGACCGTATCCATCACCATTTGACACAGTTGTGTTCTGAAGATTTAATTGACCTCCAGCATCTAAACCTATATTTGCTTTATAATCTGTACCGCTTGCAAACGCCCATTCACTATTACCAGCATAAGACACTTCAGCATTACTCAAAACATTGTTTTGATTAGATGATTTAATTAAAATACCTCTCCAGAATAATCCACCATCAATATTTGAACTTGTAAAAACTATTTTATTTGAAGTACCACCTGAGGCATTTATGCTAGCTCCTGAATTTATGTTCATGGCAACATTTTGATCAAACGTTAAATATGCACCTGCATTTATAGTAAGGTTTCCATCAATATTTAACTCGCCACTTACTCTATATTTTGAATCTCCATTTAATTTGTTCCAATTTACTGTTTCAGTATTAGGTAAGGTAGATTGGAAAATTTCAACATCTGCAGAGGCATTTTCTGAAAAAGAAGTCGCTTCATCAATTTTTGATACATGTAATGCCCTAATCCCCACAGCTCTTACATTATTGCTAAATGAGTTCGTGCTAAATGTTCCTAAATCACTTTCATCATCATGTATGAGTAGTCCATAGCCATCACTATTTGTAATTTGTGAATTCTGCACATTTAAGTATCCTCCTGCATCTAATCCAATATTAGTTTTGTAGTCTGTTCCACTAGCAAAAGACATCTCAGAATTACCAGCATATTCTACTATAGTATATTCTAAGCTATTTCTTTGATCAGAAGACTGTATAAATAGTCCTTTCCAATGTTGACCTGCTTCTACATTAGAAGAAGAAAATTGAACCATATTACCTGAGATTCCATTTGCATCTAACACACCACCTGAACCTACAAATACTTGTACATTTTCATCTAAAATAACATTTACCCCAGGATCAATTGTTAGATAAGCCGATACACTAATATTACCTATTATGCGATAATCTGGAAGGCTAGGATCTTCGTAAACATCCTCCCAGGTAGTATCTTCAATTACATCTGCATCAATAATTACGGGGGATACTTCTGCCGTGATGCTTACTTCAGCAGTGCTTTCATTTCCATTGCCATCATTCACAGTTAACATAATAGTATATTCTCCTTCTAAATCAGCAGTAAAATCAAGCACTGAAGTTGTTTCGTTTGCCAGTGTAGGAGTACTGTTGTTTGGCGCAGCAGTAACTTCCCAAGAATAGCTTAAAGCATCATTTTCTGGATCAGTAGAATTTTCAGCTGAAAACTGAAATGTATTTCCAACATTTAATACATCATTTCCATTTTCAGAAAGTATTGATTGGTTTTCTGTGTCAGTAATCACTGCAGTAGGTGCTTCATTATCATTCACAGTTGCAGAAATTAACACATCATCCGTGGCTGTATTTCCATCAGCATCCTCCACTGTAAGAGTGGCCACATAATCTCCTTCCACATCAGGAACGAAAATTGCAATTTCACTAGTAGCATTTGATACAGTTGCTGAACTACCTGTTGGGGCTTGAGTTAATTCCCAGTTAAAAGTAAGAGTACCACCTTCAGGATCTGATGAACTACTTCCATTTAAAGTAACGTTGCTACCAACTGATGCTGTGATATCTGTTCCCGCATCAGCAATTGGGGGTTCACCAACAATTGGATCTTCATCGTTACATGATAATACAATTAGGAAAGCTGCAAATAGCAATCCCCATTTCTTAATTTGATTTAAATTTTTCATAATGTTTAGATATAGTTTTTTCCTTTCAATATGCTACACACATAATATTTTTGGATTGGGTCATATCTTCTGAAAAATTTTTATCTTTTTATTTAGGGTTTAAGATCTACACTAACTTTAACAACAAATTCACATTTCTCAAGTTAGCCTCTTATCTTTGTACGCTTATGGAATTAAAGGAAAATACTAAAGGTCAAGTTGCATTTGAAGAGCTTGATCCTAAAAAATTTATAATCATTAAAGGGGCTAGGGTTAATAATCTAAAAAACCTTAGTGTAGCTATTCCAAGGAATAAATTAGTAGTAGTTACAGGCTTATCCGGATCTGGTAAATCCTCTTTAGCTTTCGATACTTTATTTGCCGAAGGCCAAAGAATGTATGTAGAAAGCCTTAGTTCGTATGCCCGACAGTTCTTGGGTAGAATGGAAAAACCTGAAGTTGATTACATAAGAGGAGTTTCACCCGCCATAGCGATTGAGCAAAAAGTAAATACTCGAAACCCAAGGTCAACAGTGGGTACTACTACTGAGATTTACGATTATATGAAATTACTTTTTGCGCGGATAGGGATCACCTATTCTCCTAAAAGCGGAAAAATAGTGACCAGAGATACTGTATCAAGCATATCTGATACTATACATGCTCATAAAGAAGGTGAAAAATTTATGATTCTGGCACCTTTAATTGTTCCTAAAGGAAGGACACTTCAGCAGGAATTAGAACTCTTATTAAGTAAAGGATACACTAGAGTAGTTCACAAAGAGGATACATTATATATAGAGGATATACTTGAAGAAAATCAGTCTTTAAAAAGAAAAGATTTATTTATTCTGATCGACAGAACTTCTGTTCAAAAAGAAGATGAAGACAACCAATTTAGAATAGCAGATTCAATTCAAACTGCATTTTTTGAAGGGCATGGAGAGTGCATCATTGATTTTGTAGAATCTGAAGGAAAAAAAGAATTCAATGATAGATTTGAATTGGATGGTATTCAGTTTGAGGAACCCTCTATAAACCTTTTTAGCTTTAATAACCCCTATGGGGCTTGCAGAACTTGTGAAGGTTTTGGTAAAATATTGGGCATTGATGAAGATTTAGTAATTCCTGACAAAAGTTTATCTGTATACGAAGGGGCTATTGCACCATGGAAAGGAGAAACCATGAAAAAATGGGTTCAGCCACTAATCCAACATGGTATTGAATTTGATTTCCCGATACACAGACCTATAGAAGAACTAACGAAAGAAGAATACCAGCTACTTTGGGAAGGAAATAAATATTTCAAAGGATTGAATAAGTTCTTCGATCATTTACAATCTAAAATGCATAAAATTCAATATAGAGTGATGTTATCGCGCTATAGAGGAAGAACCACATGTCCTGATTGTAAAGGTACTAGATTAAGAAAGGATGCGGGCTATGTAAAAATCAATGATAAATCTATCATAGAATTAGTACTTAAGCCAATTGACCAGTTATTAAAGTTTTTTAATGAAATAAAACTAACTGAAAGCGAGCAGAAAATTGCTGGGAGAATCCTTAAAGAAATAAATAGCCGATTAGAATATTTGATGGAAGTAGGTTTAGGTTATTTAACCTTAAACAGACTAACCTCAACTCTTTCTGGTGGAGAATTTCAAAGAATTAAGTTGGCTACTTCATTAGGTAGTGCTTTGGTTGGGTCCATGTATATTTTGGATGAACCCTCAATCGGTCTGCATCCTCGTGATACCGCTAGGTTGGTAAAAGTGTTGAAAACGCTTAGAGATTTAGGCAATACTGTTATTGTTGTAGAGCATGAGGAAGAGGTAATGGTCGAGGCAGATGAGATTATCGACATAGGGCCAGATGCTGGAGCTCATGGGGGGAATTTAGTTTTTCAAGGCGATCTTGAAGCTTTAAAAAAAGCCGATAATACTCATACCGCACGCTTCTTAAATGGCAGCAATGAAGTAGTCGTACCGAAATCAAGAAGAAAGTGGAAAAACAGCATTTCCATTAAAGGAGCGAAAGAAAATAATCTCAACATAAAGGAAGTGAAAATTCCACTTGAAGTACTTACAGTTGTGACTGGTGTAAGCGGCTCAGGTAAATCTACCCTAATCAAAAAAATCTTAAATCCAGCCTTAGCTAAGATGATTGGCCAAGGAAGCACTGAGAGCACAGGTAAATTTGAAAAACTTGAAGGGGACTACAAAAAAGTAAAATCCATTGAGTTTGTGGATCAAAATCCAATTGGAAAATCTTCAAGATCAAATCCATTAACTTATGTAAAAGCTTATGATGCAATCCGTCAATTATTTTCCGACCAGACTTTAGCTAAGCAAAGAGGATATAAACCTGCATTTTTCAGCTTTAATGTAGATGGTGGACGATGTGAAATGTGCCAGGGAGAAGGTATTCAAAAAATTGAAATGCAATTCATGGCTGACATAGAGTTAACTTGTGAGAGTTGTAAAGGTCAGCGATTCAAAAATGAAATTTTAGAAATTACGTATAAAGGGAAGAATATTGCAGAAGTTTTAGACCTTACAGTAGAGGAAAGTTTAGAATTTTTTGAAGGCAATAACCCTATTATCAATAAACTACAACCTCTTAACGATGTGGGTCTTGGCTATATTCGTTTAGGACAATCTTCAAACTCATTAAGTGGTGGTGAAGCTCAAAGAGTAAAATTGGCTTCTTATTTAGGAAAAGGAGGAAGCATCAAAAATGATCATAATCTTTTCATATTTGATGAGCCAACTACTGGTTTACATTTCCATGACATCAAAAAATTACTAGAATCAATAAATGCATTGATTGAACAAGGTAATTCGGTTATTATTATCGAGCATAATATGGAAGTGATCAAGACTGCCGATTGGATAATAGACCTTGGTCCTGAAGGAGGTGAAAAAGGCGGAAACGTAGTTTTCGAAGGTTTACCTGAGGAAATGATAAAAATTAAAAATAATCATACTGCAGAATTCTTAAAAGAGAAATTATAATCTTCAAGTAAATCGAACTGAGAAGACTGAACATCTTATAGGGCTCTTTACTAGTTTTATCGACAAAACTATGTGGTCTACATATTTTTCTCAAAAAAAATCATTTAACCTAAAACCGAATGAACATTCATTCGTATATTTGCACTGATGAACAAAAGAGAACTCATATTACAAGCAACTTTGGAGTTGATAACCGAAAACGGTTTTCATGCTACCCCTATGTCAATGATTAGCAAAAAGGCTAAAGTTGCAGCTGGCACCATCTATCATCACTTTGAAAATAAAGAAGTGCTGCTGGAAGCATTGTATTCCGAATCAAAAGAAAAAATGGGAAAGTCAATGCAAGCAGCTGAACTAAGTGGGAACAGTTTCGAAGAAGATTTTAAATCGATATGGACAGCATTATTTACATTTTATGCAAATAATCGATTGCGATTTCAATTTTTGGAACAATATGCTCAATCTCCTTTCATTCAAAAAGAAACCAAAGAAGAACAAAGAAAGCATTACCAACCAATTATCAACTTCTTACAACAAGGAATTGAATACGGACATATGTCTGCTATTGATGTAGAGGTTATGACTGAAATGGTGCATGGAACCGTGGTTTCTGCAGCTAAAATATTTCACAGTGTTGGGAATTTAAATAAAAGCACAGTATCAGACTTGGCAAATTTCGCTTGGAAAGCAGTCAAGAAATAATTTTTTTATCAAAAACCGAATGAATATTCAATCTATAACAATTAACAATATGAAAACTGCATTAATTACAGGAGCCTCTTCAGGCATTGGCTTAGAGCTAGCAAAAATTCACGCACAAAAAGGAGATGACTTAGTATTGGTCGCAAGATCAGAACAAAAGCTTTTGGATCTCAAAAAAGAATTAGAAAGCCGTCACAAAATTAAAGTGACAGTTGCTGCTTTTGATCTTTCGGAAACCCAATCGGCTTATGATCTATTTGAGTTTACTGAAAAAAATAACATTTCAATTGATTACTTGATAAATAATGCCGGCTTTGGAGATTTTGAAGAGTTCAGTAAATCAGACCTCAATAAAGCTACTCAAATGATTGATTTAAATATTTCCAGCCTAACGATACTTACTAGATTATACTTAGATGGAATGCTTAAAAGAAAATCTGGAAAAATAATGCAATTAGCCTCTACGGCCTCATTTCAACCAGGGCCTTTAATGGCGGTTTACTATGCGACTAAACATTATGTATTAGCTTTTTCAGAAGCTATTGCTGAAGAATTAAAAGGCTCGGGAGTGACTGTTACTGCTCTGTGCCCTGGACCTACGGCTTCTGGCTTCCAAAATGCAGCAGATTTAGATGATTCAAAATTAGTGAAGAACAAAAAGCTTCCAACTTCAGCTGAGGTGGCCCAATATGGTTATCATGCTATGTTAAATGGAAAAAGAGTTGCGATCCATGGTTTCCAAAATAAATTAATGGCCTTTAGCGTACGTTTTACGCCTAGATCATGGGTAACTGCATTAGTAAAAAAATTATCAGCAAAAGCTTAATCGATCTTATTTAATTTAAAAGTATAAGTTCCAAAATCGTCATAGGACTCAAGATTTAAGTTATTAAGTCCAATTTTAACTGCATCACTATAAATGCTAAATCTATCACGATGGATATAATCATAGAATTCCATATCTAAGGTATAAATTCTTTCACTACCATCGTGATAGTTGTATTTGTGTAAAGTTAAAATCCAATCTCCACCAAAATATGCATCCAATGAAGCATCATAGTATTCAGCAAAACCATCTTCATGAAAAATGATTTGATCCCCTCTGTAATCTTCCATTAAATTGTTCCTAAATAAAGCATTATCTTCTTTGTAAAATGCTCTATCAAAATACCATTTTCCCTCAATTCGGTCAGCTCTGCGTTCTAATCGACCTCTCTCTGTACAAGAGGATAAAAAAAGGATAAGAATACCAAAATATACTAACTGCTTCATAACGTTTGATGTTGGTTCGAAAAATCAAAACCAAAAATCAGACCAAACCCAAATTAGATAGAGTTTGAAGTATCATTTTTAATTGATTACCGTCTTAAAAATATGTTTTAAATAAGAAAATAAATTAGATACACACAGCTAAACTTTTTTTTAGCATATTTATCAATCTTTAACATTGAACTATTTTTTATGTCTGAAAATGAATTACTCGAAAAAATAAAGAGAAGAAATCCGAATGAACCGGAATTTATTCAAGCAGTAGAGGAAGTAATTTCATCAATCGGTGTTGTTTTTAAAAAACATCCTGAATTTCATCATCTACGCCTTTTAGAAAGAATGGCTGAGCCTGAGCGACTTATTTCATTTAGAGTCAATTGGCTTGATGACAATGGGGAAGTGCAAGTGAACAGGGGTTTCCGAGTACAAATGAACAGTGCTTTAGGCCCCTATAAAGGAGGTTTAAGGTTTCACCCTTCAGTAAACCAAAGCATACTGAAATTTTTAGCCTTTGAGCAAATCTTTAAAAATGCATTAACCGGTCTTCCTTTAGGCGGTGGTAAAGGTGGTGCTGATTTCGATCCGAAAGGAAGATCGGATGCTGAAATTATGCGTTTTTGCCAAGCTTTTATGAGTGAATTATATCGACATATCGGTCATTTTACGGATGTGCCTGCTGGTGATATTGGCGTTGGAGGTAGAGAAATTGGCTATTTATTCGGTGCTTATAAAAAAATCAGAAATGAATTTACCGGAGTATTAACGGGAAAAGGGAGAGAATGGGGCGGTAGCTTGATTAGACCTGAAGCTACGGGTTATGGTTTAGTGTACTTTTCCCAATACATGTTGGAAAAAAATGATGATAGCTTGAAGGATAAAAAGTGTGTGGTTTCTGGTTCAGGAAATGTGGCACAATACACTTTAGAAAAATTAATTGAATTAGGCGCCAAACCCATCACTGCTTCAGATTCTTCAGGGTACATTATTGATGATGAAGGAATAAATCAAGAAAAGCTCGAATTCATCAAAGAAATTAAAAATGTGAATAGAGGCAGAATATCAGAATATTTAGAGAAATACTCCAATGCTAAATATGTAGAAAACGATGCAGATAAAGACTATAACCCTTTATGGGAAACCAAAGCGGATTGCGTATTTCCATGTGCAACTCAAAATGAAATCAATAAAAAGGATGCTGAAAACATTAAAAGATCAGGTGCAAAACTGCTCACCGAAGGTGCTAATATGCCTTTAACAGCCGAAGCCATTGATGTTATTTGTGAAGCTGAAATTCTTTATGCTCCAGGTAAAGCTACTAATGCAGGTGGAGTTGCCGTTTCAGGCTTAGAAATGAGTCAGAATAGAATTGGAGTATATTGGTCACATGAGGAAGTAGACAATAGACTAAAAAATATTATGAAGGATATACATGACAATTGCGTTAAAACAGCTGAAGAATACGAATTAAATCAACATAATTATTTGGCTGCCGCAAATATTTATGGGTTTTTAAAAGTTGCAGACGCAATGAAAGCCCAAGGTGTAATTTAAAAGAATAAGAGCCAGGTAGCTTTTTACCTGGTTCATTGCTTTCTAAGAATCTGGTTCACCACTTCATCTATACTTATTAAAGGAATCCCCACCTGAATTAGAAACAGAAATGCCTCTCTTTCATAGCCATTATCTTTACAAAAATCGTCACAATCAACATCTATAGTAATAGAATAGTAATTGATAATTTTCTCATAAAGATGTAAAGTTTATTTTGGTAACTGCCACAGATTTATTGAGAGAATTGATTCAAAAAATTTTGAAACGCTTATATTCAATAAAAATCTATACCTAATGAATTATGATGTAAAAACTGTTGAGGAATATTTAAATGCTATTCCTAAAGACAGGAGACCATTTGTTGAAAAGTTAAGGGATATAATTAAGGAAAACCTCCCTGAAGGATTCAAAGAAGAAATATCATATGGAATGATAGGCTTTGTAGTTCCTCATGATATATATCCAAATGGTTACCATGTAAATCCTGAACTTCCTTTACCCTTTATAAACATAGCCTCACAAAAAAATTTTATAGCCCTCTATCATAGTGGTATTTATACTAGCCCTGAATTAATGGAATGGTTTAAAAAAGAATATTCGGAGCGAATTACTACTAAATTAGATATGGGAAAAAGTTGTATTCGCTTTAAAAACCTAAAAAATATTCCATTTGATCTAATTGAAGAGTTAGCGAAAAAAATTTCTGTAGATGACTGGATTTTGCAGTATGAGAATTCTCTTAGTAAGATGAAAAATAAATAATATTATTGCCTATTCATCTTTATTGATTTAAATTTCAAAATTGTAAGAACTATCAACTACAATTTATGAAATGGATTTTAAAGCATCAGTGGCTAAACTTTAGAAGATCTCCTGCTTTCGAAAAAGATTTAGGTATTAAGATCTTCTTGATCCTATTGGGATTATTTCTATTAATGAACCTGATATTTGTGAGCTCAAATTTTAATGAACTGCTTGATGGCTTTGGTATCGATACCGAGCCCACAATATTAATTAATCAATTTTTACTTTATTATTTTATTAGTGAGCTCGGACTTCGTTATCTGATGCAAAATGTACCAGCTCTAGATATAGAGCCCTACCTTCACTTACCTATTTCGAAAAATCTAGTTTCAAAATTTCTTGTTTTCAGATCGATTTTAAGTCCGTATAATCTCCTGGCTCCCTCGATTTTTATTGGTTTGACAGTCAGCACAGTAATTCCTTCTATCGGACTTTCCAAAGGCTTAGTTTGGCTACTTTTCACCTTATCTACCTCTTTAATCCTTCATTTTTTTAATATATTAATTAAAAAGAAATTAGAGAACTCTAATCTATTTTGGACTGTATTACTTTCACTTATTGCCATTAATTACATTGGAAATAATTATCTAAACTTTGATTTAATCCCTTTGGGGCAGTGGGCATCTGCAATAACCAACAATCCCATTTTATTGATCGTCCCAATTCTAATACTACTATTCGTAATTTATACAAGCTATAAATTCTTCTTAGAAAATCTTTATTTGGAAGATTTATTCGATGCCAAAATGATGTCTGGTGAAAAATTTACTGGAAAATTAAGAAATTGGGAAAGCAAAGGTTTGCTTAACACTTTGATAGGTCAGGAACTTAAATTAATCCTTCGTCATAAAAGGAGTAGATCAAGCGTGATGATGGCTGGTATTTTTTTATTCTACCCACTTCTCATTTTCAGTATGGGAAAAGAAACACAATCAGAATTCATGGCGATTTTTGTAAGCATTTTCTTTACAGGAATATTCATTATTCAGTACGGGCAGTTTCTTTGGAGCTGGAATACTAACCAGATGGACTTTTTCCTGACTCAGATCAATCCATATAAGCTGTGGGTGGAGTCCCGATACAGATTACTAGTTTACTCAGTAATTATTACTAGTATCTTATCGCTACCCTATTTTTATTATGGATATGAAATTATGCTGATAATGGCTGCAACTGCACTGTATAATGTAGGAATAAATAGTATGCTTATTATGCGCATGAGCTTATGGGGTCCAAAGCCTATAGAATTAGATAAGAGCTCTATGATGAATTATCAGGGAGTAGGGGCCGCTCAATTTGTAGTGGGAATTCCTCTTATTTTAGGACCAATGATAGTTTACGCCCCATTTTCATATATCTGGAATGGTCAGATAGGTGTTTTAGCTATTGCCGTTACAGGACTCATTGGCATTGTGTTGAGAAAACCATTTTTTAATGCGATAGCTAATAAATTAAAGAAAGATAAATATAAACTCATCCACGATTTAACAATATAGAAGTGATACAGATACATAACCTTAAAAAAAGCTACCATAAACAAACGGTTTTAAATGTACCGGAAATAAATATTCCTGAAGGACAATCATTTGGCTTAGTAGGAAATAATGGGGCAGGTAAAACAACACTTTTACGTTTGATGCTCGACCTTATCCGTGCTAGTGAAGGAGAAATTCAAATTGATAATCAATCGGTAAAAGATCAAGAAGACTGGAAAAACATAACAGGGTCATTCATTGATGAGAAATTTTTAATCCACTATTTAACTCCTGAAGAGTATTTCCAATTTTTAGCTAAAATAAGAGGGGTGAGTGCGGGAGATGTTAGCATGCATTTGAAACTATTTGAACCCTTATTTAATGATGAAATTTTTGGTAAGAAAAAGTACATCAGAAATCTTTCTAAGGGTAATAAAAAGAAATTAGGGATAGCAGCTGCACTTCTTGGAGATCCTAAATTAGTTATACTTGATGAGCCATTCGAAAATCTAGATCCTACGAGTCAGATTAGATTGAAAAAGATCATTCAACAATTTCAAAAAGAAAAATCAGTCACCTTTGTGATTTCCAGTCATGATCTTAATCATGTTACTGAGATTTGTGATCGTATTGTCATTTTAGACAAGGGAATTATTATTAAGGATATGGAAGTAACTGAAAGTACATTAAATGAACTTACAGATTATTTCAGCAGCAGTGTTGAAAATTAAATTTTATAAATATTAATAAATAAAAAAGGATGGCTTATAGACCATCCTTTATATAACATTCAACTAAATGTAAATTCTATTCCGCAGAACTTCCGCTAATGGTTTGGCCGAAGAAAACTGCGTTCATAAATAATCGGTTAGTACCATACCAAAAAGCTCTAAAGTTTGTATTATCTGTAAAAGAAATCACCTTTCCAGCTCCTACTCTACTTACGCTTACAGCTGAAGTTCCTTTTAATTTCTCAACATTTTCTTCAGAAATATAACCATTCAACAATGGCGATTGGGTGTATCTAAGCGGGTTAGCATACTGATTTTTAGATTTCTCCATAAACAATGTTGTATTTCTAAAAATAGGCATCTTTTCCTTTTTCAATCCATAAGCAATCGGATGACTTAAATCTAATTCCACTTCAAAAATAGCACCACCAATCACTTGAGCTCCTCTGTTGTTGCCTAAATCCTCATAAGCTTCATATCCAATTGTATCAGCCTTATTTTTTTTGAATTTAACTTTAGTTAATTTTTGATCTGAAAGCCATTTTGCTGCAGATTGATAGGCTATTAATGTGCCGCCTGTTTGTAACCAAGACTGTATCTTTGGCATTTGACTACCCATACTCCCATATCTACCATCTGGCATAATTAAAACATTATATCTGCTTAAATCCGCTCTTCTGAAATCATTAACATCAATTTTAGTAATCGGCATTTCATAATGCTGATCCATTAAAAACCATATTTCTCCAGCATCATAAGGACTTATCCCTTCACCAATAACCATTGCTATACTTGTTTTTGTTAAGGGTTCAAAAGAGGGGCTTCCTAAATTAACTCCACTTGTATTCCCACTATTAAGCGCATGCACTTTAACACCAGTTTCTGTTATAGCTTCTTCTATGATTTGATAAATCTGGATTGCGGATTGATTCTGCTGCTTAACAGGAATTAAAATAGTACCGATGGCTAAAGTTTCTCCATTAGATAATACTATTTCTTCAGTGCTGACCTTCGTTCTTAATCCAGCTTTATGAATCTTATTTAAAGCCTTTGGAGCATAGAAATCATGCCATTCCATTAAATAAGCATATTCACTTTTTCCTCCTATTATATTGGAATTTGGTTTTTGATCAGCTGTGAACCTTTCCCCTAAAAGGCTACTATTGAACCCTTTATTATCTAAGCTTTTATAATCTAGATTAAAGGCCATCCCCATATTAAAAGCAGAAACATCATAGAATAAGCTGTCTTTAAAGCTAGTTCTCACATCGAAAATTGCTTTGATTAATCTGCTTTGATTTTGATTAGTAGGAATAATAAAGCTGTTATCAGAATCAAAGCCTGCTGTATTTTTTGCTAATTTATAAACTTCAATTTCTTGTCTATCAAGCATTTCTGCAAAACGGAAAAGCTTAGATTGATCTAGATCAGATACCACCCATGCTTTTTCACTTGCCTGCGATGCCATCTGCTTTGAATTTTTATAAAAATCCTTTTGGAATGTTAACAATTCAGTTCTCATTTCATAAGCAGCTTGAAATGTACTTAATGATGCCGTGAATTGATTTTTTATTGTAAAAGGAAATTCAAGAACTCCATTTACACTTTCTTGTGCATGACCTCGAGAGCTCGCTTGCTCAAATAAAATCCCAACTGCCCCTTGTACATCCGGAAAAGTAGATCCTTTCCCATAATAAAAGTCATCAAAACTCTCCTTACTGTAGTAAAGTGAACCTATTCGATCCAAAAATTCAGCATGATATTCGCCAATTTGAGCAGTTAAATCTTGGTTTTTTTGAGGTGTAATCGGATGAGTACGTTCTGGAATTCCTGGCTGGAAAAAGAATGTACTATTGGTTCCCATTTCATGGTGATCTGTTAAAATATTCGGCTTCCATGCATGGAATTGAGCAATTCTATTCCGAGATTCAACCAATTGGGTTGGCAACCAATCTCTATTCATATCAAACCAATAATGATTGGTTCTGCCTCCAGGCCAAACTTCGTTAAATTCTCTATCATTAGGATCAGTAACCAAATTTTCACTTTTATGTATATTAGCCCAAGTAGCAAATCTATTTAAACCATCTGGATTAAATGATGGATCTAAAAGTACTACTACATTTTTTAACTTATCTTCAATATCAGAACCTTGGGCAGCAGCCAAATAATAAGCCGTAAGCATAGAAGCATTACTACCACTCGGTTCATTGCCATGAATAGAAAAACCCATCATCACAACTGATGGCATTTCATTCACATCTAAACCATTGGATAATTCAGGATTAGTTAGATTTTTATGATCACGCTTTATTTGATCAATGTTTTTATGATTTTCAGGATGTGTAATCGTTAAAAGCAATTGAGGCCTATCCTCATAAGTTTTACCACTTTCAATAATGGTAATTCTATTAGAAGCTGCAGCCAAAGCCTTCATATAATATACCAACTTATCATGAGTAACATGCCATTCTCCTACCTGATGCCCAATCACACTTTCGGGTGTTGGAATTGAAGAATCATACTCTAAACTATCGGGTAGAAAATAGGATAAATCCTTTTGAGCCACAGTGAGGCTAGAACTGAAAACTAAAATAAATAATAGGTAGATCTTTCTCATAAAATTTTTATTAAAGTGGAAGTTAACAATCTAATTCCTATCTAGTAAGTACAATGTTTTGAACGGTGATATTCCTGTTTTTAAACCAGAATTTCATAGTAAAATACCAATGTTAACTTAATGTTAACAAAATAGTATGCATACATAATCAATAATTAACTTAGAACACAGACGCTTAAGTGATTAGTCATTTAATTTTGCAGTAAATTCAAAAAACAAATTACAAAATGAAGAAAATTTTACAGAGTTTATGTGTAGTGACATTGCTGCTTGCTTTAGCAGTAGGTTCAGCCTTTGCACAAGGGGTAACTACATCAGCAATAACTGGTGTGATTAAAGATGACAAAGGAGAGGAATTACCTGGCGCTACTGTCCAAGCAATACACACTCCTTCAGGTACTACCTATGGAGCCGTGTCAAATGTCAGTGGTAGATTTAGAATGCTAAACATGAGAGTGGGTGGACCATACACACTTAAAGTTTCATTTATTGGCTTTCAAGAATATGAGCTTCAGAATATCGATCTTGACTTAGGTCAAACATTGAACCTCAATATTGCTATGACAACTAGTGTTGAAGAATTAAGTGAAATACTTGTTGAAGCACAAAGAGGTCAAGTAATTGATGGTGATAGAACAGGAGCTTCTACCAACTTATCAAATGAAAGAATCGCTTCAATGCCGACCATTAACCGTAGTATAAATGACTTCACAAGATTGAATCCTCAATCAAATGGGACTAGTTTTGGTGGTGCTGATAACCGATATAACAATTACACCATTGATGGTAACTTATACAACAACAACTTTGGCTTAGGAAGCTCTCAGTTTGCAGGAGGAAATCCTATTTCAATTGACGCAATTGAAGAAGTACAAGTAAACATCGCTCCTTATGATGTAACTCAAAGTGGTTTTACAGGAGCAAGTGTTAATGCTGTAACTAAGTCAGGTACTAACTCTATACAAGCAACGGCTTATACACTTTTCAGAAATCAGAATACTCAAGGAACTACTTTAAATGGTGGTCAGGACGTACCTTTTTCTGAATCAAGTACACAAATTCACGGTGTAACTTTAGGTTTACCGATCATTAAAGATAAATTGTTCTTTTTTGGTTCATTTGAATTTGAGGATAATGCTATCCCTGGTGATACTAGAAGAGCGGCAAGACCTGAGCAAGGATTATTGCCTGACTTAGAATTAGGTATTGCAAGAATGACGGCTGATCAAGCTGAGTTTGTGCAAGAGCAAATGCAAGAAATTTATGGATATGAAACAGGTGCTTACGAAAACTATCCATTTGAAGATGTAGCTACAAGGTTGAACTTTCGATTAGATTACAACTTGAATCAGAGCAACAAAATCATGGTGCGTTACAACAATTTCCAACAAAGAAGAGATGTTGGAATCAACGGAAACAGTATTCGTGGACTTCCTGCTAGTGAAAGATTTAGAAATACAAGTAGATTTGGTAATGAAGCGCTTACCTTCAGAAACGGTAATTACGGAAGTGAAGAAGACGTTCAATCTATTGTTGGAGAGTGGACTTCAAACATTGGTAACAATATGGCCAATAAATTGAATATTGGATATACCAGCGCCATATCCCAAAGATTTATTCCTGGAGATCAAAATTTCCCAATGTCTGAAATATTAGAATATGACGGTTCTACTCCATTATATTTCGCCTCATTAGGAACTGAACTTTTCACTAGAGGTAACTTATTGGATAACAAAACCTTTAATATCACAAATAATTTTAATTATTTCATGGGTGATCATACTTTCACTGCGGGTGTGAACTTCGAATACATGACATTCGATAATGCCTTTAACCCAACTTGGGATTCATGGTACAGATGGAATTCTTATGATGATTTCGTAGCTGCAGTAATTGATAGAGACCCAAGCGTTCGTCCAGCAGGTTTTGCAATTGGATTTACATATGATGCAGAAAATCCAAATGTTTTACCAACAGATAGAACTCAATTTGGACAAGTTGGTATTTATGTACAAGACGAATATCAAGCAACTAACGACTTAAAAGTAACAGCAGGTTTACGTGTTGAATTACCTTTCTACCCAATTGATGCTCCTAGAAACCCTAGAGTAGAAGCATTAGGGATAAGTGTAGAAAACCCTAGAAATCCAGGTGAATTTATTGAACCTCGTGTGGATAATTTCCCTTCAATTAACCCTGTTTTCTCTCCTCGTTTAGGTTTTAACTGGGATACATTTGGTGACAAAACCTTACAAGTACGTGGTGGGACAGGTATTTTCACAGGTCGTCCAATATTTGTTCACTTATCTAACCAAATTAATGGTAATGGTGTAACAAGAGGTTTCATTGGTCTATTGGAAGATGATTGGGGACAAGATGGAAACCCAACATGGGAAGGTTTCCAAGCGGATATTAACTATTACAGACCAGATCCATCAGTACAGGAACCTACTGTTTCTAGCTCGTTATCAATAACTGACCCTAACTTTCAACTTCCTCAAACTTGGAGAAGCAACTTAGCGGCAGATTATGTTTATAATGGATTTGTATTCACTGTTGAAGGTATCTTCTCTAAAGATTACAACACTCCATTCAGTGCTAACCTTTCAAGTGTTCCTACTGGTGAGTCAGTAAATATTGGCGGTAATGCATATCCAACTTACGATCAAGTAGCACTAGGTGGCGAAATCAATGAGTTATATTATTTAACTAATATTGACGACAGGACTTATGCTGCTTTAACTCTAGGAGTTCAAAAGGATTGGGGTAAAGGTATTTTTACCAGCTTTAATTATACAAGAAGTCAAAGTAGAGACTTTGGACTTGGTGGCGGTTCTCAAGCAGCTTCCTTATGGCCAGCTGACGTTCAGCAAGGAAGAAACAATCCGGAAGAAGGATTCTCAAGAAATGATCAACCAAATAGAGTAGTAGGTTTAATTGCCTTCAACACAAAAGGTCTAAATGAATCTAACAACACTTCATTCAACTTATACTATTCAGCTGGTGAACAAGGAAGATACTCTTATACTTACAGTGGTAACATTACTGGTGAAGGTGGTGGATCTTCATTAATGTATATCCCAGAAAGTTTAGAAGATGCACAGCTTATCGACAGAATAGCTGGTGGATCAATTGTGCAAACTGCTGAGCAGCAATGGAACATTTTGAATAACTATATTGAGAATGATCCATATTTAAGCGAAAATAGAGGTACGGTTTCGGAAAGAAATGGTGCAGTTTTACCATGGTTACACAGACTTGACTTATCAGTTGTTCAAACCATCAACTTAACTAAGGATCCATCTGAGCATAGATTAGAATTCAGAGCTGATATTTTAAATGTATTGAACATGATGAATGACTCATGGGGTGTAAGCAGACAAACTGTACAAAGAAACTTAATGAACTTTGAAGGTACTGATGCTAATGGAAATGCTCAATTTACCATCAATACTATTCAAGGAGAGTCAACTTATCCAACGGATGTAACCATTCCAAACTTTGATCTTGGTCAAACTTGGAGTGCACAGTTTGGTGTTAAATACATCTTTTAATTGAGACAAAAATTTAAAAAATAGTAAAATGAAAAATATATTAAAATATGCATCATTCGTGTTCGCAGGAATGTTGATTTTTTCAACTTCTTGTATAGACGAAAATTATGATGATTCATCAGATGTTGGGATTACAGACGATCCACTTCTTTTAACAGTAATAAACGAAGAAAATGCCTCTGGCGAATTGAGTTCATTCATAAGCTTAGCTGATGAAAATGGCTTGGTTGGTGCTCTAACGAGCAACAAAACGCAAGAGCAAAGAACTGTTTTTGCACCTACAAACAATGCTTTTGCAATATTGGCTTCCCAATTAGGTTATGATAGCGTGGAGGATTTATTAGCTGATGATGCTGTTAACTTAGTAGAAATACTGGAAACGCATATTGCTTTAGCTAATCTAAGCCTAAATCAGATCGAGACTGGATCTTTCAGATCTATCGCTACTTTATCTGGTATTAACGTTCCAGTAGCACGTGATGGTGGTTTGGTAATAAATGCTAATCCAGATTTAGAAATATTAAGGTCAAATAGCGAAGGTAATGGAACTGTTCATGTCATTTCCAGAGTATTACTTCCTATCCGATTCAATATTGATTTTTCGGCTGACTTTGGTGGCGACTTCGATGCATGTAGTGCAGTATTAGCTGACTGGAGAGTAGAGAATGTAGTATTAGCAGGTGGTTCTGGTTGGGGTTGTACTTCTTTTGGTTTTGATGGCCAAGGTATCCAAGCAAACGGATTCTCTGGTGGTCCACAAGAAGTAGATTCTTGGATTATTTCACCAGTACAAGAGTCAAATGATGTGGTACTTAATACATTGAAATTTAAGTATGCAAGTAGATTTGACGGACCAAGTCCTGAAATATGGGTTATAGCTGAAGATGATTATGCCGCTGACGGTGCATTTGACGCTAGTGCTTGGACTCAATTAGAATTTAACTTTCCACCACCAGCAAGCGAAAATAACGTATTTTCTGACCAGGCAGTAGGAATTCCTTCTGAATTCCATAATGATGCTTATCGATTTGCTTTCAGATATATCTCTGGTGCAGGTGCAACCAGAGTAACGATCGATAATGTTGAAGTAGGGGAAGAATAACTCATTTTTCAAGAGTTAAATAAAAAACGAAAACCCGAGGTATTGCTACCTCGGGTTTTTTTATACTCATTACAATAAATATAAAGAACCCACATTTTTATAGAATTATAAAAATAAAACACACAGACCAGTCAGTTTTTTAGATTGTTTTAACAGAACCAATTAACTTTGAACTCTTGATTTTTATACAAATAATAATAATCAGGAAAGTCTCTATTAATTTCAAAATGAAAATTCTATTCTATATGAAAAAAATACTACTCCTAACAATTTTATCCATTTTGAGCACAATTGTGATAGCACAGCCTGATGGCTATTATGATGGAACAGAGGGATTAAGTGGTAATGAGTTAAAAATAAAGCTGCATCAAATACTTCGGGGGCATGAGGTGAAAACTTATAGTGAGTTTAGAGATGTTATCCTCAGAGATCTTGATGAAGACCCTAATAACCCAGATAACATTATACTCTTTTACAAGAATGCCTCCATCCCGAAATCCAACTTTGCCTCAAACAATGAACCTGATTTTTGGAACAGAGAGCATACTTGGCCTTCTTCTCATGGTTTTAGCACTCAAGATACCGCTTACACAGATGTACACAACCTGAGGCCATCAGATGCAACGGTTAACAGCTCAAAAAGCAATAAGGACTTTAATGATGTAGAAAATATTCCAGAAAATGCAGAAGGCGAAGCTCCTGATACATATACCACTAACGACTTTTGGGATCCTAGAGATGAAATTAAAGGAGATGTAGCAAGAATTCTTTTCTACATGGCTACTCGATATGAAAGTGAATCTCTTGACCTAGAATTAGTTGATAGAATTAGTTTTTCGAATGAACCTGCCCTTGGCGTTTTATTCACCTTAATTAAATGGCATGAGCAAGACCCAGTGGATGCTGAAGAAAGAGCACGACATGAAGGCGCATTTGGATATCAAGGCAATCGTAATCCCTTCATTGATCATCCGGAATGGGTAAATGCAATCTGGGGAGGATCCACTAGCCCAAATTTAATCTTAAATACACTTAATTTTAATGCTGATTTTGGTAATGCTGAACTAGGCTCTTCATTAGAACAGCAATATGAAATTAATGCATATAATTTAACTTCTGATGTTTCTGTGCAAGTGGAAGCCCCTTTTTACGTTTCTACCGATGGAGAGAATTATACAGATAGCATTGGTTTTTCTTCAAACAACAGTAGCGAGCAAACTTTCACCGTATTCCTTCGATTTGAACCTAATCAAGAGGAGCAAGAAGTTAATATAGAAGTAATACATAGCACCGATGGCGATTCGGAAGAGCTTTCAGTTTCAGGAAAAGAAGGAGCTATAGAAATAACGACCATTGCTGAAGCAAGACAATTTACGCTAGGTGAAGTAGTAACTGTTCAAGGAGTAGTAATTGATGCAGGTAACAATAGCAGCAACAACAGAGTGATTTATGACGGTACTGCAGGACTTGTAGTGAGAAGTTTTGATACGGATAATGAATCTGAAAATCTTCAACAGGGCGATAGTGTATCTGTGACTGGTGGTTTAAGTGAGTTTAATAACCTTTTACAAATTTCCGAATCACCAATTACCATCACAATATTAAAACAAGGTGTAAACCTCCCTGAACCAAAAGTTATTAGTCTTGCAAATGTAGGTGAAGAATATGAATCGCAGTTGATCACTGTTAGAAATGTTGAATTTGTAGAGACTGGAATCTTTCTTGGAGGCGGTGCTAGCGGTAATTTTACAATTACAGACGGTGTCAATGAATTGATTTTTAGAATTGGTTCTGGTAATCACCCAATAGTTGGAGAAGATATTCCTACTGGATTGTATGATGTAACAGGCTTTGTAGGTCAGTTTGGTAATGACTATCAAATCTCACCAAGAACCATCGATGATTTACAGCCAGTCGAAGATTCTACAGGCCAAACATTAGCTAATATTGATTTTAAAACAATAGATGGATTGATATATCCAAATCCCGCTAAAGATCAAATCTTTATTAAAACAGAAAAATTACAATTTGCAAGCACTATTAGCGCAACGATATACTCATCGAATGGTAGCAAACTGCAAGAATTAAATAATATTAATGCAAGTAGAAATACTATTTCTATCGACCATCTCAAAGGGGGTATGTACTTCATTATCTTATCTATAGATGATCAATACTTTATTCAAAAACTTATAAAAGAATAAAGCCTTATTATTCTTAGCATTAGGAATCTCTATCTCCATAGTTAGAGATTCCTACCTTCCAATCATCACTATTTCCTGCCGTTAAAGTGAAAGCTTTCAAAATAGGCAACTTTTCATCTTTAGCATAGTTCTATCTGTTTGTATGTTTGCACATTAATTAGCTTACTTTTTTAATTATTCACTATGAACAAAATTGCAATACGAATTATTGCCTTTATCGCAATAGTTGCCGTTATCATATTCTTAGTATTTCCAGATATTTTTTCCTCTGAAGAAAAGCAACAAGTTTCATCAGAGCCTGTTGTTGCTAGCACTAAAATAACGATAGATGCTAAAGTGGTTCAGTATGAAACTTTCAAAAATGACATTGTCTTAACAGGATCATTATTAGCCAATGAATCTGTGCAACTAGCAAGTGAAATATCTGGTAAAATAGACCATATATATTTCAAAGAAGGTCAATATGTAAAAAAAGGTAAGTTACTCGTTCAAACGAATGTAGCTGACCTTGAAGCTGATCTTCAAAGATTAAAATATACAGCACGCCTAAATGCAGAAACTGAGAAAAGGCAAAAGCAATTGCTGGAAAAGGAAGCGATTAGTAAGGAAGAATATGACATCGCCTTTACTAATTTAAAAACTACTGAAGCAGAAATAGAAGCATTGCAGGCTCAAATTGATAAATCTAGAATTAGAGCTCCTTTTTCCGGATATATCGGTTTGCGTTATGTTAGTGAGGGAAGCTATATTACACCTAGCTCACAAATCGCTTCATTATATAATGTAAACCCTATTAAAATTGAGTTCTCTGTTCCTAGTAGATACAGCGGATTGGTAAAAGAAGGAAGTAAAATTACTTTTAATTCAGAGGCCGAGAATAAAGATAGAGAAGCCACAGTTTATGCCATTGAGCCACAAATTGATCCTGTAACAAGAACCTTAACTGTTAGGGCTGAAACTGAAAATCCTGATAACACTTTAATACCAGGTCAATTTATTAGAATTAACCTAAGTCTTGAAAATAGAGAAAATTCTATTTTAATTCCAACGACTTCAATTATGCCAAAAGCAGATGGACATACCGCATATGTTATTGAAAATGGAATGGCTCATTTAAAAGAAGTAGAATTAGGTTCGAGAACTGCAAATAGGGTTGAAATACTAAGAGGTATTGAAAATGGGGATACAGTAGCAATTGCGGGTGTTCCTCAATTAAAAGATAGAGCAAAAGTAGAAATTAAAAAGCTAGAAAACTAAGATGGCTTCCTTATCAAAAATAAGTATACAAAGGCCTGTTTTAGCCATAGTGCTATCTCTGGTAATATTAATTTTTGGCCTTATTGGATTTAATTTTTTAGGGGTTAGAGAATACCCTTCAGTTGATCCGCCAATCATTACAGTTACCACTGACTACGCTGGAGCTAATGCAGATGTAATAGAATCACAAATCACGGAACCGCTTGAAGAAGCGGTAAACGGTATCGCAGGGATTAGAACTATTACTTCTACAAGTGCTGAAGGTAGAAGTAGGATTACCATTGAATTCAATTTAAGTGAAAATCTAGAAGCTGCCGCCAATGATGTGAGAGATAAGGTTTCAGGAGCAAGAAGAAGATTGCCGGAAGATGCTGAACCTCCAACCGTAAACAAAGCAGATGCTGATTCAGAACCTATTGTATTCTTAAACATTAACAGTGAGGAAAGAAGTCTTTTAGAATTATCCGCTATTGCAGAAAATACTTTTAAAGAAAGGCTTCAAACAATATCAGGTGTTAGTGAAGTAAGAATATGGGGAGAAAAAAGGTATGCGATGCGATTATGGATGGACCCCATAAAACTTGCTGCTTATCAATTAACCCCATTAGACGTTTTAAGCGCAGTTGAAAATCAAAATGTTGAATTACCTTCAGGAAGTATTGAAGGTGATATGATAGAGTTGGTAGTGAAAACACAAGGCCAGCTTAAAAGCGAAGAAGATTTCAATAACCTAATTATTGCAGAACAAAATAATTCGTTTGTCCGCTTTTCTGACATCGGATATGCAGAATTAGGCCCACTAAATATGCGAACTGTTTTGAAAAGAGATGGAATACCAATGGTGGGTGTAGTTTTAATTCCTCAGCCTGGTTCCAACAGTATCGATATTGTGGATGAGTTTTACAAAAGGGTTGATAATATCAAGAAAGACCTTCCCGAAGATATTAATTTGGGAATTGGATTTGATCAAACAGAATATATTCGAGAGTCAATAAATGAAGTACAGCAAACCATTTTAATCGCATTTATTCTCGTAATCTTAATCATTTTTGCCTTTTTAAGGGATTGGAGAACTACAGTTATTCCAATTGCGACAATCCCAGTAGCCTTAATAGGAACCTTCTTTTTCATGTATCTAGCGGGATTTTCTATCAATGTTTTGACTTTATTAGGGATAGTACTAGCCATCGGTTTAGTAGTGGATGATGCCATAGTGGTATTAGAAAATATTTATACTAAGGTGGAAGATGGAATGCAACCAATGGAAGCTGCCAAAAAAGGTTCTGTAGAAATTTTCTTTGCCGTTATCGCGACAACCGTTGCCTTAGTAGCAGTGTTCATGCCGGTTATCTTTCTTGAAGGTATTACGGGTAGACTATTTAGAGAATTCGGTGTAGTTGTAGCAACAGCAGTAATGATTTCTTCATTTGTAGCCTTATCATTAACCCCAATGATGAGTAGCCGAATATTGAAGAAGCGAGAAAGACATAATTGGTTTTACAGAAAAACAGAACCATTCTTCGTTTGGCTAAACAAAGGGTATGGAAGAAGTTTAGACGCTTTCATGAAAGTGAGATGGATGGGAATAATTCTATTTTTAGGAGCAGGTGCCTTAATTTATGGTTTATTTAAAACACTTCCTTCTGAATTAGCGCCATTGGAAGACCGTGGAATGATTTCAGTAAATGCTGCAGGTCCTGAAGGTGCCACATTCGATTATATGGATGAATACATTAATAATTTGGTAGAGGTTACCATGGATACTTTACCAACTGATGGCTTGATCTCTGTAACATCACCTGGGTTTGGTACTCAGGGTACTAACTCTGGATTTATGAGGATAATGTTGGTAGATGCTGAAGACCGAGAGAAAAGTCAACAGCAATTATATGATGAATACACACCTATTCTTAGTCAATTCCCTGCAGCTAAAGCCTTTGCTTTCCAGCAACAAACCATCGGTGGTAGAAGAGGGGGATTACCGATTCAGTATGTAATTCAAGCCACTTCACTAGACAAACTACAAGCAGCCTTACCTAAATTCATAGAAAAGGCGCAGCAGGATCCAACTTTTACAGTGGTAGATCAGGATTTAAAATTTACTAAGCCTCAGATTGATATACAGATTGATAGAGAAAAAGCTAAATCATTGGGAATTTCAGTAATAGATATAGCTCGAACACTGCAATTAGGCCTTAGTGGACAGAGGTTTGATTACTTCATTATGGATGGAAAGCAATACCAGGTGATAGGTCAGGTTCAAAGAAACGACAGAAATGCACCAGTAGATTTACGATCTTTGTATGTGAGAGCACAAAATGGTCAAATGTTACAACTTGACAACTTGGTAACATTAGGTGAAAGCTCAACACCACCATCCTTATACCGATATAATAGATATATCTCGGCTACATTATCTGCAGGTTTAGCTCCAGGCAAAACAATTGGAGATGGTGTTGAAGCTATGGATGCAATTGCAAAAGAAGTATTAGACGAGACTTATAGCACTTCTTTATCCGGTGCGTCCTTAGACTATTTTGAAAGTTCATCGAGTTTACTATTTGCATTCGGATTTGCAATTGTATTAATTTATTTAGTATTGGCTGCCCAATTTGAAAGTTTTAGAGATCCTGTAATCATATTATTTACGGTTCCATTAGCCGTAGGAGGTTCATTTTTATCACTTTGGTTATTTGGAGAAACTCTAAACATCTTTAGCCAAATTGGAATCATCATGCTCATAGGTTTAGTTTCTAAAAATGCTATTCTGATTGTGGAATTTGCAAATCAGAAAAAAGCTCAAGGATTAAATGTAACTGAATCAATTGTTGAGGCAGCTAAATCACGATTTAGACCGATACTAATGACAGCTTTATCTACCATCCTGGGAATTTTACCAATTGCTCTGGCACTTGGTGCGGGTTCTGAAAGTAGAGTGTCAATGGGAATTGCCATTATTGGAGGTTTAATTTTCGCAACTGGATTAACATTATATGTTATCCCTGCTATTTATTCTTATTTAGCTAGTAAACGTGCACGTGTTTCTCGTGTAGAATCTTAATTTTTTATGATAAAATATATCACATTCATTTTTATAGGATTATTTAGCTTCAATGCAGTAGCACAGGAAGTTAGCTTAGAAGAAGCTGTAAGTATTGGAATGGAGAATAATTTTTCCATCAGGACGGCCAAAAATATAGAAAAAGAAGCTGTTTTAAATTCAAATTACGCTTATTCTGCTTTTCTACCAGTTATAGACATTGCTAGTGGACAATCTTTTGATATTGAAGATGTAAACCAGCAATTTATCGAAGGGCCACCAAGAGAAATTAATGGAGCAAAATCTAATCGATTTAACGTTAGAGGTGATTTGACTTGGACCCTTTTTGATGGTACTAAAATGTTTTTGGATTACAAAGCATTGCAAGTTGAAAGGAACAAAACTCGATTTGAAACTCAGGCAGTTTTAGAAAATACCTTAGGAAGCATCATACAATCCTATTTTCAATTAGTATTTGAACAATATCAATTCAGTGTATTAGAATCGGCTGTTGAACTATCACAAGAAAGACTTGAAATTGCAGAAGCTAATTATGAAGTTGGTCGGTTCTCAAAGACTGAATTATTGGCCGCTCAAGTAGATTTAAATACCGATAAAAGTAATTTAATGAATCAGGAAGAACTCGTACAGCAGGCACGAGTATCCTTAAACTTACTTTTAGGACAAGATCCTAATCATGAGTTTATCGCAACGGATAGCATGTCTATTGATACTAGTTTAGAATTAAACCAATTGATAGAAGACCTTAACACTAGAAATAAGGAACTATTAGCTTTAATGCAGCAAGAAGATATTCTTAAAATTCAGAATAAAACAGTTAATACAGAATTACTTCCTCAAGTAGATTTCAACCTAGGCTATGGTTATTCTAACTTAAATGCCCAGGCAGGGTTTTTACTTCAAAACCAAGCATTAGGATTAAGCTATGGATTGAGTTTATCATGGAGGATATTCGATCGTTTAGATAGACGGAGACGAAACCAAACTACTCAGATAGCAGTAGAAAATAATACAATTGCAATGCAAGAGTTAGAAAACCAACTACAAGGTGACTTATCATCAGCCTACGTGCGGTACAAAAATAAAATTGATTTAATAAAGCTTGAGAATGAAAATTTAGATGTGGCTCAAGAAAATGCAGATATCGCATTAGAAAGATACAAAGTAGGAAGATCTAATTCTATTGAATTAAGAGAATTTCAATTAAACTCTATTGAGGCAGAAAGCAGATTATTAAATGCTATTTACCTTGCTAAACAATCAGAAATCAACCTATTAGCCATTAGCGGTAATTTGTTAACTAAAGACTCCATAAATTAAATTACATTTGTGCTAAAACTAGCTCTAAATGTTTGAGAAACTTAAAAACAGATGGGATCTTAAATCTGGTTGGCAAGTATTCGTTGTTCTAATTGTGTTTGCTTGTACTGGTTTTACTGTTCTCTTTTTAAAGGAACCAGTTTTATCACTAATAGCCGCAAAAGAAGAACGAAACTGGATATTTACAACGGTTTATTATATACTTATCCTACCTGTTTATTTTATCATCTTATTATTTTATGGGTTCCTTCTGGGGCAAAGTAAATTCTTTATTGGCTTCGTAAAAAAAACTTTAAGTAGATTTAAAAGGAAAAAATAGTACTAGACATAAAAAAAGCCGGTTTAACCGGCTTTTTCAATTTATATGAATTAATTCTATTCCTTATCCACTTTGAAGTTAACCCTTCTGTTTTTAGCTCTGTTTTCTCTAGTATCGTTAGGATAAGCGGGTTCAGTTTCACCTTTACCAACATACTCAAGTCTTTCTGATTTGATACCATTATTTGTTAAATAATTCACAACTGATTGAGCTCTTTTCTCAGAAAGCATTTGGTTATATTCTTCAGGACCAGTGCTATCGGTATGACCAATAATAACCACTTCAATAGCTGAATTTTCATTCATTACCTCAACCATTCTATCTAATTCAGATTTACTGCTTGCTAATAGCTCGTAGCTATCAAATGCAAAGAATACATTGTTTAAAACGATCTCAGCTTTCTCTTTAACAGGAGCCATGATCATGTCATTATTAAAACTTTTTGATTCCTTCTGATTGGTTAAATCAACATTTTCACTGATTGGTAAATAGCCTTTAACTCTTGCAATATATTGATACTCTTGCCCGGCAGGTAAAGCAATTTTATATTCTCCTGTTGTAGGGTCAGTTTGTACTCTACCAACCTCTGTACCATCTAATGTTTCATAAGATACTATTGCATCAAGTGGTTCTTGAGTTTCTGCATCTACAACTCTACCTGCAATTGTAATAACTGGATTAAGTTCATTAAATAATGGCATTGGCAAACGGTAAATATCCATATTACCAACGGAATCTTCTTTTGTGTAATAAGCATAATTACCTTCCGCAGGCATACTGAAAAATAAATCATCACCGCTTGAGTTTACTTGCGGCCCCATATTATAGGGTTCACTCCAATTTTGCCATGTATCATCTAATCTTTGAGTCATATAGATATCACTTTTTCCGAAGCCTATGTAACCCGAAGAGGAGAAAAATAAAGTTTTATCATCCGCTGCTAAGAAAGGGGAAGTCTCATCGGTAGCTGTATTCACTACATCACCTAAATTCATTGGAGCAGTCCACGTGCCATCTCTTTTTTCAAAACTCACATATAAATCTCTATCCCCGTATGAATCATCTCTTTTGATTGACATCATCAATGTTTTTCTACTGTTTGCCAGATAAAAATTAGCCTTTTCAGACATATTATAGAAGTCATCAATCTTTAAGCTCTCAGGTTTTGACCAGCTATCGCCTTCTTTAGATGATACAGACACACCAGAAAATAATTTCTTTTTCTTATCATCATATTCATTACCAATAAGCAATACCAGAGTATTCCCATCTGGCGTGATTGAGCTCACCCAGTTTGGTCCATCACTATTTAAAGGTTCACCAACATTTCGGGCTTCTTTCCACTCATTAGTTATACTGTCAAGATCACTCACCCATATATCCTCATAATCTTCTATACCCCCTATATTATCTGGATGAAATTTTCTCCCGAAAAATAATTGCTTTCCATCAGGACTTAATATTGGTTTTAATTCTTCATAAGGACTATTTACCTTTTCATCTAAACGTTCTGAAACTAATTCTTCCTTTACATTCGGCACCAATTCTAACTGCAGGTCAATAGGTGTTTCTGAATCTGTAATACCAATGGCATCAATACTGTAATAACCTGGTACAGCTTCTCCTTCAAATTCCAACTTAACCGCAGCTACGTTAAATTCGGTAAGCTCAGTAAATAACCTTAAAAAACGACCTGGTTGATTAACAATTACAGGCTCTCTTTCAATCATTAGATATTCATTGCCTTCCTCATCGTAAAAGTAAATCTTTGTGAGTGCACTAGGATTATATGATTCAGCAATTGCAATTTGACGAATGGGTTTAGGATTGTCAAATCCTACTTTTACAAATTCTGATCTTCCGGGTCTGCTTGGTGTCCATGCACTAGGACTACCCTCACCCCAAGGATATACATTAGGTTTTCCTAATAATTGCTCAACTGAAAATTGTGTTTCTTCCAATTGAGATGAATACTCAATTACTCTATCAGCCCATTTAGTATCTTGACTGAAAGCGATATTGGAAAAGAAAATAGTGATTACTGCTACTAAAGATAGTTTTTTCATTTTATTATTCCGTCTTTAATATTCGAGCTTCCACTCTCCTATTGTTTAATTTTGCCTCTTCTGTATTCTCTCGGCTTAAAGGCATAGTACCTCCAAATGCTTTAGTTTTTATTCTTTTAGCATCTACGGATTTAGAAGTCAAATAAGATTTTACTGCGTTCACCCTTTTCTCACTTAATCTCATATTTGCAGAAGCACTTCCTCTAAAATCTGTATGCCCTTCTAATTGAATTTCCATATTCGGATACTCTTTAAGCATTTGCATGAGCTTATCTAACTCTTTATAAGATTCTTCAAGAATCTCAGCTTTACTTTGCTTAAAGTTTATATCCAGTCTGAGTATAGTTCCTTCACCAGAAGGCATAAGACTGAAGACTACAGGATTATTTTCATCTTCAATTTTTATTTCTTCTTCTAAGGATATGTACCCTTTTGATTCAACTTTTATTTTATAGGCTTTATTTTCTTTGATTTTAAAAGAAAAATCACCTGTTTCCTCATCAGAATGAAACACTCTTATATCAGCGCCATAAGGTAAACTTTCTAAAGTCAAAGTAGCCTCAATAGGTGCTTCCAAAGCTTTACTAATGACTTTACCTTCCAAATCTACCCAATTTCCACCTAATTGAGCCTCAGCATTCTGAATAGAAAAAATCAAAATAAAATTTAATATAAGGAACAAACCTTTCATTTTGCAATTTCTTTAAAATTTTTAAAAAATAATTGTACAAAACTACTTTTAAAAATTGAATTGCATAAAAATATTCGATGAAATAATAGGATTTCTATCCGAGACCTTACTTATCTTATATTAAAATTCGGGGAGAATTATATTTATTGGTTGATGAAATATTTACAAACTTATTAAAAGTAATTACTTCACTTTTGCCATTAGAACTTCACTTTCAGCCTCAGGGTATGAAACTTGATCTAATTTTGATTTCACATACCCTTTATATCTCATGAAGTTTGAAAGATAATCTTCTTTAATTGGCTCAGAAGGAGGTAAATCTACTTTTAAAGCATCAACTTGCTTATCGTTTTTCCAAAAGCGATAACACAAATGCGGTCCACTTGCTAAACCTGTAGAACCTACATAACCAATTAATTGGCCTTGCTTAACTTTTGATCCTGGCTTTATTCCTTTTGCTATTCTTGACATGTGAAGGTATTGCGTAGAATAAGTAGCATTATGTCTGATTTTTACATTACGCCCATTAAATTTCTCATATCTTGCTTTAAGAATTACACCATCTCCAGCAGCATAAATTGGCGTACCCGTTGGTGCTGCATAATCAGTCCCTAAATGAGCTTTATATCTCTTTTGTACAGGGTGGTATCTTCTTTTAGTATATTTTGAACTAATTCGTGTAAATTTCACTGGATATCTCAAGAATGCTTTTCTTAAACTTTTCCCTTCTTCGTCAAAATAATCAATACCATCGCCTTGATCGAAAGCAATGGATAAAAATGGATTATTATAATGAATTAATTCTGCACCTATAATTTCTTCTATGCCTACAGATTTCCCCTCAATTGTTCTCTCAGTGTATATTACTTTAAATTGATCCCCAGGATAAATTTTGGTGAAATCAATTTGCCATCCATACATATCAGCTACTAAATCGACTAATTCAGGAGTTCCTCCATTTTTTAATATCTCTTCATAAAGTGAAGATTGAATTGTACCACTAATTGCTTTCTCTTTAACTTCAACTGGTCTTTTTTCGACATATACTTTAATTGAATCTTTTAAGTTAAAAACAACATACTCTTCCGGGTTTGGTTCATACACTAAAGCCCTTGCAGAAGGTAATGAGTCATTATCTTGATAAATTATCGTATATTTTTTGTTAGGTGCAATCTTACGTACATCAAATACATTTTTGGCAACATTAGCTAATTGAAAAATGGTTTGGTGGGAAACATTATATGCTAATAATATATCAGAAATACTCTGGTTTCTTTTTACGGCATGTTCCGCAACCTGAAAAGAATCAACTACCATGCCGTATAAGATGGTAGGATCTGGTTTGACCAGATTAATTTGAGCAGTATCAGATTCTACCTTTGCGCTATCTATCAAAGGAGAGCTAGCGTAGTACTCAAAAACAAAAAAATATGTGGTTAATATTAACACTAAAAGTATGAGTGCACTAGTAAGTTTTCTTTTCATTTTAATAATTGTGCTTTGTTGCCAGATGCAATATTATTATATTTTTCTAAATATCAATACTTTAGGTACTTTATTTTAAAGTGATTATTTAATTTTTTATTAAAAACAAAAGGATTAATTAAGATTTTGATTGGTAAATGTGGTTTTTCAAAGCTTGAATCTAATACAAATAAGGTGTTTTTTATCAATAAGACCCGAAAAATCGTCTGATAAACCACTCAGAAAACAATAAAATCAAAATAATTATATAAGGAATAATATTTTGAGTTATTGGAATAACCTCAGATTCACCGCTTAACACTTTAGGATAATCATTAGCCATCAAATCACTTTCTAAACTACTTAATTCATCTACTTTGTAGAACTTCCCATTATTCTTTTGGGCAACTCTTCTTAATAGATTAAAATTGGCTTTTAAGTTTTGCTTCTCAATATCAAATTGATCGACCACAAACTGTCCGGAAGAAGTATAATTTACACCTTGCAAATTACCAGTAGCTGTATAATCATAGACCCCTTGAGCCAAAGTTCCCAAATCAAAATTTGGCTTAAGCCTATCAGGTGTAAATTCATAATTTAAAATACTATCCTTCTCATTTTTCAAGATCAAGCTGATGGGAACATCAAATATCCTGTCGAAAACTTCATTGTACAATTCTACATTGAATTTTATCATTTCATTATCTAGAAAGGCATCTTTTATTGGAAATACTTTAAATAGGTCTCTTTTATTATTAGCAGTTAAATACTGAATAGTTTTAGAAACCCACGAATCAAAAAAATCATGCCTTTCAGTATTTAAATATTCTACCATTCTCCAAACTCTGAAATTTTGTGCAAGAAGAGTAGCTTGCCTTGTTTGATCATCTTTATAAAAAACAAATATGGGTTGTTGAGTTTTAACATTCCCAACTCTTTTCATCATAAAACTCTGAGCCAAAGGATGAAATTGATGTTTAACATACGGTAAATATACTGGTGGCAGTTTTGATTGGATCTCTTGCTTTTCATTTTCCAATTGAAATAAATCAAATTTTGGATTTATATAAGCGAAAGCTTCATCTACCTCAGCAGAAGGTCTTAATTCGGTTGATTTATTCACTTCATTATAAATATTAAAAGCCATATTTGGGCCATTTACAAACCAAATAGGAATATTGGCATTGGCTATCTTTCGAATTTCAGAAATGAAAACATTATTTCGGTTTGGCAAATGAAATAAAATAGCTAAATCATATTCGGCTATATTTTTAAGCTGCTTTTTATTAACCGAGGCGATATTTAGTTCATATTCATAATTAGTATTTTGATCAAGTGAAGCGGTTAATGCTTTAATGTCAGGGTGAGGATAGGGCGCTAAAAATAAAATCTTCTTTTTACCTTCAATTATATTGACATAGGCATTTTTGCTGTTGTTTTCTTGTATAAATTCACCTTCTAAGGCTTCCACTCTAACAGTATAAGATTGGAAACCAAAATCATCTGCAGAAACTAAAAACTGAACAGTCGATAAATTATCATTCCCTATAAAATTGATTACCTCTTGATCTATTGTTTTTCCCTCTTTAAGCAACTTTACACGTCCAACTTGATTATCAAATCCGCTTTGTAAAATATCAACCTCTATTGGGAATTCATTGCCCTGATAAGCTACCTTATTATATCTGATCTCTTTTAATACAACATCTTTCTTTTGAACAGTATCACCTAAACCCACTGTTGAGAGCTCAAAAGGAAAGGCATAATAATCAGGTGAAATGCCTTGATTATAAATTCCATCAGAAAATAAAACCACTCTTGAAATTAATGCTTCATCAATTAGATCTGAAATATTTTTTAAGGACTGATTTAAGGGACTAGATTTTTGAAAACCTTCCAAGCTATCTGAACTAGTAATTATATCACCTTTTAAGTTTAAGATTGGAATGTGTACCCCTTTCTCGTCTTCGAGCTTTTCCTTTAGTTGAAGTATTGATGAAAATGTTTTATTAAAATTATCATCTCCTTCATTAACTGATTCAGAATCATCTATAAGGAAAACAATATTAGAATCTTCACTTTCTGTTCTTCGAATATTCAAAAAGGGTTCCAATAAAAGATAGGCAATTAAGGTAATAGCAATTGTTCTGAGAACGAATAGAACTTTATTCCAAATAGGTTTCCAAGGCCCTTTATGCTTGTTGTATAGCAAGAAAGCATATCCTAAACCAAGTGATAAGCATAAAATTAGCCAATATGGTGAATAGCTTATATCTAGCATTTTTGAAGGCTAACTATATCTTTAATTATCATTATAAATAAGATTATATGACTACAGATTTTATTTTTTTAATCTTAATGATTTTCCATCTAAATATGGAATTATATCATAAATACTTTCTTGAACACAAAATTCGATATCCTTTACCACATTTAATTTCGATAATCTTTTTGCGTGAGAAGAATCTCTCATATAATTCATCATATCTTTTTTCGCTGTGAGATACATGGCTTCGGCAGCTAATGGCGCATCACATGCAAATTGAAAATCCTCTTTTAATTGGTGAGCTAATGCTCCTGCAAACAAAGTATCTTCTAAATTAAATTTACCCTTCCAACCTGCACACAGTATTATAATATCTTCTTCCTTATTTTTTAAATACTCAACTAGAGCGTTTAGGTTTAAAAATGCACCTATTAAAATTTCTTTTGCTGCTAAGCTTTTGTTAATTGCCAAGGTTCCGTTTGTAGTAGTAACCGCTACTTTTTCACCTTTCATTTTTGAATCAAGGTATTCAAATGGAGAATTACCAAGGTCAAATCCTTCTGCTTTACTTCCATTTCTCTCTGCAGCTGCTAAATACCCTTTCTCTTGTAATGCTTTACATTCTTCTAAAGTAGAAACCGGAATGATTTCTGTTACTCCATTTGAGAATCCACTTACCATACAAGAAGTAGCACGTAGAATATCAACCACCACCACTATTTTATTCTCCAAATTGTATTGATGTAGTAATTCAGGAGTTAAACAAACATCTATATTTTTCATACAAGCTTTCTAATTTTAGAATTGCAAAAATTGCAAAATATTTTGAATTCGGAGCTATAAATAGGATAAGTATGAGATTGGATAGGCAATAGAATCATTTTGATTATTTTTGCTCTTAATGAAGATTAGAATTTCACTTTTTATATTATTAATAAGCCTATTTAGCTGTGAAAGTAATAAACAAATTCAGCAGCAAACTAAAGGCAAGGAAATTACTGAGTACAGCCAAACCTTAAGTATTGAGGAATTTCAAGATTATTATCTGGTAAAAGTTAAAAAGCCTAGTTCTAAAGACTTTTTTAATTATGTGTTATATAAAAATGAAAAGCCATCTATCGAAGCTGATGCTGCCATCAAAATCCCTATTAAAAAAATAGTATGTTTATCTACATCTCATTTACCTTCAATTGAAGCTATTGGCCACAGTGAAAGTGTGATAGGCTTCCCCAACTTAGATTTAATCTACAGTAAGCAATTCAGAAAATTATCCGAAAATGGAAATTTGCAAGATATAGGACAGAAAAATGGAATCAATATTGAAAAAACAATTTCATTGAAGCCTGATGTAATTACCGCCTATGCTTTTGGTGGGAATTATGAGCAATTAAAACCTTTGCAAAAAGCAGGAATATCCGTAATTGTAAATACCGATTATTTAGAAAACACTCCTTTAGGTAGAGCTGAATGGTTAAAATTAAATTCAATTCTTTTTGATGAGTACCAAAAAGGAGATAGTATATTTAATCATATCAAACAAGAATATATAGAAGCAAAAAGCTTAAGCGAAAACATAAAAAATAAACCCAGTGTGATGACTGGAATTATGTATGGTGATATTTGGTATATGCCAGGAGGAAATAGCTATGTTGCAAAATTTATTGAGGATGCTGCAGGAAACTATCTATGGAAAGAAAATAATGAAACTGGCAGTTTAGAATTAAGCTTTGAATCTGTTTTGAGTATTGCTCAATCAGCTGATATTTGGATTGGTGCTGCATCTTTAACTAGTCTAAAAAAATTAGAAAATACAAATGAAAATTATGCGCTTTTTGAAGCCTTTCAAAATGAACAGGTATTTTCATACACAAAGAGAGTTACCGAATCAGGTGCAAATGATTTCTTAGAATCAGGTTATATGCGTGCTGATTGGGTACTAAAAGATTACATAAAATTAATGCATCCTGAAGTTTTAAAGGATACTGCTACCGTATATTTTGAAAAATTGAATCCTTGAAAATAGAACCAGCATATAAAAAAATATTGCTCATAATCCCGATCTTAATAGTTCTAATCCTACTATCTATAAGTTTGGGCTCAGTGAATATTTCACTGGCTGATGTGTTCTCAATTATATTTCAAAACAACACAGATAACGAAGCATTTTATAATATTATTTATTCCTACAGGCTACCTAAAAGTTTAACCTCCATTTTCGCAGGAGCCGCTTTAGGTTTTGCTGGTTTACAAATGCAAACTTTGTTTAGAAATCCATTAGCTGGACCTTTTGTATTAGGAATAAGTTCTGGCGCCAGTCTGGGTGTTGCATTTTTAGTACTCCTAGGAATAGGGGTTAATGGCACTTTAGCCTATTGGGGAATGACTATTTCTTCCATAATAGGCTCACTTTCTGTTTTACTTTTAGTCGTATTGGTTTCCATCAGACTAAAAGATAGCATGTCATTACTTTTAGTAGGCTTAATGTTTGGGGCATTTACTTCAGCAATTGTGAGTGTAATGCAATATTTCAGCACTGCTGAGGACATCCAAAATTTCCTGTTCTGGACCTTTGGTACAACGGGTAATTTAAGCTGGTCAGAGTTAAAAATATTTATCCCAACTATACTTATTGGAATAGCAATTGGCTATTGGCAAGCCAAGCCTTTAAACGCACTGCTTATGGGAGAAAATTATGCCCAAAGCATGGGGTTAAGAATAAAAAATGTCCGATTATTTTTAGTTATCTCTACTAGCATATTAGCGGGGATTGTAACTGCATTTTGTGGCCCCATAGCATTTTTAGGATTAGCCGTTCCTCATATCAGCAGGATTTTATTCAGAAGTTCTAATCATTTTGTTTTAATACCTGCTACCTTACTTTTAGGTGCATGTTTATTACTGATTTGTGACTTGATCGCTCAAGTTCCATTTTCAGATTTAGTTTTACCTATTAATGCTGTTACTTCCTTATTTGGAGCTCCTGTTGTAATATGGCTTATTGTAAGAAGAAAAAATATGAGTAGAAATTTTGGTTGATTTAAAATACATACTGCAAACTGAAAATTTATCTATTGGATACCGTAATGGTAAATCAAACAATAGCTTAATGCAAAACCTTAACCTAAAAATTGAGAAGGGTAAATTCATTGCATTACTTGGAGCTAATGGCGTAGGTAAAAGTACATTGATAAGAACTATAGCAAATCTTCAAGATCCCTTAGCGGGGCAAATCTCATTACTCCAAAAAAATATCAATTCTTATAAACCAAAAGAATTTGCTCAAATTGTCAGTATAGTATTAACTGATCCTATTAAGGCCAGTAATTTAAGTGTACTTGATTTAGTGAAAATGGGGAGATATCCATTTACCAACTGGACTGGAAAACTAAACATAAAAGATATTGAAAAGGTAGAGGAAGCCATTGAGCTTTGTAACATATCTTATTTGCAAGATGCTAACATTTCAGAAATTAGTGATGGACAGCTACAAAAGACAATGATTGCTAGAGCATTATCACAGGACGGACAGCTTATGCTTTTAGATGAACCCACAGTACATCTGGATGCAAATAACCGATATACTACATTAGAACTATTAAGAAATTTAGTCAACCAAACTCAAAAAACTATACTAATCAGCACTCATCAAGTGGAAACTGCCATTGGAATAGCCGATGAAATTTGGCTCGCGAGATGTGGTGAAAATATTATCTCAGGTAGCCCAAAATCATTGAAAGAATCTGGTGAAATTGAAAAAGAATTTCCTTACATCCATAAATTAAATTACCATTAAGGGTTATTTTTTTGACTAAAAAACTAGTTTTTAGTAAGTTCATTAGTGGATTTAGACAAAATTCTCTGAAATTATCTATAATTTTGCTTTATAAACTATCAATTCAACTGTGGCCAATTTTTTTAAAAGAAGTATTAAAATAAGTGAAGAAAAGCATTATCTGCATATAATCAGCCAAGGGGAGAGAACTGAATTTGGAGCAGTTTTACAAAATGCAGAGAAAATACATAATGCTATACAAAGCTCTAAGAAAAAATTGATTCTATTAGACTATCAACTTACCATTTTCAAGCTACCACATAATGAAGCATTCAATCTTTTGAAGGTTTTTGAACTAAAATTAACTGATTTCAAAGAAGTGAAAATGGCAGCAATAATCAACCCTAGAACTGAGGAAATAGGTAGCTTCTGGGCTTCAATCTGTAGAAAAAGAGGTTTTGACTTTAAAACTTTTCAAGACAAAGACGAAGCTATTAATTGGTTATTAGATGAACATTAATTAAGCTGACATTCTTTGCAAATTCCATTCATAGTGTAAGTAATACTATTAAGCTGATAACCATTCTCTAACTCCACATCTGGAATTTTCACATCTTCCAAACAATACGTTTGCTGACATTTTTCGCAAATAAAATGAGCATGTTTGTCTTGATGAGTATGTTCAGGACAACTATCTGAACACATTGCATAGCGCATATTACCATTTGGATCTGGTGTTTGATGTAAAATCCCATTTTCCTCAAATGAATTTAAGGCTCTATAGATAGTAACCCTATCATGGCTTGATTTTAAATCACGCTCCAGATCATTTACTGATAAAGCATGATTCGAATTCATAAAAATTTGAAGCATTTCTAAGCGGATTTGTGTTTTCCGCAAGCCATTTGATCTCAGTATGTTTTCTGGTTTTATTGTAATCTCCATCTCAAAATCTTCTTCCTCAAATATCATGAATTTTTAAATGAATTCAAACAAACGCAATAAGTTTGCTTTATCAATATTATACTGATTCGCCTTGTAATTGTTTTTGATATAGCTCTTTGTAAGGCCCTTCTTGCGATAGTAATTCCTGTTCAGTTCCTTGCTCAACTATAACACCATCATCTAAAACAATAATGTAGTTAGCTAATTTTGCAGAACTAACTCGATGAGAAATAATAACGCTAGTACGTTTTTCCATTATTTTCTTAAGCGCATTAAGAATAGCGTTTTCCGTTTTAGTATCAACTGCTGATAAAGCATCATCCAAGATCATGATTTTAGGATCTCGGGCAATGGCTCTTGCAATGGACACTCTTTGCTTCTGACCGCCTGAAAGTGTAATTCCCCTCTCTCCTAACTCAGTATCATAGCCTTTAGGAAAATCAAGAATGTTGTTATGTAAATCAGCATCTTTAGATGCTTTCAACATCTGCTCTTCAGAGAGCTCTACACTACCAAATGCGATGTTGTTTCTAATAGAATCTGAGAATAAAAATACATCTTGGGGAACATAACCGATTTGTCCTCTTAATGTCTCAACCTTATAATCTTCAATAGGAATTTCATCTATATTAATATTTCCTGATGTAGGATCATACATTCTGGTAATTAGATTTGCAATCGTACTTTTTCCAGAGCCCGTAGTACCAATAACGGCCAAAGTTTCTCCTTTCTTTACCGAAAAACTAACCTCTTTCAATGCCTTAATACCGCTATCAGGATAGGTGAAACTTACCTTATCAAATACGATATCTCCAACAATTTCTTTTTCGATATTTTTCTTAGATACAATTTCTGTTTTGGTATCCAAAAATTCATTCACTCTTTTTTGAGAAGCAGCAGCTCTTTGAATAATACTAGTAACCCACCCTACTGAGGTTACTGGCCAGGTGAGAAGGTTTACATAAATAATAAATTCAGCAATATTACCTGCACTAATTGCTCCATTCATCACCTCAACCCCACCTATATACACAACCAAAATCACGCTTAAACCAACCATTCCCATAATCAATGGAAAGAATAAGGCTTGAATAAATGTTAATTTCAGCGCTTTGTGTTTATAGTTATTAGTCTCTTTACTAAAATTATTTATCGAATCATCTTCTCTAACAAAAGATTTTAATACTCTGATTCCTGAAAATGCTTCTTGAACTAAAGTTGAAAGTTGTGACTGGCTTCGTTGTATCTCTTCTGATCTTTTATTAATAAGATTATTCACAAAATAAATACTAACGGACAAGAATGGTAGAGGAATTAATGAATACCATGTTAAAGTGGCATTAACTGAAAACATGATTGGAATAACAATACAAAAAAGTGTAATCAAATTCACCGAATACATGATAGCAGGCCCTAAGTACATTCTCACCTTACTTACATCCTCAGATATACGGTTCATGATATCTCCCGTGTTATTCCGCCTGTAAAAACTTAAAGGAAGTTTTTGGTAATGATTATAAATTTCATTTTTAAGATCGTACTCTATATGGCGAGACATTACAATAATGGTCTGACGAACAAGGAATAGAAAAAAACCTCTTCCTAAAGCTAAAAGCAAAATAATACCCCCATAAATCAGAATAGCAGATGCAAAAATTTCGTAGTAGTTATCCTGCAAATTGAAATTTTCGAACATGCGATACATTTCAATATTTTCCTTCACTAAGTTAAAGGCATAGCGCACAACCTGAGCAGGAAACACAGCAAAAAAATTAGACACTATCATAAACAATATGCCTAAAATCAGTAGGGTTTTATACTTTATTAAATATTTATTGAGGTGTTTTAATTCTTTCACGAAAATATCAACGTTTGATCAGGTAGATGGTTCAAAACAATTTCCCATCTAAAATGATGAATTTAGAATTACAAATATATAAGCTTCCTATTGGTTTGAATTTATTCAGATTAATAAATCTCCTTCTTTCAAAAATATTTACCTCTCAATATTCCTTTAATAAATATTGAATTAGCCTGCATAACAATATTTAATATTACTAAAAACCAGTATTACAACTCATAATTTTACCAAAACAAATTAAACCTCTAATAATGTTGGATTTACAAGAATCTCTGCACATTGATTTGCAGAGAAATAAAAGTTATTTTTGCACACAATTTCTCTAAAAGAGATACAGAAACGACTAAAGACATTTTTAAATTAATTCCAAGATGGTAGAATTAAAAAATCAAGAAGCCCAGGATAAATTTTCAGCTTTTAATACAATAGCTGATATGGGACATGAGCAAGTTGTTTATTGCTATGATGAGCCTACTGGCCTTAAAGCAATCATTGCTATTCATAATACTATTTTAGGTCCTGCTTTAGGGGGTACCAGAATGTGGACTTACCAAAATGATCAGGAGGCTTTAATTGATGTACTCCGATTATCTAGAGGGATGACGTATAAAGCTGCTATTTCTGGTCTTAATTTAGGTGGTGGAAAAGCTGTAATTATAGGTGATCCTAAAAAATTAAAAAACGAAGCTTTCTTAAGAAGATTCGGGAGATTTGTTGATAGCTTAGGTGGTAGATATATAACTGCCGAAGATATGAATATGAGTACTGCTGATATGGTTCACTTATCATATGAAACAAAATATGTAATGGGATTACCTGAATCAATGAATGGTAGTGGTGATCCTTCACCCGTTACTGCATATGGAGTTTACATGGGCTTAAAAGCTACTGTAAATAAAGCTTATGGAAGCGATAGTCTTGAAGGTAAGAAAATATCTGTTCAAGGAGTAGGTCAGGTAGGACACTATTTGGTTGATCACCTAATTGAGGAGGGTGCAAAAGTTACAATTACTGATATTAATGAAAGTAACATTAAAAGAGTTACGGATAAACACAAAGTAACTGTTGTGAAGCCAGATGAAATTTATGATGTTGATGCTGATATTTACGCTCCATGCGCAATGGGAGCAACGATCAATGATGATACTATAGCAAGGTTAAAAGCAAATGTTATCGTTGGAGCTGCTAACAACCAATTAGCGGACGAGAAGAAGCATGGCAAGCTTTTACAGGAAAATGGAATATTTTATGCTCCTGACTTCTTAGTGAATGCTGGCGGTATTATTAATATCTTCCCTGAGTTAATGAAAAATTACAATAAACCTTTAGCATTAGAGCAAACAGAAAAAATTTATGATAAATCATTAGAGATTTTGAATAAAGCCGAAGCTGAAGGCAAAACTTCACACCAAGCTGCTATTGAAATTGCTGACAAGCGAATGGCAGATATGGGCAAAGTGAAATTAGCATACTAATTATTGAATTATTATTTTTGCAGGGAAGGTGGAATGCTGCCTTCCCTATTTTATTATTTTATCGTTCTTTTTATTACTGATTTATGCTGAACAGAAGGTCATTACGAATTAAAGTTATGCAAGCGCTATATGCAGTTCAAAAATGTGAAGATGCCAATTTTGAATTAGCGCTGGACCACATAGATGAAATCTTCACTCCAGATTTAAACTCAATGGAAGTGCAAGACAAATCGCTTTTGAAACAAAATGCAAAAACGGCAAAGAAAATTTTCAAGGCAAACTACCAATCTAATCAAATTAAAGAAGAGCAGGATAGCAATCCTGAAATTCGTTCAGCAGTTAGTGATGCCATCGATTTATTTCAAACTAATGTAAAAAAGGATATCTCTTTTATTAAAAAGGATATGCTTGAAGCTGTAAACAAACTTTTAGAAAACTACTATCTATCCCTAAAGCTTTTAATTGAATTTGCAGATTTAGCAAAAGAAGATGTAGAAAAAAGGCAGAAAAGATTAGCCGATAGTGGGAAACAAGTATTTGAAAGTGAGTTGAATCTTTATAATAACAAGGCCATCAAAATCATGAAAGAAAATGATGCTTTGCAAAATGAGTTTACTCGTTTCAACATCACTTGGGAAGAAGATAGGCTGGATGTCCAAGAGTGGTACAGAGATCAATTGAAGAAAACAGATTTTTATAAAGAGTACACTTTAAAAAATGATCCTAGTTTTGAAGATGATGTAGAGGTTCTAAACCAGATATCAAGACAGCTAATTTTAAAAAGTGAAGCCATTACAAACTTTATGGCTGAGCGTGACCTTTATTGGGAAGAAAATAAATCCGCTCTTAAATCGATGTTAAAAAAGAGCATTAAGTCGTTTGATGAAATGACACAACATATTGAATTAATTGAGCTTTCTGCTAACTGGGAAGATGATAGCGAATTCTTTAAAGATTTATATCAACAAACCATAACTCATGAAAGTGAATATGAAAAAGTAGTGTCAGATTTTGCTAAAAACTGGGCATCGGATAGAATTGCCGTAGTAGATATGATTATTTTAAAAATGGCAGTGAGTGAAATGCTGAATTTCCCAAGCATCCCTGTAAAAGTGACGATTAATGAGTATATTGAGCTTTCTAAAAATTACAGTACGCAAAAAAGTAAACAATTTGTAAACGGATTATTAGATAAAATCTCAGCAAGCTTTGAAAAGGAAGGTAAAATCAAGAAAAGTGGGAGAGGTTTAATCGACAACAAATAACTTGATTGGTCTATTTGCGTAAAATTCAAAAAACTTTTAATGTACATTTGAATCATTTTTAATGTGCAGTATATTTACAGCTAAAGGAAAAAATTATGAGTAAAGGAGGAAGCAATCTATTCGCATTTTTAGCCGGTGCAGCAGCAGGCGCTATAGTAGGAATTTTATACGCTCCTGATACCGGTGAGAATACAAGAGATAAGTTAAGCTACCGCTTAGGAAAATATAAAGAAATGCTAGAGGATTTATTAAATGATATTTCTGAAGGTGAAGATTTAGGACTAAGCAGTGCACGTAGCGATGGGGAGAAAGTAGTAAATTCAGCTAAACAAAAAGCAGAACAATTATTAACTGATGTTGACGCATTATTGGGTCAAATTAAAAACAAAGAAGAAAAATAAGTTCAACTAATAAATATAATTCTTAACTATGAAAAGTTTAGTATATGCAATTGTGGCAGTAGGATTATTAACGCTAGGCGCTTGTAATGGCGATTTAGAAAAGCGTGTTACTGACCTGGAAAGAAGAGTAGCTGCTTTAGAAGGAAATGGAGGAACCGCTGCTAACAGTACTGCTGTTAAAACAGCATCTCAAAATACAACACAAGCTTCTACTCCTAACCAAAAACCCGATGGACCATTACCTGTAATGGAATTCACTGAAAAAACGCACGACTTCGGAACAATTACTGAAGGTGATGTTGTAACCAAAGTATTTAAATTCAAAAATACGGGTGAAGCACCTTTAATTATTTCAAATGCTACTTCATCATGCGGTTGTACTGTTCCATCTTACCCTAAAAATGAGCCAATTGCTCCAGGAGAAGAAGGTGAAATTGAAGTAAAGTATAACTCTAGAGGTAAAAAGAATCAGGATAACAAAGTAGTTAGAATTACAGCTAACACTTGGCCTGCTACTAACAATATTACAATTAAAGCATTTGTTGAGCCTAAGGCTGACAATTCAAGTGCAGGACCCGTAAAACAATAATATTTAATGATACAATTAATTTTAGCGCAAGCTACAACAGGTGGCGACAATGCATGGATGAGCCAATTATTATTATTTGGTGGTATAATCTTAGTTTTTTACTTCTTCATGATTCGTCCGCAGCAGAAAAAGCAAAAGGATCAGAAGAAATTTATATCTGAAATTAAGAAAGGTGATGCAGTTGTCACGATAGGTGGTTTACACGGAAAAGTGTACCAAGTAGAAGAAGATAAGATTGTTTTAGAAGTAGATAAGGGTACAAAAATGGTTTTCGAAAAATCAGCCGTATCATTAGAACAAAGTAAAAAACTTCAAGAAAAATAATTTATTGAAGCAATTTGAAAACATATGGGATTGGTTGAGTAATCTATTATTACCTCAATCAAATGATACTATAAAAGTGGTAGTTCTGTGCTTTGTCACAGCTACCACTTTTTGGTTTTTCAATGCGCTAAATGATAATTATTCAACCAGAATAAGTTACCCCATAAAGTTCACCTATCAAGATTCATCTTTAGTGGTGGTTGAAGAATTACCGCAAAGAGTAAGCATTAATGTGAACGGAGGCGGATGGAATCTATTAAGAAAGACATTTTGGTTTACAATTGAGCCAGTAGAAGTTCCATTAGAAGACCCTGTAAACCAGAAATATATTTTAGGTAGCTCACTTTATTCTTTAATTGCAGACCAAATGACTGAAGTGCAATTAAATTTTATTGAAACCGATACTCTAAATATTGAAATTGATTCGTTAAGATCTGCCAAAGCAAAATTGTTTATTGATAGTACTACAATATCATTGGCCCAAGACTACAGAATAACCTCTGCTATTAATAAATCACACGACTCCGCAATATTTACCGGGCCTGAAAGATTTATTAAAAATGTTCCTTCAGAGCTAAAAATAGAAATAGAAGAAGAGAATATCTCATCGGAATATGATGAGGACATTTACTTACCAACCTTTGGTTCAAGTTTAGTAAATCGTAATCCGGTTGAGATTAATGTTCAATTTAGGGTGTCAAAATTTATCCAACAGGAATTAATGCTGCCGTTTGAAAAGATCAATGCTCCTGAAGATTCAAATGCCTATATTTTTAATGATAGTTTAGCAAGAATTTCATTCCAAATTCAGGAAGAATTAGCTGGAAACTACAATTTAGATAGTATTAGACTCGCTGTGGATTATGAACAAATTAGTCAAAAAGACAGCGTGACTAAACCTATAATTCTATCCTTACCGCAAATTCTTAAGGATAAAAAAATAACTATTGATAGCATCAAGCTTCAATACGAAAAGCCATGAAAAAAATAGGCATCACAGGGGGAATTGGAGCAGGTAAAAGCTTGATATGTGAAGTCTTTAATCTTTTAGGGGTTCCGAATTATCCTGCAGATTATAGGGCCAAATGGCTACAATCAAATGACCCTGAACTCAAAAAACTGATTGTTATAAACTTTGGCAATGAAGCGTATTTAAACAATGGTGAATTAAATAGAGAATATTTAAGTAAAGCCGTATTTAATGATGATAAAAAATTAAAAACCTTAAATGGTTTAGTTCACCCTGCAGTAGCAAAAGACTTTGAATATTGGTGTGACAAGCATTCCGATAAAGCTTATGTATTGAAAGAAGCAGCTCTATTATATGAAACAGGTTCATATAAACAATTAGATGCTACTATAAATGTACACGCCAATCAGGAATTAAGGATAGAACGAACTCTAAAAAGAGACCCACAACGCACTAAAGAAAGTGTTCTATCCATCATGAACAAACAATTCTCTGATCAAAAAAGATTAAACTTAGCTGACCATATCATTTATAATGATGAAAGTAGATCTGTGATTCTGCAAGTAATAAAACTACATGAGGAATTAGTAAACTTATAATAAAAGCATCCACAAAATATTCCTCACTTCTACCTTAGAAGCTCTGATTATTTAGTTGAGAGTTCTTAAATTTAATGCTAAATCATAGAAAATATTGAAAGAGATATAGGGCAATATATTCACTAGTATTAAACTCGCCTTTTTAGATAATCTTAAAACAATAGTTAGTACTATATATATTCTAATAAGAGTATTATTGTTATATTTATCTTTTTATGAAAGCTTATTTCCCCATCATAATATTCTTATTATTTGCCCATTCGCTATCGTCTCAAAATATCGATAGTTTAGAAAATCTCCTTACATCTAATTTAAATAAACCCGATAAAATAAATGTATTAATAAGTCTATGTGAAGAATATAGAACATCAGATCCTAATTCCATGCGGCTTTATGCTGAAGAACTTATTACTTTATCAGACGGGGATTCTTCTACAAATAGTTTTGCTTGGGCACAATATTATCTAGGTGACTACTATTATATCGTAGATGAATCTAATCAGACAGAAAAATATTTTCTTTCTGCATACGAAATTTTTAAAAATAGAGAAAATGCTATTGGAGCATCAAAAGCCGCAGCATCATTAGCCAACATTTACTTTTTCTTCGATCGTTATAAAACTTCTCTTAGTTTTGCAGAGTCTGCCTTAGATTTAGCATATCAAACTAATAATAAAGAGCTCCAGTCTAACCTTCTTTCACTTATGTGTGATATATACACTTATATGGAGCAGTATAATCTTGCTATCCAGCATTGTGTTCAATCCCTAAAAATTAAGGAAGAGCTTAAGATGGTAAAAGGTAAAGAGGTGACCATGAACTCTATTGGACTTATATACCAAGAGTTAGGCTCCTATAAAAAAGCTGAAGAGTATTTATTTAAGGCATTAAAATTAGCCGAAAAAAATGCTCAACCCTATAATATAGCCACAACTTACAGCAATATTGGCAATTACTTTCTAGTAATAGGTGAGACTGAAAAAGCACTACAGAACTTCCAAAACGCTATGCAGATCGATTCAGTAAGCCAAGATAAAATCGGTCTAGCATACTCTTTCTTTGATATCGGCAAAATATATGTAATCAATAAGCAATTTGATGAAGCTTTAAGCTACTTAAACAAAGCTCAGGTTTTAGCAGCATCACAAAATATGCCTGAACTACTAGCAAGAATAGGTATTGAAAAAGGTGAGGTTTTCACATCAAGATCTGAGTATCAGAAATCAGTTAGCGTTATAAAAAATAGTATTAGTATAGCTCAAAAAATTAATTCAACTCCAATACTTAAGGATTGCTATCAGGATCTCTCAAAAATTTATGATGAAATGGGAGATAAAAACAATGCTCTTATCTATATGAAGCTTTATATGCTTGAATCTGAAAGAAAATATAAAGCTGAAAACATTAAATCTATTGCGGAAATAGAGGCTATTTATAAAATCGACCAGAAAGAGCAAGAAATTGATCTGTTAAAAAAAGATAATGCTATTAAAGAACTCAGAGCCGAACAGAGAACATTTTTCATAGCAGCATTAGGTATTGGTCTTGTCTTATTAATTATTCTCATCATCATTTTATACAGTCGTAATAAAATAAAAAATAGAACCAACCAAGCCTTAAGAGAACAGAACAGTGCAATCCAGGAACAAAAAGAAGAAATTGAAAGTCAGAAAGAAGAATTAGCAGAGACCAGTCATAAACTTAGTATACAAAATAGACAGATTACAGACAGCATCAATTACGCAAAGCAGATTCAAGATTCATTATTACCTCAAGTACAAACCATAAAAGAGTCTTTTCCAGAATCATTCATATTTTATAGAGCTAGAGATATCGTAAGTGGAGATTTTTATTGGTACACAAAAATTGAAAACAAGGTCGCTATTGCTTTGGTAGATTGTACAGGTCATGGAGTGCCTGGTGCATTTATGACAGTTTTAGCTAATTCATTGTTGAATCAAATTGTGATTGAAACCGGAATTACTTCACCTGACTTAATTGTATCACTCTTAGACCAAAAAATACAGCAAAATCTTCATCAGGAAAACATCAACAGCTCTAATACGGATGGATTAGACATAGGCCTATTGATGATTGATAAAAAAAAGAAAACCTTAGAATTTACAGGTACCAAAATTCCTTTGTATTTGTATCAAAATTCAGATATTACAATTATAGAACCAGATCGAAATAGCGTTGGAAGCACACAACTTTCTGAAAAAGATTTTACAAAAAAGGAAATTAAATATAATGAGGGAGATATCATTTATTTAAGCTCAGATGGATATCAAGATCAATTTGGCGGAAGCAGGAATAAGAAATATATGAAAAGTAATTTTCGTTTATTACTTGAGAAGATTGCTCAAAAGCCGATTTATGAACAAGAATCATTAATTGAAAAAGAATTTATAAATTGGAGAGGAAGCACACCACAAACTGATGATATATTAGTGATTGGGCTTAAACTATAACAATGAGCTTTAGAAGTTATAAAAGACTTATCTATTATCTGATTGCCTTCTTAGCAATTTTCTTATTCCTAGTATTTAATCTATTAGAATTTGAGTTACGCTCTGAGGAAGGGGAAATTGAGACATTATCAGATGCATTTTGGTACTCAATTGTCACTTTAACTACTGTTGGCTATGGTGATATGGTTCCCACCTCAACTGGCGGAAGAGCAATTGGTTATATTCTAATATTTTTGAGTTTAGGAGTATACGGTCTATTAATTGGTCAAATCTCAACCATTATGGCAAATATTAAAGAACATAAAAAACTGGGTATGTACGGAACAAATTTTGAAGATCATATAGTAGTAATTGGTTGGACACATTTTGGTAAAACCGTTATCGATCAATTAATAAAAGCAGGAAGAAAAGTAGCTATTGTTACCAGGAATAGAGACAACATTGACCTACTTAAGGAGCTTTATCAAAACAAAAACCTGTTTGTATTATACTCTGATTACGAAAATTTTGAATTACTAGAAAAGGTAAATATTCAGAAGTCAAATACAGTTTTTATAAACCTAGAGGATGATACTGAAAAATTAGTATACATACTAAATCTTAAAAAGGAATACTCAGGCTTAAACTTCATAGTAACACTTGAAAACTCGAATCTTAAGCAAACATTCATAAGTGCTGGAGTAACTCATGCCATTTCACGTAATGAAATTGCAAGCAGGCTGCTAGCAAGCTATATGTTTGAGCCCGATGTAGCGCTGTATTCTGAAGAGATTTTGGCCTATCCTACCAACGATGAAGAGTATGATATGAAGCAGTTTAAAGTGCTTGAAAAAAACCCCTATAACGGCCAGGAGTACAATAAAGTGTTTTTTGAATTGAAGAAAAATGAGAATGTGATCCTTATGGGCTTGGTAAGAGTGGAAGAAGGAAAAAGAACAGCTTACAAAAATCCAGCTGATAATTTCAAAATACGAACTGGTGATTATTTAATAATGCTGATGAATCAGAAAACTCAGAGAAGTATAAAAAGAGTTTTTAATTTAGAGGAAGGTGTTTAAATCTATACTTCTAACTCGTAGAATTCAAAATCCTTTCCTTTACCGTAGGCAGTTAATTCACTTAAATTAAAGGCTTCAAGCGTATTTAAATCTTTACATTCAAAATCTTTATATCCTGTAGCCTTAGTCACCGTAAATTCATGAACTTCTCCAAAGTTCACCAGATAATAATCTTTCCCGACCCTTACAGTTTCAATTGATATTGACATTCTATAATTACTCATTAAATTTTCATTCCTATGAACTAAGACAATTTTTTAAAGTTTCAATTTATTTGAGAAATCGGGTTGAAATAGTAATTCTATAATATGAAAATCAATTGATTTTTAATCGCTCAAAAGGAGTGATCATATAATCCATTGGAACATCATATTGATTTATGAATTTTTCACCTTCCAAAAGTGGCCCAAGATTGATTCCGATAAATTTAGTATTGGCACTACATTGGCTTAAAAATCTATCATAATATCCTTTACCGTAACCTATTCTATGTCCACTTTTAGTTCCAATAATCATGGGAACCAATACACAATCAATATCTTTCAATGAAAACTGATTGCAATCTTGAGGTTCAGGGATTCCCCACTCATTCGTGATAAAAGTAGTAGTATTATGTATCTGAAAATGATATAACTTCGTGCTATTTAAATCTGTAATGCTAGTGATGGTATTGATTTGTGGTTTTTTAGTCCATAAATACTTTATGAACTGAAATACATCTGGTTCATTATTTTTAACAATTGGGATAAAAGTATGTACACTCTTAAATGGATGTTCATTAAAGAAATCTACCAATTGACCATAGAGCAAAATATTTCTTCTTTCATATTCTGCTTCACTCAAAAATTTTCTTTTCTCTAAATAAACTTTTCGAAGCGTTTTTTTATCCATCCCATCTCATTATATGGAATTGCAAATTAAATGGATCAAAAGCCTTTAACAATCCTTTAATAAATTGAGAGTCGGCTTTGAAGAATGGAAGAAAGTTCTCTTTTCTTTCCTGCAAACCATTTGAAGGAAATAAATAATCCTTCACTTCATCCGTCTGTCTCATTTTATCAGCATGCTTGCGCTTTTCTGCTGCCATCATTTTCTTCTCAATCTTATCGATTGAGTTGCTGATTTTTTCTGTTTCTGCCTCTGTCATTTGTGAGAGCGTAACATCAACGTCTCTAGCATACTGTTTTATATCCGCGAGTAATTGCTTCAATTGCTGACGCTCATCATTTAAATTTAATTTTACAGAAGTGATTCTTTTTGTGATTTGCTTCTTCAACTCCTCCCTTTCAGTAAACAAATCAACATCTGCCAATTTTAATTTTTTAATTTTATGACGTATTACATTTGGTATAATCATCCCGAAATTTCTAGGCAATAATATTGGGAAAGGAACTTTAAAGTACTCAAAAACTGGTTTCAATTGAAGCCAATAAGCTACTTCTGCGGGACCTCCAGTATAGGCTAAATTAGGAAGGATACACTCCTGGTATAATGGTCTTAAAATAACATTGGGGCTAAATCGCTCAGGGTACTGATCAATCTCTGCTTTTATTTCAGTTTCACTAAATTGAATATCCGTTTCTAGTACTTTATAAACACCCTCCTCTTTCACTATTCTTTCTCTAACTCCATCTTTGAGATAAAAGAAATTAATCTCTCTAGGAAAAGATTGTGTTTTATATCCAATATTATCTAGAGCTTGAGAACGCTCTTCCACTAATTGATTAGCAGTATTTTTTATAACATCATCTTCTATAACATGCTTGAATTCAGATTTTAAATCATGATCATCTGCATCTATTACTACCAATCCGTATTCACCATAAATAGCATTTACATACGCTCGAACAGCATCTGCTAAGTTTTCAGCATTGGAATACGCTTTATCAAAAATACTTCCTTCTCCAGCAATTTCTTTTGCTAGTTCGGGCAGACCATCAATTGCCATTCTGCCAACGGCACCAGTCTGCTCAGTATTCCATTTGTATTTCTTCCCTTCAATTTGAATAGATTTGATTTCATCTAAATCATGATCTTCAGAAGCCATCCAATATACTGGTACAAAATTATAATCCGGATATTTTGCCTTTAATTGCTTACAAGCATTAATAACCGTTATAATTTTAAAGTGGAAATATAATGGCCCTGTAAATACATTCAACTGATGTCCAGTAGTCAAGGTGAAAGTTTTTGAATCAGATAAACTCTTAATGTTATCCTGTACTAACTCCTCAAGCTGTTCAACAGTCTGATATTGTTTTTCTAAAACCTCGACTAATTTATCTCTATTGACAGAGCTCTCAGATTTTTCCTCTATTTGAGCTTGAAATGATTCAACATTTGGGTAGCGGTGGTAAAAACTTTTTAATTCTTCTTTTTGCTTAATAAAATCATTAAAAATTGGCGCAAAAAGTCCAGTTTCAAAAAAATCAATACAGCCTACCTTCATATTAAATATTATTATTTCAATTTACCATATAAGTCAAACTCTGTAGCATCGGTAATTTCCACTTCTACAAAATCACCAATTCGTGCATAGCTTTCCGTTGCATCAATCAATACTTCATTATCTACTTCAGGTGAATCATGTTCAGTTCTTCCAACAAAAAACCCACCTTCTTTTCTATCCACTAACACTTTGAATGACTTTCCTATTTTAGCTTGATTAAGCTCCTCAGAAATTTGAGTCTGTAATTCCATTACGGCATCCGCTCTTTCTTGTTTAATTTCATCCGGAACATCATCTTCAAAACTAAATGCATGCGTATTTTCTTCATGAGAATATGGAAAAACACCTAAGCGATCGAATCTTGTATTTCTTACAAAATCCATTAATTCCTGAAAATCTTCTTCCGTTTCACCAGGATGGCCTGTTATTAAAGTAGTTCTTAATGCAATATTTGGAACTTTCTCTCTTATTTTTTCAATTAATGCTTCTTGCTTCTCGCGGGTTGTCCCTCTTCTCATTGCCTTCAGCATTTTGGTAGAACCATGCTGAAGCGGCATATCTAAATAATTACAGATATTATCTCTCTCAGCCATTACATCTAGAATATCTTCCGGGAAACCAGTTGGGAATGCATAATGTAATCTTATCCATTCTATGCCTTCCACATCAGATAGTTGGCGAAGCAATTCAGCCAAATTTCTTTTCTTGTAGATATCTAAACCATAGTAGGTAGAATCTTGAGCTATTAGTAATATTTCTTTAGTGCCATTTCTAGCCATATTTTGAGCCTCTTTTACTAGCTCTTCAATTGGTCGAGAAACATGTTTTCCACGCATTAATGGTATTGCACAGAAAGAACAAGGTCTATCACAACCTTCCGCTATTTTCATGTAGGCAAAATGGTTAGCTGTAGTGGTAATTCTTTCCCCCACTAATTCATGTTTATAATCCGCCTTGAATTTTTTGAGTAATAAAGGCAATTCCATAGTACCAAAAAAGGCATCAACTTGTGGAATTTCCTTTTCTAAATCGTCTCTGTAGCGTTGTGAAAGGCAGCCGGTCACATATAATTTCTCAATTAGGCCTTCTTCCTTGGCGTCAGCATATCGTAAAATAGTATCTATTGATTCCTGCTTTGCATTATCTATGAATCCACAGGTATTTACTACTATAATATTAGAATCATCCTTTTCGGATTCATGTGACACATCTATATCGTTACCCCTAAGCTGGGTAATCATTACCTCAGAATCTACTAAGTTTTTTGAGCAGCCTAATGTGACTACATTTACCTTATCTTTCTTTAATCCTTTCGTCTTCAAAATTTCTCCTCTTTAATATTGTACCCAAAAAATTACTCTTTGGCTTAAAATTTGTTTCATCTAGTATTCCAAAGAAGTAATTTTAAAATAGGTTAAATTTAAAGATGCAAAGTTAATCAATTATTAGAGGAATTGTTTTCATATGTGATGAATTGCACGCAATTATCTAATATTGGGTTTAGCTTGTCAGAATATTGAATATCTTTGCAGGCCAATGAAGTCAATGATCAAGAAAAGCATTCTAATAGCACTTATATTCAGCATTTTTGCTTGTGATGTAGATAGCAACTGCAATACCTTAAATGTTGATTTTGTTACTTTTCAAACCTTTACAATAGAAGAAGGTGAAGAAGAACAAGTTCAAGTTATTTTCGATAGTATTGTTAGCCCTGAATCCGACAGCACATTTTTTCAAAGTGATACCTTAAGTATTTTTGAACTTCCACTTAATCCAGGGTCAAATCAAACCAGCTTTTACTTTTATTATGGCCCGTTTGTGGATAGCATTGAATTCAATTATGAAACAAGAAATGCTGTTGACTCTCCTGAATGTGGCATTGACTTAGAGTTTGTCGGTATGGATACTACTTTCCAAACATTCGATTCATTAGTAATTGTAAATGATACTTTAAAAAGAACTGTAAATGCGCCTAATATTAAGCTTTATATTTTTTAGTTTTTTGAGCGTTGCAGTTTTTGCTCAAGAAGCTACAGAACAGGAATCTGATTCTGTAAAAAAAGAACTTGCTAAAATCCAGAAGCCAAAAGTTCCTAAATCCTTTTATATCCCAACGGGCCTAAGAGTGGGAACGGATTTGGTTGCTTTAGGAGTCAATGCTTTTGGTGATAAACGTACACGTTACGAATTTCAAGGAGACATCGACTTTCACAGAATTTATTTGGTAGGATCATATGGGATCAACGAATATCAAAACAGCGGTGAGGAATTTACTTACAGCAATGAAGGGAGTTATTACAGAATTGGTTTAGAAGCTGACTTCTTACAATATGACCCAGACCATAACACTTTAACATTCGGCTTAAGATATGCTAAATCTAATTTTTCTGAGACTTTAATTACCAATATCACTAATCCTTTTTACGGATTATATGAAGAAAGCTTAACCAATAAAAATGTTAAGGCAAGCTGGATTGAAATGACTGCTGGGTTACGAGTAATGATTTTGAAAAACCTTTATATGGGGTATAACTTCAGAATACAGCTTAATCGAAGAATTGTAAATGCGGACCAATTCCGAACTTACGATATACCAGGTTTTGGCCGAGCAGAATTTGATAATCGCTGGACTTTCAATTACTATCTAGTATACAGAATTAAATGGAAAGAGAAAAAATTAATGGAAAAGCCTCGTTAAACTCTTTTAAAGAATGAATCCACGAACTCCATTTTATTAAACACCTGAAGATCTTCCACTTTCTCGCCTACACCTATATATTTTACTGGAATTTTGAATTCTTCAGAGATCCCTATTACCACACCTCCTTTTGCGGTTCCATCCAGTTTTGTGATGGCTAATGCTGTTACTTCTGTAGCTTTCGTAAATTCACGAGCTTGGATCATGGCATTTTGGCCGGTTGAGCCATCCAATACCAATAAAACTTCATGTGGCGCTTCACTAACGAACTTTTGAATTACCCTTTTAATCTTAGATAATTCGTTCATTAAATTCACTTTTGTATGTAACCTTCCAGCAGTATCGATGATTACGATATCAGCCTCCTCTGCAACTCCTTGTTTAACTGCATCAAATGCTACGGATGCAGGATCTGTATTCATACCATGGGAAACAACTGGCACACCAATTCTGTCTCCCCACATTTTTAGCTGATCTACAGCAGCCGCTCTAAAGGTATCTGCAGCTCCTAAAACTACCTTTTTATCTTGCTTTTTATATTGAGCAGCAAGCTTCCCAATCGTTGTAGTTTTACCTACCCCGTTAACCCCTACCACTAATAAAACATAAGGCTTTTTAATATTTTGAGGTAAAGAAAAATCTTTTAAATCTTCCGTATTATTTTCTTCCAAAAGACCCGCTATTTCTTCTCTTAGAATTTTATCTAATTCATCAGTACCCAAATATTTATCGCGAGCTACTCTTTCTTCAATACGATCAATAATCTTAACAGTGGTATTAACGCCAAGATCTGAGCTAATTAAAATTTCCTCCAATTCATCCAATACATCTTCATCCACTTGGGATTTACCGACAACTGAACGTCCTAGTTTAGTAAAAAAACTCTCTTTTGTTTTCTCTAAACCTTTGTCTAAAGATTCTTTTTTCTCTTTGGAAAAAATTTTGAAAATACTCATACCACTTATGTTATAGATGCGGGGCTATTTAACCGCTTACAATAATACGAAAATATTGACCTAAAGTATATAAAAGAATAGTTGTAAAAGGGTATAAACAAAAAAAGTCCCTAATGAGGGACTTAAATCAATTTTAACCTTAAAAACTACAATTATTTTTTAAGTGCCTCTTTGGCCATATCCAAAGGTACCATTTCTTCACGGAATGAATAACCTCCGTTTTTAGACTTTACTGCTTTGATTACTTTAGCGTAACCTTTAGCGTCTTTATCTTTTAAAGTTGCAACTACTTTCTTAGCCATGATTACTTAATTTCTTTGTGAACAGTATATTTCTTTAAGATCGGGTTATATTTTTTCAACTCCAATCTTTCTGTTGTGTTTTTTCTGTTTTTAGTCGTGATGTAACGAGAAGTACCTGGAGCACCAGTTTCTTTATGCTCTGTACATTCTAATATTACTTGGACTCTATTTCCTTTCTTAGCCATTGTGCTTTAAATTTTGAGCAATAGAAAATTATACTAATACATTACCGTTTTCACGTGCCTTCTTCAAAACTGAAGTGATACCATTTTTGTTAATGGTTCTGATTGCGCTAGCTGACACTTTTAACGTGATCCACTTATCCTCCTCAGGAATGTAAAACCTTTTCTTCTGCAAGTTTGGCAAGAATCTTCTTTTGGTTTTATTGTTGGAGTGAGAAACATTATTTCCCACCTGAGGTCTCTTTCCGGTAATTTGACAAACTCGTGCCATATCTATTTAAATTATTTTTGTTGTCGATTTAAAATTGGTTTGCAAATATCGGCAATATTTTGATAATCACAAACCTTACCTTAAAAATACCAGCTATTTTTTTGGAATTCTAAGGGATTGCCGTCCTGTTTTGTTAGTTTTACATTTATAAGAGTGTGCAATTTAAGAATTTTTAAACATTTAAATGTTATGATGGAAGAAATCAAGAGTAGTCAACAAGCCATTGAGATGGAAGATAAGTATGGGGCTCATAATTATCATCCTTTACCAGCGGTATTGGCTAAAGGTGATGGTGTTTTCCTATGGGATGTTGAAGGTAAAAAATATTATGACTTTTTATCTTCATATAGTGCAGTGAACCAAGGACACAGTCATCCAAGAATATTAGAAACACTTAAAAAACAAGCAGAAACTTTAACGCTTACTTCAAGAGCATTTTATAATAACATATTAGGTCCTTTTGAGAAATATGTGAGTGAATACTTCGGTTTCGATAAGGTATTAGCGATGAACTCTGGTGCTGAAGCTGTAGAATCTGCATTAAAAATTGCCAGAAAATGGGCCTATGAGAAAAATGGGATCTCACCTAATGCTGGTAAAATAATTGTAGCAGAACAAAATTTCCACGGAAGAACTACAACTATCCTTTCATTCTCAAGTGATGATACTGCTAAAAATCATTTTGGACCTTATACTCCTGGCTTCGTAAAAATACCATATAACGACTCTGATGCCTTAGAGAAAATTTTACAGGGCGAAGATAATATTGTTGGGTTTTTAGTAGAACCAATTCAAGGTGAAGCTGGGGTTTACAGACCGGATAATGATTACATGAAAAAATGTAAGGAGATCTGTAAAAAGCATAATGTATTGTTCATTGCAGATGAAATTCAAACCGGTATTGCGAGAACCGGTAGTTTATTAGCAGTTTGTGGAGACTGTACTTGCCAGGGGCATTGCGAAAAGCAGTCTACTTATGTTGAACCCGATATTTTAATATTAGGTAAAGCACTATCAGGAGGATTCTATCCTGTATCGGCAGTTTTAGCAAATGATCCTATTATGGAAGTACTAACACCAGGTACGCATGGTTCTACTTTTGGAGGTAACCCATTAGGAACTGCAGTTGCTGTAACTGCACTTGACGTTGTTAAAGATGAGAAACTAGCTCAAAATGCTCGTAAATTAGGTGAATTATTCAGGGAGCGTATGCAAAAGTTCATCGAGAAATCTGATTTGGTGACCTTAGTTCGTGGTAAAGGTTTATTAAATGCCATAGTGATCAATGATTCAGAAGATAGCTCTACAGCTTGGGATATCTGTATGGCATTAAAAGAAAATGGATTATTAGCAAAACCAACTCATGGTAACATTATCCGATTTGCGCCACCTTTAGTAATTACTGAAGAGCAGATCAACGAATGTTGTGATATCATTGAGAAAACGATTACTGAGTTTAAGAAGAAGTAAATTTAACTTTGACATAAAAAACCTTCATTTTTCAATGAAGGTTTTTTATTCAACAAGTGATTGAAAATATTATCTTCTTTTACGTTTTGACGGCCTAATGTCATCTACGGGGCCAAAATGCTTAAATTCTAGAACTTTTTTCTTACCTTTTATCAATTTAATTTCAGCAGGTGCTAGCTTTAGATCAGAGGTCTTAACAATAGCTTTGTCAAAAAAGGTTTTGGCTTGTTGAAACTCTCCCTTGTCAAAATCATGACGCTCCTTGTTAGATTTCACAGGTACACCAGGGATAACGTGATACAAATCTACTTCAACAGCATATCTTGGCTTTAATGAAGTAATAAAACTTTGAACACTCTTCTTAATATTATTGATCATACACTTAATTTTTTAACAGCTTTGAAATAGCTTAAAAATATTGGCTTATGCAAGTTTGAAAGCTCTCACTTTCATTAGGTAGGACGTAATTTAAAAGGAGTAATTTTATGACAAAACACTGATTTTTGCGCGAAAATCATCCTTATAAAATAATGTTTGGATAGTTGCTATGTATGTTATGTATGAAAATTACTGATTACATCATTCAGTCAATAGCTTAATTCTTCGCCTTAACGCCACTGTATAAATTCGTGGCTGATTAAAAGTATCAAAATTTCAGTTAAATAGCGAGGCAATCCACAAAGAGATAAAGTCACATTTACCTACTAACTGCCATGATTTATGACAGGATGTTATGCAGCGTTAATATTAGCTGGTCGAATGTTATTAAGTTCGTCCTGCTTGTCTTTACGCTCTTCTTCAATATCAAAATCGTCTTGCAAACCAAGCCAAAATTTGGCAGATGTGCCGAAGTATTTTGCTAATCTTAAAGCAGTATCAGCAGTGATCTTTCTGCGTCCTTTTATAATTTTACTAATTCTGGTTTGAGGTATAAAAGTATCCTTAGCTAGTCTATATGCCGAAATTTCCATTGGTATCAAGAATTCCTCATTGAGAACTTCACCCGGGTGTATGTTGTCTAATTTTTCCATAATCTCAAATTAATGATAATCAGTTATTTCAATTTCAAAGCAATTTCCATTTTCCCATTTGAAGATTATTCTCCATTGCTTATTAACTCTAATACTGTAGAATTCTTTTAAGTTTCCACCTAATTTTTCCAGCCGATTCGAAGGCGGAATTCTCAGGTCTTGTAAATCTTGAGAGTTGTTAATCATTCTTAATTTTCTTCTGGCAATATTTTGGATTTCGTTTGGAAGCTTTTTGGATCTTTCACCGTTCCATATCTTCTCTGTTTCTTTACTACCAAAAGATTTTATCATAATTACTCCTTGCGTTACTAACGTCAAAGTTAACTAATTAGTTTTGTATTAGGAAATGTTAATGAGGAAGAGATTCCAATGCTGCATAAAAATTGAATACGTACACCCAAGGTGCACGTATTCCGTAAATATTTCGGATACAGTTACCACTTGGTGCTTATATCTAATTTATAATTTTCAAAACCTGCGGGAAATTTCCAAATCTGACTATAGTCTGTAGGTTTTGGTATAGAATAAAAGTAAATAAATTGTTGGGATTCTGAAAAGGCAACACAGAATTACTTTTTGAATAAAACCATATTTAAAAATGAGCATATCATAAAAATCCACTTTGAATTAGTTTACTTTCTCCAATCCCCTTAATTTTGGATAAATTTTAAATCCATGTCTGATAGATATAACCAACGCGGAGTCTCAGCATCAAAAGAAGATGTACATAATGCAATCAAAAACCTTGATAAAGGGCTTTTCCCTCAAGCTTTTTGTAAGATTGTTCCTGATCATTTAACAGGTGATGACAAGTATTGCACCATCATGCATGCTGATGGCGCAGGTACAAAATCTTCATTGGCTTATATGTACTGGAAGGAAACAGGAGATATTTCTGTTTGGAAAGGTATAGCGCAAGATGCGATCATTATGAATATTGATGATTTATTGTGCGTGGGCTGTACGGATAAAATTTTACTCTCCTCTACAATTGGAAGAAATAAAAACCTTATTCCTGGAGAAGTAATTTCTGCAATTATCAATGGAACGGAAGAGGTTTTGCAGATGCTTAGAGACAATGGGGTTAATATTATCAGCACAGGTGGTGAAACTGCTGATGTTGGAGATTTAGTAAGAACAATTATAGTAGATAGTACAGTTACCGCTCGCATGAAAAGAGCCGATGTTATTTCCAATGACAATATTAAAGCGGGTCAAGTAATCGTAGGCTTAGCTTCATATGGACAGGCAACTTATGAAAATGAATACAATGGGGGGATGGGAAGTAACGGACTTACTTCAGCTCGTCATGATGTGTTCGATAAGTATTTAATGGAGAAATATCCTGAAAGTTTCGATCCTGCCGTAGATAAAGCATTGATTTATTCAGGAAGTAAAAAATTGACTGACCAAATAGATGGAGTAGAATTGGATGCCGGAAAACTAGTTTTATCTCCTACAAGAACCTACGCTCCCGTTATTAAAAAAGTATTAGAAGAATTACCTGGGAAAGTGCAGGGTATGGTTCATTGTAGTGGGGGTGCACAAACGAAGGTCTTACATTTTGTAGAAAATGTACATGTAATCAAAGATAATATGCTACCAACCCCTCCTCTTTTCAAAATGATTCAAGAAGAATCAAATACAGATTGGAAAGAGATGTATAAGGTATTCAATATGGGCCACAGAATGGAATTATATGTTGATGAGGCAGATGCTCAACAGATTATTGATATCTCAAAATCATTCAACATTGAAGCTCAAGTAATCGGTCGAGTAGAAGCATCTGAGAGCAAAAAAGTCACTATTAAAAGTGAGCATGGGGAGTTTGAATATGAGGGGTGATTAGTTTTTTCTTGAAAAGAAATATGCCCCTAAAGCCAGTAATCCGTAAATAACAATTATAAAAATAAATTGGCTTTTGTTTTCACTGAACTCAAAATAAATAATCAGTACCCCTGCAAAAAATAGTCCTACTAATGCAATGATTGTAAGCAACCAGGATGAATTAGTTTTATGTCTTTTCTTATAATTAGAATAGGCCATTAAAAATGAAACTATAATAAATGTAATACTTCCAAATTCTAATATCACTTGTAATCCCCCAGAAACAACCAATAATATTGCCATTAAACTGATCGTAATAATTGCGATGTATGGTATATGCTTTTTAATTTTTTTAGACAGTAATCTCGGAAAATATCCATCATTTGCAATAACAGCCATAAGTCGAGAGGAGCCGAATAATGTCCCACTTATAGCACTTGAAGTTGCTAATAGGGCACCGAAGATTACGAAAAACTGGCCAAAATTTCCTAGATAAGTTTTTGCACCAGCGGCCAAGGCATATTCTTTATCCGAAATAATTATTTCTTTCGGAATGGTGCCTAATGCTGCGACTGCCAATAATATATATAATAAAGTAGCGATGCTGATAGAAGAGTAGATGGCAATTGGAATATTTCTTTTAGGACGATCCATTTCATCATAAGCATGAATTACCAATTGAAACCCTTCATAAGCCACAAATGTAATTGCAGCTACCAGTAGAATACTACCTAAAGTTGTATTGGTTTCAATGATAGGTTGTAAGTTTTTTATATCCGCTTTACCTGCCAATAAACCTGAGATGAACAGAAGAATAATGATTTTAGAATAAACTAATATGTCCTCTATCTTTCCCATTCCCTTTACACTCACCAAATTCACAATTGCAAAAGATATGATCACAAAAGCTGCAATTAATTTTTGCCATATAACATTATTCAGATATTCAAACTGACTACAGAAATAGGAAGCAAAAGTAAAAGCGTACAGTGCAAGTGTACTGATATAACCAAAAACAATGAGCCAACCTATTACAGATGAAGCAACCTTACTATGTGGGAACGTTTTTTTAAAAAAAGAATAAGTTGCCCCCTCATCTTTATATAGGAGAGCTAATTTCACATATGAATAAGCTGCAAAAAAAGCTAAAATTCCACCTACTAAAATTGCAATAGGCGTTGCGTTTCCTATGTTTTCAGTGGCTATTCCTAAAATAGAAAATATACCGCCACCAACCATACCTCCTAATGCGATAGCTATTAATTCACCAAGTCCTAAATCTTTATTTCTCTTTCGGCTAATTTTATTCATACTGCCTAAATTAACTTCTTAGTATATATTATTGGCGTCTCGTCCATATTTCATAAATAGGATCGCCTTTACTGGAAAGGCCGGAATGATGCCAATCATCATTTTTCAATTCATAATTAAACTTTAAGCTAGCGCCTGATCTGGAATCATCACGTGAGAAAAATTCAATATTTTCAATATACTCACCATTTTCAGTGGTATAAGTTCCTCCTCCTGTAGCCAAAAACTGTTTAGTCTCGGTATTGTAGGCAATCCATTGAAAACGAGTGCCCGACAAAATCTTCATAGTTTTTCTTGGTTTATCAGTGTCTCTTTGCTGAATTTCTCCATTTCTTTTTCTGCCCGACATTAACCAAGCACCATTTAAATCACCTGGAGTTCCATCATCAAGCCTTTTAAAAACTTCATCCTCTCCTGCTATTTGTAAAGTACTATCAGTTAAGATGATTTTAAATGTTATTTGCTGCCCTACGTAATTAGAACTGTCAGAATGATATTCAACCTTTTCAGTTAACCTATCATCTTCCAAGCTCCATGCTCCACCATTAGTATGAAGGAAAATACCTTTAGTTGCATTAAACACACATAGTGATTGAAATCCATCTGCAAAGCTTACTATACTTTTAATTGTATCTCCATTTGAATTAATCTCAGTATGTTCCCAAGAACCAATTAAGGATTGAGAATATAAATTTGTGCTAACACAAAGTATAATCAAGCACAATAATTTATTTAGATACCGCATATGACTGGAGTTTTAATGATTACATAATCAATATAACAATTTCCTCTTTCAATGGGAATTGACCTTTTCATTAAAAATAGTATATTAGGTCATGCATCCCGTATTGATAATACTTATTATTTTTATTTTACTGTTGATTTTTGGTGTTTTCTATTCACTAAATAAGAAGAAAAAAAGAGGTGAATTATTTAATCAATTTGCTAAAAATTTAGGATTCAATATTTCATTTCGAGATGAAGGACCAAACAAAGAATATACCCTTTCTGGAAATGTTAACGGATCTGAAGTTGTATACAGTGAGGATAGACTAAATGATTTCAAGATTCGAGACTTAGGTAAGGGTGATTGGACTTTAATTACTTTTAAAAATTCGCCCATTGATTTTGACTTTGAAGTGTATCTTGATAATTGGGCTATGCAAGCAATGAAACCATTAGGTTATCAGGATATTGAAATTGGCAATGCAAAGTTTGACAAAAAATTCTTTTGTCATTCCAAAGAAGCAGAAAAACTAAAATTAATTTTAGATGATCAAGCCCTGCAGGAGTTTTTAATTAAACTTGAGGATAGTTTTTATCAAGGTTTTGATTTCAGGAGTATTACAAAAGAGAAATATTTACAATTTTCATTCTATGGAAAAATTCGAAATCAAAAACAGCTAGATTTAATGAAAAATGTCATTGATTTTATGAGAATAATTACGGAAAAATTTAAGTGAGCTTACTGATTTAAATCAATTATTTTTGAAATGCTAAACTCTATGTATATCAAAATTGAAACAATTGTCATTTCACTTATAAAATAAATAACACCTAAAATCTCAAGTCTATCAAAATGGAGGTAAACCAGAATAGCGGTTAAGCTTATGTACATTAAATTCCCTATTGCGATAGCTCTTAAATAGTTTCTTCGATTTCTTTTCAAAAAAAAGTGACACCCTAACGAATATAAACAAAACACCGCTGCAATAATTGCCAAAGGAATCAATACTTGATATGGCATACCAATCCACTCTTGAATTAAGATGAAAATTATACCGGTGTTGATAGCAGTTAAAAATGCACCTACACCATCAATTAGGAAAATATGAGGTGCTAAGTTTTTAATTATTCCTTTCATGATAATAAAATTTAAATAGCTACCATGTTAAAATAACTAAAACATTAAGCTAAAGCTAACATCATCATTGAAAGAACTATTTTACTTTATGGTTAAATTTGAAAGACTTGATTTCATCTGTTACTATCATAGTATATTCTCCTTTTGGTAAGGCAAGCATTGCAGATGATCTACCTTTCTTTACTTCAGAAATATCCATGGGAATACCTTTATGGATATCCTCCCCTTCCTTATAAGCTAGAATCATAAATGGGGGTTCAAGTTCAATTTCATCTAACTGAATATTCACTTGTTGATTTCCATTATCAAAAAGCCATTCTGGTCTGTTATTTATATATTCAGTTGTGGGGTGTAGAATCACTAAATCAGTATATGCCTGTCCTCTTTGATACTTTATTGCTTCATTATTTTGATCTATTAATACTGAGGATTCATTTATATCTATCGCTTTTAAAATTGGCGGATTTAAATCTGGATGACTCTTTTCATTATATGCTGTTTGATTAATAGTGTAAGGATCAATTCCAGTAATATCTTTTACGCGCTGAGCCATAGCCTTACCCCAATGTGGATATGGTCCTTCAAGAGCATGAGCAAATCCACAATGAATTAAAAATTTTTCATTTGGCTTATTTTTTATCACTTGTGCAATATTATTTGCCTGTCCCTTCTCACGATCTATTTGACCTCCACCTTCGAAATTTTCATAAGCAAATACATTATACCCTAATTCCAACGCAGTTCGAACCATATTACCAAACTGAGGATCTTGAACATAATAACCTGATTCCTGAATAGGAAAACCCCGATCATTCAAAGCTGAATCTAGAGCCTTTCCATTGTTTAGTGCTTCTAATCCTAAGTTTCTATAACCTAATTTATACAGATCACTTAGTAATGATTTAGTAAAGACTCTGTGCCTTGAATTGTGATGAGCTTCATTTATAATGACAATCTGATTTTCTTTTGCCTTTTCAAGAATGTATTCTTTAGCGTTTTTAACCGAATATCTATTATTAATTGAATCAATTTCGGCCTTAGAAACATCTGTTTTCCTAGAATGCCTTGCAGAATCCCATTTATCTATAGCATTCCTATAATCACCATTTCTAGCAAAATCATCTGCAGAAATCTGATATCTCCAAGCCAAAGTATCCTGCTCTAGTTTATCTTCTAAAGTTGAACTTAAAGGATAAGGTGAAGAATAATCAATCTCTTTTATTTCCCTACTAAATTTTGAACAGGATACTACACTAATAACCAACAATACAAATGGAGCAGACTTCATTTTTAATGATACGTTCATCATAATAGAATATGTTTATTTACAATATTATGATTATCTAACTAAACAAACAGTTAAATATTGTCATTTTATCATCTAATGGATGGCCAAAGCGTGTATTCCCTACTATGAACCCTTATGGGTAGCTCTGAACTGCAAACTACATTAGAGCTTATCTTATATTGGTTATTATCAGGTGTGATTACTTTTAAATAGGAATAATTGGACCATGGCGTTATTAACCTGAACTTGCCATCTTCCTTTCTTTTTTTGGAAATAGCTAAATGTTCAATAAACTCTAATGAATCAATGTCATATTGTTTATCTTCATTAATTGTGATCTTACCACTTATTTTGTCTACAAATAGACTAAAATCTTTATTGTTGATATAATGGGATCTATGAATAAGAAATGTAGGAATACATCCCAATAAAATAAAAGCTGAAAAATTAAAAAGAGGACCTACTATTAATGATTCTTCCCAGCTGTATCCCTTAACATAATAGGCAATAGGAATAGAAAAAAGCATTAAAAGAGGAAGCATAAGTAAATTCCTCTTTAAATATTTAAGCGACTGAAGTATATGTCTCGTATTGCTTCTATAATGTTGTTGCAAAACCTTTAATTTTTCTGCTTTAAGTTGATGCAAAGGTAATTTTAATTCCTAACTGAAAGTCAGAAATTAAAATAATTTACCTTCATATACCTAAAAGATTTCTATTCAGCTTTAATACTAGAATAAGCCTACAATTTCACCCTCTGAATTAACATCAATATTTTCAGATGCAGGATGGGCAGGCAATCCCGGCATTCTCATTATATCACCTGTAATAGGGATAATAAAACCTGCACCAGCAGCAATTTCTATTTCTCTTACTTTTAAAATAAAATCTTTAGGTCTTCCTAACAGTTTAGGATCATCTGAAAGAGATTTCTGTGTTTTGGCTACACATATCGGCAGTTTATCTAATTTTAAATCGTAAATTCTTTTTAAAGCAGCTCTGGCCTTTGCACCGTATTCTACATGTTCAGCTCCATATATTTTTGTAGCTATAGTTGCAATTTTTTCCTCTACTGATTTATCCCAATCGTATAGAGGTTTAAAGTCAACATGATTTTTTTCAATCACTTTAATAACTTCATTTCCAAGATCTAAAGCCCCTTCACCTCCTTTTGCCCATACATCTGCTACCGCTACAGGAAGCTCTTTTTTAGATGCAAAATCAGTTATAACTTTTATCTCTTCCTCATCATCCGTTTGAAACTTATTAATCGCAATGACTGGAGTAATCCCAAACTTCTGAATATTCTCCAGATGCTTTTCTAAGTTGGGTAAGCCTTTTTTAACGGCTTCAACATTAGAGTTTTTCAAATCTTGTAAATCAGCTCCACCATGATATTTTAATGCTCGAATTGTAGCGGTTAGTACCACTGCTTTAGGCTTTAAACCGGAACTCTGACATTTAATATTAAAGAATTTCTCTCCCCCTAAATCAAATCCAAAACCAGCTTCTGTAACGGTATAATCTGATAATGACATCCCCATTTTGGTGGCTATTACCGTGTTTGTACCTTGAGCGATGTTGGCAAAAGGCCCTCCATGTATAATAGCTGGATTCCCTTCAATAGTCTGCACTAAATTTGGTTTAATGGCATCTTTTAAAAGAGCTGTCATTGCTCCTTCTGCTTTTAAGTCTCTAGCATAAATAGGTTTCTTATCAAAAGTATAGCCTACAAAAATATTACCTAGTCTTTCCTTTAGATTCTCTAAATCTTTTGACAAACAAAGAATAGCCATTATCTCCGAAGCAGCTGTAATATCGAAGCCTGTTTCTCTAGGCACTCCAGAGGTGGTGCCTCCTAAACCAATCACTACATTTCGTAAGGCTCTGTCATTTAAATCCATAACTCGCTTCCATACAACGGTACGTGGATCAATTCCTAAAGAATTGGTTTTGCTTTGAAGATTATTATCAATGATGGCAGCAAGAAGATTATGTGCTTTTTCTATTGCAGAAAAATCTCCAGTAAAATGAAGATTAATATCTTCCATAGGTAAAACTTGAGAATAGCCTCCTCCTGTAGCACCTCCTTTTATCCCAAAAACAGGACCTAAGGATGGTTCCCTAAGCACAACAGTAGTTTGCTTCCCTAGTTTGTTAAGGCCTTCTGATAAGCCTATTGATATGGTGGTTTTACCCTCACCGGCAGGAGTGGGCGAAATAGCGGTTACTAAAATTAGCTTGCTTTTATTTAATTTCTCCTCATTAATTTTATTGAGCGGTAACTTGGCTTTATACTTACCATACATTTCAATTTCTTCAGCATTAAGGCCAAGCTTATCTGCTATTTTAGTGATGGGTTCCAGTTTGCACTGGCTTGCAATATCTAAGTCTGTCATGATTTAAAAATAGAATAATAAACTTAGATTTCAATATTGAAATTGAAATTGCTGGCTTGAAACATTACTTCTCAACTAACAAATTCTCTAAATAAAAAAGGGCAGTGTACAGTAAGTTATTTCTTTCAAGTGCTTCTTGTTTTAGTAGTTCTAAAAATTCTTGAGAAAGATAGTGCCCATTTATGATAACCGCAGCAGGATTTTGGAGGGTTGAAAGATCTTCTAATGGATTATCATTTAATAAAATGAGATTAGCAATTTTAGCCTTTTCGATAGTACCCATATTGGACATTAACTCATGTGTATTAGCAGCATTTATAGTTGCTGTTTTCAGCACCTCAAAATTTGATAAGCCTGCTTCGGAATAAAATTGGAGCTCTTTATGAATTGATTTACCAGGCATTGTAACTCCGATTCCTGCATCCGTTCCGCATATTATATTTACACCCGCATCATTTAAATCTTTTACAATTTTTAAATGAAAATCATGTTGAGCTTTAATATTTGAGACTACTGAACTATCATTTGATTTTGAGTTTTGCCATCTGTTAAATTGCGCTTCACTATCCACCATTTTTATCAATGGATTCATATAATTCATTCTGTCCTCTTGCAGTATGTTATCATCAATTAGCATTTGGTAAATATTATTATAAACAACTAAAGTGGGACAGAAATTGGCTTTACCATAATCTGCAAAATCAGAGACTACTTCTTTAAGTTTTAAAGTATCCAATGAATAATTTAGTGGCTGTTGAACGATATCCTCTGCATGTTCAATCGACTTAATTTGATTATTAAAATGATAGGAATACGGGACTTTCTGAGAAGGGTGAGCAATGATGTCTATATCAGAACTTTTGGCCTGATCAATTATGGCATCATAAATCTCAGGAGTTAAACCATAGTAAGTTTTTATAAAATCATAGCCTCTTTTTTTGTAATCAATAATTTTATTTGCAGCCTCTTTTGGGTTAGTAAGATTCAAATTATCATCACCTATAAATTCTGGACCTGTTAACTTAGGGCCTGAAGTATAAAAATTAGGTGAATAGATTTCTTCAGCATTTATTGACTCTTTTAATCTTAAATGCATGGGTAACCCCCATACATTTCTGACTGCTGTAACCCCATTTGCCAAATAAAGCCCCAATTCATATTCATCCCATACGTGAACATGCATATCAATTAATCCAGGAGCTAAAAATTTATTGGAACCATCTATTACTTCTATACCTTCTTGTAATTGAGTTTTACTTTGAATGCTATTGATTATACCATCTTTAATAATGACAGTTTGATTTTTATAAATAGTATCAGCAGTCATAGGGATTACATTCACATTAGATATAATCAGATCATTGGTTGAATTATGATCATCTATCTCTAAATAGCTGCTATTGTAATACTCAACTAAAAAAATAAATGAAATTGCAATTAGAAGGAGTAGTAATATCCCTGATATTAATTTGAAAAGTATTTTAAAAAATTTCACAACTAGGTCAGATAAAAATTAACTATCTGTAATTTTAATAAAAAGTATTAAAAAAAATGCTCAAAATAGTGAAAAATAGAGACTAACAGTCCGGTTTCTAGTACTATACTACGAATTTGTAAAATAAACCCACCTAGCGAAAGATTTCTGAATTAGACTTTATTTGCTATAGGCGTTGAGATATTATAACCTTTGGCCAGATAAAAATTAAACTAAAAATTTTTGAACTGCATTTTATTAATTTTTTAAAAGGAGTGTAGTACAAATAATTATCCCCCTTCCATTATATGAGTGTTCATCAAATAGCCATAAGAATTCAAAAAAATATTCTTATAGCTTGTATTATTAACAATTTATAAGATAAAGTACTCCTTTATATCTTTTGGAGGTGGTAGCATTTATGAAATGCTAATGGTAAAAGTACTTAATTTCAAGTTTTGTAATTGTTAATTACTTTGTTTTAAAAGCAATGCTTCCCATTCCTACATCTAAAATAAACTCCATGCTATTTTCAGGATTATCTATGTAAGCTTGATTACTAAATGCATTATGACCTATCTTTTTGAAATTATCGGCCATTTTGATATTACATAAAGGAGAATCATGAATGCGAATGATAACAGGTAACTCATCTGGAGGTAAAATTATATTTAAATTACCAGCTCCTACTGAAGCATTTATTCTACTATTAATTTTCCAGTCTTTTCCGCAATCTATTGATAAATTACCAAAACCAACTTCTGCAATTACATCTTTTGCCATTGAATAATTTAAGTCCTCAACATAGATATTTCCAAAATTCACCTTTACGAAAAAGGTATCCATAGCAACGCTATTCATCATTTTATCAGAATACCTAAGTCTTACATCTGCACTGCCCGATTTTATTTTTAACCTTTCAATAGCCAATCTACTTAAATCAACATTGGCTTCTCCCATAAGATAATTTAAAGATAAATTAAATGTTATATGTTCTGAAAGATTGAGCTGCCACATATCGCTTGGCTTCTCATCCGAAGAAAAAATACTGCCTGCTACAGATTCAGTAAAATTTAAGCCCATATGGCTTTTGCAAGTTAGGTCAGCATCAACTTTTTGAGTGTTTTGTATTTCCTCAATTTTAAATGTACTGGCAGCAACATCATTCTCACTTGCTCCTAAAATTAATAAAGGGGCATCAGAATCAACTGAATTTAAAAAAGACTTACCCGCTTTGGTTGATACATTTAAATCTATTTTATCAATTGCTTTAGCGTGCTTAATTTCAAAGTACTTGTGCAGCTCTTGCCCTAATAGATTAATAGAAAACAATGCCATTAATAAAAATGACATCAAAAATTGAAATACCCTATTCATGATGAGGTAATACGGTAACATGAATCTTTTAGTTTTCTAATTAAACTTAAAAAGCCACTGTTTAAATATAAATAGTGGCTTTTTAACAATTTAACTTAAAAAAGTGCTTTTATATCAAATTCTGCTCAGAGTGCAAATCAATTAAAAAACTCTTTTACTCTATCAAAAAATCCTTTATCCGCTTTAGTAGGATTAGGTTTGAAGTTATCTGAACCTCTCATGCTTTCAAGCATTTGCTTTTCATCATCAGAGACTTTTTTAGGAGTCCAAACATTTACATGTATTAATTGATCACCTCTACCGTAACCATTTACATCTCCTACCCCTTTGCCTCTTAACCTTAAGATTTTACCTGACTGCGTACCAGTTTCTATCTTAATCTTTACTTTACCATCAATTGTTGGAACCTCAACAGAAGTACCTAAAACAGCATCAACAAAGTTTAGATAAAGATCGTAGATGATGTTATTCCCATCACGCTTCAATACATCATGCTCCAACTCCTCAATCAAGATCATCAAATCACCGGCTGGCCCACCCATTGGTGCCTCATTTCCTTTACCTGACATTGATAATTGCATACCATCTGAAACTCCAGCAGGAATTTTTACATTGATAACCTCTTCTTTTGACTGAAGACCTGTATTATCTACATGAGGTGGTTTTTTATCAATAAATTTACCTGATCCATGACAAGTAGGGCAAGTACTAGCTGAAACCATTTGTCCTAACATAGTATTCGTTACTCTTCTTACCTGGCCAGAACCTCCACAGGTTTCACAAGTTTTGTAGGTAACACCATCAGCAGAAACTAGACGGTTTACCTTAATCTTCTTTTCACAACCATGAGCAATCTCTTTTAAATTAAGTTTCAACTTAATTCTTAGGTTAGATCCTCTTCTACCTCTACTTCTACGGCCACCGCCTCCACCAAAGAAGCTTTCGAAGCCGCCACCTCCGCCACCACCGAAGATGTCACCAAATTGAGAGAAGATATCTTCCATATTCATACCTCCTCCACCGAAGCCACCAGGGCCTCCTTTCATACCATCATGACCAAATTGATCATATCGTTGGCGTTTTTGTGGATCTCTTAAAACTTCATATGCTTCCGCTGCTTCCTTAAATTTCTCCTCTGCTTCTGGGTTATCAGGATTTTTATCAGGATGAAATTTGATGGCTACTTTTCTATAAGCCTTCTTAATCTCATCATCCGAAGCCCCTTTGCTAACACCAAGAATATCATAATAGTCTCTCTTCGCCATCTTAATCTTTTTATTCTCCTATAACAACTTTTGCAAAACGGATAACCTTGTCATTCAATAGGTATCCTTTTTCAACTACATCAACCACTTTGCCCTTTAATTTTTCATCAGGTGCAGGTATTTTGGTAATTGCTTCATGGATTTCAGGATCAAATTCAATGCCTGCATCACTATCCATAGCTTTTAAGCCTTTATTGGTTAATGTTTTCTCGAATTTATTTTTGATAAGCGTAAACCCTTCCTTTAAAGAATCATTTTCTGATTGGTCATCAAAAGATTTCTCAGCGCGTTCAAAATCATCCATAACGGGTAATAATTCAGAAATCAACTCTTCTGAAGCAGTTTTTACTAATTCTAATCTCTCTTTTGCATTTCTTCTTCTGAAATTTTCAAATTCAGAATAAAGACGTAAGAATTTATCCTTAGACTCTGCCAGTTCTATTTCTAACTTCTCAAAATCTGACAATTCTTCATCCTTTGCTTGAGCTTCAGCCGCTGCTTTTTTTTCCTCTTCCGTCAACTCGTCTTTTACTTCCTCATCAGAATTCTGCTCATCTTTTATATCTTCAGCATTTTCAGCTGTTTTATTCAAATCTTTTTCGTCTAATTCTTCTTTAGCCATAACTGTATGATGTTATTAAACTTATTTTAAGCAATATTTAACAAGGATTTTGCCAAGCCAAGATTAGCTGACAAGATGACATTAGGCGGTTAAAGCCTTCCAAATCATATCTTTCAGCTGATCAATATTAAATTGTGTTAATGAAGAAATAAAAACATAAGGAAGCTCTTTCGGAATTTCTACTTTAAGCTCTTCCATTAGCTCTTCATCCAATAAATCAGCTTTTGTAATCGCTAAAAGTCTATTCTTATCCAGCAGCTCAGGATTATATTCTTTTAGCTCATTTATTAGTATTTCATACTCTTTCTTTACATCCTTACTATCTGCAGGAATCATAAAAAGTAGTATAGAATTTCTTTCGATATGTCTTAAAAATCGAGTCCCTAATCCTTTACCTGCCGCGGCACCCTCAATTATTCCAGGGATGTCCGCCATAACAAATGACTTATGATCTCGGTAAGGAATTACCCCTAAATTTGGAGTTAGAGTTGTGAAAGCATAATCAGCAATTTCTGGCTTTGCAGCAGAAACTACAGAAAGCAAGGTGCTTTTACCAGCATTAGGAAATCCCACTAAGCCAACATCTGCTAATAGCTTTAATTCAAGAATAATCCATTCTTCAATACCATCTTCACCAGGTTGGGCATAGCGTGGTGTCTGGTTGGTAGACGTTTTAAAATTAGCATTACCTAATCCTCCTCTTCCTCCTTGGGTCAAAATCTTTTCCTCTCCCTCTTCGGTGATTTCAAATCTTACTTCACCCGTCTCAGCATCTTTAGCTACAGTCCCTAAGGGAACTTCTAAGATCACATCTTTGCCATCAGCACCAGAACTTCTTGCTCCTGCTCCAGGTGCACCAGCATCTGCAATCACATGTTTCTTATATTTCAAATGGAGTAATGTCCATAATTGAGTGTTACCTCTAAGAATAATATTTCCTCCTCGGCCACCATTTCCTCCATCTGGCCCACCTTTTGGAACGTGTTTCTCTCTACGCATAGAAACAGCACCTGCACCACCTTTTCCTGAGCGAGAGCAGAATTTCACATAATCAATAAAGTTTGGATTGGCCATTGGACTAATTTTTAAGGCGCAAATTTAGGTTAAATTCGGCAGTAAATAAAAAAGCCGACCCATTTTGAATGAGTCGGCTCTTTTCGAGACTGAAATCAACTACTTCAATTTATCAATTTCAGTTGAAATATTATTAAAAATCTCCTCGATGCTACCCACACCATGAATCTTTACATACTTTCCTTCAGCATCGTAGTAATTTGCAACAGGTAAAGTTTCCGCAAGATAAACCTTTATTCTATTTTCAATTTTAGTTATATCTTGATCATCAGCTCTTCCTGATGTTTTACCTCTTTCTTGAATTCTTTTTTTCAATTCTTCTTCAGGAACATCTAAAGCAATCATACCCGCAATTTTTTCTCCCTTTTCTTCTAAAAGAGTATCTAATGCATTTGCTTGAGGTACAGTTCTTGGAAAACCATCGAAAATATAGCCATCACTTGAGGCTTGAGTTTCTTTTATTTTCTCATCTACCATTCCAATCACCACCTCATCAGGCACCAAATTACCTTCGTCCATATACTTTTGAGCTAACTTTCCTAAGTCAGTCCCTTCTCCCAAATGCTTACGGAATAAGTCACCGGTTGCAATGTGTGTTAATTTATATTTGTCGATTATTTTTTCACTTTGGGTACCTTTACCTGCACCAGGAGGTCCAAATAGTATAATATTTAACATGATTGTAATTTATAAGAAAATCAAATATAAAAGTTTTATGATTAAAATTGCCAATAAAGGCTCCTCTTTGTAGAGAATATTGGAACCTCCATAGGTGTTTTATTGAATTTGAAGCTAATAGTTTAAATCAAGCCTATAGGTAATAAATGTTACCAACTTATACATAAGCTTTATCATGCCAATTGATAAATCTCTTTTAGTTCTCTACCTTTTCCTTCATAATCTAGCCCATATCCTACAACAAACTTATTAGGAATTTCAAAACCAACAAAATCTGGTTTATTCCCTTTTTCTTGAGCATCTGGTTTATGAAGTAAGCTAGCTACTTTAATGGATTTTGTTCCTAAATCCTTAAAAGCATCGAGTAAATGTTCTAAAGTATTTCCTGTATCCACTATATCCTCTAGTATCAGTAAATCTCGTCCAAAAACATTTTCCTTAAGGCCTAATATTTCTCTAACCTTACCAGTGGTTTTTAAAGCTTCATAAGAAGCTACTCTTATAAAAGTAAGTTCAACTGGAATATCCATTGATCTAATTAAATCTGCAGTAAAAATAAATGAACCATTCAAAACGCTAACTACCAAAGGCTCTTTATCCTGATAGTAATTATTGATTTCACCTGCTAATTCACTGATTCTTTTACTGATTTCATCAGCAGAGATGAATGGAATGAATTCTTTATCTAAAATCTTCACCATTTATAATTCACTCATTAAATATTTATACATTTCCACCATTGATTGGATGTCCTTTTTATGAACTTTCTCATCTGGTGAATGCACATTATCTTCAGGAGCACCAATAAAGCACCAGTCAATAGGATAGGGTGTTTCTTGCAGATACCCTCCATCGCTTGAGCCACTTGCCTCAACTTCTAACTGATAGGGTATGTTTGAATTTTCTGCTAGGTTTTGAATCATTTGAATGAACGATTGCCTTGGAACACTTTTATCACGCATCGAAATAGCAACGCCTTCAGCATGTTTTACACCCTCCGTTACCCATGTTATGTCAGAAATTAATGCTTGATAAACGCCATATTTCTCTACCATAAATTTGGCAAGGAATGGAACAGAACCACCTCCATGCTCTTCATAGGTAGAAAAAATAATCATTCCATCTTCCAAAGTTTCTGCCAGTTGTAGACAGTTGAATACACCAAGTCGATTATCTAAATAGCATGATTGTATGTATTCATCAGACTCTCTAAAATCACATTCAAAAGTTAAACTAGCTCCTCTGTCAATCCCTCTTCCAAATTTGTAGAATGTCTGATTCTCTTTATTGACCTCCAACTCACAAGCAATAGGCCCTAGTGAATCTTCACCTTTTAACCTATATCCTGTTTTAGCATCTGGCCCCCCGATAGGAACCAATTGATTTTCATACCTAACCGTAAACCCAATAGAATCCATATGGGCAAAAACTGCAGTCCTCGGCTCACCAAATACTAATATTAAGCAATCCTGAAATTCTTCACCATGATACAGCTTAGGTTGTACTTTCCAATTCGCTTGGTTCTTTTTTATGTATTGAAGCAGATAATTTTTCATTGTGTATTCTTCTCCAGAAGGAGCGTGAATACTGCAGAGTTCTTTAAGTAAATTATAATCCATAAGTGCTGCAAAGTTAAAATCTTTTAGTAGGAGAAATAAAATTCGGAACTGGATATTTCATTTTTTTAATTTTTTTCTTAAAAAATAAAATTATATTTAGGTTTTGACAGCTTTTAATGTCAACCTTAATTCCACTAATGTATATTTTAGATAAAGAAAATAGCATTGCGAACCACTTCATAGCCGAATTGAGAGAAATCGACATTCAAAAAGACCGCTATAGATTTAGGAGAAATTTAGAAAGGCTAGCTGAGATCTTAGCTTATGAAATTTCTAAATCTTTATATTATCAGCAAAAAGAAATCCAAACTCCTCTTGAAACTACCTCAATTTCATTAATGCATGATTTTCCTGTTATAATCAGTGTTTTAAGAGCTGGATTGCCTTTTCACCAAGGGTTTTTAAATGTATTTGATCATTCCGATTCAGGATTCATAGGTGCTTTTAGAAAACATATAAATAGTGATGAGTTTGAAATAGAGATGGGTTACGAAGCACTTCCTCCTGTAAACGGAAGGTTTGTAGTTTTAGCTGATCCTATGTTAGCAACAGGAAGATCGATGGTAAAAGCTGTTCATCATATTAGAAAAAACGGTTCTCCTGAGAAAATAATTATTGCTTCTGCAATTGGTACACCAGAAGGTATTCAATACATAGATGACCATCTAGATGGCAATTATGAAATCTATTTAGGTTCACTTGACAGAGAATTGAATGAAAAGTCGTACATCCTACCTGGATTAGGTGATGCTGGAGATTTAAGTTTTGGTCCTAAAAACACTCATTAGCGATGCCTCTCAGCAATACTATATTATTATTTGTTGGCTTAGCGGTATTAATCCTCGGTGGAGAATTATTAGTTCGTGGTGCTTCAAGAATTGCCTTAAGGCTAAAAATGTCTCCTTTAGTAGTGGGGATTACAATTGTAGCTTTTGGTACATCCGCACCAGAATTATTGATAAGTATACAAGCAGCAATAGCGGGGAGCCCAGACATTACGATGGGAAATGTTATAGGGTCAAATATCTGCAATATTGCCCTCGTCTTAGGAATCACCTCACTTATTGCACCCATTCCTGTAAATAGTGACACTATTAAAATTGACTGGCCCATGACAATGGGCTGTTCATTGTTACTTTACTTTTTAGTTCAAGAAGGATATGTTGATGATTATGAAGGTCTAGGCTTTGTATTACTCCTTGCATTGTATTTGTTTTTTATCATTCGCAGATCACGAAAAAATCATATTAACCCAGAAGATCTTGGATTAGAGATAGAAACACCGAAAAGTCCTGCTACTAGAAAGAATATCATTAAAGACGGAAGCCTAATCTTAATTGGTGGAGCAGGCTTATATTTTGGATCTGATTGGTTTGTAAATAGTGCGAAAGATTTGGCTCTTTTCATGGGTATTAGTGAGCGAATAGTGGGAATAACAGTAGTAGCTTTAGGAACTAGTTTACCTGAGCTTGTTACCTCAGTAGTAGCTGCTTTTAAAAAGGAAACTGATATGGCATTAGGCAACCTAATGGGGTCAAATATATTTAATATCTTATCCATATTAGGTATCACCAGTTTGATATCAGAAATTCAAGTAAGTGAGATAATACTGAATTCTGATATCATTTGGATGTTGGGTATCACATTACTCATTCTACCGTTTATGGCTATAAATAAAATTGTAGACCGTTATGAAGGTTTAATTTTATTAGGGATATATATTTATTATACGATTAATGTAATATCCTGAATCAATTAATTTTCTTCATCTGGCAGCATTTCAATATCCTGAATCAATACTTTTTTAGAAATGCTCTGCCCTGTTAATGTGGCAGCTAAACCTCCCATAGCTGTTTCTTTATATTTCGTTTCCATGCTTTGCCCTACTTCTCCTAAAGCATCAACACATTCATCAACTGGAATTACACCACTTACATTGGATAAAGCAATTTGTGCAGAAGAATTTGCAATTGCAGCAGCACTAGCATTTCTGACCACACAAGGAACTTCAACTAAACCTGCAACTGGATCACAAACCAACCCTAGCATGCACTGTATTGTAATCGCTACCGCATTAAAAACTTGATCGATATCTCCTCCTAAACAATACACTATAGCTCCAGACGCCATCGCAGCAGCACTACCTGTTTCAGCCTGACATCCACCAACAGCTCCTGCCAAAGAAGCTTTTTGCTCAATTATTAACGCAATCCCTGCCCCTACTAATAAGCCTTCTAATATTTTTCGATCATCTAAACCGTGAATTTCTTGCAAAGTGAACATTGTGCCTGGCAAAATACCACTAGCTCCTGCAGTTGGAGCAGCAACAACCCGGCCCATACAGGAATTCACTTCTTTTGCTGCTAGAGCTCTAGATATAAGTTTTTGAAAATTAGGATCTAATACTGTTAATGGGTTATGATATACTTTTTTAGCTCCATTATTTATCATTCCGGATCGTGAATGCATATCTTCTTCCAAGCCCGTTTTAACAGCATCCTTCATTACATCATAGGCCGTTTGTAAGTTTTCCCAAACGAAATCTTCATCTTTCCCCTTCTGATCTTTTTCATATTCCAATACTGGTTCGTAAAGCTTCGTACCCTTCTTCTCACAGTATTCTTTCCATTCCTTAAATTCACTAAAAAGTATTGACATGACAGTATTGTTTTAGCCTTTTGAATATATCGGCAAAGAAAAAGAAAAGTTTAGCAATATTATAATTCAGAAGCATAATATGAATGTATATTTGCAGCATGGAATTAAAAAATGATCTGCTATTAAGAGCAGCCAAAGGCGAAAAGGTAGAAAGAACACCTGTTTGGCTAATGCGCCAGGCTGGTAGAATTCTTCCAGAATATAGAAAAGTTAGAGCAAGTGTAAGTGGTTTTATTGAATTGGCGCAAACTCCAGAGTTAGCGGCTGAAGTAACCATTCAACCCGTTGATCTATTAGGAGTTGATGCAGCTATTATTTTTTCTGATATTTTAGTCATACCTGAAGCCATGGGCTTACCATATGAAATGGTGGAGAAAAGAGGACCTCATTTCCCTGACACCATCAAATCTAAAAGTGATGTTGAAAAATTAAGAGTTGCCAATGTAGAAGAAAGTCTTTCTTACGTTACAAAAGCTATAGAAATAACAAAGAATGATTTAAATGGAAGAGTTCCCTTAATTGGTTTTGCTGGTGCACCATGGACAATTTTCGCTTATATGGTGGAAGGGGGTGGAAGCAAAACATTCTCCAAGGCTAAGGCTATGCTTTACACAGAGCCAGAACTTTCTCATCAATTATTAGATAAAATCACCGATAGCACGATAGCTTATTTAAAAGCACAAATTTCTAGTGGAGCAGATTTAGTTCAGGTTTTTGATAGCTGGGCAGGCATACTTTCTCACGCTCAATATCAGGAATTTGCCATTCCTTATTTAAAAAGAATAGCAGATGAAATACAAAATGTTCCTAAAACTATTTTCGCTAAAGATGCACACGCTGCATTCGCTGATTTAAGCCAATTAGATTATAATACTATTGGACTCGATTGGACTATGAGCCCTATTGAAGTAAGAAAAATTGTTGGAGATGATCGAACTCTACAAGGAAATCTTGATCCTTGTGTGCTTTATGCTGATAAAGAAACGATCAGAAAGCATACTAAAAATATGCTTTCCCAATTTGGCGAAGGAAGGCATATAGCCAACTTAGGTCATGGCGTTTATCCTGATATTAATCCAGATCATGTGAAATACTTCATAGAAGCGGTGAAAGAATTTGGGGTTAAATAAAACTTGACGATTTCAATAAATTAAAAAGGCGAGAAATAATTTTTCTCGCCTTTTTAATTATCTGATGAATAACAACCAGACTAATAGTAATAATGGAAGTAGGAAAGGGATTGAATATCTGATGATATAGCCAAAGAAAGATGGCATTTTGATACCCACTTGTTCTGCTATTGACTTCACCATAAAGTTGGGTCCATTTCCAATATAGGTCATAGCTCCAAAGAATACCGCAGCTATTGAAATAGCAGTTAAATCCATTACAGAATCATAATAAACTCCACCATTTGCAAATTGAGTAACCTCTGCTAATACAGAAATACTTCCTCCTTGAGAGGCCATTGCTGCTGCTAGAAAGTTTAAATATGTTGGAGCGTTATCCAAGAAGCCAGAAAGTAATCCTGTACCCCAATAAAGCGTGTTATGCGTAATTAAAGAAGCACCAGCTTCTGACTTAGCAAAATTACCTACCAAATCTAACGCAGGCATCATCGTTCCAAATATTCCGATGAATATGAATGCGACTTCTCTGATAGGTTCAAAGCTAAATTCGTTTAAATCATGGACTTTATCTTTAGCGAATTTATAAGATAGATATGTTACGCTCAGCATAATCACTTCTCTTATATAAGAAAATTCCTGCCCTTCATAAGTAATACCCGGCACCCAGGAAAATACATTAGGATCAATAAATACAGAAACAATAATTACTGCTAACCAAATGAAATTTCTTTTCCCGTTAATAGTAATTTTATTATCGAATACTTCTACCTCATCTTCATCCTGACCTGATTTATTCCTTTTATCAAGGAAATAAAATGCTATAGCAAGAATAGATAATGCAAATACCCAAGCTGGCCAGTTATGCTCTAAAGTCCAGAAAAATGGCACTCCTTTTAAGAACCCTAAGAAAAGTGGTGGGTCACCAATTGGAGTTAAAGAACCACCTATATTACTTACCATGAAGATAAAGAAAATAATATGGTAAGCTTTAATTCTATTTTTATTCAACCTAATGAATGGCCTTACAAGCAACATAGAAGCACCGGTAGTTCCAATTAAATTAGCTACCACAGCACCAATTAGCAACATAACAATATTCACAATTGGGGTTGACTTCTTATTTACTTTGATTACAATTCCACCAGATGCAATGTAAAGTGATGCCAATAAGGAAATGAATTGAAAATATTCGAATGCAGCATGAACAGGACTGTGATAATTATGAAGAATAAATAAATAATAACTCACTACCAAAACGGCTAAAAGAACGGCAATTTTAGGATAATTTTTATGCCAAAAATGCTCGTAAAATAAGGGTCCTGTAGCAATCATTAATAGCAATAACACAAATGGAATAACCGTCCATGCTGGAGCTGAATGATGTTCGCCTTCCTCATTTTCTACATTTTCAGAATGATTTTCTTGCTCATCATGATCTTGGCTTTGTACCTCAACTGCTGCTTTTGAATTATTTTCAGAAGCGATTGTGGTATTTGGAACAAATAATACCGTGAAAAATAGAATTAAAAATATTACTGAAATAGAAAATTTCGATGTTCTCATGCAAATGATTTTTCAAGAATCCTCAATTTAGGAAGTTTCCAACTAAAAAGCTTAGCTGGAAAGATTAATAATGTATTAAATTAGCTGACTTAATGCTATTTCAAATGAAGTTTTTGAAATATTAACGCTTGAGTTACTTGCTTCAAAGGTTTTACGGAGAGCTTTCTCAATTGTTCTGGAAGTATCCTCAAATATTGCCTCATCTGTAATTTCAGCGTCTGCAGTCATTAAGTATGCAAATACTCGAGCCATACCACAATTCGCTATAAAATCTGGAATTACAGCCACTTTACTATCGGTAAACTCTGCAATAGGACCAAAGAAAATTTCTTTGTCTGCAAATGGAACATTAGCCCCAGCTGCAATTACTTCTAATTTCGAAGCAATCATCTCCTCCACTTGCTCTTTACTTATCAAACGAGAAGCTGCTGCAGGAATAAAAACTTCTGCTTCAAGCGACCAAATCTTTTTATTGATCTCATCAAATGGAATAATATCCTCAGATATTAGTTCATTTCCATTTCGGTTAATAAATAAATCGGTTAACTCTTCAAGTGTGAATCCATCTTGATTAATTAATCCACCATTTCGATCAATTATACCTACAATTTTAACTCCAGCTTGTGCTAAGAAATAAGCTGCAGAAGCTCCAACATTACCCCAACCTTGAATAACTGCTCTTTTCTTATGAAGTTTACCTCCCCAAATATTATAATAGTGCTCAACTGATTTTGCAACACCAAAACCCGTTACCATATCGGCTACGGTGTATTTTCTTTTGATATCAGGACTATAATTAGGTGCTTCAATCACCTTGATTACTCCTTGTCTCAACTGACCTAACTTCTTTATTTTTTCGGGTTCAGTAGCGTTGTAATGACCATTTACAACCCCTTCTTGAGGGTGCCACAAACCATATTCCTCTGTGATTGGAATTACTTCATGAATTTCATCTACATTCAAATCACCCCCTGTACCGTAGTAATTTTTTAATAATGGATAAACTGCTTTATACCATCTTTCTAATACTCCTTTTTTACGCGGATCAGATGGGTCAAAATTGATACCTGATTTTGCACCACCTATTTCTGGACCTGAAACAGTAAATTTCACTTCCATAGTTTTGGCTAATGATTCCACCTCATGTTTATCCAGTCCAGGACGCATTCTTGTTCCTCCTCCAGCAGCACCACCTCTAAGTGAATTGATTACAACCCAACCCTCTGCTTCAGTTTCAGAATCTTTCCATTCAAATACTACTTCAGGTCGTTTATTCTCAAATTTCTCTAAGAGTTCTTTCATATTTTTTCAATTTTAGTCGTTCCGTAAAAAATAAGATGAAATTATTCATCTGAGTATCTAAAAGGCCAAAACTACAAAAATTAATTTCAAAAACGGCCTAGCTTTTGACCAGATATACTATTAATGTGAGCACCGGTAACTGAGGAAAAAGTATTGTATTCATTTCTCACATTTAAAACTCCTAAAAATGCAAAAATCAATGCTTCCTTATAATTTTTGATTTCAGTAGTGGTCAATTCGATTCTATATTCACTCCCCAATTTTTCAGTTAAACTTTTGATTAGATATTGATTAAAAGCCCCACCACCGGTAAATAGAATAGCCCCTTCTTTCTTACTTTGTTTAACAGATTTGCTAATCTGAAAAGCAATATGTTCAACTGCAGTTGCTAACATATCCTCAATTGAATACCGATTCGAGTCGATTTTACTTAAAATCTCTGGTTCCAACTGCTCAATGCCTAGGCTTTTTGGTGGCTTCTGATTCAGAAAACTAAAACTATTCCATTGGTTCAAAAGAGTCTCTTTTAATTCACCTTTTTGAGCTAGAGCACCGTCCTTATCAAATTCTAAGTTTTTAAACTGAGCTAAGCGGTTCAGTAAAATATTACAAATGCATATATCATAAGCAATTCTATCACCATTCGAATCTTCAAAGGATAAATTCGCTATCCCACCTAAATTGATACAAATATCATAATCTGAAAATAATAATTGGTCTCCTATAGGTACTAGTGGCGCCCCTTGCCCGCCATTTGCAATATCTAATGTTCTAAAATCAGAAATAACAGGAAGTTTAGTAATGCTATGTAGAAAATTCGCATTCCCAATTTGAACTGTTAGGTCATTTGCTGGGTCATGAAAAACAGTATGACCATGAGAAGCAATAAAGTCAACCTGATGATTATTTCTATTTATAAAGCTATGAACAGTATCACCGAAATATTTCCCTAATTCAACATCTAAATAATGTAGATCTAAAGCTGACATTTCAATTGATTTTTTTAATTTATTTTTAAGTTCAATAGGATAACCTACAGTTTCACAATCAATTATTGACCAGTTCCATTTGCCAGCTTCAGAAATATCAAATCGACAAAAAGTAATATCCAATCCATCAAGAGAAGTTCCAGACATTAAGCCAATCACTTTATAAGTATGCATTTGAGTAATTTTAATTAATTTTAGAACTGAAAAACGAATTTATGAACTTAGTCATTGACGTAGGTAATACTAAAATCAAGTTAGGTTTTTTTAATGAAGAGAAGTTAAAAGAAGTTAAAATTTTTGATCAACTGTCAGATGTTAAAACTTTTATAAAAACCTATTCGCTAGATAATGTCATCATTTCAAGTGTAAGAATCTCATATGAAGAAATTTTGAATGAAATTGAAATCAATCAAAACCCTATTCTACTTGATTATAAAACGGCTTTACCTTTTGAAAATCTATATAAATCCGAAACCATTGGTTTAGATAGAATTGCCGCAGTTGCTGGTGCTCAAGCATTGTATCCTGATCATAATATTATAGTAATCGACTTAGGTACTTGCATAACCTATGAAGTTCTGGAAAATGGAAAAAAATATTACGGAGGTGCTATTTCGCCAGGATTATTCATGAGATTTCAGAGTATGCATAATTTTACAGCACGTTTACCGTTGGTAAAGCCTGAAAGCAATTTCAACTTCATAGCCGACAATACTATTGAGGCCATGCAAAGTGGAGTTGCTTTCGGAATTCAGGCAGAGATAGACACTTACATTCAAGAAGTTAAAAGAAAATATTCACCGCTTACGTCAATAATTACCGGTGGAGATGCAAAATTCTTTGAAACTAAATTAAAAGAGCCCATCTTTGCAATCCCTGAATTAGTTTTAGTGGGTTTAAATGCAATTTTAAGATATAATGCGTCAATTTAAAACCGGTTTATTAGCCAGTATTTTTTCCGTAATATTTGTATCATCATCATTTTCTCAGGATTTGGTTTCACCATATTCGGCTTATGGTGTTGGTCTGGTTTCTGAAAAAGGATATGTTGCTAACAATGGAATGGGCAATGCAGGAATTGCATATCAAAGCCCTTGGTTTATCCCAGTGTTAAACCCAGCACTATTAGGGGGGCAACAATTCACCTCATTTGAAGCTGGATTAAATATCTCTCAAAATAATATAAGTGATGAAGCTACAAGATTTACCCAAATCAATGGTGGATTAAAATATGCTACATTGGCTTTTCCTATTATACCAGGTAAATATGCAATTTCAGTAGCTTTAAGACCTCTTTCATCCAAAAACTATGAGATTAAAAGGAATAGTTCTAATCAAATTACTGATCCTCAAGCAAGCCTTTCAAGATTTAAAGGTGAGGGTACAATATCACAATTGAGTCTAGCTAATGGGTGGAACATAACTAAAAATATTGCGATTGGTGCTGAGGCCAACTATAATTTTGGAAAACTAACAGACAGAACCATTTATCAAGATATCATAAATGAAGGTGATACCTTAAGAGTTCCCTATTTAGTATCAGCTGAATACACCGATAATTTCTCTGATTTCTCATTTACATTAGGAACTAACTTTAGAACCAAAATTGGTGAGAACTATTTATCATTTGGGGCTACTTATGATGTGCAAGCTAACTTAAATACAAATAGAAATACATTTTTACAGATATTAAGCCTGCAAGAGGTTCCATTACGGAATGAAGAAAATGAAAACGCATTTTTAGAAAATGATATTGAAGGTACTACTGTATTACCTCAAAAAATAGGGGTAGGCTTAAGCTATATTAAGTTAACAGCATGGGCTATATCAGCTGATTTCTCTTATCAAGATTGGTCTGACTACAGCAGTTTTGGTATAGCTGACAACAACTTTGGCGAGCAAATGGAATTAAAAATTGGTGGTGAGTTCACCCCCGATGTAAAATCTGGCACAAAGTATTATGAAAGAGTAACTTACAGGGCAGGCCTTAACATTTCTAATGGTCCGCTAGTTATAAACAACACTTCAATTAATTCATTTGGCATAACTTTTGGTTCCTCATTACCTATAAACAATCTTTCAAACGTAAATCTAGCGTTTGAAGTAGGACAAAGAGGAACACTTTTGAACAACTTAGTTCAAGAGAATTATTTGAATTTAAATTTGAGTTTTACTTTTAACGATAGATGGTTTTTAAGAAGACAGTTTGATTAAATTTTAAGAAAGATGAAAAGAATTCTATTAACATTAGCATTTTTAATAGGTGCGCAAGCAGTTATGCTTGGACAGGACGGTTGGAATTGGCCTGAGGACCCAGATAAGAAAAATAAAGCAATGGAGAAAAATGCGCTTTATTCTGATATGTTAACAGCAGAAAAATATGAAGCTGCTAAAGCACCTTTAGATTGGTTATTAAAAGAAACTCCAGACCTCAACCCTTCTATTTACATTCAGGGAGTTAAAGTTTATGAGAACTTAGCTGAAACCACAACGGGTCAAAGACAAAAGAACATTCAGGATTCTGTTGTACTGCTTTATGATTTAAGAATGAAGTATTTCAACGATGTTGAGAATGTTACCAACAGAAAAGCGAATGATGCTTATAATGTATGGAAAGATAGAAAAGATAAATACGAAGAGCTTTACAAAATTGAGAAAGAAGCAATCGAAATGTTAGGAGCAAAAAGTTTCTCTTCTAACACTATATACTATATGGATGCAGCCAGAAGATATAAATTAACTGGTGGTGATCTTACTGACTTGGATATTATTGCAATATATGATCAAGTTCAAGATATCTTAGATCAGATGTTAGCGGATGGTGAGAGCGCGCAAAAAATCCAAAAAGCTAGAGACTATATTGAAAAACTATTCAACGCATCTGTCACTATCGATTGTAACATCATAGACACCAAGCTTTATCCTAAGTTTGTTGAAGATGGTAAGCAGTTAGAAGATGCTGAGAGAATTGTAAAATTTGCCTTAGCAGGTGGATGTACCAGTTCTGATTCTTTTATTGATGCAGCAAAAATTGTTCAAGCAAATACTCCTGAATTCGGATTATCTAGAATGATTGCTTTAAAATCTAAAGCTAGTGGTGATATGGAGGAAGCTGAGAAATACTTCCAAGAGGCTTTGAAATATTCAGAAGACAACATCAAAAAAGCTGATGTATATCTTGAATTATCAGATTTAGCTTCTAAAAGTGGTAATAAATCAAAAGCAAGAGGCTACGCTTATGATGCATTAGATGCTGATCCTTCAAGAAAAGAAGCCTACACATTAATCGGTGACCTTTATTTAAAAAGTTTCACTGATTGTAAAGGTGGACAGGATGTAGTGAAAGATAGAGCGGTATATATTGCAGCTTACAAAATGTATCAATTGGGTGGAGATGCAAATAGAATGAATGTTGCCAAAGAGCAATTTCCATCAAAAGAAGATATATTTAACTATAATTATTCAGTTGGACAAGAGGTGTCTGTTGGATGTTGGATAGGTGAAACTGTTCAAGTTCAAACCAGAGACTAATACATAAATAAAATCATTAAAAGCGGTCTTGAATTCTAAATCATGACCGCTTTTTTTATTTTTGCCCTATGAAACATTTTTTCATTTTATTATTAATTTTATTGAGTTTTGCCTGCGGATCAGGGCTTCAAGAGAATAAAAGCTTTGAAGAATACTCTGGACCTATCATGGAAGCTGACTCAGTGGAAATATTATATTCCGATTCTGCTAAAGTAAGAGTAATTGTAAAAGCTTCTAAGCAATATGATTATGAAAATGGGGATAGGGAATTCCCTAATGATATTTTTATTGAATTTTATGAGCCAGATGGGACCTTATCCTCAACTCTTGAAGCAAATTCTGCCTATCATACAAAAGAGACTGATATCTATAAAGCAGAAGGAGACGTTGAAGTTATAGGGTATATTGAGCCTCGAAAGTTAAATTCTGAAGAATTATTCTGGGAGCCGCAAAAGGAAGAAATTTATACTGAAAAGTTTGTAAGAATTCAGTCTGAAGATCAAATTTCAACCGGTACTGGTTTAAGAGCTAAACAAGATTTCTCAAGTTATCGTATTTTAAATCCTAGTGGTACTATCTACTTAGACGAACAAGAAACGGATTCGATAGACAATGACAATCAAGAAGAAGTTAAAACTGAGGAAGTTCAAATAAACAGCTAGATGATTCTCAACCACTTCCGAAAAAGAAAAATCTATGAGTCCAAAGCAAAATAAACAAGAAACTGATAATAAAGGACCTAAGCCAAATTTCATTATTGTGGGATTAGCTTTTGCACTTTTTGTTATTGGTATTCATCAATCTTTAACCGTAGGCTTTGAATATTCCTATTGGATTTTTATGTTATCCATAAGTCTGTTACTTTTACAAAGATACCTCAGACAAAAAAAGAAAACTGAGGGTTAGTTCTAATTTAATATGGAGAGCAGTTATCTTATTTACATCATTATTTCGTTACTCTTTTCTGCATTTTTTTCCGGAATTGAAATAGCTTTCATTTCTTCCAATAAACTGCATATTGAATTACAGAGCCAGCAAGGAATAATTTCCGGTAAAATATTATCGAAATTTATTGAAAGGCCTTCCTCATTTATAGGAACTACCTTAATCGGAAACACCATTTCATTGGTTGTATATGGTATTTATATGGCTAAAATGATTGAACCTTTTTTAGTAGGCAATCTGCCACTATTTTTTCAAAATGATGTTTTCATTCTTCTAGCTCAAACGGTTATATCTACAATCTTTGTACTATTTGTAGCTGAATTTACGCCTAAAAGCATATTCTTATTAAACCCCAATGGCTTATTATCCTTTTTTGCTTTGCCATTATGGTTGATTTACTACATCACTTACCCTATTGTATTTTTCATAGTAAACCTATCAAAGATCTTTATAAAATATGTTTTAAGATTAAAATACGAAGAAGACAAACCTGTATTCGGACTTACTGATTTAGATCATTTCGTTAAAAATACTGTTCAGCTCGACCATCAGGAAAGTAAAGTTGAGCTTGATAAGAAAATTTTTAATAATGCCTTAGAATTTAAAACCATAAAGGTCAGAGAGTGTATGATTCCTAGAACTGAGGTGGTTGCTGTTGATATTGAAGACTCTATTGAAGAATTAAAAGAGGCATTTACCGAAAGCGGGCATTCAAAAGTATTGATTTATAAAGAATCGATTGACGATGTAATTGGATACTGCCACTCCTTAGCGTTATTCAAAAAACCGGGTGATATAAAGGAGATTCTAACTCCAATTATTATTGTACCTGAAACTATGCCAGCAAATGAATTAATGATTCAATTTATCCAGGAACACAAAAGCTTAGCATTGGTAGTGGATGAATTTGGTGGAACTTCGGGTATCGTAAGTTTGGAAGACATAATTGAAGAAATTTTTGGTGAAATACAAGATGAGCATGATGACGAAGATCTTGTGGAAGAAAAAGTATCCGCGAACACCTTCATTTTCAGTGCCCGCCTAGAAATTGACTACATAAATGATAAATATGCATTAGGCATTCCAGAAGGTGACTATGATACTTTAGGTGGCTTTATTTTATCAATTACAGAGAATTTCCCTATCCTAAAAGAAGAAGTTAGCAGCCCTCCTTTTCGATTTATAATCGAAAGTATGGAAGAAAACAGAATTAATCTTGTAAAACTAATCATCATTAACCCAGAATAAGCAAAAAGTAATAAATGGAATCACTTTGATATTAATCATTTATACTATTATTTTGCGGTTCTTTGAAATAAACAAACATGGGAGTATTTAATACACTAAGAGTAAAAATGGGGTCGGTATTGATCGCCCTAATTGGATTATCCATTTTAGCTTTCTTGCTAACTGATTTGCTTGGGCCTGACTCAATGCTATTAGGTGGAGGCAGATCAAATGATGTTGGTGAAATTGCTGGTGAAACCATCAATCTGCCTGAGTATCAGCAAAAAGTGGAAGAATTCAAAAATAACTTTAGAGCGGGTAATGGTAGAGCACCTTCTGATCAAGAAATGTCATCTATTCGTCAGAGAGCATGGGACTATCTAATCGTTGAAAAAGCTTTTCAAAAGCAATATGACGAATTAGGTCTTGTTGTAACTGATGCGGAATTAGTAGACATGGTACAGGGTGATAACATCAGCCCAATTGTAAGACAAAACTTTACAAATCCTGAAACTGGAGAATTTAACAAAGAACAAGTTGTTAATATCATCAGAAACATTGCACAAGCTCCTGCTGAGCAACAAGCGCAATGGTATTCATTTGAATCATCACTAGTTCCTGCTAGAGCAAGAACGAAATATGATGAGTTGATGATTGGTTCGACTTATATTACAACAGCTGAAGCACAAAGAGCTTACCAGGATCAAACTGAATCAGCTGAGGTTGAATACTTATATATTCCTTTTTACTCAGTACAAGACTCTTTAGTGTCTCCTTCAGATTCTGAATTAAAAAAATATTTCAACGATAATATTGAGAAATATGAAACTGATGCATCTAGAACTATCAGTTATGTAGGTTTTGAATTACTACCTTCTGGTGAGGATTCAACTTACATCAGAGAAGAAGTTGAGGAGCTTAAAAAGGAGTTTCAAACTGTTGAAGATGATTCAGCTTATGCAAGAATCAATTCTGATAGAAGTAACTCATTCAGAACTTACCCAATTGCTCAACTTCCAAGAATACTAGCTTCTAACACTAATATTTTAAAAGAAGGTGATGTGATCGGACCGTATATTGAAGATGGTGCTTACATCTTATATAAAACTTCTAAAATTTATGATGACACTGTAGCTTCAGTGAAGGCTAGCCATATCTTAATTGAAGCTGAGGATGATTCTGATGAGGCTGATGCTAAAGCGAAGCAAGAAGCTCAAGAGGTATTACAAAAAGCTAGAAGCGGACAAGATTTCGCTGAATTAGCTAAAGAATATAGTGATGGCCCTTCTGCTACTAGAGGTGGTGACTTAGGATGGTTCAAAGAAGGAGCTATGGTTGATGAATTCAACGCAGCTGTTTTTGCTAAAAATGGAACTGGTGTTATCAATAGAGTTGTAAAAACTCAGTATGGTTACCACATCATTAATGTTACTGAAGAGAAAACAGCTAAAACTTACAAAATAGCGACTATCTACAGAGATATCCTTCCTTCAGAAAGTACAAGAGATAATTTATACAGACAAGCAGATTTATTTGCTGCATCAAACGTTAATTACTCTGAATTTACTGCTTCAGCAAACGAAGAAGGATACAGAGTTAGAAGTTCTGGTAAAATGTCACCTAATCAAACTACCATTGGTACTTTAGGATCTTCTAGACCAATCGTAAGATGGGCATTCACTGATGCTTCAGTAGGGCAAGTTTCAGAAGTTTTTGAAACTGACAATTATTTCGTAGTTGCAGTTTTAACTAATGAAACTGAAAAAGGTGAGTCTGATTTTGACGCTGTTAGAGCAATCGTTTCAAGAGAATTGAGACAAAAAATGAAAGCAGATATCATTAAAGAAAAAGTATCTGGTTTATCAGGAACTTTAAATGAGATGGCTGCTGCTTATGGTGATGATGCCAATGTTTTCTCTACTACTGATGTTAAAATATCTTCAGGTTCTTTACCTAATGTAGGACAAGCGCCAGAGGTTATTGGTACTATTTTCGGAATAGAATTAAACAAGCAATCGAAACCTTTAGAGGCAAATAATGGTATAGTAGTCTTAAGTGTTACAAATAGAACACCAGCTCCTGAAATTGCAGATTATAACACTTACAAAGAACAGTTAGCTCAAAGAAGATCTAATGCTGTTTCTTTTGAGATCAAATCAGCAATTGAAGAAAAAGCAGATATAGTAGACCTAAGATATAAGTTCTATTAATTTATTAAATACTTAATATTTTAAGGGGCTTTTTAGCCCCTTTTTTTATGAATAAGAAAAAAGGATTGTGAGTTATGAGTACAGAAAAAGAAATTCAATCTTTCAGAGAAAAGTTGGAGGCCGTTTCAGAATGGCCAAGCTTATATATGTTTAAATTTATCGTTTTGGCTGAAAACCAAGATGAGATAAAAGAAATATTTGAGAATCATGAAGTAATAGTAAAGCCTTCAAGTAAAGGGAAATATGTGAGCCTTACTATTAAAATGCTTGCTGGTTCAGCCGAGCAAATCATTGAAAAATATATGGAGACCAATAAAGTGAAAGGTGTTATAGCATTATAAGCTTTTATCGTAACAAATGAATTTTATAGCGGTTAGAATAATATAAAAAACTAGAATTATGTGGAAAGAAGAAAATAATACGCTAAAAAGAACATTTGAATTTAAAGATTTTACTGAAGCTTTCGGCTTCATGGCTAAAGTTGCCATTATTGCTGAAAAGATGGGCCATCACCCTAATTGGTCGAATGTATATAATAAAGTTAGTTTTGAATTGACTACACATGATGAAGGCAATACTGTGACCGAAAAAGATAAAAAGCTAGCTGAAGAAATTGACAAATTAGTTTAATAAAATCTGTAATTTTGGGCATGGAGCAAGTAGAAACTCAACTATACTTAGTGCCCACTCCCATTGGCAATTTAGATGATATGACGTATAGGGCTGTAAAGGTCCTCAATGAAGTTGATATCATTTTAGCAGAAGACACTCGAACTTCAGGAAAGCTGTTAAAACATTATGATATAAAAAAGCCATTGCAAAGCTTTCATATTCATAATGAGCACCAGAAATTGAAGCGTGTTATTGATGATTTAAAATCAGGAAAAAAAATGGCTTTGATTTCTGATGCAGGTACACCCGGAATATCAGATCCGGGTTTTTTATTGGCTAGAGAAGCCCTCAATAATGATATAAAGCTAGAATCGCTTCCTGGTGCTACTGCCTTAATACCAGCCTTGATAAAATCAGGTTTCCCAAATGATAGGTTTAGCTTCGAAGGTTTTCTACCTCATAAAAAGGGAAGAAAAACTAGAATAGAAAAATTAAAAGAAGAAGACCGCACAATAATTTTCTATGAATCTCCTCACCGTTTGCTAAAAACTCTTAAACAATTAGCGGAAGTATTAGGAGGGGAAAAAATGGCTTCCGTATCACGAGAACTCACAAAATTATACGAAGAAACTTTAACCGATACCTTAAGCAATTTAATAGAGCACTTCGAAAAAACAGCTCCTAAAGGTGAAATTGTATTAGTATTAAACGCTCAATCATGATGAGGAAATTATTATTAATTTTCGCACTCTCTTTAAGTGCAACATTAAATACCTACGCTGAAAATAGTTTATCTGAAGAATCAGAAATTAGTTTGATTACTGTAGCACCAGGTGATGAACTCTATTCTGGCTTTGGTCATTCCGCACTTTGGGTTGAAGATGAAGCTAAAGGAATTAGCGTAGTTTTTAATTATGGAACTTTTGATTTCGACACACCTGGTTTCTATATGAAATTTGTTCGCGGAAAGCTTAATTATATGCTTTCTGCTGGAAGAATTTCCTATTTAATACGTTCTGCGAAAGCTGAAAACAGATCAGTAATTCAGCAAAAATTAGATTTAAGCTTAAGTCAGAAAAATCAGATTTATGATTATCTTCTAAATAACATTAGGCCTGAAAATAAATTTTATCAATATGATTTCTTCTTCGACAATTGTTCAACTCGTTTTAGAGACTTATTAGAGGAAGTATTAGGCTCTGGATTAAGCTGGAATAAACAAGCTGAAGGCTACACTTTCAGGGAATTCTTAGATATTTATTTAGAGGATAAACCTTGGCAAGATTTCGGTATTGATTTGGTTTTAGGGCAACCTACTGACCAAATTGCTGATAAAAGGAATGAAATGTTTCTTCCTGATATGCTAATGTATCATTATGACAAAGCTACCTATGAAGGTAAGCCTATAGTAAAGGATAAATTAGCTATTTATGAAGCTCCCGAAAAACAGGAAAGCTCATCTTTCCAAATTCTTCCCCAGCATTTAACATGGCTACTTTGTTTGATCGGAATAATCTTAAGTGTAAGACATCATAAATCTAAAACTAGTGATATATGGTACAACAAGCTTTTATTTATTATCACGGGCTTAATAGGTTGCTTAATTTTCTTTTTATGGTTTTTATCAGATCATGTGGCTACAGTAGATAACTGGAACATGATCTGGGCATTTCCACTGAATATTGTATTTGCATTTTTACTATTTAAAAAACCTGCAAAAAAATGGCATACCATCTATTATGCTGTTTTCGGAATAGCTCAATTTTTAGTATTAGGTTTTTTCTACACACTTCCTCAAGCTTTACACGCAGCAGTTTTACCAATTGTATTATATTTTGCCTTTAAGTCTTTCAACTTACTGTATAGAACCAAAAAAATGAATGTGTAATGGAATTAAATACAATCCACGAAGAGGCCATTAAATTAATAAAGGAAGTTGGTGAATTCATCAAGATAGAATCACAGAACTTTAATTCTGATAAAGTAGAACATACGGGCTTTAATGATCTCGTGAGCTATGTAGATAAGGAAGCAGAAAAAAGACTTGTGGAAGGTTTGGGAAGAATTTTACCTGAGTCTGGTTTCATAGCAGAAGAAGGGACTTCCACCAAAACGGGTGAAACCTACAATTGGATTATTGATCCCTTAGATGGAACTACGAATTTTGTTCATGGACTACCAGTATATTCCATAAGTGTAGCCTTACAGCAGGATAATGAAATAGTTTCTGGTATTGTATTGGAAATAAATAAAGATGAATGCTTTGAAGCTGTAAAGGGTTCTCGATCTCGTCTAAATGGAAAGTCTATTTCAGTCTCTAAAAATACTTCTTTATCCCAAAGTTTAATTGCTACAGGTTTCCCCTATTATAATTTTGATAAAATGGATGATTATTTATCCATCCTTAAATTCCTAATGGAAAATAGCCATGGAGTTCGAAGATTAGGGAGTGCAGCAGTTGATCTATCTTACGTTGCTTGCGGAAGATATGAGGGTTATTTTGAATATAACCTTAATGCTTGGGATGTAGCAGCTGGAGCCTTTATTGTACAACAAGCCGGGGGACAGGTTTCTCGTTTTAATGGAGATAGTGATTTTATATTTGGAAGAGAGATATTATCTTGCTCTCCAGATATTTACAAAGAACTATTAACCATTATCCAGAACCAATGGAAACTCAAGCATTAGAAAAAAGTCAAAGATTCACTCTGGGATCAGGAGAAATCAGTTTCTCGGATAGTCTTGCAAGAAAGATGAATTATATAATAGGTGGCTTGATGATGATATGCTCACTTTATTATATTATTAGCTATATCTATGAAGAATCAGACTTTAACTATAAAATCATTTCAGGTTTATTATTCTTCTTTTCGGCCAGCATCTTTTTGTTCAGGGCGCATTTCGAATTATCCACTAGCTCAAAATATGCCCCACATTTTCGAATTTCAACTAAAGGGATAAAAATTAAAACTGGAGTTTTCAAAAAATCGATTTTATTTAATTGGGATGATATAAAGAAAATTGAAATAGGGTATTACTTAGTTGGGATAAAGGATAAAACTGGAATACAATATTTTTCTTATAAAACCAGAAGAGAAACTTCCATCCAAATAAAAAGAGCAATTAAAGATATGGCTATTCAAAAAGAAAAGGAAGTAGAAGATTTATCAAGAAGATAATAATAAAACTAATCAAAAAACTATCAACCAATGGAAACTCAATCATTAGAAAAAAGCCAAAGAATTAATCTAGGTTCGGGGAGACTCGATATCACAGAAGTTACTGCGCGTAGGTTTAATTTTTTCGCAGCTTTCTTCTTTATTGGTTTATCAATACTTGTTATTTATAATCTTTTTAATAAAGAAAATTCAAATTTTGCCGACAAGTCAATGCCTTTTGCATATATGATGATAGGGCTTGTTTATTTATTCAAAGCAAGTGTAGAACAATCTAAAACCTCAAAGCATGCACCTCATTTCTTACTGACTGAAAAAGGTATTAAAATTAAAGTGGGAGTACTCAAAAAATCTCAATTTATCGAATGGAATGATATTCAAAAAATTGAATTAGGTAATTACAAAATTGGATTCAAAATTAAATCCGAAACCCAATTCTATCCCTACCAAACTAGAAAAGAAACATCTATTGCATTAAAAAAGGCTATTAAAACTAAAGCCAATGAATTAGGGATTGAAGTTGAAAATTTATTGCGTAAATAAAAAAGCCAACTATTCTAAAATAGTTGGCTTTAACAATTTTAAGAACCTACACAGCTCCAATCTTGTCCGTATTGATTTCCTGTTTCCTCTAAATCATCTTCCCATTCTTGAACTTGATCTGGTGATCCACAATAATCTTCTTCAATTCCTGTATTAAGTTCTGTACAGACTACACAAACTTCAACTAGTCCGCAGGCAGAAATCATTAAAATGGTTACAAAGGTTAATAGCTTTTTCATGATTATTCTTCTTCAGTTTCCTCTACTTCATCAATAGATAAACGATTTTCTCTGTTGGCTATTTCCCAAGCAGTATAAAAAACTAAATCTGCTCTTTTCTTTAACAAATCAAATTCGATCTTATCTACTGTATCGGTGTGCTGGTGATAATCTGGGTGAGTACCATTGAAGTAGAATATGATTGGAACACCATTCTTCGCAAAATTCCAGTGATCTGATCTGTAGTATATTCTATCAGGATGATCTTCTGCATTGTAAGTATAGTCAAGATCAAGCTTTGTATAATTAGCATTAATCATTTCACTTACTTCGTGTAATTCAGTTGAGATTCTATTTGATCCAATCAGATAAACAAATTCTCTATTATCCTTATGGATAGAATCAACTCGACCAATCATATCAATATTAAGATTGGTTACCGTATTTTCTAATGGGAAAACAGGGTTCTCAGAATAATGAGCTGAACCTAACAAGCCTTTTTCCTCACCTGTTACCGGCATAAACAGAATGCTTCTTTTAGGCCCTTTACCATCTTTCTTTGCCTCTACAAATGCCTCAGCAATTTCTAAAACAGCAGTAGTACCAGAAGCGTCATCATCCGCACCATTATATACTTTACCATCTTGTACACCTACATGGTCATAATGGGCAGTAATTATAATTAATTCATCTTTCTTTTCAGTGCCTTCAAGGTAGCCTAATACATTCTCAGTCTCTACAGTTTCTGTATTGATTTCAGCAAATAATTCAGCTTTTGCTTCATCACCAATTTTTAATTCCTCTAATGGCTTTCCGAATAAATCTTCAGCTAATTCTTGATACAGAACTACACTAGCTAAACCTTCTTCAGTCGGTTTTTTTCTAGAAAGAGAACCATGAGTTGAGTAATATCTACCATATCTCAATACCATTCCCATTCTACTACTATCTTCTGCGAATACAATAGCTCCTTTTGCACCTAATTCTTCGATCGTTTGCAGAACAGGAGTGAACTGTCCTTCAGCTTTAAAAGCTAAAAACTTGCCTTTAGCGTCAACTTCTGATAAATCTTCTTCTTGAGCTTTATTTACATAAATAATTTCTATTTGTGATTTTTCGAATGGAACATTCGCCCAATAAACCATTTGGTCCAAATTTTTAATGGTTTGCCCGTTAAAAGTTAGTTCAGAGTCTCCTCTGTAAGTTTGATATAAATTAAACTTTTGAAAATAAGATCCATCAACTGGAGCCTTTAGGCCCAAAGATTCAAACTCATTTTTAATATACTCGGCAGCCATCTTTTGACCTTTCTTACCAGTTTCTCTTCCTTCTAAGGAATCAGAAGCTAATAAGCTTAAATGTTCTCTTAAATCTGCATCAGTTATAGTACTTGCATACTTTCTTGCTTGCTTCTCCATTACTTGAGCTGAAAGAATATTAAAAGCAAGGATACTCATCAACAAGCTTGAGAAAAATGTCTTCATAATTAAGGGTTTAAGGTAAATTTATTTAAAATTTTTACTGTTAAGTGAACAAAAATCCTAAATAATATATTGTACTTTTGTGGCACGAAACAGTCCGTGAATATCTAAAATATTTATTAAAGATACTTTCAAATATTATGAAATTAAACCCTCTATACCAAGAAAGATTTGATGTGAGGCATAATGCACCGGATAATCAGCAAATATCAGAGATGCTGAAAACGGTAAAGGCCGATTCTTTAGAGCAACTTATCGATGAAACAATCCCGAAAGCCATTCAGCTTAAGAAGGATTTAAATCTTCCAGAAGCTGAAACCGAGTTTGAATTTTTAGAATCTTTTAGAGATATCGCTGATAAAAATCAGATCTTTAGATCCTATATCGGTTTAGGGTATTACAATACCCACACACCTGGAGTGATTCAAAGAAATATTTTAGAAAATCCAGGCTGGTATACCGCTTATACTCCATACCAGGCTGAAATAGCACAAGGAAGATTAGAAGCGCTGGTTAATTTTCAAACTATGGTTATTGATTTAACTGGGATGGAAATCGCTAATGCTTCATTATTAGATGAGGGTACTGCTGCTGCTGAAGCCATGAGTATGTTCTATGGTTTAAGAAAAGGAAAAAAGAAGTCTGCTAATGTTTTCTTTGTAGATGAAAATACTTTCCCACAAACCATAGATATTCTTAAAACCAGAGCAAATCCTCTTGGAATTGAATTAAGATTTGCTGACTTAACACAATTGGATGTTACGGATCCTGAAATATTTGGATTTTATACTCAGCAAATAAACTTAAAAGGAGAAATATTAGATCTTAAGCCTTACATTGAGGCGGCTGCTGAAAACGATATTTATTCCGCTATCGGTGCAGATTTACTATCTTTAGCAATCTTAACACCTCCAGGTGAAATGGGAGCTGACTGTGTAGTAGGGACTTCACAAAGATTTGGAATCCCATTAGGATACGGTGGACCACATGCAGCATATTTCGCGACTAAAGAAAAATATAAAAGACAGATTCCTGGTAGAATCATTGGAGTATCAATCGATAAAGAAGGAAACAAAGCCTATAGAATGGCGCTTCAAACCAGAGAGCAGCACATCAAAAAGGAAAAAGCGACTTCAAATATCTGTACGGCTCAAGTTTTATTAGCGATTATGTCAGGTATGTATGCTGTTTATCATGGGCCAATTGGTTTAAGAAAAATTGCTATCCGTACTCATTCCTTAACAAAATTATTAGCTAATGGCTTAACAGTTTTAGGATATGAAGTTTCTAACAAGCATTTCTTTGATACTATTACCGTACAACTAGAGTCGGAAAAATTAAGGGAGAAACTTCACTCATTATTATATGAGAGAAAAATTAACTTGAATTTAAGCGGGACGCATACGGTTTCTATTTCTTTAAATGAGACCACTAGAATTCATGATATTAAAGAGTTAATTGAGATTTTCGCTTTAGTAGTAGATGAAGATGAATCTAAATTTACAGTTGAAGAAAAAGTAAATGATTTAGAATTAGATTGGCCAAAACAATTCATACGTGAAAGTCATTATTTAGAACATCCTGTCTTCAATCAGTATCATGCTGAGCACGAGATGTTACGTTACATCAAAAGGCTTGAGAATAAAGATTTATCATTAGTTCATTCTATGATTTCTTTAGGGTCATGCACAATGAAACTAAATGCAACAGCAGAAATGATCCCAGTAACATGGCCTAAATTAGCATACATTCACCCATATGCTCCGAAAGAACAAGCTTTAGGATATAGAGAAATGTTCATTAAGCTGGAAAATATGCTAACTGAAATCACGGGTTTTGCTGCAACTTCATTACAGCCTAATTCAGGTGCACAAGGTGAATATGCTGGTCTAATGGTGATTAGAGCCTATCATCAAAGCAGAGGAGAAGGTCATAGAAATGTTACCATTGTTCCTTCATCGGCACATGGTACAAACCCAGCTAGTGCTGTTATGGCAGGAATGAAAGTGGTGATTACCAAATGTGATGATCAAGGAAATATAGATCTTGATGATTTAAGAGCTAAGGCTGAAGAGTATAAAAATAATTTAGCTGCATTAATGGTTACTTATCCTTCAACTCACGGTGTATTTGAAGAGAGTATTCAGGAAATTTGCCAAATCATTCATGATAATGGTGGGCAAGTTTATATGGATGGAGCTAATATGAATGCACAGGTTGGACTAACTTCTCCAGCAAATATTGGGGCTGATGTTTGTCACCTGAATCTTCATAAAACGTTCTGTATACCACACGGTGGTGGTGGCCCTGGAATGGGACCAATTTGTGTGGCAGAACATTTGGAAGACTTCCTTCCTGGTAATCCATTGGTACCAACTGGTGGAAATCAGGCTATTTCAGCTATTTCAGCTGCGCCATGGGGTAGTGCTAGTATTTTATCCATTAGTTATGCTTACATCTGCATGATGGGTGCAAAAGGATTAAAAGCAGCCACTCAAATTGCTATCCTTAATGCAAACTATATTAAAGAAAGATTAGATGGTCATTACCCTGTGTTGTATACTAATCAAAAAGGTAGAGCAGCACATGAAATGATTATTGATTGCAGAGCTTTCAAAGAGTTTGGAATTGAAGTGGAAGATATTGCAAAAAGACTAATGGACTATGGATACCATTCTCCTACAGTTTCTTTCCCTGTTCCTGGTACTATGATGATAGAGCCAACAGAGAGTGAAAGTAAAATGGAACTAGATAAATTCTGTACTGCCATGATTTCAATCAGAGAAGAAATTCAGGAAATAGCAGATGGAAAAGCTGATCAGCAAAACAATGTATTGAAAAATGCACCTCATACTATGTCTGTTGCTTTAGCTGAAAAATGGGAGTTACCTTATTCAAGAGAAAAAGCTGTATTCCCATTAGAATCAGTTCGAATGAATAAATTCTGGCCAAGTGTAAGTAGAATAGATTCTGCTTATGGTGACAGAAACTTGATGTGTAGCTGTATTCCAGTATCAGAATATGAAGAAAACAAAGCGGAGTTAGCGGTTTAATTTCAAATATATATACCTTAAAAGCCTTTCATTTTAAAAATGAAAGGCTTTTTTGTATGAATCCATTACTACTTGATTTACAATCTTACTCTACAATTATTGATTTGGTTTTGTTGTATTGGGAACTGCCTGCTTCTACGATAAAGAACTTGGGGTTATAATAACTAAGATCATATTCCTTATTAAAAGGCCCCTTATTAGATACGGTTTCTTGCATAATCAAATTACCTATAAGGTCATAAATCTTGATGGTGACAGCCTTATTTTTCTCATTATAGAAGCTTAGGCTAAACTTCCCTTTTTCTGTTTTCTTAAGTTTAAAATCAAATTCAGGATTTACTAGAATTTTCTTTGGATAATTTACACGGCCATCTTTTTCTATACTTTCAATTTCCACACTGTCTTTAGAACTACTCTTCTGAGCAAATGAAAGCGAGACAGTTAAAATGGAAATAATAAGTATGAGTAATACTCTTTTCATATAGTAAAGACAGAAATTATTCTTGATCAAATTTTTTGAGTACAAATTCTTTGCCATCAAAAGATGCAAATGTATTATAATTCACCCACTCCCCTAAATTTATGTAGCGAGAATTTTCTCCAACCTCTAGATCTAATGGTAAATGTCTGTGCCCAAACACATAATAATCAAAATGTTCCTTCTTCTCCATCTCCTTTGCATAGGTCCATAACCATTCGCCATCACCCAAAAATTTTTCAGTATCAGATGTAGTGCTACTTATTCTACTGCTTGCAGACCATGCATTAGCTATTTTGATTCCTAAATCCGGATGAATTTGTCTGAAGAACCATTGGCAAATTTTATTCGCGAAAATCTTTTTGAGTACCTTATACTTTTTGTCACCAGGCCCTAAACCATCACCATGACCAATTAATATTTTAGTTTTATCCACATTTAATGAAATTGGAGACTTAAGAATTTCTATCCCTAATTCATCCGTGAAATAGCCAAACATCCACATATCATGATTTCCTGTAAATATATAGATGGGTAAACCAGAATCGGCTAACTCGGCTAATTTTCCTTGAAACCGAATAAACCCTTTAGGAATAACTCGCTTATATTCATGCCAAAAATCAAATAAATCGCCAACTAAAAATAAGGCTGCAGCATCTTCTTTTATACTGTCCATCCATCTGACGATTAACTTTTCTCGTTTATAGCTTTCTAGTTTATTGGGTGCTCCTAAATGAAAATCTGAGGCGAAATATAATTTCTTAGATTCTGTTATGTCTAGGTTTATTGTTTTCATTTCTAGCTACAAAGCTAAAAAAAGGATATGAATTCTATTCAATTTTTAGGATTTTAAGTAGGGCATAAAAAAAAGCTGAACCGTTACTTGATTCAGCTTTCAACTTTACTACTATCAATTTATTTTCCTAAGAAAGAACTTAGCATCCAGTGGTGTTTCTCCATGTCTTGGATAAATGTATTTAACATATCCTCAGTACCAACATCTCCTATATCAATCGCAGCATTCATGGCATCAGTCAGAAATGATAATAATATTTGATAATCATTTAAGATTTCTTGTACCATTTCCTCTGCTGGTAAGTTAGTTGGAGATTCTTTAATATCAGAATTCTCCATGTAATCACTCAAATTACTAAGCGGTGTGTGCCCGAATACTCGAATTCTTTCAGCAATTTCATCAATACTTTCTTTTGCAATATCATATCTTTCCTCGAATTGCTCATGTAAATCAAAGAAATCAGCTCCTTTTACATTCCAGTGAAAGTTCCTAAGTTTTTGATAATGCATATGGTAATTTGCCAATAATGCATTCATCACTTCCACCAATCTTTCGGTTTCAGACTTGTCAAATCCTAATTTTCTATATCTTTTTTCTGTTACAGTATTCATTTATTAATCTATTTTTAAACTCAAAAATATTTGAACCTTAAATCAATAAATTACAATCCTAGTTTTTATAGTTTACAGATTCTTTCAATTGACTTAAAGTTTCTTTTCCTTTAGATGAAACATTATCAATTTCTTGATTTAATGTGGATTTCAATTCATCAATCTTTTTCATAGAATCTTTATAAGATTTATCCACATTCTTTTTCAATTTTTTTCTGGTCTTATCTCCTTTTTCTGGTGCATACAATAAACCTGCAACAGCACCTGTTAGCAATCCTAAGCTAAATCCTGTCAATATTTTTACTCCATTATTCATAGTGATATTTATTTTAGTTTCTAATAATCTACACTTATGTTAACTCTATCAGTCTAATAATGTTACATATTTTGACATTTTATCTTATTTTTTGTTAATATTGTTAACAAATGACTAAAATATCTGAAAATATAAAATTCTTAAGAAAGGAAAGAGGCCTTAGCCAAACCGCTATGGCTGAATCTGTTGGATTAAAAAGAGGTAATATAGCATCTTATGAAAAGGAGCTTGCGCAACCCAGCATTGAAAACTTGGTTAAAATTGCTGATTTTTTTAACATTGATATTCATCAAATCGTAAATGAAGATTTAAAACTTGAGGCTGAAAAACCTATTCTAGATAAAAATCCATTCAAAATAATTGAAGACAATTTCCCTTTTCAAGGTTTGAAAAATAAAGTGAATGCCTTAAAAGGGAATAACGGAAATAAATTAAAACATCTAAAAGAACAGAATAAGGACATCCAAAAAATGGTGGATGGCTTCAGAGCTTTTCATAAAATGAGGATGAATTCAAATCTCAATCATGAAGATTTAAATCAAAAGTTATCTGCTGATTACTCCAATTTATTAGATATATTACAAACAGTTCTTCAAAGTAATACTGATTTGATAAAAATAATTGATAAGCATAATGAATAAACTATACTACATCCTCATTACATTCATCCTATTTTCTTTTAATCAAAATTTATTCTCGCAGAATTATCTGAAAGACGTTCAATCTGTAGAGAATATAATGTCAGCTTTGACAGAAGTTATTTCAGGCCCTGCCGACCAAGAACGTGACTGGGAGAGGTTTAAATTTCTTTTTTCTGAAGATGCTAAATTAATTCCCACTCTAATAAATGAAGAAGGAGAAATCAGCTATAATTATTGGACACCTCAAGAATATATTGACATGTACAAAAAATATCGAGAGGGTACTGCCTTTTACGAACAGGAGTTAAATAGAATTACTGAAGAGTTTGGAAACATTGTTCATTGCTTTAGTACCTATGCAGTGAGAACTGAAAAGAATGGACCTGTCCAAAGAAGAGGGATTAATAGCATTCAAATACTAAGAGATAAGGATAGATATTATATTATGAATGTGTTCTGGAGCAATGAATCTGAAAACGATAAGCTCACCTCAAAATATTTACCTAAAAACAAGAAGTGAGAAAGATCTCACTTCTCGATATTAATCATTTGTTTTCTCTGAAAAGATTTGTTCCTCAACAAAAGTAAGTATGGTGTCGCTCAAATTAGAAATGGATTCTGGTCCCGCACCATATCTCATAACTTTTTTAATTACTCCATTTCTGTTATACATGAAATTTTGTGTAGGTAAATCTGTCATGTCTGATCTATATTCTTCCTCTAAATTTGCCCAATCAGCAGATTCAACTATTGCCATTAAAGCATCAAACTGATCGTCAGTAAGTTGTTTTTCATGTTCTCCAGATAAATCAGTGTTTTCCTTCCCTTCAAAAACCAGTCTTTTATCTCCATATATCATCAAATTAAATACTGGGCATGGACCATAACAAGAAGTAGTATTTAAGCTAAAAATTTCTTCAACCTTTTGTGAATTATTTCCTGTTGTGGATTTGCAAGAAGCTATAAAACAAATCAATAGAATAAAATAGATTGGAATCTTTTTGAATAAATTCATGTAATTATGGGTGTCTTTTATAAAAAATTAAAATAATTCTATTATTCCGATGTAGAATAATTAGTTTTAAAGATGGTGATAAATTAATAAATATGAAAAAAGTATTTATTGCACTATATATTTTAATATTAATTACCTTTGGTGACCTTAACGCACAAGTATTTAAAGAGTTTGATCCCGTTATTTGCCTGGCTGATCCAAATTCATATAATACATTTGTACCTCCCCCTAGAAGTTTTTTAAATCAACAATTTTAAAAGGGCTGGAAATCAGTCTAATAATATCGTAAACTACAATGGTTTTATAAAGACGCAATATTACCGGATGCCACGAGTCAATCTATTATGGTTCAGAATAGTGGCGACTATAAAGTTTCAGTTTTAATTAATGGTTGCGAAGGCATTTCTGAAAATATAACTGTGTTATCAAATGACTCACCATTAAATACAAGTTTTATAGCTTTCCCAAATCCTATTGATGGTGCTAAAGAATTAAATTACTCTTTTGAAAATAAAATCTTCGGTAGTTATTTAGTTACAATTCATTCTATAGACGAAAAAAAAATTCTATCTAAAAGATTCAATAAAAATAGATATCATGAGAAAAAGTCTATTGATTTAAAAGGAATAGAAAGTGGTCTTTATTTCATAAAAATTCAAAGCGGAAATCAACAAACGCAAAGGAAAATTATAATAGAATAGTTTATTAAGCCCTATGAGTTTTCATAGGGCTTTTCTATAATGTAAAATCTGGATCAACCTCAAAGCTCAATTTCTCTTCAGTTTTAGGATGATAAAACTCAATGAATTGCGCATGCAGCATTAATCTCTCATCTTTCTCACCGTATAATGTATCTCCCACAATTGGAGCATTTAGACCTTCAGGATGTGCAGAATGAACCCTTAATTGGTGTGTTCTTCCTGTAATCGGTGTGAACTTGACTAATGTTTTATCTTTTTTACGATTAATAACTTCCCACTTTGTTTTTGCATCTCTTCCCTCTTGATAAGATACTTTTTGCATAGGCCTATTATCTTCATCTACTGCTAATGGTAAATTTACTTCTCCACTATTCTCATTTAATTCCCCCTCAATGATGGCATAATACCTCTTTTTTATAGTTTTATCCATAAATTGCTTTTGTAGGTATTTATGACTATCCAAATCTTTACTTATTAGCATAATACCTGATGTCATTTTATCTAATCGGTGAGCTAACAGCGGCCCTGTAGCTTTGGGATACTTTTTTTGCATTCTTAATAAAACAGAATCTTTAATTTCTTTGGAAGGGATACTTAACAAACCAGTAGGCTTAACAATTACTGCTATAAAATCATCTTCATATAAGGTTTTAATTACTTTGTCTTTAGCCGTATACTGCTTCAAAGGATCATCTTCCAAATTCAGGCCTTTTAACATATGACCCAAAATAGGCTTGCATTTGCCACTGCAGGCTGGATAAAATCTACCCTCTTTACGTAATTCGGATTTTGGCGCTTTACCCCACCAAAACTCTCCCATTGAAATTGGCTCATAATTATTCTGAAATGCATATTGAAGTAACTTCGGTAATGCACAATCACCAGCTCCAGATGGCGGATTGCCTATTGGTTCAAATATGGTTTCAAGTCCTTTCTTTTCAGACTTGATATTTAAGAACTGATATTGATCAAAAATCTTTTTTTGTAATAGAATAGACTTTTGTTTTCTATCTTTTTTTAATTTTTGAATTTTAGATTCATAAACAGAAAGCTCTTTCTGAATAGTAGCAATTTTTCTCTTCCAATCCTTTGTGAACTTTTTATAGTTAAAATCCTCCTTCCTACTTTCTTTACTAAGTTTTTCATTAAGATGATCATATGCTGCAGGGCTTAAGCTAATCATTGCTTCTTCTCTTTGTTCCTTTCTTTTTGCTTTAGATTTATGCTTAGCGAGTTGTCTATCCTTAATTTCTGAATCAGCCTTTTTACTCTGCTCTTTTAATTTTTCTCTTAAGGTTATAAACTCAGTATCTTTCTCTATATTTTCAATTCTGGAATTTATTTGTCTTAATTCTTCCTCTCCTTTTTTAAAGAACCCTTCTTTATTTAGCCTATTGAAAATAGGCGGCACAAAATTAGCTGGCTCCACTCCCTCATAATCTTGACCAGAAAAAGAAGCTAAAAAGCCTAATTCATTATTCTTGTTTTTAACCACCAAAACACCATACATCTTACCACTGATTTCTTTTTCCAGTGATTTTTTACTTAGTAGTTGTTGCAGTTCCTTTGCAGCAATTTTTGTTAAAGGATGAGGTTCGTAAGAAAAAGGAAAAGTGAATTTCTTTGGCAATACAATTTCTGAGACATCTGTTTGAAAATTATTAAAGTATTGATCCTGCATTTGAAATAAATTTGGGCTATTGGAAGCCTTAGATTATAAATTCAAAATTAAGTAATTAAGTATTAGTAACATGATGAATATTAGTCACATTCTAAATTTAAATCATCTTACAGAGTAACTTATATCACCAACTTCCAAATATGGCTTACGTTAAAATATCCAAAAGCTAAAACCTAATATCATGAAAAATAAAAGAATTATAATCACTGGAGGTGCTGGAGCAATTGGGAAAACCTTAGCTAAATTTTTATTAGAAAAGGGTGCAAAAGTGTTAATTACTGATTTAAAAGATAGTGACTTACAAAAAACGAAAGAAGAATTAAAATCAGAAAATCTGTTTACTTTCGCAGCTGACGTAAGTAATGAAAAGGAAGTAGAAAAATATGTTGCCTTCGCAAAAGACAAATTAGGAGGGATAGATATATTTTATAATAATGCAGGTATAGAAGGAAAGGTAGCTCCTTTGGATGAATATCCCTTAGAAGTGTTTGACCAGCTCATAAATGTAAATATAAAAGGGGTTTATTATGGACTAAGACATGTTTTCCCTGTTATGAAACAAAACAAAGAGGGTGGAAGCATTATCATTACTTCATCAGTGGCTGGGCTTATGGGTACGCCAAATGTACTGCCTTATGTAACAAGTAAACATGCTGTTATAGGGATGATGAAATCAGCTGCATTGGAAGGAGCTCCTCATAAAATTAGAGTTAATACTGTTAACCCATCACCGGTGGATAATAGAATGATGCGCTCTTTAGAAGAAGGATTTGCACCAGGAGCAGGAGCTGAAGCTAAAAAAGGATTTGAGCAAAGTATTCCACTACAGCGATATGCAACAAACGAGGATGTGGCAAAGCTCATGTTGTTTTTAGGAAGCGATGAAAGCAGCTTCATCACTGGAACTGTTAACCCTGTGGATGGTGGCATGACAGCTTGATAATTAATAGCCAGTATATTTTGTAATGACACCATAAGGATAGAGAATACTTTTTTATGGCAGATCATTTCCTTGTACTGGCTTTTACTTTTTACTAAACATTCATAGCGAATTAGTAATCTAAAACACTACAAACCCCCTATTTAAAAATAATTATAATAGATTTATTAAATCAAGATAAATAGTTGTCATATATGATTAATTTTGATTTAAAGTAAATTGTACATGATACTAGCAGCGAGCGTTGATATACCCATTTTAAGTGATATAGTTATCATATTAGGTCTATCCATTTTTGTTATTCTATTATTTAGAAAGCTAAAAATACCTCCAATTATCGGGTTCTTAATTACCGGAATTATTGCAGGCCCATACGGTTTTCAACTAATAGATGCGACTGAAGGCGTTAAAGTATTTGCTGAGATCGGTGTTATCTTATTGTTGTTTATTATTGGTATTGAATTCTCAATTAAAAGTTTAATATCAATAAAAAAAGCAGTTTTTTTAGGGGGATCAGTACAAGTAATCGGCACAATCTTATTAGTAAGTTTGATTGCTCTTAACACGGGCTTTGATTTAAATGCTGCAATATTCCTGGGTTTCTTATTCTCATTAAGTAGTACGGCTATTGTTCTCAAATTAATTCAGGACAAAGGTGAAACCACCACACCACACGGTAAAACTATATTAGCTATACTGATATTTCAAGATATTATTGTTGTTCCAATGATGTTATTTACGCCTTTACTAGCTGGACAAGGAGAAAATATTTGGACTGAAATACTAATGATGCTTTTAAAGGCGGCATTGTTGATTGCATTTGTTTTAGTAAGTGCTCGCTACATAGTGCCTTGGTTATTCTATCAAATTGCCAAAACAAAGAGTAAAGAATTATTCATTTTAGTCATTGTTTTAATCTGCTTCTCAATAGCATGGTTAAGTTCATCTTTAGGACTTTCATTGGCTCTAGGAGCCTTTCTAGCGGGATTAATTGTATCCGAATCAGAATATAGTCATCAGGCAGCCAGTAATATTCTACCGTTTCATGAGTTATTCACTTCATTCTTCTTCGTCTCAATTGGGATGTTATTGGATATATTTTTTGTAGCAGATCACTTCCTTATCATATTAGGATTAATGGTAGCTACCATGGTAGCAAAAACTATAATCGCTACTTTTTCTGGGGCTGTTTTAGGTTATCCTGGAAGGACATCATACAGAATAGGATTTTCTTTATTTCAAGTAGGTGAATTTGCCTTTATTCTATCAACTGTAGGCATTACTTATGGTCTCATATCAGATTTGACTTACCAATATTTTTTATCTGTTTCACTATTCACAATGGGCTTTACTCCCTATATTATAAGTATATCTCCAAAATTGGCTGATTTTCTTTCTAGTAATAAACTCGCAACAACTATTGGCAGTCATACTCAAAAAATGTTCTTTTCATTTCCTGAAAACGTGGAAGAAAGTGAGGAATTAGCTGATGAAGAATTAGAGAATCATATTATTATTATTGGTTTTGGTTTGAATGGACAGAATGTGGCTAAAGCAGCAAAAAGTGCTGGTATTCCTTATGTGATTTGTGAAATGAATCCAGATACCATAAAAAAATATAAAGCTTTAGGCGAGCCTATCCATTTTGGAGATGCTATTCAGGCTGAAGTTTTGAAATCACTAGGGGTTCATAAAGCTAAGGTGGTAGTAATTGCAATTTCTGATCCATTGGCTACTAAGAGGATTGTTACTCAAATTAGAGTGATAAGTAATACTATTCATGTTATAGTTAGAACTCGCTTTATTACGGAAACAGAAGAAAATCTCCGACTTGGGGCAGATGAAGTGATACCTGAAGAATTTGAAACCTCTGTTGAAATATTTACAAGAGTATTAAATCAGTATTTTATTCCTCAAAAAAGAATAAAAGAGTTTGTTCGAAACATTAGAGCAGATAATTACGAAATGCTGAGGGGTGTCATTAAAAGAAACCCAATGATGAAGCTGACAGAAGAATTTCCAAATCTTACGACTGCTTGTTATGAAATTGAGCGTGAAAACAGCCAAATAACAGGAAAACCTATAGCAGAAACTAACATTCGTCATAATTTTGGTGTTACCGTAATTGGAATTAAACGAGATGGTGAACTTAATACTCAAATTGGACCAGAAACTACACCTATATTAGGAGATGTTATTTTTGTATTTGGTAAACCCGAAGATTTGGAACATTTTTACGAAAAAATAAGCATTCAATAATCGCTTTTAAATTTTAATATAACAATCGAGTGGATAATAAATTCTTAACCTCATTAACTGAAAAATACGGCACTCCATTATATGTTTATGATGCCGACAAAATAGCTTCTCAAATCAAACGTTTAAACGATGCCTTTTCTGGCATTAATCTGAAGCTTAAATATGCAACCAAAGCTTTAAGCAATATTTCAGTTTTGAAATGGATGAAAAAGCACGGAACTGGCCTTGATGTAGTTTCTATACAAGAAGCTTATTTAGGATTAAAAGCTGGATTTGAACCAAAGGATATTTTATATACTCCTAATTGCGTTTCTATAGATGAAATCGTTGAAGCTGTTGATTTAGGGCTGATGATCAATATTGACAATATTTCAATTTTGGAGCAGTTTGGCCATAAATATCATAATAGTGTTCCGGTTTGTATCAGATTAAACCCACACATAATGGCAGGTGGAAACTCAAAAATATCAACCGGTCATATTGACTCAAAATTTGGGATTTCTATTCTACAAATGAGGCATTTGTTGAGGGTGATTGAAAATTATAACATTAATGTAATTGGACTTCACATTCATACTGGTTCAGATATTTTAGATTCAGAAGTCTTTTTAAGAGGAACTGAAATAATCTTTGAAGCTGCTGAAGACTTCCCTGATATAGATTTTATTGATTTTGGAAGTGGATTTAAAGTAGCTTATAAAGAAGGCGATGTAACAACTGACATTGAGGAATTAGGAAAAGAAGTAAGCAAAAGATTTAAGGATTTCTGCAAATCCAGAGGCAAGGATTTAGAATTATGGTTCGAACCTGGAAAATTCTTAGTTTCCGAAGCAGGTTATTTTTTATCTAAAGTCAATGTAATCAAAACTACACCTGCCACAGTATTTGTAGGTTTGGATACGGGTATGAACCATCTGCTAAGACCTATGATGTATGATGCTTACCATCAAATTGAAAACATATCAAATCCATCTGATACACAAAGAGTATACACGGTTGTTGGATACATTTGTGAAACAGACACTTTTGGTACTGACAGAAGACTTTCTGAGGTTAGACAAGGTGATATAATTGCAATCAAAAATGCTGGAGCTTATGGGTTTTCTATGGCCTCGAATTATAATTCACGCTATAGACCTGCAGAAGTATTAGTACATGAAGGAAAAGATCAATTAATAAGAAAAAGAGAGTCCTTAGATGACCTTCTAAGAAACCAAGTCATCGTTGATTTTGAATAAAGCATACTTCATACTTGCCATATTATGCTTAGGGTTACTCAATAAAAATGTAGCTCAAGAAACAATTAGTGAAACTGAAAAGCCTATCTCTCACTTTATAACCGGTGTTGGAGGTAGTTATGTAAATGTTCTGGATCAAGGCATTTCACCATTATTATACAATGGAATTGGTGGAAGTGTAATCTTAGGCCATTTGACTAAGAAAGACAGCAAACTTAATACATCACATTTAAAGTTTGATTTTAATAATCCTAACAGCAGTATTAGCAATGCTGAAATGTACACTTTCAGATTAGAAGGACATTATCAGCAATATTGGAATGTTTTTAATGAAAATGATAAATTCATAAATCTAAATTTAGGCTTTGATTTATCAGGAAAGTGGGCATTAAGACAACACTTAAGTTATACTAATAATAGTCAGCACATAGAGACCAGAATATCCGTTGCTCCAGCAATTTTAATAGATAAAAGCTTTACTTTATGGAAGCGAAAATTTGACATTGGGATGTTTGTAAATATACCAGTTGTTACCTATGCCACTAGACCGCTATTTGCTTCAACCAAATTTCCAGCATCCATAAATAAAGAAGAGGTTGAGTTTTTTGATTATATTTTAGAAGGAGATATCATCTCATTTAACAAGTATTTCAAATGGTCAAATCAAATGTATTTATACTATCCTTTAAAAAATGGTAATGGCTTAAGACTAGATTACTTCTGGAGTTTTGAAAGCTATCAATCACAGAACCCGATCAAAACAGCAGAGCATGCTATCATGATAAGTACATTTTTTCAATTATGAGAATCCGCCTAATCATCATATTATTAGCATTTTTTAATCTTTCATGTGAAAGATTATTTATTGAAGAAAATCCAGAGCCTGAAAACGCTGAAGTATTTGATCATTTATGGACTACTGTAGATGAAAAATATTCGTTTTTTGATGATAAAAATATTGATTGGGATTCTGCAAGAAGCATTTATAGACCTAAAGCTATTGCGGCTAGAAATAGCATTGAGCTATTTGAGGTACTATCCGAGCTTTTATTTATTCTTGAAGATGGACATGTTAACATATCAGCAGGTATAGATTTTTCCCGAAACTGGGAATGGTTTTTAGAATACCCAAGCAATTTTAATTTCGATATAATTGAAAGAAATTACTTAGTTCCAAGTGAGGATTATCAAATCTCAGGCCCAATACATAATACCATTATTGATTCAGTCGGTTATATGTATTATGAAAGCTTCTCAGACAATGTAAGCACTTCACTAATGAATTATATCGTTCAGAAATTCCTAATTAACGAACGAAAAGGTGGGTTTGAAATTAATAGCCTTGATGGGCCTGTTGCTGGTCTTATCATTGACATCAGAAATAATGGAGGTGGAAGTATTAGTAATGCATTCACTATAGCCAATCGCTTTGCAGATGATAAAATAAAAGTGGCAGACTGGTATTATAAAACAGGGCCTGGCCATAAAGATTTTTCCATAGCTGAAGAGAAATTCATTGAGTTTGACGGAGATGATGATTATAAATTCAACAAGCCAATCGTTGTTTTAATAAATAGAAGCAGTTACAGTTCAGCAAACTTCTTTGCTAGCATGATGAGTTTCTTACCTAACGTTACTTTAATTGGAGATCAAACTGGCGGGGGTGGTGGATTGCCAATTAATGATGAATTACCTAATGGTTGGCGTTATCGTTTTTCTTCTACAAGAACAATAGATGCAAATGGGAATAATATTGAATTTGGGGTTAAACCAGATGTTGAAGTAGCTCTAGATTCAATTGATCTTGCTAATGGAAAAGACAGCATGATTGAAGCTGCAATTAATTTTATAAAGAATAACTAAATTGTATTATTCTAATAAACTAAAATCAACAGGCTAAAGTTGAATTATTAAAAAATAAATGATCCTTCCTGAATAATTATTGAATCCTCAAGTTAACTTAAAGTATACATTCAACTTATACAGTTAATAATCAATTAATATTAATCTACGTAATATTACTTAGACCTATTTTGTTTAATAATTAGTACGATTTGTAAAACACTTTACTACTCAAATGAAACCTTACATATAACCACACTTTTAGCAGTGTATTTTAACAAAATAAAGATTCAAGTTATCAAACAATTTTTTATCCACAAATAGCTATACTTATCCACACTTATCCACACATAAATTTCAAGAGACTGTTAATCAGTATGTTATATATATTTTTAATAATTTACAAATGTGGACAATCCTCAGAAGATCAAGCATTTAAGCCAAAACACACTACTTTTTCTTACAGAAGTAAAGAATGTAAGGTTTGCAAAAATGTAAACCTATTCGATTTGCTGTCTGATCAATTTTTTACGGTAAGCATTGAAAATTCTTGATTTAGAAACAAAGCCAACATATTTACCATCTTCTAACACTGGCAAGTTCCATGCACCTGTTTTTTCGAACTTCATCATCACGGATCTCATATTTTCTTTACCAGTAACGTTTGTAGGTGGGGTATGCATTAAAGTATTAACAATAATATTTTTTCGGGATTCTTCATCGAACATAATTTCACGAATATCATCCAATGTTACTATTCCCATTAATTCTTTATCCTGATTCACTACTGGAAAAATATTCCTTTTGGAAAATCTTACTAAATCAACTAATTCTCCCAAAGTTGCATCTGGGTCTATGGTTAATAAATCCGTTTCAATAACTTTTTTTAAATCGATTAAGCTTAAAACTTGTCGGTCTTTATCATGATAGATTAAGTCACCTTTTTCAACAAGTGGCTTAGTGTACATTGAATATTTTTCGAAATAAGATATGGTACTATAGGAAATTGCTGATACAATCATGAGCGGCACGAATAAAGTGTAACCACTAGTGATCTCTGCAATTAAGAAAATAGCTGTTAGAGGAGCATGTAATACTCCACTCATAACTCCGCTCATTCCTACCAAAGTAAAATTACTTAAACTTATAGGTGCTGTAATTCCTAATTTATTAACCAGATAAGCAAACAAAAATCCAGTAACGCCTCCCAAAAACAAAGAAGGGGCAAATATACCACCACTACCTCCAGCACCAATAGTTAGGGCTGTAGCAACTGGCTTTACTAATATTATACCAGCAGCAAATAAAACAATTAAGAAAAATGACTCTATTTCATCAAAGAAAAGGCTATTATTCAATATATTTTGAGCATTCCCTTCCAATAACTTTGTAATAGTATCATAACCCTCACCGTATAGTGGTGGCAAAATAAAAACTAAGAAACCCAGTGCAACACCTCCAAGAATTGCTCTATTTAAATCTCCCTTTACATTATGAATTAATCCTTCAACTTTACTAACTACTCTTGTAAAATAAAGAGCAACTAAACCGGTAAAAATTCCTAAAAAGATATAAAAGGGGGTATCTGCAGCTACAAAATCATCAGTCAGGTTAAATGAAAATAATACGTCATCGCCTAACAAAGTTAAAGAAACTAGAGCTCCGCAAACTGAGGCTATCAATAGTGGTATAAAGGTATTAATTGTTACCTCCGCTAAAATCACTTCTATACTAAAAATTACTCCTGCTATAGGCGAATTAAATATTGCTGAAATAGCTCCAGCAGAACCACAACCAATCAAAAGAGTTCTTTGCTTATAATTTAAGTGAACTAACCTTCCAATATTAGAACCAATTGCCGAACCCGTAACCACAATAGGTGCCTCCAATCCTACAGATCCTCCAAAACCAACCGTCAAGGAACTGGTAAGCATTCTAGAGAAGGTTTTGGTTCTTTTCACAATACTTGATTTCTTTGAAATTGTATACAGTATGTCCGTAATGCCATGCCCTAACTTTTCCTTCAAAATATATTTAGACAACAAAAGAGTAAGAATTATACCAATTAGAGGATAACTTAAGTATAAATAGTTACCAAATTCTTGTTGGAAATCTCTAGTTAGGAAATTTTGAATGACATGAACACTCTCCTTTAAGCTTACTGCGGCTAAACCAGCAATAATACCAATTATACCACTGGTGAAAATCACAAAGTTTGTGGTACTTACGTGTTTTACACGCCAAATAAGAAACTTAAGTAAGAGTGATTTAAATTTCATGTTTGCAAAGGTAAATAATTATAAAGCTATCCAAGTCCGAAATTGATCTATTTTAGAAGATTTATAGGATATTTTCAAAACTTAAATCCATTACAAAATAAAGAAATTACCTACCATATAATGGAAATAGTTTTGAATCCTTAAATGATATGATTCTCATTGCACTCGTCTTAAAATATATAGGATTGGTCGATAATTAATTTAAAAATACCAACCTTTTGGCACGCATCTTGGTCTATAGTTTATAGTTTTATGTAAACTTTTTAAACATGGATAGGTACAGAATAAATTTCGTATGTAATAAATTGCCTGACCAAAAAACTGGATTGAAGGGTTTTAGAATTGGCGAAAATTATGAAGGTAGGTCATTTAACGGCTTATTTGAAATTAATGCCAAATGGGGTTCAGGAACGGACAGTAAATTAATCTCAAAATCCTTGTTTGACGAATATTTTGAGTTAGTTCAAGAAAATCAATACGTTAAAACTTCAGCATAATAATAATAGCCGACCATGTGTCGGCTTTTTTATTCTCTCAAATTACATCTAGAAACAGATTTAACACACCAAAAAATAAAATCTGCCAAATTAGTAAAACAACTGCCACAATGTTCTTAAATGGAATTTTAATTAAGGCATAAAAAGAAAAAATCAGCAAGGAAATAACGGCCCAACCTAAATAATTCTGAAAAGGCACCTCATTATTACTCCAATTCCAAAAATCAATTTTCATGGCAACAGGTTCTATCAAAACATCTATTAAAACAGTTAAAACTGTAGCCAGTAAAACTTTAACTACCAAAGGCATTTTTGACAATCTAAATATCACTGCTCCAACACAAAAAGTGATGATAAACCAATTTATACCAATAATTAAAGGAACTCCTTTTAATTGTGGACCTAGAGTATCTGGGTAATTATAACTACCGAAAATTAACCCATAATTAACTCCTAAAAATTCAGCAAAGAAGCCAATCAGATAACAAAAGATAATAGCTAATATTAACCGTAAATCTTGCCTTTGTTGATATAAAACTACTATTAGAAATGACAACATTAAGTTGAACGCAGTTTTCTCAATAAACCAATCTTGATAGGGGGATATAATTCCAATAATACCGAAAAAGTAAAAAGCAGAAATGATTATTATACCAATTAAAGGCCTATCTCTTATTTTTTCAATAAAGTTCAGAACTGATGTTTTTTTCATTTTGCAGCTGGACTTAAGTCATCAATAATTTTAGCTGAAAGTAAACATAAAGGAATGCCTCCACCCGGGTGTACGCTACCCCCAGAAAAATACAAGTTTTTAATTTTTTGATGGAAATTCGGATGCCTTAAAAATGCTGAAAATTGATTGTTAGAACTACTTCCATAAAGTGCTCCACCATAAGAGGAAGTTTTACTTTCTATAGTCCTAGGCTCAAGAATACTTTCAGTTTTGATTAGATTTTCCAGATCTGTACCTAAAATTCTATTTAGCTTTTTAATAACTGATTCTTTTATTATTGGAATTAACTCATCCCAATTTTGCCCACTGTTTGAAGGTACATTTACCATTACGAACCAATTTTCATTCCCCTCTGGTGCGTCAGATGGAGAATGTTTAGAAGTGATGTTAACATAAATCGTAGGATCATCCACAATTGTTTTCTTTTTAAAGATATGATTAAATTCTTTCTCATAATCTTCACTAAAAAATATATTATGTAAACCGAGCTCATCAAAATCCTTATTTATACCCCAATAAAAAATGAGGGCTGAACTACTCCTTTCTTGTTTTAATATTTTCTCAGGTTGTTTTTGATCAGATAGCAGCTTTCGGTAAGTAGGGTAAATATCCATATTACTTACTACTAAATCAGCAAGTATTTTCTCCCCATTATTAATGATTCCAACTGCCTTACCTTCTTTTATAAGAATCTGCTCTACTCTGGAATTATAGTTAAATTTAACAGAAAGGCTTTCAGCTACTTTTAATAACGTTTCCGTTATTTGAAACATACCATTTTGTGGATAGAATGTGCCCTTATTCAATTCCAAATTTGCTATTGAAGTTAGAATGCCTGGAGCCTGATAAGGATCAGAACCATTATAGGTTGCAAATCGATTAAAAAGCTGAACCAATTTAGGGTGTTTTAATGCCTTTTTATTGACCTGATTCATACTTTTAAAAAGTCCAAACTTATATATATTCAACAAGGCAGGAAGAATCTCTTTTGATAAAAAGGTAGAGCGCTTATGTAATGATTTTTCTAAAAATATCCTCGCAGACTTTTCGTATTTAAATTCTGCATTTTTTATGTAGTCTACAATTACCTTAGAAGGAACACTAAAAACTTTTTCAACCTCTTGGCCAAACTTTTCTGGATCTGTATAAGCAGTCAACCTCTTCCCATCTTCCCAAAAATATCTACACGATTCATCTAATTTCTTATAGGGAAAATCAATATCTTCTGATTCCTCTTGTAAAGACACCAAATCATCTACAAGTTCTGGTAAAGTAAACAAAGAAGGGCCTGCGTCAAAGCGAAAACCATCTTGCTCAAAAACTGATAACTTACCCCCAGGGTAGCTATTTTGTTCATAAACTTCTACTTCATACCCTTTTTTAGCTAAGCGGATAGAAGTTGCGATTCCACCAATTCCAGCACCTATAATTACAGCTTTCATATGAATATTTAAAAATATTTCTCAATCTAATTAATATTAAACCGAATAGTTTAAAAAATTTAAATATTGAGTCAGAAAAGTTAGCTTTACATATTCTTGATAGATGCTTTCATGATTTTAGACACCCGTTCAACATCTTCTTTGTAAAGTTTTGTATAGCGGTGATCTGAACCTAAATATTGAAAAGCTAAATCATACGATTGTTGATAGTACAACTGAGCTAAAGTATAATTCTCCATAGCTTCATACAACATCCCAAATTTATTATTTAGGTATGATGTTTTTTGATGCGATTTATCAAATTTATTATTTATTATGACTTCCGCTCTCTTCAGGTTCTTTAGTGCCTTATTTAATTCTCCCATCTCCCTTTGGCAATTAGCCAAAGAAATATAATCATCTGCCACGTAGGGGTGTTCAGATCCAAAATTGTTAGTGTCTGCTTGGAGTATTAATTTATATTCTTCAAAGGCTTTCTTAAACTGTTGTTGGCTATAATAGATGTTGGCAAGAGAATAGCGAGAAGAAATTATGAAATTATTGTCAGGCTCTAATTCAATACTGAATATTGTAATTGCAGTATTCAAATATTTTGAAGCACTGTCATAGGCTTCTTTCTTATAATACGCCCCCCCTAAGTTACTATAGGTAATTGCCAAATCTAAGTTAGGTTTTGATTGAATTTGCCTTTTACGTTGAATTGAATTCTCAAAAGCTAGAATTGCTGAATCATATAATGAAAGCTTTTCAAAGATATTCCCTTGATTATTATAATAAATGGATAATGAGTTTTGGTATTCAGGCCCATCAATGTCACTGATGGTATTTATTGCTTTTTTCTGAAAACTTAAAGCTGTATCATACTTCGACAGATCTTTATAAACTGAGGCATAATGGTTAAAAATATCTGCTGCTTCTTTAGGTCTAGTTTTCCTCATCTTAGTAATAGAATCCGCTTTATGAATTAGTTGTAATGCTGAATCATAATTACTTTCGATCTGTTTTAATTTTCCATAAGCTAAATAATTTTCAACCTTAAATTCTGGTGTTACTGGAATAATTTCAAAGCTGCTAACAATCTTAGAAAAAACTGAATCCGCCTTCTTGAATTCTGATAATTCTCTGTAATTCGAAGCTAAATTACTCATGATTTTCAGGGAAGAATAATTATAAAGATCCGTATAATCAGTTAGTACTTTCTCCGCTAACTTTTTGGAATCTTCCCACAAATACACATTAGTGTAAATATCAATAAGTTGAGCATATAAAGCCAATTTGAACTCTCTTTCATCAAATTTATTTTCAACACTTTTTGTACTATTATCTAAGATTTCCTTAACCGTCAAGCTCCCTTTAGTCAAATTTGGGTTTGCATTATTAAATATGTCCAATAAAAATTCACTAGTCTTTTTCGCTTTTAATTCATTTTCCTTTGCTATTTCTGCTTGATGAGAGGTAAAAATTATTCCCATTGTCATAGATATCAGAAGCAGAATCGCTAAAGACATTTTTATTTTATTTCTTATAAAAAACTTTTTTCCTTGATAAAAGACTGATTTACTATGAACTGCAATTGCCTTATTATCCAAAAAGAAATCTATATCTTGAATTAAACTTGAAACAGAAAGATAACGCTTATCAGGATTTTCCTTTAAACAATTCTTTATAATAGATAGTAATTCTTTGTCAATGCTATCTTGAGAAAGAATTAATTCCTTATTTGATTTTAAACTGTTTTCTCTCGATTTAAAGGGTAATTTTCCTGAAAGTATTTGATGCAGTAATATCCCGAGTTGATAGATATCAGAAGCTACGCTTATAGTTTTATTCTTAATTTGTTCTGGTGATGCATAAAGTGGCGAAGCCAAAAAATATCGATCAGCTAGTGGTTCTCCTATTTTTTGCGCAATGCCAAAATCTAATAACTTTATGCTTCCTTCCTTATTCACATAAACATTTGAAGGTTTTATATCTAAATGAAGAATTAAATGGTTATGAGCATAATTAATTGCATTACATACCTTTTTAAAAATTTTTAACTTACTCTTAAGATCAAAATTATTATGATTGATATAGTCAACTAATGGCATCCCATCTACATATTCCATAATGATGTAGTGTATATCATGATCTGTTACACCTCCATCAAGAATATGGGCAATATTTGGGTGGTTCAGCTTGGCAAGAAATTGGCGTTCTTTTTGGAAATTTTTAAATAAATCGTGCTTCTCATTAGAAATTGAAAAACATTTTATAGCTACTAGTTGATCATATTGTTGATCATTTCTCTCAGCCAGATAAACCTGACTCATCCCTCCTTCACCTAATTTTTCTTTTATAACATATTTATCAATTGTATCACCAATGCTAAAAATATCCTCTTTCCTTTCCTCAAAACCTTGCGCTATATCTACTTGAAGCTTATCAAAATAGTGATTGGCATTTTCAGACTCCTTCAGCATTGATAATACAGTCTGCTCTAATTTAGAATTACCCTCAGCTTGATTTTTCACGTATTCTATACGATCTTTTTCGGGTAACTTTAATGCAGTTTGGAAGATCGTTTCTAACTCACTCCAGGAATACCCCATTACTTAAGCTGTTTTCTTAGATTGAATCTGGCTGTAGATCCATGCTTTTATTACTTGCCAGTTTCTCTTAACAGTGGAAGGTGAAACATCAAGAACTATGGCAGTTTCTTCAATAGTCATATTAGCAAAAAACCTACACTCTACTAATTTCACTTGCTTACTATCTTTTTTTTCTAATTCGTTGAGAATCTCGTCAAGATTTAATAACTCTTCAGAGCAATCTACAGATAGATTGATTTTTTCTTCCCATTCTTCAAAACAAATGTGCTGTGCATCTCTACCTCTTTTAATTGCTTTTTTTCTTCTAGCAGCATTTAATAAGATATGACGCATTGCTTTTCCTGCAACACCATAGAAATGAGCACGGCTATTCCAATCTGCCTCAGAATTAATTATTTTTAAATAGGCTTCATGAACTATCGCGGTAGTATTCATAGTTTCGATTCCAAAATATTGAAATCTTATCCTGTGAGCTATATGACGAAGTTCATTATAAACAACAGGAAAGATTTTATTATAAGCATCCAAATCTCCATTGTTTACTTTTACCAATAATTGCGTTATTTCTCCTGTATTCACCATAATAATTCGATAAATATAAAGAATTTAATGTATAAATCTACTATTTTTTTAGATAAAATAAAGATTGATAAAAAAAGAATATTATAACTGGTTAAATATGCTAAAACTTTAATTAGGAGTAAGAACAAGTTAAAAACCTAATAAGATTTTATCAAAAAAACTGTAGAAAACGTACTTTAAAAAATATTATTATATGTTTTCCAACCTTTTTGATATTTATCTTGTCACTATAAAATAAATCGAAAAATATTTTTGTGATTTAAAATCATTTGAATACTTTCGAAACTATAATTATAATTTTTCACCCCTAAACAGAACGCTATAGAATAAACTTTTACCAAACTAAACAAGGTGTTTTAAGATGAATAATCAAAAAACAATGCTGGAAGACAGTAAATTGGTGAGCCAGTATATCAATGGTAATGAAGTAGCGTTTGAAGAATTAGTAAACCGCCACAAATCAAGAATTTTCACTACTATCTACATGATCGTGAAGGATCAGTATGTAGCTGAAGATTTAATGCAAGAAGTTTTCATAAAAGCTATACGAACTTTAAAATCTGGTCGTTATAACGAGGAAGGTAAATTTTTGCCCTGGATTTTAAGGATTGCACATAATTTAGCAATTGATAAGTTCAGGAAAAATAAAAGATACCCTACCATCGTTATGGATGATGGAAACAGTGTATTCGAAACCCTCGAATTTGCAGAAGGCACTTTTGAGGACATCCAAATGAAGAAAGATGTACATAAATCGCTTCGTAAATTGATACAGGAGTTACCTGAAGCTCAAAAGCAAGTTTTAATTATGCGTCATTATATGGACATGAGCTTTAAGGAAATTTCGGATCAGACAGGCGTAAGCATCAATACTGCATTAGGAAGAATGCGCTATGCCCTCATTAATTTGAGGAAAAAGATGCAACAATATAATATAGCCTATGACCAAAATTTTTACTCATGACGATTTAATCCGATATGTTTATGAAGAAACACAGCCGGAAGAAAATCGGCAAATCAAACTGGCCTTAAATGAGGACATGGAACTGCTCGAGCAATATCATGAACTTTTATGGCTGAAAAAGCAAATGGATGGGGGAATGATGAACCCCTCAGAAAAAACCATCAATACTATTTTAGAATATTCAAAAGCTGTTAATTTGCATCCTGTTAAGGAGGATTAAGCAAATGACACGCAAAGAACGCTACGAATCATTTTTAGAATATTTTTCTGAAAACCAGCCACAGGCAGAAACGGAATTGAATTATGAAAATCCGTATCAGTTGCTTGTGGCTGTTATTTTATCAGCTCAGTGTACTGATAAAAGAGTAAACATGGTTACACCAGCTCTTTTTGAGGCCTTCCCTACTCCTGAGCATCTTGCTAACGCACATTTTGATGAAGTTTTACCTTATATAAAAAGCGTGACCTTCATGAATAATAAAACCAAGCATTTAATTGGTATGGCCAAAATTCTGGTAGAAGATTTCAATTCAGAGGTGCCAGAAAAAGTTGAAGATTTACAAAAAATGCCAGGTGTTGGTAGAAAAACAGCAAATGTTATTGCTTCAGTAGTCTTTAATAAAGCTGCAATGGCCGTTGACACACATGTTTTCAGAGTCTCAAAGCGATTGGGCTTGGTAAATCAAAATGCTAAAACCCCACTTGAAGTAGAAAAAACTCTTATTAAGCATATTCCTGCTGAATATGTACATGTGGCACATCATTGGCTAATTTTACATGGTAGATATGTTTGTGTAGCAAGAAAACCAAAATGCGAGGAATGTAAGATCACACATTTCTGTAGATATTTCGAAAAGAATAAACCTTTAGAAAACCAACTATAAAAATGAGTTCCAGGACTTCGGTAAAGTATTTGGCTTTATTAGTTGGCCCAATAATTTTTCTGTTAATCCAAATAGTTAATCCTCAAATTTGGTTTCCAGAAATTGCTTGGGATGTTTTTTCAATTGGGATTTGGATGATTATATGGTGGGTATTTGAAGCCATCCCGATTTTTGCAACCGCTTTATTACCCATGATATTATTCCCAAGTACTGGAGTTTTTAAATTGGCTGAGGCAACTAGCCCGTACGCTAGTCCTATTATTTTTTTATTTATGGGTGGTTTCATGTTAGCGCTTGCTATGGAAAAACATAAACTCCATAAAAGAATTGCCCTTAACCTAATTCATCTAACTGGGACCAATGCAAATGGAATAATCCTGGGTTTCATGTTAGCTACTGCGGTTTTGAGTATGTGGATTAGCAATACAGCCACAACAGTAATGATGTTGCCTATTGCGCTTTCTGTAGTTAAACTATTAGAAAAACATAATGATAGTTTTTCAGGCTTTGGTAGGTTTAAAACTGCCTTATTCTTAAGCATTGCGTATTCAGCTAATGTGGGAGGCATGGCTACAATTATTGGTACTCCGCCCAATGTAGTTTTAGTAGGATTAGTACAGAACATATTAGGCGAAACCATTGATTTTGTAAACTGGCTTATAATTGGTATCCCTACTGTTACAGTTATGATAATAGTTATCTATCAATTATTAACTAAAGTCTTATTCAAACACGGAATTAAAAAAATTGAAGGTGCTGAAAGTTATATTCATAAAGAGATTGCTTCCTTAGGGCAATGGTCACAGGAAGAAAAATGGGTAGCAATAATATTTGGCATTACTGCTATATGCTGGATAGGCAAATCTCAGATTAATTCATTAATTGGATCGGAAATTTTAAACGATACGGTTACAGCCATGTCTGGCGGATTAGCCACATTCTTAATTCCTCTTAATAAATCGGGAAAAATGCTAATGAATTGGGAAGATATGAAAAACCTCCCTTGGGGAATTCTTATTTTATTTGGTGGCGGAATGGCTTTAGCAAAAGCAATGGAGGAAGCAGGCTTCGTGGATATGATTGGACAAGCAATCGGTACTTATAAGGACATTCCTATATGGTTATTAATATTAGTTTTAACCGCTTTATCATTATTCTTAACTGAAATTATGAGTAATGTAGCCTTAACCACTATTGCAATTCCTATGGTGTTAAGTATATCTTCAGGCTTAGAAGTTAACCCTTATTTGCTTGCTGTACCAGTAGCCATGGCTACCAGTTGCGCTTTTATGATGCCAATAAGTACTCCACCTAATGCCATTGTATTTTCCAGTGGATATATCAACATCAAACAAATGGTACGAGCGGGGATAATATTGAATCTATTTGCAATTATTATTCTTGTACTTGCCGGCATATTTTTAGCTCCCTATATCAATTAGCCAAGTGCCAGCTTTTTAAATTCATTAACTAATTCTGACTCTTGCTGATTTAATGATTTATTCTTTGATAAAATAAAAGCACTTTTTAGCCTTTTGAAATGGTATTCTGTCTCATACATTACTACAGAAATTAAAGGAAGGCTAAACACAGCTATTCCTGCAATTAACCAATCAATACTAAAGCCTAATATTAAAAATATAATCAAATAAAATATTGGATATAGAAAGATAGAAATTCCTGCTCTCAATGAAATATGCCAAGTTATATCTTTAACATTATCTATAACCTTTCTTTCAATAATGTATTCTGGAATAAAATTAATAAGCTTTGCTAATAACCAAAATGGGGCACCAATTACTACTCCAATGGATTTTATGATAGATTGAAATAGGCCAATTTTTTTGATATTATAGTCATAGCTTAAACCTGCTTTTTGAACATCTCTGAAATAAGCAGAAAGCTTCTCTTTCAAACTATTTGTCTTGGGTTCATCCTCTTTTAATTGACCTGCAATATGATTTATCACTTCCGTTTCCGCATGAACAATTGATTTTTTATTTTTAGCCCAATCTACAGCATATGGCTTAATAAGTTGCCTAACATCTTCCATAAATTCATATTCCTCTTTCCATTTGATATCCACCATTTCAGCAGAAATCTCCTCCCTAATTCTATTTGTAAATTGAGATTGTGCTTCAAGAGGGTTCTTATTATAAAGTTCCCCGTAATCATCTATTAAAAACGGCTCAGCAAAATGAACGTGTAAATCATACCATCTCTGAGGATGATTTTCGTATTCTAGCCCAAATGGTGCTGCTGTTAGTTTTAAATTAAAGTCATTTTCTTCCTCTGCTTGAAATGCTAAACGAGCAGCGCCTTTTTTTATAGGTCTTAAAAACCTTTTTATATCATGATTCCCTTCAGGAAATATTAAAATTGGTTTACCTTCTTTAAATAGGTCAATACATTTTTTAAATATTTCTGAATTTTGAGCTACACTTCCTACTTTATCTTTTTTACGATAAATAGGAATAAGTCTGATTATATCTAATGCGATTGCAGCCCATTTTGATTGGAAAATATCAGCTCTTACTAATATGTTAGGATTTATATTTTTAGCTACTTTTACTAGCACTAAACCATCCATAAAAGTATTTTGATGGTTACTTACGAACAATACTGGCTTTCGCTTTTTAACTTTTTCATATCCCGTTACAATTATATTTCTATATGAAAAAGATAAACTGACGTTTAAAAAAACGCGGATAAATGAATAAATTAATGATCTAATTATTTTATACATTGAGCTGAGCTTAAAATAAAGCCACAAATATAATGAAATTAAATAGTGTTCAATATAGAAATTATATGTTCGAATTTGAACATATAGAATTACGCAATAAGCCTTAATTCTAAATAAATGCATATTTTAGGTTTTGGCATTTATATTGCGTTTTATTAAATAAAACGAGCAACAATTATGACTAAGAATTTAGAAAGAACAAGAGAAAGAGTATTTGCAGGTGTATGCGGAGGAATTGCAAAATATTTTGGATGGGATGCAGGAAAAGTAAGGTTACTTTATGTTTTAATATCTATTTTAAGCGCGGCTTTTCCAGGTATACTAGTTTATATCATATTATGGTTTGTAATGCCAGAAGAGAAATTAAGCTGGAAATAAGCTTAACTTAATCTTCTGAGAAATCAATAATATAAATTTTCTCTTTACCATTGATTATTTTAGCTCTAATAAGCACAAGATATTTACCTTCTGAATATGTGTAATTTCCAATTGCATATTTTAAACCATTATCTGTGCTTCTTTGGAGTACATATTCAAAGCTAATAGGTTCAATATTTTTAAAAAATTCTTTTAAATAAATCTCAGCATGGATTCTACTATAATTCCCTGATTCATCCTTTATGTTAACTTCTACATTATCATGGAAATATTGAGAAAGCTCCTTAGCGCTACCTGCTTTTAGTGCAAGACGAACCTCTGCAAGTAAGGACTCATTTTGGCCATAAGAATTGCTATAATCTAAGCCTGATAATACCAGAAAAAAGAAAAGTTTAATACTTATTCCTCTCATTAAAATCTATGATAATTTAGATGATTGATTAGCAATAATTACGCCATGAATTACAAAATGGAATTTAATTTACGGTAATACAATTAAGCTTTCACCTCTATTACCGAGTAATTCAAATTGGATATCTTGATGGGGTTAATTAAAAAGAATTTAATTGTGATAGGAAGAATAATGATCTATAAAACTAATGAGGATAAACTGAATTAAAGATTATTTAATCCTCTGAAAAATCTATAATATATATTTTCTCTTTTCCGTTTATCTTTTTAGCTCTAATAAGCACAAGATAAGTACCTCCAGAATATACATAATTTCCAATGGCATACTTTAAACCTTCATTAGAACTCCCTTGATGAGCATATTCAAAGCTAACTGGCTCATGATTTTTGAAGAATTCCTTTAAATAAATTTCTGCATGAACGTTACTATAATTCCCTGATTCTCCATTTATATTTAATTCAATATTATCATTGAAATATTGTGATAATTCCTTTGAACTCCCTGCTTTGAGAGCCGAGCGAACCTCTGCAAATAAAGATTCATTTTGGCTAAACCCATTTTGAGTAAAAAAGCTCAAAAGCAGAAATATCAAGAATAATTTTATAGTAATTCCTTTCATAAGGATTTTAAATTCTATTGAATTATCAATTCAGCTAAAATTATGCCATTCTAACGCATAACAAAGCAAAATTATATTAAAATTAGCACAATGCAGCTGAGTATGCAAAAAGCTAGCCTTTAATTTAAATTAATGTGGCATAATACATTATTTACTTCTTATATCTAGCATTTTACCTAATACAATACCTTTATTTTCTTTATAAGAAAATTCTTCATCGCTTACCTTTTTAACCCCTTCTATAGTAAAGAATGCCTTAGGATTATATTCTTTTATTTTTGGTATTAGTTCTTTCAAAGTATTCCTTTTTACTACAGTAAATATAACATTTACTTTACCATCATTTCCCATGGCATCAATATTAGAGTATCTATGATTTTTTGTTTCTAAATAGTGCAGTAAGTCATTAGCAGGTAAAGCAGTAATAATCCGGACCACAACTCTACCGATTGCCATTTTCTCCTCTAAAATTATCCCCACAAATGTTCCAAATGCATAGCCTGAGGCATATGAAATATAGCTAATCGGATTATCAATATGTTGAAAGATTTGACCTATTGCTAAAAGCCAAATAAAGGATTCAAAAAATCCTAATAATGGGGCAATGCCTTTTTTTCCTTGCATTACAAGAATTACCCGCATTGTTCCAATTGAAACATCTGCGACTCTCGCAAAAAATATTAAGATGGGTAATAAGACAAAAGCAAATATCTCATTTGAAAATCCAAGCTCATTAAAAAATTCTTGCATTACAGATTGCATTTCAGATTGAGTTTAAATATCAGAAAATTATTTCAGATGGGAAAATTTAGAAGTGTAGCAAAGAAAGGAATGTGCGAGGTCAAAACAGAAAAGATATCATTCTGAATCGGCAGGTATAGCAAAGTAAATATTGAAATATAGTGAGCTTATTCCATGACCATTCAATATGAAGAAAGATATTTTTTTAAATAATTTCATAAACCATTCGTCAGCACATGCGTTTTTAGGAAATATTTAAAAAAATGAAAAATCTGTTATTCTTTCTATCCTTCATCATGCTTTTACCTTTTGGTTCGAAGCAAATAGAAGCTTTTGAAAAGAATGAAGTTGAAAGAATTGAATATTTTTCTCAAAGTCATAGACTTCCAAACAGACTAGTTTTTAAGAATATTTATGATGATGTTCTTCCCATAGAACTCCCCAAGTTTCTATTCAATATTCAAAAAACATCATTCATTCCTATAAAAATAGTTCAAAAAATATTTTTATTTCACTCGCGTCTTCTGATTTGAAATGCAAGAATGTTTCACTGAATTTTTTTCAAAAGTTACATTTTAAAAATCATAGACCAATGAGTAAACTATTTCCTAAAATGGTGGATAAGCTACAAAGGATTGACCAGCTTATTCGTTTGAAAGCAACAGGACAGCCACAAGAATTGGCAGACCGATTAGAAATATCTCCGAGTACCCTTTATGAATATATTGAAGTAATGAGAAATGTTTTATTAGCACCTATTCGCTATTGTCATAATAGGCGATCATATATTTATGAAAAGGAGGGCAAACTCCACATAGGCTTTAAAAATAATCAAAAGCTAAATAATTTAATTTAAAAATAAGGACATTCGATTTCAATTAGAGCGAAATCGAATGTCTTTCTTAATATTCAGCTGATTTTGAAATTTTTTATTTCTTATTTAAAGAGCCCAAATTTAAAACCAAGATAGGCTGTAAAACCGGTCATATCTGTCTGATTAAAATTTCGATAATTCATCTCCCCAACAAATCGATAGCCAGCTCCTAAATTAAATCTGATATTTGGATGAAGGTTCACCTCAAGTAGTGCAGAAGGCTCAACTTGAAAGAAATTAGCTTCTCCTAAACCAGGATCTCCATCTTCATTATCCATTTGAACTTCTCCATAACCTAAGTACAGTGGAAAGGTCAAATGAAATATATTTTTAGAAAGAAGCGAATATTCTACAAATCCTCCTGCTGTCCAATAATCCATATAAATATTGGGCAAAGTCTCACTCTCAGGATATATTTCGTTTAATGACGTACTGAAATAAGCACCTATTGATACATCTTTGTAAGTTACACCACCTCTTAAATTAAGCAAAGAAGTCGCGCTACCGTCCATTTGGGTAAATCCAAAGGAAGGTGCAACAAAAAAACCGATGGCTTCTGTATTAATTGATTCACTATCCATCAGAGTTTTCGGCTTTTCACTTTCTTGCGCTTTTAACTGGTGGTTTAAAAAAATAAAGCCTACTATTAAAATCATTAAATTGGTCTTTTTCATTTTATATGTTAATAAAGGTTAATTATATATCGAACTATTGAATTATAAATTCTAAAATAAAACAGCCAGCTTCCAAACGAATAAAATCTATTATACATCCAAGGTTGCTGGTGATTGTTTTATAGAGATTATCACTGTAAAATATTTCTATTATTAGTTTGAAGTTACTTCTAGTTTTTCATTATTGATCTCCCTCCCTTTTTTAATAATAATACTCACACTATTGGGATAGAAAATCCTAATGTTTTTGGTCTTATGTTTAACTTGAAGATATTTAGCTCTTTTTAATGCTTCATTTACATTTGGATAAACAGAACATCCTAATCTTTTAATTTTACTCGCTTTGGTCACACAAAATATTGCTACATAATTATCTGGTCTAGGATTCGATTCACTCACTAGCCATTTTTGATTGTCATTAGCCATCTTTTTAAACTATTTTATGAATACTAGATTTATGATTCAAAAATATTGCTGGCTACTCTGATTTCTTCGGAGTGGGGAAAAAACGTAAAATTATTTTAGAATATGTGAAATCCTTTAGGTAGGAATATGCTCTTTTCATTGGAGTTTATTAATTAAGCTCCCATTACAAATGATTGATTTAATTCTATAAAAAACGACCAAGCATTTTGAAGAGGGATCATTTTATATTTCTGATATTGAACTTCAAAAAACAGAGTTTCATAAAATCAATAATTAGATTCAATATTATTTATTTCCAAAGCTTTATACTATTATCCAAATAAATAACTCACTACCTCTCTTAGTTGGCTAAAAGTTTTAATTTCAATTTTATAGCGGGATGTATCTACACCTTTCATACTAAATTTTGAAACTATAATTTCATCAAACCCTAACTTTTCAGCTTCTGCTATTCTGTTTTCAATTCTGTTTACTGCTCGTATTTCCCCACTCAATCCTACTTCAGCAGCAAAACAAGTTTTAGATGACAAAGGAATTTCTTCCAAAGATGAAACAATCGCCATGCAAACCGCTAAATCAATAGCTGGGTCTTCCACTCTTACCCCTCCTGCCATATTTAAAAAAACATCCTGAATCCCCAATCTAAAGCCTCCTCTTTTTTCTAATACGGCCAAAAGCATATTCATTCTCTTACTATCGTAACCGGTAGCTGATCTTTGAGGAGTACCGTATGTAGCTGGGCTAACTAAGGCTTGTATTTCAATCAGCAATGGCCTGTTTCCTTCTAAAGTGGCTCCGATAGCTGTTCCGCTACTGTCTTTATCTTTTTGAGAGATTAATATTTCGGATGGATTGCTCACTTGACGCAAACCATATTGTTGCATCTCATAAATTCCTAATTCATTGGTTGAGCCAAATCGGTTTTTTGTAGTTCTGAGGATTCTGTAAGTCAAATGTCGATCCCCTTCAAACTGCAAAACTGCATCCACCATATGCTCTAAAACTTTAGGACCAGCAATTGCTCCATCTTTAGTGATATGGCCTATAAGAAATACTGGTATTTTATTTTCCTTAGCGAAACGCATTAATTCAGCCGTACATTCTTTGACCTGACCTACACTTCCTGCTGCCGATTCTATCTTAGGTGAATGTAAAGTTTGGATTGAATCTATTACTAATAAATCAGGATTGAGTTCTTCAATCTCTCTAAATATATCTGCGGTATGAGTTTCGGTTAAAATGAAACAGTTATCAGATTTATTTTCCATTCTGTCAGCCCTCATTTTAATTTGCTGAGCACTTTCTTCACCACTTACATATAATACTTTCAAATTGGTTAACTGCAAGGCAATTTGAAGCATTAATGTAGATTTACCAATACCAGGCTCCCCACCGATTAGTACAAGAGATCCAGGAACGATTCCTCCTCCTAGCACTCGGCTTAACTCTCTATCTTCAACTTCTATTCTGGCCTCCTGTGTACTTTCTACCTCTTTAATAGGAATAGGTTTATTAGCTCTTTTTTTTGAAGGCTGATATCCACTTGAGGATTTGTCTTTGCTGATAACCTCCTCCACAAATGTATTCCATTTTCCGCAAGAAGGACATTTACCTACCCACTTTGGTGATTCATGACCACATTCCTGACAGAAATATGCTGATTTTACTTTAGCCATATTTTGATTTTAAGACAAGATCCCTTCAATATCTTCTTTACTTAAGCTTTTCATGAAGCTCTCTTCTGTACTAATTAAATCTCGAGCTAATGTTAGCTTCTTTTGTTGTAAGGCAAGAATTTTTTCTTCTACTGAATTTTTTGTGATGAATTTATAGGTAAAAACCTGCTGTTTTTGGCCTATTCTATGCGCTCTATCCACAGCTTGCTGCTCAATAGCAGGATTCCACCAAGGATCTAATAAAAACACATAATCAGCAGCTGTTAAATTTAATCCTAGTCCACCCGCCTTCAAAGAAATTAAGAATACAGGAATGTCATCACTTTCTTGGAATAACTTTACTTGTTTTTGCCTATCCTTAGTAGTACCGTCTAAATAAGCGTATTTAATATGACTACGTTCTAAATAATCTTTAAATAAGGCCAAATGCTTTACAAACTGACTAAACACTAATATTTTATGTCCTTTTGATATGATGGAGCTTAACATGTGGGTTACATCCTCCATTTTACCAGAATCCCCTTGATACTCAGTATCGGTAAGTTTAGGGTGGTTTGCAATTTGACGCAACTGAGTTAACCCTTGTAAAAGAATCATTTGAGAACTTCTAATTCCTTTCTTCTCTATCTCATCCAAGATCATATCTCTGAAGTAATTTTTTACTTCTTCATACTTTTCTTCCTGCATGGTAGTCATACCTGAATAATGAATATTTTCAATTTTATCAGGTAATTCAGTTGCTACTTGCGACTTATGTCTTCGGAGAATGAAAGGCTTTATTAGAGTCGCTAGTTTTTGAGATTTATGCTCATCACGCTTTTTCTCAATTGGCGTTACAAACTCATCTTTGAAGAATTTTTTATTCCCCAGAAGTCCCGGATTAACGAATGACATTTGAGACCATAAATCCATAGTACTGTTTTCAACAGGAGTACCTGTAAGTACTAATTTTCTTCTAGACTTCAGCTTCTTAACTGCTTTGGCAATATGTGAATCAGGATTTTTAATAGCCTGAGATTCATCAAGAATAATATAATTGAAAAGGAATTCAGAAAGGATATCAATATCTAATCTAGTGATTCCGTAAGACGTTAAAATAAGATCATAATCTTCAAATTGTTTACTGTCTTTAATTCTATTGGTACCCGTATAAACAAATATTTTAAGGTCAGGAGTAAACTTTTCTGCTTCCGATTGCCAATTATATATGAGTGAGGTTGGCATTATGAGTAAGTTAGCATTAGTTCTGCCATTTTCCTTTTCAGATTGCAGCATTGCTAAAGTCTGAACTGTTTTACCGAGCCCCATATCATCCGCTAAACAACCTCCAAAATTATATTGATTCAAAAACTGCAGCCAATTAAATCCTTCCTTTTGATAAGGACGCAGTTCACCAGAAAAATCCTCTGGCATAGGATGGTCATCAATCTGAGTGAAATCCTTCAGCTTTGCTAGTTTACGATCCATCTGAACTTTCGCTAGATTACTCTTATCCATTTCATTGACCAATGATAGATGATGCTTTCTCATTTTCATTCTATCATCTTCTCCATTTTCCATGAAGCTGAATAATTCAGAATAATCTTCAAACCAGTGCGATGGAATAACAGCCGTTTGGTTATTAGGCAGCTGGAATTCAGTTTGGTTATTCAATATATGTTTACGGAGTTCTTTGAATGGAATTTCATACTCTCCAAACATTACTACAGCATTGATATCAAACCAATCAATCCCTTCTGAAATATCAATAGAGATGGATGATTTACCTACAAAGTAATTCTTTTCAGAATTCTGTTTTTCTTGTTGAATTTCAACCTCATTTTCTTCTAGCCAATCAACATTTTTAGAAATCCAGCTGAAAGCCTGTGTTTTAGGGGCTGTTAATTTGCCTTTTAAAATATCAAGGCCTCTGCTCGCCATGGCATCTCTCAAACTCTTTTCTTTCAGAATATTTCGAACTAATCGTTTGAATACAAATTGTCCATCTTCCTTTTCAACTTTAACAGAAACTTGCTCATTCTTTCCGAGTGAAAAAATATGATCACCATATTTAAATTTAAGTTCTAATAATAACTTACCCTCTTCGTTGGTTCCGGACTTATCATCATTAAACAGATCCATGCTTTTACCAGAACTAGCGGCTAATTCAGAAATCTTTAAAATTGGAAAAGGTTCTTCTCTATAAGTCTTAATTTTGAAGCCTCTTGCGAATACATCAAAAGAAGCAACTAAAGGAGCTACAAATTTTTTGAAATACGTTTCTTCCACTTTCTGTGGAATAGCTATAAATTTTTTATTTAGGAAAGGCTTTATTTTTTTACCATCAGGGTTTTTCTCAAAGGAATATAATTTTTGATCTACTATTAACCATGCGGGTTCATTACAAATGAGATAAGCTCCTTTATATTGAAACTCAAGTTTTTCACCTGCATGCTTTATGGTAGGAAAGTAATGCGTATTGTCTTCATTTTTTACAAAGTGGAAAAGTATGGTTGCCTTTTCTTCCATTATTTCAATCTGGCGCCATGCGGGTTCTCCATCATTTCCCATTTCAAAAAGCATTTTTCCTTTAATACGACTGAGAATTTCCGAACGCCTCTTTTCCATATAGCGCTCAATCTCATTTTTCACTAGTTCATTGCCACCATCAATATTATAGTTTTTATCAAAGAATTCAACAGGTTTCATTTTCTTCTTCGCAAACTTCCTAACCACCACATCCTGCTGCATTTCATCCATCAGCTTTATCAACTCATAATCAACATCATCTAATCCTTTTGCAAACTCTCTAGCATTTTTCGAGGAAATATTTTGATGAGAAAAGGTTAACTCTCCCCTTGAATTTTTTTGCACGACAAAAGACTCAAAAGTATAGCCCAAATACTCGTGCTCGAATAATGAATAGATTAGTTGAAAAGGTTGTGTGGTGTATACCTCCATGAATAAAACTTATCAATCAAACAATTAACGTTAGGTTTTTAGTAAAATCAGAATTGAAATTTAATAAAATAGGATGGAACAAATAATGATTTTTACAATTAATTACTACAAACGCTGTATTTCTACTGACTTCGCAGCTACTTGGGCTGGTTTGAATGAAGCTAAAATTGTAATAATTGCAATACTCAACATCGTAAAAATAAAATCTGTGGCTATCATTTTTACTGGATAAGCCTCCTGCACTGCTGACGCCATATTCATGGATATCAATCCATATTCCTGTTGTAGTAGGCAAATGATAAACCCAAATAGCCCTCCTGTTAATGCTCCTGACAGGGATATTATAGCCCCTTCTTTTAAGAAAATATTCCTGATGGTTTTTATAGGTGTACCCATCGCAAACAAAATACTTATGTCTCTTTTTTTATCTAAAGCCAACATTGTTAAAGCAAAGAAAATATTAAACGAAGCTACGGCTAGTATAAAACTGAAAGTTAGATAGATAAATAATTTCTCAATTTTGATGGCTTTAAGTAGAGAAGCATGTTGCTCATCTGAATTCATTATATCAAAGCTGTCCCCTAATTTTCTCTTTAGTATGTTTTGAATTTCACTGACGGAGACTCCATCCTCTAATTCGATTTCTAAAGACGTACACTCATTATCTTTTCCTATTAAATTTCGTGCGAACCGTAACGGAACAAATATGTATTTTTCGTCATACTGTTTTTCAATTGCAAAAACACCTGCAGGCATTAGTATTCCGGAATTATACATACTGGATGGATTGGATCTACCAGGACTAATATTTTTAGGATAATAAAACTGTAATGCCAGAAAATTATTTCTTGAATTTATCGATAGATCATATCGAATACCTTGACCCACCACAGCAAAATTCTGTTCTTTTTCGGTGAGTTTAAGTTGACCTTCTGTAATATGATTTCTTAATTCAGCATTTTTCTCAAAGTCAGGAGATACTCCTTTCATTCTCACTACTGACTCTCCATCATTATAACGTACTAATACATTGTCTTCTACCACTTCAACTATCGTGGCAAGGCCTTCAATATTTTGAATTTGAGTTTTTAATTCCTCATCATATTCAAAAAACTTCCCTTCTTTCAGGCTAATTTTTATATCTGCATCAAAAGAACTGTATAATGATCGAATTAAGTCTTCAAGACCGTTAAAAACGGATAAAACAATAACCAATGCAGCAGTTCCTATTGCCACTCCTACCATAGCAATAATAGAAAGCACATTAATAAATCCTTTTTTCTTTTTAGATAGGAAATAACGTCTTGCTATAAAAAATGAAAGATTCTTCAAAATACTATTTTTGATTCATTAATTATCTTGGTCATCTTCGTCCTCTTCATCAGCAGGCGGGATATCCAATTTAGATAATATATCATCAATTCTATTCGCTCTTTCTAGAGTATCATCCATGAAGAAGGCTAATTCAGGAATGATTCGTACTTGCTTCCCAATTCTATTCCCTAGGTGTTTTCGAATCTCACTTTTCTTAGCTTGTATTAATTCTAAAGTTTCACTAGGCTTATCAGAAAGCATCAAACTCAAATAAATTTTAGCAAAGCTTAAGTCTGGAGAAACTTCCACATCTGTTATGGTGATAAAGGCTTTACCAAAAGCATTTGCCATTTGTTTTTGGAATATCTCGCTTAAATCTTTCTGTAATAAACTGGAATATTTTTTCTGTCTTGAACCTGAGGCCATATTATTCTTTAATTTCTTTACAAATATGCATGATATTTTATACAATTTGTGCTTAATCGCCTAATTTAGCAATCGAACATCAAACAAAACCCAATAGAATTGTTAGGATTTTTCCGTATAAACGACCCTTACCGCTTACTGATTCTTTTTTTAGCAGTATTTTTAATACGGCTGCCTTATCTTATTGGGTCTGAGCCATTGGTATATGAAATCAATTGGCTAATGATTGGAGAAAGTTTAAGCACGGGAAAAGTTTTATATAAAGACCTTGTAAGCCCGATCGCACCACTTGCCGCCTGGATGTATATGCTAATAAGTTCTATCGGGGGTAGGTCAATTCTTTTATTACAAATACTTTCCATTTTATTGGTTACCTATCAGTTTTCATTATTTAATAATATTATGCTTCGAAATAAAGCATATAATGAAAACTCTTATATACCCGCATTAATTTATGCTTTAATAATGTTGGTATTCTATGACTTTTTCACTTTATCGCCAGCTTTAATAAGTCTAACTTTTATTTTATTAGTTTTAGATAATATCTATTTACGTATTGAAAATAAACTGAAGGATTCCACCATTTTAAAAACGGGTTTTTTTATGGGAATAGCAGTGCTTTTTTATCTGCCTTCAGTTGTATTTTTAATTGCAACAATCTTATCATTCGCTTTACTTACAAGTTTAGTGATTCGAAGATATCTATTATTTCTTTATGGCTTTCTTTTCCCTTTTATGCTAGTATTCATTTATTTTTACTGGCAGGGAGGATTAGATGAATTGTTATCACAATGGATAAAATTCAACCTCTTTAGTTCCATACAGCCAGTTATAAACCTGCAATCAATCCTTATTATTGCAGCAATACCTTCAATTGTTTTTCTATTTGCGCTATATAAAACTTTTAGTGCCACTCGATTTACAAATTACCAATTAAGAGTGCAGCAAGTGATGTTTATTATGTTTTTAGCTGCATTTGGAGGGTGGTGGATTTCAGAGCAGCAGGCTCCGTTTGAATTATTATTATTCGTTCCTTCTTTCGCATTTTTTACTATCCATTTAATACTACAATTTAAAAGAAAAGTTAGAGCAGAAATCTTTACCATAACTTTTAGCATTTTATTAATTTCTACAAACTATGCATTGTTTTTTGAAAACACATCACTGCATGAGTCAGGTGATTTTAACAAATTAAAAGCTCAAAATTCTATATATGCTAGAGCAACTCTTGATAAAGATGCTATGATTATTGGCGGAAAAACAAGCCTTTATATGAATGCTAAATCAATATCCACTCGCTTTTATCATCCTGAATTAAGTGAGAAAATTTTAAGTGATATGAATGAAAAAGAAAGGATGATAACTCTGTATAATGATATTAAATCAAATCAACCTGAAATCATTATTGATCAATCTGGGTATTTCGTTTCAATTCAGAATAGACTTAACATTGATAGTAATAACTATACACAAATTAGTAACAACTTATTTGTAAGAGTTAATCAGAATTAATTTGGGAATATATACAGAGTGATATTAAATATAACCGTCAGTACATATTTTTAATCTGAATTTAAAGTACAGTGTTGTTTTAGAATTTGAATTTGCTCATATTTGACAGGAGATATGGGAGAACTATTACTTTATATTGGAATAATTTCAATTTCCACATGGGCGGTATGGAAAGGCGGTAGTCTCCTAGAAGAATCGTCTGAAAAACTTTCTGATTATTATCATTTACCTCCACTTATTCAAGGTACAATTATAACGGCCGTAGGGTCAAGTTTCCCTGAATTAGCAGCTACAATTTTATCAACATTACTTCATGGTAAATTCGATTTAGGAGTATCCGCTATAGTAGGTTCAGCGATTTTTAACATTCTTGTAATTCCAGGAATTTCAGCCGTGATGGTAAAAAGAATGCCCGCAGATCTTAGCTTGATATACAAAGACACCCAATATTACATAATTTCAGTTTTTGTATTATTCATTTCATTTGCTTTAGCCTATATATACTATCCAGTAAATATAACAGCAGGAAATATGGAAGGGAATATGACTAGATGGATTGCCTGCCTTCCAATTTTCTTTTATATATTATACATTTTCATTCAGGGAATGGAAACTCGTGATTATAGAAGGGATCATGGAAAAAGAGCTGTTCTTGGTGTTGATAGGGAAATTACAAATATCCGAAAGGACTGGATTAAACTTATTATTAGCTTAGTATTAATTGTAGCCAGTGTGGAAGGCTTAGTTAGTGGTGCAATTTTCTTAGGCAATTTCTTTAATACTCCTGATTTCATTTGGGGTATTACAATTGTAGCTGGCGCAACCAGCATTCCTGATGCAGTGGTAAGCATTAAAATTGCAAAGAAATTTAAAGGATCAATTAGCTTGGGTAATGTATTAGGGAGCAATATTTTTGATTTGCTAGTCGCAGTTCCAGTGGGGGTATTAATAGCTGGTTCTGCAATAGTTAATTTTACAGTAGCTGCACCTTTAATGCTATTCCTAGCAATAATTACCATTATAATGTTCATTTTCTTAAGAACTAACTTAGCCTTAGTTAAATGGGAGGGGATGGTATTATTAGGCCTTTACGTTCTATTCGTGATCTGGATGATATTCGAAACCATAGGCATTACTTCAATAGTGATTAAATAAAAAAAGCCCGCTTTAAAAGCAGGCTCTACCAATTAGTATTTTTTCAAATACTTATTTTCTATCTAATTCTGAAAAATATTGATGGAACAAAGCTACAGTTTCAATTCCTTTAAGGTAATTCTCAACTCCAAAACTTTCATTAGGTGAATGTATTGCATCAGAATTCAAACCGAATCCCATTAAGATACTATCTAAGCCTAATATATCCTTAAATAAAGATACGATTGGAATACTACCTCCCTCACGAGTAGGAATTGGCATTTTACCCCAAACCTTTTCAAACGCTTTCTCTGCTGCTTTATAAGAATCGGTATCCGTTGGGGTAACATATGGCATACCTCCATGATGAGGTTTTACTTTTACCTTCACACTTTTGGGAGCAATACTTTCAAAATGTTTCTGGAATAATTCTGATATTTCATAATGATTTTGATCCGGAACTAAACGCATTGAAATTTTGGCATTTGCTTTTGAGGGTAATACTGTTTTTGCACCTTCTCCTGTATATCCTCCCCAAATTCCATTTACATCTAAAGTAGGACGGATTCCCATTCTCTCTAAAGTATTATAAGATTCTTCACCTTCTACATCCTCAATATTTAAATCCTTTTTAAAGTCCCCTAAATCAAATGGGGCCTCATTCATTTTAGCTCTTTCTTCAGCAGTAAGTTCTAATACTTTGTCATAAAAGCCAGGAATAGTTACTCTTTTATTCTCATCTTGAAGGGAGGCAATCATTCTGCATAATACATTGATTGGATTGGCAACTGCACCTCCGTAAACACCTGAATGTAAATCTCTATTAGGCCCTGTGACTTCAACTTCCAAATAGCTTAATCCTTTCAAACTAACTGCCATTGATGGATGATCATTAGCAATCATTGAAGTGTCCGAAATAACAATTACATCAGCTTTTAGCTTCTCTTTATTTTCTTTTATGAATACCTCAAGGTTTTCAGAACCAACTTCCTCCTCACCTTCAATCATAAATTTGATATTGCAAGGTACACCACCATTCTTCATCATCATTTCAAATGCTTTCACATGGATGTACATTTGACCTTTATCATCAGCCGAACCTCTAGCTACAATTTTATCATTTTTAATTACGGGGTTGAAAGGCTCTGATTCCCATAATTCATAAGGATCGGCAGGTTGAACATCATAATGACCATATACTAAAACAGTAGGTAAGTTAGGGTCTATAATCTTATCCGCATATACAATTGGATGCCCCTTTGTTTCACAAACTTCCACATTTTCAGCCCCCGCTTCCTCAAACTTAGCTTTCATAAATTCAGCAGCCTTTTTTACATCTGCTTTAAATTTAGGATCTGCACTTACGCTAGGAATTCTAAGCAATTCGAATAGCTCGTCTAAAAATCTTTGTTTGTTCTGTTGTAAGTATTTTCCTGTTTCCTCTTTCGTAATCATTTATTAAAATTTATATCCAAATATTCAATTAAAATCCATCGTCATCATCCTCAGCAGGAGTTGGCTCCTGAGTTGGAGTTGGGTTACTATTTACTGGTGCCGCTGCTCCACTACTTGCTTCACTCGCCATCTCTAAGTAATAAGGAGCATCAATATCGAAATATTTTCTTCTATATTCTTCTATAAAACTAATCACTTCTGATTTATCACCGGTTAAGAATACAAACTCTCCAAATTTTGCTTTATCAGCTTTCGATTTTTTAGTTATTAAATCATTTGCGCCAGCATTGGAAGAGAAGAATATGAGTCTATCTTGTTCATAGTGGAAGAAATACCAACATGATGGCGAAACTTGTAAAAATAATTTAATAGCAGAGCCCATTTCTTTCTTTTGAAGTTCTACAAATCCATCAACATTAGCATTTATATCCTGAGCACCAGTGTTTGAAAAACCAATTTTACCTACACTATACCAAGCTTGCTCCATGTCTGACCATTTCATATCCAAATTATTCAAGACCAGCGTTTTGGTTAAATTTGAAGATAAGGCATGTAATGGAATGTATTCATTAAAAATGTATTCCTCATATCTCTTAGCAGCGGAGTTACCAGCTATTTCTGCTAGTTTTGGAAGCAGTCTATCTAAATCCTTTGTTGATTCTGGCAGACCTAAACGTTGGATCACTTCTATCATATCATTTCCGATGATTTGAGTAAACCCATTTGGCAAGTCGAACTCAACAGTCATCATCAAATTGAAAATAAATTCTTGATTTAATAAATCTCCTGATCCTGAACCCGCTGAATTAAACTCGGCTTCCTTTCTACTATTCATGAACTTGAATGGCCCTTCAAATTCCAACTTTTGATCTTCTTCATTATAGGCAAAATATTTACCGGCATAGGATGTTCCTGACTTTCTACCTTTACTTTCAATTACGAATTGATTTCCATTTGCATTATAGGTTAATAAACCAGAAGGTTTAAAGAAATCAGCGTCAGTAAAGTCTCTTTTTTCAGTCATAAAAGTAGCATACAACTGATTGCTGACATTATCGAAATGAATACCAGCTTGAAGTGGTTCACCCATTTCAGTAGTACTATTATCAAAATCAATGACTACTTCTTTTGCGCTACCATCGCTGGTATAAGCTATCCAAGTATCATAATTAGGAATATCTCTTAGATCAGGTTGTATATAGCCTTTTAATTCCAATGCAGGTTTATCTGCATACATGGTTACATCTCCTTTGAAAAACATGCCTGGGCTCATCAACAATCTATCCTCTTTACGAACCACACCTGAAGAAACAGTTCTTAATTGCTTGTCATTTTTGGAAGCATCAGGAATGGGTTCTAAGCTAAACTCGCCCATCTTAATAGAAAATGTATCTCCAACTGAATTTACATATCTATAAGTTGCATTTCCAGAAAACTTATTTCTTGAAGCAATTTCAATTTCAGCATCATAAAGGTTATGGTATCCTGTTAGAGTGTCCAATTCTAAAGTAGCATTATATAATTTGTTGATTTCTCCATTTTCCCCAATAATTACTTCGCCTGCACTTGGTGTTATATTTGCATCCGCTACAGTTATATAAGGAATTCCTGAAACATTTAAAGCTTGACTTTCTATATCATAAACTGCTTTAGTTGCATTAAACACCAATGAATCTTGATCTGGGTTGGTTGAATAGAAATATGAATTTCTAATATTAATATCAGCAGGCTTGGTCATTTCCACCACTTTTTCATCTAGCTTCCACAATGCTGATGGAATTGAGGTTTTGTAGCTTGCATAAGGGAAATCTAAAGCCGCATCCCCTTCAATTTCAGGATTGATAGTTGCAGTATTAGCTTCAAAATCGAAATCTAATCTAACATCATCTGAAGAAAGGGCTGGTATTGTATCAGTTGATTCAATTCTAAAGGCTGCATGTCGTGCAGAGAATCCATCCTCTTTAAAGCTGTATTCTTTTGAGCTTGTATTAGAACCTCTTGTGGTCATATCTCCCTCACCGAAAAGACCTTTTTTGGAGATAATAGTCCGGCCTTCCAGAGAAGCTGTTTCATTATACATTTTAAAAGGATCAGATCGATTTGTCATATATAAACTATCCTTGGCGGTTAACCATCGCATATCAAAATTTGCGATCTCTAATTGAGGAAAAGATACTCCTTCCCAATTGCCTGGATCAATTGTGGCATAAGTTCCCACAGCTGTAATTGAATCCTTAAAGAAAGTAAAGTTCTCAGATCGTATGGTTGAACTGAGATATTCAATTCTATCTCCCCCTCTTAAGCCTTGATTATCGAGTCTAATCTTACCATAGAATGTAGCTTCACCATCCAAAAGGTCAATCCCCTCATCTGGTAAGGGATGATCAAAACCTAAAGATTTATCAGGCATTACTCTTAACTTTTCTTCAAACTCTGGAAAAATATCTCCTGAGTGGAATACACCATCAAAGGCAATAGAATTAGGGTCACTACTACTTACTGAGTCAATTTCAAAAGGAGGAATTATGAAATAAAGGCTTTGATCATACACTCCATTAAGAATTTCTTCTCCTAAGAAATAAACCGTAGCTCCTTTTGTAGCATTAAATACTGGATACTTCGGATATTCTTTTTGAGCTGACTTATTATTGGGCTCATTAATATATAGTACACCTGCAGTTTCTACTAATTGGTTTTGAATTTGCTCCTTATTCGATCTTTTATTGTCGTCATCAGTAGCTAAATTAAATTTAATATTATCGATTTGAGGCATCGAAATAAGGAAACTATCATAATCCATTCTAAACTCTTCCCCTATATATTGGTAATTTCCAGCGTAAACAATTCCATCAAATTGAATATCTCTATTTTTCCTCAACACAACTTTCCCACTATCTGGCTCAACACTTACACCAAGTTTATCATTGATAATGAATTCTTCAACTCCAACAATATCTAAAGTCCCTTTGTCTAAATTCAGTTTTCCGTTGGGCAAACCTGATGCAACAGATGTAATCTGGATATTGTCATAGTCCTTTCTTCCCCACCTGGAATCAACATAATGGTATGCCTTATCCAGAACCTCTATCTTACCGCTTATAATATCAAACTTAATGAAGCCATTTTGCATTAGTAGCTTCATTCCTGATCTTAATTTCTTTTCTTCTATCTTCGTATAATCAGCCATTTCATTTAAGTAGAAATCATTTGACCTAATTTCTCTACTGTAATTTACAGTTACTTGTAAGGCATGAAATCTATATAAACCTGAAAGGCTACTATATCGGTATTCATTATAATACTCAGCTGATTCGAATAGTGCAGGTACTCGATTTCCTGCAATTAAAATTGATATATCAAGAATAGTGGTATCCATATCCCAAGTCAATTTATCAGCTGTAAAGTCCATATTAAAATAACTTGCGTAGAATGGAGTATTTTTAAAGTCTCCTTTCTTTTTTAATAAATTAATTGAGTTATTATTGATATCATAACTAAAGGTTAAACCAGGATGGTAAATAGAATCCTTTCTTTGGTAAATTGAAACGCTACTTATATCGGATGAAAAACTACTATCCTTGTAAATAAATTCTCTTGATTCTGCCCTGAATTTTTTAACAGCAGCACCTTGAAGTTCCAAACTTCCTAAGTTTTTATTATTTGCCGCTGTAGTTAAAGTAGTACCTTTTACCGTAATTCCACCTTTAAGATACAGCCCTTCTTTTTTCACAAAGTTTAAATCATAGCCTGATTTATAAGACTGGAAGAATGGATGATTTACTTCTCCATTACTATTATTTTCAACCTTAAAGTCAATTAATCCTTTAACTGGTTCACTCAATATTTCAGGGTAATTTAGCGTAACCTGCTCAGCTGAAAATTCTTTTTCATTCACTTCAAAAGTAAAATCTGAGAATTCAGCATTGAGTTCTTTAGGATCTTTTCCTAAATGTTCCCATGTTAAAGTTCCAGTTTCAGCAACAAAAGTGTTCCCTATCAATTCTAAACTCCCCGTTACTCCATTAATTTTTATGGAATCAACCGTATTAAAAAATCTAAGATTAATATTTTTTAATTTCACAACAGGACCTTCTAATATGGGCATGGGTTCAGCAACAGCTGTTAAATCGATACTTTCATCTTCTTCTGTGCTGGTTGAATTATTTGCTGATTCATTATTTTCACTTCCCCAGCTATCATCTCCCCAAGAGCTATCACTGCTCCCCCATGCATCCTCACTACTCCCCCAATCATCATTTGATTCTGAACCCCATTCGCTTGAAGTTTCTTCTGCTTCTTCTACTGGGGTTTCTTCCACAGGAATTTGTTCAGGTTCTTTATCCCATTCAAAACTAACACTACCTCCATTAAAAGCCACTTGATAATATCGGCTGTAATAAATTGCCTTCTTTTCTAGTATCTGCTCAGCCTTATTTAATATTACTTTAAACTGATTATTATCAAGTTCATCATAAGCTTTTTCTGCTATTTCAAGAAAGGAGTTTATTGCTTTTGCTGGATCTTTAAGATTTGACGAAGCGCCAGAAAGGGTGCTGATAAAAGGTAATCGGAAATCTTTTACTGAAAGATTATCCTCTCGCATTCGATTATAGATTTCATGAATTAAATCCTTATTTGCTTTAGTAAAGAAGTTAGGTTTGTTCCAATAGTTTTGGAAAAACAAGGAAACGCTTTCTCCTTTTTCAGATTTTAATTCTGACAAATCAAGCTGAACAGTTTGCAAAAAATTTGGCGTACTTACTACATCGGTATTCTCATCATCCTGTGCATAGGAGAATGTGAAACTAAATAGAACCAATATGCAAATCAAAAAAGACTTCATGCGTTTTTCTTAAGTAATAATGCTGACCATTTATTCCTTGATGATTGTTTAACAAGATTTAATGAATATTTGTCGCATTCATTTAAAATATCTTTAACATCTTTCTCATAAAATCCACTTAACATGAGATAAGCTTCATCGCTTAGATGTTTCTGAAGATATTGTATATCTTCTAGTAATATGTTTTTGTTAATATTTGCAAGGATTAGGTCATATTGCTGATTTGGTATGCTTTCCACCTCACCTTGCCAAATATTATAGCTATTTTCATCAATAGAATTCAACGAAAAATTCTCTTTTGTATTATCAACTGCCCATTCATCAATATCATAAGCATCTAAATGCTTAGCATCCTTTAAACCTCCAAAAATGGCTAATATTCCAGTACCACAACCCGCATCTAATATATTTAAATCCTTTAGATCCATCTCATACATTAAATTAAGCATTTGGTAGGTCGTCTCATGATGCCCGGTTCCAAAAGACATTTTAGGCGTTACAATTATTTCAAAAGGAAAACCCTCTTTAGGAGGATGAAAACTAGCACGAACCAAAATTTTTCCTTCTACTTCGATAGGTTCATAATTCTTTTCCCAGTCTTCATTCCAGTTTTCTTTTTCAACACTACCTAGCTGATATGAAGCTTGCGTAAACTCTTTATACTTTGCAAAAAGCTCCTCAATTTGAGAAGCTTCTATAATTTGATTTTCTTCAGAATAGGCCATTAAACCAGTAGCATCTTCCTTTTCTTGAAAAGTAGAAAAACCAATTTCAGCTAATTCCGCCATGAAAACTTCTATGAAATCTTCTTGGCAACTCACGTCCAATGAAATGTAACTCATTTAATATTATGGCCTGTATTAATTCTTAAAATGATTTAATAATATCTGTAAAGTCTCTTGATTTTAGAGATGCTCCGCCAATCAATCCTCCATCAACATCGGCTTGAGAGAATAACTCTTGAGCATTATCTGGCTTACAACTGCCACCATATAAAATTGAAGTCTCGTCTGCTAAAGCTTGTCCAAATTTTGATGCAATATGGTCTCTGATAGTTCTATGCATATTCTGAGCTTGCTCTGATGATGCTGTTTTGCCAGTCCCAATTGCCCAAATGGGTTCATAAGCAATTACAATATTTTTAAATTGCTCTTCTGAAAGATGAAATAAGCTATTGGTTAGTTGCTTTGTAACATAATCATTCTGAGTATCAGCTTCTCTGATATCCAAAGGCTCGCCACAACAAAAAATAACTTTTAAATCATTTTTAAGGGCATTATTAGTTTTCTGAGCTAGTTCTTCATCTGTTTCAGAGAATTGTTCTCTTCTTTCGCTGTGACCCAAAATAACATATTGAGCACCCAAAGATTTTAACATTGGAGCTGAAACTTCTCCAGTAAATGCACCTGAATCTTCTTGATGACAATTTTGACCTGCTAAAACTATTTTACCCATTTCAGGAATTAAGTTTTGAACAGCATATATAAATGGAAATGGCGGTGCAATAATAACTTTTACATCAGATGGAGCTTCATCTTCAACCATATTTGCAATTTCAGAAGTTAAAGATTGAGCTTCTGATAAAGTCTTATTCATTTTCCAGTTTCCTGCTACTATTTTTTGTCTCATTTTGTTCTGATTATTTTGGTTCAGCTAAAAAACAAAAATAAGAAGTTTTAAGCATAAAGCTAAGCGATAGCAGTTTAAGTAGCAGTTAGGTAATAAATAGGATCAAGTTAAAATATTTAATACTCCCATTTCCTCATATCTACTATTGGTTTCATATAAATTTCGGGAATATCAAGACCCTCACCTATCATTTCCTCCTCTTTTAGTAATGATGGTTTATGGATATTAAACCCTTCAATCTGGTTTAATTCAGGAATCCAATGTCTAATATATTCGCCCTTAGCATCATATTTTTTTGCCTGACTTAATATATTGAAATATCGATTTTCTCGAGGGTCGTTTCCTACTCCTGCAACATAGGCCCAATTCCCCCAATTACTTGCAACATCATAATCAATTAGTTGATGCTCGAAAAACCATGCCCCCATTCGCCAGTCTAAGCCCAAATCTTTCACTAAGAAACTGGCCACAATCTGTCTTCCTCTATTGCTCATAAAACCTGATGCATTAAGTTCTCGCATATTAGCATCAATAAAAGGAACACCCGTTTCACCATTTTTCCATTTATTGAAAAGTTCCAAATCCCATTTCCATTTTGAGTCTAGTTTTTTAATTCCACCTTTGTTAAATAAGTCATCCCCAAACTTTTTCAATACAAAATGGAAATAATCTCGCCAGATTAATTCAAATACTAGCCAGTAAGTAGATTGGTTTTTCTTCCGCTCCTTCTCATAGCGTTTAACCTCAAAATATATTGATCTTGGAGAAATGCACCCTAAAGCCAGCCATGGGGAAAATTTTGATGAATAACTCTCTCCAATTAGTCCATTCCTGGTGTGTTTATATTCTTTTAATTGGTCATTTTGCCAGAAATATTGTTGAAGTCTTTCCCATGCTGGGTCTTCTCCGCCTTTAAAATCAAGAGCAGACTTGGAATCAAATTGAACTGGATTAATCTCTAATTCTTCAAAATTAAAATCCACTTCAACTTGGATAGAGCTTTTAAAATCTTCTGGTGTTTCGAATAGCTCCCTTACTTTGGTTTGCTTTTCGTTTTCTTTTCTAAACTGAGTAAAAATATCTGGCAGTTTACCAATCGGCCATGGAATATCTTCTTCATGAAAAAGAGTAGATTGAGCATAAAAATTGACTACTGCCTTTTGCTTTAAAAACAGATCCTCAATAGTACTTTCTACTTGTTTTTCTTCTGTTCCAGATTCTTTTGGAGCAAAAAGTGCATCAAAGTCATGCTCCTCAAAAAGCCTTTTGATTATTTCTTCAGGCTTTCCTTTTTGAATCAGAATTTCACCGCCTTTTGATTTTATATTTTGAGCTAAATTATTAACTGCTTCCCATTGAAAATTAAGTTTGATATCGGAAGATCTTCTACTGTTTAAAGGATTATTCTGCCATTCTTTTTCGTCAAATATGTAAAGTAGAAGATAATTGTCCGAATTATTAATTCCCTCCGATAAAGCTTCATTATCGGCAAGTCTTAAGTTTCTCCTGAACCAGATTAATGATTTTTGATACTTTTTAGCCATTTAGTATTGAATTTTATATGTGATGCTAACCAATTGCTCAAAATTTATGTTTGAAGCTTTTTAATTAGCTTTAGAAAGGATAAATTGACCTTCTGAAAATTGAGCGCATTCCCATGAAGAAAATAAATTTCAATTCCATCAAAAGTAAAATGATTATTGGCTATGGTAGCATGGCCTTACTTATTGTAATTGTTGTTTTAATTACGCTTTCACAAATTTCTGGAATTTTAGAAAAAGGAACTGATGTTCTAGAGAATAAGCAACCTTCAAGATTATATGTTGATGCCTATAAGAGCGGAATCCGCAATTCTAATATTTCATTTCAAAATTACTTATTAAGCGGGAGTGAAACCACCAAACAAGAGCTCAATAAAATATGGAATAAAGAAGTTAAAGCAGCGAAAGATAGCTTAGATTCTTTAGTAACAAATTGGTCAAACCCCGAAAATATTATTCTCTATGAAAAAATAAACCGATTAGCTAACCGAATAAAAAACAAGCAAGAAGAAGCTATTAATAATGCAAGCTTTAGTTCTGGCACCACCAATATTTATATAAGTGACTATCCTAACTTAGCAGGTGATACTATTTATGGAACCAATGACCTTCAAACTTGGATAGATGGTGAATTAAGTAATCAAAGTTCAGGAGGAAATCAGAATGCTCAATTATTTTCTGAAAATGTAAAGCCTTTAAGCGATGAATTCGATGATCTTTCCAGTCAGCTCTATGTTAATTTAGAGCAAGAAGCTTTAGATATTGCTGATGAAATTTATTCTGCTAGAGATAGATTTTTAATTTCTGAATTGATTATAGTATTAATATCCATTATTCTGTGTTTGATACTTTTCAGATACGCTAGAAACCAAATTAAAAACAGTATTGATGCGCTTCAAAGTGAAGTGAAGATTCTCAGTGAAGGTAATATTCCTGAAACGAAAGCACACACCAATGATGAGCTTGATATTATCTTAGAAGAAATTCACATATTATCGGAAAACTTATCAAATGTGAAAAACTTTGCTTTAGAAGTAGGCAAAGGTAGTTTTGATAGTAACATATCAGTTTTTAATAATAAAGGCGATATAGGCACATCTTTAGCAGAAATGAGAGAAAGCTTGAAGAATGTATCTGAAGAAGCAAGAGTTAGAAACTGGACCAATAAAGGCACTGCTGAATTTGGTGATATCTTAAGGAAATTCAACAATAATATTAGTGAATTAAGTGATCACGTTATCACATTTATGGTAAATTACTTAGAAGCTAACCAAGGAAGCATTTTTATTGTAGATGATAGTGATGAAGATAATCCTAGGCTTCAGCTTACTGCCACTTATGCATATGATAGAAAAAAATTCTTAGAGAAAACCATAGAACCAGGTCAAGGACTTGTAGGACAAGTATATTTAGAGAAACAATCAATTTACTTAAAAGAGCTGCCTAAGAATTATATTAATATTACTTCTGGGCTTGGCAACGCTACTCCTAAAAGTATTTTCATAGTTCCATTAATTGCCAATGAAAAAGTATATGGAGTTATTGAATTAGGAACATTTACGGAATTCAATGAAAACGAAAGAAAATTCATTGAAGATGTGGGTGAAAATATTGCATCCTCTGTACAATCAGTAAAAATTAATGAGCGAACCAATAAATTATTGGCTGAGTCTCAAGAAATGACTGAACAGATGCGTTCTCAAGAAGAAGAGATGCGCCAAAATATGGAAGAGCTTCAAGCCACTCAGGAGGAAATGGAGCGTTCTCAAGGCGAAAGTAATGAAAGGATGCAGTCTATTGAGAAAAGTGGGTTGGCATTTATTGAATTCAAACCCTCGGGACATATCGTTTCAGCTGATAGAACATTCCTAAACTTGATGGAATACGAAATGGATGAATTAGAGGGTAAACACCATCAAATTTTCGTTAGTCCTGAATATGCTAAAAGTGAAGAATATAAAAAGTTTAGAGAGGATATTTCAAATGGAAAATTAGTTACTGGGGTTTTTGAACGATATACAAAAACAGGCAAAAAGAAATATCTTAAAGGAGCATATTCAGATGTAAGAAACACGAATGGTGAACCCGTAAAAGTTTTCAAATTTATTGTAGATGTCACCGATATTGTTGAGAAATCGAATGAACTCATAAAAGAAAAAGAAGAGCTACTAAAGCAACTTGAAAATATCAATTCAGATATTGAAAAATCTGAAAATAGAAATATCGAAGACCTAAAATCATATCAAGAAGAACTTAGAAACACTTTGTTAAATAAGCTTAAGAAGACAGAACAAGAATTAAAAGCTTCTTTAGAAAAACAAAAGAAAGATTTAGGACTTTAATATTTCCAGTCAAAAAACTGAAATTTCAGGAAACATATAATTTCCATTTAGGTTATTAACCGCAATATGAACAAAGCAAATCAAGGCAAAACAGGAGTTTTGTTAGTTAATTTGGGTACGCCAGATTCTACCAAAACAGGAGATGTAAGGAAATATTTAAGAGAATTTTTAATGGATAAAAGGGTGATTGATTTCCCTTTTATATTCAGATGGATGCTAGTAAATCTGATTATTGCACCTTTCAGGGCGCCAAAATCGGCTAAAGAATATAGAAAGCTCTGGGTTGAAAGAGGTTCTCCTCTTAAATTTTATGGCGAAGATGTTGCTAATATGCTTCAAGAAGAATTAGACGATAATTATGTAGTGGCACTTGGCATGCGATATCAATCCCCAAGTATTAAAAGTGCTTTGGAAGAATTAAGGAATCAAAAAGTAGCCAAAATTATTGTAATACCATTATTCCCTCAATATGCATCTGCAACGAGTGGTTCTGTTCACGATAAGGTGATGGAAATAGTACAAAAATGGCAAATCATCCCTCAAATCAACTTCATAAGTACTTTTGTGGAAGAACCTGGTTTCTACAAAACCTTCGCTAAAATTGGAAAAAGACATCTTGATAAACATCAATATGACCATGTTATATTCAGTTATCATGGATTGCCTGAGAGACAAATCAGGAAAGGCTCTGTTGATAATTATTGTAAATTAGGCAGCTGTTGTAATGCTTATCATGATAAAAACCGATTCTGTTATAGAGCTCAGTGTTTTCAAACCTCAAGATTGATCGCAAAAGAATTGAATTTATCAGAAGATGATTATACTGTAACCTTTCAAAGTCGATTAGGGAATGATCCTTGGATTAAGCCTTATACCGATGATGTTTTGAAAGATCTTGCTAAAGAAGGTAAAAAATCGGTTTTAGCTTACTCACCCGCATTCGTGGCTGATTGCTTAGAAACTACCATTGAAGTAGGTGAAGAATTTAAAGAAGAATTTGAAGAAGCCGGTGGGGAAAGATGGGATTTGGTTGAAAGCCTTAACGATGACAAGGATTGGGTACTAACCTTAAAGGACTTAGTTTTAAAAAATTAGTCTGGTTTAGGATAAAATACGTAATAATTTTAACTATATTAATGATGTTTTTCGAATATGAAGCATCATTATAAATACGTATTATTAGCTTTATTCCCTCTATTGTTTGTAACTGATCTAAAGGCTTTACAAAATAATAGCTATGAAGAAAATGATATAAATCTAATCGCTTATGAAACAGGCGATAGTATAGACTTATATCTTGATGAAATTAATGATTTATATCAAAGCTCACCCTCTGAAGCTCTTTACTTAATCAATAATTTAGAGTCTCAATTAAGAAATAGCGATGATAAAAAAGCCTTAGCTTACACTCTAAAAAGAAAAGCAGCTTTTTATTGGCTTCAAGGAATTTATGATGCCGCATTAAAAGCTTACTTTGAAGCACTCTCACTATTCGAAGCACAAAACAACACAACCGAAGTTATTAAAATGCTTAATAATATAGGTGAGACCTACAAAAAACAAAAAGACTATTCTCAATCAGCTAAATTTATTAGTGAAGCCTTAGATAAAGTACAAGAAAATGATTCTTTATCTCCTGAATTAATACTGGTCAATTTAGGTCAGTTATTTATGCTCAAAGAAAATTATGATAGCGCAAACTATTACTTAAATAGAGTACTAAATAAGCCTGATGCTAAAAGTAGAACTTTAGGATTTATTCATTTATACAAAGGAATTATTAATAGGGAGCTTAACTCCATTGATTCATCAATTTATTACTTGGAAAAAAGTAGAACTTATTGGGCAGATTCTGATTATAAAAGAGGTATGATTGAGAGTGAAATTGAACTGGCTAATGCATACATTATCACAGGAAAATCTCAACTGGCTAATCAATATTTAGAAACAGCTGAAAGGGAAGCTCTAACTATTAACACATTAGACCTTCTTTTAAGAATATATCAAACAAAAATTGATTTAAAAGGAATAATTGGTACTAAAGACTCACTTGTATATTACTTTGATAAATATCTTAAAATTAAGGACTCAATTTATAATGCAGAGTCAAGAGCTGAAATCAACGAACTAAGTATTCAATATAATTTGGCTGAAAAAGAAAATGAAAGCTATAGGTTAGCCCTAGAGCAGGCTGAATTAGCGAATGAAATTGAATTCAGAACTCAAATGATTATTTTCATTAGTCTAATCTTAATAGTATCAATTATTTTGATCATCTACTTAAGAAATAATCGAAACCAATTAAGGGAGGCACATATATTATTAAAGAAACAGAAGGAAGAAATTGAAGACAAACAGAAAAAACTATCGTCCAAATCATTGGCTCTTGCTAAAGTAAACAGTGAATTGAACAAGTTAAATTCTACTTTGGAAAGCCGGGTAATAGAGAGGACAAAAAAATTAAATGAACGAAATAGGCAAATAGCAGAATTCACCTACTATAACTCACATAAATTAAGAGCACCGGTTGCCAATGTATTGGGTTTAATAAACGTAATGGAGTTGTCAAAAGATGGGAAAATTGATCCAACAGTTCTTAAGCATCTTAAAACATGCGCAAAAGAATTAGACAAGGTGATTTTTAATCTTAAAAATTTACTTGATTTAGATGAAGAAATTGACGGTCAATCTAATCAATAAGTGGTAATACAATTCTAAAGGTGGTTCCTACTCTTGTTTTAGATTTTAAGTCGATTTTACCTTTTAAAACATTTAAAGTATCCATTACAATGTATAAACCTAAACCAGAGCCTTCAATACCCTCATGCGCTCTGTAAAACATATCAAATATTTTCCTTTGATGCTCTTTAGGTATACCAGAACCATTATCCTCAACTTCTAAGATGTAGTTATTGTCCTTCTTCTTAGCAGTTACTTTTATATATGGAGCATCATCCTGCTTGAAATCATGATATTTTAATGCATTGGTAACTAAGTTGCTTAATACAATATTTAGTCTTTTTGCATCAGTCTTGATTATAAAATCAGAGTCATAAGCTCTAATCAATTCAACTTTCTCAGCATTTTCATAAAATTTCAAATCTTCTACTATACTATCCAAGATAGTATCCATGCTGATCTCCTTCATTTCAAGAGGCTTTTTAGTATTAGTTGAAAAATCCATAATGCTTCTAATAAATTCCTCCAGCTTATTAATACTAATATTCATGAGTCTGAAATATTCTCTTATTTCATCCACATTATCGGTCATGCCTGCTATTGTAATAAGTCCTCTCAAAGATTTCAAAGGGGCAACTAAATCATGAGAAGAACGATAAACGAAATTATCTAACTCATTATTAATAGTTTTAAGTTCTTCATTGGCGGCACGAAGTTGCTCTTTTTGTGATTCAATTTCAGATGTACGTTCATTTACAAGTTGCTCTAATTTTTTATTTGTGATGCTTAGGCGATGTGTTCTATATCTTACTAAACCAAAAATTAATAAGGCTAGTAAAGCACCAACCGCAACATAGCTGATTGGATATTCATACCAAGCTTTTGGAATTTTTAATTTAAAACTAAAGGGTTTAATATCTATATTTTCCTGAGTAACGTGTTTAGCTCTTAAATGGAAGGTATAGGTTCCTCCTGGTAAGTTGGTATATTCCTTTCGAGAATTGGTTGTCCAATCGGACCAATCCTCTTCGAAATCTTCAAGATAATAGGAGAATTTTAAATCCTTTGTGAATAATCCAGGCACTGAAAAATAAAAGTCTAATGAATTCGATTTATCAACAGAAACGGATAAAATATGACTTGAATCGCGGACAAATAATGAGCTATCGCCAGCTTTAATGAATCTAACCTTAGCTTCTGGTTTAAAATTCGATTTTTTATCGGGATTATAAAATTCGAGATACTGCACACCAAAACCAGTACTTAACCAAAGGTTTCCTCTATTATCTAATGTTGAATGGGTATTATATTTCCACAAAATGCCAGACTTATCATCAAGTCTTTTAATAATATCTCCATTTGCATTAAATAGTTGTAATCCATCATCCCAGCTGGACGTTATAAAAAGAGAATCAGACACTCTTTCGGCAGAATAAAGAAAGGTACTATCCTTTTTATAAAAATTATTTATTTCGCCCTGAAACTCCGAGGTTTCATATGTATCAGGATTAAAATTATAGATGCCATTTTCGGAAGTAAAAATAAGCCAGTTGCTATCATTTTGTCTTAAAAACTCCCAGGCATAATCATTACTAAATTTAAAATCAGAATTAATTAAAGAAGCTGTATCATTTTTTAAAAAAGCCAATCCGCCATTATCACCTGCAAAGGAAAGTAATACTTTATCCTCAAATTCGTACATCGTCAAATTAGCCCCCATATTCAGTCTATTCAATACTTCCCCGTCCCATTTTATGAGGGAACTATCAGTACTAAAATAAGTATCTCCCTCAAATTGAACTACATTAGAAATATAAGGTATTTCCTTATTGTCTGGCATCCTTTCATTTAATGAATGATAGCTCATATATCCAGATTTATCTCTTTGAAAATAGCCGAACTTATTTTTTCCGAATGTATATATTTTATCTTCTACTATTTTTAGAAAAGTGATAGGCGTGAAACTTGGGGTCTTATATAATTGCCAATGTGTACCATCAAATTCTAATAATCCATTTTCATTTCCAAAATAAACTATCCCGTCTTCATCAATTGCAGACATATAATTATATGAGCTAGCTCTATAATTAGAACCATCAAAATCATTGAAAATTAGTGAATCACTTAGTTTGAAATTTGCCGAATCTAGCGATTGCGCTGATGCAAAAGAACTGAGAATAGAAAGGCGAAAAAATATAAGAACAATTAAAAAACTTAGTTTTTTACAATTCTTAAAAGACCAGCCGGAAAAAAAAGCCATATACAAAATATCCAATACAACTTAAATTTAGACATAATTTTATTATGCAAAAAAATCTTAGGCTATTGCTGTATTCAGTTTGATGTTATATTAAAAAAAATAGCCCACACAAAAATATTTGTGCGGGCTATTAGTATAATGCAATATTTTATTCGTTATCCCATCTCTATTATCTCCTCATTTGCATTCATAAAATGATATTCTGTTAATGCTAAAGAACTATCCTGAATAAGTTTAATCCATTTACCATATTTAAAGAACCATTTTACACGTAATGAAATGAGCCCTTTTGTATAATATGAATACAGAAAAGGATGTATAGCTAGGCTTAAAGATTTTTCATTTTGCTTGGTTAATAAATAATCTAAATCTTGCTCAATCTTATCCGATACTAAGATCGAAGCTGTAATTTTTCCTGTGCCATTACAAGTAGGACATACTTCCTTAGTAACAATATTAAGTTCGGGCCTTACTCTTTGACGAGTAATTTGCATTAAACCAAATTTAGATAAAGGCAAAACAGTATGTTTTGAGCGATCAGTCTCCATAAACTCCTTCATTTTCTTAAAAAGAAGTTTTTTATTGTCAGGATTCTTCATATCAATGAAATCCACCACAATAATTCCACCCATATCTCTCAAACGTAGCTGTCGAGCTACTTCCTTAGCTGCCTCTAAGTTTGTATTTAATGCAGTATCTTCTTGACTTTCTTCACTATTTGATTTATTCCCACTGTTTACATCAACAACATGCAGTGCCTCAGTATGCTCAATAATTAAATAGCCACCACCTTTGATATTAACCGATTGACCAAATAAGGATTTTAGTTGCCTTTCAATACCGAAATGTTCAAAAATCTTATTGCGTCCTGAATAAAGCTTCAGAATTTTCTCCTTGCTAGGATCAATTTTCTGAATGTAGGATTGAATCTCTTTGAATGTTTCCTCATCATCAACATGAATGCTATCAAAGGTCTCATTCATCATATCTCTGAGAATAGAGGACGCTCTTCCTACTTCACCAATGATTTTATCTTTTGGTTTGGCAGTTTTAAGTTTCTTAACTCCTTTTTCCCAGGTTTCTAATAAATTCCTTAGATCAGTATCGAGTTCAGCTACTTCCTTTCCTTCAGCTACAGTACGGATTATTACGCCAAAATTTTCTGGCTTAATTGAAGAAATTAATCTAGTGAGTCTTTTACGTTCCTCACTCGTTGATATCTTTTTAGATATGCTTATTCCATTAGCAAATGGTACTAATACCAAATACCTTCCTGCTAGCGACAACTCGCATGATAGTCTTGGCCCTTTCGTAGAGATAGGTTCTTTAATAACCTGAACCAACACCTGCTTATTTTTAGATAAAACCTGAGATATCTTTCCTAATTTATCTATCTCAGGCTCTAACTTAAATTTACCTAATTTATAGGAGGTGTTATTACGAGTAGTGGCAAATTTAGTATATTTTAAAAGTGAGTTTACTTTGGGCCCTAGATCATGATAATGAAGAAATGCATCTTTTTCATATCCAACATCCACAAACGCAGCATTAAGCCCCTGCATAACTTTGCGAACGTTGCCCAGATAAATATCACCCACACTAAATTGCTCTTCTTTATTGTCATAATGAATCTCAATCAGATTCCTATCATTAAGAAGGGCAATACGACTGCCATTTTGAGTTGAATTAATAATTAATTCATTGCTCAAAGCTCCATAAGTTTAAGTGAAAAACTAAAAAAATGTCTTGTGATAACAAGACAATAAGAAGTAATGAAAATTACTTCTTATTCTTGTGTCTGTTTTTTCTTAGTCTTTTCTTTCTCTTATGAGTTGAAATCTTATGTCTTTTTCTTTTTTTACCGCAAGGCATAACTTTAAAATTTTTTGTTAAACAATAATATTATAATCCATTTAAGTAACTCTCAACAGCTGCCAACAACTGTTCATCATTACTTGTATTTTTAATTTCTGTAAATAGCTCTTTAGCTTTTGCTTTCTGACCGCTATTCATCAAACTCAATGCCATATAAAATTTAGCTTGCAAATTGTCAGGATTTTGACTTAAAAGTGTCTCAAACCTATCAATTGCTTTGTCATATTGACCTGATTGAACAGATAAAATCCCCAAGTTAAATAATGCTTCTTCATTATTAGGTTCTTCTTCTATAACCTCTAACAGCATAGAAATACCCCTCATCGGATTATCTGATGAAACGTAAGTCATAGCAATCTTTATTTTAGCACTATTGTTATCTGGAGATTCTTCTAATACCTTTTGAAGATACTCTCTTGTCTTTAATGCTAAACGATTTGCTTTATCAACATCAGCTGCAAAACTAAAAGCTTCATAATAGGCATTCCCTATTACTTCGTTATCCTGTCTAGATAACTCAATATATTTAGCTGCACTATCGAATCTATTAAGATCTGTGAATATCGCAGCTAAAGAATCTGCAAAGATAACACTATTTTCCTGACTTTCAGCCTTCAAATAACTATTTCTTAATCTGGAGATTGTATTCCTAAATTCAGCAGGAATAGTTCCTGAATGCGAATCCGTTAATGATTCTGACGAAGAAGGACTAGAATCTAATGTTTCTGCTGTATTTTCTTCAGAAGTTTGAGTACCAGATTCAATACTTTCATTTTCATTATCCACCACTACTTTAGGCAGAGTAAATATCACCACTACTAATGTAATTGCAACTACTAATAATATGATTCTGGACTTCAACATTGAATAGCTTATACCTCTTCAGTTACTTTATTTGAGCTTTTGATCTTCTCAACAAAAACCTTTGATGGTTTGAAACTTGGCACAAAATGCTCATCGATGACAATAGCAGTGTTTTTGGAAATGTTACGAGCAATTTTCTTAGCTCTCTTTTTATTAACAAAACTTCCAAAACCTCTCACATAGATATTCTCACCTTCAGCCATTGAATCCTTCACAACAGAGAAAAATGCTTCTACTGTAGCGGTTACATCTGCTTTGTCTATACCTGTTTTTTCAGAAATTTCTGATATAACGTCTGCTTTAGTCACGCTTCCTTGTATTTTAAAATTGTTAAAAAATTTCTCCCTTTCAATTTGGGTCTGCAAAGGTAAACTTACATTTTTGAATTTAAAAGTAAAATCTTTTAAAGATATGTAAGCTTAAGCACATATTCTAACATTTAACCTTTTAACATTCAATATTTTACAGAAATAAGAATTGAATTGAACAGAATATAAAATCTTTAGATTTTAACATTTGTTTGTCCATATTTGCATTCTCATGACTGAAAGCTTTTCAAATCTTATAATTAATTGGTATCAAAACCATAAAAGAGATCTGCCCTGGAGGAACACTTCTGACCCCTATAAAATTTGGTTATCGGAAATTATCTTGCAGCAAACTCGGGTAATTCAAGGTTTACCTTATTATGAAAAATTCATTGCGAAATACCCTAATGTATTTGATTTAGCAAATGCGCCAGAAGATGAGGTCATGAGATTGTGGCAAGGATTAGGATATTATTCTAGAGCACGGAACTTACATGCTTGTGCAAAAATGGTGGTAGAGCAATTCGATGGAAAATTTCCAAATACCTACAGTGAATTATTGAAACTTAAAGGGGTTGGTAAGTACACTGCCGCTGCAATTGCATCCTTTGCATTTGGAGAGGCTACTCCTGTAGTGGATGGCAATGTATTTAGAGTTTTAGCGCGTTATTTTAACATCACGGATGATATTGCGCAACCTAAAACGTTTAAAAAGTTTTTTGAAGTTAGTGAAGACTTAATTCCTGAAAAGCATCCCGCTGATTATAATCAAGCCATGATGGAATTAGGAGCCACCGTATGTTCTCCTAAAAGCCCTAACTGCAGTGAATGCCCAATAGCCGAAGGCTGTGAGGCAAGAATCAATAATATACAAGCAGAACTTCCTGTTAAAAAGAAAAAAATAAAGGTAAAACGTAGATATCTGTACTACTTGATATGGCAAAATGAGAATAAAATTGCCATGAAGAAAAGAGGTCCACAGGATATTTGGCAAGGATTATTTGATTTTGAATTAATTGAAACTGAAAAGGCTTTAGATATGAACGATATCATATCGAAAATTCAAAATTTACATCAGGATGTTCAGATAATTGAAATCTCAGATGCGTATCAACATATATTAAGTCATCAAAAATTGGAGGCAGTATTTATAGAGCTAAACAAAAAAACTGATAATACGCTACATGATAATGATTTGGTGTATTATACACAGGATGAAATTGAGGAATTACCTAAGCCTAGATTGATTGAGAATTATTTGTCTAGTAGAAATATTTAGGTAAATTTATAATTGAAGTTTTATTGCTCAAGAAATTTTTTTCCATTTCTAAGCAACATAGCTCAACTATTAACAGTAATTTTGAACCTAAACTTTATGAATTTATGGCAGGAGTAAACAAAGTCATTTTGATTGGCAATTTGGGAAAAGACCCAGAAGTAAGACATTTAGATAACGGTGCTGCCGTTGCAAATTTTTCAATCGCTACTACTGAATCATATAAAGATAGAAACTCTGGCGAAAGAGTAGATCAAACCGAATGGCATAATATTGTATTATGGAGAGGTTTGGCAGAAGTTGCCGAAAAATATTTGAAAAAAGGTGACAGCGTATATATAGAAGGTAAATTGAGAACAAGATCTTGGGAAAAAGATGGCGTTACTCGTTACACTACTGAAGTAGTAGGTGATCAGATGACCATGCTTGGAAACAAGAAAAGTGATGGCGGTGGTCAGTCTTCAGGCTATGAAGGAAATCAGGGACAGAGCCAAGCAGCAGCACCTGCGGCTAGTCAAACACCTGATACTAATAGTGAAATGGACGATTTACCATTTTAATTAAATTAAGAGACAAAATTGGAAGACCCTTTCCCTAGTATACTTATATTAACGAGCTTAGCCGAAAGTGGCAATCATTGGTTTTACATCATCAATATTTTATTGATGATGTTTTTACTTTTAATGTCTGCACTTGTTTCTGGCTCTGAGGTGGCCTTTTTCTCATTATCGCATGAAGATTTGGCTAAATGTAAAGTTAGCTCATCACCCAAACAGCAAACTATACTTGAATTACTTAAAAACCCTAAGCGACTTTTAGCTACTATATTAATTCTCAACAATTTTATAAATGTAGCCATCGTCACCCTTTCAACCTATGTTACTTGGGAAATAGTAGGAACAAAAGAAACAGAAGGTTTATTAGTTGTTTCTCTAACGGCCATCATTACTTTTCTGATTGTATTTTATGGTGAAATTGTGCCAAAGGTTTATGCAAATCAAAACAACTTAAGTTTTGCGACTCGCATGTCCTTAGCTTTGAATTTCTCAGCGAAGATATTCAGTCCATTATCTATCTCTTTAATGAGCATTAGTAATATCATAGAAAAGAGAGTTGAGCAAAAAGGATTTAGTGTTTCTTTAGATGAACTTCATCATGCACTAGAAATTACGGCTGATAAAGATACCACAGAAGAGGAAAAAGGAATTTTAAAAGGGATTGTAAACTTCGGAACCTTATCCGTAAGACAGGTTATGCGTTCTCGATTAGACATTACGGCTTTTGATATTGAAGATGATTACCACAAGTTGATGGATCAAATCAATAAAAGCGGTTTTAGTAGAATCCCAGTTTATTGCGATACGATAGACAAAATTGAAGGCATCCTATATGTTAAAGATTTACTGCCTTATATAGAAAAAGAAGAAGACTTTGAATGGCAAAAGCTTCTAAGACCTGGCTTTTTCGTACCAGAATCGAAAAAGGTTGATAGCCTGTTGAAGGATTTCCAAGAGAAAAGAGTGCACATGGCCATAGTTGTAGATGAATATGGCGGCACCTCTGGATTAATCACGCTTGAGGATGTAATTGAAGAGATAGTCGGTGAAATTAATGATGAGTTTGATGAAGATGTTGATGTAGCCTACAATAAATTAGACGATTATACCTACATTTTTGAAGGAAGAACCTCATTAAATGACTTCTGTAAAATAATAAATGAGGAAGTAAACGTATTTGATGAAGTTAAAGGTGAAAGCGAGTCCCTTGGAGGCTTATTACTTGAGCTGAACAGCAAATTACCACGAACAGGAGAAAAAATTAAATACAAAAATTTCACCTTCACCGTAGTAGCAGTAGATCAAAAAAGAATTAAACGAGTTAGAGTATTTACTAAGAACTAGTAGTTAATTCTGAAATCAAAAGAATAAATCATGCTTATTTTTATACTAAGCACCTTTGTAGCTGTTTTTGTCTCCTTTTTATGTTCCATGGCAGAAGCAGTCCTTCTAAGCCTTGATAAGGTTAAGATTGAAACAGACAAGCAGAAGGGAATGCGATATGCTGAGATTATGCATAAGCTAAAATCGAACATTGATCGGCCCATCTCTGCTATTTTAATTTTAAATACAATTGCCCATACAGGAGGCGCTACTATTGCGGGTAGTGCTTTTGATAAAATTTACGGAGATAAATACATCTGGGTATTTTCCATCATCTTCACTGTAGTGATTCTATTTGGTACTGAAATTATCCCAAAGGTGATAGGCGTAAACAAGTCAAATGCGATCTCTAAAAAAATGGCCTTGCCTTTAAAATTTATCATCAAGGTATTGCATCCATTAATTGTGGTGACTCAAGCTTTTACTCGGCTTTTGGTAGGTAATAAGAAGAAAAGCACCCCCTACAGCTTAGATGATATTCGAACCATTACTAAAATGGCTAAGATGGAAAAGGTGATTGACACCAATCAGGAAAACATCATTATCAATACTTCTACCCTTAAGAAAAGACCTGTAAGAGAAATTATGCTCCCAGCAGAAGAGATCATTTATTTTAGAGAAAATATCAGTTTTGATCAATATTATCAATTGGCAGCTGAGCACAAACATACGCGATATCCTATAAGCAGAACGAATTCAATTGAGGATGTATATGGCTATATAAACTTCAAAGAAATTGCATTAAATGAAAAAGAAGAATCTAGACTGACCGAATTTATTAGGCCAATTATATTTATTGATGAGAATACCCCTATCATAAACTTATTGAAAAGTATGAATGAAAATAGATTTCACATTTCTTTTGTTAAGTCAAATGATTCAGTGGTTGGGATGATTACATTAGAAAATTTAGTAGAAACTATTGTAGGGGATATAGAGGATGAATTTGATTAAGTTAAGAAAAGGAGAAATTCTCCCTTTCTTAAAATTTTATTATAAGCTATTGATAGCTTTTTTCAGCATATTATTTACTTCTTCAGCATATTGAACCAGTTCTTCATTCTCCACTACTGACATGGCTGCAGAAGGATCAATAGCACTAACCTCCACATCACCATTTTCTAATTCTCTTAGGGTTACATTGCAAGGCAATAAAGTACTTACATGCGGTTCTAATGAAACGACTTTATCAGCATAACCGGGATTGCAAGCACCTAAAATAAGGTGTGGTAAATATTCTTTATCTAACTTCTTTTTCATAGTTGCTTGAAAGTCAATTTCAGTTAATATCCCAAAACCTTCTTCCTTTAAAGCAGCCTCAACTTCCTCTCTTACCTGCTTAAAATTTTTACCTTTAATTATAGTAGAGTTATAGTAATTCATACGTTTTTTATTTGATTCACTTTAGTCTACGTCTGCAATAATTGAAAGATTAGCTATAGGGTTTAAATGTGATTTTGAAGCCTCTTTCTGTAATTCTTGTTACATACTTCATTCATTAAAGTCCTGATTTACAGAATTGAATTGTATAAATCAGTTGCTACTAGTGAAATCATAGTATATTTGTTCTCAAACATTTTCCAGTCTTTACGTTTGTTGTTTGTATGGATTTTAAAATCATCAGTGATTATAAGCCGACTGGAGATCAGCCTAAAGCTATAGCTGAGCTTCAAAAAGGCATTGAAGAAGGGGAACAGAATCAGATTCTTTTAGGAGTTACCGGTTCTGGAAAGACATTTAGTATAGCCAACCTTATTGAAAGAACACAAAAGCCCACTTTAATACTGAGTCATAATAAGACCTTAGCCGCCCAGCTATATGGAGAATTTAAACAGTTCTTCCCTGAGAATGCGGTTGAATACTTTATTTCCTATTATGATTACTATCAGCCGGAAGCCTTTATTCCTTCTAGTAACCTCTATATTGAAAAGGATTTATCCATTAATGAGGAAATTGAAAAGTTAAGACTGAGTGCTACCTCAGCTTTGCTTTCAGGTAGAAGAGATGTAATTGTAGTCGCTTCAGTATCCTGCATTTACGGTATTGGGAATCCAGATGAATTCGGCAAAAATATTATCCGACTACAGCAAGGTGATAAAGTAGCCCGAAACCAACTGCTTTTTGCTTTTGTAGACATCTTATACAACAGAACAACTGCTGAATTCAAACGAGGAACATTTAGAGTAAAAGGTGATACAGTTGATATATTTGTAGCCTACGCTGATTTCGCCTATCGCATAATGTTCTGGGGAGATGAAATCGAATCGATCCAACGAATTGATCCTGAAACGGGTAAAAAGATTTCGGATGAACGCATGATTAGCATATTCCCTGCTAACTTATTTGTAACTGGAAAAGATGTTCTAAATCAAGCGATAAAGGAAATTCAGGATGACATGGTAGCTCAAATAAAATTCTTTGAGCGTGATGGTAGATTCCTGGAAGCCAAAAGACTTCAAGAAAGAACTGAATTTGATATTGAAATGATGCGGGAACTAGGCTATTGCTCTGGAGTGGAGAACTACTCTCGCTACTTTGATAGAAGAACACCTGGGTCAAGGCCTTTCTGCCTTTTAGATTATTTCCCCGATGATTATATGATGGTGATTGATGAAAGCCATGTTACGGTGCCTCAAGTTAGGGCTATGTATGGTGGGGATCGTGCAAGAAAAATTAACCTGGTTGATTATGGTTATCGATTACCTTCAGCCATGGACAACCGTCCTCTAAAATTTGATGAGTTTGAGAATCTGATGGGACAAACGGTTTTTGTGAGTGCTACCCCAGCAGAATATGAATTAAGACAAACTGAAGGGGCTGTGGTGGAACAAGTCATTAGGCCAACAGGATTATTAGACCCTGAAATTGATGTGCGCCCTAGTGGAAATCAAATTGATGACCTATTAGAGGAAATTGATGAAAGAGTAAAATTAAATGAAAGAGTATTATGCACTACTTTGACCAAAAGAATGGCAGAGGAACTGCATAAATTCCTAGGAAGAGCGGGCATTAAATCCCGCTACATCCATTCAGAAGTTGACACTTTGGATAGAGTTGAAATCTTAAGAGATTTAAGACTAGGCGAGTTTGACGTTTTAGTAGGCGTTAACCTCCTTCGTGAAGGATTAGATTTACCAGAAGTTTCATTAGTAGCTATATTGGATGCTGATAAGGAAGGTTTCTTAAGAAATCAAAGATCATTAGTTCAGACTATTGGTCGTGCGGCAAGAAATGAAAAAGGTAAAGTAATCATGTATGCTGATAAAATGACGGATTCCATGCAGCAAGCCATTGATGAAACCAACAGAAGAAGGGTTATTCAAAAAGCCTATAATGAGGAGCACGGCATCACCCCTAAAACGGTATTTAAATCAAGAGAAAGTATTTTAGGACAAACCGTTGCAGTAGATTCTAAGAAAACTTCTCAGGACAAATATTATGCGGGTGCTGAAGAAACTTCAGTGGCGGCCGATCCGGTGGTTCAATACATGGATAAAGAAGCTTTAACTAAAATGATTACCGCTACTAAAAAGAAAATGGAGAAAGCGGCTAAGGATCTTGATTTCATGGAAGCAGCCCGATTGAGAGACGAATGGCAGGAACTTCAGAAACTCAAAGACAAAAAATAACCTTTTGGAAATACTAAAAGATTATATTTGCACAAATTTAGATCGGTTTAATTACGAGCAAATAGAAATTGAAATCATATGAAAATTAGAATTATTAGCGTATTTATTTTAAGCATTTTTTCAATATCACAAGCTTTAGCCTGGGGACAAACAGGTCATAGAGTAGTGGGTGAAGTTGCTTCTTTTTACCTAAAAAAGAAAGTATCAAAAAGGGTGAATGACATCCTGAATCGTCAATCCATGGCGGTGGCTAGTGTATGGATGGACAATATTAAGTCTGAGGATAAATATGATTTTATGAAGCCTTGGCACTATGTAACTATTCCAAATGGCTTGACTTATGAGGAGACAGAAAAAAATCCTGATGGCGATGCAATTATGAAAATAAAAGAGATCGTTAAAAACCTCAAAGCAGGGAATTTAAGTGCACAGGAAGAGCAGAACCAACTGAAAATCTTAATTCACTTAGTAGGTGATATTCATCAACCATTGCACGTGGGGACAGGTGAAGATATAGGGGGCAATGCTGTGAAGCTAAAATGGTTTGGTAAAAATTCAAATTTACACCGAGTGTGGGATAGTGAAATGATTGATTCAAAAGCTTTTAGCTATACTGAATTAGCGGAAGCCGTAAACATCACTACAAAAGAAGAAGTAGAAGCATTGCAAAGCGCTACTATTGATGATTGGTATAAAGAAGCCATGGGAATGAGAGACCAAGTATATACATTACCTGAAGATATGTACTTAGGTTATGAGTATATGTACAAAAATTGGGATGGAGTTCAAGAACAATTAATGAAAGCCGGCATCCGATTAGCAGGTTTACTAAATGAAATTTACGGTTGATAAAAATCAAATCACAACACTTAAAAAGGCTTGAGAAACGATACATCTCAAGCCTTTTTTAATCGCCAGGAATTTCATTACATTTATAGTATCAGTTCATGTACAACCAGAACCTATTTCTATTATTTTTTGAGTTGTGATGAATGATATAAAAGATATATTGTCATTAATGGATGTATATATTCTATTTTTTTGAGCACTGATATGAATACAATAAAAAATCCGTTCAATTAGTGCCAATACTATATAAACGCAATAATAGCGTTTGCACAATTGTTATGTTTAATAATTAATCAGATATGTTAAAAAAAATCACTTTACTAGCCTTGTTCTTTGCGAACCTGTTAATGGTTAATGCTCAAGAAAAAGTATTACTTGTTGGCTTCTCCGATAATAATTTCCTATCCGAATGGAAACCTATTGAAAAACTAGCCAAGAAAAATTCCACTACTGTTGAAAAAGTAGATGACCTGTATCGATCCAGCTTGATAAACGCAATGGCTTCAGTAAGTCAAGAGTTCGAGTATGTCAAGGGAAGTGATTCAGATATTGATTTGCTTTCATCTAACAAATATTCCACCTTGAACACTAAGAAATCAAAGGAATACTACGGAATTGAGAGCTTATCAAATAAAAAAGAGATTGAGGACTTATTTGAAAAGTACAATGTCGCATACATAGCGCACATTACTAGATATAGAATGTTCATGTCCATGGGACTTAACCTCCACACGAAGATTGTTCATCAAATTGATTATCAGGTCATTGATAAAAATCTCAAAACAGTATCTGCCGATAAAATGAAATTAACTGCCTTTTTGCAAGGCACATTTAGACCAACCGGATTAGTTCAAACCTTTACCAATGCTGGAAAAAAGTTATCTAAACGTCTCTTCATTGATTTAGCAAATAAACAGGGAAGTTATTTTCAATTGAATTCTAATGTACTCTATGCTTCTCAATCGAAATTTTTGACTTTTGATAAGACTGAATATGAATACAATCCAAAGCAAGGAATTGGATTTACCGGAGGTTGGGGGGCACCTTACGGATTTGGAGTAGAGTACAGCTATCTAATAACACCGAACTTGGACTTAAACGCAGGATTAGGGTTCAGTTTTTCTGGGTTAAGGACAGGAATTGGCACTAGATATTTCTTTAAGGATCAAGGCTCTAGCCCATTTGTAGGAACTAATTTTATTTACAGTTCAGGTCTGTCTGGTTTAGAAGTTTCAACAAGTGATGGAACAGGTAAATACAAAGTCGAACCAGATCAAGCTTTTTTTTTGAGAGGGGGCTATAAAATTGAACATTACAACAAACTTTTCTTCGTCAACATAGGATATGGAATTCCAGTCGATCCACAGAATTCAATATGGCAAAGCGGAGAGGAATCATCTAGCCAACAAGATTTAGCCAATTTAATGAGACTTGGTGGAATCGAAATCTCAGGTTCGATCGTATTCAGGATAGGGAAATAAACATAACAAACACTAAAATGAATATGCGAACTGAGCCATTTGAAAGAACAATACAAACCAGAAGTCTTAGTACATCTAGCAACTGGGACGCATACTCATTTTAGGTGAGCGTTGCCAACAATGATCTGTAAAATGAAATACCCCTATTAGGTTATGATCTTACTACTTTGTATTTCGGGAACATAAGAAGCCAAATGTTTCAATTCAGCTTTCAAAAAACAAATGTTTTGCTTGTCAAAATCTCGTGAGAAAAGTTCTCTTTTTAAGAACTAATTTTGTATCTTCGTTGTAATTATGATGTTTTTAAATGGATAGAATATTTGCTAAAAGAACCTTAAGAGAATTTTGGGACAAACATGCTGACTCTGAACAATATCTCAAAACATGGTATGATACAGCTATTAACAGTCAGTGGAAAACCCCGAATGACGTGAAAAACACTTATGCAAATGCTAGTATACTAAAAGACGAACGAGTTGTATTTAACATCAAAGGAAATTCATACAGACTTGTAGTAAAGTTCAATTTTGAAAAGCAGTGGATATTTATCCGCTTTATTGGAACGCATGCCGAATACGATAAAATTGATGCTAACAACATTTAAATAGATAATTATGACACTAAAGCTTATAAAAACAGATGTCGAATATCAAGAGGCCCTCAACAGACTTGAAGAAATCTTTGATGCTAAAATAGGAACTCCAGAAAGTGATGAGGCTGATATTCTAGGACTTCTTATTGATGATTACGAAAAAAAACATTACCCGATAGATGCTCCAGACCCCATTGAAGCAATTAAAATTAGAATGGAGGAGATGAATTTGAAACAGAAGGATTTAGTCGGTGTAATTGGTGGAAAAAGTAGAGTGTCTGAAATTCTTAATCGAAAGAAAAAGTTGACTGTTGATATGGTTCGCAGCCTTGCTTTAAGATTAAATCTATCAGCGCAAATTCTAATAAACGACTACAAGCTAATAAAATAATATAGTTGGCAATCGAGAAGACGGCCTGTCTTGTCCTCTATTTCCGAAAGTTCAAACAGTATATGTACAGCAGCCTCCTAATTTAAGTGAAAAGCTGGATACAATATGATACAGTTCTAGAACCAGTTAAACAAACTCTGTTTTGTGATTTATGCTACAGACTATTTTAAAAAAAGATTATAACTTTATTGAAAAATAAAAATGGACAACACAAACAAAATCGGACTTGACAAAAACAAAGCAAAACATTTAGCCGAAAAACTTAATGAACTATTAGCGAACTACTCTATATTTTACCAAAATACTCGGGGATATCACTGGAATATCAAGGGTGAAAAATTCTTTGAACTACACGTGAAATTTGAGGAATTGTATAATGACTTGCTTTTGAAAATTGACGAAGTTGCAGAGCGAATTTTAACTTTAGGTCATACGCCAAAGCATAATTATGCGGATTATCGAACTACTTCAAAAATAAGTGAAAGTGAACAAGTTAGTGACGGAGTAAAGGCTGTCGGAGATATTTTAGATTCATTTCAAACAATAATAGTACTTCAGCGAGAATTACTTTCTATATCTTCAGATGCGGATGACGAAGGAACCAATGCATTAATGAGTGACTATATTCGGGAACAAGAAAAATTAGTATGGATGTATTCTTCATTCTTGAATAAATAAAAGGAATAAAACAAGCAGACGGCCTTATAGTCCATTGCACGACTCCCCTCAGCTAGAGCATTAAATTAAAAAGTAAAATGCTGTATTTTATGCGTAGTCATTTTACATCACGCATATATGCGCAGTTTGAAAATTTGATATGCGTGATTGAAATTTTTAATCACGCATATTTTTTTAGTCAAAAACGATATGCGCATAATTTTTATGCTGTTTCTTGTCCGTATGTAGTACTTGGCTTTAAGTACATTTTGAATAAACCATTCCATCCCCCGAACTCTACACTACAGCCTCTAAATTCTATAGTTCAGTCATAAAAATTATTAGTTTTATATTAAAAGTCTGAGTTTTGAAGCAATCAATCATTTTAAGAATAGAACTAATGGACATCAGAAAACTATACAACCTAGGCTTATTATTTATTTTATTAACTATCCTGATTGGATGCAGCGAGCAAAAAGAAATCAAATCACGAAAGCAGCAATGGCTCGATGATATTGCTTATTTTGAAAATGTTTACTTGCAGGAATCCAACACCTTCCCTGAAGACTCTTTAGAGAAATGCCAAAGCATATTAGATCAATTAAAACAGCAAGTTGAATCTTTAGATGATAATGAACTGATATTAAAATTTTCCAGATGTGTTAGCATGGCCAACAATGGCCACACCGTAATTCCTCTTCATTTTATGGCTAAAGTACCTCTGAGGTTCTATAAGTTTTCAGATGGAGTGCATATCGTTAAGACGGACAGCGCATCAACTCCTTATTTGGGCGCAAAAGTTCTAAAAATCAACGACCTAACTATTGAAGATGTTGAAGAAAAATTGAAGCCCTATCTTTCTGGAATAGACAGATGGAGAAGCTATAAAGCCTCTAATTATTTATGTAGTCCGGAAATACTGCATGGCATTGGCTTATCTGAAAAAAATAGTATGACACTTACCTTATTAAAAGATAAAGACACCCTGAAAGCCACTTTCACAACTAAAGAAATGAAGAAAAAGTATTATGAAAATTGGTCAGATCTTTACCCTGATCCTGCTGATAGTGGTTGGCATTATGCATTGAATCCCAACATCCAGAAACCTCTCTATTTAGATAAAATGCAAGAAGGTGTATTTTATCATTTTATTGACTCTACTAAATCAGCTTATTTTAGTATTAATGGTTATTGGAATCAAGCAGATGACTTTGAAGATAAGATTGAAGACTTTTTAGAAGTACTAGAAACAAAAACTGATTATAATGTAATCATGGATTTAAGATACTTCACAGGTGGTAACTACATCATCCCAGTAGACTTGGCTACTAAACCTCCAAAAATTATTGATTCTAACAAAAAAATATATCTAATTACAAGTAATAAGACCTTTTCCGCAGGACTAGTTACGGCTGCTCGAATTAAATACTATGCAGAAGAAAAAATTGTTATAGTGGGTGAAGAAGTGGGCGATAATTTAAAATTCTGGGCTGAAAATGATTCTTATCAATTACCCAATTCAGGTATAAACATTTACGATTCTGATGCAGAACATGATTGGAAGGATAATGAATTTACCTTTGGCAAATCATTCTGGGTTAATTATTTCTATGGAGTTCCTGCAAAAAGCTTAGCTGTGGATCAAGAAATCAAATTAAGTTTCACTGAATACATGCAGGGAGACGACCCCATTTTAAATTGGATCCTTAATCAGCCTAGTTAAAAACTATATTGACAAAGAATTTAGATAATTCACTTACAGAATAATTTTACCAACTGGCTCAGCTACATTCTTGAGCCAGTTTTATATTTTCATTAAATATAATTAAGTAATAATCATCACTCCAATTTCAGCACTACTTTCGCATTTCTTGCTTTCTCTTTTTCTGAATATTGTAATTCAGGATGAGCCCCTTCACCACTTACCGTAAACATGCTTTCAGGTACACCCTTATCTAATAAATAGGTTTTGATCGCCTCCGCCCGTTTTGGCGTTAAATCATTATGGTAAATGGTCACAATTTCTTCCCTGCTTTCTTGCATAATTGATGAACTATCAACTTCAATATTGGTGGTATCACTCATTAAAGTGCTATCCATTTCCGGCTGTTCTATTTTAACCATTATTGTATCAAAGCGAGTTTCGGGCAAACTATCCACATATTGCTCCGATTCACTTACACTTTTTTGATATACTGAAATATTAAATTGAAAATCACGATTTTGCTTCATAAGCGTAATCAACCTGGCCAACTCTTCCTCAGCTCCTGCATCAAAGTCTTCTGAAAACTCTTCAAAGCTAATTCCAATCGGGTATTGTTCTCCAGCTTTCAGAATAGGCAATTTGATATCTTTAACTACCTTTTTAGAGCTGCTTAAGTCTTCAAGATCTAAGAATTCACTATAGTATCCATAGCCTGATTCTTTGGTTTCAATATAAAAATCAACTTTATGACCTTCTGGTAAATAGATGCCAAAAGTCTTTTCCTCAGCAGGATCAAGTATTAGCCTTGCCAATTCATCTCCTGTCTCAAGATCGGTGGCTCTTACCAGAGCCTTATCTGGCAAATTAGTTACTGTTCCTTCCAGATAATACACTTTAGCCGGTTGAAACTCTTCTGGCACTTTCACCATAATCAAATCGTATCCACGCTCATCTTTCTGATGAGTATAGGCCACATTACCCAAAGCCGTAACGCCCATATAGCGATCGTGAGCTTCAGTATTGATAAAGTCCATGGGTACTGGCTTGCTCCAGCTATCATTTTCTTTACGACTCATATAAAAGTCATAATCACCACTGCTGTTTAAAGCAGCAAAATAAAGCGTTTTATTATCGGGTAAAATAACAGGATTCACAAAAGAGGATGAGGCCAAGTCCAACTCTATTTCCTCTGGTTCTTTCCAATAGTTATTACCCAAATACTCTGAAGCAAAAATTCTACAATTCCCACCTTCTGGGTCTAAGGTTTCACACCTACTGAAGTACATTGTTTTACCATCAGCCGATAAGGTAGGATCCATTTCCAATAATGTAGAATTAAGCGGTTTTCCAGGATTAACGGGTGTAGACCAGCCATTGCCTTCTTTAGTCTGAAATAGAATATCATAACCTCCAATTTTAGGGCCTTTTTTCGAAGAATAGAAAAGTTGCTCGCCATCATACGATATATTATATGAACCAAAAGGCACCAAATCTTCATTCAGAATATTCACCTCTTTGGGGCTAGTCCAATTATTACCTACAGCAGAGCTAATTACTAATTCAGGTTCACCTGAGTCTGTATAATCGGATAGAAAAATGAGAGTTCGACCATCTGCCGTCAACTTTGGTGCGTATTCATTATAATTCCAGGTAGAAATATTAGGCGGAAGCTTACGTTTCTGCGCAAAGGCAAGATTAGCACAAGCAAATAAAAGTATCGCGATTAGTATCTTTTGCATGACATCCTGATTTTAGTTTGAATATACTGAAAATCGGCATTACCAGAAATAATAGCTGCAATTAATGATTTAGAGCAAGTCTTAAGCTTTGAATTTTTGTAATAGGGGGTAAGCTGTTACTTCACTACCGCATAACGTAAATTAGGAGCGTCTAAGATCAATTTTTTTTTAAAAAACAATTTGTTTCCAGTCATCCCTCCTAAATCACCACCCATGTTAGCAGCTTTCATAATGAATGCCTGGAGTTTATTAGGCCAATCAATGTAGGTTACAAAAGTCAAAGGGACTTTTACACTGCCAAATTCAAACTCACCATTACTTTCAATATTATGTATACTGATAGCATTACCCCAAGAATTTCCTGTAAAAGTAAATCGAGTGGCTTCTGGCTCTGCTAATTCCCAAAAAGTACTTTCCTCCACAATCAACTCAAATGCGCTTGAACCTGAATCGTACCATAAGCTGACTGGCTCACCATTCAAATTAGCTGAAAGAAATATTTTTCGGCCATCAAAAGTGAAGGGTAAAAATTCCGCCTCTTTTTCTAAGTTATCTGGAATTTTTTCGGCCAGGGTGATTTCCTGCTTCTTGAAATCCATGATGAGAGGATACCTCTCCATGAAGTCTGATCCAACTGTTCCTATTTTGATGATAGCGTTACTATCTGACCAGTCGATGTCAGATGTTTTGCCTCGGAACCCAATAGCACTTGCTTTAAGATCTACTGAGCCTACTTTTAATTCTACATCAGAAGCATATAAACGATTGTCTAAGGTATCAAATTTGAAAATCTCCCCGAACTTCTCGTTGATGGATAATACTCTATTATAATAAAGTACCGTAGAATGTGCTCCAACATCGAATTGCATATGAAATGGACGATTGACTCCAGGGATTTGTACAGGAACATACATAGCTAAATAGGGCTCATATTTTCCGTTAATCTCTCCTCCCTGCCAAGTAAATTCAAAAGGTATATTTAGATTAGTTAAAGTAAGTCTATTGGGAGGAGCACTCATGAATTTATTCTTGAAATAGAAAAAGCCACCTATAGCCCCTGCTATGAGAAGTATTAATAATCCAATTAGAATTCTTTTCAATAATATCATTACAATGATTTTTCAGTAAAGCTGTATAAACATAAAGGAAATTAGTTGAGAAATATACAAAAGGTTTAAAATACTAAGAGTATTAAGTTAAGGTTCTATTGACCTTTCTAATTATTTGGCATTTGACTATTTAATTATTTTCCAATTAGGTATTTCAACTACCTTTTCTTGACAGCGAAATTTTAAATGCCTATTATGAAAATCTAAAAACTAAAACCATGAAAACTAACCTAAGTGGACTACTACTGATTATCAGCATTATCATAACATCATGCAATACAACTAACCAACAAGCGAAAACTGATTTATTAACTTCCACTAACTGGCTTGAGGAAACCAAAACAGTGAAAGATGGAGAATCAAAGTGGCAGGAATACCACAGCTTCCATAAAGACGGTCAATATTCTTTAAAAGCAAATGAAATGACAGTAACAGGAGAGTGGAACTGGACAGATGATAATGAAATTTACTTACAGTTTAAAAACATTGAGATTGAGGGCTCCGAAAACAATTTAGGAGACCAACAGAATTACTACATCAAAATTTTAGAAGTATCTGAAAACAAATTAAAGACTCTAGAAAGGTTTGAAGGTGATGATTGGGACTCCGGATTTGCTAAAGAAAGAAATTTTAAAGCTATTTAATTTTAAATAGTCTAAAGGGAATATATGAAAATATTAAAATCTTTAATACTCCTTGTTTTAATACTAAATGGATGTTCTTTTGGTGAAAGAGAATTAATATTCGGTACAGCAATTAATTATTTTCATAAAGATTTTATTTCTCATTTTCCAAAGACCGTTCCGATTGAATTTTCTTTAAATGTAATCAGTCAAAACACTACAAATTCACACCCTCATGTTTGGCTGAAATATTATAAATCAGAAAATGAATTAGATTTACTGAAAGACAGCATTGAAAACGTAGCTGTGGCAAAATACCAAACTAGTGACTCTTGCCTATTGGTAATTGATAAACATTTAAATAAATCAAATTGGTATAAAATTGACAAGTCAAAAAGAATCCCTAAGAAGATAGATTATAATGATAAGCCTTGTCATCATAATAAATATCCAGTTCCGAACTTCTATTCAACTGATTGGTCCGAAACAAATAGCAACCCAACTCGACTCAAGGGGTACGATTTATACGTATTAGAAGCAAAACCAGGGATATATATGGATTCAACAAAATTACCTAATGGTTTATACACCCCTAAAGATTGGAAACATGGTTACTCAAAAGGTATTGCAATAAATGATGAAACAAGCGCCATTATCTTCTGGGCTGATATTTGGTGAAATAACTGACTTAATAAAACATCAAATCACCCCTCAATCATCCTTTTGCTTTTGATATTGCTCATAATCATATCCGCGTGCACACGGCTGTTTTCTATGAACCATTTATTGGTTTCCATTCCACCACAGATTACTCCAGCTAAATAGATGCCTTCAACGTTGGTTTCCATACTTTTGGGATCATAAACTGGGGCATAAGGCGCTTCTTTATTCTTTTTAACTCCCATTTCACTTAAGAAAGAATAATTCGGTTCATAGCCCGTCATGGCTAAAACGAAATCATTTTCAATGGTCACATTTCCATCTGGGGTTTTAATGTCAATTTCATCCTCTCTGATCTCGGTAATTTCACTTTGGAAATAAGCCTTTATACTGCCCTCCTTAATGCGGTTTTCAATATCAGGTTTCACCCAATACTTTACAGTTTTACGAATTTCTTCTTCCCGAATCACCATGGTCACTTCCTTCGCCCCTTTTCGATAACACTCTAATGCAGCATCAACCGCTGAGTTAGCCGCGCCCACTATTGCTAATTTCATATCAAAATAAGGATGCGCTTCTTTGTAATAATGAGAAACTTTAGGTAAATCTTCTCCTGGTATTCCTAAATGATGGGGTAAATCGTAAAAACCAGTGGCTACAATTAAGTTTTCTGCTTCAACAGTGAATTTCTTGGTTTCCACCTTGAAAGTATCAGCTACCTTTTCAACTGATTTCACTTCATTATATAATGATGTATTCAATTGATGTGAACTCGCCACCCTACGATAATACTCTAATGCTTCCATGCGGGTAGGCTTTGGATTATGTGAAATAAATGGGACACCTCCAATTTCAAGTTTATCAGAAGTACTGAAAAAAGTCATCGCATAAGGATAATGATAAAGCGAATTTACCAATGTTCCTTTATCTACTATTAAATAGGATAAACCTTCTGATTCCGCCTTAATTCCACATGCTAATCCAATTGGCCCTGCACCAATTATTAATACATCTACTTTTTGCATCTTAAATAATATCTTAAGTTGTATTATACCCTTAATTAATACGATAAGGATCTTGAAAGTTTTGGAAATTCGAGCTTTTATGAAAAAACTCTCAAGTGTAAACAGGTGAAAAAACAAAAACCTGTCAGGTTTTTCTTAGTAAATGAATACAAGAACTTATTACCTGGGAAGTGTAATTAAATTCTTAAACCTGACAGGTTTAGCATGATGTAGAATAATCACTCTTAATCAATCCATTCGAAGCCAGTATATTTTTGAAGTACTTCAGGAACTTTAATCCCTTTTTCAGTTTGGTTATTCTCCAGAATAGCGGCTAAAATTCTAGGGAAAGCTAAAGCACTACCATTTAAAGTATGTAATAAATGCTTTTTCTTATCAGCATCCTTATATCTTAATTTTAGTCTGTTCGACTGATAATTTTCGAAATTAGATACCGAACTAACTTCTAACCATTTTTCTTGAGCAGCTGACCAAACTTCCATATCATAAGTAAGTGCCGAAGTAAATCCTAAATCACCTCCACACAATCTTAAAACTCGATACGGTAGTTCTAGTTTCTTGAGTAAGCTTTGAATATACTCACTCATCTCTTCCAGTGCTTGATATGATTTATCCGGGTGTTGCACCTGAACAATCTCTACCTTATCAAACTGATGCAATCTATTTAAACCTCTAACATGTGCGCCCCAAGAACCTGCTTCTTTTCTAAAGCAAGGAGTATAAGCCGTTAGTTTAATCGGTAAATCTTCTTCATTGATAATTTCATCTCTGAATATATTCGTAACCGGAACCTCCGCAGTAGGAATTAAATATAGATCAGTATCTTCAATATGATACATCTGCCCTTCCTTATCCGGTAATTGCCCCGTGCCAATACCTGACGCTTCATTTACTACAACTGGTGGTTGTATTTCCTTAAAGCCTTGTTTTTCGGCTTCATCAAGGAAGAAGTTTAACAAGGCACGCTGCATTCTAGCACCTTTTCCTTTGTAAACTGGGAATCCTGCGCCAGTGATTTTTATTCCTAAATCAAAATCGATGATATCATAATCCTTAATTAAATCCCAATGAGGCTTTTTTCCAGCATAAAGATCAGGCTTCTCACCATGTTCCAATAAAATCTCATTATCATCTTCTCCCTTTCCTTTCACCACTGATGGATGTGGCACATTTGGAAGCTGATATAATTTAGTGGTTAATTCCTGCTCTACAGTTTGCGCATCTTCCTGAAGGCTTTTGCTCTTTTGCTTCAACTCAGCAGTTTTCGCCTTCACTTCTTCTGCCTCTTCTTTCTTCCCTTCTTTCATTAAAAGACCAATGCTTTTTGAAATCTGATTTGATTCAGCTAAAACAGCATCTAATTCTTGCTGAATTGATTTTCTTTTATCGTCTAATGCAATTACCTCATCAATAAGAGTTTCAGCATTATCAATATTTCTTTTAAGCAAGCCTTTTATAGCATTGGCTTTATTTTCACGCAAATTTGCTACTTGTAACATCTTCAAAAATTTTTGGCAAAATAAGCTATTTTTAATGGTATTATAAATAGAAAGACCGCTTTAATGGCAAAAACTAGTTTATATTTCTCAATTTGCTTGACAATTAGAAATGCTTAGCATATCATTGTAGTATCTAAAAACAAAACGGGACTAAGTTCATAAGTCTCGATCAAAATTTTCCAAAACATTATATCAAATTTATCATACCAAGAAATCAGGTTCTCAAAGCCTGAACAAGTAAAAATCCCTTTATGTATAATATTGAAGAATTAAACTTAAAGCTACTTTCTGAACTTAAAGAAATAGCCGAGAAACTGGGAGTTGCTCAGTACAAGAAATTGCCAAAGAAAGAATTAATTTACAAAATTTTGGATCAACAAGCACTTTTACCTGAAAGTGAATTGCCAAAAAAAGAAGAAAAGAAAGCAGAAGCTAAGACGGAATCTAAAGCTGCTCCAGCTGTAAAAAAAGAAGCCAAACCAAGGGCAACAAAATCAGAAGCTAAGGCGGAAGAAAAACCTGAAGCTAAAACTGAGAAAAAAGCCGAAGAAAAGCCTGTGACTGACAAATCTGAAGCTGAAGAAAAGCCAGAACGTAAACCTAGAACTGCTACTAAAGAAAAAAGCCCTCGCCCTGAAAGAAGCGAACGTTCTAGTGATAAAAACGACAGACCAAGCAGACCGGAAAAAGGCGGAAGAAATGACAGAAACGATCGTAATGATCGAAACGACAGAAATGACAACCGTTCTAAAAAAGCCGACATTAAGGATTTTGATGGCATTATAGAAAATGAAGGGGTATTAGAAATGATGCAAGATGGCTATGGCTTCTTAAGATCATCAGACTATAATTACCTTGCCAGCCCAGACGATATTTATGTGTCACCATCTCAAATTAAGTTATTTGGTTTAAAAACGGGTGATACTGTAAAAGGTCAAATCAGACCTCCAAAAGAAGGAGAAAAATACTTCGCCTTACTAAGAGTTTCTTCTGTTAACGGTAAAACCACTGAAGAAATTAGAGATAGGGTTCCTTTTGAATACCTAACTCCACTTTTCCCTGAAGAGAAATTCAACTTAAGTACTAAGCCTAACAAATATTCTACTCGTATCCTTGACCTATTTGCACCAATTGGTAAAGGTCAAAGAGGTATGATTGTAGCGCAACCAAAAACAGGTAAAACTGAATTACTAAAAGAGGTTGCAAATGCAATGGCAGAAAACCACCCTGAAGCTTACTTATTAATTTTATTAATTGATGAGCGCCCAGAAGAGGTTACTGACATGGCGCGTTCTGTAAAAGCAGAAGTTGTAAGTTCAACTTTTGATGAGCAAGCTGATCGCCATGTAAAGGTTGCCAGCATGGTATTGGAAAAAGCAAAGAGAATGGTGGAATGCGGTCATGATGTGGTGATCTTATTAGATTCTATCACGCGTTTAGCTAGAGCTTATAATACTGTTGTTCCATCATCAGGTAAAATATTATCCGGTGGTGTGGATGCGAATGCTTTACACAAACCAAAAAGATTCTTTGGTGCTGCTCGTAACTTAGAAAATGGTGGTTCATTAACCATTTTAGCGACAGCATTAATTGAAACTGGTTCCAAAATGGATGAGGTGATCTTTGAAGAATTCAAAGGTACTGGTAATATGGAATTAGTATTAGATAGAAAATTAGCTAACAAGCGAATTTATCCTGCTATTGATGTTCCTGCTTCTGGTACAAGAAGAGAAGATCTATTGATGAGCAAAGAAGAATTGCAAAGAGTATGGATATTACGTAAATTCATGGCAGACATGAACTCAGGTGAAGCAATGGAACTTTTATTAACGAAAATGAAAGGTACTGTTGATAATAATGAGTTCTTGATTTCCATGAATGGATAAGATAGCAAAGAAAATAATAAACTTACCTAAGCGGCTTCTTGTTGAGGAGCCGCTTAATTTATATTCCGGCCTTCGTGGAATGTTCCACGGAAGTTCAAAAATTGCCGGTTTACCCCCCGGAAGTGCTGTATATACAGGAACTAGGAAAGACACCCCATTCAACATTGACCTGTTCACCTACAACGAAAAACATCTCGAAGAGAGAACAAATCTTAGCCTTGAAGAGGCTATCAATATGCCTAAAGATGGAAATTTTCATTGGTTAAATATTGAAGGTCTACATCATGTAGATAATATAAGGTCTATTTGTGAAGCTTTAGGAATCCATCCACTAACCATGGAAGATATTTTATCTGTAGGACAAAGACCGCAGATTGATGATACCGAAAATTATCTTTTCATTGCCTTGAAAATGCTCCAGTTCGATGAGGAGAAAAACAAAACTATCAATGAGCAAGTCAGCTTTGTTCTAACCGATAATCTGTTAATTACTTTTCAAGAAAGAAAAGGAGATACTTTTGAAGCAGTTCGTAATAGACTGAGGGCAGGTAAAGGTAGAATCAGAAAAGAAGGTCTTGACTATTTGCTATATGCGCTCGTAGATACAGTCGTTGACCATTATTTTATAGTACTAGAGAAATTCGGAGATATACTGGAAGAAATTGAAGAACGCATCATGTTTTCAGGTCAAAAGAAAGATTTTGATTTGCTCTACACCTTGAAGCGTGAACTTATCCATATTAGGCGGTCTGTTTGGCCTCTTCGTGAGGTTATCAGTAAACTTGAAAGAGATGAAATAAAACTAATTCGTAAGCAAACACGCTTTTATATTCGTGATGTTTATGATCATACCATTCAAGCAATTGATTCTGTAGAAACCTATCGAGATTTTATCTCGAGTTTGGGTGATTTATACCAATCCGTGATTAGCAATAAACTAAATCAGGTAATGAAAACCCTCACAATATTTTCTGTTATTTTCATACCCATGACTTTTATTGCGGGTGTTTATGGAATCAATTTTGAAAATGTTCCAGAATTTGGATGGGAATACGGTTATGCTTATTTCTGGTCACTAATTACTGGAATTGCTATCCTTACCTTAGCTGTTTTCAAATTCAAAAAATGGATTTAATATCCTAATCGCTTCAATTATATAACGTATTAAAGTATGGAAAAAGGAGTACTTTATTTGATACCGACAGTTATTGCTCCACAGACTGAATCAAAAGCATTACCGCCTGATTTAATAAAGCTTTGTAGTCAATTAGATTATTATTTAGTGGAGAATATCCGTACTGCCAGAAGGTGTTTAAGTGCCATGAATATTGACAAAGCTATTCAGGAAATCACTTTTCACGAGCTTAGCAAGAATACGGAAGATGTTGATATTCCTAAATTAATGGCGCCTATACTCGAAGGGAAATCAATTGGAATCATGTCAGAAGCAGGTTGCCCAGGAATAGCAGATCCAGGTGCAAGAGCAGTAGCCTATGCGCATGAAAACGATATAAAGGTAGAACCTTGGGTTGGCCCATCTTCAATATTTTTAGCTTTAATGGGATCAGGCTTTAGTGGGCAATCATTTGCTTTTTCCGGTTATTTACCCATCGAAAAGAAAGCAAAAACACAAGCCATAAGAACGCTTGAGCAAGCCGTTTTCAAAACAGGGCAAACTCAAATATTTATGGAAACACCTTACCGTAATAATCAGTTAATAGCGGATATTACAAAAACTTGTGCCCCGCAACTTAAATTATGTATTGCTAAAAACATTAATGGGGAAGATGAGATGATTAAGACGGATACTGTTCAAAACTGGAAAAAGAATAAACCCGAACTACATAAAGTTCCGTGTATCTTTCTTTTTGGTAGGGATTGACAACTTACCGACATTAATCAACAATTAATTAAAATAATTATAAATAGTCTGTTAAATTTGCGGCTCGAAAATTAAAAACATTATGCCTTATTTATTTACCTCCGAATCAGTATCAGAAGGACATCCAGATAAAGTAGCAGATCAAATATCTGATGCCTTATTAGATAATTTCTTAGCTTTTGATCCAGACTCTAAAGTAGCTTGCGAAACATTAGTTACTACTGGCCTAACTGTTTTAAGCGGTGAGGTTAAAAGTAACTCCTATGTTGATGTTCAGCAAGTAGCAAGAAATGTGATCAACAAAATTGGCTATACCAAAGGAGAATATATGTTTGATGGCAATTCTTGTGGTGTGATTTCAACTATCCATGAGCAATCACAGGACATTAATCAAGGAGTTGATAGAGGTAATCCTGAAGAACAAGGAGCAGGAGATCAGGGTATGATGTTCGGATATGCCTCCAAAGAAACTGAAAACTATATGCCCTTAGCATTAGATCTTTCTCATAAGATTTTGATGGAATTGGCGAACCTCAGAAGAGAGAATAACGAAATTCAATATTTAAGACCTGATTCAAAATCACAGGTTACAATTGAATATTCTGATGACAATATGCCTCAAAGAATAGATACAATAGTTGTATCTACTCAGCATGATGCTTTTGATCAGGATGATGCTAAAATGCTAGCTAAAATCAAGAGTGATATCATCAATACTTTAATCCCTAGGGTTAAGGCTCAGCTTAAACCAGAATTACAAAAGTTATTTAATGATGATATCAAATATCATATTAATCCAACTGGAAAATTTGTAATAGGTGGACCACATGGTGATGCTGGTCTAACAGGTAGAAAAATCATTGTAGATACTTACGGTGGAAAAGGTGCACATGGCGGTGGTGCTTTTTCAGGGAAGGATCCTTCAAAAGTAGATAGGTCAGCTGCCTATGCTACAAGACATATCGCTAAAAATTTGGTGGCTGCCGGAGTTGCAGATGAAATATTAGTTCAGGTTTCATACGCCATTGGTGTAGTAGAACCTATGGGTATTTACATCAGTACTTATGGCAGTGCTAATGTTGATATGACAGATGGTGAAATTGCTAAAAAAGTATCAGAAATTTTTGATATGCGTCCATATGCTATCGAAACCCGATTAAAACTTAGAAACCCAATGTACAGCGAGTCAGCTGCTTATGGCCATATGGGAAGAGAGCCTCGAACAATACAGAAAACTTTCACCGCAAGCAATGGAGAAGTTTTTTCGAAAGAGGTAGAACTATTTACATGGGAAAAATTGGATTACGTTGACAAAGTAAAAGCAGCTTTTGGCCTGTAAATTTCACAGTTAAAATTTAAAAAGCTTAAGGCTATTAATTTTTACTAAGCGATTAAGATTAAAATTCTTACGAGTTGATAAGCGAAAGCTAAAAATGCTTTGTTATAATTGAATTAAACCTTAGCTTTGCACCCTGAAAGAATAAGAGCAACTTTATTTTATTATAATTATTAAATCATGGCAAATATTGGTAGGATTACCCAAGTGATTGGCCCGGTAGTGGATGTGAGCTTTGAAGCAGAAGGCGCAAAATTACCTAACATCTTTGATGCATTTACAGTAAAGAAATCTGACGGTTCTTCAATTGTATTAGAATGTCAGCAACATTTAGGAGAAGATAGGGTAAGAACCATCGCGATGGATGGTACTGAAGGTTTGACTAGAGGTATGGAGGTTGTAGATACTGAACAACCAATCTCAATGCCAACAGGTGAAGATATTAAAGGTAGATTATTCAATGTAATTGGTGATGCTATTGATGGTATCGATCAACCTGAAGGTAAAACTAAATTACCTATTCACAGGGAAGCACCAAAATTTGAAGATTTATCTACATCATCTGAGGTTTTATATACTGGTATTAAAGTAATTGACTTAATTGAGCCTTACTCTAAAGGGGGTAAAATTGGTTTGTTCGGTGGTGCTGGTGTTGGTAAAACCGTATTGATTCAGGAGTTAATTAACAACATCGCAAAAGGACACGGTGGTTTATCTGTATTCGCTGGTGTGGGTGAAAGAACTCGTGAAGGAAATGATTTATTAAGAGAGATGTTGGAGTCAGGTATTGTAAAATACGGTGATGACTTCATGGAATCTATGGAAGAAGGAAAATGGGATCTTTCTAAAGTAGACAAAAATGCACTAAAAGAATCTAAAGCTACCTTCGTATTCGGTCAGATGAATGAGCCTCCAGGTGCACGTGCTAGAGTGGCATTATCTGGTCTTACTCTTGCGGAATACTACCGTGATGGTGATAAAGACAAAAACGAAAGCGGTAAAGATATTCTATTCTTTATTGACAATATATTCCGTTTCACTCAGGCAGGTTCTGAGGTATCAGCCTTGTTAGGCCGTATGCCTTCTGCTGTGGGTTACCAGCCAACTTTGGCTACTGAGATGGGAGCTATGCAGGAAAGAATTACTTCTACAAAGAATGGTTCGATTACTTCAGTTCAGGCCGTTTACGTTCCTGCGGATGATTTAACTGACCCTGCTCCTGCTACTACTTTCTCTCACTTAGATGCTACTACAGTACTTTCTCGTAAAATTGCTGAGTTAGGTATCTATCCTGCTGTGGATCCATTAGATTCAACTTCAAGAATCTTAGAGAGAAGCATCGTAGGTGATGAGCATTATGACTGTGCTCAAAGAGTGAAAGAGATCTTACAGCGTTACAAAGAATTACAAGATATCATCGCCATCTTAGGTATGGATGAGTTATCTGAAGAAGATAGACAAACTGTATATAGAGCAAGAAAAGTTCAAAGATTCTTGTCACAACCTTTCCATGTTGCGGAGCAATTCACAGGATTGAAAGGGGTATTAGTTGATATCAAAGATACAATCAAAGGCTTCAATATGATTATGGACGGTGAATTAGATCACCTACCAGAAGCAGCTTTCAACTTGAAAGGTACTATTGAAGAGGCTATCGAAGCTGGAGAGAAAATGTTAGCTGAAGCTTAAAATTAAAATTATGCTTTTAGAAATCATTACACCGGAAAAAAACGTATTTAAAGGAAATGTAGATTCTGCTACTTTTCCGGGAAGCAATGGTTCTTTTCAGGTTCTGAATAATCACGCACCATTAATCAGTTCTTTGGACAAAGGAGACTTAAAGTACTCTGATGGAAAGAACGATACAACTATTGTAGTTGAAGGAGGTGTAGTTGAAGTATTAAATAACAACATTACTGTTCTAGCTGAAAAGGTTATTGAAGAATAGTTTAGTTAAATATTTATAAAATGATAAGCCGACTCGTACAATATGAGTCGGCTTTTTTCTTTTCAATAGTATATCATATCTTTTCCTAGATTCTAATAAAGAGCATTATTCTCTTAAATTGCATTTAAATATAAAGTATTAATGAAAACATATTTTAGGATACTTGCTTATGCCAAGCCTCTAGGCTGGCTAGCTCCTCAATATTTCATATATGCAGTACTTCAGGCTGCCTTTAGTGTTATCACTTTAGGGATATTAGCTCCAGTTTTAAACGTATTATTCGAGGTTGAAGAGGCAAAAAATATACCTGAAAGCATTCCTGATTTCAGTTTAAGCATTGATTATCTGAAAAATGCTTTCGACTATTACTTTCTTTCCATTATGCAAGAAGACAAATTTGAGGCCTTGCAATTTGTTTGTGTGATCCTGATAATTTGTATTCTATTAGCCAATATTTTCAAATACCTTTTAGCTGTTATATCTGCCATTGTTAGAGCAAATGCAATTTCAAACCTTAGGAACGCTCTATATAACCGGCTAGTTAATATGCACATTGGTTATTATACAGAAGAGCGTAAAGGAAACATCATGTCTAAAGTAATGGCTGATGTGCAGGAAGTAGAACAAACAGTTGTAAATAGCTTAAAGGTTATTATCAAAGAGCCTTTCTTATTGATTGGTTATTTTGTTGCGCTGTTCTTTATCTCAGCAAGGCTTACATTAATCTCTATTATAATTTTACCAATTTCAGGCTTTATTATTTCCTACATAGCAATTTCATTAAAAAAGAAAGCCCGAAAAAGTCAGGAATCAATAGGGAAGATCTCTGAAATATTAGAAGAAACATTAAGTGGGATGAGAATCATCAAAGCATTCAATGCTATTACATTCTCAAAAAACAGATTCCAAAAAGAAGTTAAAAATTATGCTCACTATAATGTAAGCATGCAAAAACGTCAATCTCTTGCTGGCCCCATTTCAGAATTCTTAGGAGTATTTGTTGTGGTTGGCGTTTTGCTTATCGGTGGCTCTATGATTTTAGATGGAAATTCAGAATTGAGCGCTAGTAGCTTCATTACATTTATTGCGATTTATTCACAATTACTGGTACCTGCAAAACAAATATCAACTGCTTTTAGCAATGTTCAAAGAGGATTAGCTTCAGCAGAAAGAATATTTGGAATTATTGATTTAGAGCCTGCTATTAAAGATAAGCCTTCAGCGAAGAACTTAACTGAATTTAAAAAAGAGATAAAAATCAATAATGTCTCATTTGCATATGGCGAAGAACCCGTATTGAAGAATATAAATATTACTATTGAAAAAGGTCAAACCATTGCATTGGTTGGTCCTTCAGGTGGTGGTAAATCTACATTAGCTGATTTAATTCCAAGGTTTTACGACCCTAATTCTGGAGAAGTTCAAATCGATGGTCAACCTTTACAAAATTTTACTGTGGAATCCATCAGATCAAAAATGGGAGTTGTAAGTCAGGAATCCATTTTATTTAATGATAGCATCTTTAATAATATTGCTTTCGGGAAACCTGAATGCACACTTGAAGAGGTAATTCAAGCAGCAAAAGTAGCTAATGCCCATGATTTTATCAGTCAAATGGATGGTGGCTACCAGGCCATGATTGGAGAGAGGGGCACAAAACTTTCAGGGGGACAAAGACAAAGAATTAGTATTGCGAGGGCCATATTAAAGAATCCTGACATTTTAATATTGGATGAAGCTACTTCAGCCTTGGATTCTGAATCTGAAAAATTAGTACAAGATGCCTTAACTAATTTAATGAAAAACAGAACCTCAATTGTTATTGCCCATAGGCTTAGTACTATTCAGGAGGCTGACCAGATTTACGTAATGCAAGAAGGTGAGATCATTGAAAAAGGTAAGCACGATGATTTATTAAAGAAGAATGGGGTTTATAAAAAGCTAATTGAAATACAGTCAGTTTCTTAGCCTAGTATCTTTAAAAAAGGCTTTAGCAGATGTATATACTGCTAGTTATTAAATAATTTCTATATTTGTTTATATTCATAAGTAAAACAGACAACACCACTTTTATGAAGACTTTTAAAACTGTACTATTTGTGGCTCTATTAATTTTTCACATTGCCACAGTTGTTATTATTTCAATAGGTAAAAATGATTTGAACTTCCTTTTTGATTTATTCAAACAAATGGATTTGGTACAGTATAGCTCTATCGGTGGCCTTATTTTGTTTTTAATAGTTATTTTCCTTTTCCAGCAACAAGAAAAATCTAAAGCTAAACTGATTGAAAATCATGAAAATGAAATCAATCAAATTAAAGCTAAACTTTATGATAAAAGAGAATCTGAAGTCAAAAGTGCTTCAACTTCTACAACTGAAGATGTTGAAAAAGCAAAAGATAATAAAAAGGAAGACTCAGATTCAGACTCAACCAAAACTGATGATTTAAATTCCCAATCATAATTAATGAATGATTAATCTGATTAAAGACGAATTGAATTCAGCTCAAGAAACGCTGAATAACTTTTTAACCCAAGCTGATCAATTAGCCAATATTGAAGCTGCTGTTGAACTCATTACCAATTCACTTCAGCAAGACGGAAAAGTAATGAGTTGTGGTAATGGAGGTTCTCATTGTGATGCCATGCATTTTGCAGAAGAATTAAGTGGTAAGTTCAGAGAAAACAGACCCGCTATTGCTGCCATGTCATTATCAGACATTAGCCATACCACATGTGTGGGTAATGATTATGGCTTTGAGTTTATATTTAGCAGATCAATTGAGGCCCTAGGAAGAAAAGAAGATATTTTATTAGCCATCAGTACAAGTGGAAATTCAAAAAACATTTTAGAAGCTTGTAAAGCTGCAAAAGCCAAAGGCATGAAAATTATTGGCCTCACAGGTAAAGATGGTGGAAATTTAGCATCTGAATGTGATGTTGAAATTAGAGTTCCGCACCATGGATATGCAGACAGAATACAAGAAATGCATATCAAGATCATCCATATCATGATATTACTAATCGAAAAAAGATTAGGTTATGCTAGCTAAAACTTTTGGAAGTTCTGTATATGGGGTTGATGCAAATATCATCACTATAGAAGTTAATGTAAGCCAAGGCACAAAATTCCATATGGTTGGCTTACCCGATAATGCCATTAAAGAAAGTGAGCATAGAATAGATGCAGCCATTAAATACAGCGGCTATAGAATGCCTCGACAAAAAGTGGTAGTTAATTTAGCGCCCGCTGACGTTAAGAAAGAAGGCTCTGCATACGACTTACCTATTGCCTTAGGAATTTTAAGTGGATCCGAACAAATATTCACTGATAAGCTAGCAGATTTTATGATAATGGGAGAACTAGCTTTAGATGGCACTTTAAGACCCATAAAAGGAGTATTACCCATTGCTATCGAAGCCAGAAAAAATGGGTTTAAAGGCTTTATCCTTCCAAAAGAAAATGCAGCAGAGGCTGCTATTGTAAATAACCTGGATGTTATAGGAGTCGAAAATCTAAAAGAAGCGATAGAAGTATTAGAAGGTAGCTCCAATATTAAGCCCATTGAGATGGACACTCGTGATATTTTCTTTACCAATCTAAATGATTATGAAGCAGATTTTGCTGATGTACAAGGTCAAGAAAATATAAAGCGAGCATTAGAAATTGCTGCAGCTGGTGGTCATAACGTTATCATGGTAGGTCCTCCAGGAGCAGGTAAAACCATGTTAGCTAAGCGATTTCCTTCTATCTTACCTCCGCTTAGTTTAACCGAAGCTTTGGAGACTACGAAAATTCATTCTGTAGCTGGAAGGTTAGGTTCAAACGCTTCACTCATTGCGACAAGACCTTATAGAGCCCCTCACCATACTATTTCTGATGTAGCCTTAGTGGGTGGGGGAGGAATTCCTCAACCAGGAGAAATTTCCCTTGCTAATAATGGGGTGCTTTTTTTAGATGAACTGCCTGAGTTTAAGAGAACGGTTTTGGAAGTGATGCGGCAACCCTTAGAAGAAAGAAGAGTAACTATATCAAGAGCAAAAGTATCAGTCGATTTTCCAGCTAATTTCATGTTGCTTGCGAGCATGAATCCATGTCCTTGCGGTTATTACAATCACCCTGAAAAGGAATGTGTTTGCCCTCCGGGAGCAGTAAAAAGGTACTTGAATAAGGTAAGCGGCCCTTTATTAGATAGAATAGACTTGCATGTAGAAGTGACTCCCGTTTCATTTGACCAAATGACCGAAAACAGGAAAGCAGAAAACAGTGAAACAATCCGAAAGCGAGTAATAGCTGCCAGAGAAATACAGAAAAATCGTTTTGAGGGATTAAATGAGGTTCATTCGAATGCTTTAATGCCCTCACAAATGGTGAAAGAAGTATGTGAAATAAATACAGCAGGCAAAGCGTTATTGAAAAATGCGATGGAAAAGTTAGGACTTTCTGCTCGAGCTTATGACAGAATCATGAAAGTTTCCAGAACAATAGCTGATCTGGCAGGAAGTGAAGACATCAAAATTGAACATTTAGCAGAAGCAATTCAATATAGAAGTTTAGATAGAGAAGAATGGGCAGGTTAAAAGTATTAATCATTTTATTATTTATTCATTTTAGCACTAATCTTTATTCGCAAGAATTGATTTATGATGTCTTCGTGGAAGAAAAACCTGTAGGAAATTTACTGGTTACTCAAAAAGATCTAGATAGTGGGAAAGTATATTATTCAGCCTTGTTAAACTTAGAATACAAGCTTTTTACACCTACAAAAATGGTTCAACTACGAGAAGCCATTTATCAAAATGACACCTTAATTCAAGCCTATTTTGTAGATAAAAGAAATGATAGCAAAATAGCTGAATCTAAAATTGAGAAAATTCTATCAAAGAACTATTACCACACTTTAATGGATACTACTAAAGGTTGGCATGAAAAACCTATAATAAATAGTGAGTTAAAGCTTTATTTTAAAAAGCCAAAATCAAGGGATTCAATATTTTCAGAAGCGACTCATAAATATAACAGAATTGCTAAGTTACCTGAAGAAAGTCGGTATATGATGGTGAATGAAGAAGGGGAAAAAACGATAATTAAATATAATAATGAAGGCGAATGCATACAGCATAATTTTTTCATAGGTGCAGTTGAATATAGAATGAAATTACGCAACGGGGAATGACAAAGTAAAAGTAGTTCCTTTATCTAATTCGCTTTCCACCTTTATTTCACCTCCTAAAATCTCAATTTGGCTTTTTACTAAATACAAGCCTAAACCTTTTCCTTCAACGTGGGTATGAAATCTTCTGTACATGCCAAAGATTTTATCCGCATTTTTGCTTAAATCTATTCCTACTCCGTTATCTGAAAATATTAAAAGCTTTTTACCTTCTTCAATTTTAGTCTGAATTAAAACTTCTAATTGTCTATCTTCTGATCTATATTTTATTGCATTCGATAGTAAATTATAAAAAATGCTATCGATATAGGTAGGATTACATTTTATTTCATTAAAATCATGATTATCAAAAATGATTTTACCTTTACTCACTTCAATTGAATTTTTTAAAATTCGCTTAGTCTGATTAAGCGTTTCTGTAAGATTAATAATGCTTTGATTTTGTTCAGCTTCTTTTTTTAATTCTAAAATGGCGTTTAAATCTTTAATTACAGCATCCAGACTATCCCCCTCTTCCTTTATTTTAGATACTATATTAGTCCATTCTGATAAATCAGGATTCGGTGTTATTTCTATTAAGTGCGTTAAGCCTAATAACCTTGCTACTGGTGCTCTCAAATTATGAGCCGTCATAAAGGCGTATTGCTCTAATTTCTGAACATTCTGTGCCAATTCCGTATTAGTATTTCTTAAATCCTCTGTTCTCTTTTCTACTTGAGACTCAAGATCATCAGTATAAAGTTTTAATTTGGCATTTTGTGCTTCAATAATCTGTTGTGCTTCAGTTAACTTTTCATTCTTGGCGTTTAATTCTTCATTTTGTTGCAGAATCTCTTCTTGCTTTTCTTCTAATTCATGAGTTCTAAGAACTACTTTACGTTCTAATTCTTCATTTTGCTCTTGCACCAATTTTTGGCTTTGAGTCATTAAATCTAAAGAATTTAATTGTGCTTCTTTTTTTTCTATTTCAAGCAGTCGATACTTATAGCCTAATGAAATTGAAAGCAATATTACCTCTAATATTGCTCCAAATTCTAAAAAATGAGTTGTTATGAAATTAACCGGTACAATACCAAGATTTCTGAAAGTAATAAGTAAAACCCCAAGCAAATACCCAGTCCAAGCCAGAGTAAAAACACTAGCCACCTTTACCTTCCTTGTCCAAAAGTAAATACCGCTATAGAGCAATCCAAAGCAGTTAATAATCAATGAATAATTTGAAATTCTTAAAGCTACTGAATAATCGATTGTTAAGGATAAAATAATAATTACTATCCCTACTAACACTAAAGCTCGAAAATAATTATGATATTTTTTAAATTGATATTGGGTTTCAAAGAAGGCTGATGCAAATAAATTACTTGAAGAAATCCATAAGCCAATACCAAAAATAACTACATGATTAGCAATCCAGGGAAACGAACTCCATATATACATAAAAGCATGTCCGTTTAATGCTGATAGGGCTAAAAGGTTACCAGTTATAATGCCTACATAGTATAGATAATTTATAGACCGTGCTGAAACTGCTAAAAATAAATTATAAAGCAGCATTACTAACATGATTCCATAAAAGATTCCATATAATAACTCCTCAATAATATCATCAGAATAAAGCATCTGCCTAGAAATGATATTCAAAGGAACTACCAATGATCCCTTATTCTTAATTCTTAAATAAACTGTAGAACTATCAGAAGAATTTAAATCTAGTGGAATTATGAAGTTCTTATGATTAATTAAGCGATTATTAAATTCTTGTTGATCACCTAAATAGCCACTTGCTGAAATTCCTCCTTCTTTTTCGATGAAGTATTGAATTGAATCAAAAGTAGGGTATGCGATTTCTAAAACATACGGCACTTCAAAATTCGATGAATGCTTTAGCTCTACCTTCACCCAAAGAGAAATGTCTTTTAAACCATATGTAGGTACTTGACTGTCGCCAGCCTTAAAGAGACTTTGGTATTTTGATGATTTTATATCTTGATAAGTTAAGCTGTTTGTTGGGTCTTCTAAAAACTTAACTCTCTTTCCAATATTTTCATATGATTTACCTGAAAACAATTCAATGAAATCACTTGCCTTACTTTCTTCAAAAAGAAAAAAATTAATACATATAAAGAAGTATATATATGTGCTTTTCATTAGGCAAAAAATCTATTTTTTAGCTAATCTAAGGATTTTTAGAATTAGCTTGTGAAAATATAGATTAAACACCTTTTTTTGTGGATAAAAAAAATCTCCAAATCACTACAAAAAGCAAATTGGAGATTTCTTTAAAAAATAGATTTTTTTATGATTTACTCTGCTTCAGTCAATGGAATAGGGAATTGAGTAAAAACTTGGTCACCTTCTCTGTCGATTGGAAGATTGTTTGCATTTAGTCTACCGTATCTTCTTAAATCAACCATAGTATGACCTTCACACCATAATGAGTATTGTCTTTGAGTCAATAATTCATCTGTAACCGCATCAGCAGTTTGAGCTCCACTGTATGGATCAAGTCCAGCATAATCTCTAATGATATTTAAGTCAGAAATAGCACCTGTAATATCACCCGTTTGTAATTTAGCCTCTGCAGAAATTAATACTAACTCCTCATTTCTAATAATATCAATAGGTGAAGTTGGTGTTGGGTATAATGCAGTTTCTAATTTACCATTTAACCCATCCTTAGAAGGTGCATTTTCCGCCCTTTTAGCCATTTTCCATACTATCCGTTGATCTATTGTATCTGTATCATCATTTGGATTGCTTATTCTTTCAGCATTACTTAAGAATCTATCATGAACTACTATCATATCTCCATTATTACCTGGTATTTTGAATAGCCCATTTAATTGATCCCCCGAAGCAGTTGAGAAACTATGCTTAGGCCCAACAGTTAAATCTCCGTTTGGATCAAAGAATGAATCTGTTAACAAACCTAAAACAGCCCCCCATTCTTCACGGTATATGGCAACTCTTGCCGCTAAGGCTCTGTTAAATTGAGCGAAAGTAGATGGCGTATTAAATCCTTCAAAACCTGAGGATAATTCAAAAGGGAAAGCTGACCCAGCATTTCCTAATTGAGTAAAACCAGTATTTAATAAACCAGAAATGAATTCTAGAGCTGCTGATTTTGAAACAAACGGACCTAAATTATCTGGATCTTTAATATCTACTCTTATTCCATTTTCGTCTAGCATATTCAAGACTCTTAAAAGCTGTAAAGCCTGTACCGTATTCGCAAAACCTCTATAGCCACTTTTTTCAGTCTCAGATACTAATGCTGTATTGTCTAAAGCATCCAATAAGATATTAGTATTCTTTACATTTTGATAGCTATTATTGTAGGGGCTGGTTAAATAAAAAGTATTATTATCTAACACAGCTCCATTTTTTCCTAATAAATCCTCAGTATTTCTTGGATCTGCATCAAATAAATAAAGTTCTCTTGCTATTGTACCTGTGGCCGTAACATATAGCGGATAACCAGAGCGCATCTCAGACTCAATCCCTACTATCAAGTTATTGAGCTCATTAACAGTCGCATCTTGATCATATTGCTGTAAACTTGGATTATTAGGATCAACTTGATCTTCAAATTCACATGAAAGCATACCGAAGGATAAGCCTAATATCAAAATATATTTTAAGTTATTTATATTAAATTTTTTCATGATTGTTCTGATTTAAAATTCTAATTCTACATGAAAATACACTTGCTTAGATGATGGGAATGGATTTACATCTAAACCTGTAGAAAGTCCTGTGCCCCCTTTTGTAGAAACCTCTGGGTCATATCCAGAATAAGGAGTAACTGTCCATAAGTTTCTACCTGAAGCGCCTATTTTGATTTTGTTAATAGTACCATTGAACACACTGAGTATGTTGTCTGGCATTCGATAATATAATGCAATTTCTCTCAACCTCATATAGGAAGCATCTTCAAGATACCTATCAGTATTTGGATTAGAAGTTCTTTCTTGACCAGAAGGTTCATCTAAGTCTCCTGATAAACCAGCTAAATCAGACAAGAATGTGGTTAAATTAATATTTTCCCCTCCTTGCTTAACGTGCACTAAAAAACTAAAATCAAAATTCTTAAAGAAAGTCAAGTTATTGAAAAATGACATTTGAAAATCTGGCTCTGCATCACCAACTGTAACGACTTCACCATCAATTCTACCTTTTAATTGCGTAACGGGTTGTCCCTCTTCAATAAATGGAGTACCTAAACCTACTCCGAAGGCTGAACCTGCAGGGGCAAACGGAGGAACGTCTAGTCTAGTCACCTCAGATCTATTTAACCAGAAATTAGTGGTAGAATTCCAAATGAAATTCTCGTTTTGAACAGGCTGAGCATTCATTGACAATTCTATACCACGGTTTACTAAATCAGCTAAGTTTATAATTTCTCTGCTAAATCCAGTAGAAGGTTGCAATTGTCTTTCAAGAATTAAATCATTGACTGTTCTATTATAATAAGTTGCAGTAAAAGACAGTTTATTATCTAATAAGCCCATATCTAAACCGGTTTCAAACTCCGCTGCTGTTTCTGGTACCAAATTATCACTTCCTCTTAAGCTAGAGATTGAAACACCTGGTGAACCTCCAATATTTACAGGATCAAAACTTGTGAAAAGTGAACCAAATCGTGCACTTGATCCTGTTTCACCATATGCCGCTCTAACCTTCAATTGGTTAATTGCATCTACTGACCAGAATGGGTAGTTTGCAATGTTTAGTGCTAATGATGCTTTAGGGAAATAATACAATTTATTTTGATCAGTATTTAAAGTAGATTTATCAGCTCTAATACCTAAAGTTGCGATGATTTTGTCTTCAAAGTTAACTTCTTGTTGAGCAAAATACCCGAATTCTCTAACATCCTGAAGAGTTTGATCTAATTCCTGTGTACCCGATTGACTTAAAGTGGTTTGTGCTGGAATTAATTGAGTAGCCTGATTATACACTAAATCTCTTGAGAAAGTAATATAAGTATATCCTACTTGAGAAGTTAATTGTAAAGAACCACCACTTAAATAGTTGTCCCACACTAAGAACCCTTGATTATTTGTATTGAAGATACTATTCTTACCTACTCCAATAAATCCGTTTTGCAATCCTCTCTGCGCCTGATGATATTCAGGAACATAAACGTAAGTTTCTAGATTATACGTATCGAAACCGCCATTCCATTTAAATTTCAAGAAAGATTGGTCTGTTTCATAAAGATTAATATCTAAACTAGCACCTTGAATATATCGATTGATATTTTCATCATTAATTGCCTGATCCCTTACTAATAACATATTACCCGCTGCATTTGGATTATCAGGATAATTGCCAAATTCATCTGGGAAAAGGTTGTCCCATGGTCTAGTGTAAACTAAGTTATATCCTAAACTTAATCCACCTTCATTTTCATTACCAGTAAAGCCTCTTTGTGTAAATGAATTTACAAAGTTGCTTGAGGTAGTGAATTTTATTCTATCTGTTAGCTGGTGGTCTATATTTGCTCTAACGCTAGCTCTTTGATAGCCAGTATTCTTTACTATACCATTTTCATCTCTTAATGATCCCCCAATAAAGAATTTAGTCTTTTCATCTCCACCTGTTACGCTAACACGTGTATCAGATATTAAGCCTGTTTCACCATATAACTCTTCCTCATAATCTACTAGACCCCTTCCATTAATAGCTGCATTGTAGGCCGTTACTTCTCCATCACCAAATGTTTCTGCCACTAAACTAGGAGTCCAAGGCCTATCACCAATCCCCATATATCTCTGAATAGTATTGAAACCCAAATCCTGAGAAACTTTTACTCTAGTTTCACCTCTTTTACCCCTTTTGGTTGTAATGATTACCACCCCAGCGTTTGCTCTAGCACCATAAATTGCTGCAGCTGAAGGACCTTTCAAAATCTCTATGTTTTCAATATCAGAAGGTGCCAAATCCGCAATCCTATTGGAAGCATTTTCTTCATTTCCTGAATTTGCACCGGATGCATTTCTCAATCCACTTGGAATTTCTGCATTACTCACATATACTCCATCAATAATGAATAATGGTTGGTTATTACCCGTAATAGAAGTTACCCCCCTCAATCGCATGGCAATACCACCACCCGGAGCACCTGAGCTTTGCGTAATGTTTACTCCAGTTACTTTACCATATAATGCATTATCCATAGTTGGCTGATTAGTCATTCCGGTCAATTCTTCGGAAGATACTGTTGCTACCGCATTACCTAAGTTCGAACGCTTGACACTTGATGCCAAACCTGACACTACAACCTCATTCAATTTTGTAATGTCTTCTTCTAAACTAATTGTTAATGGGCCAGATTGGCCTGGATTAACTGCAACTTCTTTCTCAGCAAAGCCGATAAAAGAAACTACCAAAATTTCTGGTTGTGAAATAGATAATTTAAATTTTCCATCTAAATCAGTAGTTACTCCTGAAGTAGATCCTTTTTTCACAACTGTGGCTCCAATTAACGGAAGACCATCACTGGCGCTGACTACTGTTCCCTCAATTACCCGATCCTGCCCGTAGGAAAATGTCCCGATCAGGAAGAGAATGATCATTAATAGATACTGTTTTTTCATAGATTTTAAATTTTGGTTTAAACTTAATATGAGAAATTTTATTGACATATATGGGTACTATACCAAATATATTGTTTTTTTGTTGGAATAGTAAAATATTTTCTATGTAAAAGAAAACAACTGTATTATAACGAACGAATGCTTGTTAGCTTAGAATTGTGATATTTATACAGTAACTTTATTATAAATTACCGATATATGATTGGATTTCTTTTATTGTGGATCGAGCCGAACGACCTACCCCAATCAAAGTAGCTGAAGCAAATCCAGTCCATGAACCGTAACCTACAAACCATATTGATTTTTCATCAACGGAAGGTGTTGTTTTTGTTTTTACCTGACCTTTTTCATCAAGATCAATTACATTTCTGAGAAAATCAGTAGCATATTTAAATCCAGTACACCAAATTATAACATCAAAACTTTCTTCCTTTCCTGATTTCCATACTACCCCATTTTCATTAAAGTAACTAATCGTTCCCGCAGATTGTAATACACCTCTATTTCTTCCTTCCTTCACTGATGGAAGCATTACAATATTTCCTAAATTGTACTTTTCATTTGACCATTTTATTCCCTTCTTCTCAGCATAATATTTGGCAGTTGCTTGGTCAAATAAAACCCTACCGTCTACATCATCTGGTAAGAAGGAAGGTTCTTTATTGGTCGCCCATTTCACTCTGGCTAATTTGGAAACTTCAGATAATATTTGAGCTCCCGAATTTCCTTCTCCAACTACTAAAACCTTTTTATTTTTAAAATCTTTTGGAGTTTTGTAGTGTGCAGAATGGATTTGCTGCCCATTAAATCTATGTAACCCTTCAATTTCTGGAATAAAGGGTTTAGACCATCGTCCTGTAGCGGATACTATAGCCCTGCTTTCTATAATTCCCTTATTTGTGGTTATTGTATAAATATTTCCTTTTTTAGCTACATTTAGGACCTTAATTGGTCTTTTTATATTGAGCTTATATCGCTCTTCATACTGACATAAATATTGGATAACTTCATTTTTAACAGGAAACTCATTTTCAGATTTTGGCATTAACCAACCTGGTAATGAACTGTGCTCTGAAGGGGAAAATAAGGTTAAAGAATCCCATGCGTTTTGCCAAGCCCCTCCACACTTTGGCTGATCATCAATAATTAAATACCTTAAATCTGTTCTTCTTAAATAATAGCCACAAGCTAAGCCGCTTTGGCCGCCACCTATCACAATAACATCATAAGTAGAGTCGGAATAGTTATGCAAATCATCCATTCAATTAATTCTCCTCTTCTGATTGGTCAAGTGTTTTATTTATCTCTTGAATAATCTCGTTTAGCTCTTGAGATGGTTTCTTTAGTTTTAAGAAAAGCTTTTTCAATTCTTCAGGTTCTTGTGAGTATTCGGAAATATTGATTAACCCCATGATCCGTGCCAATGGACCTCTTACTTTATGGGCGTTTATATTAGCATAATCAATAATTTGTCGGTTTTTAGTTTCAATTAAACGTGATCTTTCTTTTACTAAATTTTCAAGATTGCGATTTATCGCTTCATATTCCTCATTCTTAGCAATTAATTCTTCATGCGTTTCCTCTAATTCAATATTGGCTTGTTTTAACTTTCTTTCATATTCTGCATTGGTCCTATTATACCATAAAAATGTAGTGGTAGAAAATAGAGCAATAAAAAGAGGTGGGATTTTAAAATCTGTAAAATTAGATACTAATTCCTTCATAGCTTCAGGTGGATTACTATAATACAATAACACCTTATCTATAAAGAGAGTAATAGTTAAGAAATAAACTAAAAATAAGATAATGAATAATCTATCATTTTGATGTTCGAAAATTATAAATGGAACAGAACAAAAAATAGCAGCGGCATATTGAAACCAAATGAATTGACCAGGAAAAAAATCGCCTATTAAAATTGGAACTCCTAATAAAATTAAACTAGGAAATAGCAGTAATATACTTTTGGATAATCTGTAGTAACGATAGAAGTTGAATATGGGGATAAAAAGCATGATTATTAAAACTCCCATTCTTCGATAGGAAGCATAGTAATTCTCGTTGCTAATATCATTTAAGCCCACAACTATCATCACCAGAGCCAATGATAAAGCCATAACATTCGTAAGAAATAACTTACGTTTAGCATTATCATCCATATCAATAGCGATACCTGCATGAGTCCATTTTTTTAAACTTATTGACAAGGTTGATTAAAATTTATAGTTCAATTAAATGTAAAAAAATAAAATATGACCTGTATCATAAAAAACGATTAACCTCATTAATATTTCTATCAAACAGGAAATTTATTCATTGGCTTTCCATTTTTTAGTACATTTGCCGTTCGAATCAAAAATAAATATAAGTGACCTTAATAAAATCAATATCTGGCATAAGAGGAACCATAGGAGGAAAGACGGGAGAAGGTTTAACGCCTGTTGATATCGTAAAGTTCAGCAGTGCATATGCAGCCTGGATTAAAAGCAAGAGCGATAATAAGAAAATTGTTATAGGTAGAGATGCAAGACCAACAGGAGAAATGGTTTCGAAATTGGTTTCTGCAACTTTACAAGGCATGGGAATGAATGTGGTTGATTTAGGTCTTTCTACTACTCCTACCGTAGAGGTGGCCGTTACCCTAGAAAAAGCTGCTGGAGGAATCATTTTAACAGCAAGTCATAATCCTGTGCAGTGGAATGCCTTAAAATTATTAAATGATAAAGGTGAATTTATTTCAGGAGAAGATGGTCAGGCTATTTTAGATTTAGCTGAAAACGCTGATTATGATTTTAGCGAAGTAAAGAAAATAGGCAAATACACTACTCAAGATCACTACATTCAAAAGCACATTGACATGGTAATCGATTTGCCTTTAGTAGATGTAGCTGCAATACGTGAAAGAAAATTCAAAGTAGTAGTGGATGCAGTAAATAGTACTGGAGGAATTGCTATCCCAAAACTATTAAAATCACTAGGTGTAGCTGAAGTAAGAGAATTATATTGCTATCCGGATGGGAATTTCCCACATAATCCTGAACCATTACCCGAGAATATAACTCATATTAGTAATGAATTAGCAAATGGTCAATACGACCTAGGCTTTGTGTTGGACCCAGATGTTGATAGGTTGGCTATAGTAAATGAAGACGGAACGCCATTTGGAGAAGAATATACCTTGGTGGCAGTTGCTGATTATGTTTTAAGTCAACAAAAAGGGAATACCGTTTCGAACCTTTCTAGTACTAGAGCATTACGTGATGTTACTGAAAAAAGAGGGGGTAAATATGAAGCTTCAGCAGTAGGAGAGGTAAATGTAGTCACCAAAATGAAAGAAACCGATGCTATAATCGGAGGCGAAGGTAATGGTGGAATTATTTATCCTGAACTTCATTACGGTAGAGATGCCTTGGTAGGAATTGCTTTATTCTTAACGCATTTGGCGAAAACAGGTAAATCATGTTCTCAATTAAGAGCCTCATTCCCTAATTATCATATTTCTAAAAATAAAATTGAATTAACACCTGAAATTGATGTTGACGCAATTCTTAAAGCAATTCAAGAGCGATATAAAAAGCAACCAATCAACACTATTGATGGAGTTAAAGTAGAATTTGATAAGGAATGGGTTCATTTAAGAAAATCTAATACAGAGCCTATTATCAGAATTTATTCAGAATCAGATTCAGAATCAAAAGCTGAGCATTTAGCACAGAAAATGATATCTGATATAAAAGAAATTATTTCAAATAAAGAAAATTAAACAATGGCAGGGATTTATTTAGATAATGCAGCTACCACCGCATTGGATCCTGAGGTTTTCGAAGCGATGAAGCCCTACATGCTCAATCATTTTGGTAACCCATCTTCAATCCATTCACATGGAAGAGAAGTTCGTTCTGCAATTGAGAAATCAAGGCGTACTATTGCTGAATTATTGAATACATCTCCTTCTGAAATATTCTTCACTTCAGGTGGTACTGAAGCTGATAATACAGCCTTAAGATGCAGCATTGAGCAAAGAGGGATAACACATGTGATCACTTCAAAAATTGAACATCATGCTGTTTTACATACTTTACAGCATCTTGAAAAAACAGGTCAAATCAAATTAGATTACGTTCCACTTGATGATAAAGGAGTAATAGATTTATCTGCTTTGAAGGATTGGTTAAAGAATCACCCAGAAAGTTTAGTTTCATTAATGCATGGCAACAATGAAATTGGCAATATTCTGGATATTGAAGAGGTGAGTTGGATATGCAAAGAACATAAAGCCATTTTTCATTCCGACACTGTTCAAACCATGGCTCATTATACACATGATCTTCAGGAGATAAAAGCTCAACATATTGTGGGTGCCGCACATAAATTTCACGGCCCAAAAGGTGTTGGATTTTTATATATCAACAACGATCATAAAATTCATCCTTTTATTCATGGCGGTGCGCAAGAACGAAATATGCGCGGGGGTACTGAAAATGTATATGGAATTGTTGGGCTAGCCAAAGCAATGGAAATTGCTTACCGAGATATGGAGGAACACCATAATCATATTCAAGGCTTAAAGGACAGAATGATCCAAAAATTAAAAGTTAAAGTAGAAGGTGTTGCTTTTAATGGATTAAGCGAAGACTCAGATAATAGCTTATACACCGTATTAAACGTTAGCTTACCGCCAACTAACATGAGCGATATGCTTTTATTCAACTTAGATATAAAAGGAATATCCGCTAGTGGTGGTTCTGCCTGTAGCAGTGGAAGTGATGTTGGCTCACATGTAATTGCTGAATTAGGAAACGCAGCAGAAAGGCCTAATGTGCGCTTTTCATTTAGTAAGTTTAATACTGCTGATGATATTGATAAAGCAGTTGCTGCAGTTGCTGAACTATATGAACAAAAAACAGTATAATCTGATTATTTCACAATATTGCGTTCATGTAACGCTATTTCAGGATTAGACAAAACTCACAAAAAAGCCGAAGTAATTTAAATTGCTTCGGCTTTTTTATACTCAAAAGATTAAATTTATAATTTCAATAAGGCTTTAATAAACCCCATGTTCTCACCTTTTTCTTTAATTATCATAAGAGGGATATGGCTATCATAGCTAATTACTTTTTCAGCCACACTTCCTAAGAAAAGAGAGGCCAGCCCTGTTCTTCCTTTTGATCCCATAATGATCATATCTGCATTTTGCTCTGAGGCAAAATCAAAAATCTTATCCGCTGGCAAATCATCATCATCTAAACCATAATGACAGATAAGGTCATCTGGAAAATCATTCTTTTTAACAAACTCCTGAAAATCATGCTGAGCATGAGATTCCATAATTTTTGCAAATTCAGAATAAGACTTACCAGTTTTGTTGTAACCGATTGGTACTCTAAATATGTTTAATAGTGATAAAGAAACATCTCTATCTTTAGTAATTTCTAATGCTTGTTCTACCACTAATTTAGAATGCTTTGAAAAATCAACAGGTACTACTACTTTATTAAGTTTAAAACTAGAATCTTCGGGAACCATCATTAAAGAAGTATGAGCAACTTTTGCAACCTTGTGCGGCATGATTCCGCCTCCCTTTAGTTCCTTTTTTCTTCCCATCACCATCATATCCACGTTTTTAATATCAACCCACTTCAAAATTTGCTCTGATGGATCTCCTTCCTTAACCTCAATTGAGATTTCACATTTGCGGTCTGTCTCCCAATATTTATCTACCACTTTCCTCATTGACTCCATCATAGACTCATCAGTTGGGGCTAGTAGATCAGGGTAATTCTTTTTTAACTCTTCTGGTAGTTCTAAATCCTTTGCAATATGAATAAAGTAAACTTTTTCACTCTTTAGAAATTGAGCTAAATGAGAAGTATATTTCACTAGTACTTCATCCATTTTAGTAAGATCAAGAGCAACTAAAAGTCTTTCAATTTTATACATGTCCAGTTATTTTTGATTAAAAAATCAGTTGATACTGTAATTTAGTAATTTATCTAACGAATTGTAGCTGACAAAGTGGTAATTTTCTCTTGCTTTTCTGTATATACGTAACGCTAGCGCCCTATAATTATCTGATTTATAAAGCTTAGTATAAATTGGCATTAAAAACTTTTTTCTTCCCGTGTTTATCAAAAACTCCTCCATTTTACCAAAGGCGGGGCGATAGTCTGCTTTAATAGCAAGTAAAAACCATTCGCTTAGTATTTCCGCATTCCCGCTATTAGTGAAATTAAATTTTTGATCTAATTCTTGTACCTGTAGATACGTTATGCTATCCGGCAGCTGATGAAAAAAATGTAAAAATTCATGCGTACTCCACTTAGAAGTTTGAAGAGTATCTATATTTTCAGTAGATAACCAATTTTGAATTGCATTATTAACAGCTAAGAATCTTTGGGAATTAGGAGCTGGGATATCCTGTGGAATTCCGGATTCATAAACCCAGTTTTGCAGTAAATCCTCTGGCATTTTTATGTCATTTTTTCCAAATAAATTTTGTTCCAAATAATATAAAAACTTCTCCGTATTAATGGATTGAAACGCAAACTCACCAAAGTATTGATTTAAAAAGATGTCGAATTTTTCTCTACCTACTAGTTCTTCCAACCTTCTTAAAAAGAAATAGCCTTTGTCGTAAGCTATAGCTGTCATCCCAACATCAGGATTTCTGCCCTCTAAATTTAATTTAAGTTGAGTATCCTTTTCATTTCCTTCATCAATTAATTCCTTAACCTCTTCTTTTAATTCCTTGTAAGAAATAGAAGCCAACATTTCAGAATAATCCCTTCCGTACATAGCTTCCATAATTCGATATTCGAAATAAACAGTAAAGCCCTCATTAAGCCAGAAATCATTCCAAGTAGCATTAGTTACCAAATTGCCTGACCAGCTGTGAGCTAATTCATGTGCAATTAATGAAACCAGCGACTTATCTCCTGCCAAAATTGTTGGAGTTGCAAAAGTTAAACGAGGGTTTTCCATCCCACCGAAAGGAAAACTAGGCGGCAAAACCAAAACATCAAATTGTTCCCATCTATATTTACCATAAAGGTTTTCAGCAGTTTCTAAAAAGGACTGTAAATCTTTTAAGTCTTGATTAGCTTTATCAATGGTAGCGGGTTCAGCATAAAAGCCTGTGTTTTTTCCAGTTTTTTGATATTGCAAATCACCTACCGCCAACGACATTAAGTAAGCAGGAATGGGTTGTTCCATTTGAAACTCATAAACCCCTGTAGTATCTACTTCCTGAGGATTTGATGCGCTCATTAAAGCTAAAAATCCTTTAGGTACTTCCACCTTTGCATTAAAGGTGAATCGAATACCTGGTGAATCCTGTATAGGAATCCATGATCGGCACAAAATGGCTTGAGATTGTGAAAATAAAAAGGGTTGATTTCCTGAGGTTTGATTAGGATTTAGCCATTGTAAAGCTTCTGCATTTGGTTTTGTTTTATAAGCAATGCTGATTGTATGAGTTGATTTATTAATCGGAATAAGAAGGGCTGTACCCAATAAATCATCTTTACTTTTTAATTCATAATCAATAGAAACTTGATCATTACTCCATACCTTTTCAATATCAAGTCCTTTAGTATCTAAGATTATTTTTTCTGCATTTGGATATTTCTCAATATCAAATTGAGCAATGGCATTAATAATTTTGTTTTCAAAATCTACAAATGCCTCCCAATTCAAATGCTTAATTTTTGCCTCTTCAGAATTCGAAAAGGTATGCATATCTTTTCCCTTATAATTGATTACACTTACTCTATTATTTTCCATATCTTTTTTCTCATTACAAGAAAATAATGCCATTAAAAAACACGACAATACTGTTAATTTATACATTCTATTTGGATAGATTATTTTCAATTTTCTTGTTATTGTTCTATTATTTATGAAAATTAAGATAATTGTTAAATTTGCTCAAGAAAAAGCGCTACCTTAAAACTAAATCACTAAATTCGTAAGCTTTTTAAAAATTAACAGTAAAAAAACCAATAACTGTCGAAATTTAAAACAAGATTTTGAAGTTAACGTATTTTGTTATCATATTTGATACCATATGTTTAGAATGTCAGGCACACACCAGCGCCCCACTGTAGTAATAGATATTGAAAAGGGGTTTTTTGAAATATCCGGTTCTTCAATTCCTGAGAATCCAATGGATGTGTTCACTCCCATATTTGACCATCTAAACCGTTATTTAGAAAACCCTTTACCGGTAACTGAATTGCATTTCAGACTAGATTATTTTAATACTAGTACTTCAAAATTAATGTTAGATATGATCCATAAAATGGAAACATTAACGGATAAGGATGGGAAAGAAGTTAAAATTAAATGGTTCTATAGAGAATCTGATGATGATATGATGGAGATTGGTGAAGATTTTGCAAATCTTTGCAGATTACCTATTGAAATTATTCCATATGAATAAGTAAAAATTTAATTAATAAATTTAAAAAAAGCGGTTAGGGAAATTAATTTCTCTAACCGCTTTTTTTTAGTCTATTTCATTTAAAAATAACTCAAGCTTTTCAATAGTAACATGATCCATGACTACTATTTTATACCATTTTGGTCCTTTGTGGTTGTCAGGAATTAATCCATATTTTTTACAAATTACCGGATTCAAATATTCGGCTTTAATGGTGACTATATTGGCATCGGGATATCGATAGAATTCAATCTCCTTCTCTGCTAATTGATCGCAAAGCCATTTAGTTCTATGGTTTAATACCAATGTTTTTTCGAACCATCCGTTCGGACCATAAGTCATCAAAATCATCCAAATAGCTATTGCATTAGCTCCAGATCGAGATCCAATTAAGGTGAAATCTTGACCTTCAACATAGCTTGCTTCTTGTGTATTAGCATAATGCATCCAGTTTTTTCGAATCAGGAAAATTCCAGTTCCATAGGGTGCCTGTAGCATCTTATGCGCATCTAAGGTAATAGAGTTTACATGAGGATTACTAAAATTCAAATCATTATCCGATTTAGCAAATGGATAATAAAATCCACCATAAGCTCCATCAACATGCAGTTTAAAATCTAGACCTTTCTCTTGAAAAGTATCTGTATAAACACTTACATCATCCACCGAGCCAAACATAGTGGTCATCATATTGGCAACTATTATAAAATACTTCTTGCCTTGAGATTGAGCTTCTTCTATAGTTTCATGAACAGCCTCTTTGCTGATAGATCTATCATTCTCATCAACCTTTACTTTAAAAAAATCAATTTGAAGTACATTAGAAGCCTTTGCTGAAGAGTAATGAGCATCGCTGGAACTGATTAGCGCTATTTCATTTAGCTTCGCTTTCTTCTCTTGTAAAAAGTAATTCCTGTAAATCCACACTGCCTGCATATTGGCTTCTGTACCTCCCGAAGCTACATAGCCATCATATTCAGAATCACAATGCAGTATATCTTCAGCACAAACTTTAATCACCTCTTTTTCTAATTCCTGTGTACCTCTAAAAAAGCTTTCAGACTCTCCTAATGTATGACAGCCAATATGATTGGGATTGTGAATTAGCGTTGATAAATAAGGAGCATCCTCAAGAAAAGGTGCATTTTGATAAAACACCTTATCATCTAAATGAGAAGCTGGCAACCCAATAATATTTTCATTATAGTAATCTACATTTTCTGAAAGTGCAGAAAATATCCTTTGTCTTATCTCACTTTGAGATAGCTTTTTCCACTTTTGCATAATAAGAAATTTAATGTTTTGAATTAGGGGCAGATTCCTCGTGCGGAGATCTTGGATAGGTGATGCAAATGTAGGGATTTAAGAGGATATTACAAACTCTCGCTTAAACGCTAAGACGCAAAATTAAAACACCCCCTTTATCCCCCTTAAGGGGGAAGCTATGCTATGAACATATTTTTTTAGTTCATTACTTTTACAGTATAAGTGTATATTCTTTAACCGATAATAAAGTTAAGCCATGTTAGGTCCATAATGGGGAAAGTTGTTCTTAGGATTTATTTGAGACTTATAATTAGAAATCTCGATAGTTAAATCAATGTGGTAAAAATACCAATTGAATCTGAAAGAAATTCCGAGGTGATATCCCCTCGAGAGGATTATAGGGGTGTAAAGCTTGTGCTACAGCTATTTATTAGAAAAACAAAAGGGTGAAAGTACTTGTGGCTAAGATTTTATTTGAAAATTAGAAGGGTTATTAAAACTAACACCCCCTTATCGCCCTCAAGGGAGAAGCCTGCCATGAGAATACTTTTCAAATAATGAAACTATAGACCACTAATTGCAATTTTTGATTTATACTTAAATTCATAATTGAAGTTTTTTCGAGAAGCTATCCCCTTGAGGGGATTATAGGGGTGTGCCAAATGGAATTTTGCGCCTTAGCGTCTTTGCGAGAGAAATTTTAAAAGGGAGGGAATAGTGGGGAATTATTGGAAAATCAACTTCTTGATGACTTCTTCGCCTTGGAAACGGAATCTCAAGAAGTAAACGCCAGAACTAATGTTATCTCTTTGGAAAGAGATTTCATTATAACCCGCTTCTAGAGAATAATTGAAGTTATTAATATTTTTACCATTACTGTCTTCTAATCTAAAACTTAAAACATCACTTTCTGGGGTGATAATTGGAATAGTAATTTGACTAATAGCTGGATTAGGATAGATTTCCAATACCTGAAAACCACTTTCCAGATTCGTGCAAACTTTATTGTTTACAAGATTGTCCTCATCAATAATAGAAGATTTGGCGCTAGCTTCTATGCAGATCTTCTTCAAGCCTTTACGTTGTTCCTCCGTTAATTTTAGGCTTAAAGAATAATTTCTATTGTCTTCTGGATAGATCGGGGCATTAACTGTTTCTGTTACTTCATAGGAACCTAAATCTATTCTAAGATCAATTCTTTCTGGAACCAGTGACCCCCTATTTCTGATATTAAAAATAAAAGAGGTAAACTCATCATCTTCATTCACAGTTAAATTATTCAGGGCCACATCAAGGCTTGGTTCTCTAACCTTTATCTGCTCAAAATACTCATCCACACAGCCTTCAGCATTGACTAATCTTAGGCCTAGCAAATAAGTACCCACTTCATTAATAGTATAGGTTAATTCTTGATCGCTAGAAATACTATCCCCATCTAATGTCCAGAGAACTGATGAAATGATATCAGCATTATCGGCAGTAGTAGCGATATCAAATGGATAAGCTCCTACCTTTTGATTAAGCTGGAAGAAGGACTCTGGCGAAGGTTTAATATCAATGATTTTGCTAATATTTTGAGAACAACCGGATTGCGTTTCCAAGATCAAATTAATTTCATAAGAGCCAGTATCTTCAAAAATAAACTCTGGATTTAAAGCATTGGATCTAATTTCTCCATCAATACTCCAATTATAACTTTTTAATGAATTGCCTTTTAAATCACTCAGATTTTCGATTTGAATGGCAGTTCCAACACAGGCTTTATCCCAGCTGAAATCAGGGAGAGGTTCTTCATAAATCTCAATAATCTGACTATTAGTTGAGCTGCATAAATTCTCATTTTCTTGTCTATAAGTCAGTTCGTAAGTTCCTTCAACATCAAATTGGTATTCAAATACAGTCTCCTGACTAGTCTGAACTATACTACCCACATTGTCTCTTAATTCCCAAAAATGAGAAATACTATTGATAGTATCTTGTGGAGTGAATTTTCTCAATTGACCTATACAGTTATTCTCGGCATCAAATTCAGCATTAGGTACTTCGTTTACTGTAATGCTTTGTGATGAAAAGGAGGTACAGCCATCGGAAGTCGTCACTTGCAAGCCTACTTCATAGGTTCCTGCTTCTGGAAAAATAAATTCGGGATCAGCTTCTGAGGAAATATCAGTTTGAACGCCAGCCACACCAAAATCCCATAAGTAATCTGTAATATTTGATTGATCGACTGTGACCAATTGCGTAAATTGAGTAGCCTGATTGGCACATGCCACATCAGCTTCAAAAGCCACATTGGCTAAAGGTGAGATCTCCACTTCTTGCGTAATGGTAAAGTCGCAGCCATTGGTCGTAAATGCGGTTAGTTGCACTTGATACACTCCCGCTGTATCATATTGATGACTTGGATTTGCCTGAGTAGTTTGAGTTCCATCCCCCAAATCCCAAGTGTAATTATCCAAAAACTCCCCTTCTGAAGTATTTGCGAATTGAATGAGTTCACCTAAACAATTATTATTGGTTTCAAAAGAAACTAATGGCCCAGGATTGACCGTAATGGTTTTGGTTCTTTCCACAACACATCCTGCCATATTAATAATTTGAGTAATGGTATAATCTCCAGCTGCTGCATATTCATGAACGGGATTCTCTTCCGTTGAAGTAGTTCCATCTCCTAAATCCCATTCAAAAGTAGCGGTTGTTGGCAGAGAAGTAAGGTTTTCAAATACAATAGGTTTTTGAGAGCAAATACTTCCTTGAGCTGTTGCCTGAAAGTCAGCTACGGGTTCAGCATAAACACTCACCGTATCGACAAAAAGGTTATTACAACCGTTTGCATCGGTTACATTTAAACGCACTTCATAATCCCCTGGAGTACTGTAATTGTATGCAGGATTCTCAGCTGTACTGGTATTTCCATCTCCAAAATCCCAGTTATAACTACTGATATTGGCTGTACTTTGGCTGGTAAATTGAATCGGGTTTGAAATACATAAGTTATCACCAGTGGTGTAGGTGATATTAGGGGCTTGGTTGTTGGTGACTGTTATTTCTTTGGTGATGGAAGAAGAATTACCATTGGAGTCGAAAGCAGTTAAGGCGATAGAATAAGTCCCCGATAAAGTGTAACTGTTTATTGGCTCAAATTCTGAAGATATTTTTTTTATCTCTCCACATTCAGAATCATAAATTAATGAATACAGTTTCTCATTGTTTACTCCAAAATACTGATAACGCCCGTAAAAATAACCTCCACTAACTACAGGAAAAAAACTGTTTGAATAACCTAAATCAACTACTGTAGAATCAAGACTTAAATTTTTTAAATCTAAAGTCAAAGTTGGATTACCTGAATCAAATTGGTTAACTATAGCATAGTAATTGCCAAAATATTCCTGTATTTCTATCCTGGATAGCCTATTTAATTCAGAAGGGAAGTCAGCATTAGTATATTCTTCCTCAAAGACAAAACCTGTTTCAATTGAACTCCCAAAATTAATTCTTACGATATTTTGGCTTGTTAAACCTACAACAAATCCAATTATTTCATCATCTTTTTTTACTAATTCAAAACCGTTTGCATTGTTTATATTAGGAATCATATTGCTAGTCACAGTATCATAAGGTATGTTTGCAAGTGACTCTCCATACTTAATTAAAAAGAATCTTCGAGCATTCAAATTTAACCCTAACAAAAAGTATTCATTATTCTCTTCATAAACTTTTAAATCACGAATTTGAACATTCCCCTCTCCAAACGTTCCTAAGTTTTCTATATTAACATTGTTATTTTCTATATCATTACCAAAATTAATCCGAGAAATTCCAAATCCATTAGTTCTACTACCAATATATCCGTAATAATTATTATTAGATTTATCACGAATTATTTTAATTGTTTGAGGTGTTTGTAAACTCCCGCTTAATATTGAAAGTTGATTTGTAACATAAGGGCCATCTAAGTTCTTACCCAAATTAGTTCTATATAAATTACCATTATCATTAGTGTTAAAAAAATAAAAATTTCTATTTAAAGAATCATAATACAAATCATTACCTCTAACATTATTTGCTCCATTAATATCAATAATATAATTCTCTGAAGGAGTATTTGAGAACTCATCTATACAAAAGTCCCATTCAAATCTTGAAGCATTTATTGAATTATTCGTTAAATCAAATTTTTCTCCTTTGCAAGGATCAATAGGCACATTAAACTCAGCTGTAACCTGTGCGCTAAGTTTTATCGCTAATCCAATAAATAATAAAATTAAACTGTATCGCATTCAACTAAAAAAAATAGTCTTCCAATTATTGATATAACTATTAATGTCTCTTTTTCTTAATGCTATTTCTCTTACTTTGTTTCTTGAAATATCAAGTAAATATTCAATATCTTCTCTTGAAATCTCCTCTATCTTAGAAAACGTTCTACCAATTTTTTCATTTTCAATTGTTACATAATCATCTGATATCCCTTTTGGTATAAGTGTCGGCAAACCACAAGCCCAATACTCTCCATTCTTGATGGGTGAAGAGTACCTTCTACTTGGAATAGCTCTAATACCGCAGAAACCAATATCCGCAGCAGATAAATACTTACTTACCTCTTCTTTCCTTAAATAACTAAAATAAACCGCTTCCTTTGTAATATTGAATTTCTTAAGCATTTGATTTATTGACTTTTCAGGATAATCAGTAAATAAAAAGAACTTAAATCTTTTTGAATCAAGACTCAAACAATTTTGAAAAAACGAAAAAAGATCATCTTCCATATACATGCCTCCAATTTTACCTAAATAAACAATAACAATCTGATCTAATTCAATTTTCAGCTCTGATCTGATTCGATTTCTTGCTTTCGCATCAAAAAAGTAAAAATCCATATTTATACAAGAAGGAATCACATGAACATTCGATCTGACTCCTTTCTGAAGTAGTATTTTTTTAAAACTATTTGTAGCAGTAATAATATGTTGGGCATGCTTAGCTATTGGTGTCTCTAACTTTTTTAAAAATAAATACTCCCAACTATTTTGTTTCCATACACCAGAATCTAGCATATAATCTGCGTGCGGTTCAAAAGTATGAATGATGTGAGCTTTACCTGATAATTTGCTTAAATAGTGACCAATTATTGCTCCTGGAAACCCTTCTGAAAATATCTTATTAGCATTATATTTTTTTATTAAAATAAAGCTATAAAAAAGACCTACAACAAAATCAAATAGCTTTTTAACAATTTTGAAAGAACCAGAATGCCATTTCGTTCTTTTCCAAAAAATATTGTAGGTTTCTAATTCAACCGTTATATTTTTTATCTCTTTTTTTGAAAGAATGTGCTGCTTTTGCTCCCAAGTAAGTAAAACATACTTCAAATTTTTGTCTTGAACAGCTTTTATATAGGGTAGTACAGCAGATTGGAAAACAGGATCTTTAAAACTGTAATAGGAAAAAACGAATATAGTCATTGTAAAAATTTAGTTCTTTCTAATTCTTCCCTAATTAGACTTGAAAACTCATCTCTTGCAGCACCACTTAAATGATGACCATCTCTAAATTTTGTGTAATTTTCGAAATATATTTTTTGGTAATCGAAAATCAGGACATTTTCGTAAGCCAGTACCACACTGTTTAGTTTATGATAATAATGTGTTGGTTCAAAGCAAGTGCTATGTTTATAATAATGATATTTAGTTATAGGATACTTGACCAGTACTAACTGGATGTTGTTTTCGGTACAAATTTCTACGATTTTCTCTAGATAAAACTTTGCATCCTCTACTATTATTTCACCAAAGCAGTTTTCTTCAATGTTATGTCTTTGAATAAAATCAGGCGGAGTAAAAGTGGCTTCTTGACTTTTCTCATTTTGATTTTGACTTAAAGTATAATATTCATAAAATTCAAAATAGCGACCCGCATAATTCATGAAATTCGCCCTTAGCCAAAACCCAAAATATTGACTGAAATTATTAGTTACATTTCCTAATTCAAAAAAATTGACGTATTTATCCCAGTAATTCAAATTTTTATTGTCAAGCCCAATTTGCTTTGTATCGGTGATATCATAGTTCAATAGTAAATGATTAATTGAATAGCCATGTTCTATTAGATATTTCAATTTATAATAAGATTTAGCCCAATTTTCACCGTAGGAAGCAAAATGAATTAAGCTATCATTTTCATAAGTTTCAATTCCAAATGAATGCGAATTTCCTAAAATCAGATACTGAACCTCTTTATTCTTGACATTACCAAAGAAACTAGCATCCAACTCCCAAATAACTGCTTCTTTATTAATATGCTTAAACCACTCATTAAGAAGAAAATTCAGCCCTAGAACTAGTAGTATTGGGAGTAAAACCCGTTTCAAAATTGGAAGTATATAAACTGATTAGAGTCTTCAATACCGAAAATAAGAATACAAAAGAACACTAAAATTAAAACAAGTGCTTTTTTGAAGTAATTAAGAGATTGGAAGACATACTCCTCACTTCTTTTAGAACTAAAAAATTCTACTAGTAACAATAAGAAGATTACTAGAGGAGAGAGTATAAAATCAAACTTGTTAATACCTACAGCACTGATTGATTCATAACTATTAGAAAAATTTAAATCATTAATGTTATTGAAGATTATCCATACATCACTCACTGAATTAGCTCTAAAGAATACCCAAGAAATCAATACAATTGAAAATGAAATACACCATTTTAAAAGATTAGGTAATTTAAGACGCTCGTATTTAGAAAAAATTCTTTCCATAACCACCGCCATACCATGGATAGCTCCCCAAAGTATAAAAGTCCAGTTCGCTCCATGCCAAAATCCACTGATCAGAAACGTTAAAAGGAGATTGTAATACGTTCTCCATTTTAAAGTTCTATTTCCTCCTAAAGGAATGTATACATAGTCGCGAAACCAAGTTGACAAAGAAATATGCCAGCGCTTCCAAAACTCAGTAAGTGAGAGAGAGAAATAAGGACTATTAAAGTTTTTCATTAAGTTAATGCCCAAAATTTTTGCTGAACCTATGGCTATGTCTGAATAGGCAGAAAAATCGCAATAGATTTGAAAAGCAAAAAAGATAATGGCAATAATTAAAACCAAACTATTATGTTCTGATGGATTATTAAAAACGGGGTCAACAAATAATGCTAATCTGTCTGCTATCACAACTTTCTTGAATAACCCCCAAATAATGATAGTAGAACCAACCTTTAAATTATCCGAGTTAAGTTTAAAATTCTGCTTTAATTGATGTAATAGGTGGCCCGCTCTTTCAATTGGACCTGCTACCAATTGCGGAAAAAAGGTTACGTAAAGCGCAAAATACCCTAAATGCTTTTCAGCCTTAATTTTACCATTATAGACATCAATCGTGTAAGCTAACGTTTGGAATGTGTAGAATGAAATTCCCATCGGCAGTATCAATTCAACAAGCGGAATTTGATAACCTATTAAAGGCTTTAAAAGGTAATTTATGTTTAAGATTGAAAAATCTAAATATTTAAATGTCCATAATAATCCTAAATTCACAAGAATAGAAAGAGAAAGAAACAACTTTTTATGGTTCCCCTTTTCAATTTTTATTCCAGCAATATAATCTGTTAGCGTAGATATTAATATTAATACAATAAGGTTAGTATTCCATGCCAGATAGAAAATATAACTTGCAATTAGGAGAATAATCCATCTAAATCTAGATGGTAATATATAATAAGATATAATTACAATGAAGAAAAAAAGAAAATACTCAACTGAATTAAACAGCATTAAAAAACAGCCTTAACAGCATTAATTATTTCTAGATTTCTTAAGTAGGCTAAAAACATAGCCTTTTTGTATTTGAATCTGTAAATATTGAGATCGCGACTACTAGTTTCGTCCCAATTTTTTATTTGATTTTCAATGTATCGATATCCTGACTCAAGACCTTGTAGGTTTTTCATTGCAGAATTAGAATTATTTCTATAATATAAGATCGTCCTTTCCGTATACGCATAAATCCCCCCTTTTTTCGCTAATTGCATATAAAAAAGTAAGTCTTCCCCATGAGTAAGTCCTTTTTTAAGTGAATGATCTTCCAATAGCTTGCTTTTAATCATCCAAGTAAGACCTAAGAATGATTTACCCGTCAAATGAATTAAATCGATAAACGGGTTGCCACGAAAAGAAGGTAGCCAATCCTCTTCAATTTTTTCTAAATGCTGATTCATCTTGAAGACCCTTCCATCCACAAAAGCTACCTCAGGATTTTCCTCAAAAACTTTAAGTCTATGATATAAACTATCCTTGGTTAAAGCATCGTCTGCATCTAAAAAGCAAAAGTAATCGCCCTTCATATTTTTAAGCCCTAGATTTCGTGCAGCACTCACACCTTTATTCTCTTGCTCAAAATACCTTATTCGAGAATCTTTGTAAGACAATGCAATTTCCTTTGAAGAATCTGTACTACCATCATTAATCAAAAGCAATTCCCAATTTTCATAGGATTGATTTAATACAGATGCTACTGCTGCACCTAAATATTGTTCAGATTGATAGAATGGAGTAATTATCGAAATAAAACTGCTCAAGAATAGATTATGTAAATACGATTGTTGGTAAAGGAGATTGATTATAAAGTTCAATGCCAAAGTAATCAAGAACCATCATTATTTCTTCAATATCTCTATCAGATAGATTATATTTCCAATGACTTAATTGTGAGCCTTTGCCATCCATAATTGGACTTCCCTTTATAGTAGTAGCACTTGCTTTGTTTAATTTATCATAGGCTGAGTCAGGGAGAGTTATACCCCATCTATCCTCAATCCGTTTAAGTTGATATATTCCGTCAGTAACCAAAGATTCATAAGTTACTGTAATCCATCTTTTATTATTATCGGGATGCGACAAAGGAATTTGATTACACAGACACCAAGTGGCTGCTAAAACTTGAGCTTTTGAATTTAGTCCTTTAAGAAAATCTTCATGTTTGGTGTAAAATTCAGGATATGGTTTATCCTCAGGGATATGAAAACTGCTTTTAACACCATTCCAGCCCCCCTGTTTAAGTTGACTTGCTATTACAGCACAAGGATGGCGAATAATGTAAATTGGAGCATATCTGAATTGAAACTGATTTGTAAGCCAAGGTAATAATTGATTTGCTCTACAAAATTTAACATGAGTTCTTTTTACATTTATTAGATTGAAGTAAGATTGGTTCTGAAAAAGATGATGATTATATATATTCCCCTTAAAAATATCACAGAAATAATTTTTTACCTCGTACCAGTTATCACTCTCTGCTATAAATTGCCGATGCGAGAAATTATGTTTGTTAAGCTTGTCAATTAATGGAATACTGAGAGGTTCCCAAACTAGTGCGGTGTTCGGTATTTCCATTATAATTTCAGATAGCCATGTTGTTCCACCTCGTGGATCACCAGAAATAATTAATGTATCTTCAACATTTTTGTTAAGATTTATTTTGGGAAGAAAACTATCATTAATAGATTTCCGAATCTTGTAAAAAATTCTATTGAGTATGCTCATTTATAACAAATCCAATAGATAGTTCACAATTCTTTTAGCAGTTTGTCCATCCCAATTATTCGGTACTTTTCTATTAGAATTTTCATTTTTTAAAATTCGAATAACTGAAGACTTCAACGTTTCATAGTCATGCCCTATTAATTGGTTAGTCCCTTCTGAAATGGTAATTGGTCTTTCTGTATTTTCCCGCAAAGTCAAACAAGGCACTCCTAAAAATGTAGATTCTTCTTGTATACCTCCAGAATCTGTAATAACAATTTTTGCTTCCTTTTGAAGTTTTATAAACTCGAAGTAACCTAATGGCTCAATAAAATGAATTTTGTCAAATCTCTTTATATCTATGTCAATTTGTGCCAATCTTTTTCGTGTTCTTGGATGCAGTGGAAATATTATTTCTACAATTTCACTTAGCCCTTCAAAGGTGTCTATCAATTTAATTAATGCTTCCTTATCTTCAACATTCGATGGTCGATGTAGTGTACAAAGCACATAATTCTCTATGTCGACTACTCTGTTACACTGTTCTATTTGGGTCATAAATTTTACCATGGTATCAATCATGATGTTTCGCACTAAAAATATCTTATCACTTTCAATTCCCTCATTTTTCAAGTGCTGGTTTGCATCTTCAGATGGAGTAAAACAATAATCGCTTATACTATCAGTAACAATTCTATTTATTTCCTCTGGCATTGTTCGGTCAAACGATCTTAACCCAGCTTCAATATGTGCTATTTTGATCCCCATTTTACTAGCAACTAAAGCACCAGCTAAGGTCGAATTTACATCCCCGTAAACAATTATCATATCGGGTCTTTCTCTAATGAAGACCTCTTCAATTCTTATCATCATTTCAGCTGTTTGATGAGCATGAGATGATGAACCTACTCCGAGATTGTAATCAGGTGTTGGAATTTCTAGTTGCTTAAAAAATACTTCATACATTTTATCATCATAATGTTGTCCCGTATGAATAATCTTTTGCTCAATTTTCCTATTTCATAATTCAGAATGGAGAGGTGCGAGCTTCATAAAATTGGGTCTAGTCCCCACAATGTGAAAAATCATAAATTCTTTAATTTAAAAATGAGATTAGCATAATTATTAGGCGTTTTAAACTGATTACAACCCTCTTTATTGGAATCTAATTTGGTTTTACTTTTTAAAAGCGATTCCATTTTTAGTACATTTTCTTCTATATTATCTGGATTAAACATATATGCCAATCCAGTTTTTCTAAGAACATCTTTTTGCTCACCTTCATTTACAAATGCTAAAATGGTTTTTTGATTAGCGATATATTCAAACGTCTTTCCTGCAACCGAATATTCTTTTCCATCTGGTATTTTGCTAGAAGTTATCAGTAAATAATCTGCTTGATTAATCAGATCTTGAACCTCGACTTTATTTATAAATCCGATATGTTGAACAACCTCCTGCAAGCAATAATTTTTCACCATTTCATCAAACCAGTCAGGTTTTTGCCCAGCAAAAACTACTTGGACTCTTGAAGAAAGATATTGATTCTTTTTAAGAACTCTCCTGAGCGTTTTAAAAAAATATAAAGGTGAACGATAAGACCAATCTTCTATTCGAGGTAAATATTGTAGCCATTGATACCACTTTTTTTGATACCATTTTTTGCTTTGCAAGGACTGACTGTAGGGATTAAAATAAAATGAACCTGTATAAGCTATTCTGATACAATTATTGTTAGAGTTAGCTTTTGTATTTTCTTGATATTCCTCAAAACCGTTGGGACTATAAATAAATTTTCCTCTTAAATAGTGACCGTGGATTTTAGCAAAATCATTAACTTGCTGAAGACTGGTTGAGGTTACAAAAACGGCCTTATCAATTGCTTTTTTTTCAATTTGAAGAACTCTTCTGTAATGTAAATAGGAAGGATATGGCGTCATAACCCATTGACTCCATGCATCTCTAAAATCCAAAATATAAGGAATCCCAGTTTTCTCAGATAATTTTTGAGCCCTAGCGGATAATGAAAATGGCGGGCATGTTATTATCAAATAGTCAAATGAGGATTCTTGATGCTGATAATTTATGGCTGTTATTAAGTGAGGAATCCACCTTGATGCCACATCATCTGTAAGTTTAAGATAATGCCCTTTACTAAATATAGAGGTTTTCTCAGGTTGAATTTTAGTCCTTACAATCTTAAGACTTGATTCATCAATATGAAAATTCAACTTATTGTTGGGATATGAGTTTGTATTTAATGTAAATACAACAACATCTATCCCAGCTTCAACTAAACTTTTTGCCATATAATATGGTCGCTGGCTTCCACCTACATTGTAAGGTGGAAAGTCATGAGCTATTAGTGCAATTTTCAAAGTGTTTTTAAAATGTATTCTTTTATTAAAAGTTTATTTAAACCAATCTTAAAACTTAGACTGAAGTTGAACAATTTTATTATTTTAAAATATTGTCTAATTAATGTAATAGGTCTTCCTTTTTTGATTGATAACCTAAAAGATTGCATTCTTATAAACTGTAATAACAACTGTTCTAATTGTTTGCTCGGTATAAATTCTTCAATAGAAAAATAAGCTTTAAAAACTTCATCTAAAAGCCCAATTTCATTGTAACTCCAGTCTTTTGAATTATCCTGTTCTATTAAAGTTTTATATTTAGGAGCAAATATTGATTCCCTTTTAATTAAGTTAAAAGAAGTAAATGATATAAATAAATATATGTTTCTTAATTCAGAGTTTTTTAAATAGTGCTCTAATGTACCTTTAGCATTTATTAACAAGCCTGACATTTGAGAAGAATAATGAGAAACTTCGAATAGAGAATCAAAAACATTAGATAAGTGCTTATAATCATATTCTTCAATTCGCCCCAATTTGTAGCCCTTGAACCCTTTCCACTTTACTCCAGGAATGATACATCCTAATTCACTATTTTCTTCAATTTTATTACAACTAAACTCCAGGTATCCTTTATCAATCAAGTCATCATCACCTATAAACATCACATGACTAGCAAAGGCTTTTTGAAATACAAAAACTGCATTTTTCTCTAAGCCTATATTTTCAGACTGCCTAAAATAATCAATTTTAATCTGTGAGTGATTAGCAATTATTTTCTGCACTGAATCTTGGGTTTGATCCTGTGAACAGTTATCAGAAACAATTATGGAAACTTTAGATTGTAATGTATATCTTTCTATTTCACTTATCAGATAAAGCAAATTTGCTGTTAAATCTGGTTCTCGGTTGTAAGTCGGAATAAGTATGTTAATTAACATAGAATTTTTCCCAGCTTTTATCCTTTTCCGATAGAATAGGATTATTTATTAACCATTTAATTTTTAAATTATGATCATCCCATAAAATCCCTTTCTCGGCTGTTGGCTCATAAATATTATCTGAACAATATAACACTTCAGTATTTTTTTCTAATACTAAATAGCCAGTGGCATATCCTCTAGGAATAAGAATAGAAGAATCAGTTTCTGAAAGTTCAAAGCTACTGCTTTCTAAAAAAGTTTTTAAATCTTTATCAATACAAAAAGTAGCTAATTGAATCCGCCCTTTTATTACTTTAAACAATTTAGATTCTGCGAACTCTCCAGTTTGATAATGTAAACCTCTCAAGACCCCCTTTTCAATAGTATTAACTTGATTAATTTGTTTAATATGGAAATCTTTTAAAGCAGGATGTTCTCCATTAAAGAATTTTCGAAAGACTCCTCTATCATCTATAAAATAAGGTAAATCAATTTTTTCAATCTTGTTCATTCAAAGTATTCTTTTATACTCTCATCCATATCTTTTTCAGCCTTCCATCCCAATTCCATTTTAGCCTTTTGGTCATCTAGGACCAAATAGCTCGCTTGTGCATCAAGCCTTTCGGCCTTCCCAAATTCTATTTTAGGAAGCTCAAAACCTAATTTTTTTGCCACACCCACTGTTCTTTCTACCAAAGTTGCAACACTCATGATTTGTTTTGAACCTAAATTATAGATGCCGCTTTCAAATTTACTTTCTCTTAATCTCCAACAAAGAAAATTTGTTAAATCAGACACATGCAAAAACTGCCTAACCTGAGCTCCGTGGCTAAGGTATAAAGGTGATTGTTGTCTAATATTTTTTACTACGTAAGGAAGCAAACGATTCTCATTCTCCCCCTTTCCATACATATTAGGAATAATGAAGTGTAATAGGGAAAATGATAATTCTTCATCCAATTGCTTCTGAATAAAATGGCTCAATAAATGCTTGCTTTTGCAATATTCGTTAAATGCAGGATTGCTAGAATAGATAATATCCTCTTCATTTGCTGCAGTTGAGGCTGTAGTTTTACCTAATTCAAAATAAGAACCAAATGAGATAAAAGCACCTTTAAAATTTAAATCACGTAGTTGTGCGATTAAATTAATTGGCGTTATTGTGTTGATACCATAAAGGTTCTCAAAGCTAGGCTTTTGATTAGATTGAACTCCTTCACCTGCTAAATATAAAATAGCATCAAAACTAGCAAGCACTTTAACATCTGGTATAGAATTAGGATAGTTAAATAAGAATTCATTCTTTGATGGGTTTCTGTTCCAGAACTCAATTACTAAATCTTCTTTAGCAAGCTTTTCAATTAATTTTTTTGCTAAAAAGGAGGTTGAACCTATGATGGCTACTTTTCTCAAATCAGTCTAAAAAAATTTTAATTTGTCGGTCCATTAATTCTTGAATTGTTTTAGGGCTTTGATTATAATGAGCATACCATTCTACCGTTTTCTTTATGGCGATTTCTGCATCCCACTTTGGTTTCCAAGGCAAAAATTCTAATGCTTTAGAAATATCTAGGACTAATCTACTAGTTTCTTTAGGGGCATTTGAGTTTTTCTCAATACATATTTCCCCTTTACCATAATTTTGAATAGCATTTTTTGCAACTTCTAAGACTGGCCAAATGTCTTCAGCAAATGGCCCGAAATTCCAAGCTGCATTCAATACATCATTAGCCGGATTTTCATAGACTTGTTTAGCTAAAACCAAATAGGCATATAGGGCATCTAATACATGTTGCCAAGGTCGGATAGCTTCTGGATTCCTAATAACGACTTTTCGGTTTTTTTCAATAGATTTTATTATATCTGGTATCAGTCTATTTTCTGCAAAGTCACCTCCCCCAATCACATTTCCTGCTCTTGCGGTGGCAATAGATTTTCTATGTTTTAAATACTTTTCAGGGTGAAAAAAGCTATTTCGATAAGAATCTACAATCAATTCACATCCTGCTTTACTTGCACTGTAAGGATCAAACCCTCCTACAGTATCTGTTTCCAGGTAACCCTCAAACTTATTTTGGTCTTTGTAAACTTTATCGGTTGTTACAACTATACAGGTACAAGTTTTGTCTAATTTTTTTAATGCATCTAATAAATACACTGTGCCCATTTGGTTGACTTCAAATGTATAAACGGGGTCTTTGTAGGAATCAAGTACTAAAGGTTGAGCTGCCAAATGAAAAACAAAATCTGGCTCAAAATCTAAAAGCTCCTTTTCTAAATCATTCTTATTTCTAATATCACCTTCAACATGCTTACAAAATTCAGCAGCTTTAGTTATATTAAATAAGGAAGGATGGTGTGCTGGTAATGCAAACCCCTTCACATTTGCCCCTAGATGTTTTAATAAGTGAAGTAACCAGGTGCCTTTAAAACCGGTATGGCCAGTGACAAAAACCTTTTTATCTTCAAAAAAATTCATGATTATTCTTTTTCCGCTACTACAAAAAAGATGCAAGCATCCTTATCTACATAGGCTCTAGTCGTTTTTGAAAGGTTAGTATAAAACTCTGTAAGTTGAATAATTCGTTGCATTAAAAAACAAAATGGTGCTTTCCAGTACTTTACAAATGGAAAATGTATTAAACAAGCATCCTGAAAAAGTTGAACTGACATTGAGAGTAAACCCATCATTCCTTTTACTTCATGCACTTTGAAACCTGCCTTTTCAATTTCCTTTTGTAGACCGGTGCAAGTCCAGCGCCAATTGTCAACAGGGTCTGGATGGTACAGCCAATGACCATGAGTACTAAGTAGTAGCTTCTCTCCCTTTTTTAATATTCTATAGCATTCTTTTAGATAAGCGTTTGGGTTTTCAACATGTTCTAATACCTGAACTGACCAAACTAAATCTGCAGTATTATCCTTAATTTCAGTCTTATTAGTGTGGAGATTTACATAAGTATCTGCCTTGGTATTACCCTCAATATCCACTCCAATAAAACTTTCAACATGCGGATTTACTAGTGATTTATAAGGTAAGTCGCCACAGCCCATGTCTACTAAAGTTTGAACTTTTACTGGTTCAACATATTCTTCAACCCACCTAAGAATATGTCTTTTAAGTAATTTTAAATGCACATATCTACTGTGCCAAAGTGGTGGGTTCAATCTTATTAAACCTGATTCTTTTATTTTTCCCATATGTTCCAAGGTGCGTTCCCAGAATTCCACATTTCCTCTAACTCAACTTTATCGCGAAGAATATCCATGCATTTCCAAAACCCATGATGTTTATAGGCATGTAGCTGATTATCCTTAACTAAGTTAGCAAGTGGATCATGCTCAAACATGATGTTCTGACAATTTTCAGGGAAATAATTAAAAATATTAGGACTTAAAACAAAAAAGCCACCATTGATCCAAGTTCCGTTGCTTTGAGGCTTTTCGATAAATTCTGAGACATTTTCATCCCGATCAGTCTGGATAACACCAAATTTACCTGATGGTTGAATGGTGGTAAGGGTTGCTGACTTTCCCGACTTTTTATGTGAGCTAATCAAAGCTTCTAGATTAATGTCTGCTACTCCATCTCCATAGGTGAGCATAAAGTCTCCATCGCCTAAATATTGTTTAATCTTTCTAAGTCTACCAGCCGTTTTTGTATGTAAGCCAGTTTCTACTAAGGTTACTTTAAAATTTTCAGCCTCAGCATTATGTATTTCCATTTCATTACTTTTCATATCTATAGTAACGTCAGCATTATGCAGAAAATAATTAGCAAAATATTCTTTTATGATATAGCCTTTATACCCTAGGCAGATAATGAATTCATTAAAGCCCTGTGCCATATATATTTTCATAATATGCCAAATAATAGGCTTGTCCCCTATCTCAATCATTGGCTTGGGTTTAAGATAAGACTCTTCTGAAATACGTGAACCAAGACCGCCAGCAAAAATTACGATTTTCATTAAAATGTTAGGTTTAATTGTGAAAAAAGTACGAGCATTAACAATAAAAATATTGCTGTAAACTGAATCGTATACTGTAGATTAATTAATCTGTATGAAACTTGAACCTTAATTAAACCAAAAATAAAATAAACCATTCCATAACCAATCAAGGCTATTTGAAAACTGTTTAATAAATACCCAGGTAATAAGCCTAATAAAGAGCATAACAGTTGCAAAATTTGATATTTAAAAACTACTCTTTCCTTTTTAAATACTAACATTAAAGAATTTGAAAAAATTAAAAAGATATCTATTATTGCATAAAAGCCGATAATAGTTCCAAACACACCTGCTAAACTCCAGTTTTGCCCAAAGAAAAAAGGGAAAAGACTTTTAGATGCCAATATCATTATTATAAAAAAAGGTGTAGTCACAATAAATAAAAGAAGAGTAATTCTAGAAACAAATTGCTTTAATACTTGACCATTATCTTTAAGTTCATTTATTCTTTTTATTACTACTGAGCTAAGTGAATTAGTGATGACGATTATTGGCAAATATAGAATACTCACGGCTAAACTGTAGTGCCCTAAAATTTCTTTTCCGAATTGAAGAGTTATAAAAAAGATAGGTAACTGATTTATTAGAGTATTTATATAAGTAGAAGGAAGTATAAATTTAGGATAAGCTGCCTGTTCTTTTATTACTATTTTCATTTCATTAAAATCTACATTTCTTTGTATAATCTTCCATTCTGAATAAATGTTCTTTCTAAAATTTGAAAATATGATGATTGATTTGCTAATAATCTCGCTTAAAGCCAGTCCAAATATTGGTGCACTTATAAACCCTAAAATTAAGCTTGAAAAACGAGAGCCAACCTGGCTAATAACTCCATTTTTCGCTGCAAATTTAAACTGAGATTTTCTAATGTTCCAATTCGATAAAATTATTGTTAAACTATACAATATGCAAGCAATAACAATTAAGTGAATAAATAATTGATCTAAACCAAGTTCTAATTTAAATATTCCCTCTCTAAAATAAAGTAATTGAAATATTAGATAAAGGATAAAAGCAAGAATAAAAGTTAAAAGAAAACATGCAAAGAGTAAATTATAAAACTTTTTTCTTGTATTTATGATTATTAGAGCCTTTTCATAAGAAAGTGTACTTACAACTGCAAAATTCATAGCCACCGCATTAAAAAAAGAAAAATAACCATATGCTTCAGGTGAATATATTCTTGTTAGTATTGGAGTCACCACTAAGCTCAATACTACAGTCAGTAATTTACCACTAAATAGATATGAAAAATTCCTCGTAAAAGAACCTTTTGTCTTAAAGCTATTTAATATCGTTTCTAGCTCACCATTCAGTTTAGTAATTTTATTCTTTATCAATTATAAATTTTATTGCTTACTTGTAGATTTAGTTATTTTTATCTTATAAAACTTCTTTCTCATTGACATCAGGCTTGAAAATGTTTCCCAGTTTATTCCCAATAGTATGTTGAAATTCTCCTTCTTTTTTATGGCCTATAATATAATTTTTACCTAAGTCCTGTATGCTTATCGCGATGTCTGACATTTAATTTTTGGTTTTATCTTTAGAAACACCCCTATGATCTCCTCAAGGGGATAGTTTCAATAGGCTTTTAGTTATTTAATTCTTAATTGTTTACAGCTTCGCCCTTTCAGTCCCATTTCTGGTACTTAGCGGGTATTTTAAATATGGTAAGATTGCTTCACCCTAAGGGGATTCGCAATTACGGTTATTATGAAATATTGAAGTTCGGGTCTTCCCGATCAGCTATAAAGGGATTTCCATTCCCTCTCAATGGTTCAAGCGTCTGCTTGGACTAGCTATCTTCACATATAAGCTTTTCAGTATCTGCAACAAGCCCAAGCGGACGCTTGCGCTATTGCCGATCTGCGCTACACTTCGACTAAAAATGATACTTCCCTCCGTCACTTTCTTCCTCTTTCCCTAATTTCTTCACCTTAGCTGAACTAACTTCTGCTTTTAAAGCTAATCCTAAACTCTCAATATAAACAATTACCCTATCTTTTTGAGTATTTACAACTCTTCCTTCCTGTCCCTTCAAACTTCCGTACTGTATTTGTACTTTATCTCCTTTTTCAATAGGCTCCACTGTCACTTCTTCAAACTCACCTAACAATTTCTGAATAGCTAAAATTTCCTCCTCTCTAATTTTAGCATCTTCCTTCAAGTAACGTACGAAGCTCACTACTCCAGGAGTTTGCAAGATTTTTAATCGTTCCTCCTCTGTTTTATAGCGCACAAATACATAAGAAACAAAAACTGGAACCCTTACTTTTTTCTTACGATCCGACCATTGCCTTAATACCGTTTGTGTAGGGCAATACACCTCTATATTTTGTTCGGTCAGCCTTTCTGCCACTTTCTTCTCATTTCTGGATTTTGTGTATATGGCGAACCAATTATTCATAATCTACTATTTTAGTATACAAAAATAATTCTTCCTTTAGTTTAATAGAAATAAATCAGCTGAATTCGACCAACCGTGCGGGTCAATAGTTAGAAGTAGTAAAAACACTGTTTATTCATGAATGGTAGTTTCGAAGTTTAAATTATTTGAAATTAAAACAATTACGATTGTATCGAATAACTTTTTTCAGAAATAATTTTTCAACTTTAAAAAATGTTTTTCAAACATTTCCCAGCTTACCCTACTAATCAAAATTGTTAATAATAGTGCTACGGAAGTCTCCAATATCAAAACTTGCCATAATCTTGTATTGATACCTAATTTCGAAGTTAATGTAGTTGTTATTAATATCCCTATAAAATGAAGACAATACATTCCATATGTGTATTTACCTAGTTTAGAAAAAATTTTATTATTACTCATTTTATAAAAGGAATTTTTGGAATAAGATTGTTCAAGTATTATTAGCAAAAAAATTATTGCAACAAAAGACCTCTCTAAAACAGAAATAATTGAATTAATGCTATACAATTCATCCCTGAACAAAAATAATAAGGCTATAATAAGATAAAGCAAATAGACTATAGGTGTCTTTAAATTAATTATAAAATTCCTGAAACCAACTTTGGTATATACTAACCAAGCTCCTAATCCTCCAATCGCCATATCACCTATACAAGATAGGGTATGAAACTCGTGATATAGGTATTCCATTTTTAACGCTCTAAATATCCAAGATTGTAAAATAACAAATATGAAGACTAGCCAATATCTTTTAATTGGGATAATTAATAAAAGAATAGGCCAAACAAAATAAAATTGTTCTTCAATGGCAACGCTCCACAATACTCCAAGAATTGATGCATCCGGTAAACCCTTTTCAATGAAATTAAAATTATTTAGAAAAACTAAATACGACCATAAATCTGCAGTTTCATTGGGTATTTGACCAAATAAAGATTTTAACAGAGGAAAGATTACAAAGCCAAAGAAAACTGAAAAGTAAAATAATGGCCAAATTCTTAAGACTCGTCTCATCCAAAAATTCTTTAAATTGATTTTTGAACTTCTGTCCTTCTCGGAGATCAGTAAATATGTAATTAAGAACCCGCTTAAAACAAAAAAGAAGTTAACTCCTAAGTTTCCATTACCAAACAAATCCCATTTTATAAATTTATATATACTGCTATTTAAAATATAATCTTTTTCAGTATGGAAACTATGATAAAAAAAGACCGATAAAAAGCATATAAATCTCCATCCGTCCAGATTGGAAAAGTAAATTTTAGACTGAGTCAATAATCTTGATTTTTATAGCAAAGTGCAAAATTAATAATACTATTTTACTTGAATCAATCCATCACCGAAAATTTCAACCTTTTGAATGCACCTTTGTCGTTAGAGATGATAATATGATACATCCCTGTTTTAAAAGACTGAGTAGATAATTCATGTTGAGTGGTTCCTGCTGGTAATTTAATGGCTTCTAATTCACTTCCTCTCATATCATAAACCCTTATGCTTAGCTCTTCATTTAAAGTTGAATTAAATTGAAGGTTCACGAAATCTCTGGCTGGATTAGGGTATAAATTTACATTCATTTCTTCCAGAGCTGTATTAGAAGTTACATTGGAATAAGATAGTAGAGGTACATCAGTCACAAAATCACTTTGGAAAACCTCTCCCGTTTCAATATCCTGAATAAAGGATACCACCATTAAGGGTTCAGCATCATTTGCACTAGTTGCTAAAAAGGAAGTTTCCAATTGTCCACTTTCATTACCCGATACATCCACTCCCTCCACTTGAGGTAATATCCCCCTTAAAACGTTGTAATAGGTTTTAGCAGGATTGGTCTCCAACGCGCCTCCTGAAACCTCTTTATAAAGAACAGTAACAAAAAGTCTGGCGTTTTCACTAAAAATACTATTCGAATTATAATTAACTTTTACATTCAATTGATCATCCGCTGCTTTTGATATTTCCGTTGAAAGATTTACTGCGCTTGAAACTAATAAGCTGTTATTTAATCGGTTTTGAGCAGCATCAGAACTAAACGAAAATTCATTATTGAGCACTCCATCTATTGAAAAAGCATTATCAGCTTCATATGCATCATATTGATAGATACGAGATAGCATAGCACTTGCATTTTGCACAAATAAAGGATCAGATTCATTCAATCTGTAGTTAATCCAAGTAAAACTTGTGGACCGAGCAAACCTTGAATTTAGTGAATCCATTTCGGTCGCATCTGAATTGACTTCTTCATTGCCAAAATATTCAACCAGCACATTTCTATTTAAACTACCAATTGCGAAATTATCGAAAGCCACTCCATCAGGTAGAAAGCCAGTATTGTTGGATTTAAATTGAAAACGGAACATCACATTTGATCTTTCACTTTGTGATAATACATCCAAAGCATGTTTTGCCTGAATTCTTTTTACCAATTCATCTTGAATTGTTTCATCTGACCAACCTTGACCAAAAACGTTATTATTGACAAGACCAGAAGCGGTAATATTATCAGTTCCTGGTCTGGATCTAATTGCAGAGCTTTCATACCAATTCAATCCAGAGGATATACCATCATCAAAATTACCTAAAAGGCTCCATTGTTTATTGGGGTCTTCAATTCTCAAATTATCCGTAGAATATTCTAAAATCAGTCCATCCACATTATCAATTACATCTATCCATAAATCAAAATTAACAGCAGGTTTTTCGATTTGGCTAATATCCATTACTGGAGAATATACATAAGATTGTTCTCCAGGATTGTAAGATCCATTAGCATTTGTGATCCATAATTTACTTTCTGAAATTATGCTTGAAGAATCACCAGGTTGATTCCACTCCCAAGAATTATTAGTATCAATGGAGCTTACCCATTCATTATTAGAGGAATTAAAATCAAAAGAAAAATTAGAAGAGCTACTTAATTCAGGTACAACTACAATTTGATGGCTTACAGATGTATTACAGTTGAATAAGGTATTAATAACGAAATCCACTTGATACTGACCTGCTCCGTATTGGGAAAAATCAACAGTTAATTGTTTCAGATCTATATTAGTTTGATTCTCGGAATATACTAATTCAAGTCCGTTATCAGTAATTCTATTTATGAACCAATCATAACTGGCAACATTGTTTTCATTATGATTAGCTGTAAAAATTATAGGAGCACTACCATAACTTGATTTATTCCACTCTAAGGTTGGAACGCCTAATAATCTATAGGTGATTTCTGTAGCGTTACTGCTACACAATTCGTCATCTTCTCCTGAACTATTTACATTTTTACGTACAACATAAAATTTTACTTCATTGCTATTCGCAAATAATTCGGAAGGTGGAGTGAAAGTTAAACCGTTGCCTATGGGTTCTCCCGTTAAATCCACATTGGTAAACCATTCCAATTCCTGGATTGGATTTGTACCATCATAATTAGTAACAGAAGCTTCTTCAATGTTACCATTTATATTGCATAAATCAGTACTTGATAACAAGGGTTGTTCCGGCTGTTTATACACTATAAAACTGAATGTTTCTGTAGCTGAACATGAATTCAAATTGGTATAACTGTATTCCATCCAAACCTCTATAGATTCTTCTCCAATACTATCCAAATAAACATCTAGTGGAGCAGGGTCAAACTGTAATCCCACATTTACATCTCCAATTATCAAACTATCTGGAAATGAGGCTTGATTTAAGGTGTCTTTCAAAATAAATGAATAGGTATTTTGATTATTAGAACCTAAGGCCTCTAAATCAGCTGGTTCATCATAGGTGCACATGTCATATTCAGGTCCTTGGTATTCTAATGTTGGCAATGGATTAGCCCTAACTGTTTGAGAACCCGCTTCCAAAATTACATTTGCAGGATTTAACTTTTCGCGAGTAGAAAAGGATATTACTACTGCAGAAGGATCTGCAGCAGCTTGATTGTCTTCATATGCAATGAATGGATTAAATACTGCTTTAAAAACTTGTGTTGGGGTACCATCTATAATTTCAGTTTGTAAACCTAATTCTGTTATGCCAGGACCCTGAATCGAAATGACTTCAAAATCATCCCCAAGTATACTGGGCTGAACGAAGATGATATCTTCTTCATCAGAAACACAATATTGAGCTAGTAAATTCTGGAAACTTGAGTTTTCAGCATAAACATTAAACCTTATGGTTTCGGATGCGGGACAACCGAATTCATCTGTATAGGTAAAAGTTATGATGTGATCATCTGCAGGATCAAATATATCGGTAACATTTAAAATACTAGGATCCAAATAATAATTTCCATCAGAATCTTGCACTACACCAGGACCAGAGAAAACACCACCTGACTGAATATTCCCTATTTGTCCGCCTTCTCCAGTTAATAAAAACCTTGGATCACCTTGTGAAACGGTTGTATTTCCTGTGTAGGTAATATTAGCAACTGGCGCTGGTTTTATGGTAACATTTATGGTTTGAACAACACTTTCACATGTAGTAATTGGATTAATTTCTTTTACAGTAATAATTTCAACTGTCTCAGTGGTTACTTCCTTAAAATCAACAAAAATTATATTTCCAGTTCTAGGACCATCAATACTGTTTTTATCATTTTGCCCTGGTGTATCTGAACCTTCATTAGACAGTGTCCATTCAAATGTACTTGAGGTGCTACTAGGAGACATTCTAAATCTTACGCCAAATTCACCGCTACATACATTAGCAGGAGCTAAGGATATAGTTGGGGCTGGTAAATCATTGATATTAATATTCAATTCTTCTGGTGGTGGAGTACCTCCACATCCGCCACTTGTTGGAATAGCACCAACGGTTGCTAATCCATTTGCAATTTCTTGAGGACTTGCTTTATAAAAAGGATTCTCTAAAGTAGAAGTTAAAGTAAATGTTGTGGCATTAGCAGAAGCCGCAAAACCCCATGACCCATCATGTACACCGTTTTCACCGTATTGATCATTTCTTGACCATTCTAAAGAAGTTGCTCCTCCACCCAAAGTAGCACTAAGAGGTTCAATCACATAAGGTCCACTTCCATCATTTTGAATACAAGCGTTTAAATCAGGCCCAACATTTACAGATATCGTATTAACGAATACAATCGTAATCTCATCAAAATCTTGAGAACACGGATTCGGAGCGGTTGGATCGTCAGAAGTTAATCTTAAGGTGATACTTCCATATGCCGCATCAGCCAGACTAGGATAGTAGGTAGGAGTTAAGCTTGTAGTCGTTTTTTCACTAAAATTACTTGAGAAACCTCCTCCACCAGAACTTGGTCCATCCACAATAGTCCATTCCCCAGATGTAATATCTCCTACTATGCTTGGTAACACACCCATTAAAGCTCCATCTGATAAATCAACTTGGTCATCTTGGGCTAAACAAACTGCAACCGTACTGACACCTAAATCTGAGTCGAAAATACCTCCTGCTTCCACATTTGATTGCTCATATTCTGTTATCACTAAATCAACTCCATTATCTGCAGCACTACAGGTATTCAAATCAGGATCCTCATCGATAATGGATATGATTGAATAGGTATTTGCACCTGAAACAGGTGGGTTAACTTGAACAGTTTCTCCAGACAAATAATTATTTTCAGTAAAGATGTTTACTCCATCTGAATACTGAACTGTATAGGTTCCAGAACCTCCGACAATATCAAATTGAATAGCCGTTTCTATAGGTGCTGCCTCTGTTCCTGGTACATCACAAACAACATCCGTTCCCACACTTACCAATACAATCTGTCCGCTACTTGGTCCAACTTTAATTGCCGTTGTAGAGGTAGTGGAAGCATCATCCGTATTACCATCTTGACCATTAATTTTATTTAAAGTGATTTTTCCCGGTACTGTTCCTGCTGGCACTGTAAATGAAATAGTATTATCATCATCAATTGAAAAAGTAGTAATTTCAAAAGGAGAACCACTTTCTACATCCGTAAGAATTTGACTTACACCTGTAAAGTATTGCCCTGAAATTGTAAATACCTCGCCCACACATGCAGCAATAGAAAAATCATCAATTCTCGCTGGACCAAAAGTCGTAAATGACCAATTTGAAACCCCAGTAAAAGCAGCCAATGGGTTACCTGCTAAATCCGTAATGGCTCCAGCATCAAATTCAAAATAATATTCCGTTGAATCTTGAAGCGAGGCTGCCAGAGAATTAAAATTTAGGGTAGTTGCACTTGAGTTTGAAAAAGCGGTAGATCCATCGAGAGTGGCCAAAGTAGACCCACTTGCAACATCAATAAGTCTTATATTAGCTGTTCCAGCACCTGTAACTTGTTCATTTAAAGTAATCGCAAAGGTTTTTGTTTGAGACACATTTAAACTTCCATTTGCTGGAGAAAATGGATTCGGATCTAAGCTAGGTGGTTCCGTATCAATTATAATAGCTTTATTTGCAGCTAAGGTATTATTCGCCCCGTTTAATGTTAAATCGGAAGGATTTCCAACTAAATCTAATATCTCATTTTGGGATAAGGAGATAGAGGAAACCGCTAAATCGTTAGTATTTTCACCCTGACTGATTCCACCGATGGTATAGGTGAAATTTAATTCATTCCCATTTGTTATATCATCAAAAATGGCAGAAACACCAGTATTTAAATTTAAAGTTGGAGGAACACCCGTTTGCTGGATATTTTCATTAAATATCACTTTAATATTCACAATTTCACCAGGACCGTAAATCCCATCAACTGTACTGGAAGTTATAGCGGTTATAAAAGGTGATTGAGTATCAATTTTTAATTGTTTATCATCAGAAAGGGCATTTCCTTGTAAACCTAATTCCGCTGGATTTAAAGAACTGCTACTTACAATAGTTGAACCATTTAGATCAAGGCTTAACACTTCTAAAGGATCAGCATTATCACCTGCAGTAATGGTATAACTGAATACAATTAAATCATCAGTATGGCTACTATAAGTGGCAATTGCTGAACCACTTGAATTTAAAATTAGCTGTGGGCTCTGAGTCCCTCCTAAAGTTACAATTTCATCAAAATCAATAGTAATTTCGATCGGCCCATCTCCCTCTTTGTATGATCCTGTTGTATTGCTTGAACTTATGGCTTCAATTTTTGGCGGAATAGTATTGATATTAAATGGATCAGAATCAGTACTACTCATGCTATTTCCAGCCTCATCTAATGCCCCCGAAATAGTAATAGAAGCATTATTTATAAGTTCTTCAGTACCATCATGAGTAAAAGAGTAAACATATCGTTGCGAATTAACCCAGCTCCCACTTTCAAGACTGAAGTTAGTAGGCGCTGAAATAGTAACCGTTGGTTCAGTTCCTGTATCCATCAACTCTCCAAAATCTGCCGTCAATTCTATTGTATTATTAGGCAAATTCACCAAAGATTGATTTAAAGACAATGAAGCTATTGGATTTTCTGTATCTATAGAGAATAAATCATTTTCATCAACCGCTATCATACTGTTATTCGAGATATCCTTTGCAGATGCAATATTTACATCAATATCTTTAATGGTTTGTCCAACATCTACAACATTGTAATAAGAAGTGTATACCAATCCTGCTACATCCCAGCCACTACTAGTTGCTGAAAATGTAATACTAGTTGTTGGATCTTCACCTATTGTTGGGAAAGTAATAACTGGGTCTGCCGTTCCATCGGTTATCATTTCTTCATCAAACTCAATACTAATTTGAAAAGCTTCAACCCCTGTATCATCATCCGATATACTTGCTGGAGAAGCATTAATTGAAACTATTTCTGGTGGCGTTAAATCTTGAAAACTATAAGTTTTATCAATAGTGATTGCCGGAAATAAATATGAACTTTCTTGAAAGTTAAAATTAGAACTTATTAAACTAAAAGTAATATCAGGTGTAGAGGCTGGCACCGTTGCACTAACCGCTGCTACAATAAAATAATAGGAGGAATTATTATCAATACTCTCAGTTAAAGAAGCAAAAGTAATTTCAGTATTTACACCATTATCATTTACGGATCCAGTTGATATATTTACATCTGCACCATCAAATGTATCATCAGTTGATGCATACAATCTTATATTACTCAATTTGCCTGTTAATTCCTGATCAGACCCTAAAACAATATCATTAATCTCTGCACTGCTGAGAGCTGTAATGTCAAAGCCAACTAATATTTCATCCGTAGCACCATTCACTAAATCGCCATCATTATATACTGCTCCGATTTCACTAAGGGTGATTTTTGGATTTACGGTTATCGTATTACTTGTGGCAATTGAAATTGAATTGCCAGCATCTTCTATCGAAAGGGTACCGTCTCCACTACCTTGATAATTAAAATTTGCCGGAAAATCTAAAACTCCATTATTGAAATTAGCAGGAGGGTTTTGAACAGAAATTCCACCGGTACCCAGTGAGTACCCATTTACATAATCCAAATCTAAATTTCCATTTTCATCAGTTACCTCTACTTGTGGAGCCGTGGTAAAATTTTCAGTTGCATTTATTGTGGTAGGAGAAGGCTCTTGAGTAAAATTAAACTCGGAGGCAATAACTTCAACTTTGTTATTTGTGGTACCTGATGAAATGGATGAGGAAGAGGCATCAAATAAACTTGAATTTGATTGAACTGTCATTTTAGAAGGATAAAGTTCAACGACTATATTTTTATTATCAATAACAGACGAAATATTATCCTTTAACCGTATTTGAAGCTGAAAATTTGAGGTAGTATTATCGGCAATATATCCTTTTTCTCCTGCTTGATCACTCTCATTCCCTGAGTACTCAATGATAATACTGTCTGCTAATATATTGACTGCACTTTCATTCCCACCAGAAGTAATATTGACCAATCTTGCATCTGCAATTATATCATCCCAGCCAATTCCTTCCAATTCAAAATCATCATCAGCCGCAATAGAAAATGCTAATCTATTTAATTCTGTTGGTATTCCATCAGTACCATTATCGATAATATTGAAATCGAGAATAGCAACTCTAGCCCCTGAATTATCATTAGTTACCGAATTGATGCTTACGGAAGCAGAATTAAAAAAAATCGTACCATTAGCAGCAGCTCCTGTTGTTGATGCTGAGGTAGTTCCGGGTGAGGCAGGAGTTACATAACAATTACCATCTGAATTGTAAGCAAATACTGCAAAGTGATAGGTGGTTGATAAATCTAATCCTGTAACTGTTATACTATTTCCAATCCCATTATAAACGGCTTTATTAGTTCCTGATCCATTCGGTAAATCAGACCCTCCAGAAAAATTAGCATCTGCAGAATAGGAGTCCCCTATTACAGGTTCAAATGAAACAGCTGCCCCTTCTTTTACAACTACTAAATATCGGTCTGCACCTGAAACTGTATTCCAACTTACTGTAATGTTTAAGGGGTTAATATCTGCTGGATCAATAGTATTAAAAGTAGATTGTGCAGCGGGTGGTGCACAAAGTGTGGTAAAACTATCCAAATCAGGACCTGTCTGTGTGATATAATTTATCGTTGAAGGATCAGCTCCTTCAGCATATGGAATAATATAAAAACTATAGTTGCTATTTGCATTAAGTGAAGAAAGAGAAACATTACTAGTAGCAGAAGTAGTGTAGCTTACTCCAGCAGGGAATGTTAAATCAGCTGGTGCATTGCCATCTATCACATCATTTATATCTAAATCAGCAGAATTCTGAGTATATAAAATAAGGTATTTATCAGCATTGGTAACATCATTCCAATTGATATCAGCTGAATTAGTTGTTATGTTTGAAACTGAAAAGCTTCCTCCATCAGCTTTTCCAGCTGGTGGATCTGATAAGGTCCAAAAAGTTAACTGTGGAGGATTTATTAATCTATAATTTAAAGTCGGGACAGTTCCATCGGAATTATAATGTATAACATTTACAGTATATTCACTAGCTTCTGAAAGACCGCTTAATGAAAGACTTGTTATTGTTTGATCTATTTCCCAATCATAAAATGACCCTAAAATTCCTGCTTGATCATCAGGAGATGATCCATCTTGCAAAGTTGATATATCCCTTGGACCTGACCCTGGCTCAGCATATAAAACATATCCACCATTATCAGCAGGTGCATAAGCATATTCATCTATTGTAAAAGCTGCTGTACTCGAAGTCTTTGATGCTAAACTTAAGCCTGTAACTGATGCTGTTGGTTCTGTTGCTAGTGTAAAAAATGATTGCTCTGATGAAGTATAAGTTGGAGTACCACTTGCGTTATCTGCTCCATACAAAACATAAAAATATTGCGTTGCCGGACTTAAACCAGTAACTGATCCATTGACGTCTAAAAAGCCATTTACATTTGTTAAGATAGGTGCAGTTAAAGGCGAGTAAACGCCAGTTTCAGTTCCAAATCTGAATTGATACTCAACACCGACAGCAGCACTAGAGTTTAAAGTACCATTTATTGTAGCAGAACTTACCCCAATATTGCTTGCTGGGCTTACACTAACACCTGTAAAAGTCTGAGCTTTTATAAGTTGAACTTGAAGTGTTATTATAATGAAAATGTAAAAATATTTTTTCATAAAAATATGCCTTTAAGCATGTATTTATTGTAATCGCCCAAAGGCATCTGTTTTAATTAAAATTAATGTGTTTTCACCTCCGAAAATGGTTTTACCTATAGTATAAATACCATCATTTATCATAAGGGCATCCATTAATTCCTCATTTTCATTAGTGCCAAAGGCCTTAGAGAATATTTCACCTCCATTAGCATTTCTTCGGGAAAAATAGAAGTTGGTTTGTCTATTTTCGGAGCCATCAATCTGTAATGATTGAAAGCCTGTTACCAAATATCCAGATTCCGTTTTCTGTACATTATTCAGAAAAACATCACCTGATTCACCAAAAACAAAAGAACTTCCACTTTCTTGGCTGTAATAGAATAGTTGATTATTACCGTTTTGTGTTAGTTCTCCAAACACAATTGGATTCATATCTATCATCAATAATTTTTCAGCCTTAACAGAAGAAGATAAATTATTTCCGATGTGAATTTCCTGATCATTAACCTGCAACAGATTGGGTTGTACTTTTGCCAGATAAGACCTGGTTCTATTATAAGCCCATATATATTCTCCAACTGCATTTCTATAGGCTTTTGTAGCGGGTGGAACATCATATTTTTCTGCCGATTTAATATCGATAATATTGGAACTACTTAAATCAATTCTTCCGATAATGGGATAGGATGTCTGATCTTTAAATTCTTGAGCAATGAATAATAATTCATTTTGATCTTCGGCCACCCCGTACAAATTATAGGTAGCAGAATTATGGTGGGTAGTAGCACTTAGCGAATCAAGATTACTGTTAATTTTATAAAAAACTAAACTACTATCTTCAGCTATGCTATTGATAGAGGTTGAAGCAATTACTATTTCATCATTTGTTAATTTTAGAACATCTTTAGCAGACCAATTTTCATTATTTTCAGGTAAATATCTTTCATTTAAAACATTACCGTTTAAATCAATTTTCAGTACGCGAATTTTTCTAATTTGCTCTCCTTGCTCAAAAGAAGTGGTGTTAGACACAATTAGTAAATTTCCATCCGATAATGACCTAATTGCGATTGGGTTATCTGTACCTCTTCCTTCTAAAATCTTAAAATAATTTTTAGGAGTTACTGGTTCAAGTCCTTCCTCGGTATTACAAGCTAGCTGCAATAATCCAATGTTGAGAATTAGTATATAAATTAAAAGCTTTCTCATTTTTTAAGTTCTGGTTTAAAATATGGAAAACGAATGCCTAATCTTAACCAAATCGCGTGGCCTTTATAATCAAAATTGGAATAAGCAACGCTATTCAATTCTAATCTTTGTTGTTCTGTCATCGCAGACTTATTTACTTCATCTAAAATTCTATATTGAAATAGCAGTTCAGTGGTGATAAAATTCACACCCAATTCTTTAAAATTGGCTCTCAACCCTAAAATTCCGCTCATATTAAATTGATTTCTGAAGGATAACATGTCATAATTATTCAACTCTTCCCCTAAGCCATTAAGATTAACACCTGACATCAATAAATAATGAAAAGATGGCCCAGCTGTGGCTTCCAATAAGAATTTTTTGACCCAAGGAAGTTTATAATTAACTAGAATTGGCATTTCTAACCATTGCTGTGTTTCTTCAATAATTTGAAAATTATTACCTTCAGCACTTTCTATTGGTCTATTAAGAATTGTATTTCTGAAATTGTAAATAGCTTCTAAATTCGCTGAAATTTCTTTGGTAATTGGATATTGAAAAAATAAGCCGCCTGATATCCCTAGTGGTAAATCGTAAGTACCTGGAAGTAATAAATTATGATTACTTTCATACTGAATCTGCATGATATTGTAGGAAGCACCCCCTTTAAAGCCGAAAAAAAACTTTGGTTCAGCATCAAAATTTTCCGCAAGAATTATCAATTCGATAGGGTCAGATTCCTCATTTGGTGTAAACTCAGGATTAATCTTAAGAAGTTTTAAATAGGATTTTTCTGCTTCAGCTTGATCTTCATTAAATAAGTGAGATAATGTTATTAACCTGAGCGCTTCAACTTTTTCCTCCTTTGTAAATCCATCCTCAACACAATTTGATAATAGATTCGAAAGAGTTTTTAGCCTTCCTTCATCATATGCATTTCGAGCATCTCTTAAATTTTGAACGCAGGAAGTCTGCGCATTAGCTAAAAAGGAAAATGCCAATATACAGAAGCTTAATATGAATATTTTATTGACTGGCATCCGTTAATTTTTCAAGGTTTTCACACGTTTTTTCATAATCTAAATCACTGCCTATATAAGTAGCCCATTCCGTTTGTGACATATTTCTGTTTAACTCATTGCAAAGTTTATCTCCCATAATTTCTGTAGAATAAGGCCATACTTTTATAAGCCCATCTTCTGATGCTGAGAAAATCCATTTGTTATTTGCACTAAAATCAGTTGACCAAACCCAGTCATCATGATCAGATAATACTATTGGGGGTTGAGTAATTTCAGAAAGATTCCAAACTCTTACAGTTTTATCTTTAGCAGCCGATAATAATGCGCTTCCATTATCGCTTACTTTCAGTTCGTCTATTCCTCCCATATGTCCTGTTAATGCATTAGGAGCAGAAAAATTATAGTCAGTGAATAGGTTTACAGTTCCATTTATATCACCAATCACGATAAAATTAAATTTAGAGGTAATAGTGCTTAATTCTGCTGAATTGGTAAACATAATCATGGCATCTTCACCGGCTTTATTAATTTTGACTAAGTCACCATTTTCTGTGGCTAACCAAATATTATCCTTATTCTCTTCAACTGTAAAGTCATTAATTTTTATATCGGATTGATAAATCTTTTGGCTTTTTCCATTTACCAGTTTCTTAATTGAAGTACCTCCTTCATCCAAAACCCAAATATGATCATCTGCCAAATACATTTTAACAAAAGCACCACTTACTCCTTTAATAATTTTAGGATCTGGTCTGTTTTGAGTTAAATCATAACTTTCAATAATGGATTCCCCACTTTCAGTAATGAATTGCCCTGCTGCAAACATGATGTTATTTTCCTCATCAAAAATCATTGATTTCACAACTCTCCTATTCCTGATTGGTGCAACAGTATCAGCCACCCACTGACTAGAATTTTTAGTCCATTTTAAAATACTTCCCTGAGCACCCGCTGAATAAAACTCATCATCAGTAATTCCACCTATCACCACTTTAGCAGATTTATTATGTCCTTTTATTTTATTCGTCAGAGCATGACCAAAATCTTTCAGGGCATAATACAAGCCATCATAAATCTCAGGATCATAATTATAATTACTGTATCGTTTATTAAAACTGTAGGCTTGCTGAGCTAATAAACCCTTAAGCTGTGGATCATTTAATTGAGGCGCTTTTACCGCAATCGCATTAGCAATTGCTAAATATCTCAATTGATCAGCTCTTGATTTCTCTTGTTCGGCTCTTTCCTTTTCTTGATTCGCTTGTTTTTCAGCTTCTCTGGCAGCTATTGCAGCCTCACTTGCTTCTCCTTCAGCTTTAACGGCTGCTATTCTTCTCTCTTCTGCTAAAGCTGCGGATTGTGTTGCTTGAATTCTTCGTTGCTCGGCTAGATCTGCACTTTCTTCCGCATCATTTTTAGCTTCTGTGGCTTCTTCCTCTTTCTGAATTGCTAATAATCTTTGTTCTTCTGCTAACTCTTTCTGTTGTTCTGCAATATCCTTTTGCTCCATAGCGAGCCTTTCATTACGTTCAGCAACAGTTTGCTGATAGAAAGCATAAATCAAGAACAATACTGATATCACAGTAGCTCCTGCCATAATAAGAGCGGTTAATCGAGCTGTTCTTAATCTTCTTTTTTGCTGTAATTCTTTTGCTCTTTGCTCTATTTCATATTCTTCGGCAGAATGTTCTAGGAAAGAAATCGTTCTTTCATAAGCTGGATGATAACGCTGACCCCAGACTAATGTTGGATTATGCTTTTCCTTCCAGTTTAAAGCTAATTGTAGATCAGGTGGACGCCACAAACTTGTTTTTCCCTGTTGAAACATATCAGCAGCCTGAGCAAGCCTTTTATACATAGCAACAGCATCCGCTTCATCATTCACCCAGTTTTTCAAGCGGCTCCAAATTCTCATAATACTCTCATGAGAAATATCAATAATTGAATTACTATGCAGAGGGACTCCAAATTGCGGTGTTAAAAGAGAGCGGCTAGGGTCTCTAAATTTCTCAATTACTTGTATGATTTTCTCCTCAGAAGTATTTGCTATAGAAGCTATTTCATGTAGTTGGGTAGGTCTACGGATGCCGTAACTTCCACCCCCTCTTTTTTCAGTAATCGCCTTAAATAAAAACTCGCAATTTCTTTGTTGTTCCTCGTTTAACTCCTCATAGGCTTCATTGGCATGCATGGATAAAGCCTCTGACATGGTGCCTATGGCCTCATAATGCTTGATATCTAGTGGCTCATGATCATAATCTCTGAAATGACTCCAATAGTCCCAGGTACGCATTAAAGCATGCTGTAAAATTGGAAGCTGATCAGGGTTGTCTCCTAAATCATTTAGTAACTGCTGCGTTAATCTTGGAGCAATTTCAGCGTTTCCTACTGCAACAGGTCCAGTAATAGCTCTTCTTTTTTGCTCCCTTGTCATCTGAGGAATCAGATATTGACTATCATTAATTTGTCTAGTCAATTCAGGAAACTGTGAACATTCACCAATGAAGTCTGATCGCATAGTGATGGCCACATAAATGGGCACATCCGCATGATTTACGGCTTCCATTAATAGGTTAATGAAAGCTAATGTTTCATTAACTGATTGCATATTTGAAGAGTCCTTAAAGCGGAATAGTTCTTCAAATTGATCAACTAATATTAAATAATTTTTCTCTTCATCTCCTTTAATTTGCATGATGGTTTCAACCAAACCAACCGATGAACTCTTAAGAAGAGAAGAGATGATGGTCTGCTTTATTTTAGCATCCTCATCAGATGTTTCTTTCCCCTTTGAGTCAGCCTTGTAAATAGATTGTGCCAGATTATCAATGGGCGCTGCTCCAGGACGAGTAACAACAACTTCCCAATTTGTAGAGCGTCCCGTCAGAAAGCCTCCATACAGGATAGGTAATACACCACAATAAATAAAAGAAGATTTACCACTTCCTGAAGGACCAATTACTCCTACAAATCTGTGTTGTGAAAGTTTTAGTAATACCTCATCACTTTGGCCTTCTCTTCCGAAAAACAGATGACTTTCTTCAATTTTAAAAGGACGCAAGCCAGGGAAAGGATTATTCTTTTTCCCGTATTGTGTGCTTTTACTACTCGATATGCTTACTTTTTCCTCTTGCATTTTAGCTTTCTCTTGCCACATTTGCATGGCTTTCATCAAAAGCCACTTTTACATCACTAATAAATTTACTTAGATTTTTTGAATCTTTACTTGTATCTACCTCTACCTCGTATCTGCTAATAAACTCATCCTCAGTACCTTTTGACTTTTCAGAGATCAGAAGCTTGCCTAATACCGGTTTTGATCTTCCAAATCCAGGAGCCTTAAGCAAATCAAGTAATTTCATATAAACCCACTGATTATTCACCTCGCTTTGATACACTATTGCTGCATCCATTTTCTTGAGTGCATCAATGTGCCTATTTCTTAAATCCATCAAACCTCCCTGAGCGTCTAAAGTGATCAACTCCACATCAAACTGCTGAATATCTTGCTTTAATTTTGTTGCTGAAATAGAATCAATTTCATCATAAATAAGATAGATGATAGGTTTTTCCTGCTCATTATATTCTTTCTGACTTCTTAGTTTCTTATTCAGTCCCTTATCTAATAACTCTTCCCAAAGCGTATTTTTGAAATCTTCTAAAGAGGTTTGCAAAACTTCCGCACCAAAGGATACTTTATCATCACGTTTGATATTATGAATAAAAGATCGCTGCTTTTCACTAGCATATTTTAAAGCAGGGCTAATCCAGATTAGGCGATTAAAATCAGAAGAATGACTTTTCGCAAAATCAGCCGCCATACTATTCTGAATATCCATAATTGAATTTTCAGAGCCGTTAGGAATAGTTCCATATGAGGCTCCAATCATATGAATGGAAAAATGACATTTCTCTAAATCAGCTTTTATTGATTTTTTAATTGCTGCTGAAGTATGAGGTAATAAACTCTTAGGAAAAACTTCATATCCATGGCGAGTCAATTCTCTTTTAATGATATTTCTGGCTCCTGCCAAATCCTGCCCAGTTTCAGCTAGGTATATAGCTCTTCTTCCATGCTTTTCTTTTTCACTTTCTTTATGGTTCATTTTAAGGATGGTTTCATATATATCGAAACATAAATCCACCATCTTCATCCAATAGCCCTTTTCTGCTTCCTTTGAGAAGAACTCCATAAGTTCTTGTTCCTCATTTTCAGTATTTAAATAAAAGATGTACGACCTAAGCGCTTTAAGCTTTTCTGGCATATCCACATAGGCTAATGGAGATTTGAAAACGGGAAATGTAGTTTCGTTTGCTTTTTCAGCTTTGGCTGGTTGAAATAACTCTTCTATTCTATCAAGGCAAGCACCGGATAGTATAAAATCTGGAGATAAAATTGGAATAAATAAACTATTCTTACCGAACTTAAATTGAGGAGTTTCATCAGAAATTAAATTGATTTTAATCTCTCTATTCATAGTCTGCTTTAGCATCATGAATAGAAACTTTTCAAAATAGCTTACCCAGCCCTTATCGTCCAGAATTGGCTCATTATCTCTTTCAGAATATATAATACTTACTTCTAGCTTGTCATTCATATTTTTGATTGATAATGTTGGGTAATAGCAGTAAATAACTGATTTGTAAATTCTTGACTTCTAGACATTAATGTGTAGAAATTATTTATATTTAGTTGAAATACTACTGCATTTTCATCTGCGATTAGGCTTTCGGCTTTGAGATGTTTTTCAGGGATAAATAACTCTCCATACACATCCTTTTCTACTAGTTTCACATCTGCTTCAAATTCAGTCTGTAGATGTAGACTACCAGACGCTACTACATAAATGGCATTATTCTCGAGATTTTTTAAATCAATTTTATCCCCTGTCTTTAGTCTGATTACTTGAGTATTATCAGCCAGTTCACATAATTGATCACCATTTATTTTATGGAATATTTCAATTTGTTTTAGAAACATCACGATTTCTACTAATAAGAAATAACCATCATTTAAACCATCATCCAATTGATTACTTGAAATGGTTTTGATCAACTGGTCTTGATCTTCTTGATTTACTCTTGAAATTACCTTTTCATATTGCTCTCTATTTCGATGATACAGCAACCAAACAGCAACTTCCTGTAATAGTCTGTCTTTGTTAAAGATGTGAGCAATTACTGCGTAACTGGGTTCATAACCTTCTTGATAGGCTAGAGAATATAGAGCACAAGCTTTTATCCAGCGAGAAATCTGATTATAGTCTCTATTTAAGATGTTTTTTAATAATTGGAGTGGTTCAAATTTTTCACGAGGAAAAAAGTTATCAAGCAATTTAATTTTTTCACTAGTGCTAATATCATCAACCAAAGGAAAGAGTTTTGACTTTAATTCTGAATCAATGAACATATCCAGAAGTTCAATTCCATAGGCAATTCCTTCTGAAGTATCTGATAGGATATTTTCTTTTACCAGGGATACTGATTCAGTATCATAGATTAAAGAGAGCAATAAAAAAACCTGTTCATAATTATGCCCAATTTCCTCTTTAAAAGCTTGTCTTAATATTTCAAATTTTTCTTCCTTAGGTAATTCTTGTAAAGCCGCCATATTCCAAATGGCCTTCCCAATTTCTTCTTCTATTAGGGTTATGATAATTTGGGCTTGATTTCCTTCCGCATTAAAATCCTCATACCCAAACCCATTAAGCATTTCATAAACCACTCTTTTATCTGGGTAATCAATTTTTTTCAACAATAAAGCTTCGGCTTCATCTCCACCAATTTTACCCATTATTCTCACAACCGCCATTTTAATTTTATCTGACTGTCCTGACTTGTGAAAGGCAGATTCTAAATGATGTAACACTTCTTTTCCTGCCGAAATGAGAGAAGCTGCTGCTGCATGACCAAACTTCTCAGTACCAAGCAAATCAATCAAAATATTCCAGGTTTCATGTCTTTTCAGAATCCTGGCGGTTTCAATCGCTTCCATTCGGACTTCTATGTTGGCATCCTTCAATAAATCGAGTAGTAGGAATATATTTTTGGCATCCGCATGTTGCCTGAAAATTCTGGCTGTGTAAAGCCTTTTGGCAGGATCTAATGACCGCGCCCAATTACTCAGTTGATCAAAGCTTACCGGAGCCACATCTCTAGATTGGTTTTCTTTTAATGCTTTTTCAGCTAGTTTTTTAAGGGTTAAATCTGAATTTTCATTAAAGGCATGTTGATCGTCCCCTAAGTATTCTCTCATTTTAGGCGAAATGTCACCTTTGAAATTTTGCTTGAAAGCATTGAACTCTTCTGGCTCGAGCTTTTCCATCAATTTTAACCCATAAAGCCTTCTATGTTCTTCATCACTATTAACCTGCTTATGCAATAATCGGCTAATGGAGTTTTCATTCTCATCAACTTTATTTTTTTCCTTATTTTTTACCAAAGTTTTTTGCAAAGTGGATCTGTAGCCACCGTGCATTCTTTGAGTTACAAAATACCAAATTATTAAAAGTGGTAATACAGCTACTGATATGGTTAATAAATTGAATACCTCTACATTATTTAACACTATAATGATAGCACCGGCAATCATACCTGCGAAAGCATTAACAACTCCTTGTATTTTTACCTGAATATCGAATCTACTTTCAACATCAAGTGGTAGAAAATACAATTTAAATGTAGGTTCATCTAATGCATCCTTTAAAGAAGTAACAAAAAGCTTACTCACGGCTATGGTTACAAAGAAAAATATAAATGTGGGATCATCAGGAGTAAAGCCAAATCCGGCACCTATCAAACATGCTGCACCTACCATAATCATAATTAGGATTGGATTGATAAGCAGGGAAACTTTTAATCCATATAGTGAAATGATTTTATCCGTAGCAAAAGTTTGGAATAAAAAGCTGAAAATGATGATTGTACCATTAAAATACGCTAAAAAGGTTGCCAAATTACTTTCTTCAAATTGCGCTGATGCGACACTAAAGAAGGAGTAATCAATAAAAGTAATGGCTATTACACTTACCAATACGAAACCTACCATTAGCAACATGTATTTGTTACTCAATACATTTTTATACGACACAAACTCACTTCTTTCCCCTCTTCTAATATGCTTCTTTGAGCTATTCATTAGCCAAAGAAAAGACAAATACATCCCACCAAGACTAAAAACACTTAAGGTAATTAGATCCTTCTCTGCAAAATCAGGCTGATTCAATAAGAATGGGATTACAATTAATAGAGCTAAAATTGAAGCAGTTAGCTGACCAGTATCAATTCCTCCGATAATTCTTTTGGACTGCCTAAGATCAAATAGTCTTCCGAATGCACCCCAGAAAATTAATAGAATAAGATACGTAAAGGGCAATACAAAAGTAAAAGTGATAAAGTATAATGGGGATACATCTGGTAAGTATGCATACGCTACCTCTACAGAAATTAATAACAGGAATATTACTAGTAGGGTATAGCCTGCTAAACGTACGAAGCTAATTTTTGACTGAAAGTAATTAAAAAGATAAGTGGCTATTACACCAATAGCACCTGAAACTACAATTGCTAAAGGTAAGTCCGTTTCTTCACTAAAATTATTCAGAAAAAGTGCTTCAGCCCCAACCGATAAGCCAGAAACAAAAAAGCCCATGAAAAAACCCATGAGTAATAGTAAAAATACTCTTTTGGATTCTGGCTCTTCGGCATTTAAAACATTTAGGACTAACTTTTTCAAAAAAACAGTATCTACATAATATCGGTGTAATTTATGCTATTTATCTACATTGTAATATTTTTTCAATAAATATTTAGACTTTATTTCGATGAGTGGCTATATTTAAAGGATAGTAAACAATATGTGATTAAACATCTATTTAAGCTCTTGTAATTGAGAAGTAATAAATTGCACCTTTTACTAGAAAAGAATATAAGATTAACAAAAAGCACACTATACCAACATCATTGTTCGTCATCCTTTTTAGAATTCAGTTTTCGAATGTATCGGTTCAATACAAAAGCTGCGGTCCAGAAGGCTAAGGCTACTAAAGTATACTCCATGGCTTGGTCACCTGCATACCTAAGGCTGTAATAAAACACCATAATCATGATGATTACCAAAACCCAATAAACTATTCTTAAAATCTTAGTTAACTCCATTCTATTTTATTTCAATAATTCGTAGGCAGCTTCAACATATTCATACACATCATCAGGGTGATTATCAGTATAAAGCTTGCTTCTGCTTTTACCTAACCTTACTACTACAGCATTTTTATCTTTCAAAACAAATACATATTGCCCTAAAATCCCTCTTGCATATGGAATTTGCTTTCCTTCATAGTTCAATATCCACCATTGATAACCGTAATAAGGTATTTCCTTTTCTGAACTGAATAGTTTAGCTGCTTGAGTAGCTACTTGAATATATTCTGCTGGAACAACTTGCTCTCCATTCCATTCACCATTATTCAAAACCAGTTGACCTATTCTGGCAAAATCTCTAGCTGTACTATTAAAGCAACAAAATGCCTTTTCCATTCCGCCTGCTCTATCTAAACTCCAAAGTGCATCATGTTCTGCTCCAATTTTTCGCCATAAACGATTCGTAGCGTAATCACTTACTGATTGACCGGTGGCTGCCTCGAGTATTTCTGCCAAGATTTGAGTATTTATGCTTTTGTAAGCAAACTCCTGAGCTGGCTCTCCATCCATCTTCAATTCATCAACCAGCTTCTTTAAATTGTGACCATAGTAGGCTTCAGTAGTTTTTGAAAATGGGCTCATATAAGCTTCATTCCAGTCAATACCTGAGCTCATAGTGAGAACATCTTTAATGGTAACTTCTGATTTATCCCCTTCTTTGAAGGATTCTAAATATTCAGAAACGGGTTCAAAAACACTCTTAATTTTGCCCTCATCTATTGCTATGCCAATAAGTAAACTCACTATACTTTTTGCTGCTGAAAAAGAGTTAGAAATGGCTTCTTCATCATATCCTAAAAAGTATTTTTCATAAAATATTGCAGTATCTTTTACAATTAGAAAAGCTGTGGTTTCATAGGATTCCAGAATTTCTTGATAAGCCTGGCCCATTTCATATTGATTATATCCAGGAGAAATAGCCCATGGTTGAGGGTTGCTGGCTGCTACGGTTCTATTTTCGAATATTTCATAGTCATCAATATTAGCAGTTAAATGCAAAAAAGCATTTTGAGAATAATCAGGCAGGAAAAGAAAAGTAATACCCAATAAAACGATGACAATAAATGATGCGCCTAGTGTTTTTCTTAACATAAATTCAAGACAATTTTATAAACCAAGCAAAAATACATTTTCAAAAAGTAATAATATCATTAAAACAAATTGAATTTCTAAATTAACATTTCTCTGCTACCTTCGTATTGGAAGTGACATCAAAAATTTAAACTAAACCTAATTATATTAATATGAAAAGAGGTCTTTTAATTACGATTGGCATCATTGTTTTAGTTGCCATTATCATATACCGAGTATTTGCTGGTTCTTATAACAATATGGTTACAAAAGAAGAGCAAGTAACTTCAGCATGGTCGCAGGTTGAAAATGTTTATCAAAGAAGAGCTGACTTAATACCGAACCTAGTAAATACGGTAAAAGGATATGCTGATTTTGAACAAGAGACACTTCAAGGTGTAATTGAAGCGAGGTCAAAAGCAACTGGTGTTAATATTAACGCGGATGACTTGAGTCCTGAAAAAATCCAGCAATTCCAGCAAGCACAACAAGGCTTAAGTTCTGCTTTATCTCGTTTAATGGTAGTAGTTGAACGATATCCAGATTTAAAGGCCAATCAAAACTTCTCAAAATTGCAAGATCAATTAGAAGGAACAGAAAATAGAATTGCTGTAGAAAGAAGAAGATTCAATGAGGTTACAAGAGACTACAATACCTATATCAGAAAATTTCCTCAAACCATGCTAGCAGGCATATACGGTTTTGAGAAGAAAGGATATTTCGAAGCTGACCAAGGAGCAGAAAATGCACCTGAAGTGAGTTTCGATTAATTGAAAATAGCAAGTGATAGTAAAGGGCTTCAAATCAAATTTTGAAGCCTTTTTTATTTGTAAATCTTTGCAAACAACAAGCTAATGCAGGTGTTGATATAATATGGAAATTCAAGAAAACACAGTAGTTACTTTATCATATCACGTTAGAAAAAAAGATGAAGAAGGTGAATTAGTTGACTTTTCAGGGCAATCTTATCCGTTAAGATTTCTCTTTGGAAGTGGAAAAATGCTACCCTATTTTGAAGAGCAGTTAAAAGGAAAAACCCAAAATGAGACCTTTGCCTTCAGATTACCCGCTGATTTTGCTTATGGTAAAAAGGATGAAAGTTTAATCAAAACAATCCCAAAAGCTGATTTTAAAGAGAAAGAAGGCTATACTGAAGAAACCTTGGAAGTAGGCGCTTACATACGGTATGAGAATAGTGAAGAATCGCAAAGTGGAAGAATAATTGATAAAAATAAATCAGACGTAAAGGTAGACTTCAACCACCCTTTAGCCGGTCAAGATCTATTTTTTAAAGGCAATATAATATCAGTGAGGAAAGCATCTTTTGAAGAGATTGAAAGACAACATCATATTGAACCAGATGGCATTCGCTTTCAATAAGCACAATAACATTTAAAGAATAAGGCCGTATTCTTTGGAAGATTTATTAAATTTATGTCATGGCAAAAGATGCATTCACAGAAGAAGAAAAGAAAAAAATTGTTAGCGCTATTAAAGAGGCGGAACTGAATACTTCAGGAGAGATTCAAATTCACCTAGAAAATCATTGCAAGGAAGATGTAATGGATCATGCAGCCTACATTTTTAAAACCCTTAAAATGCATAAAACCAAAGAACGCAATGGAGTTCTTTTTTATATGGCTGTGAAGGATCATAAGTTTGCCATTTTAGGTGATGCAGGTATTAACAATAAAGTTCCTGAAAACTTTTGGGATGACATAAAGGAACATATGCTAGCTCACTTTAAAAAAGGAGATTTAACAGCTGGACTAAGCGAAGGAATCAAAATGGCAGGAGAACAACTCGCATCCCACTTTCCTTATCAAAAAGATGATGAAAACGAGTTGCCAGATGAAATTTCATTTGGGAAGAATTGAATTAACTCCATACAATTACTGAATGTATGGAGTTTCAAAATTAAGTGACAAATGATTAAAAATCCTTTTCAGACATCACTTCAAAATATCTTGCTATTCTCTCCAGTGAACTTTTTATTCACTAAAAAAGGATACTCATAACTATTATGATTCACGTTATACATAAATAGGTATGGAAATGGTTGATTCTCCAGCCCCCCTCCAATTAAAAAATCATCTTTAATTCCTCTTACCATATCAGACATTCCTAAATCCATAAAATATTGTCTATATTCTCTGAGCGTTTTCACATCTACTAAAATTATCAAATTTTGATCAATAAACGTAGAGAAATTACTTTTAATAAGATCATAAATTTGGTCATAACAAGGATTGCAAACATTTGATGGAATTCTTAAAATCAATTTACTCCCCTGAAGCTCATAATTATTCATATCATAGTCATAAATTTTGCCCTTTAAACTAAAATTATTTTCTAATTTATTAAAGTTTTTATGAATACTTAATTCATAATCTGTGTTTAATTTAACAATTTCAGATGTATTACATTCTATTTTCGTATCCTTTCTTAAGTTATAATTAGAATAAGATAAATAGAGAATTACAATAATCGATAAAACAAATATATACTTATTCATCCTTTATAATTTAATAAAACTAAAATTGGATTTGAGTTTTGATTCACATTATCGAAGAGTTCAAACCATTTTTTGTTCGAAATCACATAGGTTTCCCATTCTGAATCATTGAGTTTACCTTTTATCTGTTTCATTTTCTCAATTTCTTCAAAAGGGTCGACTTGAAAAACTATACTATTGTAAAATATACCAAGAGGTACTTTATTAAAATCAGCCTTCACTTTTTCATTTGAAAACCCATATAAATTATTCGATAAATGGTCAAAAGTTATGTTTTCTTCAGTATTCCGGTCAAAAAGGGTATGATATAGTTCCCCTTTATACTTAAATGTGAAATAAATAAATTTTTCACTAACGTTATAATCTGTCAATTTGAAAGGATAATTTGATTTATTTAAAGTTTTAACAAAATCCATTAAACCATCAAAATTTTGATTAAGAAAGGATTCGGGCATATTTTGATTCTCAAAATGCACACTATATTCAGCTGCAATAGATTTATCTGTTAATTGAAATAATTTACTAATAAGCATATTGTGATAAAACCCTTCATTCCTTGTGAAATTATTTCTTTCCATAAATAGTAATTCTCTTTGATTTTCTGGAATCGGTAAAAACTTTTCAAGTAACTTGTCCTTCTCAAAATCAAATATAGCAAGTTGATGTCCCAGAGTTCCGTAATAGAAATTACCTCCATGTAAGGCAAAAATTTCGCCTTTCAAATGAGTAAAAGAATAGGTCGAATTTAACAACTCATTCTTGAAAATTTTTTTAATATTGCCAAGTGTATCAACTTCAGTAATTCTTCCTTTTTTATTGTCTAAAATGAAAAATGTTTCTCCAGACTTTGATACACTAAAATTCGTGATGTTCAGATATTCATCTGGTCCTTCGCCAATTTTATTAATTAATACCTCTTTGTTATTCTTGAGATTTTTAATTAGGATAAGATTTGATGGTTTACGACAGTGAACTATTAAATTATCTCTTAATTGTCCTACTGATTGTATATTGCTTATTATTTCCTCTGAATCAAGCGTAACAATTTTATTTAATTCAAAGTAATCTCCATACTGAATAGTTTTTTTATCATTCAAGTTAATTCTAATCTCTTTTGAATAATTTTTTTCTGGAGTATTACAGCTTTGAAAAATTACTATTGATAGTAAACTTATAATTTTAATTACCTTCATAAATCATAATTTGTTGAAAAAGCAATGCTTAGTAGCATTGCTTTTAAAATGTTTTAACAATCCGGAGATTGGGTACAATCATTATTATCATTATCTGCACAACAAAAACCACCACCTGAATACTCAGCCAAAGATTTATCATTGCCAGCTATTATACTCTGGCCTTGCGAATAAACTTCAAAACCAATGGTCAATGAAAATAGGCCAATTGACATAAGTGTGAATAATTTCTTCTTCATGATTAAAATATTTTTAGTTTAAAATTTATTTAATCAACCAAAGAACAATTAAGAAATGAGTACGCTTACGAGGCCTCTTCCGAAAAGAGTAATCATTAACTTCTATAAGGAAGTCTAAGCAAGAGTACTTAAACTTAACAATATGGGTATTGTTTTTTGGTTGAATCGCTAGTTTAGTAAAAAAGATTAAAATCAAAAATCGATCTAATTTATTTTTATTTAATAAGCCTCAAAAGCTCTCTTCTGCTTTTTTGATAAGCATCATTAAATCTTGATAATATCAATGCATAACTAGCCACCAAAATCACCAATGGGAAAATAATGGTCAACGCATTTTCCCCCTGTGAATAAGAAACTATTGAGAACATTAACATTAGGATTACCCAAAAGCCTAAAAAATATTTTACGCTTGGGAATAGCTTAAACTCAAGATGAATTAAACTTCCTGATTGACCACCTTCAACCTTTCCTTTGATTAAAGGTAAAAAATTATTCGGTCGGCTTACAATTTGAGAAATAGCAAAAGCATTCTCGCTTACATTACCATTAAATAAAAATACCTCCTCTTCCTCATCCCCTAATGATCGGTTTTTAAAGGATTGATATTTTACAGGTTTTACGGCCAGCTTCATCCTTCTCATCACTTCATTTTGCCCTAATGGGCTCAGAAACATTTCCGATTTAGCTGGCCATAATTGCATTATTTAACGGCAATACAACTGATTTCAACATTTACATCTTTAGGTAAACGCGCTACTTCCACAGTTTCTCTAGCCGGTGGATCTTGCTTAAAATACATTCCGTATGCTTCGTTTATAGTAGCAAAATTACCCATATCTTTTACAAAAATGCTGCACTTTACCACATCTGAAAAACCTAATCCTGCTTCAGATAATATAGCTTCAAGGTTTTTCATAACTTGATGTGTCTCTTCTGTAATATTTTCATTGATCAATTCTCCAGATTGTGCATCCAAAGCTATTTGACCTGAAACATACAAGGTGTTTCCTGCTAAAACAGCTTGATTATAAGGTCCAATTGGTGCAGGAGCCTCTTTTGTTTGAATGATTTGTTTACTCATCTCGCTTTTTATAATTAGTTCATTAACTTTGGTTCAAAACTAACAAATTATGAATATACTTGTTGTTGGGTCACCCATAAACCAAGAAGAAATCATATCTAAATTTGGTGAAAAACACCAAATCATAACTTTCAATGACCTTACTGAAATCACTGAAGAAGCTTTTTTTAAAGCCGATGTAGTTTTTGACTTTTTCATTGCTGAGGAACCAGAAGCACTTCAGTTTTATGAGCAAAGACCTGATCTAACCATATTTACAAATATGGCTATGAGTAGCTTTGGGAACTTAAAAATCTTCCAAAACCAAACACAAAATACAGTATTTGGATTTAACGGACTGCCAACTTTTGCTGGAAGAGAAATATTAGAATGCAGTATTGAAAATGAGCTCGATAAAGAAAAATTGAGCTTAATGTGTGGTAAATTAGAAACGGATTTTGATATCGTTGAGGATAGAGTAGGGATGGTTACCCCAAGGGTTATATGCATGATTATAAACGAGGCATTCTATACTTTACAGGAAGGGACTGCAGAAAAAGAAGATATTGACCTCGGAATGAAATTAGGAACCAATTATCCTAATGGACCTTTTGAATGGGCTGAAAAAATTGGAATAAAAAACGTCTATGAATTATTAGAGTCCGTATATGAAGATACTAAAGAAGAAAGATATAAAATCTGCCCTCGATTGAAAAAAGAATATTTAGCTTTAGTGTAATTGATTTAATTAAATAAAAACTTTCTAGCTTACTATGGCACAAAATCAAGAGTATAGTTTATTCGAAGATGTATGCAGTTTCGTTGATGATGCAGCTCAGCATATGGAGCTTCACCCAGGTTTATTAGAGCAAATCAAGCAATGCAACAGTATCTATAAATTCCATTTCCCAGTTCGCATGGATGATGGGTCTTATCAAGTTGTAAAAGGCTACAGAGTACAGCATTCTCACCACAAACTCCCCGTTAAAGGAGGTATTAGGTTTAGTGAGATGGTTAATGAACAAGAAGTAATGGGATTAGCATCCTTAATGACTTTTAAATGTGCTATGGTAAACATTCCATTTGGCGGTGCTAAAGGTGGTGTAAATATTGACCCATTGGCCTACAACACTCGTCAACTTGAAAAGATTACTAGGAGGTACACCTCTGAATTAATTAAAAAGAAATTTATAGGGCCTGCGATTGACGTACCTGCACCCGATTATGGTACAGGCGCCAGAGAAATGGCCTGGATAGTCGATACCTACGAAGCTTTTAATCCTGAAGCCATTAATGCAAAAGCATGTGTAACAGGAAAACCTCTTTCTCAACATGGTATTGAGGGAAGAACTGAAGCAACTGGTATGGGTGTTTATATTGGCATTAGAGAGGCTGTTAGTGTGAAAGAAGATATGGAATCTTTAGGATTGACCACAGGTTTGCAAGACAAAAAAATCATCATACAAGGATTAGGTAACGTAGGTTTTTATTCCGCTAAGTACCTTTCAGAAGCTGGAGCTAAAATTATAGGTGTTGCAGAATGGAATGGTGGAATTTGGGATGAAAATGGAATTGATATTGAAGCTTTAAAAGAATATCAAATTGAGAACAAAGGTTTTGAAGGCTATGGAAAAGGAGAGTTTATAAAAGATTCAGCATCATTACTGGAAAAGGAATGTGACATTCTAGTTCCTGCTGCTTTAGAAAACCAAATCACCAGTGAAAATGCTGGAAAAATTAAAGCTAAAATTATTGGCGAAGCAGCAAATGGACCTATTACTAAGGAAGCAGAAAAAATCCTTTTAGATCGAGAGATTTTTGTAATACCAGATATGTATTTAAATGCAGGTGGTGTTACTGTTTCATATTTTGAATGGCTTAAAAATTTATCAAGAGTATCATTTGGTAAGTTAGAAAAGCGATATGATATGGAAAAATATAAATTCTTACTAGACAGCATTGAAAACGCAACGGGTGATGCTTTTAAACAGGAACAAAGAGATGCAATAGTGAAAGGGGCAAGTGAAAGGGATTTAGTAATATCAGGTTTAGAAGAAACAATGGTAACTGCTTATCATGATTTAAATGAAATGCGAAAAAATAAGAAAATCAAAAGCTTAAGAACTGCGGCTTTCATTTTAGCAATTGAAAGAATTGCTATCAGCTATACGGATATGGGTATTTTCCCTTGATTTTTTTTACAAAACTTATCCAAGGCTTGTCAATATTACTGACAGGCCTTTTTTATTTCTGAGCACCACAGAGATGAGTGTTTTTCCTTAGGATAATTAATATTTCCTCTTTTAAATATTTATACTAATGGTTGCATACAAGCTTTCAATGATTACATTTGTATAAACTAAACTTATAATTATGAACAAAAAATTATTATTACTAGCTCTTACTATGCTATTTGTTGGATCTGCATTTGCACAAAAATTATTAAGTCCATCATTTACTTATTCACACAAAAAAACATCTTATATCACCCTAAAAGATGGAACTGAAATAACTGGAACCATTAAAGATTTAGACAGAAAGAAAGGTTTGATTGATCAGATTAAAATTGAAAAAGAGGATGGTAAAAAAGTAAAACTTAAGCCAGAAGATATTAAAGAAATGTACTTGCCTCAAAGCGGATTAGACAAAGTAAGTCAAGCAATGGATGCGATGTCTGATGCTCAAAAATGGAATAATGAACAAATCGATCAAGATTTATTAGATGACGGTTATGTATACTTTGAAAATGCAATGGTGTATTATAAAAAGAAAAAGAAAATGGAGCTTTTAATGCAGCTATTAAACCCTACTTTTTCTAAAGAAGTTAAAGTTTATCATGATCCTATGGCTAAGCAAACAATGTCTGTTGGCGTTGGTGGCGTAACCTTAGCTGGTGGATTAGAAAAATCATATTTTGTGAAAACGAATGATGGCGAAGCAGCTTATAAGCTAAAGAAAAAGGATTACGATGAAGAATATGAGGTAATGTGGGAAGGTTGTGATGAATTAATGAATTCAACTGACAGAGCATGGAAAGACTTAAGTAAACATGTAGTAGCTTTCTCAGATTGCCAATAATTTAAAATAAAAATAAAGCTCTGCCAGAATTTAATAATATCTGGCAGAGCTTTTTTCATAATGAACCACTAATTGAAATAGCATAATTCGTAATTACGAATTAACAATTATTAAATCACTTCATCCCCGGTTGTTTAATCTCATAACCAGTCTTCTCTTTTTCCTCAGCCACCATTTGTTTTACATCTTCCAATAATTTCTGAGCATCATAAATGATACCATCTTTAATGGTATATTTTACACCACCCACTCTGACTACTTCATTATCCTCTGTTAATTTAATAGCACCAGTACCGTACAATACTTTTAAATTCTCTAATGGATTTTCTTCTACAATTACGAAATCTGCCAACTTACCAACTTCTACAGTACCAATTTTATCAGCCATGCCTAAAGCTTCCGCCCCATTTAAAGTTGATGACATCATAATTTCTAATGGATGGAAGCCTGCTTCTCTTAACAATTCCATTTCTCGAATATATGCAAAGCCATACAACTGAAATATAAACCCTGAATCAGAGCCTGTCGTTACTCTACCACCTCTGTTTTTATATTCATTCACAAAAGTCATCCAGAGTTTATAATTATTTCTCCAGGCAGTTTCTTCTTCAGTGCCCCAGTAATGCCAATACGAACCATGTGACACCATACTAGGTTGATAGAATTCCCATAGTGATGGCAGGGTGTAATCATCATGCCATTCCGCTCGGCTGGTGCGCATTAAATCACGGCTAGCCTCATAAATATTGAAAGTTGGATCAATGGTGAAATCTAAATCGATCAACTCATTCATTACAGAATTCCACTTATCAGAATAAGGAGGAGCCGCTTGCTCCCACAGCTTACCTGCCTCTGCAAATCGGTGTTGCTCATTATTATAATTGTAATCTAAAGGATAATGTTGAACTGTTTTATCAGTAAACATGGCTTCAGGTAAACCATACCAATGTTCCATGGAAGTCAAACCTGCTCTTGCGGAATTTAAAACATTCCATCTGGCAACATCTAATTGCGCATGATGCATGGCAGAACGTAAACCTAGCTTCTTATTTTCTTCAAGAGCGGCTTGCATAATTTCAGGTGCTGCACCAAAAAACTTGATGCCATCCGCACCATTTTTAGCATTTTGTTGTACCCATTCTTGAGCCATGGCGGGAGTACTGATCGGCTCATCACTACCTTGCCCGAAAGCAGTATAGGCTAGAATTCTTGGTGCTGTTATTTTATTGGCAGCACTTTTTCTTTTATGCTCTAACACCCAGTTTAAACCATTTCCGGCAGAAGGATCGCGAATAGTGGTAATTCCATGCCCCATCCATAATTTGAAAACATATTCGGATGGAGTTCCTTGAGATTCTCCGCCAATATGACCATGCATATCAATAAAGCCTGGCATTAAATACATGCCTGAAGCGTCTAATTCTTTACCGCCTTCTTTTAATTTGGGTCTACTCTCATCCTTGATTTCAACCCCTGGATATCCTACCGTTTCAATTTTTACAATTTTGTTTTGTTCCACTACTATGTCAACTGGACCCAATGGAGGGGCTCCGTTTCCATTGATCAGTGTAACGCCACGGATGATGAGTTGAGGCCAAGGACCTTCACCTTCTGTTCTTTCGGGAGCCTTTTCAATTTGAGCCCAAACAGCAGTTTGAATGAATACTGCAATTAGTATTAGTAATGTCTTTCTCATATTTAAATGCTTTTGCTAATAAATTCAATATAAGAAAGATTGTTTGAATGATAGAGTTGTATTTGAAGAGTGGAGAAATTTTCAGCTTACTCAATAATATCTATCCCCATTTTCCGCATTAAAGGCACTGCATTAAAAGTATGGCAAGGACCATTATGTAACTTATAATCAAACAGAATTTCTTCTCCGCTTACATCACTATTGAAACTATAGTTTTGGAAGTTGTTCAGTTCGTTTTCTAATTTAGCTAAGGATAAATCATGAGTTGATATTAATCCCATACTGTTGGTTTTCATCAACTGACGAATCAAACTCTCAGCCCCTATATTTCGGTCTTCAGAATTGGTTCCTTTTAAAATCTCGTCTAGCAAATAGAAAATTGGCCGCTCTTGAGGTCTTTTGGTCATATCAACCAGTTGCTTTAGTCGTTTTAATTCAGCATAAAATGAAGAGGTGTTTTCTTCCAAATTATCCTGTGTACGCATGCTCGTAAATAACTGCAATGGACTCATTGCAATACTTTCTGCACAACAAACCGCCCCCATTTGTGCTAAGATCATATTAACACCCAATGAACGTTCAAAAGTACTTTTACCACTCATATTGGCTCCCGTAATTAATGTGACTGCACCAGGACCGGTCATTTCAAAATCATTGCAAACCCTCTCATCATGTTTTAATAAAGGATGTCCAAGGTCTTTTGCTATTAAATCACATTTTGCATCTAATATTTCAGCGTTTTTATATTGCTCATGAGCAAAAGAAAATTCTGCCATACTCATGATGGCTTCCCATTTCCCAATAGCATCAAACCAATTTTCTATAGATTTTCCATAGTCATTTTTCCATTTTATTAAACTATTTAAAACCCAATAATCAATTAATACAAAAGGATTAATGATCCAATACATCATCCCATTTCGAGCATGTAACCAATTAAAAATTTTAGACAGCCTCTTTATTTTTGTGGATGCTTTAGGGTTTTGAAAATACTGTTGAAATTGCTGTAGTAGGGCAGAAGATACTTGCTTTTCCTCCGCCATTTTAAATAGGTTTTTATGCTGTTCCAGATGTTCAGCAATAGGCTTAGTTTCGGATTGCAGCCTCATAATGTTCTTTTGAACTGGGGCCAACACTAAAATATTAATCAGAAAACCAAGCCCTACAAATGAACCTGCTATAATTCCAGTAATCGCCAAAATGATTAAAACCAAAAGTTGGGTAATCGCTACATAGGGTAATATCCTAAAAGCTGGTTTAACTGATTCTTTTTCGGTATGACTAAAATATTTAAAGACCGCTTTTAATTCATATTCATCTTCCTTACCTTCTTTTATTCTACTTTCTGCCCACCATTCTAATCGCCAGTCAAAATCATCTTTTATCTCAGCAACTGCCTCTTGTCTTTGAATGATCTCACTTTTGCTGGCTGGTTTTTTAAACCAATTTGCTAAGGCGTTTTGGCCAAAACTCAAAACGCTTCTATTCAATAAAGAGAAAAGAGAATGCCTACCAAATACATCCATATCGGCAATATATTCATGTAAATGCTCATTGAATTGTTCTCCATCAGGAAGCGCATCTAATTTCAGGTTTAATCGGTCAATTTCTCCCTTAAGAAAGTTGATTCTATTTCGACATAATTCTAAACTTCTTTTTTTAGACTTATGCTTATTCACTAACCAGCCAAATATCAATGGAAAAGGAAGTAATACAATTGCAGTTGATGCTCCGTCTCTTTCGTTAATAAAATAAACCGCTAGAATAATTGAGGCCAAAAAATATAGCACTCTTATAGTACCAAATTGGTTAGTTTGCTTTCTGTACTTTTCTACATCAGTTCGGAAACTTTCAATCTTACCTTTATAAAAATCAATCTTTTGTGCTGTGCTCATGCTTCTTCCTTTTGGAGGTGTAAAGGTAAAGCTTGAAGATAATTTAAAAAGCTAAAACTTGGAGTTTCTTTAAAATTATAAAAGGCGTCTACATGAGTGGAAAAATTCCAGCCGATGTGCAAGAGTATTAGTGAATTTCTTCAATCATGATTTTATTTCCGTTCCAATCAAATTTATCTCCAACTTTTTTATCAATCATTAATTGCGCTAAGGGGCTGATAGCAGAAATTAAAACCACTTCTTTTTCCTCAATATGTAGCTTTCCGTATGAAACTGAAATCAAATACTTTCCTTCTGAAGTTGTGACTAAGGCTCCAAACTGAACAGAATTATACTCTTCATGAGTATTAATGTTTTGTAGGACCGCCAAGTTTCTGTTAATTACTTCCAACTGAGCCTGTAACTTATCTTGCTCCTGCTTCATCATTTCCCTTCCCGTTTCATATTTATCTCCTGCGGAACTTTTCGTATCAGCAGTCATTGAATTCTTCAATTCATCAATATCCTTTTGAAGATTTTCTCTATAATTCCTTAAGTTTTCTCTGCATTTTTCAATTATTGCTGACTTCATATTTATTTGTTAATTCTTTCAAACATTGTAAATAATTTTGACCTGTTTTTACGCAATTCTCCTATGGTACTTTCATAACTTTTTAATGAAAAGATATTTGGGATACTCAGTTTTCCCATTGCAATTGTATAGCTTATGGTGATGGGCACGTAATTCAAAAGCATTATAATTTTTTGAGCATTTTTAGTTTTTACCTTTTTAAATCCTAACCTTTCGGCAGTGTGAGGATTAATAAAATAAGCATTTGCTTCAATTTTAACATCATCCTGATCTTTACTAAATGAATCCAGCATATTAATCATACCTTCAATGTAACTATAAAGGATCGCCTTCTTATTTCTTGATTCACTTTTGTGAATACTTAAGGTATAATAATAATCGAAAAGCGTACCGCCATGAAGCTGAATTTTATTATGCTTAAGGGCTGATGATAGCAACAAAGGGGAATAGTAAACTAAGTTACCGTTTTTTCGAGCAGTAGGCACATCAATAAAGGAAGCAAATACTGATAATACAGGCTGAATAAGGATTAATAAAAACCAAACGCCGGTGCTCCATGCCATAAATACTATTATTGCTACCAGTATAAGTAAATTAAAAACAAAAGACCATAACTTTCTTTTTTGATCTCTCCTGGGCAGTATATAATAGCGATGAACAACTTTCATAAAATGAATATAATCTCCAAAAGGCTAAAAAATTTTTAAAAAGGCAATCTTTTCAAATCAACATTTCCACCACATAATATGACCCCAACTTTATGCCCTTTATACCTTTCTTTCGATTTTATCATAGAGGCAAAAGGAACAGCTCCTGAAGGTTCAACCACCAATTTTAAATAGTTGAAAATTAACCTCATCGCTTCAATTATCTCTTGATCGCTAACGGTAATAATATCTTCAATATGCTCTTGAATGATAGGGAAATTTCTTTCCCCCAAAGAAGTTCTTAAACCATCTGCTATGGTATCAGGAAATTCCATAGGAATTATTTTGCCAGCTTTCCATGATCTGTAAGCATCATCAGCACCTTCGGGTTCTGCGCCAATCACTGGAATTTTATGACCAAAATACTGAGATGAAAGTAAAGTTCCAGCCATAAGTCCTCCACCCCCAATTGGAGCATATATAGCTTTTAAATGATCCGTATCTTCTATCATTTCCTTAGCACAGGTTGCTTGGCCTGCAATCACATCATAATTATCATACGGATGAATAAATGTAGCTCCCGTTTTAGCTACAACATCTTTTAAAGTTTCTTCCCGAGCATTAAGAGTTGAATCACAATAAATCACCTCTGCTCCATATCTTCTTACCGCTTCTACCTTAACTTCAGGAGCATTTTGAGGCATCACAATATAAGCTGGTATTTTTGATAGCTTGGCAGCTAAAGCTACCGCCTGAGCATGATTACCCGATGAATGTGTAGCCACGCCCTTTTTCAATTGTGCTTTTGTTAGTGATAATATTGCATTTGATGCACCTCTCATTTTGAAAGCACCTACTTTCTGCAAATTCTCACATTTGAAATACACATTAACTCCTAAAATTTCATTCAATGTAGTAGAAGTAAAAACCGGAGTTCTATGAACATAGTCGTGAATTCTTTTCTCAGCTGAAATAATGTCTTCTTTTTTTGGTATTTCTTGAAGCAGCATAAGGCTATCTTAGTTAGAATTTAATATATTGCTAATCAGTTTTTATGATTATTATCATAAATAGTAAGTAGTAATAAAATCACAATATGCAATCTAATAAGTTTCTTCGATTATTTAGCCTAGTTATTCTCTCAGTTTTAGTTTTTGCCTGCAATAATGATGATGATTTAGAGAATGAATTTAATTTTCAACATGTAGTCAGCTATGAATTTCTGGATTCAATCTCAACTGAGGATATTAGTGCTCGCTTTGGTGGAAATAATTTAGTAGGTGGATTTATCAATTTCGATATCACGGCTCATAAAATAACCTACATGACGGAAAATTATGATGGAACAGAAGTAGAAGCTTCCGGATTAATCTTGATTCCTATTGTTCAAGGTTCTGCTAAACTTACCAGTTTTCAGCATAGCACATTAGCAAAAGATGCAAATCCCCAAATTGATCAAGAAAATAGAGCTCCCTCTTATTTACCAGAAAATAATGCAGAAATTCATTTATCCGCTGCTCTTTTTGCTGCAAATGGTTATATGATCTCAGCCCCTGATTATATCGGTTATGGAAGCACAGGAGATATGTTTCACCCATATGAGCATGCTCAAACAACAGCTACTACTAGCTATGATATGTTAATTGCAGCAAGAGAATATGCTGAGTTTTTAGAGGTAAAAATGAGAGCTGATGATAACGGAACTGAGGAATTACATTTATTAGGGTATTCTCAAGGAGGAAATTCGACTATGGCGCTGCATAAATACATTGAAGAAACACAACCAGGTGAATTTAATATTATAAGAAGTGCGATGGGTGCTGGTGCCTATCATAAATCAGCTGTTGGGAATTACATTTTCAATTTTGAAGGGGAATTAGGTTTCTCAATCAGTCTATATTTATGGGTAATGGATACTTACGATAGAGTATATTTACAAAGAGGCTTGGATTATTATTTAAATGAACCTTATGCAACAGAAGTTGAAAATGGTGGTTATTTTGCCTTATCAAATACTAACCCTCAAGAAATATTTACCACTGAATTTATAGATGAAATCAATGACCCTAATAGTGGATTTAGCCAAGCATTAGCTGACAATAATGTACATGATTGGAAAGCCAATGCTCCTATAAAGTTGTATCACAGTAGAAATGATGGCTTGGTCCCTTATTTCAATTCTGTTGATGCTTATGAAAACTTAACTGCAAATGGCAGTGAAGAAGTATTATTTGAAACTTACGAATTCGGCAGTGATGTAGCTGTTGAAGATATACATGGTGCTGGAGGCGGAAGATTCTTTTCTGATGTACTTTCTAGATATTTTTTATCAGGTATTTAATAAATAATCAAAAGAGAAGGTAATAAGCATTATGTCATTAAAAAATGAGGATTTTGAAGTGTTAATTGTGGATGATGATGACATGACTGTTTTTTTACATGATGTACATGTAAAGGAAACTCAGTTTCATCCAGCACCTAAAAGTTTCTATAATGGAAATGATGTCGTTGACTATCTGAAAACCTATTATAATGTTAAAAAGCAATACTGCATATTGCTAGACATCAATATGCCTATCTTAAGCGGTTGGGAAGTAATGGATGCTATTATTGAAAATGGAATGGATAAAAATATAGCTGTTATTGTATTAACCTCATCGATTAATACTGCCGATAAAATTAAAAGTGAACAATATGATATGGTGATTGACTATGTAGAAAAACCATTATCTGAGCAAAGATTATTAGAGCTTAAATCTGAAGAAAAGTTCAAAGCATTTTATACTGAATAAGCTTTCAACTTAAAGCTTTTGAACTATCTCTTTCTTCAAAAACTTTAAACTCCACATTCCTCTAAGATCGCCCACTTCATAGTTTATTGCCTTATCATTAGGATATTCTTTTTTAAGAATTGCTTGAACCTCTTTAGAAATTTGGTTCTTTGTACCATGACAATTTAAGCATAATTTTGATGGGATTTTAATAGGTTTATTATAAAGAATGGTGTCACCAGGCCTAATGAACTGCACATTAGCTCCAATTTCATCACCACGTTCAGAGGAATATTCAAAAGCCTCTAAAATATTCTTTTCAATATCTGATGGAGTATTTATAGGGTTTCTATTTTTATTACTTACTCTCTTAAGGAAAACCTTGTATTGATCGGCTAAACTGTCTGTTAAAGGATACGCATTCATGCTACAATATTTTGCAGCAGCTTCATATCCTCCTCTTGCATACTCCTTTGAGATTTTAGACATGAAAACAGCCCCTACTACTTGAGTTATAGAATCTCCAAGTTGGGTAGTTTTATTGATGATTTCAGCTTCCGAAACTTTTTTAACCACTCTTTCTTCAAGAGTATCTTGAATGCGTTTGGGCCTGCGCTTTTCAGTTGAAAAACCACAGGCCCAAATAGATAATATAATTAATAAGCTTAATGCTTTGGCAATTGAATACCTCATAGATTTTAAATCATTAATCTTTATTGATTACTGATCCTATCATTAGATAACTGCTTCCTCCTGAACTCTGACCACTTAATGGACCACAAGAGAATTGAGTGTCTACCACATCTCCTGCTTTATTCTTCATCTTGATAGTGCCCGACCAAGTTTTGTTAGCTTCTAGTGATGACTTCATTGATTTTAAAGCATCTTTAGATTCCACTAACATGGACAGCTCAGAACCTCCAACTTCAGAAGAAGTATAACCCAACTTATCATTCGTAACATTATTAATGCTGTTTATGTAGAAAGAACCGTCAAGTTCAATCATCATATTCGTGTAATTGATGATTTTTTCTTTATCTTCTCTCTCACGTTGAGATCTTTCCATTTCTTCCTGAGTTGCTTGAAGCTCTTCCATATTCTGACGCATCTCTTCTTCCTGAGAACGCATCTGTTCAGTCATTTCTCTTGACTCTTCTAATAATTTAGAAGTTCTTTCATTGATCTTAACAGATGAAATAGTGGATGCAATATTTTCAGCAATTTTCTCTACGAATTCCCTTTCATAATCTTGGAACTCATTGAAAGATGCCAATTCAATTATACCATAAATCTCATCATTCACTTTCAATGGAACGATTAAGATACTGTTTGGATTAGCTTCTCCTAAACCTGAAGTAATCATCACATAATCCTGAGGTACTTCAGTCATATAAATAGTCTCCCCTTCTAACCAAGCCTGACCTGTTAAGCCTTCTCCTTCATATATCTTTTGTTCCAGATATTTCTTTTTATCCCAAGCATAACAAGCAGTTAGTTCTAGAAATGGCTCATCATCCTCTTCGCTATTGATTACGAAAATACCTCCTTGGTTAGACTTCGTATATTTTACAAGGTTTGAGATAATATCATCAGAAAGCAATGAAATATTATCATTGTTCTTCCTTAAAATATCTCCAAACATAGCCAAACCTTCAGTTGACCAATTTCTTTTCTTATCTTCTTCTGCTACCTTCCTTAGGTTGCCTCTCATATTGATAAGGGCATTTCCTAATACATCTTCCTCACTCAATGGCTCATAATCAGAATCGTATTTACCATTACCAATATTTTCAGCAAAGTATGAAGTATCTTTCAATCCATCTACTAATTGGCCAACAGCAATAGCCATTTCACCAATTTCATCATTTCCAAATTTCCGTTCATTATCTTCAGGTAAAATTCCTTTACCTAATTTCACAATAATATCTTTGATATAATTTACTGGTTTTGTGATTGAAGATGCTAACCAGAATGCTCCAATTAAACCTAAAATCACGAAAATTACACCTAAAATAATTGAGGTGTTTCTTAAACTATTTGATGAGTCTAGTACTTCAGCTTCATATTCTTCCGATTCTTCTTGTTTCTGGACAAGTATTGTGTTCAAGTGAGAAATAACAGAATCTGTTCTAGGAATTACTTCTCTCTCTATTGATTCTGAAGCCATGAATTTAACAATGGGGTCCTCATAATCTTCGAAAGTAATTAAACTTCCCATGATCTCTTTCTGAACATCGAGGAGACCTTCAAACTCAGTGAATACCGTATCCATTTCGAGCCTTTGAACTTCGCTGTCCCAATTTTCCTTTAAATCACTGATTTTTTCCTTCATGGCAGGATATTCTTCCTCATGAAGTGTTCTTAAACTTTCTTTATCGGTTTCGTTACTTTGAAGATATACCCAGTTGGTTACAAGCATTTTAGACCTAATAATTAAAAGGTTAAAATCTTTAATGCTCGTTAAAGAGGGTTTAATTACATTCGAATTGGTTTGCGTTAAACTACTATTTTGACTTACTGTGAAAATTGTAATTCCAGCATAAATGATGAAAATCAAGATCAGGGTTATAAACCCTCCTAAAATTTTATTACCAATCGTAAATCGAAAGTTTCTCATTTTATGGCCTTTAAAAAATTATTTCTTTTTAAACTTAATGAAAATAATTGAATTATAAATTTTATCCATTATTTCCATTTATGATTTTTATGTAATATTTAATTTATTTCTTCTCCAAATCGAGTTAATTCCTGTGACATTTTTAAGCCCGCTGACTTTAGAGTAGTATTGTTCACTTCGAACCTTAATTTCCCGTTTACATCTTTAAAATTAATCATAGATCCATTTCGAGCCATGTTTTCATATTCAGTAACTAACAAACACGGTTGATTATTCATAGCACTTTTTATCTTAGGGAAACTTCCATTTTTTTCAGAAGGGACAAATAGAATATGGTAAAAATCTGTGCTTTTGATATCATCAATTTTTACAACTCTAATATTTCTATCCCCTACCTTTTTGATCTCAGCCATTTCCTCTAAAAGCGGAATAATATCAGATTGCCCGTAAACAGCAATTACAAAATCCCCAGTTTTTTTTGACTCTGGCCAATCAATATACTTTGTAAAGCTGTAGAAAAATACCTTGTGAAATCTATAATTCTTTTCCTGCGCAATACTATCCTTTGCAATGAAAAGGAAAACGAAAAATATGATAACGATTTTTAAATGTCGCATTCGAAATAAAATTATTCTATATGGTTAAAAGGTATAGTTGCAAGTTATACTTTTAAGGTCAATTAAACTTACTCATATTTCATTTTAAAATGAAAAAATAGTGATTTTTCGACTAAAACGGAAGTATAATTCACGAAAGGACTTACAAATCCTTTTTAAGTGTTCTCTACTTCTTATAACTATGCAAAAATATGATAGTTTTTTGATTTTAATCTATTGATATATATTTAGTAGTTTTGTGATACTAAAACCAATAGCTGAATGTTAGACAGACTTGAACGTATGAAGGAGCGCTTTCAGGAAGTAGGCCAATTAATGGTACAGCCTGATGCGATGTCGGATATGAAAAAATTTACTGAGCTCAGTAAAGAATATGCAGAATTAGAAAAAGTAGTACAAGCATATGATGCTTACGCAAAAGTTCTAGATGACATTCAGCAAGCCAAAAACATTCTGGAAAACGAAAAAGAGGCTGAATTTAGGGATATGGCTAAAATGGAGCTGGATGAGTTAAAGCCAGAGCAAGAGCGATTAGAGGATGAGCTAAAGAAAATGTTGATTCCGAAAGACCCTAATGATGAAAAGAATGCCGTATTGGAAATTAGAGCAGGAACTGGTGGGGATGAAGCTGCTATTTTTGCAGGGGATTTATTTAAAATGTATCAGAGATTCTGCGACAAAAACGGATTGAATTTAACTGTGTTAGATTTAACTTTTGGGACTGCTGGGGGCTATAAAGAAATCATCAGTACCGTGACCGGTAAAAATGCTTACGGTACTTTAAAATACGAATCTGGAGTTCATAGGGTACAAAGAGTGCCTCAAACCGAAACGCAAGGAAGAGTTCATACCTCTGCCGCAACAGTTGCCGTACTTCCTGAAATAGATGATGTAGAAGTAGAAATCGATATGAATGATGTTCGTAAGGATACTTACTGTTCATCAGGACCTGGAGGTCAATCTGTAAACACTACTTATTCAGCAGTACGATTAACCCATGAACCCACTGGATTGGTCGTTACTTGCCAGGATCAAAAGTCACAGATTAAAAACTTTGAAAAAGCACTAAAGGTATTGCGTTCTCGTTTGTATGAAATTGAGCTTGCTAAACAAAATGAAGAAGTAGGAGCCCAAAGAAGAAGTATAGTAAGAAGTGGAGACCGTTCTGATAAAATAAGAACTTACAATTATCCTCAAGGAAGGGTAACTGACCATAGAATTAACTATACAGTTCACAACTTACCTAATATTATGAATGGTGAAATTGAAGACCTTGTCGAAAATTTACAAATTGCCGAAAATGCCAGCAAAATGGACGAAACGGATCAATAAGGCCGTTTTCATAGCGATTTGTAGTTTTTGTATCCTCACTTTTTCTTTCTGTTCCTATGAACCAGAACCAACATCTGAGGCAATAAACTTAACTTTTTCTACTGATACACTTCAATTTGATACTTTATTTGCTGAACGTTTGAGTATTACCAAGCGTCTAAAAATAATTAATCCTTCAAATAAGGCTATTAATATTTCTTCAATTGGATTAAGAAATCAAACAGACGATTTTCAATTGACATTGAATGGTAGAACCGGTTCAACTTTTTCAGATCAACTATTATTACCAGAAGATAGCTTATTACTATTAGTGTCCGCAAATATTGATCAAAGTGATGAGAATAATCCATTTGTGATAAGAGATTATCTGGAAGTTGTCAATCAAGAAAATAGTCAATCTGTAGTATTTGAGGCCTGGGGTCAGAATGCAAATTATTTAAGCGACAGCACCTTAACTTGTAATAGCCGATGGACTAATGAAAAGCCCTATGTTTTATCGGGCACTATCCTACTTGACTCTGCCTGCATTTTAAATATTGAAGCAGGCACTAAAATTTACAGTGCAACTGAAACCTTTCTAGTTATTGATGGAACCATTCAAGTTGAAGGAACAGCTGATTCCAGTGTATTATTCACTAATGACAGATTAGATGAACCTTTTGCAAGTTCCGCAGGACAATGGGGAGGCATTGTGTTTTTAGGAAATAGCACTAATAATTATTTCAAATACACTAGCATTAAAAACGCACTTTTTGGATTGAACTTAAATGTATTCAATCCTGATAATGAAGCGGATGTTTATATGGAGAATTGTTTTGTTGGTAATATGGCCATTTCATCTGTAATCTCACTTAATAGTGATTTTGCAGCTACTAATTCCGTCTTTTATAATACCGCTTCAAGCACTGTATCGCATACTGGGGGAGGCAGCGCATATTATACGCATTGCACCATTGCGAACTACTTCAATACGGCAAGGGAAGATCCTGCTGCCTTATTTTCTGATTTAGCTGTGGATAATAATGAAAACCAGATTTTAGCTCCTTTGGAAGTACAACTTTTGAATACAATTATCTATGGCAGAATAGCAGGTGAAATTCAGTTTTTTGAGCAAAACCCAGGCAACTTAAAATTGTCCTTTTCTCATAACTTGGTGCGTTCAGGCATTGAAGGATTAGATAATAATTCTATTCAAAATCAAGACCCGGAATTTGTTGAGCCTAATAATGACGATTTTCGTCTTACTCCAATTTCTCCAGCAATTGGCGCTGCATTAGATACTGAAATTAATCAGGATGTAATCGGCACAAAAAGGGATGATGCTCCTGACATAGGAGCTTATGAATTTATTGAAGAATAATATTCAAAATTTGAAATAAAAAAGCCTTTTCAATTACGAAAAGGCCTTTACTCAACTTAAATCTACACTCTTATAATTTTTCTAATCCCTTTAAATCTGATTTATCTACTTCCATGATGCTAATGGCATAACCTCCACCTGGAGCACAATCAATTGAAATATCAGATTTATTATTCACACTATATTTTTCAATTTCATACGCTTTAGGGTTCTTCTCCCAATGCGCATTTTCAGCATCTTTATAAACAGTGGCTATATAGCTTTTTCCTTTCTCCAAGAAATCAAATTTAATATTTGAAGTTCTGTTTTCTTCATCATTTGTTCTTCCCACAAACCAATTGCTACTGTTTTTATCCTTACGTGCATAGGTGATAAAATCTCCTGGCTCTGCTTCCAATACTAGAGATTCTGACCAATCAACCGGAACATCTTTTATAAACTGAAAAGCATCAAGATGTTGATTATAATGTTCTGGTAAATCAGCAGCCATTTGAAGTGGACTGTACATGGTAACATATAGAGCCAATTGGCGTGCGATAGTAGTTCTGACTCTTGAACCATTATTAGGATTCAACTTGCTTATATCGGTTTCAAAAATACCTGGAGTATAATCCATTGGCCCACCAATTTGGCGTGTAAAAGGCAAAATAGTGGTGTGATCTACATTATTCCCTCCAAATGCTTCATATTCTGTACCTCTTGCAGATTCATTTGCTAATAAATTAGGATATGTTCTTCTTAAACCGGTTGGACGAACCGCTTCATGCGCATTCACCATCACACCATATTCTCCTGCTTTTTTTACCGCATATAAATAATGATTTACTGCCCATTGTCCATAATGATGCTCTCCTCTAGGGATAATATCACCTACATATCCGCTTTTAACCGCATTGTAATTATTGTCTATCATAAATTGATAGGCTTTATCCATATGGCGTTCATAATTTCTGATAGCTCCAGAAGTTTCATGATGCATCATGATTCTTACGCCTTTAGATTTAGCGTAATTTCTTAATTCTACTACATCAAAATCAGGATATGGGGTTAAGAAGTCAAATACGTAATCTTTCGATTTATCAAACCAATCTTCCCAACCTTGATTCCATCCTTCCACTAAAACCTGGTCGAAACCATGTTCTGCGGCAAAATCAATGTATTCTTTTACATGCTCAGTTGTAGCTCCATGTCTACCGTTAGGTTCAGCTTTCGAATAGTCTGTTTCGCCTAATTTTACACCTGGCAAATCCGCATATGCCCACGAACTTTTTCCTGTGATCATTTCCCACCAAACCCCAATGTATTTTACTGGCTTTATCCAGCTTACATCTTCATAAGCAAGGGGTTCGTTTAAGTTCAAAGTGATATTAGAAAGTAGTATATCACCTGCATTTTTAGAGGCAATTACCGTTCTCCAAGGCGTTTGAGTTGGGGCTTGCATATACGCTTTGTTACCGATCGCATCTGGTGTTAAATGAGAGGTAAACACCATGTTTTCATCATCTAATTCTAAATGCATAGCTGAATACCCTACCAATGCTGCCTCGTGCAGATTAATGTAAACGCCATCTTTAGATTTCATCATGAGAGCAGTTTGAACACCCGTTTCTGAAAAAGCATATTGTGAAACATTTGGGGTAACTGCTTTTTCCATTAACCCTCTAATTTCAGATAATTTTGAGGTAGTATAGTCGTATTCTTGCGTATCATAGTCACCTGCAATCCACCAAGCTTTGTGATCTCCCGTCATAGCAAACTGGGTTTTCTCTTCCTTAACCACAAAGTAGGTGAAGTTATCTTGCTGGGGAAATTCATATCTGAAGCCTAAACCATCATTGAATAACCTAAATCTGATATTCATCAATCGATTAGTTTCTGATTGTTTTAAAGAGACTAATAACTCGTTATAATGATTTCGGATTTTTGATGATTCCCCCCAAACTGGCTCCCAAGTATTATCATAGCTTGAGTTTTTAGTCTCCACAATTTCAAATCCTGAAATAAGATCTTCAACATCTATTAACTCTAATCCAAGGGAACTTGGTTTAACAATCAGCTGCCTATCTAATGTGAGTTGATAGGTAGGTTTACCCTCCTCAATACTAAATTTCAAATTGAAATTTTCATTGGGTGATTTCAATTCTTGAGCCCAAGATATTGCAGGCAAAATCAAGAAAAGTAGAATAATTAATTTTTTCATTTTGTCGTTTTGTTTCCAATTAGTATTACAAAACTAACAAATGAAATGCTGTCTAAAAGCATTAAGTGTATTTTTTACACTAAGCAGAATGGAAACATGTCAAAAAACTTCTCCATGAGTTTGTTGGATCAGCTTTTTAGCTAAAAGAGGAAATGCTTTTACAAACTTGATAGCCAAAGAAGATCTGAATTGATTACCAAAAAGATTCTGAGTTTTACGCCCCACCCACAGCCGATTTGAAAAATTCTTTTCCCAATTTTTTTTATAATCAGTTTCAATCTTTTCCCTTCTGTTTTCACTACTATTATAAAATTTGATGATAGAACAACTTGCCAAATATCCGCTATGAATTGCCATGGCCATCCCGTTGCCGCATAGTGGAGTGATTAATCCTGCAGTATCTCCGGTCATCAGCATATGGTTTTCGATTGTTGATTTTTGTTCGAAAGAAATTTCATTGATTACCTCTGGCTTATCAAACAAAAAGACTGAACCCTCAAAAATTTCTTTTAAAATCGGGTTTTCGAAAAGAAATTCTTTTTCCATATCCGCTATGGATTTGTGCTTTTTAAGATTTTTTCTTTTGGTTAAATAGCAAATGTTCACAGTATTATCTTCTACATGACTTACACCACAATATCCCCCTTTAAAGTTATACAAACCGATTACATCTTTAGGAAAATCTACCTTCGCATGATATTTAACACCCATAAAAGGTGAGCGCTTATTAATAAAGTTTCGATTAAATTCTTTGTCTAATTTTGATCTCTTACCATAGGCATTAATCACAAACTCAGCCTGTAAACTATTACCAGTTTTCAGATGAACCGTAAATACATCATTCTTGAATTGAATATCAGTAACTTCAGTATTTGTAAATATTTCTACTCCACATTCTAATGCCTTTTCATATAAAAACTCATCAAAAGCATATCTACTAACTCCAAATCCACCCAATGGTAAATCAACTTTTGCCACATTACCTTTTATATCTGATAAATTGAAATGTGTTAATTCTGAAGGATTTAAATGCTCAGGATATAGATTTAATCGTTTTAAGAAAGGTGCTACTTCTTTAGAAATATATTCTCCACACACTCTATGAAAAGGATATTGCTTCTTTTCAATAAGACATGCTTGAATTCCTGTTCTTTGCAGACATATAGAAGATATCAAACCCGCAAGGCCACCTCCTACAACAATAACTTGATTCTTCTTTTTATCCAAAATTTTGATTTTATAGAACTATTAAACACTCTCTTCGTCAAGTAGTTTTACAAACAACAAGTAAAATTCATAAAAATACTACATTCAAGCCGAAAAGCATGGTTTTAGAAGTGTCTCGACTAGAAAAATCATTACCTTTGTGGCTTGCTTAAAAATATGTGGACAAAACTAGCGCATAACGTAATAAAATACAGGCTGCCATTAATCATAATTTTGGCTTTAATAACTGCCTTTATGGGATACCGTGCCCGTAATGTTGAGTTAGATTATGACTTAGCAAAATTGGTACCCGAAACAGATGAAGATTATAAAACGCTGCAGAATTTTGAAAAAGAATTCGGAGTGGATGATAATATATTGGCAATAGGTATTAAAGACAGTGCTTTATATACGCCACAAAATTTTGCCAGACTTCAATACTTTGCCGAAGCAGTAAAAGATATAAAAGGTGTAAATAATTTACTTTCAATTGCGAATCTTCAAAAACTGCAAAAGAATTCTCAAGAAAGAAAATTCGAAATGCAGCCTTTAATTACCAACTTACCCGAAGATCAGGAAACTCTTGATAGTTTGTTGCAAGAAATAAAAGATCAGAAATTCTTTTCTTCTCAGTTGCTAAATTCTGAAAATGGGGCAACAGCCGTAATCATTACCTTAGATGAGGAAATCTTTAATTCGCCCGACAGATTAAGATTAATGTCAGACATCACTCAACTAGGTGATGCATTTGAAGAAAAAACAGGAATTGAGCTTCATTACGCAGGCTTACCTTTTGTGCGGTCTACTATGATGACCAAAGTTAGGCAGGAGATTATTCAGTTATTGATATTGTCTGTAATTGTTACAGCCTTAATATTATTAGCTTTCTTCCGTTCATGGGATGCTGTTTTATTCCCGTTATTGGTAATTTTCTCGGTAGTAATTTGGTCAGTAGGAACACTAGATTTATTAGGGTATAAAATCACCATATTAACCAGCTTAATCCCGACCATTATTGTGGTCATTGGAATTCCAAACAGTATCTATTTACTCAATAAATACCATCAAGAATTTGAAGAGCATGGTAATAAAATAAAAGCTATAAGTACGATCACTCGGAAAATTGGGATAGTAACCTTAATTACTAATTTCACAACTGCGGTAGGTTTCTTAGTACTTACTTTTACAGAAATTAAACTATTAGAGGAATTCGGTATAGTAGCAGGTGTAAACATCTTTGCTACTTTTATTGTCAGTATCATTTTGATTCCTGCAGTGTTTTCATACCTACCAGAACCCGGTAGAAAGCAACTGAAGCATATGAATTTCAAAATGACAGATTTTGTTTTAACCTGGTTAAACAAGACCGTTCATTACAACAGAAGTGTTATTTATATTGCCACTATAGTTATTGTGAGCTTAGCTATAGTTGGAGGCTTTAAGTTGAACTCCATTAGCCATATGGTTGATGACTTACCTAAAGACGGCAAAACCATAACTGACTTAAGATTCTTCGAGGATAATTTTAGTGGAATCATGCCACTTGAAATTGTAATTGATACCAAGAAAAAACGAGGTATAATTCAAAGAACTACCTTAAGAAAAGTAAATGAGTTTGAAGAATTTTTAGATAGTATCCCAGCAATCAGCCAGCCTATTTCGGTAGTTAGTATGGTTAAAGCAACAAGGCAAGCTTATTATAATGGAAACCCTTCCTTTTATGCTTTGCCTAATTCGCGTGACTATAATTTCATTATGCGTTATCTACAACAGGATGAAGAAAATGTATCCGTTTTAGAAAGCTTTACTAATGAAGATTTATCATCCATGAGGGTATCTTTAAAAATTGCTGATATTGGATCTGATAAAATGAATACTCTAATCGAAAATTCTATTAAACCTAGAATGAATGAAATTTTTGAAGGAGAGGATTTCGATATCTCCATCACTGGAACCACTCCAATATTCATTAAAGGAAACGAATATTTAGTTGAAAATTTAAGATTAAGTCTTCTCATTGCCTTCTTAATTATAGCATTGGTGATGGGTATTTTATTCCAAAACATACGAATGATCATTATTTCTATCATCCCAAATGTTATTCCATTAGTAATTACAGGAGGTTTAATGGGTTATTTAGGGGTGCCTCTGAAGCCAAGTACTGTATTAGTATTTAGCATTGCCTTTGGTATTTCAGTGGATGATACTATTCACTTTTTAGCAAAATATAGACAAGAATTATTCGCTAATAATTTCTTTGTACCATTAGCAGTTACTAAAACATTAAAAGAGACCGGAAAGAGTATGATTTACACTTCTATTGTGCTTTTTGCAGGCTTTATTATTTTTGTAACCTCAAGTTTTGGAGGCACAGTTGCTTTGGGAGCTTTAACCTCCACTACCTTATTGGTAGCAATGTTCACTAACTTATTAGTATTACCTTCTCTATTGCTTACTTTTGATGATGGCAAGCGTAATAAATTAAGTCATCCATTGATCGAGCAATATGACGAAGACTTCTACTTAGAAGAAGAAGACGAAGAAATTAATTTATCAAGAATTAAAAAAGCTGAACCTAAAGTTCCTTTTAAGCCTGAGGAGCAGAAAAAATCATAAAAATGGGTCAATACAAAGAATACAAAAACCTAAACTATGCCGAGCTGGCAGATGAAGTATTAGAATTTTGGAATGAGAATGATATCTTCCAAAAATCGATGAGTACCCGAGAAGGGAATCCTACTTTCACTTTTTATGAAGGACCGCCCTCTGCAAATGGCACTCCTGGTATTCATCACGTAATGGCTCGTGCGGTAAAAGATATTTTCTGCCGATATAAAACCCTAAAAGGATTTCAGGTCAAAAGAAAAGGAGGTTGGGATACTCATGGTTTGCCAGTAGAGCTTCAAGTAGAAAAGGAATTAGGCATCACGAAAGAAGATATTGGGAAAAAGATATCTGTAGCAGAATATAATGACAGATGCCGTAAAGCGGTTATGAAATTCAAAGGCGAGTGGGATGAGCTTACTCGTAAAATGGGCTATTGGGTTGATCTTGATGATCCATATATCACATTTGACCGCAAATACATGGAAACACTTTGGCACTTGCTAAAGAAATTCTACGATAAAGATTTATTATATAAAGGTTATACGGTTCAGCCATTCTCCCCAGCAGCTGGTACAGGATTAAGTTCACACGAATTAAATCAACCAGGCTGCTACAGAGATGTAAAAGACACTTCAATTACTGCTCAATTCAAAGTAAAGAAAGATGAAAAATCTGCTTTCCTTTTTGAAGATGATAATGAAGATGTTCGTTTCATTGCTTGGACTACTACTCCTTGGACTTTACCTTCAAACTGTGCTTTAGCAGTAGGAGAAAAAATAGAATATGTAAAGGTTAAAACCTTTAATCAATATACATATAAGCCCGTTTCAGTAGTTTTAGCAAAAGACCTAGTGAATAGTCATTTCAAAGCGAAAGCGAAAGACTTGAAACTTGAAGATTATAAAGAAGGTGATAAGTTAATTCCATTTGAAATTTCTCAAACTTTCAAAGGTAAAGATTTAGTAGAAACTCGTTACGAGCAACTAATGGATTATGTAACGAGCGAAGACTTAGAAAAAAATGCTTTCCGAGTAATCCCAGGTGATTTTGTTACGACTGATGATGGTACGGGTATAGTTCATACTGCTTCTGTTTTTGGTGCTGATGACTTTAGAGTAGCACAGCAAAATAATGTTCCGGCAGTATTAGTAAAAGACGAGCAAGGCAAAGAAATGCCTTTAGTAGATAAGCAAGGTAAATTTGTTACTGAAGTAACAGATTTTGCAGGTCGATTTGTGAAGGAGGAATATTATGATGATGAAACTCGTAAAGACCCTGACTTCAAGCCTACAGATGTTTTAATCGCCATCAAGCTTAAAGAAGATAACAAAGCTTTTAAGGTAGAAAAATACGAGCACTCTTACCCGCATTGCTGGAGAACTGATAAGCCTATTTTATATTATCCATTAGATTCTTGGTTTATTAAAACTACAGCCATGAAGGATCGATTGGTGGAATTAAATAAAACCATCAATTGGAAACCAGCCTCCACAGGAGAAGGTCGTTTTGGTAATTGGCTGGAAAATCTTGTAGACTGGAATTTAAGCCGCTCAAGATACTGGGGAACTCCTTTACCGATTTGGGTAACTGAAGATAGAAAAGAAGAAAAATGTATTGGTTCACTTGAGGAATTAAGAAGTGAAGTAGCCAAATCTGTTGAGGCTGGCTTTATGAAGGAGCAAATTGCTGAAGACTTCGATTTACACCGCCCATATGTGGATGATGTAGTTTTAGTGAGTGAATCAGGTCAAAAAATGTTCCGTGAACCAGATTTGATTGATGTTTGGTTTGATTCAGGAGCTATGCCTTATGCTCAATGGCATTATCCATTTGAAAACAAAGAGATTTTCGATAAAAACTACCCTGCAGATTTTATAGCAGAAGGTGTTGATCAAACGAGAGGTTGGTTCTTTACACTTCACGCCATTGCAGGAATGCTATTTGATTCTGTAGCTTACAAAAATGTAATTGCAAATGGATTAGTTTTGGATAAAGATGGTAACAAAATGTCTAAGCGTTTAGGCAATGCCATTAATCCATTCGAAACCTTAAAAAAATATGGCCCAGATGCAACTCGCTGGTATATGATCAGCAACGCAAACCCATGGGACAATTTAAAATTCAACTTACAAGGTGTAGAAGAAGTACAGCGTAAGTTCTTTGGTACACTTCAAAACACCTACAATTTCTTTGCACTTTATGCGAATTTGGATGGCTTTACTTTTGAGGGTGAAAGCATTCCATTAGAAAAGCGTACGGAAAGTGATCGTTGGATACTATCAAAACTTAATTCGCTGAAAAAAGCGGTAGATGCTGCTTATGATGATTATGAGCCGACAAGAGCTGCCAGACTTATTCAGGATTTCGTTCAGGATGATGTGAGTAACTGGTATGTTCGTTTGAACCGTAAACGATTCTGGAAAGGTGAATACAATGAAGATAAGAAAGCGGCTTACCAGTCACTTTACGAGTGTTTAGAAAGCATCGCTATTTTGAGTGCACCAATTGCTCCATTCTATATGGATAATTTATTCCAGAGCTTAAATAAAGTAAGTGGAAGAATGTCTGAAGAATCAGTGCATTTAGTAAACTTCCCTCAAGCAGATGAAAGTGTTATCGATAAAGATTTAGAAGAGCGTATGTACTTAGCTCAGCATATATCTTCTTTAACTCACTCAATCCGAAAGGCACAAAAAATTAAGGTAAGACAGCCTTTACATAAAATATTAGTGCCGGTTTTAAATGAAAAAACCAAGCATCAAATTGAAGCTGTTGAGGATTTAATTACCTCTGAGGTGAATGTAAAATCTATTGAATATATAGATGATGCTTCTGGTGTGTTAGTCAAAAATGTAAAGCCTAACTTCAGAAAATTAGGTCAGCATTTTGGCCCTAAAATGAAAGCAGTTACCCAAATTATCAATCAATGGGGGCAAGACGAAATAGCAGATATTGAGAAGAATGATGCTTTTGAAATTGAAGTTGATGGTGAAAAGCATACCCTTAAATTAGAGGATGTAGAAATTACGTCTCAGGACATACCGGGTTGGTCTGTAGCTTCTGAAGCAGGTATCACAGTTGCTTTGGATATCAGCATTGACGATGATCTAAGAAGAGAAGGCTTTGCTAGAGATCTAGTGAATCGTATTCAAAACCTAAGAAAAGAAAAAGGCTTGGAGGTACAAGATAAGATTGCCGTTGCCGTTAAGCAAGGTAATGATTTAGTGGACACTGCTATATCTCAAAACAAAGACTACATTTGTTCCGAAACTCAAGCAGTTTCATTAGATTTGGCTGATAATTTAACCGAAACCACAGAACTAGAAATAGATGATTTAACAGTTGAGTTGTCTGTTGTGGTGAAAAACCAATAAAAGTGAAATACGCAAAATATTTTTTATTAACATTATTTATAATCGCCCTCGACCAAGTAGTTAAGCTTTGGGTTCATTTCAATATGGAAATGGGCGTTGCAGGGCAAATTGAAGTTTTTGGCGATTGGTTTAAGTTGTATTATACACTAAATCCTGGAATGGCTTTCGGGATGCAATTTGGTTCTGAATACGGTAAATTAGGATTAAGTCTTTTCCGATTAGTAGCCATGTTCTTTATTGGTTACTACTTATATAAATTAGCTAAAGAAAAAACTCATCCAGGTGTATTATGGAGCATAGCCGCAGTTCTAGCAGGCGCTATCGGTAATTTGATTGATAGTATCTTCTATGGTGTGTGGTTAGACAATGCACCGTACAATGCTATCTCACCCTGGTTTCATGGTCAGGTAGTAGATATGTTCTACGTTGACATCTGGGAAGGTAGAGTTGCCGATTGGGTTCCACTCTGGGGAGGTGATTACATCTCATTATGGCCGATTTTCAATGTAGCTGATGCTAGTATATTCTGCGGTGTAGCCGTTATCTTAATCTTCCAAAAGAAATTTTTTAAGGCGGTGAAACAAGAGACAGTAAGCTAAATAGTAGTTTATTTTTAGTCTTCAATGATTAATTACTAATTCTTAATTAGTAATTAATCATTACTCAGTAAACTTCTCTAACTGCTTAATGCATTTCTTCTGTGCCCTCACCATATCTTTATAAATATTTTTATTTTGGTTTTCAGGTTCAGCCTCTTCATAGGCATTAACAGCTTTCAGGTAGGCCATCTTAGCATTCAATGCTTGTTCTACCATCATATTAACTTCTGCTAATATATAAAGCTCTAGGTAGGTTGCATCTTCTTTATTCTCAACCAAGTCAATCACTTTTAACAAGCAAGTTTCAGCTTTTACTCTATGCTTATCGGCAAACTTAATCGGTAAGTCAAAATCCTTAAATAATAGTAAGTGGGTAGTCGCTTTACTTTTTAGACATAGCAAATTATCAGGGTCAATTTCTAAAGCCTCATTAAAGTTTTTTAAAGCTTCTTGCTCTTTCCCTTTTACAAATTGAAGTGCAATTCCTTTGTAATAATAACCTTCAGGAGATTTAGGGGCTAGCTTTTTTACAGTATCTGCGTAAGAGGATAATTGATCAAAATCCTTTGCTCTCTCTAATACTTCACACGCTAACAAGACCATATCTACATTATTTGGATCCTCCTCCAATGCTGCTAAAATTTTATGCAATGAAGGTTTAACCTTTCCTGAGTAGTATAAAGCTTTTAGTGTTTCGTAAGTATTTCCCTCTTTCTTTTGCTCCGCCATTATATTATTAACCTTTTGATTCAATTAAGACTGTATAGTGTTTCGTCTATGAGAGTACAAAGTTACGAAACCTATGACTTATCAAAAGTTTATCGCGGATTGATTCCAAAATCTTTTTAAAATCTGAAAATCAAGCCAAAGTTTAATCATCCTTTGGTTCTACATATTAAGCTATACATATAAAACCTAAATAAGGACTGGGTGAAGAATATTTAATACTTTCTTTTAAATTTCCATTTTCCAACAATTCTCCATTATTACCCCCCTTGGCGATACCTTCTTTAGCAGTCATTTCTGAAACATTAGAGAAATCATCATAAACTTGATTTTTGATATTCTCTCTGCTTTGTAGATAATATTTTTCAGAAGCAGCTTTCTTTAATTATTTTAAAGTTCTACTAATCTTTATTTCATTTTCTCTCAGTAATACCTGTGCAATTTCTTCACATTCTTTAACAGTTGGTAATCGATAATTAACAATAATTCCAAGTTTTTTACTTACCACTTCTAAACGCCATTGACAATAGGCAACTGCTTGTTCATGGGTAACCAATGTGATAGGTTCGTATCTACAGCCTTTTATTTTATATCAGGTATTTGAACTATCGGGATTTATTTTCCAATATTCGAAAGGATCAAGTTCTTGTTTTAGATAATATTGATATTCTAGCCAATGTAAATTAGTAGCTTCAGTTTTATCGACATAATAATCACCTACTTTTACTGTTGCTGATGGGGTAGTTTTTTGAAATGATAAAGTTATAAACAGAATTAGAGTGTAAATCATGTAAATTTTTAATATTTCTGAACTCTATTTTTTTGAGTTATAGAGATTAAGGTTTTGGTTTCTGATGATCTAATATATTAAATATAAAAATATTTAGGTTCGCTTCGATAATCATAGAAAACAGTGTATATAAATTTAAGCATTTTTAATAATCAAATCGTGTCATGATTTATTTTGAAGATTGAAAACAACCTAATTTAAAAAACTCAATATTCATTAAATTCTGCCCCGATACTCTAAAAGCAATAATCTTCCCTTCTTTATCTCTATCAAAATCCAGCTTCCCGAAAAAAGACCTTCTAGAAAAGAAACTATCATCCTCAATTGGGTGAAGACTAATATCTTCCATTCGCATATGTCTTGCCTTTAATTCTTTATCTTCAATTAGCAGTTCAAAGAACACATTAAATTCTTCGTTTTTATAAATGCCAATATATTCTGAAAGATCAATCTCCTCAGCCTTTACAGTTTCTAATTGTACTTTCTTACAGTCATACTTGAAATCTGCTATATTGAAAATGAAACCATTTTCATAAAAAGAGAATTTCGTAGTTGGTATATATGGAAATAGAAACTCATCATCACCTATGATAGGAAGTGGAGCTATATCCTTAGTTCCATAGTTCTGAAAATAGAGCGTGTCATGCTTTGCAATTATATTAAAATAATTACCTGGAAACATTTGATAAGTCCCTTCAAAGGATTTTAATTCTTTGCTGCTGTAATGAGTCTTTTCTGGTTTTGTGGGTTCTTTTAATACATCCTTTAAGAAAAGATCAATTATATCATATACAAGCAGAGGAGCAAAGTCATCAGTATTGCTAAGCAAGACAAGCGAAAGCTGATATGCTGGAATATGCAAGATATAGGAACGATATCCGACATCTCCACCACCATGGAAAACAACTTCTAATCCTTTATACTTTTTAGTCTCTAGCCCCAACCCATAAGATATGCTTTGACCCGAATTAAGTTGAGAAGGCTTTTGCATTTTTTGAAATATTGCCTGTGCCTTCGGATCTGGCTGCTGGAACTTTATTGCCCAATTACTTAAGTCGGCAATGGTTGTTCGAATTCCCGATGAACCGTTGGTCATTAAGTTTAACTCATTATTCTGATAACCGTCTTCTACTAACATATAGGAACGTGCTCTATTCTTAACAATCAAAGCTGGATCATCAATGGCCTGACTAGCATTCATCCCTTCTGGATTGAAAATCCTTTCTTTCAAGACTTGCTGAAAAGGCAATCCTTCCACCCTTTCTATTATTTCTGCCAGTAAAGCAAAACCAGTATTATTATATTGATATTGTTCACCTGCTTTGAAATTGACAATTCTAATGTTCAAGAGCATCTTAATTACTTGCTGATGGGTCATTATATTTTGAGATCCAATTCCCTTAAGGTGGACGAGCTCAGAAAGATTAGGCAATCCATGGGTGTGGTTTGCCAATTGATATAAGGTAATTTTGTAGGGAAGAGCTTCTAATTCTGGTAGGTATTTTCGGATATCATCTTCCATAGATAGCTTCCCTTCTTCTTCCAGCAAAAGCGCCAAATAGGCGGTGAATTGTTTAGAAACAGAGGCAATATGAAAGGAGGTGGAATCACTAATAGCAATCTCATTTTCCATATCAGCCATTCCTATCGCGTTCTGGTAAATAGTTTTTCCAGTTGATATTATGCTAAGAGCTATGCCAGGTGTATTTTTGTTATAATGATGATTTAAGATAGAATCTACCTTAGGAAAATGCTCTTGATATAGATTTTGTGCAAAAAGCGCTTGACCTAAAAAGCTTACTAATAAAAGGCTAAGAAGTGATCGTTTCATTATGTTTGAATATTTAATTTTACCCAAACCTAGCGATCGTTTTTTGCTTAAAAGTCCGATTAAAAAAGTCGGACTAATTAAAAACACTGTTTAAATAGCTTTTTATTCCGCAAGAGCGGATTTTCTGTAGGCAGTCGGAGTTTGATCCGTGATTTTTTTGAAAGCCGTATAAAAAGACGATTTTGAATTGAAGCCAACTTGATAGAGAACTTCGAGTATTGTAAGCTTTTTATTTTCTGGATTTCTAAGAATCTTCTTAGCTTCTTCAATCCGATACTCATTTATAAAATCGAAGAAATGTTTCCCCAAATGGTGGTTAATCAAAATGGATAAATCCTTTTCCTCCATTTTCAATTGATTTGCTAGTTTTTCCAGGGTGAGTTCGTAATCGAGATATGGTTTTTTTCTTTCCATGAAATAAGCAAGACTTTCAATAGCAGAAAGCGTATCCATATCTCTTTCAGCAACAAGTTCCTTATTATCCAATTTTGCTTTTAAAGGTTCTAGTTCGCTTTTAATGCCCGTAAAAAGATGTGGGTTGTATAAAGCTTTTAACACAAACCAACAAATAATTATTAGAGCTGAACTAGAGATGAAGAGGTATAGCAATTTCAGATAGCTTTCGCCTATTCCACTCATTAAAGCTCCTGTTTTTAGTAAAACAAAAAGATGTGCAAAACAAAAATAAAGTGTAATTTGGAATAACCATTTATAAGCGGAACGATCGGCTTTAGCGTAATTTTCCAAGTAGATAGTTCTGTATTTACTCAAAGAATAGAAAATTAATATGATATAAGCGAAATATTGTAGCTCGCCTACAATTCTAAAATAGAAAAGGCTCTGCTCAGAAAAGGAAGATATCTTAAAGATATAAACAAAGAAAAAAAACATTAGAGCATGCAAAGCATGTTTGCTGTTTAATTTAAAATCTGAATAACAAACAGCTAGCACATACAAATAGAAAAGTGGCATTTGTAATAGAACAGAGGAAGTTTTCAGAATCGCAAAGTTAAAATGTGTCCTTATGAATTCACCAAGGAATAAGCCGGATAAATCAAAGGCTGTGATCAGAAGAAATATAGAAAAGATACGATTAGCTAATTGATTTTTGCTCTTGACGGTAAACAAAAAAACCGCAAAGAGAAGCATCATAAAAACAATAATCTGTCCTAAACTTGAAATAAATTCTATACTAATCAATAGTGCTATAAACTTAAAGCGCATTAATAATCTATTGGTAAAAATAGAAATTTTCACTTTGTCATTTGGCCTAATTACAAATTAAATAAGGCTTCAGGATTTCAAATTCCATAAAGTAACTTTGAAATTTGAATTTGATATAAGACAAACCTTGATTAAAAGACGTTAAGCTTTATACAATCCATACTAAACTTCTTGATGATAGCATTTAGCTTTGTAGACTGGGCTGGGCTTATATTTAGTTTTTTGTTTTGATGTTGTTTTGTACCACTTCTTTCTCTTTAGGCCCTTCAATTAAAGGAAGAATGGCTTGAAGTCTTTCCCGAAAGTTAATGGGATCTGCTTTGTTCCAGCTAATACAGCAAAATAAAATAGCTTTGTTTTACGAACAGGTTTTTTCCAAAATTCCATTAGTAGCATAGTCTTAAAAAGCATAAGCAATAAACATTATTTTAACATTACAGATATCCTAAGCATTCAATATAATTAGCCATTAAGCCACCTCTTTTATTAAGGCTAAACATCAAATTAAATAAAATTTAAATTTAAGATTACCAATTTGTATTAACACAAAATTTATTGTTAACCAATTGTTGAGCGAAGCTTAATACAATAATATTCTTCCTTTTTTCCGCTTCAAGTACTTTTGATTTCATAATTAAACCCATAAAATCAAAAAAATGAAACTAAAAGATTTACCCCTTTATTTAATCGGAACGCTTGTTTCAATAGCAACATTTACAAGCTGTGGAGATGAAATTACAGAAGTAACTGAAGTTATTTATCGTGACACAACCATTACAGTTACTAATACATTTGACACTACTATCATTATTAACAATGTAGGAGACTCAGTATTCTTTACAAATCGTTCAAATTTAGAACCTCTAGTGGCCGTATCGCCACAGTTTAACTTTGTTAAAGCATATTCCTTATTGAGTTCTTCCGATACCTTGGAGAATAGAAATGGTGATTTATTCCGTTTAGGCGGATCTGCTGATGGCGCTGGTTTACTAAAAAATGGAGACGAATATGTTTTTATGGTGAACTGTGAAGATCACTATTCGGTAGCAAGGGTATTCCTTGATAAAAACTTCAAACCGATCCAAGGTGATTATATGCTGAATTCAGGTGTAGCCGATTTAGCCAGACAATGTTCTGGTACCATGTGGGAATCTGAAATTCACGGAGGCAGTCAGGACTTATTCTTATCTGCATCAGAAAGCTTTAATTATGATGTTAAAGGAATTGACCCTTATATGACTCCTAACCCGACTGCTGATTTTGGCTTGGATGCATTAGGCGAATTCTCATGGGAAAATGCAGTTCCTTTACCCAAAAATACCTACGCAGGTAAAACAGTTATTATTGGTGGAGATGATGATTCTTCAGATTCTGAAGGACAAGTAAGCTTATATTTTTCAGAGAATGGAGATGCTGATTTAGAGAATGGAGACATTTATGTATTAAAAATGAAAGACTCCAGCAGAATGGTAAATGAAGGAGAAATTGCATTTGGAGAAACTTATGATGTTGAGTTTGTTAAAATTGAAGGAGGAAAAGAGATGACGAAAAATGAGATGGAAGATGCTTCTATAGCTGCAAATGCATTTCAATTTATGAGAGTAGAGGATGTAGATTATGGAAAAGGATCTGACGCTGCGGGTAGAAATGTTTACTTCGCTGTTACAGGCCGAGGACCTGGCAGAGGGACATACAATGATTGGGGTACTGTATATAAATTAGAATTAGACGAAGCTTCTCCATTAAATGGTAAACTGACACAAATTATTAGTGGAAACACAGATACCAATAATATGGACGGAAACCTTTCTTTATTACAAAGTCCGGATAACATTTGTGTGACAGAAAATTTCATATATACTCAAGAAGACCCAAATTCATTTTCGAGAAACCACTCTGCCTACATCTACCAATCTGATTTAAATGGGAATAATCCTAGAGTAGTTTTAGAATTAGTGGAAAGAGCTGACTTATCAAGAGATAAAAACATTTCAAATTCTGGTGAATTTGGAGCATTAATTGACATCTCTGATAAAATTGGGGTTCCCAATACTTTTATGCTGGCTGTTCAGCCACATTACTGGGAAGATGATGCATTTAAAGGCGTTGATGGCCACAATAACGAAGGCAATTCAAACGGATCAAGGGAAGATGATCAAGGATCGCAGATCGTAATTCTATACGGGCTTCCAAGATAATTAATTCAAGTTTTCAAAATTCAGCACTCTAATTAATGGGGTGCTGTTTTAATTTTAACCTATTTCAACATGCGTACGTATTTACCTCTTCTTTTCCTCATAATTTTTGCTGCATGCAAAAACACAAGTGAGCCTCAGCAAATCAATTGGAATTTAAGTCAGGATTATTATCAAACCGCTTTAAAGAAAGCAATTGATTCTTTGGAGCATCTCAACACTAAAATGAATCAAGCTCATGCTATTCAAAGTTTAAAAGATATTCGTTTAAATTTTAAAAAAGCAGAGTCCTATGCAGCTCATATTAACCCTGAAGTAGGGAGTAAGGTAAACGGACCAGCTTTACCCATTTTCAAAGAAGATAATTTAAAAATATTAGACCCTATTGGTTTACAAGCCATTGAAGAAACCCTATTTGAAGATTTCCAAAACCGGACATTACTAGAGTATCAAATTGAAAGAACGATTGGCTATTTAAATAATTTACTTGCTGGTATTAAGGAAAGAAACCTAAGCCCAGAGCGTTATTTCATTGCTCTACACGAGCAATTTCTTCGAATTTTGAGCTTTGGTATCACTCATTTTGATACTCCTATCAGCCATTGGGGGTTTGAAGAGTCTGCTGCTAGCCTTCATTCTATTAAAACTACTGTTCGTTTGACTATCGGAACTGTTGTAAATGATCATAATCAAGAAGTATATGATAATTTTATCACCTACTTGAATCGCAATATCGATTACTTAAATAAGTCTTCAGCTTTTAACGAATTTGACTACTATAGATACATAAGGGATTATTTCAATCCGCTAACTAAAAGCTGGGTTGCGTTAAGAAATAGTACTAATCTTTGGGAACCTTCCACCAATAAAGCCTTGAATTTCAATTCCACTACATTTTTTGAAAAAGATGCATTTAACACCTCTTTCTTTGTAAATCCTTCCACTGGTCTTGGGGATAAAGAAGACTTGTTGCTGGGTGAAAAATTGTTTAATGATAAAAGGTTATCCTTATCAAATTCTTTATCTTGTTCTAGTTGTCATCAGAAAAAAGAAGCCTTTTCTGATGCTTTGCCAACCTCTTTGGGAGCTTCAGGGAAACCGTTAAAGCGAAATGCCCCAACCTTAATAAATACAATTTTCAACAAACGTTTTTTTTGGGATGGCCGCTCAGGAACTATAGAGAGCCAAATCAGGCAAGTGTTTAATGCTCACGATGAATTCAATCGATCTTTGAATAATATTCCTGAGGAACTGCTTTTAGATGCAGAGTATGATAAATTATTTAAGAAAGCCTATGGTGGGAAACCAAAATCTGTAAATCAACTAATTAAAAGCTTAGCACAATATGTTGCCAGCTTACAGGCTTTCGATAGTAAATTTGATAGAAATATGCGTAAAGAAGAAACATCATTTACTGAACTTGAGAAAAAAGGCTTACAACTTTATATGGGAAAAGCACTTTGTGGATCCTGTCATTTTATTCCTCTGATGAATGGAACTCTGCCACCCTTTTATAAACATACTGAAAAGGAAGTTATTGGAGTGCCTTTGGTTGCCACAAACGATCAATTGGACACGCTAGATCTGGGATTTTATACATTTTATGAAGTCGATATTCACAAAGGAATGTTTAGAACACCTACTGTTCGTAACAGTGCATTAACAGCTCCGTATATGCATAATGGTATATATAATTCTTTGGATGAAGTAATTGATTTTTATAATAGAGGCGGAGGTAAGGGGCTTGGGCTTGCAGTTGAGCACCAAACTTTACCATTTGATTCTTTGTCCTTGAATTCGAAAGAAAAGGAAGCGCTGATCGCATTCCTTGAAACACTAAATTCGACTCCAGAAAAAAAGCCAGACACAACTACGAATATTTCATTATCATCCTTAAATTAATTCCAATATTAGCCAGCTGCTCCAGAAGCAGCTGCGCTTTGCATATTTTGAATTAGGTTTATACAATAAGCACAAAATAGTAGTATTTCAATTAATTGATTTCCTTTTAGCTTATCATGGATATCTGTAACAGGATATTCATATTTAAACTTTCTCCACAAGAATTGTGATCTGATGATTAGTAAAATATTCCCCTCTTCATCAGATAATTCATAATGCTGTTTCCAAAACCCCTTTAATTTAAAATGTAGTTGGTAAGTCTCACCATCATCTAAAAAATAGGAAATCACAAGATTTCCTTTCCAGTTCATTTTTATGCTTCCTATTTCTTTTCCTGCTTTAGAAATTAAATAGGTGCTTTTCCAAATCGAAGGTGCGGTAATTTGTATAGACTGATCATCAAGTTCGGAACTGGCTGATCTCGACATCCAGCTTTTATAATTCAATGAAGCCACTAGCTGTTCATCTTTTTGAATGGCAAGATTACCTTTTCCTGAAGTGGAGATCAATTTAATGTTAGATACCATAGATAATGAATAAATAAGGGTTCTCTTTAAAGATGCATAATGGATTATAATGTTACAATGAATGTTTTAAATTATTAAAGGTGATGATTTAAACAATACTAATGTTTCTATATCGTATTAGTATTCATAATCGGCAGGTAAGATCATCGCCATCTTTTTCTTACTCATGGCACCTGAAAACATTATTTGATCAAATTTAGAGTATAATCCATAGCCGTCAATTAAAAAATTATCAGTATAAAAACTTATTGAAGTTTGATCATTCTTCTTGTACAATACTTCAAAACTAGAGACTAAATTTTTGGGTTTAAACTTAATATCTTTCTGTTTTACTTTTACCTCAGCCATAACTCCAATGTTTTGTAGCTCCAGTAATTGTGTAATATTTGTTTGAAAGCCTTTAAAAAATATTTGAAAGCCTTCCTTTTTTAAATTATTAGCTTTTAAAGCTCTAAAGAAGTGTAAAGTTGAATTTTCATAGGCCTCCTTCCTTCTTTTTCGATAATTTTTATTCAATTCCATGGGCAAAAATTGAGTGGTACCCATATAAGTACTACTTTTCAGAAAATTTGTATTTAGAGTAAAGCGCTGAAAGTTTAATTCAAATTTCAAAAGATCATAATTGATGGTGTAGCCTAAATAATGATTCTCGATTTTAAGCGGTTTTTCGGATAGGGCTGTAAAAGTTAAAGTTTGAGGGTTATAACGAAAGCGTATGTCTTCTTCATTTATAATTTTACAAGTCTTTTGTAACTTCCGATCTCCAATAAATTCATCTCTAAAAACTTGCAGCATTTCCTCTCTTGAATACGGATTATTATATACTACTAATTCCTTCATCTCCGAAACATTTGGCTCAAGTTGTATTAAATATGGCTTCTGAGTATCTGGATTTTCTATATAAACTTTTTGATAGCCAACAAAACTCACAATAAGTACTGCATTAATTTCTTTATCTATTTCGAAACTAAATTCTCCCTTTATATCAGAAATATCACCTATGGTGGTTCCGTCTATATAGACAGATGCCCCTAATAAAGGCTCTTGGTTTTCGTCTAAAACTTTTCCCGAGATCTGTTGAGCGAGAATACTTGTGGAATAGCAAGAAAGAAGACAAAATAGAATAATAAAGGCTTTACGAACCATAGTATTGAGATTTACTAAAACTACTATATGATTAGTTGTCAAATATTGTGCCGTCTTTTAAATTTAGGCACTAGGTAAGGATACCAATGGTAACAACGGTTCCTGCAACTTCATTATTTTCCATTACATCTTGAATATAAAATGAAATATTATGATTCTCATTAATTAATTTCAATCGCTCTTCCGTCAGTTTCAAACCCATAGATTTATGTTTCGGAAAACTCTTTTTACGCAGTTTTTTAGCGGCTTCTCTTCCAATTCCATTATCAAGGATTTTGAAATATATAACGTCTCCTTTTTCAGTAACTTCCAGCGTTAATTTCCCTTTGCCTTCTTTATTATATAATCCATGCAGAATAGCATTTTCAACATAGGGTTGAATTAATAAGGATGGTACTTCAATGTAATCTAAATCAAGATCTTCATCTACTATCAATTCAAAATCGAACTTATTATCGAATCGTAGCATTTCCAGCTCCACATAATTTTTCAGCATCTCAATTTCTTCCGACAGTTTTATCTTATTATCCACCGAGTGAGTTAATATTCCTCTTATTAATTTCGAGAAAGTAGAGAGATAATTGATGGCATTAAGTCTATCATTTTTACCAATAAAAAATTGAATAGAATTTAGCACATTGAATATAAAATGAGGGCTCATGACTGAGCGCAATGCCATTAGCTTTAGCTCTCCAATCTTTTTATTGGCTTCCGCTAACAGTTTATTTTTCTCAATTCTCTCACTAATGTCTATAATACTTCCTCTAACAAATAAACCTTCTTTTGATGGGACTTTGGTCAAACGAACTTCAGTAGGAATTTGGTTACCTTCAAGATCAAGGAAAGTCCAATCAAAAGCAATCATATTATATTTGGTTGCCTTCAGAATATACTTCCTAAGTTGAGTTCTTGATTCTTTACCATCGGGTTGGTATTTAGGGCTCAAATCAGATATGGACATATCCAACAATTGATCATGTGAAGTTTTGAATAAATCAATAGCACTATTGCTAATATGAACAAAATCACCATCTTTTGCTTTAAAAACTACTAATGCTTCAGAAGCATTTTCAACTAAATCACGATAGCGCTCTTCACTTTCTTTTAGCTCTTGTTGTGCTTTTATCCTATTCGTAATATCTCGGGCTACTATGGTTGATCCAATAAGATTATTTGATCGATCTTTTAAAGGGAAAAAAGATATTGAAATATTTCTCCACCCTCCCTTTTTCAACCATTTCTTTTCCAAATTTTCAATCAGCAAATCATCATTCATTACTAAAGCCAAATCCTCATCGTTAGGAAGTATTTCAGAAGGAATGATTTCATTTAATTGATGATTTATTGCTTCCCATGGTTTTAAATCAAATATTTTTTGAGCTCCCGTATTCCAAGAGTTTATAAAACCATCTATTGAAATACTTATTATGGCTTCGTCTATCGATTCCACTATGGAACCTAAAAGAGCCTGCTCTTTTTCGAATTGCTTACGATCCGTAATATCTACTAAGGTTCCAATGACAGCTGGCCTTCCTTTATAAGTTATATTACTACCATAAGCCTCCACCCATATAATTTTACCCTGCTTATCAACACCTTTAATTTCTGTTCTGGCTTTCAACAACTCGCCATTCATTCTAGCGGCTACATTGGCTTTTATTTTTTGCTGATCATCTTCATGTACTAAATCAGAAAAATCATTTAAACTCAACATCTCACTTTCAGTGTATCCAAAGAGTTTGTAAAAAGCAGGATTCACATATTCAAAGCGATCATCTTGAATAATATATACCCCCACTAGTGACCTTTCAACCAAGGTTCTGAATCGTTCTTCTGCCTCAATAAGCTGACTTTCTGAGTTTTTCCGATCGGTTACATCTTGAATTTGCGCCACATAATAAAAGTCCTCTTCATTTTCAGGATTCTTAATAATAGAGGTAGAAATACTTACCCAAATAATAGCGCCAGATTTATGAATATATCTCTTTTCTTTATTGTATGAACTGGCTTCCCCTCGTTCTAACATATTGGTATAATCAGCATCACGAGGTAAATCATCCTTATAAGTAATATCTGAAAAACTTACTTCTTTCAATTCATTAGCACTATATCCGGTGATTTCACATAATTTTTCATTTACCTCCATAAAATAGCCTTCTTTAGAAAGTAGTGCCATTCCATTAGCAGAAAATTCAAAGGAGGTTCTAAATTTTAATTCACTTTCGATGATTCTTTGTTCAGCTAATTTTAGTTCTGTAATATCCCTAAAGGTGAGAATCAAATTATCATGATCCAGATAACCAATGAATAATTCAATTTGAAGTATGTTACCAAGGATAGTGGAAATTTCACCTTCCATTTTAAAGTTATCTATCTCATAAGAAGTTTTTATGGCTTTATTGAGATCAAACCTAAGTAAAGTATTGATATCATGATATATGAATTCGTTTCTTTCAGCCTCGATGAGATTGTCAAAGCTTTCATTAGCATCTAACACCAACCCTTCTTTATTAATTAAAATAATAGGATAAAAAGATTGCTTAAATAATCCTTTATATTTCCTTTCATTTGATTTCAGTAATTGTTCTGATTCCTTGAAATAGGTTATGTCCTTACAAACCCCTCTTATTATTGCTTGCTGTCTATCATTTTTTATCACGTAAAAGAAGAACTCCACCCATTTGTGGTATCCGATAGGTGTGGTGATGGGCAATGTAATTTTGGTCTCAAATTCTGCTTCAAGAACCAGTTCGACTGTATCCTCAAATTTATTTTTTTCATTTACTTTAAGGAAATCAGATAGTTTTATTTGGGTAACCTCTGTACTATCATCAAAACCAAAAATATTATACATTTCTTTTGACCAAAAGGTGAATTTACCATTGCTATCACATTCCCAATTCCCGATATTGGCCACCTTTTGAGATTGTGACAACATAAATTCTCTATGCTCTAATTGCTTTACTTTTTCCGATAATTCTGTATTTAATTGCGCTAAATTACGATCTGATTGCTCTTGAATTTCTTTATTTTTATGGGCTAATTCTTCTTGAAGGTGGAAATTCTCTAAATCACTTTTATCCACCAGAAAACGTAATGAAAAACTAGAAGCGGTAATTATAAAATAAGCAATAAACGACCTGATTCTATTAATGTGATAGTAACCATCTTCCATTCCAATCTGTCCAAATCCTAATTCAAAAAAACTAAAAATAGATTCAAAGAATAAGATTACTATTAAACTTGGCAGAATACCAAATACCGTTAAAGCGAGTTGATTTCTTCCAAAAAGAATAACAGGAATACTTCCACTTGCGATAATGTAAAACTTTAAACCATCGTAAACGGTTGGCGATACATTTTCCTGACCCTCAATTGAATACATAAAAAAGAGGGTGACTAATATTGGAGGCACCCATGACAAATAAAAATTGCTAAGCGTATATAATTTCAGGTGATTCAATAAAAAAGGAAATGCAAAAATAGCTATTGCAATAGCTGATTCTCTTATTGCTTCTAAGTTATGATTACCAGGTATTAAAATTAAAAGCAATACATTGATAATCACCAATATCCAGCTTATATAATTAGAGAGGAGTATTGATCTTTTTTGAAATACTAATGACTCTTTTAATCTATTTTTAGTTAGTATGGATTTCGCCTTATTGATCATCGGTATAAATATATTTAATTAGACCGTTTTTCAATCTGTGGCTATCCCTTTATTTTCTAATAATTGTATTACGGCAGGAGCTATTTCATTTAAAGGCATTATTTGAGTAACACCTTTGTTTTGAATGGCTTTCATAGGCATTCCGAATACTACGGATGAATCTTCATCTTGCGCAATAGTGAAAGCACCTCGATCAAACATATTTTTCATTCCCAAGGCACCATCATCTCCCATTCCAGTCATTATAATTCCAATCGCATTTTCACCTGCTGACTTAGCCACAGAATTGAATAGTACATTAACCGAAGGCCTATGACGATTAACTAAATCCCCCTTAGTAATCCGAATATATTTTTTGCTTAAATTATAATGTAAGGACATATGAAAATTTCCTGGCGCAATGTAAACCGTATTCTTTTTTATTTCCTCATTATTCTCCGCCTCCTTTACATGAAGTGAACATAGCTCATTTAATCTTGCAGCAAAGCTAGCCGTAAACTTTTCGGGCATATGCTGCACTATTAATATTGGGGGCATTTCCGAAGGAAGGGATTGCAGGAAATCCTTAATTGCCTCCGTTCCTCCTGTGGAAGCTCCCACCGCTATCACTGTATTATGATGATGAAAAGCTCCTGAATTAGAAGTTATGTTATTTTTATTCTTTAGTCTTTCCTCCTTTATTTTTTTCGATTTTCGTCCCGCATAATAGGCGGATTTCACTTTGTCAATTAATAATACTTTGCTCTCTTCTATTTGCTCCTCATTGGAAATATTGGGTTTTGAGATAACATCAACCGCACCGTATTCCAATGATTTCATTGCTAATTCTGCCCCTTTATTAGTTTGATTAGAAATTACAATCACAGGGATTGGCGCCTGTTTCATTAATTTCTTAAGAAAGGTTAAACCATCCATTTTAGGCATCACCATATCGAGCGTGATCACATCAGGTTTTTCTTTTGCAATTCGTTCAGCCGCCACAAAAGGATCTCGAGCAGTAGCGATTACTGATATTTCTCTATCGCTTTCTAATATTGCTTTAAAGCTTTGTCTTACCAAAGCTGAATCATCTACAATTAATACTTTTATGGCCATATTACTAGTTGAAATAATTACATAAGTTACGCTATAATTTGATATTTTAATTCAGATCCTAGCGATTTATCGATTGCTCGTGTTAAATCAATTTGTACCTCTGTGAATTGATCGAGTTTACTTTCGAAATGAAGTTCCATTCCTATTTTATTTAATGCTATTTTACTAATAAATAATCCTAAGCCATTGCCTTGCGATTTATCAGTACCTACGTGAAAGATACTCGAAATCTTATCCAGTTCCTCTTTATAAATACCGGGTCCATTATCTCTTATCATCAAATAATAGCTGTCATTTTTCTGAACTAAATTAATTTCAATAATGATAGATTGAACCTCTTTCTTTAGGCATGTATAATAGATGGCATTTTCTATGATTGGCTTTAAACCATTTTGGAATATTGTGGTGTCGGTTTCAAGCAAAATGTCATGTGAAATATTAGTTTTGATTGAGTGTTGGAAGAAATGAGTTTTTAAAATTTTTGAAATGAAGCTATGCAGTTTAAATTTTTTTGGCTTTATAACTGAAGACTTAATCTCTCCAATTTTTGATATTTGATGATTGACATATGACATCTTATCAATCGTCTTTTTAAGCATTTTCATATATTCATGCTGACAAATATCAGGTTTTTCATATTGCAATAATTGAATTAAGCCCTCCATGCTAGATAAGGGCGAGCGAAGCTTATGGGCGGTTTGATAGAAATATTGATGTAAATCATTTTGTACTTCTTTCAGTTTGAATTCTTGCTTTTGCAAATCATTTTGAAGGGACTGTTTTTCAGATATACTCTTTAATTTTTCTTTACTAAGATTAATTTGTGTAAATACTCTGGCAATCATTTCGAGTTCATTAAAAGGCTTCAAAATATAATCAGAAGCCCCTGCCATTAAACCCAGCTCTAACTTTCTGGTATCTGAAGTAAGCAATAAGACAGGTCGGTGTTGATAATTGGGTAGTTTCTTTAAAGTTTTACAGACCTCAATACCATTCATATTGGGTAAGTGTATATCCAAAATGATTAAATCATACAAATGATTTTGAGCTGCTTCTATTCCACTTTCTCCAGTCTCACAATAGGTGATTTCGCATCCTCTAGGTTCTAATACAGATTGAATTTTTCTGTAAATACCTTTTAAGTCATCCACTATGAGGATTTGATGGTTCATATCACCTAATTTTTAAGTTTCAATGCATTTAAAATTAATGCAGTAGTACCATCCCCAAGAATAGAAGCTCCTGAGAAGCAGTCTATATCTTGAATTAATTCATTTAATGGCTTATAAACCGTTTGATATTGACCAATAATATCATCTACCACTACTGCTATCCTAACATCATTCTTCTTTACAATAATGACGGTTTCCTTTTCTGGGTGCTCTTCATGGCCAAAGTGATTTCTTAAGGAAACGAATGGAATGAATACATTATCATAATTAATTAGTCTTCTGTTATTTTTGAACAATACTGCATGATCTTCCTCATAACAATATTCAATTTCATTGATAGGTATTAAATACTTCTCTTCAGAAACTTTAACTACTAAGGTATCTAGTATTGTTAAAGTAAGTGGAAGTCTTAAAGTGATGATAGTCCCTAAACCGTCTTCTGTGCTTATATCAATATCTCCTCTTAAAGATTCTATCTCCTTTTTCACCACATCCATTCCCACACCTCTTCCACTTACTTTGGTAACTTCATCTGCAGTTGAAAAACCAGGAGACATCATAATATTTATCAACTCCTGTTCAGTGCATTCTTGTTTGGCTTTTATAAGGCCCTTCTCTATTGCTTTCTTCTTAATTTTTTCAAAATCAATTCCATTTCCATCATCCTGGATTTGAATAAAAACATGGTCTCCACTATTATAAGAGTATAATTTCAATAAGCCTTTTCTTGGCTTATTTCTACTTTCTCTTTCGTCAGGTGACTCAATTCCGTGGTCTAAGCTGTTTCGAATAATATGCATTAATGGAGCTTCAAGTGCCGTAATAATGCTTCGGTCAAGCTCCGTATCTAGACCTTCTGTAATGAATTCTATTTCTTTATTTAAATCTTTGGAAACCGTTCTAATTAATCTTTGAAGCTTAACCTGAAGGATATTAATCGGAACTAATCGGATATTAAATGCAGAATCTCTTAATCTTAAGGTTAGAAACTCTAATTTTTCTACCGCTTCCGTTATTTCATTGTCTTTTTCATCACTTAATAAGTGTTGCATTTCAGAACGGAAGGTCACCAGTTCGCTCACAATATTGATTAAATCATCAAGCTTATCAGTACTTACATTGATATGCGCTGACTTCTTAGATGATTTTTTTATGGCTATCGTTTCTACCTGCTCCTCTTCTTCTTGCAACTCTTGAAGTTCATGCTTTACCTCTTGAAGTATAGCAGATTTATTGGTTTTTTCTTGCTGTGCTTGCTTGTTGAAAATCTCTGCATCAAAAGACTGCAGTTTACCAAGTCGGAATTCTACCTCATCATCGTTTAAAACAACCTGTTTTTTATATTCCTCATTAGTAAAGCTTTCCTTACTTTCAAGCTTCAAAACTTGAAAATCTTGATCATTTAAAAAAAGAAAAACATCATCAACCGCTTCTCGTCCTTCTTCAGAAACGGCTAAAATTTCTAGCCATGAAACAAATTTCTGATCTGCTAATTGTTTTTCAAACGGTACTGATTCATTATGAATAATAATTTCATGCCAAGTAAGATCTTCCAAATCTTCCAACATGGCACTAACGTTTATTCCTCTTTTAAAAAGAGTTTCCGTTGGACGAAAAAAAATACTAAATGCTTCCTTTTTATTATTATTTGCGGTTAAAGACTGAGATGATTCAAGACTAGCTTCTTGCCCTCTTAAGGTAATGATAGATTCAATAATCTTATCTGTAGGCCCACTATCCACACTTCCTTCAATTAAATCATTCAAAATATCAATCGCATGGAGGGTGAGATCAAGAACATATTCGTCTATTGTCCTAATGCCGTCACGTATATCTGTATAAACGTTTTCCAATTCATGAGTTAAACGCTCCATGTCCTTAAAATCAAACATACCAGCACTGCCTTTTACAGTATGTAAATAGCGGTAGATATTATTGATTTCATCTGGCTGATTAGGCTCTTGGTCAAGCAGCATGATAGACTTTTCCAAATTCTTCAAAATCTGCTTTACTTCTTCAATATATTCTTGCTTAAAGTCCATAATTATCTCAGCGCTTTAGTTACAATTTTCAGAAATACATCTGCTTGAAAAGGTTTTTTAATCCATGCCGTAATGTTTTCATCTAAGGCAGCTTTCAATTTTACCTCATTTACTTCCGTAGTTAACAATAAAATTGGAATGAATGAGTAATCAGATGTAGCTCTTACTTTTTGAATCAGTTCTGCTCCATTCATTTCTGGCATATTAAAGTCTGTGATAAGCATATCGACCTTACGACCGTCAAAATAGGAAGCGGCTTCTTTACCATCAGAAGCTTCAATTACATGGTGTCCCGCTTTTGTTAATACACTCGCTATTATTTTACGAGAAACATTAAAATCTTCGGCTATTACAATATTTTTATTCATGAGGTTATGATTAATGATTTAAATAATTTCAATTCAAGTTTTTTATAAAGAGCTTTCCGCTGTGGGTTAATAGTTTTAATTTTCTTCCACTTGCTCCACCGGTTTGTCTTCCTACTACTTTAATTTTATAGGTTGATAATATCTTTTCAGCAACAGCTACATTCTTTTTTCCTATTTCAAAAGTCTTATTGATTTGCTCAGAGCCCCCAACAATTCTTGCTTCTAGGTTTTCAATTTTACTACCCATCGCTTCAAATTTTTTTATCAAACGTTCTGTAGCTATATCGCCATACATTTCAGTAGGTGCATCCTTTTGATTCCAATAAGGCAGCATAAAATGATTCATACCTGAATATTTATTCTCTTTATCATGAAGCACTACCGCTACGCATGAGCCTAAAACAGTCCAAATAATTTCTTTAAATCTTGAAACCCTTAGCATTCCCGGATGAACGAAATGTTCTTTCAATATCAATTCAAGCATTTCCATGGCTTAAAACTTTTCTATATCCTGTATGGGTAACCTGCTGAAGAGGTAAGTCCAAACCTATTATAGATTCAGAATGACCTAGAAATAAATAACCCCCAGTTTTAAGTGAACCGCATAACTTTTTTATCACTTCATATTGCGTTTTGCGATCAAAATAGATCAATACATTTCTACAAAAGATGATGTCATATTTACCTTTAGTGGGGTAATTCGAACTCATTAAATTAAATCTATAAAAGTTGGCTCTGGCTCTAAGTTTTCTGACTACTTTAACCTTTGGCCTGATTTTATCCCTACTTCTTAGAAAATACTTTTGCTTCAATGAATTTGGAATAGGAGCAATATCTGCTAAATCATATACCCCGCGAATACATTTTCTTAGTACATCAGTTGATATATCAGTACCGTCTATTGAATAATTGAACTGGAAGCTATTCACATTCATAAATTCTTCAATTACCATAGCGATGGTATAAATTTCTTCACCCGTTGAAGAAGCTGCACTCCAAACTTTTAATTCCTTTCCATATTTGGTTGCCATTTCAGGTAATAATACCTTAGACATATAATCAAAGTGAGATTTTTCTCTGAAGAAATCCGTTTTATTAGTGGATACTACATTGATCATATTGATGATCTCTTCTTGATTTTTAGAAGAGATCACCTGCTTTACATAATCCTTAAAATTGGTGAGGCCAGCTGCTCTAAGTCTTTTTTGCAATCTACTTTCCAACAAAACACGCTTTGCATCCGTCAGGTTGATCCCATAATGATCATGGATAAAGCTACTCAACTTATAGTATTCACGATCGAGTAACTTGATGGTGTTGTTATTATTGCTCATGACAGTTGTTGTTGACGTCACCTTAATTTTAGGATTAATTCAAGCATACTGAAGAACAGCATGCCTGATTTCTATTTTAGAATTTTTCAAATTTTGAATCATCTTCATCATCCTCTTCATTATCGAGGATTAGCTTGAAGCCATCATTTTCTAATTCTGCTTCTTTTTTTCCATTTAATGACTTGCCATTTTTATGCTTACCATTCTTAGCTTTATCTGCTAATTCTAATGGTGAGTCTGGTAATGCATCTATATCATCATTAAGATTAATCATTAATGGATCATCGCTTACCTCTTCAGTTGCCGCACCATTAGAATCTTTATCAAATTTGAAGAAAGCAATAGCTCTTTTTAATCCATCTGCCTGGAAGTTCAATTCTTTAGAATTTGAAGCTAATTGTTCTGCACTAGCCGCATTTTGTTGTACTACAGAGTTTAATTGCTGAATAGCATCATTAATTTGATTGGCTCCTTCATTTTGTTCCAAACTTGCTGCAGTAATTTCAGCTACCAGATTACTTGTTTTCTCGATTTCAGGAACTAGTTTTCCTAACATATCACCAGCATTGCGAGCCACTTTCTCACTAGTATTTGAAATATCATCAATCTCTTTAGCTGCGTTCTGACTTCTTTCTGCTAACTTTCTAATTTCCGAAGCTACTACCGCAAAACCTCTACCATGCTCACCTGCTCTTGCAGCTTCAACTGCAGCATTCAAGGCTAATAAGTTCGTTTGTCTTGCTATTTCCCCTATGATAGAGTTCTTTCTAACGATTAGGTTCATTGAATCTACCGTTTCCAGTACTGCATTATTAGAGCTTTCAACTCTTAGAGTAGTATTTTTTGCGATGGTTTCTGTTTCTTTAGCATTGTCAGTATTTTGCATAATATTAGCCGCCATTTGCTCCATAGAAGAAGAAACCTCTTCTACTGAACTCGCCTGAACAGATGCACCTTGTGATAGCTGGCCTGCTGAAGAGCTTAATTCTACACTCGCTCTATTGATGTATTCAGCTCCGCTACTTACAGCTGAAATAACTCCTTTGATCTTTTTGGCCATTTCATCCATCTTTAATAGAAGGAAACCAATCTGATCCTTTTTATTGTATTTATCTTTATTGATGTTGATATTCAAGTTACCTACCGACATCTTCTCTACTATTTCTGTAGCCTCATTCAATGGTCTTGAAATACTGTTTTTCAAGAATATTCCACCAGCAAGGATGAAGAAAAACACAGCCCCTACTATAATCATCGAGTTTCTGAAGATGCCATCACTTAATACAATACTTGAAGCATAAGCTTTCTCAGATGAATCTAAACTTAATTCTGTGTATTTATCCATGGCGGAACGCATAGGTTCAAAAGCTTCCATATAAGCTCCATAGTACAGCTCACCTGCATGCGTTATTCTTCTATTCTTTAGATCCTCTATGATTTCATTGCTTAATTGCTGAAGCTCTTCATGGTTTTTTCTGAAGGTAGCATCAAAACTATCATACTGATTGAACTCCTCTAGCTTAGTAAAAGCTGATATTTCAAAAAACTGATTATATCTATCTGATACCTGCTGTAAATTAGTTTGGACGTCATCCTCTACTTGTGCTAAATAGTCATCCTCCGAGCCATTTTTATTAGAAAGTGCTTGAGCAATTGCAATGCTAGATTGGTACGCATCTCTATCCGCTTCAATTAAATAGTCAATACTTAATAAGTTGTCATTGTAAATTTTATCAATTTCTGTTTTTAACTTTTGAGTTTGGAGTGAATTATACACCGCTCCTCCTACAGAAATTAAGATCACGAAAGCGAAAATGTAAACGATTCGCTGATTGGTGGTTAGTTTTACTAGTTTCATTGTTCCTCGTTTTATTTTTTGTCAAATTTGAATAGATTGGGCTTAGCACTTAACATTACTAAAGCCCATTGCTGATATCTGTTACTATCACCACCTTTGATGATCTCCATAGTTGGAGTTGCAAACATGGTAGCATAAGCGAATCTGATGCTTAAATATTTGTTGATTTTATGCTTCAATTGAAGGTCAATCTCGTCACCATATTTGCCGTTTGCTGTAGTTAATGCTGTTTCATTTGGATCAACCAAGGCACCTGCTACATTAAAACCGTGATAAGAAACTTCTAATTCAGTTCCCGGCTTGAATGTATAATAAATACCTGCCATCATTTCATTTACTCCAGCACCTTGTGTATTGCTTTCAACATTTAAGAAGTAATCCATTAAACCATAGTATCTGTGGCCATCACCAAAAAGCTTATTGAATGATCTGTTTACTGTTGGGTTAACTTCAGTTTGATCATTTCCACTTAGGTGATTCATTCCCGCAAATAATTTCACTTTGTCATTCACTTTATATGCTGGTATTACAGAAAATAAATTTGCTTGCTGATCTAAACCGCTAGTGTGAGTTCCGTATTGATAATAAGCCGATGCTTGTAAAGAGAAAGGGCCTGAATTTTTAAATTGTAGATAAGCCCCAGTAGTTTGCCTTTCAAAGTGTCTATTGATATCATTAGGGTCTTGATTTGCATCAGTTGAATGCAATAAGGATACTGATAAACCATTATCAAATTTCTTATTAGCATGGAAGAATACTAAATATTTGTAATAGCTAAGTGTATAGTCCGCTTCTTGGTAAATGTTCTTTTGATTATTGTAAGCTCCGCCAGTCTGTATCGTAAAACCCTTATTCTGATAAGTAACTTTTGCTAAATCGTGTGAAACAGCAATATCATTCCAGTTTCGCAATCCGAAGATTCTACCATCATCTAATACTAAATGCTGTCTACCGACTTTTACTGAAAAGGCATCGCTAATATTATATTTCAGATACCCCTCAGCTAAATTAAGGTTAGGAACATTACCTCTTTCATCATCCTGTCCCCAGATTCTTGCATTTTGAATGGTGAATTTAAATTCAAACCCATCATCAATGTAAGTACTTACTAATCTGGTTCTTTGTGAACTTACGAATGAAGGAGTCATTGTATCATCTAATAAGATACGAGAACCATCCCTATACTCTGAGCGTGCTCTAAATTCAGCATCCATTGAAAATTGTGCGAAGGCACAACTAACTGATAGGAATAAAATAATTGGAGTTAAAAATGTCTTTTTCATTATTTCTTTGTTTTTGCTTTTGCTTTTGATTTTGCTTTGGGCTCTGTTTTCAATTTGATTTCTCCTACTGAAAAAGCTTTGTCGATGTCAATCACCATTACAAATTCTTCATCTATCTTAGAGATGCCCTTGATATAATCTAGATTATAGTCGGAGTCTACAGATGGGGATGCTTGTAGTTTTTCCTTACCTAATTCAAATACTTCAAGTACTTGATCTACCAAAATTCCAAACTCCAATTCTCTGTCTTCATCATGTAATTCGATGATAACAATGCAAGAATCAATAGTAATGTCAATGGGAGTTAGTCCGAATTTCAGACCTGCGTCAATTACAGGGATTACTTTCCCTCTGAGGTTAATGACTCCCTTCATGTATTTGGGAGCTTTAGGTATGAAAGTAATCTTGGGTACTTCCAATATCTCAACCACTTTTTCTACTTCCACTGCGAACATCTCTTCCTTTAATTTGAAGGAGAGAAAGGAGTCCACATTTTCTAGTAAGCTTAATTCATTTATCATGGTCTTTTTCCGATTTATTGATAATCAAATCTTGCTTTTTATATCAGGAAAAGGAATCCAAAATGATTAGGTGGGAGGAAAATTGAGTAAGTGGGAGGGAAAATTAAAAGCAAAAAAAAGCTGATTTAAATTAAATCAGCAGACTTTTTAAAATTGAAAATGTATTTAATTGTGGCTTTAATACCCTATCATCTGAAGAAACCCAGACTTTTTTCGCTTAGATACATCTAATGATTTATCATCATGCATGATCACATAACCACCATCGCCTCGTACATATTTTTTGAGGTAATCTATGTTAATCATATGCGCATTATGGATGCGACAGAACTTCGTATTACTTAATAAATCTTCGTATTCTTTTAATGTTTTGCTTACAATATGAGTTTGACCATCCTTCATATGAAAAATAGTATAATTGCTGGAGGCTTCTAGGTATACAATATCTTCTAAGCTTGCAAACACCAAACCATCATGACATGGCAGCGCTACCTTTTTAAATTCTTTATTTTGAGGGGAAATTGTTTCTAAAAGGTAATCTAGTCGAGCTGAAATATCAGATTTCTTTCTTTCTGTGATTTTATTAACCGCCCTATTTAATTCCTGTATATCTATTGGTTTTAATAAATAATCGATAGCACTATATTGAAAAGCCTTAATGGCATATTCCGAAAATGCAGTGGTAAAAATGACTTCGAAGTTTTTCTTGTCTAGCTTAGATAGCAAGTCAAAGCCCGTTTCTCTTTGCATCTGAATATCTAAAAAAACCACATCAATATCATGTGATTTAATGGCCTTCAAGCCTTCATCCACATTTTGGCAGAGTGCTAACACTTCTACATTTTCACAAAAATCAGTAAGCAATATTTGCAGACTTTCTCTGCTTTTCAATTCATCATCAACAATAATGCTCCTAATCATAATCTTTTAATAGTTATTAGCTAAAATGCATGAAAAGCTTATAAAAAGTTAAATTTCTGTAAGGCTTTTTGGAGGAATATTTAAAAATAATGAAAAGTAAAATAATAAAGAACTAATGCATTTACTTTCAGATAGTAATTTTACAAGTTATCGACAGAACCATCATTAATATCGATTACTTTTACAGATGTAGATAAACGATTAAAAAGCCAGCACTTTTCAGTACTGGCTTCTTATTCATTTCAATTATAAAAAACTTATTTTCCGCCTTCCATATTAGTTTGCTCAACCGGCTCACCTTTGGCATTAAGCTTTACAATATCATAGCCTAATTTTCTTAAGCCTTCGATATTTGTAGCTTCATCACCTACCACTACAATTACCATTTGATCGGTTTTGATTCTTTCTTTTGCAATTGCATCAAGGTCTTTTTTAGTCATCTTATTCAAGATTTTCATTTGATCTTGAACATAATCTTCATCAAGATCATAATGAACTACTCTTCTTAAGAAGCCCGCTTTTTGTCTTGGAGTTTCGTAGTTTAAGGCATCCTGCTGACCAATAGATTTCTTCATAAAATCAACTTCTGCTTCTGTTACTCCATCTTCTCTATATTTTGTCATTACGGTCATGAATTCATAAACAGAACTATCAGTAGCATCTGCTTTAACACCTGCACTCGCAGTGAAAGGGCCAGGGTTATCACCAGTATCAAAATAAGAACGTGCTCCATAAGTCCAGCCTTTTTCCTCTCTTAGTTTTAAGTTAATACGACTGTTGAAAGCACCTCCTAAATTGTAATTCATTAAATAGGCTTTATATGATTCCCCTGTTGGGTCATATTCCATATCCGTTAAATAACCGATTCTGATTTGAGACTGCGCAGCATCTTTTTTGTCAACCAAATATATTTTAGTTTTCTCAGTATCTGCCTCAAAAGTTAATTTAGGCATTTTAACTGCTGGACCTTCCCATTCTTTTAAGAATGATAATTTAGGTAAAATCTCGTCCTGAGAAACATCACCCACTACTACTAGCTCCCCAACGGATGGTGAATAATAGCTTTTGTAAAATGATTTGATATCTTCTAAAGTAATATTTTCAACTGTTTCAGCTAAGCCAGATGAAGGAACAGAGAAGATGTGATTATCACCGTAAATTAGTTTATCATACACAAAACTTGCGATAGCTGCTGGATCAGTTTCACTTGATTTAATACCCTCTATCGTTTGCTTTTTATTTCTTTGGAAATCTGCTTCATCAAATCTTGGATTCATCAAAGCATCTTCAGCCAATTCTAAGGTTTTATCAATATTCTTCACTAAAGAGCTGATGTATAAATTAGTAGAATTTTGACCTGCCCCGAATGATATTGAACTTCCAATTTTTCTCAGTTCTTCTTGGAATTCCTCAGAAGTTAAAGAAGTGGTTCCCTCATTCATCATGGCAGCAGTTAAGCTGGCTAATCCTGCTTTAGTAGGATCATTAGCATCTAACTGATGCCCTCCATTTAAAGTAACCTGAATAGTTACCGTTGGGATTTCTTTGCTTTCTGTACCAATAATTTTCATGCCATTATCCCAGTTTTCTTTCCATATCTTTGGAACCTTAACCAATGGGCTTTGTCCTGGAGTTGGCTTTTGGCTTCTATCATACTTACCATCATCAGGGCGGTTATAGCTTAAACCAGAATAGTCAGTAGTTGGGAAAGGATTTTCTCCTTCTTTTTTAGGCTCATAGTTGTCAGGAGCTGCTTTCTCTACCTCTTCATTTGGTATAACACTTTGGATAACTGCCGGCTTTCCTTTGATGTATTTATTGAAAACTCTGATAACATCTTCTTTCGTTACCGCTAAATATCTCTCTAAATCCTTTTGAATATAATCAGGATCATTTCTGAAAGTTTGATAAGAAGCAAGCTGACTTACTTTACCACTTACACTCGCCAAACCATTAATGGTGTTGGATTCATAGTTCGCTTTGAATTTTTCAATATCTGCATCCGTTACACCATTCTCTTCAAACTCCTTTAAGATTTCTCTTACTTGGGTCTCAAAGTCTGATAATTTTTGACCTGGGAATGGTAAAGTAAACATCGTAAACTCTCCCGCTAATTCTGAAGTAGGATGAAAAGTACTTGCTTGTAACGCTTTCTGTGTTAAAACGAATTTCTTATAGAAATAAGAGCTTTTACCTGCACCTAATATCTCAGAAAGACAATCTAAAGCAGCTTCATCTTCGTGAAATCTTGGTACTGTTGGGAAAGTAAATAACAATAAAGGGAAACGAATATTCTTATCCACATAACTTACATATCTGTCCTCATCAATGGTAACTGGATCAAGCTTCATTGGCTCTACAGCAGGGCCAGATGGAATGCTTCCAAAATACTTCTCCACTTTCTTTACTACTTCTTTAGGATCCACATCACCCCCTACTGTTAAAGTAGCATTATTTGGTCCGTACCATCTTAGGAAGAATTTCTTCAAGTCGGATACATCCACTCTATCTAAATCTTCTAGTTTACCGATGGTTAACCATGAATAAGGATGGCCATAAGGATATAAGGAAGCTGCATTTACTTCTCTGAATAAACCATAAGGACGGTTATTATAATTCTGTCCTTTTTCGTTTTTTACTGTAGCTCTCTGTACCTCAAATTTTTCCTGCGTAACCGCTGGTAATAAGAAACCCATTCTATCCGCTTCTAACCAAAGCATTCTATCCAACTGATTACTAGGAACTGTTTCGAAATAGTTGGTTCTATCGCGATTCGTTGTTCCGTTTAAACGCCCACCTGACTCGGTTACTAATTTAAAGTGCTCTTCATCGGCTACATTTTCAGATCCCTGAAACATCATATGCTCAAAAAAGTGAGCAAAACCAGATTTGTTCAATTCTTCTCTAGCAGAACCCACATGATAAGTTACGTCAACATGCACCACAGGATCAGAATGATCTTCATGAATAATGAGGGTCAGACCATTTTCTAATTCATACTTTTCGTAAGGAATTACGATTTTGCCCTCTACCTGAGGGACTTTTTCAATTAATTTCGTTTGAGCAAAAGCCTGTATACTAATAAAGGCTAATACAAACACAAAGATTTTCTTCATATTATTAATAGTTTCGTTTTGGATACAAGTTAGCAAAAGACTATAAATATTTTGTGATTTAGTTTTAAACTTTTGACTTTAAATAGGTTTATTAAAACAATGCATTATTAATAAGACTAATTTATTAACTTAATCACATGAAAAGATTTTTTAGCCTTCTCCTCATTATTTCCTATTGCGTTTTAAATCTAAATGCTCAGAACAATAAAACAGAAAAAAAACTGCTTGCTTCAGTTGATCAGCATAATGAATATTATACAGAGCTTCTCAAGAAGATAGTAAACATGAACAGTGGCACCATGAACTTTGAAGGGGTGCAAGCAGTGGGAATGGTATTAAGAGCAGAGTTTGACAAACTGGGTATGGAAACGGAGTGGTTGCCAGGAGAAAGTTTTAATCGAGCAGGTCATCTAGTGGCTAGAACTAAGGGGAAAAAAGGCCCTAAACTTTTGCTTATAGGTCATCTAGACACCGTTTTTGAACCAGATAGTCCTTTTCAAAAATATGAGATGCAAGATGGAAATATTCTAAAAGGCCCTGGAGTAGCAGATATGAAAGGTGGAGATGTGATTATACTAATGGCGCTTAAGGCTTTGAAGGAAGCAAAGCTTTTAGAGGATATGCAAATAGAGGTAGTCATGACGGGTGATGAAGAAAAAAGTGGTAGCCCAATCGAATTGTCTAAAAAAGCATTGACCGATGCAGCAAAATGGGCTGAGATAGCTTTAGCTTTTGAAAATGCAGATGGTGATCCTAAAACTATAGTTGTTTCACGAAGAGGTTCATCCGGATGGAGCTTAAATGTGAAAGGAAATGCAGCTCATTCTTCTCAAGTTTTTTCGGATAAAGTAGGTGTTGGAGCTGTTTACGAAGCCGCAAGAATATTAAACGAATTTTATGTTCAGCTATCAAAAGAGGAAAACCTCACTTTCAACCCTGGGGTTATTTTAGGTGGAACTTCCGTTCAATACGATGAAGGAGAAAGCGGAGGTACTGCCTATGGCAAAACGAATGTAGTGGCTCAAGAGGTAAAGGTAAGTGGAGACATAAGAGCGGTTTCATTGGAGCAATTGAAAAGGGCGAAAAAAATCATGCAAGAAATAGTCGCTGATAATTATCCCGGAACCTCGGCAAAATTAGTTTTTAAAGAGGGGGGTTATCCTCCACTTGCACCATCAGAGGGAAATCGTGAATTGTTAGAAAAATATAATCAAGTAAGTCAAGATTTAGGCTTTGGTGAAGTGGTAGCTGTTAACCCAAGAAATGCGGGTGCTGCGGATGTTTCTTTTACATCTGGCTATGTTGCCATGGCCATAGATGGGATGGGATTGAGTGGAGCTGATGATCATACTATAAATGAAACTGGAGATTTAAGTAAGCTCAGCATGCAAGCAAAAAGAGCTGCTTTTTTAATGTATCGATTGATGGAATAGAATCTCATTAAATTAACTATTATGAAAAAACTTGCATTATTATCCTTAGCAATTTTATCAATTCTTAACTATGGATCAGCACAAAAAGATGAAGTTGAATTAAAGCCTACTAAAGTTTCTGAACACGTTTACATGCTTGAAGGTAGGGGTGGAAATATAGGACTTACTATCGGAGAAGATGGGGTTGCTATTATAGATAATCAATTTGCTGATCTTTCTGAGAAAATTCAAAATGCAATATTAGAATTAGGTGGAGGAAAGGTTGATTATGTCATCAATACTCATCTTCATGGTGATCATACAGGAGGAAATGAAAATTTTTCTGAAAATGGAGCCACAATAATCGCTCAGCAAAATGTTAGAGAAAGACTAAGCAAGGAGCAGCATAATGAATTATGGGAAAGAACTACGCCCGCAAGACCAAAAGCTGCATTACCCGTAATCACTTTTGAAAAGTCTATCAATTTATACTTCAATAATAACGAGCTATACATTTTTCATGCTGCTTCTGGACATACTGATGGAGATGCTGCGATATTTTTTAAAGATGAAAATGTAATTCATGTTGGAGATAATTTTGTTACCTATGGATTCCCATTTATTGATAAATATTCTGGTGGCACCTTAAATGGTATGATTGATTTTAATGAGCAGGTTTTGAAAATAATTGATGAAGATACCAAGATTATACCTGGACATGGAGCTTTATCAAAAAAAGAAGATTTAAAGGCATTTAATAATCTCTTAACAGAAATTCGAGAACTTTTGCTAAATGAAATAAGGGCTGGAAAAACAGTTAAAGAAGCTATTGAGGCAAAGCCGCTTGCTAAATATGAAGAAGAATGGGGAGGAAACTTTATCAGTTCAGATAACTTCATCCTACTAACTTGGGACGACTTAAAAGCCAATAATTAAATTATTTACCTTAACTTCTTTAGTATATAAGGTCTGAAAACGAAAATAGATACAGTGACAATTACTAGCGCTCCGATTGCATAAGGATTTTTTTTCAGCTGTTCGATAATATCTGCTATCACTGCTAATCCACAACCTATTGCCCCAACTAAACTAATCCACCTGTATTTTACCTTTTGTTGAAATGCAATCAAATTGACTGTACCAAAAGTGAATAAGAATATAATACTGGCCGCATCAACCAAACTACCTAGGCTGCCAATTACTGCTAATAAAATCGCTACTCCTGCAATACTTAATAATGCATAAATGGGTATGTTGGATTTATTTTCAATAGCAAAAATATTAGGTAAATCTTTCTTTTTCGCTACATTCTCCATCAATCTCGCTGTTGAAAATAAGGTAGCATTTATGGCCGATCCTGTAGAAAAAGCTGCTGCTATTGTAACTACCACTAAACCCGTAAAACCCATTGCCTTTTTACCTGCAACTGATAATGCTACTTCCTTTTTCTCAATTAAAGTTTCGGCCCCTACTAGCATGGAAGTCCCAAATGTGACCAAGAGGTAAATAATAATAACAGCAATTACAGCCCAAATTGTAGCTTTAGGAAGGGTTACATTAGGGTTTTTTAAATCTTCATAATCATAAGAAAGCAATTGAAACCCTTCATAGGCCATAAATATTGTACCAGCACCGATCAAAGATGCGTGCCATGGTTTTGGAGAAATACCTTCAGTTAAATTTTCGGGTGACCACATCCATAAACCAATGGAAGCCAAACCTAAAAGAACAAAAAGTTTCCCATAAACTGTTATGATTTCAAGCTTTGAAGCACTACCTACTCCTTTCAAATTTACTGCGGTAAGAGCTGCAATGATAGCCAATGCTAAAACTCGGGGAAGCCAAGCACCCAGATTAAAAATATGCGCCACATAATGTCCAAAAGTAAAAGCATAAACTGAAAGTGTAAGGATATAACCTAAAATTAAAATCCAAGATAAACTACCTGCAAATCCTGTACGATTAATCTTCCTTAAAAAGGTAAAAGCACCCCCGCCTTCATTGTATTGGAGTGATAGCTGGCTGTAACTATGAGCCGAAACTAGTGCAATTAAGCCTGCTAGTAAAAAACTAAGCCAAGCCCACTGTCCTGCTGTTTGAATAATTACACCTAAAACTGAAAAAATTCCTCCACCCACCATACCACCTACAGCCATTGACCAAGTGGCATTAAAATTCATCTTTTTATTATTTGAACTCATAAATTATACAATTATGCATCACTCCTCATCAGAGGCTTATAAATTATGGTTGATGATTTTTCAAAAAATTAGGTTTAATTTCAAAATGCTATTCATGCATATTCACAAACTTCATGGCTTCATCCATCTGGGAGACATCAAAATATCTTTCGTATCTTCCTTCGCGAGCCCTTTCAAAAAACAAATTATCAATTGGAATTAAAGCTTTTAAAATTTTTGAGTGCGCTACAATGGCAAAATGCCCAAGCTTCTTAAAGTTTCTCAAAGTCCAAATACCATCTTCCATAAAAGCTTTTACACTGCTATGCCCTATTTTGAATTCATCTAGTTTTACTAGAACATTTACATGGTCGTATCCACGTTTTATCTTTTCATCAAATAGTTTTTGAAAAAGCTTTTCATCATTTTCAGTAAAACCATCAATAACTTCCAGCGCTAAGCTATTATTAGCACTTGTTTTTAGTTGTTCTATCATAATGATTAACTTTTGGTATTCATTATAATTAACGCATTCTACCTAAGAAGTTACAAGTGTAGGATAGTATTTTCCGTGATCTGAAAGTCTATTAATTAAGCTCTTTGTCAATAAAAGATAAAAGCTCATTTTTAATGTTTTCCCAATTTTTTTGATCTCCTTTTGCCGCTCTTAATCCTTCTTTAATTTTAGAAAAAGCGAAATTTTTAGCCATCTCAAAATTAATATTTGGTGGCAACGAAAGTTCGCCTCCGTTAACACGTGCATCCACAATAACAGGCTTTGAGGATTGACTTGCTTCAAGTATTGCCTGTTCGACATTATTTGTGTCTTCTAGCTTTATGCCATGGCCTCCTACTAAATCTGCAAAAGCAGCAAAATCAAAATTCTTTACTTCCAATGCATCATAATTGGGGCTCAACCCTGCCTCTTCCATTTCAATTTTTACGAAGCCTAATTCCTCATTACTTAAAACAATGATTTTAATTGGTAAGCCATATTCCACTGCTGTAGAAAAATCATGTAAAGTCATATGAAAAGCACCATCACCAACTAATGCCCAAATTTCTCGATTAGGAAATTGAATTTGAGCTCCAATCGCTGCAGGTATACCTACAGCCATTGATCCGTGGTTAAAAGCGCCAATTAATCTTCTTTCTGAATGAAAATTCATAAAATTACTAGCCCAAATAGCAGATGTACCTGTATCGATTACAAATACCGCATCCTTGGACGCTTTATCACTGATTTCTTTTGCCACTACTTGAGGATGCAAAACTTTAAAATCCGATTCTGAGGAAGATATTTTTCCATTATGCTTTATCCATTTTTTAAAATCTTTATTTAAGGCATTAACCCATTGAGGATCCCTTTTTAATTTACATTTTTCATTAAGGTATTCTAAGGCATCCTTAATGTCAGAATGGATTCCAAGATCAACAGAAGTTCTATTTCCAATATTTTCAGGCCGGATATCTATTTGTATAGTTTTGGTACCATGTGGTAAGTATTCTGAATAAGGAAAATCTGTCCCTAGCATAATAAGTAAATCACAATCCATTACCGCTTTATAACCTGATGGATTTCCTATTAAACCCGTTAACCCTACAACATTCTCCGTGCTATGATCAAATATATCTGAGGCTTTTACGGTATGGGTGATGGGGGCATTCAATAGTTTTGAAAACTTTATGACTTCCTCTTTAGAATTTCTACATCCTACCCCTGCTAATATGCCTACCTTTTTAGCTTGGTTGATAAGCTCAGCAGCTTCTTCTAATACTTTTATCTCAGCAGTAATTTTTGAATTAGACCTGAATGACTTTTGCAAAAAATCTTGATTAGCAGCGGGTAATTCTGCAATATCAGCAGGCAACTCAATTCTACAAACTGCCTTATAATTAACAGCTATTCTGATTGCCCTAAGGATAACTTTGGGGGCTTCTTCGGGAGATCGTATGACTGCTTGATATTCACATATATCATCAAAAATCTTCGTTAAATTTACTTCCTGATGATAATTAGTACCTAGATACTCCGTTGGTATTTGCCCCGTAATAGCAACCACTGGGCTTCTTTCCTTTTTTGCATTGTAAAGCCCATTAATTAAGTGTAAAGCCCCAGGGCCTACGGTGCTGGCGCATACACCAAAATTGTCCCCTAATTCACCTTGTGCAAAAGCTGCAAATGAAGCATTTCCTTCATGCTTCATCTTTACCCATTTTATTTGGTCTTGATTTCCAATGGCAGAGACCAAGGGATTTAAAGCATCGCCTGCTACGCCAAAAATATGTTTTACTCCTTCTTGTTTAAGGATTTCTAAAAGTTGTTCCGATACATTCATAGTTTAAAAAGTATACTAAAGGAACGACTCAAAAATGAAGTTGTTTATATCATTTCTTTAATCAGGTTTCATGAAACCAGCAGTTGATCAAAAGATAAATTTGCTTCGCCAATTTGAATTGAATAAGATGTACAATTACAAAAACACTTTTTTTTCTATTACTGATTAATCAGTTTATTTTCTATTCATACTGGATGCTGACAAAATGAGAATTTTTTGCGATCGACTGCAAATAAATTTAACATGCGATTAATCATGATTGTACATAGGCAATGTAAAGCTAAATTCTGTTCCATTTCCCTCAGTACTTTCAGCCCATATTTCTCCACCATTTCTATCTACGAACTCTTTACAGATCAACAAACCTAATCCTGAGCCTTTTTCCTTATCTGTTCCCGCTGTGCTATTAATTTTTGAGATATCAAATAAAGATTCAAGCTTTTCTTTGTTCATGCCAACTCCATTATCACTTACAGACACTTTTATAAAATGCTCATTTGGCGTAGCATTAATGGTAATATTTCCTCCTCTATGGGTAAACTTTACTGCATTCGAAATCAAGTTTCTCAAAATAAGGCGCAACATATTTTCATCTGCATGTGCGCTTATACCATCTTTAGGAGTAAAATCAATGCTTATTTCTTTAGAATGCCATAGCGGTTTTTTCAACTCAATTACATTAAGCATCACCTCATTTATATCTATTTTCTTCGGATCAAAACTCAACTGACCAGTTTGTGATTGGGACCAGTTTAATAAGTTTTCTAATAGAATTATACCGCTTCTTGTGGAAGAAGAAATCAAAGTAGCATACTCTTTAGCCTTGGCTATCTCATTATTTCTCAACTGCTTAAGCATAAGTTCAGAAAGGCTTTTTAAATTATTGAAGGGCCCTCTAATATCATGAGCTATAATTGAAAATAATTTATCTTTTGTGTTGTTAAGCTCGCATAATTTCTTTTCGCTTTCTTTAATAATTCGTTCGGCTTCTTTTCTTTTTGTTACATCTCGAATAATCATAGAAGTACGTTTAAGCCCTTCACTATTCGTAAAGACATTACTTGTATATTCTCCTATAAACTTAATCCCTCCCTTTTTCACAAAAATCAATTCTCCTTCAACATAGCCTTCCTCTTTTCGTTTTTGCAAAGCTTTCTTTAAGGATTCTTGCGATGAATCAACTAATAAATCACGGCCTCCCTTATAAATTTCTTCTTCAGTCCAACCAAACAAATCACATCCTGCCTGATTTACAGAATGAATACTTCCATCAGGAGAAGTAATCAATAAGGCATCAGAACTATTCTCGTAAAATAGCCGATATATCGTTTCCTGATCGAGAACTTCTTGCTCACGCTTTTTACAGGCTTCTAATTCATTTTTTAAATGAATAACTTCCTCTTCTAATTCTTTATAATGTTGGTTAAAATCAGACATATCCTCTATTTGCTGTGAATAATTTCGGGTTGGATATAGTTTTTATCATATTGTATAATAGCAATATATAAAATATTATGATAAAAATGCTGTAAACCAGATAGATAGATATAGAGATTGGGTTTAAAGGAAAACTACCGTTAGATTAATTTATATGAAATAGTTCTTTGGTCTTTTCAAATTATCTCATCACTGGCAAAAAAGAAATCAAAACCTTAGCTTTTGCGTGACCCGCACTTAAATACTCCATCGCTAAATCCGTTTGTTCCATTTTATATACTTTCTCAATGGATGGTTTTATTTTTCCCTTTTCGACTAAATCTGCAACAAAAGCCAAATCCTCTGAAAATGGTTTTGCTGCTACCGCTTTTATTTTCTTTTTCCCAAAAGATAAAATTTTTCCAAATAAAAGTGCTTTAAAGATTTGCTTTAAACTACCTCCAACAGCAACGTATTGGCCGCTATTGCTCAACATCTTTTTACATTTTAACAGTGGGTAATTTCCGTTTATAGCTAAGATTAAATCATAGCAATCATCACGATCAAAAAGGTCTTCTTGGGTATAATCGATGACTTTATCGGCCCCCAAATTATAAGATTGCTCAACCGACTTAGTACTGCAAACGGCCGTGACATCCGTTTCAAAATATTTGGCTAATTGAAGGGCGAAAGTTCCTACCCCTCCAGCAGATCCAATGATCAAAACCTTTTCTCCTTTTGAAATACCGCCTTTCCTTAAGGCCTGCAAAGCAGTAGTAGCCGCAACTGGCAAAGCAGCTGCCTCCTCAAAGGATACTCCCTTTGGCTTGTGCACTAATACTGAAGTTTTAGTTGCCTTAAATTCGGCAAATCCTCCCATACCCACATCGGCTAAATCCGCTATTACTTCATCTCCAACTTTGAATTGGCTAATGCCTTTACCTACTTCTTCAACTATGCCCGAAATAGCAGATCCTAAGATGTTATGCTTAGGTACAATTCGCATTTGGATAGAGCGATAATCAGCCGCATTAGGTGAAGCACAGTGTACCTTTACCAAAACTTCGTCATCCTGAATATTTGGCTTGGGCACTTCATGAATTTGAAATTTTTGGTATGGATTTTTACGATCAAACAGGACAGCTTTCATGCAAATTAAGGTTAGTTTCCTATGAAAGTAGTTAATTTAAAGCAAAAGCAATTGAGATCATCAAAAACTATAGCCTACACTAAAAGCTGCCATAAAATGAAAATCAGAAATAATTTTTCTATATGACTTAGGTATATAATATTCCGATTTTAAATAATCTGTCTCCATAATAGGTGTAATGCCAATCCTCCACAGAAATCGACTGTCTGGTTTTTGGTACCTATATCCTAAACGAGCTGAGAAAAAAGTATCCCAACTCCAGTCTACTGCTTGGTTGTCTGCATCTCGAGTTGAAGAATAGACTTTAATTATACCTAAGCCTCCTTCTATATGGTGACTTAACCCAATCTTATAAATCTGATTAATACTCATTGGTAACCATAAATCGATAAAACCAACAAAGGGCGGATAATAAGCCATTCCAAATTGGGCAGTAGTTTTCCATTTCGACTGATCAAATATTATGCGTTCGTAATTTAAAGAATAGGCTAAACCATGGCCCCCTAGCTCTAATTGGACATTATTTTTATAGTTGAATTCCTGAGCGGATAGCTGGTTAGAAAGGGAAATTAACAGAATTAAAAATGAGAGTCTTTTCATTTTTTGTTTTAGTGGATAGATATGTGAAACGGTAGAAGGTAAGGACTATTGCATAGCTCTTATTACTTTAATTCTTAATCAATTTTTTCAGTTCTAAATTCAGTATTAACGATCTCTCCCCAAATTGCAAGAAGAAGCATTATCTGCCTTAGCTACTCATATAAAAGACTATTCCAGCGGATATTTCGAATGAGATAAACCTCTTCATATAGGGTATTCCTGAAGCAGGAGGCCTATATTTTTACGCAGGAAAGGCAAAATTTAGCGCAGGAAGGGTCATAAGTCTTGCAGGAAGAGGTATAATTTACGCAGGACGGCTAAAAAATGGCGCAGGAAAGGGTATAAGTACCGCAGGAAGCCTCAATAGTCTCGCAGGAGAGGGTCATATTCACGCAGGAAGGGGCGAAAGTGGCGCAGGAGTGCGGTTTAGTCATTTTAGATAGCAGGTAAATGATCTTTTCTTGCGGGTGAACGATTTTTTCTTGCGGGTAAGCCATTTTTTAATGCGGTTATATCATTTTATAGCGCGGATAAATGATTTTATTGAGCGGTTGCGTCATTTTGGAAAGCGGTTGGGTAATTTTCGGAAGCGATTGGGTGATTTTGCTTGGCTTTCTTGAAAGCTCAACAAAAAGCTTAGCAAAATAAGTAAAAGGATTTTTTTCATGTGGTTAAATTTGTTGATAGTTTTTTAGAATGATATAGTTAAAAATAAATGCCCACTATGCAGAGCATGGCGGAAACCCTAAAGCTACAGTAAGTGCGGGATTTTGAAACACCATCTTGTCTGGCTTAACAAAGTTTATTAATTGTAATATGTTAACCTTATATAGTTTAATCCGAATTGGCTATAGCTACGGTTGGTGGAAGTAATAATTCTTTTCTTAATTCTGTATTAAGATTTTCCTTTGTCAACCCAACATCATTTAATAAATCCCACATCTCGCCTTTTTCTAATAATGTTAATAACTTTTCTTTTCCATACAAACGAAACGTCCTTTCACATATCAATGCACCTATCATATACGGAATTGAAGTTTCTCCGGCAAAGAATCTTTCAAAAGGTTCTAAGTGCAAGCTTAAGTCAATTTCAGGGTTTTTTGTAAGGTATGTTTTTAAGTTTTTTTTTATGCCACGTATAGCTGTACTTTCGACTGCCACCAAAATATGTAGCCATCCCTTCATTGAACAGTTGAGCTCTAGAATAATAAAAAGCAATAATATAAAGATGCATGATTTCATGAGTATAGAACTCCGAACTATTTGCTGAAAAAACTATATTCTGGCGAGCAGATAGACCTCCACCACCTTCTCTATACATAATTGGATTATAGTCGAAGCCTTTGATTTGAAATAGTTCTTTAAGGTTTGTACAAGAATAGTAGGTAATCGGTAAGGGCTCGGTGTTAAAAAAGTCACTTATTTTTTCGATATCTTTTATTTGCTTTTCAGCTTCTTGTTCATTGAACTCCTTATTCGGAGAGATAACATAACTTAGACTCCCTTTCTCAATTTTCTTCCAGTCCTTTGTAAAATATTGAGTTGAATTAGAAAGAACAACGCCTGAGTCCGATTTCGTTGCTAAAATATTGTAAATATACTTTAATGTATTTTCTTCTGTAACAGTATTATGACCTATATATGCCACTTTAATAAGTTTCTTGTTCTCCTTATCCGTGTCCACGATGTGTAACAAAGTAGGCTGATAAAAATTTGAAATACTATCTTTATCTTCAATTCTGTAAATGTCCTGATATGGAAACCAATAGGTATCAAAGTCATCTGATGACCAATATGTATTTTCATAGTTGGATTTATTTTTTGTTGACAAGAATCCGCGGAGGGTTTTAATAATTTCCTGATTTATCTGAGCTTCTTGATCTACAGTGGGTGAGATAGTCAAATTAAAAGTTGATGAACATTCTTTTTTTTCTGCCGAATTACAGCAACATCATATTAAAAGTAAAATTAGACAGGAAAATCTAGTCATATTGCTTGATTAATTTACTATGAACGGCTATGTTTTATAAATACGCTTGCACTTTCCAATATCACTAAAGTATCAAATTGTGCTGAAAATTTAAAGTAGCTCAATAGTGCATTCACTATAAATTTTGTTAGATTTTCTTGCTTTTCGTTCTGGGTTTGTTCCTTTCATATTCCACAGCGCACCGGACAGCCATACTCTTTGATAAGTTTTGGGTTTGAGTGTTAGTTTTGCGGGACTTAGCAATGTGTATTGTTGAAAGAGTTGGTTAAGTCTGAGTTGCATATACAACCTCTATAAATCCTTCAAGTGTTAGTATATTCGCACGATGTTCAGTAGGAAAGCTGCTTAAATATGCTCGCGGAACGACTAATTGCACGCCATAGTTATTCATCTCTTCAAGTTGATTTTTCGAAATCCCTTGCTGCAAAGTAAATAGATGCTTTGTTTTGATACGGTCTGCTTCATTAAGAATCTGTCTCCACCTGTCTTTACAGGTTGTTTTTGAAGCAAGAAGAACAAGCTTATTTTCGTCAAATTTTGGGTCATTATATGACTCTATATTCGGGAACATAAAGTCCGGCTTCTTATTGTTTTCTGTAGTTACCTGAGTTTGAAAAATCAATTCCGAAATTCGAAAGATCTCTTCTAAATGATGCTCTAGCGACTTTCCTGCACGACTCTTCCTTCTGTTTAGGATAGTGTTAGCAGATTTAACTAGTTCTTCCACAGACTGAAAAGGAGTACGGATTAGTTCTGAGTACCGATCATTTTCGATTGTTTTGAAAAGGGAATATTCTGCTTCCAGCCAATTTAGTAATTCCTTATCAGGATTTGATTTGATCTGATTAGAAGTAATGTTATATGAGCTAATAAAACAAGTTCTCGCATTATTTGCTAGATCAATTGTTGGTGGAAAATCAACTTGTAAAGATTTTACATAAGCTAAGAAACATTGTAGTAACCTATCTTCGGAAGTTTGTTCGACTTGCTTTGGTATTATTCCATTCGTCTCGGTTGATGAAATATTGAGTGCAGCAAAAAAGTCTTCTATATCTTCATCACTACTTAAAACATATCCCTCAAAGAAATCTGCTGATTTTTTGACAAGTACGAGAAGATCACCAACATTATCGTCAGTCAAGTAAGGAAATCCACGGCCAAACCTCGTTAACCTGTACTCATTTCTTGTTCCTACACCATAATAAATGAAACGACTGGAGGTTTCGAAGTCATCTTGCCAACGAATAGTAACATAATGATCCTTGTTAGACCCTTTTTCTCCCGGTGAATTAAAGAATAGCGGCCAAGAGTTCTTATGCATATGGAAGCCCGCTTGATGTCCGCCAGTTGCACCTGTGTCGTTAGGTTTTATAAATTTACTGAATGATACTTCAGACTGCTGCGCTGATTGTATTGCCTTTTCTAATATGCTCATCTAATCTGGCTAGTTCATTAACAATTTTTTCTCCAACGGCCTGCATTAAAGGTCTTACCACTGAGTTACCAAATTGCTTATAAGCCTGAGTATCTGAAACTGGGATTTCAAAATTATCAGGAAAACCCTGCAATCTGGCACATTCTCTAGGAGTTAGTCTTCTTGGATTTTTTCCTTCTTGAGGGATCAAAATTTCCGATCCATCTTTGTAATAGCGTGCGCTTAAAGTCCTTGATATTCCATCCATATCAACAAGTCCAAAACCAAAGCCATTGCCTTTAGCTTTATGTTTAGCTGAATAAGCTTGTAGATAATTCCACAGTTTGTCTGATAAAGTATATTTAGGATCTGGGTTTGGGTCTAAAATGTCTTCTATAGCATGTGTTTGATCTGGCATTTCAGGAAAATCAAACTGTTCATTTGCATTGTACCGATCCATATCAAAACCGACAATTACAATTCTCTCACGATGTTGTGGCACAAAATGTTTCCCGTCTAAAACTTGGAAGTGAATATTATATCGCAATTTTTTCAAAGTTTTTTGGATCACTTTAAAGGTGTTGCCCTTATCATGTGATACGAGGTTTTTTACATTTTCAAGCAGGAAAGATTTCGGTCGTTTTTCCTTCAGTATTCTTTTAATATCAAAGAATAGAGTTCCCTGAGTTTCATCTTTAAACCCATGCGCTTTACCTAAGCTATTTTTCTTCGACACCCCTGCTATTGAAAATGGCTGACATGGAAAACCCGCAATTAAAATGTCATGCTCAGGAATTTCTTTCTCACCTATTTTAGTAATATCTCCAAAAGGAACTTCTCCGAAGTTGCAGTGATATGTCTTTTGAGCATATTGATTCCATTCAGAGGTAAAAACGCATTTTCCCCCCAAATTGTGAAATGCCATTCTGAAACCACCAATGCCCGCAAAAAGGTCAATGAATTTGAATGTTCCATTCTCATGTGGGGGGAATGGAATATCCCACTCAAAAGGAAGATATCCTTGAAAATAAGGTTCATTTACTATTGAAGGATCTAGAGACTGCCCATACTCTATGGCAGATTTTCGAAAATAATGGGAAACTCCGTTTTGGTAACTCTGAAAGTAGTGGGTAAGATGAGCAAGCTCCGTTTGATCAGGTTTCTTAACCTCAATCTTTAATTTCTCTTTTACTTCAGAGTATTTAATCATTCTATAGCTCCTTCAATTGTTGTTCAATAATTAACAAACAAAGATCGATATTTTTCTTGATATCTCCAGTCCAAAACCTAAGAACCTTCCAGCCATTTTGTCTTAGATGACAATTAACTTTTTTATCTCTTTCAATATTCCCTTCAATCTTTGTCCACCAAAAGTTACGGTTTGTATTAATCCTATATTTTTCTGTAGCCCAGTCCTTACCATGGAAGTATTCGCTATCAACAAAAATGGCCACTTTATACTTTTTTAGACTAAAATCAGGTTTGCCGAAAATATGTTTTGAGTTACGCCTGAATCGGTAACCTTTTGCCCACAATTCCTTGGCAAGTTTCACCTCCATTTTGGTGTTCTTACTTTTTATGGCCTTCATGTTTTTAGTTCGCTGTTCAGGAGTTAGTACGTCCATATTCAAATTTACGAACTGTATATAGCCGGGGCAAGCTTTAGGCTCTTTTGGTTTTAGCGTTGGATAAAACCAAATGTCCTGTATGTGCGGTCGGATTTTTCAGCATGGAATACAACAATTGTATAAAGTAATTACTGTTACAGTATCCCTCATATATTCCAGATAAAAAACCTTTGTTAGCTTATATACACTATATTTTTTTCAACCAAGCGTCATGAGAGATGAACTCTTAGGTTTTGGTTGTAGCGGTACCTCTAAGATAAGAGATTATAATTAGAATTCATCCCTTAGCGTATAGGTTTTATCGAAAGCCATTCAATTGAAATGAGCATATTCTATTTGTAAAAGCCGTAATCTCTTTCAACTTTTGAAATCCTGGTTTTATAATGTTTATACCATTCCATACGGCCTTTATTTTGGGCTATCAGATGCTCAGAATTTTGTTTCCATTTTTTAATTGATTCTAAGTCTGTCCAATACGATACGGTTATACCGAGTTCTTCTCTAGCACTTTCTACCCCTAAAAAGCCATCTTGTTTCTCCGCTAAATGCATCATTCGCTGGGTCATTTCAGCATAGCCATGATCTACCTTAGTTCTTACAGAGCTAAAAATCACAGCATAATAAGGTGGTTTCGGTGTATTGGCTATCATAAGGCCTGTTTTTAGTTTTATTATATCTTTAATACCATCATTCTGTAATCGGTTGCAAACTGCTGTCCACTTTCGCTGTCTTCAAAAAGGTATGGAAAGGCTTTATCCACTAATAAAATGGGATTAACTTCTGTATCGATGGTCTCTTTGAAGGTTTTCACTTTATCCTCAGCATCTTGCATACAGCAAATAAGTATTCCACCTTTTTTTATATTCGCTACAATTTTTTTGAGAAAACCAATTTCCTTTTCCCTGTCTTCTTTAGCAAAATGAAACATACTATCTAAAAGGATAATATCGAATTCATTAAACCCATCAAAAGAATAAATATCTCCAACTTGTCCTTCCAACTTCAGCTTTTCTGCTCTGCTAATTTCGAGCATTTGATCAATACCCACTTTAGAGCTGTCGATTCCTTTCACAACATAGCCCAAGCGTGCCAAAGCAATGGCATCTCTTCCTTGGCCACATCCTAAATCCAATACTTTCCCTTTTTCTGGATGGTCTTGCATAAACTGAATAAGTTCAGGATAAGGTTCTCCGAAGTAATTTTCAGTCTGATAGTATTGGTCGTAGGCTACATTCATTTGGATTTACAATTTAAATGAAAGTATAATATAAGCGTATTTTATGATTTTTGAAAGATAGCTTTTCTGTAAAATCCTGACCTTTGCAAGTCTAGCTAGTTACGAATAAAACAATAGGTTTTATAGCTTTATAGTAATATAGTATTCTAAAATTCTGAAGACCACAAAGAGTCCGAAAGCGATAAGAAATTTTAGAAAAAACTTACTTTTTGTTTGTTGAATTTTTTTCGAACTCAACAGGCTTTTGAAAGCCTCAATCATTTTTTCTTTATTCATCCAAAAAATGATCACGATCAATACTTGATACAATATAGCAGCTTTTAAGGCGCCCACATGAACGCCATAAAAAATGTCTTGAAGGATTACATTCATTAAAATGGTGCTGGTAAACAAGCCGCCAATTAAGCGAGTCGGTTTGATCAGAATTAAAATACCACCCAGCAGTTCAAAAAATCCTAGGGTGATGGCAAAGGATTTCGAATATCCGTAAAAAGCCCACATTAATTCCATTCCTGTCATTTCTGCGACTGTTTTATCCAATTCTGCCGCTCCATTAAATTGAATTAATTTCCCTCCACCGTAAAGGAACATGGCTAAAACGACAATCCAGCTTATGGCATTTTCAAATATTTCAATTTTGTCTTTTTTACTCAAGTTCATGATAAATCAATTTATGACCTATCGTGAAGATGCATATAGGAGAATAAAGTTACTCCCAACTAAAAAATATTCAGAACTAAGCTATTTATCTGTGCCATTAAGTAGGCCATCAAAAAAAGAAAGACCCTTAAAACGTAAGCATCCGCTCTTTTCCTTTGCTATAAAGTAGCCAATCGACTTTGCTGGTAGAATTTACTTAAAAGCTGTTCTACTTCCTTGGCTTGCGTTTCTTCACCCAGGCTTTTCAAAGCTGCTAGTTTTCCTTTTAAAGATTTGGCTCTGTTGCTGCGACCTTCCAAGCAGGTATTAAATTGTGCTAAGGCTAGCATAAGCACGGGATGCCTATAAGTATTTCAAGTGTTTAGTAATAAAGTCCTGATCTTTATTGGACAGCTAAATAGTTTAGCATGCTATAGTTTCACATACCCTTACTTAAAATTGTTTAATACTGCACCCTCTTTTTTAGACTTATTCATTTTTCGCTATCTTATGACAGAAAAACGAAAACTATGCGATACATTTTCTTAATCAGCACACTATTTTTTCTAAACTCTACACTCTATGCTCAAGAAGCAGAAAAGGAAATTCTAAATAAATTACTTCACGACTTTCTCAGTGATGTGAACAATCCTCAAATGCATGACCGCTTTTGGTCTGAAGATTTGGTATACACCAGTTCAGCTGGCAAGCGCTTTGGAAAATCTACCATCATGGATGGCTTTAAGAATGCTGATCAGGCCAGCAGCAAGGAGCAACAAACTTCCTACTCTGCAGAGGAGGTTCAAATAAGAATAATGGAGGATGTAGCTGTAGTAGCCTTTAAACTTATTGCTAAATCTGATGGAGAAGAAACAGGGAGTTATTTCAATTCTGGTGTTTTTCAAAAGAAAGAGGGCATCTGGAAAGTTATTAATTGGCAGGCAACAATAGCGGAAGAATAATTGACAATAGCTTGATAGTGAACGAACTACACAGTGCCCTGACTTACATTAATTTCAAAAGGGAATTAGAAGAGCTATCCCCCTGTGCGGATTATAAGGGCGAAAACGTATTTGGCATTTCAATAGCTTAAATATTCATTAGCAACTTAAGGGGGTCTTGCCTTAAGAGTAGGCAGGTTTTATGATAAAGTTTGGGACTGTAGTTTTTCAAGGCTTTAGGCCTTTCAAAGAAATTCTCCAGCAGCACCGCAAAAAACTCATAGTGATCCACTCCACCCACCTCTCTAAAAAATGTGGGTTCCCCAGTATTGATTTTCATCATTTCATATTGCGCCAAATTGGAGTATTCATCCCAAAGGGCCTGATCAATAAAGCCAAATTCAGTATTATGAATTCTATTCTCCAGATGTATAGCATGTGCCAGTTCGTGTATGCCTAAATTAATACCATCCGTTTCATTGGCGATACCCGAAACCAAATTCTTCCACGAAAGCACGATAATCCCAAACCTTGGGTTTACTTCTCCTTTATGGTATTGATTATTAATAGTAGAATAATAACTATCCGGATAAATCAGGATTCTCTTAAAATGAGAAAGATAAATACGTGGCAAGCCGAAAGTAATTTGAACACTTAAAGCGGCCACCACTACTTTCATCTCTTCGGTTACTTCTTTCATCCCTCTTGGAACAAAGCTTTTGGCCGCAATAAACTGACTCACACGCCACATAAACTCCCGCTGATGCTTGTGCTTCAATTTCCTGAAATAAGGAGAATACTTTTTCAGTTTACGCACTTGATCTTGATTCAGACGACTGAAACTATAAAGGCCAAAATAATTTAAGGTTAGCCTCACAACATCCCTTATAGTTTTAAATAAAAGCCCGAATATTAATCCTATTAATGTTAACAGGATTAAATATGCTATGATATCAAAAAACAAAACTTAAGGCAGAAAATCAGGTTTGTCCAACTTATTATTTATTCTGTAGGCAGCATTTACAAGGCCAACATGGCTATAGGCTTGCGGGAAGTTTCCCCACATAGAACCATCCGTTGATTTAACATCTTCACTCAACAAACCAACATGATTAGAATAGCCAATAATTTCTTCAAAGGCTTCCATTGCTTCTTCCGTTCTTCCTACACAAGCCAAGGCTTCCGCATACCAAAAAGCACAAATCAAGAAAGTAGTCTCTGGTTCGCCAAAATCATCAGCATGTTTGTATCGATAAAAGAGGCCTTTACCCACTCTTAAATCTTCCTCTAATGCTTTTAAATGATCTTTCGCTTTCTGACTTCCATGAGGAATATAATTCATCATGATCAGCTGTAAGGTACTGGCATCCATTCTTTCTACTCCCTCAGCTTGGGCATAGGCTTTTCGGCTAGGGGCATAACATTTCTCTAAATGAGCGGCTGCTTGTTTCAGTAATTTCTCTGCTTTTTTTCCTAAATCAGGATCTCCAATTTCATGAGCAATTTTAACAGCTGCGTGGCTTCCTGCCCATTGGAAAAGGTGAGTATAAGCGTGCTTCTGCTTCAGATTTCTAAATTCCCATAAACCAGCATCCGCCTCATCTATGGTGTATTCAATCTTATCCAAAATGGTTTTTAATAGATAGGCTGATTGCGATTTCTCCATATTGGCAAAACGCTTATCGGTATAAAGCGGAAGAATCGCCAATAAAATCTGACCATACACATCATTCTGGATATGAGTGTAGGCATCATTCCCCACTCTCACCGGTTGGTTGCCCATATAACCTGGTAAGTCCAGTTCTTTTTCCACTATAGTGCCTTCGCCCACTAAATTATAAAGTGGCTGCACTCTTTCCTTACCCCGCATCGGAATATTGGTGAGGTAAAGGAAGTAGTTCTCCATCTCCTCAAAGTGACCAATGTTATTAAAAGCCGTAAGCGTATAATAGGTGTCGCGCATCCAGCAATAACGATAATCCCAGTTCCGCGTGCTCCCTGGTGATTCTGGTAAGGACATGGTTGGCGAAGCAATAATACCCCCTGTATCTTCATACTGGTGAATTTTAAGGGCTAAAGAAGACCGGATCACTTCTTCCTGATAATGCTGACCAATACTGGTTGACTTTACCCAGTTTTGCCAGTAGGCAACGGTTTTGCTAATGAAGTTTTCAGCTGTTTCATTTAATTCTGCTTCCAAAGGAGCCCCGTAGGTCATGACCATATAGCGCGTTTTGGTCAAAACAAATGGGCTGCTATCCATCACCATATTAATCGGAATATTGGTGGTAAGCCTTAAAGTTTCTGGCAAACCAAAGTAGCGAATATGGCTACTCCCTCTTTCTCTTTTCAATTTCTTTTGTCCGTAGTCTCCTACTGGGTCACATACTACTCTTAATTGCGGCAAACCATTGAGCGGTTCAATTTTCCTAATGAGCATCTGCGGGCGATAGTAGCGATCAAACTGTCTGAAGCGAGGAGCACAGTCCGTGATTTTATAGGCATATTCATCCGTTTCAACTATGGTTTCTAACACATTTGTATTCGGAATATACGATTGGGTAATCTTATACTTTTCAGAAGTAGGCTTGATAGAAAACTCTCCTCCTTTTTCACCTCCAATTAGGCTCCCAAAAATGAAGGAACTATCAAAGCGAGGCATACACATCCATTTAATGTCTGTATCTTTACCAATTAACGCCAGATAGGCGCAGTTTCCAATCATTCCGAGGTCGTAGCTGTGTCTTTCCTGCATATTATATATTCTTAAAGAGCTATTTTAATTCATGTATTTAAAATCAATAGGGATTTGTACTTAATTGTTTATTTGCCATAAACAATATCACCCAAATTGGCATCAAAATTTTCTATTGCATCCTTTATTAATCGTATCGCTTCCAAATAAAAATCTGGGTTAACCTTATCTGGAGTATCGGTAATTTTATGATAATCAGCATGGTCATCTACCCCAAAATAAACAAAAGGAATTTTTGCATTGTGAAAAGGTGCATGATCCGAAGAGTTTACCCAATTTGGCTTTTTCTTAGGTTCATCTCTACCAAATAGAAGTTTAATGCTTTTGTCTTCAGCTGCATCTTTGAGCATAGGTTTTAAATAGGGAGTGAAATAAGTGCCTACTGCATAAATTTCATTTTTATCGCCACGGCTTACCATATCTAAATTCACATTCATCTTAATTCTGTTGGTATCTACCACTACTGACTGCATAAAATATTTTGCTCCCTGAAGACCTTTTTCCTCAGCGTCAAAAAATGCAAAAAGTATATTATTATCTGGTTGATTTGCTCTAAAGTGTTCGGCTAAAGCCAATAAAGCTACTGTTCCGCTGGCATTATCATCTGCCCCATTGAATATTTTTGTGCTGTCTTCCATCCCAACATGATCGTAATGTGCCGAAACTACTATATAATTCTTTCCAGTAAAGCCTTCAATAAAGCCTAAAATATTTTCCCCTGGAATGGAGTCTTTCCCAAAAATAAAGGACTGAATATAGTCAGGAACATAGGCGGAAACACCTAACTTTTGTAATCTATTTACAATATATTTTCTTGCAATAGCATTTCCAGCTGTATTCGTTTCTCTTCCCTCTAATGAATCAGAAGCGAGAAAAAATAGATCATTCATAACTTTTGAAGAGTCAGGAAATACCTTTACAGAATCCTTCTGGCTATAGCCCTGATAGGCCATCAAGATTAATAAAATTAAAAAACAATATTTAATTGATTTCATCAAAGCTTTATCATTTAATAGAATTAGCATTTTTAGCTAAAGAATAAATTTATAGATAATGGCGTTAAGATTCAGCCGATTAGTCAAAAATCTTTAATTTTCGTCCGAAATTAATTCTATGAGAAACTGTATATTTTCACTTTTATTCCTTTTTATGTGTTTTAGAGGCATTTCACAAGATGATTTTCCTTTTTTAACAAAAACGGATCAGCTCCCAAAAGACCTATTAAGTAAAAGAGCAGTCGTTTTTATGAATATCAATTCATTAAACTGGGAAAAAGAAGCTCAAATTATACATAATAATTTTGTTGAAATTGGCGTAGATGCAGTTGCCTATTATTCATTATCCGATATCATGTCAGGAGAAGATGCTACTAAAGCTTTTTACTCAGATATTACAGATAGAAGCATAGAAAATATGCTAATTGTCCATCAGATGGATAGCGGTTTTGTCTTGTACGCTACCAAAATTCCAGAAGAAGGCGGCTTCTTTCAAAATGGAATGAAAGCATTTTACCTACAGGATAAAACCTTAAAAGAATTAGGATCACAGTTGCGTACTTTAGTGAATAAGTCAGGACTTGAAAGAGAAAACTTTTTAATAATAGATGTTCCTGAAACTTTTAAGAAGACACGCGTAATTAAATCCCGAAGAGTTGAAAATTTCAATCCTGATATCCGAATAGATAAATTAGCAGTACCAAAATTCACCGAAAGTATAATGCTGGACATGGATGTAGACCAAGCAAATATGGCATTAGATTCAATCATGGAAAATTATTATCCGTTCGAATATGGATTAGTTGAACCTGGAATGACTGCAGAGGAAATGATTTCTCAGGGTTATTTAATGGTACTAAAAAAACTACAGAATAATGGAGAAAGCCTGAGAAGAATGCTAGGCTATGATTTATCAGAGGAAGAAACCATACTGATATCCATTAGAAAAGGACCCAATGAAGAAGTCATGAAATACCGAATCGATCAGCAGGTTCATAAATATTATGTTCAACAACTTTATACCAAAGATATTTATTTGGGTGAAGAATGGGATGCAGGACAAAGCTGGCAAGAGGCTTTATTTAATCATATTGAAAATTTAAAAGCCAAATTAAAGCGTTAAGGCATGGGATTTGATAAAACCATTTCAAACAAATTTTAAGGATATGAAAAAGATCAGTATATTAATTCTCGCTTTAATTATAGCGTTTTCCACTTATGCTCAGGATTCAAATAATGCTTTAAGAACTATAAAAGTAACAGGAATTGCGGAAGATGAAATCAAGCCTGACATCCTCTATTTCAGCATTTCGCTTAAAGAATATAAATTAAATTCAGGCAGTAAATTTCTGATCAGTGGCTTGGAAGATCAATTAATTAAAGCAGTAGAAAATGCTGGAATTGATCAGGAAAACTTGAAAGTTGAAAATGTATATGGATATAATTACGAATGGAAAGAAAAAAATAATAAAGACTTCCTAGCTAAAAAACAGTTTCAGCTTAAGCTTACTGATGTTGATAAACTCAATCAGATATTATCTGAAATTGATCCTAAAGGAATTGAGTACGCTAGAATAACGCAATATACTCACTCTAATATCAATGAACTGAATCAAAACCTTCAAGTAGAAGCCGTTAAAAATGCAAAGGCTAAGGCTGAAGTATTATTAGAGCCCTTAGGAGAAAAGTTAGGAAAAGTAATTGAAATGAGTGAAAATCAAAGAGACTTTCAACCAATCTATTATAAGTCTGTTTCAAATAACAGAATGCTTGCGGCTTCAAGCGAAAATTCATCTATAATTTCTGATTTAGATTTTAAAAACATAAAATTAAAAGCTGAAGTACATATTGTGTTTTCTATTCAATAATTTATAAATAAGCTTATATATTGCGGCTAATTAAAATTAACGACTATCATGCAACCTATTCAAATCAGCAGTTTCAAAGAATTTAAGGCCTATGAAGGAAAAGAACTAGGGGTTTCTGATTGGCATACGATTGATCAAGAACAAGTAAATAAATTTGCAGATGCTACTATTGATCACCAATGGATTCATATTGATGAAGAGAGAGCCGCAAAAAGTCAATTTGGTGGAACAATTGCGCATGGTTACTTAACATTATCTTTAGCTCCATATTTATGGGAGCAGATTGCTAATGTTACTAACTTGAAAATGATGATAAATTACGGTATTGAGAAGTTGAAGTTCAATCAAGCCGTTAAGGTAGGCTCAGCCGTTAGACTAAAAGCTAAACTTAATTCTATCGTAGACTTAAGAGGGGTGAGTAAAGCCCAGATTGATATCGTTATGGAGATAAAAGATGAGAAAAAGCCAGCATATAGCGCTTCGTTAATCTTTTTATATCATTTCAATTAATCCTTTTAGAATTAATGGCAGAAATTATCGTTGATTAAACAGTAGCTTCTATTTTGCTATCTTTTTCTACTTCTTGAGTAGCGTAAGTAGGACAGGTTCTTTGCGCACAAGCTGAAGCGAATAAGATTAATCCTGAAATTGCTGCGAATAATTTAATTGACTTTTTCATTTTTGGTTCCTGTTTTTAAGTTATGTTTCAAATTTAGGTTGATAATAATTTATAAAAAAGGCGCTTTGTTAAATAAGTTACTTCTGATGTAATAATAGTTCCTAGTGAAAGCATAATCGATAAACTAATATATTTTATCAATAAACACCCTAAATAGATAGATTAAATAAATAATAAGATGCTATTTCGCTGTAAGTTTAAAAATTTTACTGTAGCTACATGAATAAAGTTTACATTTGTGTCTAAAATAATACATCAAATAAGGTGTTTCATTAACGAATCAAATAGGTGAAGACGTATATTTTTAATTTATATAAGTAGAAACTGCCAATAACTGTATTTTTGAATTAATAGTAAACATGAAAAAATTATTCCCATATCTGTTTTTGTCATTTTTTATCATTGCTTGTGGCTCTGATAAAGAAAATAAGCAAAAAGAAAACCTTACTACTAAGAGAAAAGACCTTCAAGTTCCAAGCTTTAATCAATCTAGAGCCTATCAATATGTAGCAGATCAAGTGGCATTCGGCCCAAGAGTACCCAACACAAAACCTCATAGGCTAACAAAAGAATATATTATTAATCAATTAGACAGTGCTGGCGCTAAAGTGCAAACTCAAGATTTTGAAGCGGAAACGTATGATGGTGAGATATGGAATTTAAGTAATATTATCGCTTCTGTGGATCCTGCTAAGAAAAAAAGAATACTTTTAGCTGCACATTGGGATAGTCGTAAAATAGCTGACAAGGATACAGAAAGAAAAAATGAACCAATAGATGGGGCGAATGATGGCGCTAGTGGTGTTGGCGTAATTTTGGAAATAGCTAAAACCATTCAGGAAGCAAAAAATAAACCAGAAATTGGAATAGATATTATTTTATTTGATGGAGAAGATAATGGTGAGCCATACGGTATGGCAAGTAATGATCCATCCAAAACATGGTGGTGTTTAGGTTCTCAACATTGGAGTAAGAATAAGCATGTACCAGGTTATTCTGCCTATTATGGGATTTTATTAGATATGGTGGGAGCTAAAGATGCTCAGTTTCATAAAGAGGGATATTCAATGAAATATGCTCCTTCTATAGTTGATAAGGTTTGGGATACTTCAGCAGAAATTGGCTATGGAAGATTCTTTGTTAATAATAGAGTAGGGCCTATTACAGATGATCATTATTTTGTGAACGAGTTTGGAAAAATTCCTATGATTGATATTATTGCGCATGATCCCAATTCAAATCAGTTTTTTCCATCGTACCATCACACCCATGACGATAATATGGAGATAATATCAAAAGAAACTTTAAAGGCTGTAGGCCAAACTTTATTACAAGTGATTTACGAAGAATAGTTTCTAAAAAAATAACATGCTCAATATTCCACTTAGCATAATAACCTTACAGAAATTGCTAAGGAAGTGGTAATGTTTTACGGTATCGGCTAATCTTAATTTATGAACAAAGAAGATTACGAATAAGGTTAAGCCAGAGAAGTAAAAATATAAAATGTCGTTTTCCAGAAACTCGGTCATGTAGAATATCAAGAAATAGAAAGCGGCTATTAAAACATAAACCAGCAGCTTCGTTTTTCTTAATCCCCAGATAATAGGTAAGGTTTTGCAGCCATAATTAGCATCTCCCTGCCAATCTTCCATGTCTTTAATGATTTCACGGATAAGACTTATTGCAAAAGCAAAAAGTGCATAAGTATGAACCAAAATAGGTTTCTGACCAAAGTAAATCGTAATGATTGATATGGAAAGCCCAGTTAATAATGCTACTATGAAGTTACCTATAAAGGGTAATCTTTTAAGCTGATTGGAATATAACCACAAGAAAAAAGCAGCAATAAAATGAATCCCTGCTATTTTAGGATCTAAAAAACCACCCATAATGATAGCTGCGAAATTTAAAAAGGTATGCCAAAATAAAACGACCCTTCTTTTAATTACTTTGCCAACAATAACTTTATCGGGTTTATTGATGTAATCAATTTTTACATCATAATAATCATTGATGATGTAGCCAGCGGCTGCTAAAAATACAGTACTCAAGCTCAGTAGGAATAACTCTAGGTTAAATATAGAAATTCCTTCTAGTAAGAATAATGCAGTTAAATACTGTGTCAGGACTATGATGATCAAATTCTGGACACGAATAAGCCTTACAAAACCAGGGAAAGAAAAGTTTTTAGGCAATTGTGGTGTCATTTGATAGTCTTGGTTATTCCAGCTATAAATTTGATGAATCGCAAGGGATTGTCCTAATAAGAAAGCTTATATTTCTCTTAGTGTTGGTCTAAAATATGCTGACTGATCATTCTATATATCGCCTGCACATTTTCATTATTATTAAGCATTTCCATATGCTTATCTAAAGTTTCCAAATCCCCTCTTTTGGCCGGGCCTGTTTGAACAGTAGACGGAGAATGATTCAATGCCTTTTCGATGGTTTCCATTATCAGAGGAGTGAGTAACTTGAAATCAAGTTGAGCATTGTTCATGATCTCCTCTGAAATACTCATCATATGATTCGTAAAGTTACAAGCAAATACTGCCGCCAAATGTAATTGTTTCCTTTGGGCAGTTGAAACTAGCTGTACATCCTTACTTAAGGATTTGGCTAGGTTCTGCAATATCCTTAAAGCTTCTTTATTTTCACTTTCTAATAAGAATGGTATTCGTTCAAATGAAACCTGCCGGCTTTTTGAAAAGGTTTGTAGGGGGTAAAAAACCCCTGTTGCTGAAGCGCTCGAATATTCTAAAGCACTTAATGGCTTACTGCCTGAAGTATGAACCAGCAAGCTTTGATCTGGAAAAATGATCTCTTTGGCTACATTTTCAATTTCATCATCTGGAATAGCCAGTATAAAGATTTGAGAAGGACTTTCAGAGAAATCAAGATTCTCTTTGACTACCGCATCATATAAATTTCCTACTAGTTTTTTAGCGCTTTTTCCACTTGGGCTATATACTTCTTTCACAAAGTGCCCTACATTTTCCAATGCAGGAGCAAGGTTCCAGGCTACATTACCTGCACCAATAAAACTAATATGATAAGCAACATTTCTCACTCAAGTCCTTTACGTTTCATTTTATAGAATTCTGAGTATCTTCTAAAAATCGCCATACCAAAACCAAATGTTAGGACTAATGTACCAATCCACAATAAGTTTATCAATGGCTTTTCGATTGCTTTTAATATAATATAATCTTTCTGAGTAGTTTGAATCGATAATGTGAATGTATTTGATTCAGGTTGAATACTTTCAATATTTAACTTAACACCAATCTCTCTATTCTCATCAGGAATTTTACCTGCCATATTATCTCTAATTAAGTAATATGGATTTAAGATATAATCTTGGCCATCGCCATAAACTTTTACGGTAGCTTTAACAGCCAAATCATTCCCTTTCAGTTTTTCGCCATCGATTTCATCCACTCGTTTAACATCCTCTAAAACAGTTACGAAATCATTTAAGAAGAATTTCTCACCAAAAGTAACTTCCATTGTTTTAGCTTCAGACCATTCAATTTCTTGAGTTGGGTCTGGCACTGATGAAACGTGTGTATACAAATCTTTGCTGAATTTTCTTCTGATGTCTGGAGATGAAATTAAACCGCCCATATCTGCATTAATTTGCGCCCTTGGAAATAATGAGAATTTCTCTCCATCTGCATGCAGATAATCTACTTTATAGTAATGGTTGGCACCATAAACTTTCAAAGTATCTCCAGTATTTAAAGTTTCGCCATCCCTTTGAATTTTTCTTTTGATGACTTTTGAATTTTCATCATCAGTATCATTCAAATATGAAGCTTTTACGTAACCCCCGTCATAAGTTTCGAAGAAACGACCTTTGTAAGTAAGGGTATATTCACCCATCGTTTGCGGATCATTAATAAACAACGGAATGTTTTCCTGATTGAAATTATCTTCCACCTCTTCCGAATTGGTTAACAATAAACCTGTTTCATTCAAAGAAATAGTTCTAGAGTAAGCTGATGAAAATAAAATACCTAATAACATCAATCCTAATCCCATATGAGCAATAGCACCCCCTGATAGCTTATAATTGCTTTTAACAATTTTGAAGAAGATTTTGGCATTCGCCACTATGGTATAAATAGAAGCAACCACCATAATAATATACGCTATATTAGTCATTCCACCAGTCACAATGATTATGGCTGAAATCAATAAAGTGACCAAAATTGGCATTAGTAAAGAATCTTTTACTTCTGATTTCTTCATCTTTTGCCACCAGAAAAACTGGCCTGTACCTGATAGAATAGCCAATCCAATAGCAAACCACATCTGCCATTTAGTATAAAACTCAACTTGATCAGCTGGAGGCGCTAAGTTTGAAATACCTCCAAAAGATTGAATTAAGGAATTATAAACCGGAATTGATGTTGGCAGTAAAATTTGGAAACCCATCAAACATAATAATGTTGCTCCCATAAATATCCAAAATTCTCGAGAGTAGGTTGATACTTCCTTTTCAGTAGATGGAATATGTTTCCAGCGAACGGCCGCTAAAACTATTGATATAATTAAAAAGCTAAGTAAATAAATTAGCAATTGTCCGGATAGTCCTAGATCAGTAAATGAATGAACAGATGATTCTCCTAATACCCCACTTCTTACCATGAAAGTAGCATATAGTACCATCAAGAAAACAGAGAGTACTAAAATAATAGAGGCCTTTAAGGCTGTTTCACTCTTTTTATAGGTTATCATGGTATGTATACTTGCCACTAAAACCAACCATGGAACTAAAGAAGCATTCTCAACTGGATCCCAATTCCAGAAACCTTCAAAGTTTAAAGTTTCATAGGCCCAGTAACCTCCCATTAAAATACCAACGCCTAATATGGCTGCTGAAAAAAGTGCCCATGGTAAAGCAGGACGAACCCAACCTTTAAAGTCTTTTTTCCACAAACCTCCAATTGCATAAGCGAATGGGATTAAAGTAGTAGCATACCCTAAAAATAATACAGGAGGGTGAATCACCATCCAGTAATTTTGTAATAAAGGATTTAAACCTGTTCCATCTTCTGGAACATAATCTGGATTTACATTAAATATTGGAGCATCCATCGCATCCCTTAATAAGATAAATGGAGAACTACCGATTTTGAAATCCCCTATCACCACTCCTAAGATCATGGAGGATAAAAATGCTTGGACCACTGCAAAACTCAACATTACAGATGGAGCCCATTTTTTATTGGTAAGTAGAATAACAAACCCTAATAGAACATTCCAAAATAACCATAACAAAAAGCTCCCTTCTTGCCCTTCCCAAAACGAGGAGATTATATATTCGACTGGAAGTGCCCTTGAGGAATGACTCCATGCATAGAAGTATTCATAATAATGATTAGAGATAATCGTAAATAAGCTGATTACTATTCCAAACACGGCCGCCCCATGTATCAGATAAGTTATCTGACCATTTTTCATCCATCCTTTTTGCACTTCAGGAATGGGGCTTTTTTCTGCCTTATAGAAATTAAAGATTGAAATTAATGCTGCAACAAAGCTTATAATAACAAAAAGGTGACCCATGTCACCTATTGTAGTATGTATCATATTTTTGGAATCAAATTATATAACCGTTTCTTCTTGATATTTAGATGGGCACTTCATCAATATTTTGTCTGCCACGAACATTCCTTGCTGAAAACCACCAATAACCACTACTTGTTCTGATCTTTTAAAGTCGGCAGGCATAGGTTCATTATAGAAAACTTCCTGCTCCATTCCATTTTCATCAACCATTAAAAAAGTAAAGGATAATTTATCATCAGATGGGTGTAATCCAACAATCTCTCCTGCTGTGTTTTTCTTTAATTGACCCACCACATGAATTTTATTATCATTACCTTCTACGGCCATGTCATGAGCATCTTTAAAAGTAACGTAAGAACTTGCGTCTCCTGCAGTAGATACAATCATCATGATTGCTGCAGCTATTACGATTATGCCAAAAATGTAAGACTTCTTCATATTTAATATTAATTCTCAGAATTGAACAAAGGTAATATCTAAAAAATTCTCTATTCTTTCTCTTTTAAAGATTTTTCTAATTTTTTAATTTTTCTTTCAGTAGATACCGTGTAAATAACAAAACCAGCAAATATGGTAAGCATGATGGCTACTAAAACATATATTTTACCTTCTGACCTCATAGTATCAGCCATCTCAATTTTATTATTTGCATAATCTTCCTCCACAATTTCTGTTTTTTGAGCGTTTAAATTCAAGCTCACTATCAAAAGAGCAAAGGCTATTATATATTTAATCTTCTTCATCTATCTTAGATTTTAAAAATGTCAATCTTATTCTAAGTTCTGTTAGCCAAACACCAAGTAATGTCCATCCAATTACAGCAGGATAGAATACCATTCTAAGTCTACCATCTAATTCATAAGCATTAAAGCCAGGGTTTCCTCCATTTCCTGGGTGCAAAGAATCTGTTAATCGAGGAAGTATGAATAATAATGGGATTAAGGTCGCATAAGCGAAGATATTATATACTGCTCCAATTTTAGCTTTTTGTTGTGGGTCGGTAATTGAATTTCGTAATAGGATGTAAGCGAAATAAATTAATACCCCAATAGCTGAAGCATTTTGTTTCGGATCACCACTCCATGGAGCACCCCAAGTGTAATTAGCCCAGATCATACCTGTTGCTAGGCCTAGTACGGCAAAAAGTATGGACGTATTTACTAATTCAATAGCGTAGGTATCAAACTTTTGATTACCCGTTCTTAAATATCGAACAGAAAAAACTACTGATGCCGTTAACATAATCACCATACCAAACCACATCGGAACATGGAAATGCATGGCTCTGATTGTTTCATTAAGTATTGCTAAGCGTGGAGCTTCCATTAATAAGCCTGCAATTATCGTATACAGTACTAATAAAACTCCAATTATTTTCCACCAACGTTTTTTCATTTCTTAATTTCTCCAGATAAAAGGAAACAAAATATAAGCCGTAGCTAAGACAATAGCATCTACGGAAATTAATGTAAACAGTTTGTCACTCATGATACCAATATTAATTCCATCAATCGCATTCTTGGTTAACCTAACAGACATCAGTAATATAGGAAGCAATATTGGGAAGCTTAATATTGACATTAAAGCAGTACTATTATTTGCTTTGGAAACTATTCCTGAAACCAAGGTCAACACTGCTGAAAAGCCAATAGAAGCAAAAAGTATTGTTAACAAAAAGAATGTGTAATTATTAACTGGGTTTCCTAATATGAAAGCATAAACCGTAAAACCAACTAAGGATATGATCACAGATAATAGAATATTAAAAAGAAGTTTACCACTTAAAATAACATTTGGTTTACATAATGTATAGTAATACAACATCCTACCTTCACCTTCTTGAAGAAAACTTTTTGCTACTCCATTTATATTGGCAAAAACAATAATGATCCAAAAAAGTGCATTCCATGTTAATACTTGAAGTTGACCAGTTCTTACATTAAAGCTTAGATAACAAATAAATATAGTGCTAACCAAATAAAGTAATATGCCATTAAATGCAGTCTTATTTCTCCATTCTAGCTTAACTTCCTTTTTAAATATTGATATTGCTTGGCTAATCACGGTGCAAATTTAATATATAAAGCCTAATATGACATGGTAAAAAGAAAATGATATACTTTATTTGTATAAAAATTTTAGCATGGAAATTACACCAACAGAATTCGATGATTTATATGTTATTAGCCCAAAAGTTTTTGAAGATGAAAGGGGCTATTTCTTTGAAAGTTTTCATCAGAAAAAATTTAGAGAGGCTACGGGTATAGATTGCGAATTTGTTCAAGATAACCAATCTTGTTCTGTTTATGGTGTAATTCGTGGTTTGCATATGCAGGTTCCACCCATGGCTCAAGCTAAGCTTGTAAGAGTTTTAAATGGTAAGGTTTTAGACGTTGTAGTGGATTTACGAAAAGATAAACCAACTTATGGAAAGTCATTTTCTATTACCCTTTCCGCTGATAATAAGAAGCAATTGTTTATTCCAAGAGGCTTTGCACACGGTATTGCCGTATTAAGTGAGGAAGCTGAATTCTTTTATAAGTGTGATAATTATTACAGCCCAGAAAATGAAAGAGGCATCATGTTTAATGACACCTCTTTAAATATTGATTGGAAAGTTGAAGCAGATAAAATGATTATCTCAGATAAAGATTTAAAAAATCAACTTTATGAATCTTTTGACTCTCCTTTTTAAATTTTAGGCCGCTTGTCTTTTATTATCTTCTTCTACTTTATTTAAGTATTTATTAAAGCTGATCAGCATAATGATTATATAGGCTATACCCAAACCAACTAAGCCTGAGTAAAATCCTAATTTAATCAAACTTGGACTTTCTGGTTTTGAAAACACTGTAAATCCATCAATTAATTCAAAACTAGGCATTAAATAAATATCCTCTTCAATTCTTTGTAATTCTCTATATTGAATTTTGCTTTCCTCAAAAATGGAGATCGGATCAACCTTTTCATCTCCAAGAATTACATTATTACTTCCTGATTTTGCCTTATCAGAAAAAAGATTGCTGTAGCTATTCATTAGAATTTTCTTTAGGCTATCTAATCTTGCTAATTCCTCTCTTAAATTTTGAGCTCTATCTTTTAAATTTTCCTTTTCAATTTCTAACCTTTTAGACACATATTCATTTTCTCTAAAATAGTTAACTAATGGCTGCTCCAATTCTGCTAATCCGTCATTATTGAATACCTCCACAAAAATTTTATAGGTGGACTTATTATCAATCTTTAATTTTTCAACAAAGCGATTAATGGTTTCTTCATCATCAATTGAACCTTTAAGCTGTTCCTTTAAAACCTCTAATTCCACAATTTCTTCCTCAGAAACAAATGGTTCATAACGGAATCCTTTTAAATTTTTCGCTTGAACTGTATCAATATCTAGAATTTTTGCTAATTGAATATAATTCCCTTCTGATGAAAGTTGCTGAAGTTTATCCACAGAGTTTTCCATTAACCTACCGCTTGAATGCTTAGAGTTGATTAACATATAACTACTATAATAATCAGGCAAGTAGTAGTTTAAAGCGATACCTACAAAGCCACCCAACAACCCAAAAACAATAATAATTTTAATATGCTTTAATGTGGCGTTTCTAAATTTCACAATTAGCATTATAAAACCTAGAAAGATGTTTTTAAAGAAGTTTCCAATTGCGGAAAACAATTCCCTTAAGTCAATTTCGTCTGAATTGTTGCTAGTCTGTTGATTTTTATGTTCTTCTGACATAATAAAATTAAAATTTTTACAAATAAACAGAAGATTTAATAACTATAGAAATAAAAATTGCAATGAATACTATATTATTTAATTTTGGATATAATTAAAGCAGAAGGAAATTTTGAAAACTTTATTAATAACAGGCGGGGCAGGATTCATCGGATCACATGTGGTTAGGTTATTTGTCAACAAATATCCAAATTATAAGATTATAAACCTGGATGCATTAACCTATGCAGGTAATCTTGAAAATCTTAAAGATATTGACCAAAAGTCAAACTATGTTTTTGAAAAAGGAGATATAACCGATGAGAACTACATCTTCGATTTATTTAAAAAATATGATTTTGATGGGGTAATTCATCTTGCTGCTGAATCTCATGTTGACAGATCAATTTCAAATCCTTTAGAATTTTTAAAAACCAATATCTTCGGAACTGTTACCTTATTGAATGCTGCTAAAGAAATATGGAAAGATCATTTTGACAATAAAAGGTTCTACCACGTTTCTACTGATGAAGTTTATGGTTCATTAGATAATGGAGGGTTCTTCACCGAAACTACAGCCTACGATCCAAAATCACCATACTCTGCTTCTAAAGCAGGATCTGATCATTTTGTCAGAGCTTATGCTAACACTTATAACCTACCTATTGTAATCAGTAATTGCTCTAATAATTATGGACCCAATCAATTTCCTGAGAAACTGATTCCACTTTTCATTAATAATATTCAAAATAATAAACCATTGCCCGTTTATGGTAAAGGAGAAAATATTCGGGATTGGTTATATGTGGTGGATCATGCCAGAGCAATTGATGATGTTTATCATAAAGGTAAGACTGGGGAAACGTATAATATTGGTGGTTTTAATGAATGGAAAAATATTGATCTAATTAAAGTCATCTGTAAAACAATGGATGAAAAACTTGGTCGTGAAGCTGGAACTTCTGAAAAGCTTATAACATACGTTACCGACAGGGCAGGCCATGATTTAAGATATGCAATTGATGCTACAAAAATCACCAAAGATTTGGGTTGGAAACCTAGTTTACAGTTTGAAGAAGGTATATCTAAAACAATCGATTGGTATCTAGAAAATGAAGAATGGCTGAAAAATGTTACTTCAGGTGCTTACCAAGAATATTATGATGAAATGTATGACAAAAGAGACTAGAACCTAGATATTAGAACCTAGAAAATTAAACTAAAATAAAAGTTCTACAAAAACTGTCTAGATTCTAGACTCTAAAAATCTTAATTATGAAAGGAATTATACTAGCTGGCGGATCGGGTACTCGTTTACATCCCTTAACTATTGCATTAAGCAAACAATTAATGCCTGTATATGATAAACCTATGATCTATTACCCACTATCAACCTTAATGTTAGCTGGTATAAAAGATATTCTAATCATTTCAACTCCTGAACATACGGGACTCTTCAAACAATTATTGGGCGATGGCTCAAAATTAGGATGTAAATTTGAATATGCAGTTCAGGAAAAGCCGGAGGGCTTAGCTCAAGCTTTCATTATTGGAGAAGAGTTTATTGGAAATGAGGATGTGGCCTTAATTTTAGGAGATAACATTTTCTATGGTTCAGGTATGTCCAAATTATTACAATCCAATACTCAACCCAAAGGAGGAATAGTTTACGCTTATCATGTCCATGATCCTGAGAGGTATGGGGTAGTGGAATTTGACAATGAGGGTAAAGCTATTTCAATTGAGGAAAAGCCTGAGAAACCAAAATCATCCTATGCTGTACCTGGCATTTATTTCTACAACAACAGTGTGGTCGAAATTGCTAAAAACATTAAGCCCAGTCCTAGAGGTGAGCTTGAAATCACAGATATAAATAAAAAATATTTAGCAGAAGGAACATTAGAAGTAAGCGTATTAAATAGAGGTACAGCTTGGTTAGATACTGGAACATTCTCTTCTCTGATGCAAGCTTCTGAATTTGTAAGGGTAATCGAAGAGCGCCAAGGAATGAAAATTGGCTGTATCGAAGAAGTGGCTTTCCGAATGGGGTATATTAACAGTAAGCAACTAGAAGAATTAGCTGAACCTCTAGTGAAAAGTGGTTATGGGAAGTATTTGCTTAAATTACCCAATCAAATACGATAATCACTAAAACCTTTTAATTGCAATTATCGTTTCTAATCGCTTCCCCTAATAATTTATGGCAAAGCAAGACAAATCTTCAAAAGCAAGCTTAAGCAAGGCTTTCAAAACTATTATATGGCCAAGAAGAAAATATATTCTCGTAGGCCTTGTACTAATTATTATCAGTAGAGCAGCATCTCTTGTTTTACCAGGATCTAGTAAAATTCTGGTGGATGAAATCGTTCCGAATGGCGATTTAGAGATGTTAAAATGGCTGATTTTTGCAGTAGTAGGAGCTTTAGTTATACAATCTGTTACTTCCTTTGCTCTAACTCAAATATTAAGTGTAGAAGCGCAAAATTTAATTGCCCAATTAAGATCTAAAGTACAAGCCCACATCCTAAAACTTCCTATCCGGTACTTTGATAATGCTAAAACTGGAGAGCTCGTTTCCAGAATAATGACGGATGTGGAAGGAGTAAGAAATTTAGTCGGCACAGGTTTAGCTCAAATGGTAGGTGGAATCCTAACTTCAATAGTTTGCCTTATAATTTTAATAACGATTAGTCCATTAATGACGGTCTATGTATTAGTTCCGGTAGCTATTTTTGGATTCATCTCACTTAAAGCATTTGGAAGAATCAGGCCAATCTTTAGAGAAAGAGGTAAAATAAATGCTGATGTTACAGGACGCTTAACAGAAACTTTAGGGGGCATAAGAGTCATAAAAGGATTTAACGCAGAGCTACAGGAAATTCGAGTTTTTGCAGAAGGGGTGGATAGATTATTCAAAAATATTAAATCTAGTTTAACCGCTACCAGTTTAATCACTAGTTCTGCTACCTTATTATTAGGATTAGCATCAGCGGGAATTATGGGAATTGGTGGCTGGATGATTATGAAGGAACAGCTTACTTTTGGTGATTTTCTAGCATTTACTCTCTATTTAGGTTTTATGATTGCACCGATAGTACAAATGAGTAATATCGGAAGTCAGCTCACAGAAGCATTTGCAGGTTTGGATCGAACTGAAGAAATCATGAATACTCCTGTTGAAACCGATAATCCTAATAGAAAAATTGAGCTTAAAGAGTTAAAAGGACACGTCAAATTTGAAGACGTTTCTTTTGCTTATGAGGAAAATAAAGATGTAGTTAAAAATATCTCGTTTGAGGCTAAACCAGGCTCTTTAACTGCCTTTGTTGGGACCTCAGGATCTGGAAAAAGTACGATTTCAGGTTTGGTTTCCTCATTCTTAAATCCAGATTCAGGGATAATATTAGTAGATGGATACGATCTGGAAGAACTAACTTTAGAAAGCTATAGAAGCAAATTAGGTGTAGTTCTGCAGGAAGACTTTCTTTTTGAAGGAACTATTAGAGAAAATATTTTATTTCCAAGACCTAATGCATCAGAAGAAGAACTTCTAAATGCTGTTAATTCAGCATATGTAAACCAATTCACAGATAAATTTGAGGCCGGACTCGATACGCAAATTGGAGAAAGAGGTGTTAAATTATCAGGTGGCCAACAACAAAGAATAGCAATTGCCAGAGCTATTCTAGCAAATCCTAAAATATTGATTTTAGATGAGGCCACATCCAACTTGGATACTGAAAGTGAAAACTTTATTCAATCGAGTTTGAAAGAGTTGATGAAAGGTAAAACGACATTTGTAATTGCACACAGACTAAGCACTATCAGACAAGCGGATCAAATATTGGTAATTGAGGATGGTGAAATTGTAGAAAGAGGTAAACACAATGAACTTATTGATAAAAAAGGGCGATATTTCGACCTCTATACCTACCAAGCTAGAATTTGATTGCAGCAATTCATATTCAATTTTACGCATGTAGTATTTGATTAATCTTCCTATAAAAATATAGAGGTATTTAAGCTTTCTATTTTATTAGTAGCATTAAAAATGCTCAAATAAAGCCTAATTAACATTTCATCAACTGTATGTTTCTCAAACATATTTGAAGTATTTTAAAACAATTAATTAATAATACTCAAATATTACTCCTATAAAAAATAAGGCTTTGGCAACTTACAATGCTTCAAATTATATTTACAATATGATTTACAATGTATTCCGATTGTTAAAGAATTCAAGGATAAATGATAATATCATTAAGGGTGCTATCTTTTTTCTCTTGTTTATAGGTGCCTTAATCAAAACCTTCCTAAACAGTTAATTTAGGGTTCCATAAAGTCATGGTTTGAGGATTTACCAATGCTTTGGCATATTTTTTGGTTAGTTTTAACCAATCAAAAATTTAAAGCTATGAAAAATCTATTCTACATAATATTCGCATTAGGCTTTCTCTTTTTAGGAAGTTGTACTTTTAACGGACAAGATGGGGCCCCTGGACCACAAGGACCTGCCGGACCTCGAGGACCTGCTGGACAGGATGGGCAAGACGGCCAAGAAGCTTTTGTATTCGAATATGAACTTATTACCTTCTCAGCTTCAAATGAATATAGTGTTTTTTTAGATTTCCCGGGTGATTTTGTAATGTTAGATTCTGATGTTGCCCACGTTTATTTCCTTTATGGTCAAACAGAAGAAGGCGATAATATTTGGAGAGCGCTTCCACAAACAGAATTCACTAAATTCGGTACCTTAATTTACAATTACGATTTCACCATATTCGATGTGAATTTATTCTTAGATGCTAATTTTAACCTTAATGAATTAGGTGCATCCTACACTGATGATTGGATAGCTAGAGTAGTAGTTGTTCCTGGTCAATTTACAAATGGTAGAGTAGCAGATTCAGTTGATTTCACCAATTACCATGAAGTGATTGAATATTATGGCCTCTCCGAAGAAGATGTTAAAACAGTTAAATAATTAATTTATGTAAAATCCCCTTAAAGCAGATTAAACTTTAATCTGCTTTTATCTTATTAAAATACACTTTTATCCCAATAAAATGTCAACTAATCTAAAGACTCCACCTTTATTTGTAGAATAAAAATTAAAACCTTACATCTATAACAGTATTTTATAAGACCTCATACGACTAAAAATCAAACATTTCGACCAAAAACTAATTATTTTCTTTATAATATTTAATAAAAAGTTACAAATAATATAACTTGCGGATTCATTTGGGGGATAAAATTTTTTATGAACAGCATTCTGGAATTCTTTAATAACACTGAACACATCCTTTATACGGTTTTTGCAGTTGTTATTATTATTTTCCTAATCTTTGACTTGGGCTTCTTTAATAAGAAAGCCAAAAAAGTATCGCTCAAGTCTGCTGCTTATCAATCTGTTTTTTGGGTGGTAATCTCTATCGCTTTTGGATATTTGATCTACAGATTTTATGGTGGTACCGTTGTTATGTTAGAATTCTTTTCTGCATATGTTGCAGAATATGCACTTTCTGTTGACAATATTTTCGTCATCTTACTAATTTTAAGATATTTCAAAGTAGATGACACCTATTATCATAAAATTTTATTTTGGGGTGTTTTAGGGGCCATCATATTTAGAGCAATTTTTATTTTTCTAGGAGCATTTTTAGTAAATCAATTCCATTGGATTCTATATATATTTGGCGCATTCCTGGTTTACAGTGGAATTAAAATATTCTTTTCAAAAGAAGAAGACGATCTAGATCCAGAAAAAAATTTGATAATCCAATTTGCCAGAAAATACTTACGTATTACAAAAGGTAATTTTAGTGGTAAATTTATAATTAGAAGAGGCAGAGCAATTTTGTTCACTCCATTGTTTTTGGTCATTCTTTTAGTAGAATCAACTGATTTGATTTTTGCTGTGGATTCTATTCCAGCAGTATTTGCTATATCCCAGAATGAATTCATTCTTTATACCTCGAACATTTTTGCTATTCTAGGTTTAAGGGCAAAGTTCTTTTTACTTGCTGGTATAATAGATAGATTTTACTTGCTACAAAAAGGACTATCATTCATCCTGATTTTTATTGGGGCTAAAATGTTATTGGAAATTTTCCACATCCATATCAATACATTCGCCTCCTTTACGGTTATTTTCTCAACCTTATTATTGTCAATTCTTTTGAGTCTATTGATTCCTCAAAAAACTAAATCAAACGATTTCATTTAATCTCTGAATCCTGTAGGTAAAGCACTTTTAGGTAATACTTTTAAAAGTAGAGGAAGGGTTAAAAATGACCCTGGAAGAGCTATAATTACAAAAGCTGGTATTGTTTTAAGAATGTCTATTAATTGAACTCTCATCTTTTCCTTTTCGTCATCCGTTAAGGACTGTTGCTTAGATTTTTCGAACAACTTCCAAAGTTCTTTACTTTCTCTAATTTCAGTAGAAATGCTTTGCTTATGCTGATTTAGTACAAATGAAATTCTCTGTACAATATTTTCACTTATCACCTGAAAAGAATGCTTACTTTGCAAAAAATAGACTTCCTTCCAATTTTCAATCACAAAAGATTCAATTGCAATTAAACTTATATCTAGCTCCTCTTCTGTTAACCCAAGTCTATTTGCTAAGTCACTTAAAAAAATCCTTTCTTCTGTGCTTACCACTTTATCTGCCCAAATCATCAGAATAGCTAATTCAAGCACGTATTTTTTTAACAACCAAGTATCTGCTTGTCGCAAATCTATATCATTTAAAGTAATACCATTTCTAAAAGCTTCTTTTGTAATTTTATTTTGAGATTTAGTGAGGTTTGAAGAATTCAAAAAGGTGAAAAACATATTTCGTTCTTCGCGTTCAATAATTTGATTGGCATGAGCAGCCGCTGCAATTACTTTTAGCAGCAGCATTTTAATAGCATCCTTATGCCATTTTATATTATGAAACCTGCCAGCACTCCACTCTCCAAAGTAATAAGTATCTAAAAATAACAAACTGTTTTGGAATAGGCTTGCCCAGAAATAATCCCAACGAGACTTTAAGAATAATCTCCTGTGTAAAATCTTTTCTGTAAAGCGGATATCATCCCTTTTTGCTGGCCTAAAGAAAAAATATTTCTTTTTACTAACCTGAGGGTCTAAAACTTGATAAAACTCTGCAATTGATTTACTGGTATCACGATAATAGCTTTCCCAATCTGAAGCTGTTTCTGGAAGGCTATTCACTTTTAAACTAGCACTATGAATAAAGCTCTCAAGCAAAACGATTTTCATTTTACTTAAGCTATTCCATCTTTGCTCTTTTGGGTGACGGATTCCTGGAGCATGAATAGGATGACCGTAGATTAATCCTGTTGGTTGAACAATTTTATATAGCAAGCTATCTTCGTCCTTAATCATATATTGACTTAGGTCAATTGGATGAGGACCCCTAAACTTAATATATTCTTTTAACCAACCTTTTTCAGCAGGATTCATAGTACAGCCATTTATCTAATTGCTTATAAATTAGATAAATAATTCTACAATAAGAATTCAGAAATAAATTTATTGCTTAATTACTATTTTAAGTAAAAATGTTGCTATCCTTTAGGTTTATATCGCGATTTACTAAATATATCTTGAGCATCTGTATTTTCCATTAACTCTTGAACTGTAACTTCAGGATTGTTCTTCATATAAGCTTTTACAATTTGCCAACCTACCCAAATACCGATTCTACCTGGGCACTGTTGGCTAATTTCAAATGTTTTAGGTCTTTCACCAATAAATTTATTCTTCATGAAATGACTTGTTTCATATAATAAGTCATTTTCTAAAAAATTAGCCCAAATGATATGTTCATTTTTATTTATGTCCTCCATTTCCTTTGCTGTATAGCCAATTAATAATGAATCCGGTGTACAAGGAATGGTCATTTTAGTCATATAATAAGACTTACCATAAAAAACCATATCTGCTAAAAGGCTATTATCGGATTGGTCTGTTTGATTTTGTTTTTGAGTAAGCAACAGCATGGTCATAGGAACAATATATTCCTTTTCATAGCGCATTAATATATAATCAGGAATGCCATTAGGAACATAAGCTGCCTCAGACCCTAAGAAATAGTCTGCAGCCACGCTTATCAAACTATCTGAAACAAATAAGTCCTTTCTTAGGCCTGCTAATACAAATTCCAAATTTGGTACATAAACATCTGGGTAATAATATTTATAATGTTTGAAAGCAGATTCAAACTCATTTTTCATTTCAGAAAAATCACCAAAAGTATTTTTAACCTGTTGATATAGGGTGTCTTTATAAGAGGGGTTTGAAAATATATTTATCATGCTAGAAGCAATGATTGAATCAGCTCCATATCTGCTTCTTTCAAAAAAGTAATCTGCTATAAATGGATTTTCATCTATGAATCTTAACGCTTCTTTTTCTGAATTTAAAGATACCATATCATCAGTAAGGTCGTTCATTTTAATGTTAGCTTCAATACCGCTGACATTCGGAGCGTTGTCACAAAACTGATCTGAGTCATCTGAACATGAATAAAATGATAGGCACACTAACAAAAAACTAAATACTCTATATATATTTTTTTGCATAAGTCATTGATTATATTTGTCATGAAATCAAACTCAAAATAAATGAAAAAATTGCTCTTTTCTATCTTATTCCTGTCTTCAGTTTATTTTGCTGAAGCCCAAGTGAGATTTGGCTTTAAAGCAGGACCCAATATTTCATTTAATAGGATTGATTCAGAAGCTGAAAATACAGATTTTAGAACGGAAGGAGTAGGGCTTCGATTTCAGCTAGGCCCAGTTTTTGACATAGAGTTTAAAGAAAACCATTATTTCAGTACAGGATTAATTTTCACCGCAAAAAGAGCTTCATTTTCGGCTGATTCATTAGGCACAGTTTATAACGAAGATTATAATCCTCAATATTTGCAAGTACCTCTTACCCTTAAGCTTTTTACAGAAGAAATTGGTTTAGATAAAAAACTATATTTTCAATTTGGTGGTACCGTTGATTTCAACACCAATGATGAAGGAGATCCAGACAACATTGTTACAAGTTTTAGATTTATTGATCTCAATTCCCTTTTAGCAATAGGTTTAGAATATGGGATAGGGATAAATACAAAACTTTTTGGAGGTGTGATTTATCAAAGAGGATTATTAAACACCATCAATACTTCAATTTATGAAGATAGTTTCAATCTTAGAACAGATTATGTGGGATTAGAAATTGGAGTTATATTCTAAATTTATTTAGGTAAACTAACCACATAATATTCACCCCTTCCTACACGAATGTCATCATCTTGAATCCATGGATTATAAATTCTGAGGGTTTTATAGGTTACTTTTTGTTCATTCGCATATTCTACCCAATCTGTAGAATTACGCAATGTATCGAATCTATATTGATACGGCTGATAAAGATGTTCTTTGCTTATATCTAAACCATAATCTTCAGGTGTTTCAAAAATCTGTTTTATGGCCAGAATTCTAAATACATACCTAGAAGTCTCATCATTCAGCATTAAATCATAATAATTATCAACTTTTTGATGATCTAAAGCATTTTGCATACCTCTCATTCCCCTATTATAAGATGCTGCAACTAATGTCCAGTTACCAAACTTATTAAATGCTCTTTTAAAGTATTTACAGGCTGCTTCAGTAGATTTTATCGGATGATACCTTTCATCCACATCCCGGTTTATTTCTAGTCCATACTCCCGTCCTGTACTTTTCAATATTTGCCAGAAACCAACAGCTCCCGCGTAGCTTTGTACATTTTCTAAGCCACTTTCAATTAAAGCTAAATACTTGAAATCATCCGGAATGCCATTTTCTTTTAAGATCGGTTCTATAATTGGAAACCATCTGCTGGCTCTCTTAAATAGGAAAATGGTATTGTTATGCCAGTAAGAATTAATATGTAACTCTTTATCTAGCCTTTCTTTTACATCATCAATGTCTAACGGTACAACTTCACCAGCTAAATCAATTTTACCAGGTAAAGGAATAGTCTTCGCATTTGTAAATGCAATAGGACGTTTTGGCCGCTCTATATATTGATCTTGCTTAACATTTTTATTAATTCCATAAAAGGCAACCACTAAAACGGTTAAAAGTGAAGCAATAGAAATAATTAAAGCATACCTGCTGTCTGACATAAAAAAAATTTTTGATACTAAAAGTTAGGTGATAACATGAACTGTGAGTAAAAGTTATCAATCACTTTCACTGCCTCAGTTGGAGTATCAACTACTGTGAAAAGCTCAAGATCCTCCGGACTTACATTGTTTTCTGCTTCAATCAATGTGTCTTTTATCCAGTCGATTAATCCTCCCCAAAACTTTTTACCTACTAAAACAATAGGAAATCTACCTATTTTGTGAGTTTGTATTAAGGTTAAGGCTTCAAAAAGCTCATCCATAGTGCCAAAACCACCTGGCATCACCACAAAGCCTTGCGCATACTTTACAAACATTACTTTTCTAACGAAGAAATAATCAAAAGTGATTAATTTATCTGGATCAATGTAGATATTATTGAATTGCTCAAATGGCAAAACAATATTTAAACCTACTGATTTACCATTTTCACTTTTAGCGCCTTTATTACCGGCTTCCATTATCCCAGGGCCACCACCAGTAATAACACCATATCCATGGCGTACTAATTTAGCTGCTACCTCCTCAGCCATTTTGTAATAAGGGTGATCGGGTTTAGTTCTTGCTGATCCAAATACAGAAACACAAGGTCCAATTTTAGCTAGCTTTTCAAAACCATCAACAAACTCGGACATGATTTTAAATATTGCCCATGAGTCTGAGCTTTTAATTTCATTCCAATCTCTGTCTTTAAAAGCCTTTCTAATTTTATTTAATTCTAATTTATCTTCATTATTTGATTCACTCATATTCAATAATTTTAAGGTTATACTGGAAGTTAACTCCTAGTAAAATGTACTTGCTATGTAGACTAATTTTTAATTCTCTCTTTTCTTCTTACTATCTCATAATCAGCAGGTTTTGAACGCTTCCACCTTTTATGAGTCCACAGCCATAAATACGGCTCTTTTTTGATATCCGCCTCCAGTAATTTCATGTGTTTTTCAGTGATGAATCCATAATCTGTTTCTTTAGGGTTTTCACTGATGACTTCAAGATCAACTTCATACTTAGAGCGGCCTATTTTTTTTACATGTGCATAAACCGGAACTAGGTCTAGTTTTTTACAGAATTTTTCAGCCCCATAAAAAACACCCGTTTCTTTTCCTAAAAACTCCATCCAATAGGCGCTATATCCATTATGAGGTGCTTGATCTGCTGCGAAACCGAGCATAAAATGATCATTTTTATACTTGTTCACTACTTTAGACACATCATTTTTGGGTACAAGTTTAGCGCCAGGAAAACGAGATCGGTTATCTTTCATTATTTTATCCATCAACTTATTTTTTAAGGGTTTATATATCCCCAAACCAATAGGTTGATTACGATCGGTCATCATACAAAAACTTGGAACTCCCCATTCCCAATTACTATAATGCGGCATAATAATGGCTATGTTCCTCTTTTCATCAAGGATTCTTTGAATGTCTGAAGTAACATTAATTTTCCATCTTTTCTTGATCTGATTAGCTGAAATGGTAAAAGCTTTGATACTTTCTATCAGCAAATCTGTGAAGTGATAATAAAAGCGATGAGCAATTTTCCTTATTTCATTATCAGACTTCTCAGGAAACGCAATCTTAAGATTGTTTATCACTACCTTATATCGATAGAGTTTAAACTGGATGAAAATAAAAGCAATTAGGCTTGAAAATCCATGATAAAACCAAAAAGGAATTATACTTAGAAGCCAAAATATTGCTTTTAGAGAATAATATTTAAATTTCATATTTAATCTTGTAATTGGAGCTTAACCAAATTACTGTAAGTACCATTTTCTGATTCTAAAAGCTCTTGATGAGAACCCTGTTCTGAAATTTTGCCCTCATTAAGCACAAATATTTTATCAACCTTTCTGATAGTAGCTAGCCTATGGGCAATGATAATGGTTGTTCTGTTTTGCATTAATTCATCTAAGGCTTGCTGCACCAGATTCTCTGATTCTGCATCTAATGATGATGTTGCCTCATCTAAAATCAATATTTTAGGATCTTTTAATATAGCTCTGGCAATTGCAATTCTTTGCCTTTGTCCACCTGATAATTTAACACCTCTTTCACCCACTACAGTATCTAAGCCTTCTGGAAAATCTTTAATAAACATCCATGCATTAGCTTTTTCAGCAGCCTCAATTACTTCTTCTTCAGTAGCATTTGGTTTACCATATGCAATATTCTCACGGATAGTACCCCCAAATAAAATAATTTCTTGAGGAACTATACCAATATTCTGTCTGAAAGCATTTAGTGATAAAGAAGTCACCTCTTGTCCATCCACCATTATTTGGCCACCATCAACAGGATAAAAACGCATCAATAACTGAATGATGGTTGATTTTCCTGCCCCACTATGACCTACTAAAGCTACCTTTTCACCCGCATCAACGGTTAAATCCAATCCTTTTAAAACCTCTACATCCTTCCTGGTTGGGTAAGAAAAACGGACATTTTCAAATTGGATAGCTCCATTTAGTTTGATCTTATCTTCTGCTTTGATTTGAAGCTCCTCTTCCTCATTCAATATTTCCATCACACGTTCAGAAGCCCCAATAGCTTTTTGAATTTGACCATATAAATCTCCTAAACCCGCAATTGAACCCCCAATGAAAGTAGTATACAATACAAAGCTCAGTAAGTCCCCAACACTCATGGTGCCTTCCTGTACTAGGCTAGCGCCATACCATAGTACGGCTACAATTCCACCGAACATAGCGAAAATAATAAAGGAAATAAATGCGCCCCTAAAAGTAGCAGATTTCAATGCTACTTTAACCACCTTATCCAATGATTTGCGATAACGCATTACTTCTGTTAACTCGCTGGTAAAGGCTTTTACAATATTGATGGATTGTAATGTTTCTTCAACAATCACATTAGCAGAAGCCAGTTCCGATTGCGTTTTTTTAGAAAGCTTTCTGATAAATCTACCAAAAACCATAGCAGCAATAACCAGTATAGGAAATGTGGCAATCATAAAGCCTGCTAATTTTGGAGTGGTATAAAAAATAATCGCAGCACCAATAATCAAGGTAGAAACCTGTCTAATAAATTCAGCTAAGGTTACAGAAAAAGTATCCTGCAATAAAGAGACATCAGAAGTGATTCTACTTACTAATTCTCCAATTCTACTTTTATCATAAAAAGCCATCGGTAAACTCATCAGTTTATTGTAGAGTTTAGCTCGCATATCGGCCATAGCTCTTTCACTTACCTGAGCAAAAAGATATACTCTAAAGAAAGAAAAGAAACTCTGAACTGCTAATATTCCAATAAGGATGAAAGCAACCGTATTGATTTCAGTAAAAACACCAGAAGCTTTACCTTGCGCTACATCCACTAACTTACCCATAACATATGGAAAGCCTAATAGAGTAGTACTAGATATAAGTAAAAAGAATAAACCTGCTATAAAGTAGCCTTTATAAGGTTTTATAAACTGAAAAACTCCAGTGAGCTTCTTGAAATTTTCTTTGTTGAGTGGCTTTTTCTCTTCCTCTTTAAGCGAATCGCTTTTTCTTCTTTTTGCCATTCTGTATTGCTAACGTTTCAAATTAAATAGACCTTGCAAAGGTACAATTTCTTTAATTAAGGTTTGTTTTTGGCTTCAAACTTTTCTTTAGCTGTTTCTAAGAAATCTACAAACTTGCTAATACTTCTTTCATAAGCAATAGGCTCCACTAATAGTTCGCCATTAGTATCGAGAAGTACATAATAAGGCTGAGCATTGTTATTAAAGCGAGTGATTTGAAAATCAGCATTTTGCTTACCCATAGTCTTTTTCACCTTACCATCATATTCACTGGTATACCACTCACTTTTGGGCAATTCAGTTTTTTCATCCACGTATAATGCTAACATCACAAAATCATTTTTTAATCGGCTAAGTACTGCTGGGTCAGACCAAACTCTTGCTTCCATTTCACGACAATTCACGCAACCGTGACCAGTAAAGTCTACAAAAATTGGTTTTCCTTGTTCTTTTGCACAAGCTAAAGCTTGTTCATAATCGAAATAACCTTTTATCCCATGAGGGAAATGGAGCATATCTGCATACTTTGGATCTTCACATAATTGGTCTTCTGAACTAGATGTTACAGCGCCTCCACTGTTTTCACGAATAAGGGTTGGTAGATCAAAATCATGTGAACTCATGGGAGGTAAATAACCTGAAAGCGCTTTTAAAGGAGCTCCAAATAATCCTGGGATCATATAAAGTACAAAACTGAAAGTAACGATTGCTAGCATTAGTCTGCTAACTGAAAGCTTTTCTATCGGACTATCACCCGGTAATCTCAGTTTCCCTAAAAGGTAAAATCCAAGCATTCCAAAAATTACAATCCAAAGCACTAAGTAAATATCTCTGTCTAATATTCCCCAATGATAAACCTGATCGGCTATGCTTAAGAACTTTAAACCTAACGCCAATTCTAAAAAACCTAAAACCACTTTTACCGAATTCAACCATCCTCCAGATTTTGGTAAGTTATTCAACCATTCAGGGAAAATAGCAAAAAGTGTAAATGGGATTGCGAATGCCATACTGAAGGCAAACATTCCTAATAAAGGTTTAATTACCATTCCTCCAGCGGATTCAACTAAAATACTTCCCACTATAGGTCCGGTACAGCTAAAAGAAACAAGAACTAAAGTAAAGGCCATGAAGAACACACCTCCCAAGCCTCCTTTATCAGCTTTTGCATCCACTTTATTCACAAAAGATGAAGGCAAATTGATTTCGAAAAGACCTAAAAAGGAAAGTGCAAAAATGAAAAATACCAAAAAGAAAAATACATTTGGAATCCAGTGCGTACTCAACCAGTTTGCAAACTCTGGTCCATTAATAACAGCAATGATTGTCCCTGCTACAACATAAATAACCACTATGGACAAACCATAAATTACAGCCTGACGGATAGCTCCAGCTCTTGTCTTGGCTTTACCTGTAAAAAAGGTTACCGTCATAGGAATCATGGGAAAAACGCAAGGTGTTAAAAGTGCTGCTAAACCTGCCAAGAAGGCTACCAACATAAAGCCTAAAAGAGAATAAGGTGAAGTAGAATCTTTTTGGGTTAAGTCTAAGCCAGAATTTCCTTCTAGTTTATCTTTTCTTACTTCTTTATCTACTTTAGAGTCTTTCGCTTCGTCTTTCTTAGAAGCCAGTTTTTTACCAAATAAAAAATCATCACTGAAAGGAATACACTTCCCATCTACATCAGAACAAACTTGGTAGCTATTACTAGTTTCTATTCTGAATGGAATTTCTTTAATGATTACCTTTTGCTGGAACTCAGCATTCTTTTTGAAATAAGTATAATTTCCTTCCCAGATTTCATCATATCCTTCTGATGGATTTATAGGGATAATGCTATCAACTAATTGATAGGATTCATCTTCAACAAACTCAAATTCTGTAAGCATAGGACCCAAATCAGGATCAAAGTCTGAGGAATACAAATACCAGTTTTCATCAATTTTAGCTCTAAAAGAGATAGTAGCAGTGTCTCCAACTTCTACATTTTCTTCTAAAATCGAACTTTCCCAGCTTATTGGTTTTATAACTTGTGCAAAAGAACTTTGCAAAATGGTTCCTACTAGCAGTAGACTGTATATTAAATATTTCATAAACTTTTAATAACGGCTATTCGTCTTAAAAACTAAAACACGAAGATAGTTAAATTTTGTTGGAACAAATTCTATATATGTCATGCAGGCGCTAAAGCAAAAATGGTTATTTTTCTCAATTTTAGGTTTAATTTTAATAGGAGCTGGCTTAAGCTTAGCAATTGATGCCGCTTTTTTCAGAATGGATCATCCTGAAGGATGGAATTGGATTTATTATGGGACTTTTGCCCTGGTGGTCTTTAATTCTGGTATATGCTGTTATGGGCAAGGCGTTATTTATAAGGTTAAGCTTGATGCTGACAATAGAGTTTGAAACCTGTCAGGTTTCACATAATTAAATTCTATAATATGAATCCTTGTTCAGAATATTTATTTAAATCCTAAACCTGACAGGTTTACGAATAGCCTTAGGTTTAAAGTAGTTAACAAACGATAAACTTTGTATATTATGAAAGCAATTTGGAACAATCAAGTAGTAGCAGAAAGCGATGACACCATCGTGATTGAAGGCAATCATTATTTTCCGCCTCAATCGATTAAAAAGGAGTATTTTGAGAAATCAGATTATTCGAGCACCTGTCATTGGAAAGGAACTGCTTCCTATTACTCATTAAATGTAAATGGTGATGTAAATAAGGATGCAGCATGGTACTATCCCGATGCAAAAGATTTAGCTAAAAATATTGAAAACTATGTTGCTTTTTGGAACGGTGTAAAAGTGACAGAATAAATTTTCGAATATGCAAACTGCTTTAATGAAGCTCTTTTATGCTTTTGCATTTATAATTATTAGTATTCTGCTAGGGAGTTTTGGCTATATGCTGATTGAAAATTATAATTTTAGGGATGGCGTTTACATGTCAGTCATTACCTTTTCTACCGTAGGCTTTCAAGAAGTACAGCCCCTAAGTGATGATGGGAAATTATTTACCGTATTCTATATTATTATAAATTTGGGCTTATTTGCCTATACTGCTTCAGTAATTTCTTCTTATTTATTTGAAGGCAGGTTTAGAGAAATATATAAAACTTATACCGATAGAAAAGCTTTGAAAAAATTGAACAATCATATTATTATATGTGGCTTTGGAAAAAATGGAGAGATTGCTGGAAGCGGTCTTAGACATTCTAATAAAGAACTTTTATTTATTGAGAAGAATGCTGATTTAATTAATAATTACAATAATGAGAAAGGCTATCAATTTCTACATGGTGATGCAGTTTTAGAATCTGTATTAATAGAGGCAGGAGTGGAAAGAGCCAGCACTTTAATCACCACCTTGCCAAGCGATGCAGATAATGTATTTATCACTTTAACTGCTAAAGAAATAAACCCGCAAATTCAAATTATAGCCAAGGCCACCGAGAGAAATACTGAAAAGAAACTGCGCAGAGCGGGTGCCGATCATATTGTGATGCCTGATCGAGTGGGAGGTTCTTATATGGCTTCATTAGTGACCAAACCAAGTGTAGTTGAATTTCTTGAATTATTAAATGGAGATCAACAATCAGAATATTCTTTAGAAGAAATTAATCATAATCTGTTAAAAGATGAATTCAAAAATTTATCTATAGGCGAAATGGATGTGAAAAACAAAACGGGAGCTACTGTTTTGGCATTTAAAGACAAAAAACAAGGTTTTGTTTTTAATCCTAATTCAGAGGTAAAATGTAATGAAGGAGATGTATTGATTTTGTTAGGGGATAAAAAATCAATACAAGCGTTTAAAGATAAGTTTGTAGGATAAGGAGAGGGCTATTTCAACCCACTCCTTTACTAAAATTTTAAAACACACCATCATTCAGCCTTTTTAAGGCTTCTGATTTATATTGGGTATCCACAACAATTGAAATATTATGACGACTACCTCCATAAGAAATCATTCTTACGGGTACGTCCTGAAGGGCAGCAAATATTTTACTGACTAATCCTGGCTTTTCAGCCACCATATTACCTACCAGACAAATAATACTTTGTTCCTGATCCACTTCCACTTCACCGAATGGTCTTAACTCACTTAAAATACTATCTAAATAGTATATATTATCGATGGTTACTGAAATGGCTACCTCAGAAGTAGTAATTACATCAATTGGCGTTTTATACTTCTCAAAAATTTCAAATACTCTTCTTAGGAAACCATAAGCCATTAACATTCGAAGTGATTTCACTTTAATTGCGATAATCCCATCCTTAGCCGCAATAGCTTTTATGCCTTCTCCAGCACCTTCTTTCGTATGAATTAATGTGCCAGGCGCTTCGGGTTTCATGGTATTTTTCAAACGAACAGGAATGGTCCTTTTTTGTGCTGGCCTAATACATGAGGGATGTAAAATTTTTGCCCCAAAATAGGCGAGCTCCGCTGCTTCTTCAAAAGAAAGCTCAGGAATGCTAAAAGTATTATCAACAACTCTTGGGTCGTTATTATGCATACCGTCAATATCCGTCCAAATTTGGATTTCATCCGCATTGAGTGCAGCTCCTACCAATGAGGCAGTATAGTCACTTCCTCCTCTTTGTAAGTTGTCAATATTCCCTTCAGCATTTCTGCAAATATAGCCTTGGGTAATAATTAAATTTTTCTCTGCTGGTAATTTCACCAATATATCAGACAGCTCTTTATTGATGAAGGCTTCATCTGGCTCACTAAAAGCATCCGTACGAACAAAATCCAATGCATTAATTAAAGCGCTATTTAATTGATGCTCCTGCAAATGAAGATGGAATATGTTGGTTGACATTAATTCTCCTTGAGCCAATAATTCTTTATCGATAGCATTGGTAAAGGCTATTTCTAAACAGCCTTTTACGAAGGCCATGCTTTCAGCTACAATTTCATTCGCCTTTTTCTTGAAAATTTCTGTTTCAAAAAGCTCTTCAATAAATTCATCATAGCGCTTTTGAAGCTTTTTGATCGTTTTCTGAGCTAAATCAGTTTCTTTCTTTCTTAACCTTTCGCCAATTTCAACTAAGGTATTGGTAACGCCACTTAATGCAGAAAGTACTATCAGTTTTTTATTTTGATCATTCGTGATAATTTCACGAATCTGATTCATTCCTTGAGGAGTACCAACCGAGGTACCACCAAATTTCAATACAATCATAATCCTTTAGCTAATCCTAACATTTTTAATGCTGTAAATGCAGCTTCATCACCTTTGTTTCCATGCTTTCCACCTGCACGATCTAAGGCTTGCTGCTGAGTATTAGGCGTAAGAACACCAAAAATCACAGGTTTGTTATATTTCAAACTTACATTCGTTATGCCATGAGCTACTGCATCGCAAATGAAGTCGAAGTGACGCGTTTCGCCTTGAATTACACAGCCCAAGCATATTACCGCATCAATATCTTCTTTTTCTGCCATCCACTGTGCTCCTAAGCTTAATTCAAAGCTTCCAGGAACATAATGCTTTTGAATATTCTCTTTAGGAATTCCGTTTTCAATTAAGCTTTCATATGCTCCATTGTATAATGATTCAGTTACTTCTTCATTCCATTCTGAGACTACAATTGCAAATTTTTTGTCTTGCAAACCTTTCATGTTTTTACCAGAATGCGTACTTAAGTTTTTTAAGTTAGATGCCATATTATTATATTTTATTCAGTATAAAAGTCTTATTTAAAACTAAATTGTCAGCCACAAGACACCCCTATAATCCCCTAAAGGGGATACTCACACAGGTTTAATTTAGTTGATAATCATTTATGTTTACCTAATCCCACTATCTTTGAATCTCCCCCCTCGAGGGGGATAGGGGGTGTAATTTATTAATTTCAAATTCTCAGCTCATAGTTTTCAATCTATTTGCTGTATGGATAGTTTATTTTGTATTATCAATAAAAAAGGGACAGATTTTTCAACCTGTCCCCTTTTAGCAATTCATTTATATATTAAATTAGTTTTGAGCCTCTAAACGGGACAGGTATTTTTGTGCATCTGCCTTATGTTTGGACTCACTGTAATCTTCTACGATCTTTTTATAGCTTTCTATAGCTGCAGCATTGTCATTAGCTTTTTCGTTAGCTAAGCCTTGCTTTAATAAATATAATGGGCTGAACTCATCATTTGATTTGTATGAAGCAGCTTTGGCATACTCATCAGCAGCAATAGAATAATTTCCTAACTCCATATATGCATCACCTACTAAAGCATACGCTCTAGCTTGTATTAATAAGTCATCACTACTAAAGCTTTCTAAATAGTCAATTGCAGTTTCAAACTGGCCTTGTTGTAAGTATATATTACCTAAGTAGAAGTTCGCTAGGTTAGCTGCTTTTGTAGAACCATAATCTTCTACTATCGCTAAAAAGCCAAAGTTATTACCATCACCATTTAAGGCTAGGTCGTACTCTCCATTTTCAAACCAATATACCGACTGGAACATTTCTTTTTGAGCTTCCTCATTCAAATTGTTCATATAATAACGGTAACCAAAAAAAGCTACAATGATTAAGGCGATGATCCCGCCCAAACCGAAAACCACTTTCTTATTGTTTTCTATGAATTGTTCAGTTTTAGAAAGTTGTTGAGCTAATACCTCAGGATTTTCGTAAAACTCAGAACTTTGTTCCTTCTGTCTAGTTTTTGTTTTTGCCATTGACTCTACTTTAAGACCGCAAAGCTATAAAAATTTATTTATTATTACCCAATTTGTTGCTTTATTAGTTTAAAGTATTGGGATTTAAATCCATTAAAATAAGTGATGTGGAATTTTAGTTATATAGTTTAATTGCAAACTTTTGATTTTATAAAAATTAAACCTGTCAGGTTTACTCATTCTAAAGATTTCATCTGTATTAATAACTTAGATGGTATTACAAACTGAAACCTGACAGGTATATTAGTAATTAAGTATTATTAATCCACTATAAAAGGATAATCTTCTTGAGCGTATACATCTTTATATACCTCATCCACAGAAGGGAAATCTGATTCTTCAGCAAATTTCACGCATTCTTTTACGATCTCCTTTTGTTCGTTATCTATTTCTTTAAGCTCCTCCTCAGTAGCATATTTATTTTTCAAAATAGCTTGTTTAGCTTGCTCTATAGGATCTTTTGCCTTGTATTCTTCTAACTCTTCTTTTGTTCTATATTTCGCAGGATCTGACATAGAGTGACCTTTATAACGGTAAGTTCTGAACTCCAATAATGTTGGACCTTCTCCTTTTCTTGCTCTTTCCGCTGCTTCAGCTACTGCATTATGAACGTTTTCAACATTCATAGCATCCACTCCTTTTGATGGCATATCATATGCTTCACCTAAAGTATGTAATTCGGTTACATTTGAAGTTCTTTTAACAGAAGTACCCATTGCATATCCATTATTTTCAATAGCGAAAATAACCGGCAATTTCATGCTCATGGCCATGTTTAAAGCTTCGTGAAAAGCACCTTGTCTTACTGCACCATCACCCATATAGGTGATACATACATTGTCAGTCCCTTTATATTGCTCAGAAAAGGCAATACCAGCACCCAAAGGAATTTGACCCCCTACAATACCATGGCCTCCAAAGAAATGGTTTTCTTTATCAAACATGTGCATAGATCCACCTTTACCTTTAGAAACACCCGTTTCTTTTCCGTAAAGCTCCGCCATTACTGCTTTAGGGTCTGTCCCTAAACCAATTGGATGTGCGTGATCTCTATAGGCTGTAATATATTTATCTCCTTTTTTTAATGCACTGACCGCTCCAGCCACACAAGCTTCCTGACCAATATACAAGTGGCAGAAACCACTGATTTTTTGCTGACCATATAACTGACCAGATTTCTCCTCAAATCTTCTCATTAAAGACATGCTTCTGAACCATTCCATATAAGTTTCTTTATCGAAACTCTTCTTATTGGCAGCTTTAGATTTCTTTGTAGCCATAATGCTTTTTCTTTTATCTATGAATTTCTTTCGTCACAAAAGAATAACTTAACTTTGTTAATCTTGTTCCGGGATGCGAAAATAACGAAAAAACCCACAAGTGCGAAAAATGAAGCTTCAAAATATCCGCTTAGCCCAATTCAAAAACTATTCACAGGCAAATTTCACTTTTGCTGATGGAATTAATTGCTTTTTAGGCCGTAACGGAATTGGTAAAACCAACTTATTGGATGCTATCTATTATCTGGCATTTACCAAAAGTGCTTTCAATGCAGTAGATAAAGATAATATCATGCATGATGAAAGCTTTTTCTCCATTAAAGCACAGTTTGAAGCGGATGAAAGAAACATTGAAATGCTTTGTGCTGTGAAAATGGGGGAGAAGAAATTGATCCGATGGGCAGGGAAAGAATATGAAAAGTTAAGTGAGCATATTGGGAAATTACCTTTGGTCATGATTATTCCGCAAGACACGGACATCGTGAGGGAAGCCAGTGAAATGCGTAGGAAATTCTTTGATAATTTGCTTTGTCAACTTGATCAGGATTATTTAAAAGTATTAGTGAAGTATAATCATTTACTGAAGCAGCGTAATGCTCTATTGAAATCCTTCCTTGAGAAAAATCGCTTTTCGGCTGATCAGTTAGCTCCTTATGATGAAATGATGATTCCATTAGGCTTAAAAATTAAGGAAGAACGAGAAGCCTTGCTGCAAAATTTTCTTCCCATTTTCAAAGAGTTTTATCAAGACCTTTCCGATGGACAAGAGAAAGTAAGTATTCAATATGACACTCAAGTAAATGAATCCTTTAATTCTGATTTTAAAAATCAACATCAAAAAGATTTTAGACGAGGGCGCACAACTTTGGGAATTCATAAGGATGATTATCTGTTCCTGTCGGAAGGAAAGCCAGTGAAAAAATTTGGCTCCCAAGGACAACAAAAATCATTTGTGATTGCCTTAAAATTAGCGCAATTTGAAATGCTGAAAAACGCTAAAGAACAGAAGCCTTTGCTTTTATTAGATGACATTTTTGATAAATTGGATGATAAACGCATTGCTTATTTGTTAAAAATGATGGCAGATGGTCGCTTTGGGCAAATATTTTTAACTGATGCCCGACCAGAGAGAAGTAAAAAGTATTTAAAAGATATCACTACCGAAAAGAAATTTTTCGAATTGGATTTAAAACCAGAAGAAAATGTATAAGAAGAAAAATCCACATCCTGCCAGTATCAGAAAGTCAGAGGCTACTCCTTTAGGCCAGGTAATTAACGAAATGTTTGATGCTTATCACCTTAATAAAAAAGTAGATCATACTCAGGTGGTAAACCTATGGCCGAAATTAATGGGAAAAACTATTGCCAATCATACCAAGGGTGTGTTCATGAAAGACAATAAGCTTTTTATTACGGTTGAATCCAGCGCGCTAAAGCACGAATTGCATATGAACAAAGAAAAAATAATTCATATGTTTAAAGAAAAATTGGGTAAAGAGGTGGTGAAGGAGATAGTGTTGTTGTGATATATAAGGATTGAAATTTCACTTATTTGGCCTATTTTTTTTCTCTATATTTTCTTTAATGGTCTGGTAAGGTATCTCTATAGCTGAATTATTTAAATATTCATTAATTATAATTTTACCACTGTAAGCCATCTCTTCCAATTTAAATAAACATACCACCTCATTCTCAAACACAAAAGCAAGATTACTGCCTGTAAAAAGCTTACTTATTGTAAGTAGCTTTTCTCTTCCTTTATTCGTTAGTGTAATTTCAAATCTTCTTAGATTATTTTGAGTATCAATTTCCATTTTGCTAATTTTTTCGTAATCCCTAATATCAAAAACCGGCCTTTCTGGGATGCATACAAACCTACCTTCGTTAACTACTTTAACTTTTTTGTAAGGACAGTCTTTTTCTGAAAACTCAAAATAAACTCCATTTTTCTGTTGAGCAAATGAAATTAAAGGCAAGAATGACAACAGTAAAATTTTTAAAAGTTTGACTTTCATATTTGTTTTCATGGTAAAAGCAAATCTAATTCTATTTAAGTAACTGGTCAATAACTGGGAAAACTTGATGATCCTCTGGATAGACTTTTAAAAATTCTGTCTTAGCAGATGAAAGTAATTCCTTTCCTTTTTCATTGTTTCCGGCTTCTAAATTAATCTTTCCTGTATAGAAGTGTAAGCTCCCTAGGGTTGCAAAATCCTTTTTATACTTTGGCTTTAGCGATTCAAAATAAGAAAGAAGATCAGTAATATCCGCGTAATCATAATAGGCTTGAATCAGATCATCATAGATAGTTGGGTTATCTGTATCAACAAGAAAAAATTGATCTCTCAGTTTCTTTATTTCATCCTTTTTTAAATAGAGGCTAAGATTAATTAATGGCGCAAGAGTATAATAATCTCCAGGATATATATCATTTGCAATTGTGTAATATTTAAAAGCATTTTCCAAATCCTGTAATTCCTTATATGCTGTTGCTGCAATCTTTGCAGCGTCAGCTTTATATGCAGGATAATCATATCTTTCAAAGGCTTTTTTAGCGTATTTTATACAATTCTCATGATCATCAATATAAAGGTATGCATAAGAAAGATTGTAATGACTAGAGGGATAGCCATCTTTCAATTCAATTGATTTTAAAAAATACGGTATACTTTCTTTGAATTGTTGTTTGTTGATTTTTGCGTAAGCAATTCCATAGGTGCTAAAATAGTCATAAACTTCATTTTCATAGCATTCCTCAAATAACCTTTCAAATTCACTTATACAATCAGCTGCTGACATTGAGCAGTTACCACAGTTAAGATGCATACTATGATAATACCTGCCAACAGAAAACTTCAATTTGTAGTTTTCAGGATATTTCTCCATAATTGGAGGAGCAATAGATGAAACATCCAGAGAGAACATATCGTAGTTCCCTTCTTTACCTCTCAATTCTTCTATTTCTTCTCCGTCTTCAAGGTTTTTCAAAGCAAATAGTTGATGACCAATTGACATAATATAATTATCCACACATATATCAATTTTTCTCCTTAAAGCATCAGGCTTTTCATTATTAGGATCAAGCTCATTCAGTAAACTAAAGGCATCGCTGTATTTACGTTGTTCAACAAGCTCGTCTACTTTATTAAAATCATTTTGCCCACTAAAGGCGATGATAATTGATAGAATTAATATTTTCATTTCTAATTAAATTATGATATTTTGTTAAGCTATCAATAGATGAGGATATTAGTAATTTAATGACCTTTCATAAATGATTTGATAGCTTATTTTGTGTATAATATAAAACTACTTTTAAAGTAGCAGAAATTACTGTATCAGAAAAATAAATAGTTCCTTTCATAAAACCTTAAATAGCATCTTCTATATCCAAATGCAGTCATGACTTTATTCATATAGTTAAGTGTTTTTTCTAGTAATCATTAATTTTTTTGTTGAACTAATAATGTTCCCAATCATTGTTGCTACAATAAACAAACTGAATATTTGAAAGATTTGAATTAATTGTGCCATTGAAGAAATTGGGCGAACATTACTTAGTAAGAATCCAGTTGTGCATTCTAGCCAAAGATCTTTAAATCGAACATTATCGATTGGATTTTCATAAAGATCCAACAATTCTTTTCTTTGTCTTAATTTTTTCTTAACTGCTGACACCATCGTTTCATCAATAATATTGAACTCTCCTATAATCTTATTCGGTTTTTTAATATGAGAAATCAAAATTGTTTTAGCTTCGTATCCATTGTGATCTTTACCTAAAGGTCTGGCTAAATTTTTTTGACGCCTAACTTTTAAATTAAAGTCTTCAAATATAAGATTTGAACCTATTTGAGAATTTTCAATTCGATGATTGAGGGTATCATTTTTATTTATTTCCAATAAATCTTCCAAAATATTATAATCATCAAAATTCTGGAGTTTTTGACCGATAAGTCGAGTTTGATATCTTAAATATTCTTCACTATATGAATAATTATTTCTATCATTTTTAAAAATACTAAAATGAATAATTGGGAAAATGAAAGAAATCAATACTACTAAAGTATACAGTTTAGAAAGATTTTTATATCTCGACTTATATACCAAATACCCGTAGGTTATTACTCCAAAAACTGCTAAAAGAAATAATATATTAATTGCATTTGAATCATTATCATTTGCGAAATATTTCAGAATAATCACCGCACATACAGATAAAATAAATCCAGTATCATTTCCATATTTCTTGCATTTCTTTCGTTTTTTCGTCATTTACATTAATCGGATGAATCTAAAATTTTTATAAAAACCATAAATTCACTTATTAGGAATTTAATATCGACCTTAATCTGAAATAATTTAAATATTGTCTTTAGGTCTTGGTCTCTAAAGCTTCAATTTATAAAAACTTAATAAAAAGGTTAGGATGGTGTGTTATTTTTATGCTTTCAGCATAAATGTGAAATTCCAAATGAAATATAATTTTTTAAAGTTCAATCCAACCATTTTAAGATATTGGTTGTCTTTGAAGTAGAAGGTTTTGGTTGAAATCTTTCTGTGGATGGCTGGTTACCGTTCATAGTTTTATGGTTGTAGGCGAAAAGGGTAGCATTGCTGCCCTTTTCTGTTTCTACGCAAAATCATAAAACTCAACTCTTACCAATCCAATGGTACTTCCATTAAAAGCATTTCTGCATTTTTATGTGCTTTAATATTTACTTCTTCTAAATCTAAAAGGCCTATGCCATCACGTTTTTCTAATTTTTCACCTCCTACTTCTACTTCACCTTCCAATAAGAAAAGGAATAAGCCATTATCTTTTTTCTTCAACTCATATTTCTTTTCAAAGCCTTCATCAAAATCGGCTAAATGAAACCAAGCATCTTGATGAATCCAGGTTTCTACCTCCTCAGCACTAGGGGCCACTACCGTTTGAAAGTTATTTTTTCTTTCTGCTATTGGGTAGCTTACCTGGCCATAACGAGGCTCTACATTTTCTTTTTTTGGAAACACCCAAATCTGTAAAAATTCAGTTCCTATATCTTTATTAGGATTAAATTCTGAATGGGTAACGCCTGTTCCTGCAGACATCACCTGCACATCTCCCTGCTTAATGGTGGATTGATTTCCCATGCTATCCTCATGTGCTAAATCACCTTTCAATGGAATAGAGATGATTTCCATATTATCATGCGGGTGTTTCGGAAAACCCGTTCCACTTGTGATTTTATCATCGTTCAAAACCCTTAACGCTCCAAAATGAATTCTATTCGGATCATAATATGAAGCAAAACTAAAAGTATGATGAGTATCTAACCAACCATGGTTAGCATGTCCTCTTGAATCTGCCTTATAAATTATTTTTTCCATCTCTTTAAAATTATATGTAGATACATACAATTACGGGCTTAAGAGAAAATAGATGTCATAATCATCAATCAAAATTTTTTTTGTGGTGAAAATCAGATAGAAAGCTTTATTTTTTTTGAAATCAACTTAGTAGAACTATATTATTTATTAAAATTATTTTATAATTTTAGTCATTACGAAAAACCTAAACTATGAATATGTATTTAAAATCCATTCTATTTGCATGCCTTTTAGCAATAGTAGCATGCAGCCCTCAAAAGAAAGACTCAAAAGAAGAGAATTCTGAAGCTTTTGAAAAAGCACAGGAAGAAGTAAAAGATAAAATCTCAGGAGTAGTAAAAGAAATGCCGGCTCCATCAGAAATTCCCTTTCTACTAATGGAAACAGGGGCTGATTTAAACATGAGTTTAATTCATGATGTGAAACTAGCTAATAATTACAGCTCCAATAATAATGAAGCAGCGGTTAATCTTGGTGTTTATGCTGCCGATATTGGGTATTTAAGTGCTTACGAAAAATCGCAAGAAGCTCTGAAATATATCACAGAAGTTAGACCTCTAGCTGATCAATTAGCTCTTTCTGGGGCTTTTGATCCGCAAACAGTTGAAAAGTTTGAGAAAAACCTATCCAATTCAGATTCATTAGCCATGATTGTAAATGAAGCTGTGAATAATGCGGATGATCATTTAAGGAAAACTGATCGGCCAAAAGTTGCGGCTTTATTATTAGCGGGATCATTTATTGAAGGGCTTTACATTGCCACTGCTTTAGTTGAAAATTACCCGAATGAATTACCTGATGATGCCAGAGCATTGATATTAGTGCCTTTAGTGGATGTGATCATCAAACAAGAAGAGCCTTTAGTTGACCTGATTGAGCTTTTGGAAAGTGTGGAAGAGGGTGATGAATACATATCTACTTTAGTGGCTGACTTAAAAGGTTTACAAGCTGAATACAAAAAGTTAAATGTACAGCAATTGATGGATGAAGGAAATGGTGCTGAATTATTGAAAGATGAAACTTTAGATAATATCACCAATCAAATGGGAAAAATCCGTGATGATGTAACAGGATGATCAATCATAACCTTAAATAACGAAAAGGGTATAGAGCATTCGTTTGTTATCTGTACCCTTTTTTTCTGCTAATTAAATCTAATCTATACCCATATTAACTTAACCCATGAGTGAAAATCTATTAAAAGCTTTATTAGAATTATTTGCCATTGTTGCTAAAAAGGGAACCGTAACGGAAGATGAAAGAAATAATGTGAAGAATTTTCTTAGCGAAAATCTTTCAGAAGAATCTGCGGAGCGACACCTGAAAATGTTTGATGAATTTACAGATCAGGAAATCGAAAACAGTGATAAAAACATTGATGCCATCTGTAAGAAAATCAACAATGAGTTTACTTATCCACAAAAGATAATTCTTGCATTGCAATTAATAGAACTCATTCTAGCAGATGGTGATATAGCAGAAGAGGAAACGGAAATTTTAGACCGAGTTAGTGATAATATTAAATTACCCTCTGAAATAATTGCCTACATTCAAACCTTCGCATTAGCGAAAAATATTGAAGACTTTGAATCTGATAAATTCTTAATTGTTGCAAAGAATAATGATAAAGTTGCGGATGCCACTCATTTTATTCCGCAAGATAATCTGGATGGTTTTTTAGCAATTCTGAAATTATCAGGAGCAGAAATGTATTTTGTAAAATACCTGGGTACCGCCCAACTTAATATGAATGGTATTGCTTTGAGGAAAAATACCATCACTCTATTTCCTTCGGGCAGCACCATAAAAGGAGACAAATCCCAGACTGTTTTTTACAGTGATGTAGCCAGCCATTACAAAACTGATGATAGCACTCCTAATATTTCTTTTGTAGCGGACAATATCAGTTTTACATTTCCAAATGGTCATAAAGGACTTCATAATGTAAATATTGCCGAAGACACAGGAAGATTGGTGGGCTTGATGGGAGCATCAGGTTCCGGTAAATCAACCTTATTGAATGTATTGAATGGAAACGAAAAACCCACTGAAGGTAAAGTTGAAATCAATGGGATAGATATCCACAATGAGCCAGAAAAAATAAAAGGTACGATTGGCTATGTTCCTCAAGATGACTTATTAATTGAAGAACTTACGGTTTATGAAAACTTATATTATGCTGCCAAACTTTGCTTCGATGATAAATCACAATTCGAGATTGAGGAGATGGTGTATAAAACACTAGCTTCATTAGGCTTGTCAGAAACCAAAGATTTGAAGGTAGGATCTCCTTTAGAAAAAACCATTAGTGGTGGACAAAGAAAACGACTAAATATCGGGCTCGAATTATTACGAGAACCTTCCGTTTTATTTGTAGATGAACCTACCTCGGGTTTATCTTCTCGCGACTCAGAAAACATCATGGACTTATTAAAAGAGCTGAGTCTAAAAGGAAAGATGGTGTTTGTTGTAATCCACCAACCCTCTTCAGATATATTCCGGATGTTCGATAAGTTGGTGATTTTAGATGTAGGTGGTTATCAAATTTATTATGGAAACCCAGTTGAGGCGGTTCTGTATTTTAAGAATCAAATTAATACAATTGATAAAGATCAGGCGGCCTGTATTGAATGTGGAAATGTTAATCCAGAACAGATTTTCAATATCATTGAAACCAAAGTGGTGAATGAATATGGAAAAGCCACAGATGAACGAAAGATCAGTCCTAAAAAGTGGTACTCTTTATTCGATAAGCAACTGAATATTCCTAAAGTTGAGAATCCAGACCCTTTACCTGAACCTGAGTTACAAATTCCTAACTGGACGAAGCAGATAAGCTTATTTTTCAAAAGAGACTTTATGTCCAAACTGGCAAATCGTCAATACTTACTAATAAATTTATTAGAAGCCCCTATTCTAGCACTGCTTCTAGCATATATAATACGCTATTATCCTGAAAATGAGCAGAGTGAATATTTATTTATTGATAACTCTAATATTCCAGCCTTCTTTTTCATGAGTATTATCGTGGCTTTATTCATGGGCTTAACCGTAAGTGCTGAGGAAATTATAAAAGACCGAAAAATATTAAAGCGAGAATCCTTTCTGCACTTAAGCCGCAGCAGTTATTTATTTTCCAAAATTGGAATTCTGTTTCTATTTTCTGCTGTTCAAACCTTCACTTATGTAATTATTGGTGATCTGATTTTAGAGATTGATGGCATGAGTTTTACCTATTGGGCTATTCTTTTTAGCACGGCTTGCTTTGCCAATATGCTAGGTTTGAACATCAGTTCAGCATTTAACTCTGCCATTACGATTTATATTTTGATTCCTATTTTATTAATTCCACAATTAATCCTGAGTGGTGTGGTAGTGAAATTCGATAATTTAAATCCACAAATTACTACTCCTGATCAAGTACCTTTGGTAGGAGAATTTATGGCATCAAGGTGGGCTTTTGAGGCTTCAATGGTTGCCCAGTTTAAAAGCAATGAATTTGCTGCTCCTTTTTATGAATTGGATAGAAAAATGGCACAATCTGAGTACAAAACCGTTTACTATATCCCAAGATTAAAATCGACATTAGAATATCTTAATCGTAATCTGGAAAATAAAAATACTCAGGAATTTAAAGATGCCGTTAACTTGTTGAAGCGCGAAATCGGGATTGAATTGGAGAAAGTAGGAGAGGATAAATTTAATGCTTTTCACAAATTAACTCCTGAAAAATTCGATAGATGGACTGCAGATAAAACTCTTGTATTTTTAAATACCCTTAGTCGTTATTATAACAACTTTTTTAATGAAGCTAATACCAAAAAGGAAAGAGCCATTTTTACCTTAACCTCCACACCAGAAAAGAAAGAAGGTTTCGAATATTTACGAGATAATTATTTCAATACAACTGTGGCCACTTTGGTTAAAAATACTAATGATGCGAATCGAATAATTGAATACGATAATAAACTGATTCAGAAAATATATCCGGTTTATATGGAACCTCAGCCAGAACACTTATTAGATTTCCGAACTCAATTTTATGCAGGAGAAAAACATTTTGCAGGTTACATATTTAATACGTTACAATTTAATATTGCCATAATATGGCTCATGAGCATATTATTATATGTAATGTTGTATTATGATGTCCTGAGAAAAATTGTAGGCATGAAAAATCCATTTAGCAAAAAGAAAGGATAACCAATGCACTAAATGAAACAAAATGATAACTTATTAATTTAATGTTCATGAAAAAACTAGCACTAATCATCACTATTATTTCTATTGTGTTTGCATGTCAAACCAAAGAAAAAAGCCAAGAGCAGGAAACAGAAACTAAAACGGTGGAAAAAGGCCCACAGTTTAATCCTGAAAACTCGGATCAAGAAGCCATTGAACTTGCGGATAAAGTTATGGAAGCTCATGGTGGAAAAGAGGCTTGGAATAATACTCGTTACATCGCTTGGAACTTTTTAGGTTTTCGCGATTTAATCTGGGATAAATATACAGGAGATGTTCGCATTGATTTCCCCAGAGAAAATTCTACTTATCTGATTAACATAAATGATAATACGGGTAGAGTAAAAATTGGAGATCGAGAATTAAGCAAAGCAGATTCTCTAGATCAATACATTGATAGAGGGAAGCAAATTTGGGTGAACGATTCCTATTGGTTAGTATTTCCGTTTAAATTCAAAGACCCTGGCGTATCCTTAACTTACCATGGTCAAGACACTACTTTAAGTGGAAAGGATGCGAAAGTAATCAGTTTAACCTTCGAGCAAGTAGGCTATACTCCTCAAAACAAATACAATGCCTATATAGACCCTGAAACCCATATGATTTTACAATGGGATTACTATCAAAATGCTTCGGATAGTGCAGCAAGCTTTAGCAATGAATGGACGGATTATAAAAAATATGGTGAAATATATTTATCCTCAGGCAGAGGTGAAAGATCACTAAATGATATTAAAGTTGCTCAGGAATGGGATCAAACAGTTTTTGAAACCTTTTAAATTAAAAACTTTTGAAAGTAAAAAGGCCAGCTGAATCAGCTGGCCTTTATTAATTATAATAATCTAGGATTTATCCTTTCAAGATTGATCTACTGATCACTAATTTCTGTATCTCAGAAGTACCTTCTCCGATAGTACAAAGCTTAGAGTCTCTGTAGAATTTCTCTACAGGATAGTCTTTAGTATATCCATAACCACCAAATATTTGAACTGCTTCAGTTGAGTTTTTAACTGCTACTTCTGAAGCATAATACTTAGCCATAGCAGACTCTTTGTTTACACTCTTACCTTTGTTTTTCAAGTCCGCAGCCTGGAAAGTCAATAATTTAGCACCTTCTAATTCAGTAGCCATATCCGCTAATTTGAAGGCAATTCCTTGAAAGTTAGAAATAGGCTGATTAAACTGGTGTCTTTCTTTACTGTAAGCCAAAGCAGCTTCATAAGCTCCTTCTGCAATACCTAATGAAAGTGCAGCAATCGAAATTCTACCGCCATCTAAAACTTTCATAGCCTGAATGAACCCTTCACCCACTTTACCTAACATATTATCTTTGTGTACGCGGCAATCTTCAAAAATCATTTCTGCTGTTTCTGACAGACGCATACCCAATTTATTTTCTTTTCTTCCGGCTTTGAATCCTTCCGTTCCTCTTTCCACAACAAAAGCAGTCATTCCGTGAGAATCTCCTTTCTCGCCTGTTCTTACAATAACAACTGCAACATCACCAGACTTACCATGTGTAATCCAGTTTTTCGCACCGTTAATTACCCAATAATCGCCATCTTGAACTGCAGTGGTTTTCATATTACCAGCATCAGAACCAGTGTTAGGCTCAGTTAAACCCCAAGCACCAATCCACTCAGCAGTTGCTAGTTTTGGTAACCATCTTTTCTTTTGTTCATCATTACCAAATTGTAAAATATGGCCCGTACATAATGAGTTATGTGCTGCCATGGATAAGCCGATTGAAGGATCAACTTTGGCAAGCTCTAAAATAGCAGTAACATATTCTTCATAACCGAAGCCAGCACCACCATATTCCTGAGGTACTAATACGCCCATTAATCCTAAACCGCCTAATTTTTTCATTACATCAATAGGGAAGTGTTGCTCTTCATCCCACTGATCACGATGAGGTGTGATTTCTTTTGCCCCAAAGTCTCTGACCATTTGGGCAATCATTTCTTGATTTTCATTCAATCCAAAATCCATATATTCTGCTTTAGTCGTTCGTTTCCTAAAATAAGTGCAAATATAGTTTAAAATAGCTTAATTACCCAACTAACATTCGTTAGGCTTAAAAGGTTATGATGAAGTAAGATATTTGAGCAAATTTTTGAATATAATGCTCTACTAATGAAGGTTATTTTAATACACTACTTTCCACCTGAAAGCCCATTTCCATTTGATCGAGTAATTGCTTATCTGAGCCAATTGGAGGATTTCTTGCCAGTCTTTTTTGGTGAAGGCTCGCCATACCGACAAGCAAGCATCATTTTTTACCATCTTTGATTTGCTAAATAACTGGGTGATTACTCGAATTGAATAATAGGCGAAGTAATGACGATGCAGATCGTTGATGACAACATATTTGCTTTGCTGATTAAATTGCTCTAATAAATTCACTAATTCATCTTTGGTAAAGTGATGCAGAAAGAGGGTACAGCTAATAAGATCGAATTTTCTATTTATAAAGGATTCTGAAAAGATGTTTTCGGTTTGTAGATTGATCTCAGGATAATCTTCACAATGGTTTTTTGCATATTGAATAACATTGGGATTGGCATCAAATCCAATGAGTTCAACATTAATATTTTCTTGTCTAGCCCATTCGGCTATTTTAATTAGCATTTCTCCACTTCCACAACCTAAATCTGCTATACTCCAATTTTTATGAGGATTGCTTTTTAATATCTTTTTTACGGCTGTAAGGGTGACTGCATTTCCCCCCAGCCATTTGTTAATAATGTCCAACTCTTTAAGCGCTTGGTATAAAGCCGGGCTATCATCCGACAAATCATCCATGATTTCTAACTCTTCCGATCTGTAGGATAAATCAACCATTGCTAAATTTCAACTTGTTCTAATAACATACTTTCCATAGTAAGACCAGGCCCAAATGCAAAACTTAAAATTTTATCTTTTGGCTTTATATTATCCCACATTTCATGCAAAACAAAAAGGACTGTGGGTGAAGACATATTGCCGAATTCGCTCAATACTTTATAAGCAGATTTATTCTTCTCTGAAGATACATTTAAGCCTTTTTCAACAGCCTCTAGAATTCTTTTTCCACCAGGATGGATAGCAAATTGATCAATATCTTGAAGTTTGAGGTTTAACTTTTGCATAAGTTCGTCCCCCAATTTCGCAATATTTTTAGCAATAACTTCCGGTACATAGCTACTCAATTTCATTTCAAAACCAAGATTACCAATATTCCAGGCCATTTCTTGCTCCGAATTATTTTCCACTACGCTCTTAAAAGCTTTTATTTCAAGTGCGGAATCTGTTTTATCATTAGTCACCACAACAGATGAAGCCCCATCGGCAAATAATGTATTCGCCAACAAATTATCTTCATTGTAATCCGCCTGGAAATGGATGGTACAAAGCTCAACGCACACAATCAGAACTTTTGCTTGCTTATCTGATCTGCAAATATGGTTTGCTGTCTTTAAAGCATTGAATGCAGCAAAACACCCCATAAATTGAATGGATGTTCTTTCTATATCTGAATTTAGTCCGGCATTTTTAATTAACTGAATGTCCAAGCCTGGAGCAAACATGCCCGTGCAGCTTACTGTAATAAGATGTGTAAATTCATTGGGCCGATATTGCCCAAAAACCTTCTCTAATGATTTTTGAGCTAATGGTAATGCATGTCTTTCAAAAAGCTGCATTCTTTCAGCTGTGTTGGGCTGCGACTTATTGCTTTGGGCTTTAGGGTAGAAATTCCATTTTGAGTCATCAGAATACTGATAATCAGCTATAACTGTATGCCTTTGTTTTATACCCGACATTCTGAAAATAGCATTTAATTTTCTGCTCTCATCCTCATTGAGTCGCATAGCCTTTTGCATAAAGCCTGCTATTTCATTTTGCGGAATTTTAATCTCCGGGTTCGCAGGAGAAATCAGGTTGATGTATGGCATAAATAATTCTTGATTGACTATATTAAGCAAAAATTTTGAATATTGTTCATGAAAAAAGCATTACATATTCTTCAACATTTAAGGATTCCATTTTCATTCTTTTTATTACCAGTTTATATCTTTGCTTTGGGCATTAGCCCTAACATTGGTGAAGACCGGATTATACTTTCTTTTGTATTACTTCACTTTTTTATTTACCCAGCTAGTAATGCTTATAATTCTTATTTCGATAAGGACGAAAAAAGTATTGGCTTAATCAAAAACCCTCCTCCTGTAACGATTGGGCTCTATTATACTAGTTTAGTTTTTGATTTTATTGGAATTGCCCTCGCCTGGATGATCAGTATGGAGTTTGCTATTCTTGTCTTTATTTATGGACTTGCTTCAAAAGCCTACAGCCACCCTGGTATTCGTTTGAAAAAATATCCTTGGTTGGGATGGTTCATAGCTGGTTTTTTTCAAGGCCTTTTTACTTTTTATATGGCTTATGTAGGGATTAATGGATTTGGCATTGAATTAGCCTTGAAATGGAAAGTGATTTTTCCTGGCTTATTGACCTCCTTTTTTCTTTGGGGTTCATATCCTATGACTCAGGTTTATCAGCACGAAGAGGATAACAAAAGAGGGGATCATACCCTTTCTTTGTTTTTAGGAGTAAGAGGCACATTTGTATTTACTTTAGTAGTTTTTTTATTAGCTACTTTAGGGTTTGAATATTACTTCTTGAACTATCACAATGAGCAAATAGCTATATCCTTTTTATTATTCATGTCACCTACTGTATTGTATTTCCTGATCTGGTGTGCTTTAGTTCACAGAAATGAAAAGTTTGCAAATTTCGGCTGGACCATGGGCTTGAATTTAATCTCTGCACTCTGCCTTAATGCCTTCTTTATATATTTCTTTTTACAAATAAGTCACATTGGGCAGTTGTAGTTGCTCTCTTAAAATAGCGAGCAGTTTCACTTAGAAAAAACTATAAATCCTAATTGTAAATTTAAGCCTGTAAAAAATTCTGCTTGGCCTTGACTAAATTCAATACCAGGCTCAAATGCTAAGTCTATATTCATGCGCTTAAAAAAGCTTCTTTGCCAACCATAAGATATTTGTAAATCAAATATCCCAGACCCTTTGGGATAATTTTCTGCATTGGTCATAAAAAAGGAGGTATGATAGAAACTTCCTGAAAAGCCTATATAATTTGCTGCATTAGAATTGATATTTTTATCATTAGCTGCGCGCTTGGCAATATTGTGGTAAAAGCGAGGCTGCACTTTTATTTGAGGTGTAAGGATATAGTAGTTATCAACATAATAAAAAGTACGCGAATAGGTTCCTCCTCCGAACCCCCCTAAAAGGCTTAAGCTACTATACAGAGAAATATGTTGATCAAGCTTCTTCTCATACGAAAAACCTATTATTGAAGGTAACAGTGTTTCTACTTTTACCAAATTATTAGATACAGAAGCCGCTTCTCCTTTTTCAAGTGCTTCCGGTTTATCTTGTGCAACAATAAAGGATTGAGTAGAAACTAAAAATGCAAGAGCTATTATAATTCGATTCATTTTATTTGATTGATAGTTAAAATAGGGTTCAACTACAAAAATAGTATTTTATCATAATTATGAAATCAATTTGTAAGGATTTAAACAAATTCTATTCAGTCCGTATACTTAAGTAAACCAAACAAACATTATGAATATTTTAGTAATAGGAGCAAACGGAAAAATAGGTAAAAAAATAGTTAATAAAATACATGATAATACTCCTCATGATGCCATAGCCATGGTAAGAGAGGAATCTCAAAAAGAACAATTTGAGAAAAAAGGAATTAAAACCGTTTTAGGAGATCTTGAGAAAGATTTTAGCCATGCCTATGAAGGAAATAATGCTGTAATCTTTACTGCTGGAAGCGGTGGTCATACTGGAGATGATAAAACAAAAGCAATTGATCAGCAAGGTGCCATTAAAGCCATTGACTTAGCTGTACAGCATAAGTATATTCGGTTTATGATGGTAAGCGCATTCGGTGCGGATTTTAACCCATCCGATTGGCCTAAAGATATGGCTGCATATTATAATGCCAAATCTGCAGCAGATGATTATCTGCAACAAACAGGACTCAATTACACAATCTTCAAACCTGGTTTATTAACAGATGATGAACCGAAGGGAAAAGTTGATTTTGGTGAAAGAACGGATGAAAGAATGGGTTCAATTCCAAGATGGGATGTAGCAGATGTGGTGGTAAAATCATTAGAAGCTGAAAACACCTACAGAAGATCATTAGAGTTATTATCCGGCCCGAATAATATAGAGGAAGCAATAGAAAAGGCTTAATCATACAACTCCGCTAACTATTTTAAAGGCTAGTTAGCGGAGTTTTTAGTTTAATACCTCGTGTAAAATTTTTAATGACTTTATCTCTTTGAATGAGTGGCTATGGATTTGATAAAAAAAGATAATTACTTTTATCAATTGTTGCCTTTGTTCTCCTGTTAATTTAACCTCTTCTGAAATATCATTTTCTATTAATTCTTCTAATTTCTGAATTTCATCAGGACGTAATTTTACGTGATGAAAGTCTGAAACTTCTTGAATCATTTCATGAGCATTAGCGGGTTTAAACCCCAAAAATGCAGTTAGTTGAATTAAAAATTGTAAATGAAAATTCACATAAAAACTCTCCTTTTGATCAAAATAGACTAAGCTTTTTTCAATAAATTCAAACATCAGTGGGTTTTCATCTTCCTCACCTCTCAGAATATGGTTTAACATTTCAGCTAAAAATATTCCCATAGAAGATTTAATAATCTCATAAGGAATACTTCTAAATGGTGGACTTACCTTTATTTCAGAAATTCGGTTAATGCTGCTGTTTGATTTTTTATAAACTACTAAATCTAATAAAGTTAGAGGCTGAAAAATGGCCATCTTATTTTTAGCCTTTGCCTTCCTAACCCCATTTTCAATGTAGGATTGTATGCCAAACTTTTCAGTATAAATCTGTATGATAATGGAAGTTTCTCCATATTTCACATGACTGATAACAATCCCTTTGGTTTTATGTAACATGGCTAAGGAATCAAAGCAAATTTGGTTTGATAAGTTTCGGTTCCATCGGCATTTATAGAAAAGACTAAATAAACGCCCGGCTTTAATCTAAAACCCGAATAATTAGATAAATCCCAAGAAAAAGTACCCCCATTGGCCTGCCCTTTATGAATTAGATTGCCTGCCATATCCGTAATCATAACTTCATTATTATAGGCCAATCCTCTGATGGTTACTCTTGAGTTTCTCGAAGCACTTATTGGGTTAGGAAACACTTCAACATTGGAGTGAATGGCGCCTGCCCTGCTAGCATCTGTTCTGTAAGATAAAAATTGCGAATCAGAAATCATGAATAATTCACCATTAATAGGGTTTACAACCATTTGCCTTATTTCAGTATCCACGATTGGGCTGTTATCTCTTCTTAAATGTAAAATATTTCGATTTATATTTTCATCAAATAACCATAGGCCATCTCGGGTACTCATCCATTTACGATTTCCTCCGTCTATTTTTATCTGATTTACGGGTATTCCTTCAAAAAGAAAAAAGCCTTCAAATATAGGTTGTGAGGCATCAGCTGATTCTCCCGTTAATACCGCTTGAAAACTATTGAAAAAAGCCACACCAGAATTAGTTGCAATCCATAATTGGCCATCCAAAGCTAATTCCAGATCTAAAATTTGATTGCTAGGTAAATTTCCATTTCCTAAAATCGTATTGAGTCGTCTGTCATTCTCTATTTCAGGATTAAAAATATAAATACCTGAGTTGGTTGCCACATAATGATCGCCATTTGGCACTATTAAATAATCGTTGATTTGAGCATTACTATTCAAATTCGTTTTAAAAAGCGCTTGAGTTTGAGGATTAAAAACCCCATAAAAATTGTCAGAAGTTTTAACTAAAGCCCAATAATCACCTTCTACACTTTCAGCTAAATAAAGCCATTCTGATAATGTTGTATCTTCAACACTCACTTTAGAAGCCTGATTAGTATCCCAGCTATAAGGCCCATCTGTTTCACTTAGAAATATTCCATTTCCACTTATCAAATCTAAAGCTACATCTCTAAAAATTGGCAAATCATTCTCAATATCATCTTTCCCCACGTAATTCCATCGACCTTTTTCAAAATAGGAAAATCCTTTACTGTTATCAGAAAGTGAAAAGGTATATTCTTCAATCTGGTGAATACTATTGGGTTTCCCTTTAGGCCCTTGAGGAATCAGACTCTCTGAAGAGCCATTCTGATATTTTACCAGTCCAGCTAATTCAGCTGCTAAAAAGTATTCGTTTTCTGAAATTACAAAGTCATTGATTTGAATAGATCCATTTACATTAAACTCCGGTTCAAAAAGTCCATTTTCTAATTTTAGAATATGATTCCCTTTTGAAGCATAAAGATTATTATCAAACACATTCAATTTTTGTACAGCTTGATCATTTCCAAAAGCTAAGTTCCAATTATTATTTTCGAATACATAAATACTATTATTAGCACCTAAAGCATAAATACTAGAGTTAAATGGATAAGCAGATCGCAAGCCTATTTCTGCTGAATAGAGTGGGTACCTTTTCCAATTCTGGAAATCTTTAAGGTTTAAGTTTGAATTCAAATCACCTGTAAGCAGTCCTTCATCAGTGCTTAAATAGAGAATTCCATTTTTATGTGAAATGTGGTGAATGGCTAATGCCTCACCAGTATCTGATAAATTAGTAAAAGCATCTACCAATTCGTTATTTTCAGAATTATAAAGTATGATTCCAAAATCAGTCGCAATATAAATCAAATCTTCAAGCTGGATGGCTTCATTAATTTGTTTGCTAGTTCTAATATCAGAATTGAAGATTTGGGAAAAAGTGTTAATGTTTAAATCTGAATCTAAAATATTAACAATGCCATCTTCATAGCCAATTAGTAACAAATCATTAATCGCATTTAGTGAGGTGATTTTTAAACTACTCAAACCATCAGCAGTACTTAATGTATTTAAACTTCCATCTTCTAAATCAAAGTAATACAAAGCATTTTCAGTAGCAGTAAAGATCTTTTGATTAAAAAATTCAACTTCTTTGGCGTTTGAATAATCAGCATGGTTTCTCCAAGTTCCCAAAGGAATATTTTGAGCAAATACGCTAACATTCAAAAACAATAAAAATAAGAAAGCTGAGAACTTTTGCATGAATTCAAAAACGATTGAAAGTATTAATTATTAGCCCATCCCAAAACATCTGCGACATCTTGGTTCATATTTGTCTTTCTCCCCTAAGACTACTTTTTCAGTGTCTTTACTTAAACGATACGAATAAGATGCAATTCCTCCACATTTAACGCAGATAGCATGAACCTTAGTTACATATTCTGATACCGCCATTAATTCTGGAATTGGACCAAAAGCTTTCCCACTGAAATCCATATCCAAACCAGCAATGATTACCCTCTTTCCTTGATTAGCTAAAGTGTTTACTACACTAACAATTTCTGCATCAAAAAACTGTGCTTCATCAATCCCTACGACATGAGAATTGCCAGAGAATAATAAAATATCTTCAGCGAAGTCAACGGGGGTAGAGCGTATTTTGGTTTTATTATGAGAAACGACTTCGGTATCATGATAACGCGTATCAACTTTAGGCTTGAATATTTCAACCTTCTGTTGAGCAATTAAAGCACGATTAAGCCTACGAATCAGTTCTTCTGTTTTTCCACTGAACATAGAACCACAAATAAGCTCTATCCAGCCCTTTCCTGTTCCTTCTTCTTCTCTACCAATATGTGGTTCTACAAACATTTTATACCTTCTATATTTTTCTAACTAAAACCTGACAGTTTTAATGCGAACAAAATTATACTTAATCTGAATAATCCATATGCGGAAACTTATTTCTTTCCGCTACTTTAATTTTTATATCTCCTTTTAAAATAGCCTGACAAGCAAGCCTCTCATTATCAGCTAACCGATTTTGATTTCTAAAACGTTCCTCTGCTTTAGTTAATTCTGCTAAATTTTCTTGTCCTTTTTCAATTATCATTTTACAGGAGGTACACCTTCCCTTTTTACCGCAGGCATGCATCCAATCGATAAAGTTTTCGTGTATAATCTCTAATGCCGTTTTTTCTAAGCTATTAGTGATTATCTTGCGATTATAAAGATTAGTGATCTCGATTTCTGGCATAAGAACAAATTGCAAAAAAAGTAAATTTAATAATGGAGAGCAAATTAAATCATCAGGCGATTGACGCATATAGCAAAGCTTTGGCAAAACAACTCTGCAAATCTTTCTTTAGTAATTCAACCCATATAAGTGGAAAAGAAATACTTGAGCTAAGCCCTAATAAGCAAATCAACTTGATGGTGATTAAAAACCTTTTTAGGAAATGGAAAAAGGAGAATGCTAAACTGCAAAGCCCATATTTCGATTACCACAGCGATGAGGTTAAAAAAGCCATGAAAGATTTTATGAACACGCTCTCTCGTCATATATACATCAAAAAAGAACACTTTGAACCTCTATTGAAAGAATCTATTAAAGATAGTGTTTTATTAGCTTTCTCTCCTTACGATTTTTATTCAAAAGAAATAAACCAAAGAGATGATAGCCGATTAAAACTTGCTGACCTTAAAGACCTAAAGAAATACATTAAATTCAATAGCTTTTTATTGGATGGCTTAATTGACCATTTTATATCATTAAAAGAAAAGGTAGTTTTTAATGATCAGGCTTTTGAGATGTTTAATGAGGTTTGCAATACTACAGATGAGCAGCCTGCTGATATTCAGCCACTACTAGAAGAATTTTCAAAAACGCTTCCATTGTCCTTAGCTGATATTTACTTGGAAGAAGAAAAAGAAGAAGGCGGAATGTTAAATGAAAAACTTCAAAGTAAAGACAAGCAGACCCTTGCTGACAAACTTGCTCAAAGTGGCGGGAAAAGCATAATGAAAATGCTTAGCCTAAATCAGCGCTTTATGTTTGTAAATGAATTATTTGATGGTAATCAAAGCCAATTTCTATCTGCCTTAGAGTATATCGATCAAATGGAAAGCTTTAATGAAGCCTCCTCACATATTAAAAACTCACTTGCTGACAAGTATAATTGGGATATGGAAACTGAAGAGGTGGAAGAATTTTTAGAGTTAATTGAAAAGAGATTCGGATAATTTTTAAATCCTTCAATTTCAGTATTTAACAAAAGTTTCTTTTCTAAGTTTAGTCTATTACTTTTGCACTATCTTTAATAAATCTAAATAAAATGAATAAGGCGGTTACTCTATTAGCAGCTATAGTTTTACTGTTGTCTTGTAATTCTGAAGAGAAAGTAAGTAAAGAGGATATAATTGAAAATTATGCCGCAATAGTTTATGCAAGCTACCAGGACACCTACAATCAAGCACAAAAATTAAAGCAAGAAATTGAAGTTTTTATAAATGAGCCTTCGGATGATGGGTTGCAAGCTTGTAAAGAAGCTTGGCTAATGGCTAGAGAAGCTTATGGTCAAACAGAAGCCTTCAGATTTTATGGTGGGCCGATTGATGGCGAAAACGGACCTGAAGGACAAATAAATGCTTGGCCTTTGGATGAAGCCTATATTGACTATGTGGCCTCTGATAACAATAACGCTAACATCATAAACAGCCCAGAACAATACCCCGAAATTAATGCTGAATTTATTGCTTCCATGAATGAAAAAGGAAGTGAAACCAATGTGAGTTCAGGATATCACGCTATTGAATTTTTATTGTGGGGTCAAGATTTAAGTGACGGAGCTGGAGCAGGTCAAAGGCCTTATACAGATTATATTCCTGCTAATGAAGCCCACAGAATACATGCAGAAAGAAGGCAAACTTATTTATTAGAAACCGCTAATCTTTTACTTTACGATTTAAACACGGTCAAGCAGGAATGGGAACCGAATCAAGATAATTACCGTGCTGAATTTACAAGTAATCCTGAAGAGTCATTAAAGAAAATTTTTTCAGGATTAGGGAAACTAAGTAAAGGTGAATTAGCTGGCGAAAGAATGTTTGTAGCTTATGATTTAAAATCGAAAGAAGATGAGCATTCTTGTTTTAGTGATAATACTCACAGAGATATTGTCACTAATGAAAAGGGAATACAGAATGTTTACTTGGGTGAATATAAAATGTTAAATTCTGATAGTACAGTTAACGGCCCTGGAGTTTATCATCTTTTAAAATCTGAAGACCCTGAATTAGCAGAAAATCTCAAAGAAACAATAGCGGAAGGATTAGCTTCCAGTAAAAAAATTGAAGCTCCTTTTGATCAACAAATAAAAAATCCTGAAGGCAGAAAACAAATCGCTGCCACAATTAGCTTATTCAGAAAACAAGGTGATTTATTTGCCGTAGCAGCTAATAAATTTGGTTTCAAATTCGATCCGGAAGCCATCTAGAAATGAAAAATAATTATTACTTATACTTACTTCTTGTACTCTTCATTTTTTCCTGCGGAAGCAAGGAAAATTATGAAGCTGTAAGTGATTCTTCCCTTTACCCTGGAGGTGATGCAGCAACTACAGATGACTTTTCTGTGAATGCATTTGGTCATGCTGCACCTGGACTTTCGGATATCAAGCAAATGGAGTTTGTAACGGGGAATGCTTTCTTTAAAAGAAATTGGGTAACAGCTCCGGCCTCCACTGCAGATCTAGATGGTCTAGGTCCTTTGTTAAATGCTAAGTCCTGCTCAAGCTGTCATTTCTTAGATGGAAAAGGAGAGCCTGGGTTCGAAAAAGGTCAATCATCCGCTCTACTTTTTAGGTTAAGTGTAGAAAATGAAGAAGGCAAAGTGGTTCCTGTTCCTAACTACGGTAATCAGTTTAACCATTTAGCTATTATTGGCGCAAAAGAGGAAGGAGATGTAAGAATTGAATATGAGGAGATAAAAGGGCGATATGAAGATGGCACTGAATATTCATTAAGAAAGCCTACTTACAGTTTCGAGAATCTTAATTATGGAGAAATGGATGAGAAAGTTATGGTTTCTCCGAGATTAGCTCCTCATATTATTGGTTTAGGCTTACTTGAAGCGATCAGCAAGGAAGATATTTTAGCTTTAGCTGATCCTGATGATAAAAATAATGACGGCATTTCGGGTCGCCCAAATTATGTTGAAGATGTAGTAGAAAGAAAAAAAGTGATTGGTCGATTTGGCTGGAAGGCAAACGAACCGACAGTAAAACAACAAGTAGCTGGCGCATTTCAAGGTGATATGGGGCTAAGTAGTACTATTTTTCCAGCTCAAAACGATACGGAAGCTCAATTATTAGGCTCTATCATAAATGGAGGCGAACCTGAAGTTACGGATGATATTTTAGACCGAGTTACCCTTTATTCTCAGGTATTAGCAGTTCCAAAAAGAAGAAATGCAAGAACCAAAAATGTTGTGGACGGTCAAAAGCTCTTTCATGAAATTGGATGCCAGAAATGTCATACCCCATCATTTACTACCAAGGATAATGCGGATATTGAAGAGTTTAGCAATCAAAAAATATATCCTTATACTGATTTATTGCTACACGATATGGGTGAAGGCTTAGCCGATCATAGACCAGACAATGAAGCTAATGGTATGGAGTGGAGAACCGCACCTTTATGGGGAATCGGCTTGGTAAAAACCGTAAACGGACACACTACTTTACTTCATGATGGAAGGGCAAGAAATGTGGAAGAAGCCATATTGTGGCATGGGGGTGAAGCTCAAAATAGCCAAGAAGAATTCAAAAAACTATCAAAAATCAATAGAGAAAATTTAATCGCTTTTGTAAACTCTTTATAATATGAAATTCCTCAAGCTCGCATTATTAATCGGTTTAACTTTTCTATTTGGATGCAATTCCGGAGATAAAAACACTGATTTCGATAAAGAGCCAATGTTAAAAAACATTGCTTATAATTTAGCAATTCCTGCCTACCAAGAGAGTTCAAATAACTTTGAAAAGCTGAAGCAATCAATTACTAATTTCCAAAAAAACCAGAATAGCTTAAACGATTTAAGAAGCTCATGGATTTCTGCTTCAGTTAGTTGGGCTATGACAGCACCTTATCGCTTTGGGCCTATAGATAATTTATTGATTGAAAATAACTTCTATTATTTTCCAGTTGACACTACTAAAATCCAAAGTGCAATTGCCAATTATAATCAAGAAAAAGATTTTATTGCTTCATTAGGAAGTAATGTGCAAGGATTAGGTGCAATAGAATATGTGCTTTTCACAAATGAAACATTAAATGATAATCAAATTGAGTTCATATTAATGCTAAGTAATCAATTAGCAGAGCTTAATCAAGAAGTATTAACTCAATGGGAAAATAATTATGCTGAAGAGTTTAGTAAAAATACGGGCAGTGATATTAACTCCAGCATCAGCAAATTGACCAATCAATGGATTGAAATTACGGATTATATCAAAGGGGATGAAGTGGGGAGACCAGCTGGAAAAACTGTGGGAGTTGAGAAGAACATCTATAACCTCCAGGCTCCATACAGCCAAACTTCATTAGCTATAATAGAAGCTAAATTGCTTGCCCTACAGCAATCATTTAATGGAGGAGAAAAGGAAGGAGTTGATGATTATTTGAAAAATTTGGATATTAAAGTATCGAATAACTTACCACTAAATGAAAAAATAAATAACCAAATAAATACAGTTCTAGCAAGAATTGATAGCCAAGAAAGCCTAGCTAAAATGATTACTGAAAGCTCTAAACAAGTAGATCAAATTTACCTGGAATCACTTAATCTAGGTATACTTTTAAAAACAGAATTGATGGGTCAATTAGGCTTAGTAACCACCTTCAGCGATGGCGATGGTGACTAACATCATCTGGTCAATACCTGCATTCTATGTGCATCTAACTTAATTAGTGTAAATAGCAGAATGGTAAAAGACCAAAGCGATGAACCTCCATAACTAAAGAACGGCAAAGGAATACCAGCAACGGGAAATAAACCAATTGTCATCCCGATGTTAATCCCAAAGTGGAAAAAGAAAATTCCTGCTACAGCATAACCATAAATTCTTGCAAAATTTGACTTTTGCCGTTCTGCTAGGAATATAATTCTTATCATCAATACTAAGAAAAGGAAAATCAAAATAAAGCTTCCTGCCCAACCGTGTTCCTCTCCTATAGTGCAAAAAATAAAGTCTGTACTTTGCTCGGGTACAAAGTCAAATTTTGTTTGAGTCCCTTCTAAAAAGCCCTTTCCAAAGGTACCGCCAGAACCAATAGCAATTTTTGATTGCGTAACATTCCAACCGTAACCTAATGGATCAGCATCAGGATTTACCAAAGCTTTTAATCTGTTCTGCTGGTGTGGCTTCAATACATCTGAAACTACATAGTCCACACTTTGAATTACACCAATTACTAAGACAGACACCAATATAGTGATTCCGATATTTTTCAATCGCTTATTATTAATTACGACTATAACAGTAGCAATAACAATCACACCTATAGTTAAATAGAGCTGGTCAATCAATAAGGTAAGTATGAAAATAATTGCTGCAGATACACCCGTTATCACATAAAAAGAAGGCAGTCCTTCCCGATAATAAACCAGTATAAAACTGATGAAAACTAAAGCTGTCCCCACATCACCTTGCATAATAATTAAGCCCATTGGGACTAAAACAAACAAAGAGGATTTAATCTGCTCATTAAAACGATCTAATCTGACATTTCGGCTACTGAAGTATTTGGCTATGGCTAAAGCCGTGGCAAATTTTGTGAACTCTGAAGGTTGTAAACGTACTGGACCAAAGACAAACCAGGATTGATTACCAGCAATCTCCCTACCAAAGAATAACACAAGGATCAGTAATACTATAAACCCACCATAAATATAATATGCAAAGGAATCGAAGAACTTGAAATCCAATATCATAATGGTAATAATGATCACAACTGAGCCCGCAATCCATACCAATTGTTTACCTGAGTTAAGATCGAAGCTGAAAATATTTTGAGCTTGCTCAGCATCGTAAACAACCGCATAAATATTCAGCCAACCTAACAATACAAGAAGGAAAAACACTGTGATCAACAGCCAATCAACTCTATTCCAAATGCTATCCTGTCTTCTCATAAATTATTCAAATAGGCTTTAGTCATCACATAATTTTCAACCCAGGCTCTGTTTGAAGCAACTTCTCCTTTAATATATTTTTCAATTAACAAACCTGTAATGGCAGCAGCAACACCACCACCCCAACCGGCATTTTCAACATATACTGAAATGGCAATTTGCGGATTCTCTTTAGGAGCAAAAGCCATAAAGGCTGAGTGATCGAAGCTATTCTTATTTTGAACAGTCCCTGTTTTTCCTGCAATTTCTACATCTTTCACCCTAGCAATTCTGGCTGTACCATCCACAATTTCAGCCATGGCATCTACTACCGTTTTAAAATGAACTGAATCAATGCCGGTTTTCTCCTTTTCGAACTCAAGTTTATAGTATGAATCGGGCGTGTCAATTCCTTTCACCATATGAGGCCTGATAAAATACCCTCTATTCGCAAGAATTGAAGCTAAGTTCGCTACTTGAAGAGGCGTAGTAAGTAATTCACCTTCCCCAATACTTAGTGAATAAATAGTGTAAAAATTCCAGCTGTTTCTTTTATAATAATAGTCATAATAGGTTGTGTCTGGAACTAGCCCTTTACTTTCATTCGGAATATCAACTCCTAGTTTTCTTCCAAAACCCAAATCACTTAAGTAATTATTCCATTTTGTAAGCCCAACTCTTGCATCACGATTCATGCCTTCTACTTCGCCTTGTTGAATTATTTTTCTGAAAGTTTGATAGAAATAAGGATTACAAGAAAATTTTATCGCCCCATGTAAATCTTCATTGGTATGAGCCCCATGACAATTAATAATTCCACGATTACATACTGTCCTGGTTGAGGGCCTAATTACACCTTCTTGCAATGCAATAAGTGATTGCACCAGTTTAAAAACTGAACCCGGGCGATACTGAGCCATGATGGGTCTGTTAAATAATGGCTTAAGCGTATCCTGATTTAGCTTGCTAAAATTCTTACTGTAATTTCTTCCTGCTAAAAGATTAGGGTCATAAGACGGGCTATTAACAAATGCCAAGATTTCACCAGTTGAGGGTTCAATGGCTACTATACTTCCCACTTTATCCTCCATCAAATATTCAGCATATTTCTGAAGCTCTAAATCAATAGTAGTAACCAAATTATTTCCTGGTACTGAAAGCGTATCGAACTGACCATCATTGAAAGATCCTTTCTCTATACCCCTAACGTTTACGAGTTTATATTTCACTCCTCGTTTTCCTCTTAATTCTTCCTCATAAGCAGCCTCTATTCCAGAAATCCCAATAAAGTCACCTTGTTTATAATAGTTAGAAGTGTCTCTTTGGAGCTGCCGTTTACTTACTTCGCCTATATAGCCTAAACCATTCGCCAAAACTGGTTCTGGATATTTCCTCACTGTTCTGGCAACGGGATAAAAACCTTTGTATTCCACTAAACGTGTTTGAATTTTAGCAAATTCTTCATTGCTTAATTGAGGAAAGAATAATGATTGTTTAATGTAGGAATAGGATTTTGCCTTATTGATTTTCTCTTCAAACTCTTTTTCTGTTATATCAAAAAGATTACAAAAGGCGGTGGTATCCTCTACTTCTACTTCTTTTGGTACCACCATGATATCATAAACAGGTGTGTTATGAACTATAATTTTATTATTTCTATCTAGAATTAACCCTCTGTATGGATATTGGACAACTTTATTGATGACATTATTCTCAGCAGCCAGCTTATATCTGCTGTCCATTACTTGAATAGAAAAAAGCTTTCCTATAAAAACTAATCCTACTAAAATAATCAGACCCTGAATAATGTACTTTCTGTTTTCAATCATGAATATCTTCCCTTAGAATAAAATAGATATTGTAGAATTACTAACACCAATACGGTTAATAAAGTGCTCAATAATACTTTTGATATCACATAAAAAAACATGTGAAATCCTCCGGCCTCAATGAAAAAAACTACTGCCAAATGAAGGAACATCAGCGGTAATGCATAAGCTAAAAACCATGATAAACTTAAATCCTTAACAGAAGGGGTATCAATATTTTCGTAGCCTCCTCTTGGCGTAATAGCATTTAACCAAATAGGACGAAGGAACGCTATGAACGTCATTGCAGCCATATGAGTTCCTAAGCTGTTGTAAAATAAATCGATAACAAAACCAGTGACAACCCCTAGCAACAAGGTATTAAGTCTGGAAAAGCCCAAAGGCAACAACAATAAAAAGCCTACATAAACGAAACAGAATGCACGATTATAGAGCACAAAGTTTTGTGCAAATAAGATTTGCGATGCAACAAATAGCACCCAGATTAGTATTTGCTTTAAGTTATTGCTACTATTCATCTTCTATAACTAATTCTGTTTCTAAAGAGTCTTTTTCCTGCTTCAATTTATTTCCGATTACATATACATAATCTAAGCTGAAAAAATCAGCGGATAAAGAAAGTGTAATATCATAAAAAGTAGATTCTTCGTTTAATTCTACTTCTTTTATGGTTCCTATTTTTACCCCTTCAGGAAAAATAGAATCAAATCCTGAACTCACCACTAGCATTCCTTCCTTTACTTGGATATGGCGAGGAACATATTCTAAAGATATTTCTGTAGGATCCTCACCCGACCATCTTACGGTACATAAAGTTTTGGTATCTTCAATTAATGCGGATATCAAGAGTTTACTATGGAGTGCTGAATAAGCAGTTGAAAAGTTTTTGGATACACTTTTTACTTTTCCCACTACTCCTTTTGGATTGATTACACCCATGCCTTCCTTTACTCCATCTTTCTCACCAATATTTAAAGTAAAGTAGTTTCGGAATCGATGCACTGAATTATTCACCACTTTCCCGCTTACAAATTCATATTGTCCGGATAAACCAAAAGGGATTGCGTTTTCTGTTGTATCAATTAAAATACTATCACCAGAAAGACGGTTTCTTAAAATCTCGTTTTCTTCCGCTAGATTTTTATTAACATCAGCAAGAGCAAAATAATCTTGCACGGCTTGTTTATTTTCATACACATTGCCCACAAATGCACTAGAAGAATTAAAATAGGATGCGCTAATGTAATCATTATGGTTTACTACTAACCATGCACTTAACACCTCCAATAATAGGAAGAGGAAGAAAGCTCTATATTGATAAATAAACTGAAATAACCTACGCATTCACCATTAGTATTATTGGCAATAAAATAAAATGCTTTAAAACGGAAAAAGGAATGCCTTTCACAGGATTCCCTTTTCCAAATATTTTACATTTTTGATGCCTCATTTAACTCATTAAAACTGCTTTGTAATGATTTAAATTTTTCAAAGCTAGGCCTGTTCCGCGAACTACTGCTCTTAGCGGATCATCTGCCACGTGAATTGGCAATTTAGTTTTAAGGGCTAGGCGTTTATCAAGTCCTCTTAATAAAGCACCTCCACCAGTTAAATGAATTCCATTGTCATAAATATCGGCTGACAATTCGGGCGGTGAAATCTCCAATGCTTTCAACACGGCCTCCTCAATTTTGGATACAGACTTGTCGATCGCGAAAGCTATCTCAGAATAAGATACTTTGATAACTTTAGGAATACCTGTCATCAAATCACGACCTCTGATTTCGTAATCTTCCGGACCGTCATCTAATTCGGTTAAGGCTGCCCCAACTTCAATTTTTATTTTTTCTGCAGAGCGCTCACCTATTAAAAGGTTATGCTGTCTACGCATATAGTCTAAAATGTCTTTTGTAAAGGTATCCCCAGCAACTCGTATCGACTGGTCACAAACAATACCTGATAATGCAATAACTGCAATCTCTGTTGTACCTCCTCCGATATCAACTACCATAGACCCCACTGGTTGCTCAATGTCAACGCCAATACCGATACTCGCTGCGATAGGTTCGTGTATCATGTATACTTCTTTAGCGCCAGCATGCTCAGCTGAATCTCGAACGGCTCTTTTTTCAACTTCAGTAATACCTGAAGGAATACAAATCACCATTCGGTGGGAAGATGGCATAAAACTTCTTTTACCACCATCAATCATTTTGATCATTCCACGAATCATATGCTCAGCAGCATGGAAATCTGCAATCACCCCGTCTTTTAAAGGACGAATTGTTTTTATGTTTTCGTGAGTCTTTTCATGCATCTGCATGGCCTGACGACCAATGGCTAAAACCTTATTAGTTGCCTTATCAATGGCAATAATAGAAGGTTCGTCTACTACTATCTTATCTTTATGAATAATTAAGGTATTGGCTGTACCTAAATCGATGGCTATGTCACTTGAAAAGAAATCAAATATCCCCATGGATGTTCGTGTAAATTATATATTAAAAATTATCGCTTTGGAAATTTACAAATTAGTTTGATAAATTAAGACGTTCAACTAAAATATTTCAAGATTTATCTAAAAGAATGATTTTTAATGTTTGAAATGTCTAATCCCAGTAGTCACCATTCTCATACCGTGAGCATCACAATAATCAATACTATCCTGATCTTTTATTGAACCTCCTGGTTGAATAACTGCAGTAATTCCAGCTTGGTCTGCAATTTCTACACAATCAGGAAATGGGAAAAAGGCATCAGATGCCATTACGGCTCCATTCAAATCAAATCCGAATACTTTCGCCTTTTCAATCGCTTGCTTTAAAGCGTCTACTCTTGAAGTTTGGCCTACTCCACTTGCTAGCAACTGACCATTATTGGCTAACACAATAGTGTTTGATTTCGTATGTTTGCAAATTTTCGAAGCAAATAATAGTGCTTTTTCCTCCTCATTAGAAGGCGCTTCTTTTGTAACAACTTTTAAGTCTGATTTACTGTCTGTATGAAGGTCTCTATCTTGCTCAATAACACCATTCAATAAGCTCTTGAATTGTTTTTTGGTAGAAAGATTGGTTTTCTTCTTCAGCAAAATTCTGTTTTTCTTCCCTTTTAATATTTCTAATGCTTCTTCGGTGAAATCAGGAGCAATTAAGATTTCGAAGAATAAAGAATGCATTTCTTCCGCAGCCTCTTTATCAACAGTAGCATTAGTAATTAAAACTCCACCAAAAGCAGAAAGAGTATCTGCCGCAAACGCTTTTTGATACGCTTCTTTTACGGTTGAGCCTAATGCCATACCGCATGCATTCGTATGTTTGAGAATTGCAAAGGCGGTTTCATTATCAAATTCTTCAATTAAAGAAACCGCTGCATCAACATCTACTAAATTATTATAGGATAATTCTTTACCGTTTAATTGATCAAAAAGCTCTTCTAAATCTCCAAAGAATACACCTTCTTGGTGAGGGTTTTCACCATAACGTAAAGTTTTACTTTCAGAAATGCTATGCTTAAAGCCTTTTATGGAATCCTCTTCATTAAAATAATTAAAGATTGCGGTATCGTAATGTGAAGAAACATTAAAAGCATGACTAGCAAAAGCCTTTCTGTCGTTTAGGTCAGTGCTTCCGTCTTTCTCTTCTAATACTTTTTCTAAATCAGCATATTGGTTTTGTGAAGCAACAATCACAACATCTTTGAAATTTTTAGCTGCTGCTCTAATCAAAGAAATTCCACCTATGTCAATTTTCTCGATAATATCTTGCTCGCTTGCACCTGAGGCTACAGTTTGCTCAAATGGATATAAGTCTACAATTACTAAATCAATTTCAGGAATGTCATATTCTTGTAATTGGGCTTTATCAGATTCTAAATCTCTTCTGCCTAAAATTCCACCAAACACTTTTGGGTGTAAAGTTTTCACTCTTCCCCCCAAGATTGAAGGATAACTGGTGAGGTCCTCTACCGGGATTACCTCCGCTCCTTGCTCTTCAATAAACTTTTGAGTACCACCCGTACTATATATTGTTACGCCTTTATCCTTTAATAATTTGATAATAGGCTCAAGATTATCTTTGTGAAATACTGAAATTAGTGCTGATTGGATTTTTCTAACTGACATTTTACTCTGAATTATTTTGTTGCAAAACTAATTGATTTATAGCTTTATCCCTTAGCCTTTACAGACTTAATAATGACATCTTGAATATTTTTTTCAGATTATAGCTTTTTTGCTAATCTTTCACACTATAAATGAGTTACTTGATTAGTTGTAATTTTAATTCAATAAAGTATACTGGATGTCATTCTTTGATCAAATCATAAATAAAATATTCCCAAAAGAGAAGAAAAATATAATCCTAACAAATGAGGTGTTGAAGAGAAGTCAGCATGAATTTAATTCATATGACGAATGGCATGCTTCGGATGTTAGCAAAACAATTTTAGATAAAATATTTAGAGCGTACCACCTGAAAAAAACTAATATAAGTGATCCTATTCCTATAGCGCTTTTTGAAAGCGATAAGGCAAATGGATTTGCTATCGCTAATTGCAGCAGCTTACTTAATTCAGATTATAAAATGCTTCTAGAACATTTTAAAAAGCAAGTACTCTCTATTGGTTATCGTCAGTCTGGATCTAATAGAAAAGTAACCGCTGAACAAGACCGTGTGATTACCAAGGAGATGTATTATTTGAAACCCCCTATTCAGATGGAGCCTCCTATTGACCAGCGATATGGAAACATAAGCTTGGAGTTAATTTTACATGATGAAAAGCCACATTATTTGAAAATAATGGCAAGCGTATATTCTGATAGGCTGTATTCAGAACCAGAGAATTTTTCAGATTTAGTTGAAACGCTATTTGAAAAGAGTGCTTAACTAGCTTTTTCAAATTTATTCACATACTCCTCAATCACTTTTGGGAAATGCTGATGCTCTAATTGCTGCACTTTTGCTGCTAATTGATCTGGATTCATTTCTGGTGAAACTTCACATTTTGCCTGAAAGATGATACGGCCTTCATCATAATTTTCATTTACCAAATGAATGGTGATACCGCTTTCCTTTTCCATATTATCAATTACTGCTTCATGTACGAAATGACCATACATCCCTTTTCCACCATATTTTGGCAATAGGGCAGGATGAATATTGATAATGCGATCAGGATAAGCACTAATAAGTTGAGGAGAAATTTTTAATAAAAAGCCCGCAAGTATAATAAAATCTACCTCTTTTGATTTTAAATATTCAATTAGAGCTGAAGGCTGGTCAAAGTCCGCTTTAGGAAATCGGATTGAAGGAACAGATGCTTTAGAAGCACGTTCTAAAACACCTGCGTTTTTCTTATTTGTAATAACACAAGCTACCTCAATGTTATTCTGCTCAGCAAAATAATGCATAATTTTCTCTGCATTGGTACCAGAGCCAGAAGCAAAAATAGCGAGTCTTTTTACTGAACTCATGATTTAATAAGTTCCTTTCTTTTCAAGATAGTTTCTACAAACTTTATTTCGTTTTCTGTTTTGAAAACCTTGAAAGGAAGATATACAAATTGTGCTTTAGATAATACTAAGGTAAAAGCATTCTTGCCCACTTTGGCAGATTTTATCTGATCCCATTTGATCGGCATTCCTTGCTTAGTATTCAGTTTTATTAAAATTTGTTGTGAGCTGATTTCGTAAGACAATCTTTCAAATAGAATTTTATACTGCTCCAACTGTGTTACCCCAGCAAATTGGATTAACCAGAAAAGGAAATATAATAATAGGGCTATAAAAGAACCTATAAACCACCAAATGTTGGGAATCCAAGCGTAACCTGCACAGATTGCTGCTGCAATTAAAAAGACCCACCACTGTTCTTTCACAATGTTTTTTAAGCCCGTCTTAATGTAAGTACCGTTATCCAGCTTATATTTTTTTGTTTTTACTAGCATTACTGCAATTCTATTGTTCGTAAATAATTATTGTTTTCCGTTAAGGAAGTGCAAATATATTTGATTTTTATGGTTTCAGGAAACCGCTTTCAAACTCATGTCCAAACTTTTATAGGAATGAGTCAAGGCTCCGACCGATATATAATCAACTCCTGTTTCTGCTTTGGCTGCAATTGTATCTTCAGTGATACCTCCAGATGCTTCCGTTTCACATTGACCATCAATGATTTCAACTGCTTTTTTCATTTCATCAACTTCCATATTATCCAACATAATGACATCAACACCACCAACTGCTAAGGCCTCTTTTACCTCCTCAATATTTCGGGTTTCGACTTCAATTCTCAAATCTAATTTATGCTCCTTTAAATAGGCTTTGGTCGCATTCACAGAAGCAGTTATTCCTCCTGCAAAATCATTATGGTTATCCTTTAACATTACCATATCAAATAAACCAAATCTATGGTTTTGTCCTCCTCCAATTTGAACCGCCCACTTTTCAGCGATTCTGAAGTTAGGAGTCGTTTTCCGTGTATCTAATAATTTGCAAGAAGTATGCGATATAAGCTTATTTAGATTATGAGTATAAGTCGCTATACCACTCATTCTTTGTAAGCAATTCAACACTAAACGCTCCGCTGAAAGAATTGATGCTGATTCTCCGTGCACTTTTAGACCAATTTCACCTCTCTTCACCCATTCACCATCCTTTTTGAAAAGTTCTAATTCTAATGAAGGGTCAACAGCTTTGAATATGTGCTGAGCCATTTCCACTCCAGCTAATACTCCTTCATCTTTGATGATTAACTGAGCAGTATTTTGGGTTCCTTTTGGAATCGCAGCCAATGAAGAATGATCCCCATCACGAATATCTTCCTCCAGGGCCTGCTTGATGAATTGCTGAATATTCTCTTTCGTTAAATATTGATATGACAATGTATTAGCTCTTTTGTTGGAGTTGCAAAGGTACAGCTATGCGTTGATTTATATTAGTTCTTGAAAGAGAATTTTGTGCATAAAAAAAGCCACCTCTTTCGAAGTAGCTTTTGTGGAGCATATCGGAGTCGAACCGATGACCTCTACGCTGCCAGCGTAGCGCTCTAGCCAGCTGAGCTAATGCCCCATATAATCCTAATCTTTTTTCTAAACTCCACAAAGCTATTGAAAAAACTCAAATCTAAAAATAGCGCCTTGCTTTCCTGAATTTCTTGGTATAATAATCAGTATAAATATTGGCCTCAATTACACCAAGGCTGGATGAAGCATGGATAAACCGTACATCATTTTTGCCTCTTACTTCAGTTACTAAGCCTACATGGGTAATTTTCCTACGCCTTTTCCCCATCGCAAAAAAGACTAAATCACCTCTTTCAAGCTTATGAAATTTTACCTTTTTCCCCACCTTAGCCTGGTCAGAAGATACTCTCGGAATATTTACATCACCAGCTTTAAAACTCACATAAAGTAATCCTGAACAATCCATACCGGAACGATTAACACCACCCCATTTATAGGGAGTGCCCACATATGAGCGGGCAGTTTGTATAATGGTATCCAATCGTCTTTCTCTGATTTTTCTTTTTTTACTACCGACACATCCCGATAAGAATATGACAATCAATGTAAAGAATATCAGTTTGGTGGAATATATTTTCCTAAATTTGTGTTGAGTCATAATTCAATTAAGAAATCAATTTATTCGATGGATACAGTTACAAATCAAAGCATTTTTGAGGAATTGGTCAGCATAGTAGGGGCAAAAAATGCCTACTTACAAGATGAGGATAAGTATAAATATTCTCATGATCATACGGAAGATTATTCCTTTATGCCCGATGTAGTGCTTAAACCTTCAACACCAGAAGAGATAAGTGCCATCATGAAAAAATGTAACGAACACCTTATCCCTGTAACGCCAAGAGGCGGGGGCACTGGACTAAGCGGTGGTGCTTTGCCAACTAAAAAAGGTGTGGTCATCAGTATGGAGAAGTTCAACAATATTTTATCGATTGATGAATTGAACTTGCAAGCTACGGTTGAGCCTGGAGTTATCACTGAGGTTTTCCAAAATGCAGTAAAAGAAAAAGGATTGTTTTATCCTCCAGATCCATCTAGTAAAGGAAGCTGTTTTTTAGGTGGAAACCTAGCTGAAAATGCCGGTGGACCAAAAGCAGTGAAATATGGTGTTACTCGTGATTATGTACTCAATATGGAGGTGGTTTTAGCGAATGGTGAAATCATCTGGACCGCAGCCAATGTATTAAAAAATAGCACTGGTTATAATCTAACTCAATTGATGTGTGGAAGTGAAGGTACTTTGGGAATTATTACTAAAATAGTATTCAAGTTAAGGCCTTATCCTAAAAAAGATGTGACTTTATTGGCTCCTTTCACCAGTAATGAAGAAGCATGCCGTGCAATTGCCGCTATTTTCAAAGCGGGAGTTGCCCCTTCTGGAATGGAGTTTATGGAACGTGATGCCATTGAAAAAACTCAAACCTACATCAAAGAAGAAATGGGTGAAAGTGTAACGGTTGATTTGCCTGATCACATAAAAGCTCATTTGCTAATCGAACTTGATGGTAATGATGAAGAAGTAATGATGAATGAGGCAGAAACTATTTTGAATGTATTAGAAGATTTCGATACAGGAGGTGAAGTTTTATTTGCTGATACTCAAGCCAGAAAAGATGAGCTTTGGAAACTAAGAAGAAATGTGAGTCCCGCAGTAAATGCTTATTCATTAACTAAAGCCGAAGATGTTGTAGTGCCGCGGGGAAACTTGCCAGCTCTAATCGTTTTCATTAAAGAAGTAGGTAAAAAATATGGCTTTAATTCCGTTTGCTATGGTCATGCGGGTGATGGCAATCTGCATATTAATATCATGAAAGAAGATTTGAGTGATGACTATTGGAATAATGAAGTGAATGAAGGAATAGGCGAAATCTTTAAAGAAGTAGTAAAATTAGGAGGTACGCTATCTGGTGAGCATGGTATAGGAATCGCAAAAAGACCTTATATGCAAATGGCCATGGGTGATGTAAAACTGGACTTAATGCGTGGTATTAAGAAAGCTTTTGACCCCAACACAATATTGAACCCAGAAAAAATATTTTAAACATTTTAGAACAAGAATAGCAATTATCCGTTTTTCGATAGTATTACTTTTAATATTGCGAAAAATTGGATTATACTTTGCCTACTATTAAGATTGAGTTAAACCCTCATCTTTATCAAAAAGACCCAGAATCATCTGAATTGGGAAGAAATATTCTCTCCAAATCATTAGAGATGATTGATACTATGGGACTTGAAAGATTTACTTTTGGTAAACTTGCAAAGGCATTATGCACAACTGAAAGTTCGATTTATCGCTACTTTGAAAGTAAACACAAGCTTTTATTGTACTTTTACAATTGGTACTGGAGTTGGATTGATTTACAACTTGCATTCAGTACTACAAATATTAGCGACCCTACCCAAAAATTAAAGCGTGCGGTAGAGGTAATTTGTAAGCCAGAAGATGAAGAGAATAAAATAAACACCTTAAACTATCAACAACTCATAAACATTGTAATTTCAGAATCATCTAAAGCATATTTGACAAAAGAAGTCGATAAAGAGAATAAATATGGTTTGTTTTTAGCTTTTAAAAAGGTATCAAAGCATTTAGCCGAGATAATGCTAGAAATAAACCCAAAGTTTGGACACGCCAATACTTTGGCCTCAACAAGTATAGTGGGGATATTGCATCAACAGTTTTTTGCTGCACATATGCCTTCTCTTTCCGATATTCATTCCGATACTGAGGAATTATCAAATGTTTTTTACCAAATCATCCTTAAAAACCTACAGCACTAAAAATGGACGATAACTTTAAAATACATCCTTTTAATAGATTTCTTCAGTTACTTAAACCTGAGAAAAGCCTAGTTTTCACCATTTACCTCTATGCAATTTTTGCAGGTTTAATTAGTTTATCCTTGCCTTTGGGTATACAAGCAATTATAAACCTCATCATGGGGGGCCAGGTAAGTACTTCCTGGGTTATACTTGTGATTTTGGTTATATTAGGTATAGTGGCTAATGGATATTTGCAGGTACGTCAATTAACTATTAATGAGGTATTACAGCAAAAAATATTCAGTCGTGCTTCATTTGAATTTGCCTATCGTATTCCAAGGTTGCGACTAGACCAAATCAAAAACCAATATCTACCTGAATTGATTAACCGGTTTTTTGATACCATGTCGGTTCAAAAAGGCTTATCTAAAATTTTGATTGATTTTTCTACCGCCTTTTTTCAAATCATATTTGGTTTATTATTGGTGTCTTTTTATCATCCATTTTTCATTGTTTTTTCTTTTTTCTTAGTTCTGCTAATATTTTTAATCGTTCGATTTACTGGGCCAAAAGGACTAAAAACCTCTCTTGTAGAGTCAAAGCACAAATATGAAACAGCACATTGGTTAGAAGAATTAGCTAGAAACGTAGAAACCTTTAAGATGGCCGGTGAGTCTACATTGTCATTAGAAAAAAATGATGAAAAAACTGACTCATACATAAAAGCAAGAAAAACCCACTTCGATGTAATTATCAATCAGTTCTCTTTAATGATTGGTTTTAAAGCAGTAGTGGCCGCAGGTTTATTGTTAATCGGAGGTATTCTGGTAATTGAACAGCAAATGAATATTGGTCAGTTTGTCGCTGCTGAAATTATAGTGATTTTGATTATCAACTCAGTTGAAAAAATGATTTTTACGATTGAGTCGATTTATGATGTATTAACTTCAGTAGAAAAAATTGCCGCTGTAACTGATTTGCCTTTGGAAGATGTCCTCAACAATACAAAAGACTTCAATCAAGAAGAGGCCATGTCTCTTAAGTTGAAAAAGGTTACACTTACGGACAAAACAACCGATTATGTTTACTTAAACAATCTTGAATTGGATGTTAAAGGAGGAGAAAAAATAGGAATAGCGGGGGATACTAATACTGGAAAAGCAATTCTATTACAATTCATAAGCGGCTGGTATAGTGATTATGAAGGAAATATTTTATATAACGGTATCTCTGCAAATGATCTTAATTTAACCGATATTAGAAGAGAAATTGGTGATTGCATGTCAACAGGAAATCTGTTTCAGGGCACCATTGAAGAAAATATAATGATTGGTTCCCCATTATGTAGTTTCTCTGAAGTGCAAAAGGCAGCAGAAATAACCGGTTTATCAGAATTTATAGAATCCTCAAACAAAGGATATCAAATCATGATTTATCCGGGAGACAATACATTTCCTAAAAAAATTCAACAACAAATAAAATGGACTCGAGGTATTTTAGGCAATAAATCATTGATTCTTTGGGAGGATGTTTTCGGAACTACTTCAAGAGAAGAAAAACTAAAGTTCACGGATTATTTGTGTGATAAATCTATCAACAGAACCGTATTGATGGTCAGCAACGATATGAAAATATTAGAAAAGTGTGACCGGGTACTTGGTATGGAAGCTGGTGAAATCATCTATGATATCCCTTCTTCTGAAATAAAGGAAAACGAATGGTTCAAAAAAACTTGTATGAATAGCAATGCTTAATATTAGCCCACATAGCCTAAAAGATAAAATTGATACTAGCAAGTACAAGTCCTTCAGCTTATTTCAGGAAATAAGAGCTGACAAGGTTTTAAAGCAATTATTACTCACTTTTCTGGGTCTAGTTCTGGTAGTGGCCTTTTTACCCTGGACGCAAAATATCAGGGGAAATGGACATGTTACTGCACTGTCACCATCCCAAAGACCACAAGAATTAAATTCCGTAATAGATGGTAGGATTGAAGCATGGTATGTACAAGAAGGTGATTTCGTAGCGAAAGGAGATACTATTATTTTCATACGAGAGATAAAAGATGAATATTTTGATCCTAGGTTATTAGAGCGTACTCAAAATCAAATTGATGCCAAGAGGGAATCTCTAGGTTTTTATAAAGAAAAAATTGATGCTCTTAAAAGCCAAGTGGTAGCAATTGAAGAAAACCGTCAGCTAAAATTAAACCAGGCTAAAAACTATCTTAGACAAGCAGAGCTTCAAATTCAAGCTGATAGTATAGATTATGAAGCAGCGCAAACGAATTTAGGAATTGCTGATCGCCAGTTAGAACGACAAAAAGAACTCTATGATGAAGGGTTAAAGTCATTGACTGATCTGGAAAAGAGAACCTCTAAGTATCAAGAGTCATTAGCCAAGAAGATAAGCGTTGAAAGTAAATTGCTGAGCAGTAGAAATAAACTCTTGAATGCCAAAATAGAATTGAATTCTATTTACAATGAATATACCGACAAGCTTCAAAAAGCTAGATCTAGTTTATTCGAAACCCGCTCAATGCTTCAAAATGCTCAAGCTGAGGTGGTGAAAATGGAAAACCAATTAACCAACTATCAGATAAGGTTTGGAATGTATTATATCACAGCTCCTCAGGATGGTTATATTACCAGAGCTGTCAGCACTGGAATTGGTGAAAACATAAAAGCAGGGGAATCATTAGTTTCCATTATGCCAGCAGAGATTGATTATGCAGTTGAAATGTATATTTATCCAAGAGATTTGCCTCTGTTTAGTGTGGGAAATGAGGTAAGATTAATTTTTGACGGTTGGCCATCTATCGTTTTCTCCGGCTGGCCTATTATTACATATGGTACATTTGGGGGTGAAGTAGTAGCCATAGACCGTTTTATCAGCCCTAACGGAAAATATAGAATATTAATTGCCCAAGATCCTGATGAGCCAGAATGGCCAGATGCATTAAGAGTTGGAGGTGGAACGAATGGTTTAGCCTTATTGGATACCGTACCAGTATGGTATGAAATATGGAGACAAATTAATGGCTTCCCACCAAACTTCTATACACCAGAAAATACTGGAAATGAAAATATGAAAGCAAAAGGTAAATCAGATTCTAAAGAAAAGAAATGATTCGTAAATTCATTCATATTGGTCTATTAGGTTTTATCTGCCTTACTTCAACTAAGCTAAGCCTTGCACAAGATTCTCCCATATTAGGGGAAAAAATTAGTGAGTATGAATTTCTGAACTTAGTAATGGAAAATCATCCCTTAATTGAGCAAGCTCAAAATTTGAGAGAAATGGGTGATTTTGCAGTAATGGCCGCTAGAGGAAATTTTGACCCTGAGCTTTTTTCTAAAAACAAGCAAAAATACTACGATCAGAAAAATTACTATCAATATAGTGAGTCAGGAATCAGTTTAGCCACTAGAACTGGTATCACTTTGCAAGGTGGTTATGATTGGACTAACACAGATGATCTTAATTTACTCAATGATGAGTCAACTTTACCAACATCAGGCTTATGGTATGCAGGCGTAAGCGTGCCTGTTTTGCAAGGTTTATTTATTGATGAAAGAAGAGCAGCACTTCAGAAAGCTTTTGTTGATAGAAGAAATTTTGAGAATGAAGCGCAACTTCTCTTGATAGATATTTTATTACAGGCAAGTAATCATTACTGGCATTTTGCTAAATTTCAAAACCAGAAGAAGGTAATTGAAGAAGGCATTAAATTAGCAACAGAAAATTTTCAGAATTTTAAAACCGCTTTTGAACAAGGAGATAAGCCTGCAGTGGATACTCTAGAGGCTTCCATTCAGTTACAGAATCTTCAAATACAAAATCAGCAGCTAACAGTTGACTTAGCCAATGCTCGTCTAAGTCTATTTACTTTTTTGTGGGGTCAGGATCAACCTCTTGAAGAATCAGGAGTAGAAGCAAGCCCCATTAACAATATCCCAACAAGAAGGATTGATAGCCTTAGAGCTACTCTTCCTATTTTCATTCAGGAACACCCTGCCATTCGAGAAAAGGAATATAAAATGCAGAAAATTCAGATTGACAATAGGATGAAAAGGGAAAAAATGAAGCCCAAATTGAATCTCGAATATAATTTACTTCAAGACCCTTCTAATAATTTGAGTGAAATAAGAGGTTTGGATAATTATAACTGGGGTTTAAAATTTAGTATGCCATTACTATTGAGACAGCCTAGAGGAGAGCTAAGAATGAATGAAATCAAGCTTGAAAACATAAATCTTGAATTACAGCAAAAAAAACTCGCGATTCAGAATAAGGCTCGACAGTATGAGAATACATTCGCAAATATTGAGCAACAGCTAAACACTTATAAAAATATTGTCACTCAATATGAGGATTTGTTGGAGGCAGAGCTTAGAAAATTTGAAATAGGAGAAAGTAGTATTTTCTTAATCAACTACAGGCAGATGAGTTTGATTAATGCCCGAATGAAATACATTGAGCTTCAAGCCAAATATAGGTTATATTACCGTCAGTGGCTCCATAGCCTAGGGGCAAAACCAGAACTATGGTTGGCGAATTAGGTATACATATAACTGTAGATTTAAACGTTTAATATTCGGTTAATTTTGATGCCCTCTAAAAAACATGGCTCTAAACTATATTGGGCCTTTTTTACCTCTAAATAAATTGTTAGATTATTATAAATATATAGCAAATACGTGTAGCTCGAGGTGCACGTATTCAATTGTTGTAGCACATTAAAAAAACGACATGGCAGAAATTGTTTGGAGATTGAAACCTAAGAATGAAGACTTTAATTACACAGATTTGGTAGTTAAAATTTCGAATGATGAAGATATAAACTTGAAAGACTTTGAAGTTGGGCAAGTAAATAGTATTGTCCATTCATTCAAAGATGAAATTATTGCCTATCTGATGGAACATGGTTTTACCAGTTTAGTTGAATCCGAATTGATTTTGGAACATGTTGTAACAAAAGGTACAACTGATGATAAAATTGTAAACTTAATTCAAGCATATATGGATAAGGTCGACATTGATTCCGAGCTAATAATTGTTGACCCTTACTTCTTTGCAAATCCTAAAAATCCAAATTATGTTACGGTTTTGTCAGACATTTTGGACAAATACCTGCCAACAATAGATGATTTGATTATTGTTACAAGCAACCACGCTATAGTTCCTACAATCAAAACACAAATTGAAACTGCAATTAAAGCTAAAAAGCCTTCAATCAACATTTTGCATAAAATAAACAATGATTACCATGACAGATATTGGATATCTAATAATCGAGAAAAGGGATTAGTTATTGGAACTTCACTAAACAGTTTGGGGAACAAAATTGCCCTTTTGGATAGGTTAAATACTTCTGATGTGCGAGCAATAGTAAACGAATTAAATAACGATGGTTTAATTTAATAACCCTATGGCAAATTCATTTAGACATTCGGCAGGTTTTGGAAAACGAATGGAGTATTGGCTCGTTGGTCTTATGCTCAAAGAAGGTCTTGACGTGTATATGCCACTTGTAGATGATTTCGGAATTGATGCGGTAATAAGAAAGCCAAATGGTCAATTTATTGAACTTCAAATAAAAGCTCGTTCAAAGGACGTAACTTTTGGTGATGCCGCACTTTTCGCAGCAATCACTCATGAAATAAGGGAAAATTATTACTTCCTGTTTTACTCGGAAAGAATGGAATCCATGTGGCTTCTTTCCAGTGAAGAGTTTATTAAGGAATCTACTCAAAACAAAACAGGAAAAAATAAAGGAAAAAGGTCAATTTGGTTTAATGGTAAAAACACCAAATTACAAAAGGAACATTGTAAACCTCAATTTGAGAAATACCTAATTACTGACTTTGAAAAATTTAAATAATAACGTGCTACAATCGAGTAGACGGCCGTGAGCTATAAGCCCACGGTGCGCCTCTCACACCACTGTACGTACGGGTCTCGTATACAGCGGTTCGTCAAGCATAATATAGTCGCTCTTTACACCAACTATACCTCGATTCTACTTTTGGGATAGGGCTAGCAAAGCCTCCCAATCGGATTTTCGAATCACCTGACGTTCCGTCCTTCATCATTTTGTGAGACCTCCGTAGCGCTTACGGCTCGTTACCCATGACTACTATGACTTCTGCTGACTTCTTGGCTCATAGAAACCGAATCTATTCCAAGACCTCCCCAGAGCCTGTCCCGCCTTAGCGGGATAAGGACATATTCCTTCCTCCGATTCCTGATACATCTACACAATAAAGATTGTTGGTCAAGGGCTTTACAAAGATGTGCTTGCTCACCCTCCCTATCGTGCCTCTGTATGTACTTCCTGTTCGTCAGTACCGGATTTTGTAGTCCCGCTTTCTTCACTGCATTCCTCACGAAAAACCAGCTTACGGCTTACTAACAGACTTCACCAACTCGCCTGCAAGGGACTTGCACCCTCTGGAATAATATGGTATCTTCGATACCAGATGCCCATACTGGGCACACACAAGGTGTATAGTGCATACCCTGCGGGATACGCACCATACACAAACCGTTTGCAATCATGAGGAAGCAACTAGAATCAGATCTCGCATACATGAAAGACAGTCAATCAAACCTGACTGACTTTAATACAATCGAGCGCAATTTGAAATTTCATTTGCGATTTGAATTGGGTGATCCTTTCGAAAACGAAACGGAAGAAAGAGTTGAACAGGCGACTAAAAGAGCAATAGAATTGTTTGAGAATCACATTGAGGATTCTGAACTCTACATCCTAACATATGATTTCGGTGACGATATGTTTGCCAGAACTCCATCCTATTTATACGAACTGCTAGACAAAGCGGAACTCAGAAAAGGAGAATATCAAGAAAACCTTGCAATTCGATATTTCATTGGTGAAGAGGTCGAACGGGAAAACGGACAACTCAACATTTACTTCGGAAACAGAAGCTCATTTGATTACAAGTCTATATTCAAAGGAATTGCGAATACCGAAATGGGATTCGATCCTACAATTCATCAGTTGGTTTACTTTTTCCAGCCGAATACCAAACGCTGGTTCTGGATGTACGATGATCGAGGCTGTTTAATGTTCTCGAACGAAGCAACTGACTTGATTGACAACTACCGAAAATTTGACAGTTGGATTGTAGAGGTTCAACGACCAGAAATGGCCAAACAATTTGAATAATACGATTGCCAACATTCTGTCATAAATCATGGCTGTTTGTAGGTTATTCTTACTTTAGCTCTTTGTAGAAAGCCCGTCAATCCGAAGGATTGACTTACTGTGTGAAAATAATTTAGTAAGCCAATCCTGCGGATTGCCTCGGTAGTTAACTGAAATTTTCATACTTTTATTCCGCCACGCTTGATACAGTGGCGTTAGGCACAATCATGCAGATTACCCATTAAACGTAATGACATTAATGATTTATGGAAATTATGCAATACTTTAATGTCGAGTACTTGACCCACTTATACAAGGAAAAATTAGCAAATTCTAAGGCAAAAGGAATTGATAAAAAAAACTCAATTAGTTTTAACAAAAACTTCGACTCAGAGCTTTCAATTATTGTAAGAAAAATAAACCTTGGGACCTACAAATTTAGCCCTTACGTTGAAAAGCTTAAATTAAAGGGTCGTAATAAAGAACCGAGATTAATCTCTATACCAACATTAAGAGACAGAGTAGTATTATTAGCAATTAAAGAAATTCTTCATGAAACGTTTCCAAATGCTGTTAATAGGAAATTGCCTAATAGTTACATTCGTGATGTGAAAAAATATCTTGAGAACCTGTCTGGTTCAGAATATTATATAAAATTGGATATCGAAAAATTCTATGACAAAATTGATAGAGAAATTCTGTTACAAAAGCTAAAAAAACACAATTTGCCTGCTTCTATTATTCAATTAATTGAGCAGGCATTAAATACACCTACAATACCAATTCATGCAAAAAAAGAGACTTACGAAAGTTTTCATAAAGAAAAAGGGATTCCTCAGGGCTTATCAATTTCGAATATTCTTGCTCAGATTTATTTAACAGAAGTTGATCAAGTGATTGACAAAAGAGATTTCTTTTATCGAAGATATGTAGATGATATAATCGTGGTAAACCATACCAAAATTTCTAATTTCAGATATAAGAATATTGAGAAAGCTCTTAATCTAATTGGACTTGATCTTAATCATCACAAGACTGAGCAGAATTATTTAAACGAGAGTTTTACTTTCTTAGGCTATAAAATTACTCCGAACAAAATTTCAATTGCTGATAAAAACGTAGAACTTTTTATAAGAAGAATTGCTGGTAAGTTTACGTGGTTTAGAAAAGGAATTGTAAATGAAACTAGTAGACCAATTTGGCTTCAGAATAATGAAAGGTTTAAAGAAGTTTTTATTGAAGAATTAAATGAAACAATAACAGGTATTATTTCTAGTTCAAGGAATTATGGTTGGCTTTTTTACTTTTCAGAAATGACTGACGAAAGCTTACTTCACCGCATAGATAAAATTATTTCACGCTTTTTTCATTCACTTGAACAGTTTGATAATACAAGGCCTCCTTCATTAAAAAAAATATCTAGAGCTTATAAGGTGATAAAGTTTCAGCGGAATAAAAACTACATAGCAAATTATGATAACTTTGATACAGTGAGGAGAAAACGTGAATATCTCACTTTTAGGGGCAAAATAGATCCCGAGGCAAATTACACAGACGCCCAAATTGAGGACTATTTTGAACGTTTTAGAAAAAGACAACTTGAGAAAGTTGAAAATGATACAGGATATAATTATAATTAAGACTTAGGGGCTACTTCCTTTTTAGGGACTTGCAATGCAAGTATTTGTAAAATAATCGCATTAATTGCGCTTTGATTTCCGTCAGGAAAAATTGTACTCATGTTATATTAAGTAGCCCCTTTTATTTCTATAAATATGGAACAAGAAGTTGAAAGATGGTATAACAAGCTTTGGGAAACCAAGGGTGCTAGATTTATTGCTGCCCACCGACTTGAATTACACGAAAAGTTGTCAGTCATAGCAATTAGTCTAATTTCAGTTTATATAATTTCATTAAACCTACTTGTTTTATTTCCCGTCAGCAAAAGATCAGAGTTATTCAATAATCTAAATATTACATATTCGACTATATGCCTTTCTATATTAATTCTTGTAGTTTCACTAATTATCAGCTCCAGAAACTATAAATTGAGAGCAGAAAAGTATCATGAATGTGGCAGGCAAATTATGAGGCTGCATGATAAAATTTGTCTTTGGAAGAATTCAAATTATTCACCAAGTAGCGATGAAATTGAACAAATTAGTAGTGAGTATTTAAACGTTCTTGATAAATATGAAAATCACAAACGTATTGATTTTTTAACTTTTCAGGCTAACAATTTATTACATTACAAAGATATATCATGTAAGAAATTATTCTGGTTGAAGGTGAAATCACTTTATTTTGTACAGATTATTGGGATTTACCTTCTACCAATTTTTTCCCCATTAATATTGTTGATAATTTAAAAGAATGTGCCTAACACTATATATGAAATCATAGCAGCCTTCGGAATGCTACGCTTCTTATACATAACGTTATCTTTAAATTATGCGACTTTTTATAATTATACTTTTTGTTATAAGTTTTTCAGGTCTTCAAGCACAAGACTATGAAAGCGTCCACATCGAAAAAGGTAGAAATCCTGACATTGATAATACGATATTTAAAACTGGAAGAGGATTTCTATACCAACTATCGATTTATGAATCAGGGGATGAAAAGCAATTAGTTTTTTCTGATACAGATTGGGATTTTGAGGAAATTTCTCAAGAATCTTCTAAAGGCCAAGTGAACAGTATAATCTATTTAACTGCTTCAGTAAATAGATCAAAAAGAATTAATAAAAAACAAACAGAAGTAATAATTGGATTTGAACCACAAGGAAAAACCTTTCAAAATACAGGGATCGTTGAAAATGCTCAAAATATCTGGTTGCATCCACCCAGAAGCAACTTCTTTAAGATTTTAGAACTTTGTCCATTTCCCTATGTAAAGTTTTCCTCAGCCGATTTGAAATGGCAGGATAAAATAAAGATAGATCAAAAATGGCAGGACAGCAGATGGGCAACATGGGAAGGTGATCAGACGATTGATTTAATTTATGCCAATAAAGGATTCAAAAATATTGCGTCTCATTTGGGAGAATTTCGATGCTTGATAACCAAAAGCACCGCAAAGAGTACATTTGGGGAATCCATTTTAACAACTTATTTTAATTCTGAAGTGGGGTTCGTAAAAATGGAGTACGAAATTTTAGGCAGGTACACAGTCCTTTTAGAACTTGTTGAAATAAAAGAATTCGGTGAAATACTAAGCCCAGAAGATTACTTAATTAAGAAAAGAAGATAACAAATACTAAAATGAATATGCGAACTGATCCCTTGGAAGATGGAATGCCGCTATATTTTTTTCAATAGAAAAAGGTGTTGGTTTATTCAAATGTTCGTAAGCAATATAATGTAATGCTTCCTGACATAATACCAAAGGGTTTAAGAATATTGGTTGTAAATAATAGATAAAATGAACCAATAGATTAAAAACCCAGCAGTAAATAAAATGGCTGTTATCCCAAAAGCTATGCTGAATGGATTAAGATTCTGTATATTCAAGTCGAATAAAATTTATAAATGGATGCAGAAAAGTGCCGGCCGTTTAGGCAGGGAAAGTACACTTTGAAAAAACCAGAAAGCTCATTAGGTGGAATACACTGAGAGCCTTAAGGGCTTAGAAACATTTTGGAAAAATAAAACCAATTAAATAATACAATATGCTAGAAACAATCTCCGCCACAATCTTTACCGCATTCACCTTTGTTGTAATCCTATTTCAAGGATGTTTAGCCGCTGGCGCACCATGGGGAAAAGCATCAATGGGGGGCAAATACCCAGGAAAATATCCCTTAAAGATGCGATTCGTTGCCGTCCTGAATATGCTAATTTTAGCTTTTATGTCAGCAATTGTTTTATCTGAAGCAAATTTGTTATTCCCTCAACTAAATTCAATTTCTAGTATCGGGATTTGGCCTATAGTTATATTTTTTATTTTCGGTACTATAATGAATACCATTACTCCCAGTAAAATAGAACGTATTTGGGCTCCTGTGGCTTTAATACAATTTATCACGAGTCTTATTATAGCAATTAAATAAGCCTATATTGCGTTTCTTTTACAAACTGTGAATAGAACCATAGCAAACAGCTTCTTTACCAATATAGGGTATCTATTAAAACAAAAAATGAGAGCAGCATTCCTCCTATTAATTTCCTCTTTATTATTGAGCTGCTCAAGCGAAGCACAGATTTATCCCGATAGAAACTGGGGTCTTAATCAAAACCCTGCTTTAGATGGCTGGGGAGATACGGAACGATCAACTTTTACACGCTATATCATTGATAGCACTAATGTTACTGGCCTAGTTATTATTCATAAAGGTCAAGTTGTACTTGAATATGGGGACTTAGAAGAAAACAGCTATATCGCATCTTGTAGAAAAAGCATATTGGCAATTCTCTATGGTAAATATGTGGAAAATGGTCAGATCAATTTAGATAAATCACTTGGTTCACTAAAAATTGAGGATCATTCTCCCTTACTGGAAATTGAAAAGTCAGCAACTATCAAGGACGTAATATCAGCACGTTCAGGCGTTTTTTTACCCGGATCCAATGGGGGTGATTTTAGAAGACTAGCTCCCCAAAAGAGGATCTGTAAAGCCAGGTAGTTATTGGCTTTATAGTAACTGGGATTTTAATTTAGCAGGTTACATTTTTGAACAGCAAACGAAGAAAAATATATATGATGAAATAGAAGAGCAATTAGTACAGCCTCTTCAAATGCAAGATTGGAATAGGTCTATACAACTAAAAAATGGAAATCTAGAAGTATCGAAGTTCCCGGCTTACCATATGTGGTTTTCTACTAGAGATATGGCACGTATTGGCTTATTGATGCTTAGAAAGGGAAAGTGGAAAGATACGCAAGTTATTCCTGAAGAATGGGTAGAAGAAATAGTAACTCAAAGAACATCTTATCAAGAGGCTCAAAAAAATGCACCCATCTTAAAAGAAGATGGACTTGACCTAGGCTATGGATATATGTGGTGGTTAATTGAAAACACAGACGACAACAAACTTAAAAATGCTTACTCGGCTCAGGGTGCCTTAGGACAAAACATTACAGTTTATCCTGAAATAGATGTAGTGCTTGCCTTTAAAACAAAAAGTGATTATGGGAGAAGAAATAGCATTCAAACTCAAATGAAACTGATAAGAAAAGCTGTGGAAATCTATAGCCCAAATTAAAATAATGTAAGTCTTTAGTATATAAATATCCAGCTGCTTAGGTTTAGAGCAGCGCTAACAATGAAAATTAAAATTTACAATGATAGCATTCAAAATAGAGTTTTATCATCACATTAACTTCTCCTAACTAAAATGAGAAACAACATCATTACACTTCTATTATTACTGATTGGGCTTAACTACGCAAAATCACAAGATTCGGAATCCTTAATTATCGGTACAAAACATCAAATACATTCTAACATCCTGAGTGAAGAGCGGGAGTATTGGGTAAATCTGCCAGATATCATATAATAATGAAGGTGGTTCTTATAAAATGTACCCTATATTGATCGTCCTAGATGGAAACGCTCACTTCAAATCAATATCTGGAATGTTAAACTATATGAGTTCTGGATATAATGGAAACATTGAAGTTCCTGAAATGATAGTAGTGGCGATTCAGAATGTAAACAGACGGAGAGATTTTACTCCAGATAAAGTGGTTACCGTTAGAGAAAATGATACGGGAGGAGGGGAAAACTTTCTATCCTTTCTGGAAAATGAACTTATTCCTGAATTGGATCAGAAATATAGAACAATTCCTTATCGAATCCTTTTCGGTCATTCTTTAGGGGGCTTGTTAGCAACACATGCTTACATGAAAGAAGAAACCCTTTTTAATGCTTTTATTGCAGTAGACCCAAGTTTTGGAACATGGGATACTGAAACTATGGATCAGAAACTAGCCGCTGTTAGTGAAAATTCCTTTAATAGATATTTGTATCTCGCTACAGCTAATTGGGGGAAAAGAAATTTCACTAACCGTGATCGTCATTTGAGATTATTTGAAGCATTAAATAGTAAATGTGAGGGTCCATTTCCCGCTAAATATGAGTACTTCGAAAATGAAAACCACGGTTCCGTACCTCCACTCGCTTTTTATAATGCGATTACATCCATTTTTGAAGGGTATGGGGTATATTATCGAGATATTAATGATAGTGAACAACTAGTACAACATTTTGAATTGTTATCTAACAGGCTATCCTTTGAATTTAATCCTCCAGAGTATTTGGTAAATAGAGTTGCTTATTATTTACTTAGATCGAAAGATAAAAAAGATAGATCAGAAGCCTTAAAGCTTTTCGAACTAAATACTAAAAACTATCCTAATTCCTTTAATGCATTTGATAGCCTAGGTGAAGCTTTTGAGGGTTTAGGAGAAAACAAAAAAGCCCTTCAAAATTATGAAAAATCTATTGAACTAAATCCCAAAAATCAACATGCTAAAATGAAAATTGAATCCTTAAAGAAAAGTAAATAAAATGTAGATATTAGTATTTAAGTCTCCTTTCATTTTAATAAATTCATCCTTGGTATCATAAATATTATACTTTTAATGAAGAAGCTCTTTTTTATACTTTACTTTTTAATTTTTGCAAATGTTGTATTTAGTCAGAAACAGCCCTATGTGATTTACAAAGCTAATGGAAAAGAGGTTTCTTACGAAAAGATGCTTAAATCACTTCAAAAAAGTAATATCATCTTATTTGGAGAGTTGCATAACAACCCCATTGCACATTGGCTACAATATGAAGTAACTGCAGATCTTCATGAATCTAAGCCACTTATTTTAGGAGCCGAAATGTTGGAGGCTGATAATCAAGAAGCATTGAATCACTATTTAATCGATAGCATAAACTATAAAGCTCTTGACACCCTAGCCAGACTTTGGCCGAATTATAAAACAGATTATGCTCCGCTAGTTGATCTCGCTAAAGATAAAAAGCTAGAATTTATTGCGACTAATGTCCCAAGAAGGTATGCCAACCTAGTGTACAGAAAAGGTTTTGAAGCACTTGATTCGCTTTCAGATCAAGAAAAAAAATGGGTTGCACCTTTACCAATTATTTTTGAGCCTGAATTACCAACCTACCAAAACATTCTAAAAATGATGGGAGAGCACGGCAGTCCAAAGTTAGTGATGGCTCAAGCGATAAAAGATGCTACTATGGCTCATTTTATATTAAAGCATTATCAGGAGAATCATACTTTTATACATTATAACGGAGCCTACCATTCCGATAAATATGAAGGCATATTGTGGTATTTAAAGCAGAAACGGGATGATTTAAATTATGCTACTATTTCAACTGTATCACAGGTAAATATTCATGAACTAGAAGAAGAGAATCTCAATAAAGCAGATTTTATTATTTGTGTGGATAATGATATGACGACTACTTACTAAGAATTGAGTAATCCCTTTTAGCATTGAAATATTATTTACTACTTTCATGCTTTTATTAAGATTTGCAAAACATAGATGGGAGTTTTAAGAACGGTTTTTAGAAGAAATACACATAACTCATTTTTCAAAGCCTTAGCTGGTTTCGGAAGGTCCATGAATAGATTTTATGAAAACAAGAATTATGATTCTAAAAGCAATGGAGAGGAACTGCTCCTAAAAAAATTAGCGAAACTAAATCCTAGAATCGTTTTTGATGGAGGTGTTAATATTGGAAAATATTCGAAGTTGCTCAGAATCACCATTAAAAGATTGGTTCTAAAATAAAGGAAAATTATATTTTTAAATTTTATCAAAGAAAATTGGATAGTCTTACGACTTAGTTTATGAAATAACACTTTCAGCATAACTTTGTCAACAACTTCTTCTTGCTTAATTTCGTGTTCTATTTTTGATAGGAAAACAATGGGTTTTAACAAACAGTAACAAATCCCGAACTAACATATTAAATTATGAGCGAAAATAAAGTCTTAAATTATATCGATGATGTAGTGAATAATGTTCCATCTGATTGGTTAAAACTTACTACTCACAGATTAGATATTTACAATGAAGATTTAGCAAAAACTGAATTTCTTCAACACTTTAATAACTTATTTGAACAAGGAAACTCTGAAACCTCCACACTGAGCGAACTTCCTACCGCTTATGATTATATTAGATTAGGCCACCCTCTGTCAACTGTATTAGAATGGTCAATCGCAAAATTAAATGGTTTAAAAGCCGATCAAGTTATAAGTTTTGCATCTCGCACTATTCCCATATTAGCTGTATTAAGAAAAAACCTATTTGATAAAAAAGAAACAATACTTTATTATAAAGGAGAGCTTCCTGAGTCCTTGGATTTAGATACAATTCAACAAACGTATAATTATACGTTAAAAATTCAAAAAATTGACAGCCTTGATGATATTGAAAAGTTTAGCGGAAGCACCATTTTCTTTCAAGCTACCAACGACTTAGGAAAGGTAGAATTAAACGAAAATATTGACTTTTATATTAATTCTCATAGTCAGCTAGGAAGTGTATTAATGGTAAATGGTGCTAAAAATGAAGCATACATTCCTGCTATTCAGCATGTAAGAAGGAGGGAAACCATTGCTATGACTCCTCAAAATTCGTATAGTGCCTTACAATTAATTCAAGGAAACAAAATTGCTGCTTTTGATCAAGCCAAATTTGAATCTGATAAGAAATCCGTTCTTGAGTCAATTCGAAAAATAACAGCTTCCGAAACAAAGGCCTTATTAGGATCATGCGGATTATCAGTTCAATATGCCATTATGATGGGATTGATCGAACATGCCATGAAACAACATCCAGGCAAAGCCATAAAAATCATAGTGCCACCAAACTGTTATGGAGGAACAAATGATCAGGCAAGAAGAGTAGCCGCAGCTGTTGACAATGTTGATATCATGGATTTACCAGTTGATGGTGATAATGATATGGTACAATCAACTGACAAAGTTTTAGATGAAGCAGCAAAACTTGATGCTGTTCCATTAATTATTGCAGAAATCCCAACCAACCCTAGAGTTGAGGTTCCAGATATGGACGCTCTAAGAAAGGCTTTGGTGAAAGATAGAAAAACACCTAATGGGGAAAATGCCACTGACCCCATATTCATACTTGACCAAACATTCTGCCCTAATATTCAATTTTTAAGTGAAGAGGGTATTCTTTCAGAAGTTCAGGTTATTTCATATGTAAGTGGATCTAAATTTCCGAGTGGCGGTAAGTGCACAGCTGGTTATGTTACGGCTAATAGAAAGGCCTCTCACCTTATGGATTCAATTGAAAAGCATATAAGATTATGTGATAATGAAGCAACTCCTTTGCAAACTGAAATCTTGGCAGAACAATTGCCGTCTATGAATCAAAGAATTGCGGATGCCTACAAAAATACGAGAGAGTTTGTAAATTTTATAAAGGAAACTTTGCCTTCTGCTAAAATAAATTTTGTTTCTGAAGAACTGGCTAAGCAAGATTTTACTCCGTCAGTATTTTCCTTAGATCTTCCTACTAAAGGCAACACAGATGAAGAAAGAGAAGAATACAAAAGAGCTTTAAACCAAAAGCTTATTGATATGATGATCACAGAAATTCCAAATGAAAGTAAATACTGCGTGAGTTATGGTCAGCTAAAAGGTTGCTATTGGACTATTCCGGCTACCTCCACACAAGGAACTACTAAAGAAGAAGATAAAGACTATATAGCAAGAGTTTCTGTTTCTCCAGACTTAGATTTAGAAAAGCATAAACAAGTATTTGCTGATTTTGTGAAAAGCATTGATTAAGAATCATATTTTAGATCTTTATTTAAAATCGCACAGGATATTTCTTGTGCGATTTTTTTATTTTAAATCTTTCTATAACCACTATTAACCTTTGGTCTAATCTCCGCACGGATAATATCAAATTTATTCCTTAACTTATTTGATAATTTTCTTGCATTAAATCCTTGACCATGAAAAAAATTCTAACACTTTCTATTGCAGTACTAATAGTATTCGCTTGCAATAGCCCTTCTGAGAAATCAGAACAAACTCAAAAAATTATTAAAATTGAAGGCATTGATTCTACCATGAATCCTGGTGATAATTTCTTTCGCTATGTAAATGGAATATGGTACGATTCTGCTACCATTCCAGAAACACAGGCAGGAGTAGGAGCTTATCGCTTTATGAACTATCCTCAAAGGTTACGATTACAAAACCTATTGGACAGTGTATCTCAAACTAAAAATGCAGAAGGAAGTATTGAACAAATGGTGGGAGATTTTTACGCTTCTGGTATGGATATGGAAAGTATAAACCAAAAGGGATACGAACCTATTAAACCCATTTTATTTAAAGTTGAATCCATAATAGATGTTCCTTCATTAATGAATTTTGTTGCAGAACAGTCCAAGATGTATAACAATACTATCGTAGGGTTTTATGTGGGACCAGATGATAAAAACAGTAAAATTAATATAGCTCACGCCTATCAAACCGGATTAGGTCTGCCTAATAGAGACTATTATTTCGAAAATAATTCTTCCACTCTTGGTATTCAAAAGGCATACAAAGAATATGTCACTACGCTTTTTGAATTGAGTGGTTTGGATGAAGATGAAGCTAAAGCATTTGCTAAAACAGTATATGAAGTAGAAAAAAATCTGGCTGAATCACACAGAACCAGAGTGGAGCTTAGAGATGTAAAAGCTAACTATAATAAAATGGCTGTTGCAAGTTTAGATGAAATGCATCACAATATCGCTTGGTCGAATCTTCTAAATAAGATGGGAGCCTCCACTGATTCAATTGATGTTGGACAACCTGAATATTACAATAAACTGAATGAATTGTTAGGTAGCATTTCTATTGAAGATTGGAAGCTTTATTTGAAAGCTACAACTATGCGTAATTATGCCGCTCATCTGAGTAAAGATTTTGTTGATGCTGAATTTGCCTTCACTAAGGTGATTTCCGGACAAGCAATTCAAAAAACCAGAGGTGAAAAAATGGCAAGCGAAGTTGATAATCTTCTAGGTGAAGCTTTGGGTCAATTATATGTGAAAAAGTATTTTCCTGAATCCGCTAAAGAGCGAATGTTAGTATTGTTAGAAAATGCTCAAAAAGCTTATAGCAATAGAATTGATAATTTGGAATGGATGACGGATAGCACTAAGGTAAAAGCCAAAGAGAAGTTGTTTTCTATTACCAAAAAAATTGGGTATCCTGACGAATGGAGGGAATATGGCCAGGTAAAGGTAAAGCGTAATGATTACTTTGCTAACATATTGTCTGCATCAAAAGCAGATTATGAATATAATTTGGCAAAATTAGGCCAACCAGTTAATAAGAAAGAATGGTATACCACTCCTTCAACTGTTACCGCTTATTATAATCCTTCGGCAAATGAAATCGTATTCCCAGCTGGAATTTTACAACCTCCCTATTTCGATTATGAAGCAGATGATGCTTTAAATTACGGAGGAATTGGGATGGTAATCGGCCATGAGTTGACTCATTCGTTTGATGATCAGGGAGCACAATTTGACAAGGAGGGAAATGTCAACAATTGGTGGACAAAAGAAGATTACGAGAAATTCAGGGCTAAAACTCAGGATGTTATTGATTTATATAGCTCCTTTACTGTTTTGGATACTCTCCACATAAATGGCGCCATGACAGTTGGTGAAAATACTGCAGACTTAAGTGGACTAGCGGTTGCCTATGATGCTTTCAAATTAACCAAACAAGGGCAAGACACTGCAAAAATCGATGGCTTTACACCTGATCAACGATTTTTTATGTCACTTGCCAGAATTTGGAGAGTAAAAATGAAAGAGGAATATCTTCGATTATGGATTAAAACTAATTCGCATTCGCCACCCATGTGGCGTGTAAATGGTCCACTAATGAATACCCCTGCTTTTTATTCTGCTTTTGATATTAAGGAAGGGGATGAAATGTATTTAGCAGAAGAAGAAAGAGTAGCGGTTTGGTAAATGTAAAAGTGCAAGAGTAATGTCTCTTGCACTTAATTCACTTTTTGTAGATGACTGAAGTTGAGCAATACATATTTGATTTAAAAATCAATCAACGTGAAATCATGCTGTATTTTCACGATATATTAGCTCATCAATTAGAACTAGAAGCTAAGATTAGGTACAAAATCCCATTTTACTATCATAAATCTTGGGTTTGCTATATGAACCCTATCAAAAATGGTGGTGTGGAACTAGCGTTTCTTCGTGCTAATGAACTTAGCAATCATCAGGGATTACTTGATTTTAAAGGCAGAAAGCAAGTTGCTGGTATCAGCTTCTTCAATCTAAAAAAGGTGCCAAAGGATTTAATCTATGAGATAATTCAAGAAGCATTACTTTTAGATGAAAGCATCAAATATAAATCTAAAAGAACATAGATGTCAAAAGTATTTCATATCCTAAATGGTGATGCTTTAAATGAACAATTTCCTAAAGAAATTGAAGGGGAAGTTATTATCTTCAGAGAATGTTTAGTAGATGGCGAACTAAAAGGAGATACAGAAGAAGAGTTTTATCATAATAGAGCTGAATTTTTAAGCAAGACTTATGAAGAAGTTAATTTCCAAGATTACTATCAAGAAAGCGTTTCAGAATTTGAAAAAATAAAATCAATCCCTGAAAATTCTGAAATTAATTTGTGGTTTGAAGAGGACTTGTTTTGTCAAGTAAATCTCTGGTACTGTGTATATTTAATTTTAAACAATACAAAATCTGCTCATCTTCATTTAATTCTTCCTATTGATAGTCCCTATAGTTTCGGTCATCTAAATAATTCAGCGCTAATAAAATGCTATAAAAGTAAAGTTGTTTTAGTTCAAGCTGATAAAATTTCTGAATTGTGGATTCATTATCGATCTGGAAATATTGAAGCATTGCACAAAACTGCTTTGGACCTTAAAAATAAATATACATTCATTCTAAAAGCAGTTGAAGCACATATTGCAAGTATCCCATCTGATAAACACCCAGGAAAACCAGTGGAAACACTTCAAAATATTATTGAAGAATTAAGCACATATGAGTTTAAACCTATATTTAAAGAATTCTCGAAAAGAGAAGCTATTTATGGTTATGGTGATTTACAAGTACGTAAACTCTTGGAGGATATCAAACGTAAATCATAATAGGTTTATATAATGGCAATCATACAATATTTGTTTATTTAAAATGATCATTGAACACCTTTCAAATTATAATCCAGTCTTCCTAGCATTTGCTGCAACCCTATTTACCTGGATGGTAACGGCACTAGGATCTTCCATGGTTTTCTTTTTTAAATCAATCAATCAGAATCTTCTAAATGCGATGCTCGGTTTTGCAGCTGGGGTCATGATTGCCGCTAGCTTTTGGTCTCTCTTAAAACCCGCAATAGAAATGGCAGAAGAAGCAGGAACTACACCATGGGTTCCTGCTGTAGTTGGTTTTCTTTCAGGAGGAGCATTTCTTTTAATCATTGATAAGATTTTACCTCATTTACATTTAGGCTTATCTGAAGATAAAGCGGAAGGTATTAGTACGAGTTGGCACAGAAGTATACTATTGGTATTAGCAATAACCTTACATAATATTCCTGAGGGTTTGGCGGTAGGTGTTGCTTTTGGTGCAGTTGCTCATAATTCTGACCCTTCAGTTTTAACTGGCGCTATTGCGCTTGCCTTTGGAATTGGACTACAAAATTTTCCAGAAGGGGCTGCTGTTTCTGTTCCTCTCCGTAGAGAAGGTTTCTCAAGATTAAAAGCGTTTAATTATGGTCAATTATCTGGTATAGTAGAACCAATTGCCGGAGTTTTAGGCGCCTATCTTGTATTGAGTATTGAACCTCTTTTACCTTATGCCTTATCTTTTGCTGCAGGAGCTATGATTTTTGTAGTGGTAGAAGAATTAATTCCTGAATCTCAGTCTGGAAATAAAACTGACCTTTCAACAATTGGCGCTATGATTGGTTTTGCTTTAATGATGTTATTAGATGTTGCTTTAGGTTAAGCTTTTTCATCAGTCGAATGATGACATTACAGTAAATTACTGTTTATTGAAACTATTAAAATTATGAGCAGTTGATTTAATGGTCATTAAAACCAAAATCATTTGAAAAAAGAAAACTCAAGTTCTGTAGGAGTAGATAAACGTGTTGTCTTTTTAGGGTTTGCTCGAATGGCAGATGCCATGGGTAATTCTTTCCTTATAGTAGTATTACCCTTATACATAGCAAGCGATAATATTTCAGGAAATTTCTTCGGATTAAAGGAATCATTAATAACTGGTTTACTTTTAGGTGTTTTCGGACTAATCACAAGTTTTACACAACCATTTACCGGAAGATTTTCTGATAAAGCAGGTAAGCGCAAATTATTTGTATTATTGGGTTTAATTATTTTCACCTTTGCAAATTTCGCCTATTCATTTGCTAGTTCATATTGGTTATTACTATTGGTTCGGACAGCTCAAGGGATTGCCGCTGCATTTACCATCACTTCAAGTTTGGCATTAGTGAGTGAGGTCAGCACCAAAAAAACGAGAGGAAATAACATGGGAGTATACAACTCTTTTCGTTTAGTGGGTTTTGGTTTAGGCCCACTTGGGAGTGGTTTTTTAGTAGAAAATGGCCCGTATCATCTGCCAGTTATAGGCGAAATTAATGGATTTGTTGCTTCTTTTGGGATAGCTGCTGCAGCGGCTTTTTTGAGTGCCATATTGGTTTTCTTTTTTGTATCTGATCCGGATGATATTGAACCTAGTGATAGAAAAATGGATATTAAAATTTTATCCAAAGCAAAAGATACAGTATTAGATCCTATTTTTGCTCTCGCCCTAGCCACTTTAGTGATGAGTTTTGGCTTCTCTTTATTAGCACCAATAGAAACCAAAACCAATGAGCGTTTGTCTCAAGGGCCGTTCATGTTTTCACTAGAATTTAGTGCTTTAATTGCTGCTCTCGCAGTTACCCAACCAATCGTTGGCAAATTAAGTGATAAATATGGAAGGAGAATATTTATTATTATAGGGTTAATATGCTTAATGCCTATTGTACTAGTAGAAGGGCTCACAACAGAACCCTGGCAAATGATTACAGCCAGAGGATTACAAGGAATTAGTGCCGCAATGGTTTTTGCTCCTTCTTTAGCACTTGCAGGTGATTTAGCTGAAAAAGGACAAGCCGGTTCTCAGCTTTCTGTGGTAACAATGGCCTTTGGCTTAGGAATTTCATTAGGGTCATTTGTATCAGGTTATGCGGTTAGGTTTGGATATATTTTCCCTTTTCTTATTGGTTCTATTCTTGCTGGAATTGGTTTATTGATTGTAAGAAGTCAAGTTCCAAAAAATGTGGAATCTCAAACTTGATAATTATATAATCTACTCATTTTTATACTTATCTTCGTACTATGTGCGGGATAACTGGAATTTTTGCATTTAACGAAATAGGTCGATTTAATCTTCCTAATATTTCGAATGCTACTGAAACACTTGAGCATAGAGGACCTGATATTCAAAAAGTATATGTCAGCGATTATGTAGCCCTAGGCCATAGGAGACTTTCCATTATTGACCTCAATCCTGAAGCTAACCAGCCTATGATGTCTGAAGAAGGCCGTTATCAAATCGTCTTCAATGGCGAAATCTATAATTATAAATCATTAAAAAAAGACTTATCTCAAAAGGGGGTAGTATTCAAAACTGAATCTGATACTGAAGTTTTATTACAGTTGTTGATTCATGAAGGAAAAGATGCCTTAAATAAATTGAATGGTTTTTTTGCATTTGCATTTTACGATCAACATAAAGAAGAACTTTTAGTAGCTCGTGATCGCTATGGAATTAAACCGCTTTATTATTTAGAAGATGAGGATCGCTTTATTTTTGCAAGTGAATTAAAAGCCATATTAAAATTTGGAATTGATAAGGAAATTGATTCAAATGCTTTATACAGTTATTTGCAACTCAATTATTTGCCTGCCCCATTGAGTATGGTTAAGGGCGTTAAGAAACTGATGCCTGGTAACTATGCTCTAGTTAAAAAGAAATCCGTAGAATTCAACACTTATTACAAGTTAGAAGATACTTTTAAAAAGCCATTCGAAGGGTCTTATGAAGAAGCTCAAATTCAGCTAAGATCATTAATGGAAAACGCAGTTGAAAAACGCTTAGTAGCAGATGTTCCTTTAGGTACTTTTTTAAGTGGTGGTGTTGACTCTTCTATTATTTCAGCAATTGCTTCTAAAAAAGTAGACGATCTTCATACCTTCTCAATTGGTTACAAAGGCCACTCTTTTTTTGATGAAACAGAATATGCTAATGCTGTTGCAAAACATATTGGTTCAAAGCATCAAGTTTTTTCTTTAAGTCTAAATGATTTATATGATTATTTGCCGGATGTATTGAAAAGCTTTTCAGAACCTTTTGCTGACAGCTCCGCATTACCCGTTTATGCCTTAAGCAAACTTACAAAGGAAAAAGTAACCGTAGCTCTTTCCGGTGATGGGGCAGATGAACTCTTTGCCGGATATAATAAACATGCTGCATTGTACAGATTATGGCATCCTGGGTTTAAAGAAAAAATGGTTAGCAGTTTATCTGCAATATGGAAAGCTTTACCAAAATCACGAAACAACCCAATTGGTAACAAAATAAGGCAATTACATAAGTTTGCTGAAGCTTATAAATTAGATCCTCAAGATCAGTATTGGTTACTGGCAAGCTTACTAAATGCACGTAAAAGCAGTGAACTGCTGTCAAATAATCTTTTAGAAAAGATTGATTTTGAATCCTTCGATTTGTGGAAAGAAAAATTACTCAGCCCATTGAAATCAAAATCAATAAACCAGGCTTTACAGCTTGACCAGGAACTAGTACTTCAAGGTGATATGCTCCAAAAAGTTGATTTGATGAGTATGCAACAAGCATTGGAAGTTCGGGTTCCTTTCATGGATCATGAAGTTGTAGCTTTCGCCAATAGTCTGCCAGAAAGCTTTAAAGTAAATGGCCAGCGTAAAAAAATGATTTTACAAGATACTTTCAGGGATATTCTGCCTACTAAAATTTACAATCGACCTAAACATGGCTTTGAAGTTCCCTTATTGGATTGGCTTAGAAAAGATCTAAAATCAGATATAGAAAATAAGTGGTTGGATAAAGACCGAATAGTAGATCAAGCTGTTTTTGATTGGGATGAAGTTCAAGCCTTAAAAAAGAAATTATTCTCCAATAATCCTGAGGATAGCCATGCTACTATTTGGGCACTAATTGTATTTCAAGAATGGTGGGGGCAGTATATGAAATAAGTATATCGTATTATTCAGAAGGAATATTAAACTTTTTAAACATTTCCTTTTTATAAAGATCTCCAATAGGTATTTCTAAATCCCCTATTTCAATATCATTTTTGGTATATGCTGTTACGCTATTGATATTCACAATAAAAGAACGATGTACCCTTAAAAAGCGATCGTCCAATCTATCCTCAAATGCTCCAAGCCCGTGCTTGATTATGAATTCATCATCGGATAAATGAATTTTTATATAATCTTTTAGGCTTTCAACATATAGAATTTTATCAAGCTCAATTTTAATGTTCTTTTTATGGCTTTGCACATAGATATATTCTATTTCTTTTTTCTCTGCCCTTTCTGATGACTTAGGGTTAACACTATCACGAAATTTCTCAATCGCCACCATAAAACGTGAAAAGATAATAGGCTTAAGCAAAAAATCTATTGCGCTTAGATCGAATCCATCCAGTGCGTAATCTCTGAAAGCGGTAGTAAAAATCACTTTCGGTTTTGTAATAAGGTTTTTATAAAAATCTGTACCCATTAATACCGGCATTTCTATATCCAAAAATAGCAAATCTATTTTTTCATTTTGTAAAACCTGATGTGCCACCACGGCTGATTCACAACTGGCAACCAATTCAAAATCATCCAGCTTTGATATATGTGTTTCCATTAGCTCTCTGGCTAACTCCTCATCATCAACAATTATACATCTATATGCCATTCGCGAAAAGATTTAAATTCACCTTATAAGATTTAGTCGATTCCTCAATTTTTAATTTGTACTGATTCTGTGGATACAATAATTGAAGCTGCTTTTCAATATTTCTTAACCCAATGGATGGTCGCTGTTTTTTACTTTCCTTTGTTTTAATATCTGGCTTTGTATTTTCAATCATGAAAATTATTTCTTCTCCTTTTATTCTGAGTTGAATATCAATGGATGCGATTTTTATTTCCTGTTTAACTCCATGTTTAAAAGCATTTTCAACCAAAGTTAGTAATAATAAAGGCGCTATTTTAAATTCCTCTTTAACTTCATAATCAAATTTTATATTTAATCGCTTTCCATACCTAACCTTTTCTAATGAAATATAATTATCAATCAGCTTCACTTCATTCGCAATCGACACATAATTTGCATCACACTTATATAAAATATAATCTAAGATATCAGATAATTTTTCAATGACTTCGGGTGTTCTTTCCGATTTCTTTAAAGAAAGTGAATATAAATTGTTAAGGGTATTGAAAAGAAAATGAGGATTCAACTGATGTTTAAGCAGGCGTAATTCTGTACTCCTTTTTTGTTCCTTTAAGCTGATCAGTTCCTTTTGCTTTCTGTAATAATCTATCACTATCAGTATAATGGCTGGAAAAATCAATTCCGTTATACTACCAATAAATGCATAAACATTAGTAATTCGCTCAACAAACTCAAGTGGTGGTCTGTAACGATAAACTTCTGGATATTTGGGAAGAAGATAGAAACAACGGATTGCTGTATGCATAACATATGCATTATAAATAGCGAGTAAACTAAGTATAGTAAATACTACTCTTCTCTTTTTATCTATAAAAAGTGGAATCAGAAGATAAATGAATAGATACGAAAGAATAATTTGAACACTCGTCTTTGAAAACATTCTTTCAAACAAAAACACTTTATCAGATTCATGTGGCCAGGCAGAACTGATATAGTAAATAAGCATCACACACCAAAAGATAATATGACCTATGGTTTTTCTTGATATAAGTGTGTGATGCTGTTTTTTCATATATAATACAGCCGATTTGCGCTGCTAACTGTTATTTATGGTTTTAAATTCGCCTCAAAATTTGATAGATTATTAATATACATGTCTAATCTCCTATCATTTTGTGCTTCAGCCAATCTCACCGCTGTCTTAAAGTGATTTAAGGCTTCTTCTTTTTCACCCTGCAGCGCCAAACCCTCAGCATAGCTGTCATGTGCATTAGGCGATTCAGGAAAGATTTTTACATTTGCTTCAAATATAGCCATTGCGGAATTTATCTGATCATTATCCAGATAGAAATACCCCATATCATTTACCATAAAATCCTCAAGGTGCTTTCTTTTAAGCAATAGCTCTAATAACTCCTTTACTTTATCTTTCTGGCTAACCTCTTCTTTTGCAAGGATTTCTTTAAGCATAAAAAATGGTTGTTCCCTATACTTCTTAGCAGCAATTTTAGCTAGATCTTTGGCTTTAACAAGTGCATCATGTTTACAACTAAGGACATCTGGTTGTACACCCACTCCTTCCCAATTACTTTTTGTAACTGGATTTATCGAACGTGCATAAGGCATAATAATACCAAAGCCATGATTTAATCTCATGAAATTAACTGGATGTGCACCTCCTCCTGTATTTTCGCCAACCACAACCGCTCTATTTCTACTCTGTAAATCATAGGCAAAGGCTTCCGCTGCTGAAAAGGTAAAATTACTAGTAAGAATATATAGTGGAATATTAAGCCTTCTTTCTCCCTGAACCTTTACAGTCTTCAATTCGCTGTAGGTATCAGTCCTTCTTTCATACTTTGCACTTAGTGCCACATTCTCTTCTAAAAAATAACTGCTCCAGTACAAGCCTAAACTATTTCCTCCACCGTTTTCTCTTAAATCTATAATCAAAGCATCTGCTGTAGAAAAATAGTCCATGACAGCATCTACCTTAGGTATATCTTCTTTACGAAAGCCTTTCAATTCTATATAGCCGACATTTCCTTCAAGTAGATCAATTTTTCCAAATCCTCCTTGCCTGAATCTCTCCATTATGCTGAGGTGTTGGCTTACAAAATGCGTTTCTTCATTTGGATGAGGTGGTGGCGGTGGTGGAACAATATTTAAATGTTTGTCTTTTGTAATCTTACGCATTTCCATTGTCAGAACCTTTGCAAACTCTTTTGGATGTTCATAGCTATCGAAAAATTTTGTTTCCAAAAGAGAATCTAAGTGTAAATTGGTTTCTTTGGCTTTATCCAGAAAAATATAATTTTCCAACAATAGTTCTTGTGCCTTTTTTACTACTTCCTCTTTTGATTGAGCATAATTAAGGAATGGCAAACAAATAAAAAATACTGTGCAAATTTCTTTTAAACGATTCATCATTTTTAGTCTAGTTTGGTTTTTCTGAATTCAACTTAGGGATAAAAGAAAGGCAAATTCTGTTGTGTCGACAGATTGAAAGTTAGCGTAGACAGAGAGCTGAAATAAGAAAACTTGATATTTGGAATTGAATTATAAACAGAACAAAAGAATCAATTTAACAAATCAGATTATTACCAGGATTTTGTTCAATGAAAATAATTAATGTTTAGTTGGTACTGTGATAATCTTTGAATTCACTTCTAGACGAGTAACAAGCCCATTAACTTATTTAATATTCCGCCATTTTCGTTTAACTTTGTTTTTTAGGGTAATAAACTGATTAAAAATCAATGTCTGAGAAGATAGAAGCATTAAAGGCTGAGATTTCAGCAGCAAAAGCAAAAACTCAGGATGAGTTAGAAGCATATAGATTAAAATTCATCAGTCGTAAAAGTGTATTAGGTGACCTTTTTGCTGACATTAAAAATATTGCGCCAGAAGAGCGAAAGGCTTATGGTCAATCGGTAAATGAAGTAAAACAATTAGCGGAAGAGAAGTTCAAAGAACTAATTGCTGGTTTAGAAAGCTCTGATTCGGGAGGCAAATCTTCAGCCCCTGTTGACTTAACTTTACCACCTAATATAAATTTAGGAACTGTTCATCCCCTAACATACATCCACAACAGAATTGTTGAAATCTTCCAGAAAATTGGTTTCAATGTAGCTGATGGTCCTGAAATAGAAGATGACTTCCATAATTTCACGGCCTTGAACTTTCCTGAAAATCACCCGGCACGTGAAATGCAAGACACTTTCTTTATTGAAAGTAATCCTGATATTGCATTGAGAACCCATACCTCTTCTGTTCAGATTAGGGTAATGGAAAATCAAAAGCCTCCATTCAGGACTTTAGCACCTGGAAGAGTATTTAGAAATGAAGCAATTTCTGCTAGAGCTCACTGTTTTTTCCACCAAGTAGAAGGTTTCTTTGTTGATAAGAATGTGGGCTTAGTAGATTTAAAGCAAACCCTTTATTATTTCGCTAAAGAATTGTTTGGTCAGGATACAAAAGTGCGTTTTCGCCCTTCTTATTTCCCATTCACAGAACCAAGTGCTGAAATGGATATCTCTTGTAATATCTGTAAAGGCGAGGGTTGCAATGTTTGTAAATATTCTGGTTGGGTTGAGATTTTAGGCTCCGGTATGATTGATCCTAATGTGTTGGAAAACTGCGGAATTGACTCAGAAGAATATACTGGATTTGCATTTGGAATGGGAATTGAAAGAATTGCAATGCTTAAGTTTCAAGTAAATGATTTAAGGCTATATTCTGAAAATGATGTTCGATTCCTGAATCAATTTAAACACTTAAGCTAAAAATATTAATTAAAGCTATATGAAACTTGAAGATATCAAATCAATTGGAATAGTAGGAGCAGGAACAATGGGTTCTGGTATTGCTCAAATGAGTGCAATGGCTGGCTATAAAACCACAATTTTTGATATTCAGGAAGCAGCATTAGAAAAAGCAAAAGCTGCAGTGACTAAAAACCTTGATAAAGGAATAGAAAAAGGTAAAGTTTCAGCAGAGCAAAAAGAAGCCTGCCTTTCTAATATTAGTTTCATTTCAAATCTAGAGGACCTTAAAGCAGATGTTATTATAGAAGCCGTAGTTGAAAAACTGCAAGTCAAAATTGATATCTTTAGTCAGCTAGAAAAGATAAATGGGGATAAAACAATTTTAGCTACTAATACTTCCTCTATTCCAATTACCCAAATTGGGGCGGGGCTTCAAAAGCCTGATAGATTAGTAGGAATGCATTTCTTTAACCCTGCTCATATTATGAAGCTTGTTGAGGTAATTTCTGGAGCAGCCACAAATCCACAAATTGCTGAAACCACAAAAGCATTAGCAGAAAAAATGGGTAAAAAAGCCGTAATGGCAAAAGATTCGCCTGGCTTCATCGTTAATAGAGTGGCGCGCCATTTTTATGTGGAGTCGCTGAAGATTGCTGAAGAAAATGTGGCTGACTTTAAGCAAATCGACAGATTAGTGGAAAGTTCAGGATTTAAAATGGGCCCATTTAAGTTAATGGATTTAATAGGAGTGGATACTAATTTTTCTGTAACTCAATCTATGTTTGAGTCTTTCTACTACGATAGTAAATTCAGACCTAGCAGAATTCAGCAACAAAAAGTAGATGCCGGGCATCATGGCAGAAAAAGTGGAAAAGGGTTTTATGACTACAATTAAAAAGTTTTATTTATTACTAATCTCTCTTTTCATATTTTCTTCTTGTGCAGAAGAAAATCCTGAAGTATTTGTAGATGAATTACCTTTACCTGACCCATTCCAACTTTCTCTCAATTTAGACTTAGTCAGTTATCAAAGTCTGCAATTTGAAAAAAATGTGATTTTGGAAGATTATGGTTTAAATGGGATAATTATAGTCAAAAGAAGTGATTTTGATTATGCTGCATTTGAAAGAACTTGCCCGTATGAGCCTGAAAAAGAATGTTCAATCATATCAATGAATGCTGGACAGCAATATTTGGAATGTGAATGTGGAAACTCATTTTATAATCTTAGCGGATACCCCACCAATAGCCCTTCCCCTCGAAAGTTGAGAGAATATTATACTAGCTTATCTGGAAACACACTTTATATTGATAATACAATAGTAAGTAGTCCTAACCAATAATTCTTTTTCAATTAAATAATATTTTTCACAACCTATTTATATTTATATCGTGCACGACATAAGTAAAAATTCACGGATTGGATTGTCATAATATTTGAAAATCAAAAATAGAATAAATTTAAAGTAAAAATGGAATTATTAGAGAAATTGAATTGGAGATACGCTACAAAAGCAATGAATGGTGAAAAAGTACCTCAAGAAAAAATTGACAACATATTGGAGGCCGCTAACTTAGCTCCTACTTCTAGTGGTTTACAGCCGTTTGAAATTATGATCGTGACCAATGCAGAACTGAAAGAAAAAATTAAAGCGGTGGCATGGAATCAATCGGTGGTAACAGATTGTTCGCATTTATTGGTGTTTGCAGCATGGGATACCTACACGGAAGAGCGAATTAATAGAATGTTTGACTTAGTGAATGAAGAAAGAGGTTTTAAAAATGAAGGCTGGGAAAATTATAGACAGCAATTATTGAATAGCTACCCTAAAAGAGATGCTGAAACTAATTTTCAACATGCTAGCAAACAAGCCTATATTGCATTCTCTCAAGCTTTAACTGCTGCTGCGTTCGAAGGTGTTGATGCTACTCCAATGGAAGGATTTGACCCTGATGTAGTAGATGAAATTTTAGGATTAAAAGAAAAAGGATTAAGAAGCTGCGTGCTTTTACCGCTTGGTTATAGAAAGCCCGAAGAAGACTGGTTAGTTAATTTAAAAAAGGTAAGAAAACCGAAAGAAGAACTAATCACTTTATTCGAATAAAAATATTACATATTGATTTTAATGATGAAAAGCGACATTATTGGATTTAAATAGTGTCGCTTTTTTTCTAAACACAACCTAAATCAAAAGCTAATGAAATGCACTTCTTTATTGGCATTCTTAAGCAAAGGGTCTCATTATTCAAAATGTACTTAATTTAGATAGCCCTTTTCTCCCAAATTCAATTAATTTTGAAGAATGGAAAAAATGAACTGGCTTAAATTATTAAATCCTAATAGACTAGGGCAAAAATCTATTTCTAATCAATCCAGTGCTCGATCATTTTTTGAGCAAGATTATGATAGAATAATTTTTTCTCATCCTTTTAGAAGACTTCAGGATAAAACTCAAGTGGTGCCTCTTCCAGAGGAAGATTTTGTTCATACCAGACTAACACACAGTTTAGAGGTGAGTAGCGTGGGCCGTTCATTAGGTAAAAAAGTAGGCGAGTCTATTATAGATAAATACTCAGAATTAAATGATGCTGGATTTTCTTCATTTGATTTTGGAGCCATTGTAGCAGCAGCTTCTTTAGCGCATGATATTGGAAATCCTCCTTTTGGCCATTCTGGTGAAGATGCTATTTCAGGATTTTTCAAAAATAGCGAATTAGGAAAATGGATTCAGTCCGAAGTATCCGTTGAAGAATGGGAAGATCTTACTCACTTTGAAGGGAACGCACAAGGATTCCGTCTATTTCATAGACCTGACAATCAAGGAATAAAACTAACCTATAGTACTTTAGCTGCTTTTAGCAAATATCCTAGGACTGCCCACCTATTTGATAAAGACCCTAAACGCAAGAGCCAGAAGAAATACGGGTTTTTCCAGACTGAAAAAGATTACTTTGAAGAACTAGCAAATGAATTGGGTTTAATAAGACTTTCTAATGAGATGAGCTGGGTTCGTCATCCACTAACCTTTTTAGTAGAAGCTGCTGATGATATTTGTTATCATGTAATTGATTTAGAAGATGGCTGCCGATTAGGCTGGGTTCCTTTTGAACAAGCTAGAGATTTACTAGCAAATGTTTTAGGCGATTCTTATATGCCTGAAAAATTAGAGAAGACTAAGGGCAAAAATGCAAAAATCGCATATTTAAGAGCTTTATGTATTAATAAACTTATCAATGAGTGTGCTGAAGTGTTCATGGCAAATGAAGATAAAATTCTAACGGGTGAATTCGATGCTTCATTAATGAGCCAAGTGCCTTCCAAAAAAGTCTTACGAGATATCATTGAAGTTTCTATTCAAAAAATATACAGATCTCATGTAGTTTTAGAAACAGAAGTAGTGGGCCATAGAGTTTTAGAAGGTTTATTAGAAGAATTTTTAGGGGCAGCCATTGCCCAAAAAGGCGCTGATGATTCAAGCACTAAAGATTTAACAGTTTTTAGATTGCTGCCTGAAACCTATCAGGAATTAATTACGGATACCGCAAGTCTTTACGAAATCAGTTTAATTTGTATTGATTACATCAGTGGAATGACGGATCGTTATGCTATAAATCTGTACAGAAAATTAAAAGGAATTAGCTTACCTGGTATGAAATAATTCCGGCTTTACTTTTCTAAGGTATAGAATAGATCAAGGCTTTCTTCAGCATTTTCATTTACATAGTAATCAGCTACTGAAATTGATTTCACGAGTGAATTGTCCGCTTGATCTAATTTATTTCTATTGACTCTATTTAAAAATTCATAAGGAATTCTTAATAATGGGGCTGGTAATCTATACTGGAGATTGAAAATGTCGAACTTAGTAATCTTTCTAACGGATTCACGGTTTTTCTCATGATACTCCATCACTTTATCATTCCCTGCAATTCCATTCGCTTCTACTTTCGAAAAAATAGATTTACAGATTTTCTCTAATTCAGGAGCAAAATATTCTCTCACATGCCAAGGATTACGGGTAAGCGTCATTTTCTTGTTAGGCGTAGAAATAATTGCTTTTCCACCAGGCTTTAACACACGATGGATTTCTTTTAAAAAAGTAATATCATCTTTAATGTGCTCAATTACTTGAAAAGAGACCACCGTATCAAAACTATTATCCTCGATTCCTTTCAAAGGGGGAATGTGCATAGCTTTAAAATCAGCCTGAGGATATTCAGCTTGCAGCTCATCCGTTAAGGTTTTGTATTTATCAATACCGGTATAATGATCAGCTGTATTTACTAAAGTTTGCAATCCACGGCCTGTTCCACATCCAATTTCTAACAAATTACCTTCAATTGAAGGTTGAGCATATATATAAGCGGCTAATAACCTCTGGTGAATTGGATTATCAGACGCAATTGAATCTGAAGTGATTTCAGTTGTAGAATGTTTAGCCATAATGGTCTTAGCTTACTTTTAGCACTTTCTTTATGCTATCAAAAAATGAGTTTTGTGGTTTTTCCTCCTGACTAGTTTCAGGAAAAATTGTATCATGGTAAGTTATATCTTCTTTTTCTTTTTTGGTATAAAAAGTAGCAGAAAACATTTTTCGTTCTTCTTTGTCAGGACACTCCAACGGTTTGGTATAACCATAATATGAAGTGTCTTTTACTTCAAAGATTACCGCTCTGTTAAATCTGCAAGAAACGGCTTTCTTACATTTAGACACACAATCATTCCACATTTCCAATGCACCATTCCACTCTGGTTTCCACCTTGGAGTAAGGTAAAGTTGAAGGTTTAATCTTCTTTGCACATCTTTTTCAGGGTGAATGTTAAAGTCAACATGCACATCTTCAAAAGATCCTTTTTTCCCTTTTTGGATTCCTACACCAAAACCATCATTGGTAATGAAGGCGTTTTCAATGCCTGTCACTTGCTCAATGAATTCCAAAAATTTAGGTTTGGCAATTTCCTCTTTTAAGAGATTGAAAAGGCGTGGATATTCCTCAAACTTATCACCTTCTAGCTTATTCTCATGTTTATCTTTCTTTGGCTTATTGAAAAGCTCATCCTCTGGAAAGAAATTATGGAGTTTTTCTGCTACCTCTGTCGACAAAAAGTCATCCAGAATAATGTGGTGAAACGGTTTAGAGGATTCAAACTCCTCTTTGTACTGATCAATTTGTTCTTGACTAAAGTGCTTATTTTGAATAAGTTCCATAAAGGAATTTAAAATTTCGTGGCGCAAATATACACTTCATATGTAGTTTGCAAGAATAAAAACTAAAATATTTGTTCACTAAACTATCAATTAACATTACAATATGCATTGAATCGCTTTAATAAGTGCTCTAACCTTAATTTAGTTAAAAAAGTGCCATGAAATTTACTTTTTCGATAAAGTACTATTTCCTTAAGGTAGGAAATAACATGGGAGTCTGTTTTTTATAATCATCGTATTCTTGCCCAAAGAAATTTTTAAGTCGTTTTTCCTCAAAATAGATACCAATAAATAAGTAAAAAAGAATACAAATAACATGTACTAAATTGGTGTAAGTAGGACTAAAAATCAAAAAACCTATTAAGCCTAGTATCAGAGCGGAATAAAGAGGATGCCTAATTCTGGCATATATTCCATCCTTTATTAGTTTTTGATTTGTTTCTGATTTTATACCCAGAAATTCTGATAGACTGATAGGCCTAAAAGCGAGTTTTGCTAAAAGAAAACCAAAAGTAGCTATGATTAAACCAATTGATTTACTCACCTGATCTTTTACAAATAAATATTCTGCTGGTAATGTGGCTCCTAAAAAGAAAATGAATAAAACAGCAAATATAGAAAATACATTATACAACCTTCTATAGGTTAAAGGACCTAAATTCAATTTGTCTTTCATTAATCTAGATGCTAAAATTGAATGCATTAATCCAAAAATTAACCAAGCGAGAATTATGGGTAAATATGTAATCAGATATTCCATTTTATCCTTTAACCCAATTTACTTTATCATTTATTGAAGATCTTTTCCCTGCTGGCCAAAATCCTTCTTTTGGAACGCCTACATAAAGCCAGCCTAATAATTTATCATCTTTATCTAAAGCCAATGCTTCTTTAGCCTCTTCCATATAAGTAATACCACCTGATCCCCAATAGCAACCCACACCATAGGCACTTGCGGTTAATTGCATATTTTGAACTGCTGCTGCCACTGCCGCAATTTCCTCTTCAACTGGAACACTTTTTTTCTCATCTCTTTTCATTCCAATAGCTATCACATGCGAAGCAGACAAAGGTTTGTTTCTTAGTGTTTCCATTTTCGCTTCATCAAATTCCCCTTTTTCAGTAGAAACCTTTTTATAGATGTCTGCCTGAAATTTTCCTAGTTCATTTAAGCCCGCTTCAGTAAAAACGATAAACCTCCAGGGTTCAGTGTGTTTATGATTAGGAGCCCAATTCGCGTTTTCGAGCATTTGATCTATGATTTCATCATCTACTTTTTCACCTGTGTATTGTGCAGGATAAATTGATCTTCTGGTTGCGATCAATTCATTAATTTCATCGGTATTAAATCTTTTTTTCATTATCTTTTTTTCATTTCTAACCTAGATTTGGAAAAAGGGTTACAGCTATGTATTTTTATTCATATTGAATTTATGATATGACAAAAATAATTTCATTTATCTCCAGAAAAGGAGGTACCGGAAAAACTACAAGTGCCATCCATTTTGCAACTATGCTGCACAGCTTAGGCCATTCATTAGCAATGTTGGAAACTGATACCAACTATACGCTCAATACTTTACGAAAAATGGAAGTATATAAAACTGGCGCAAAAGAATCATCCGTTTTTCCGATTATCGGTTCGGAAGATCATAAAGCTTTAAACGACATAGCCGAACTCAAAAATAGGAAATTAGATTATATAGTAGTGGATAGTGCAGGAAAAACCACTGATGAACATATCAAAAAGCTAAGCTTAAGTAGTGATTTGGTAATTGTTCCTACTAGTTTAACGCCTAATGATCTATTAGTAACCTATCAAACAATTGAGGATATTAAACCTGCAAGAGAGGAAAATAATAGGTTGAAGATATTAGTGCTTCCTAATAGAGTTCATTCCGCTACCAAAATAGAAACAGTAAAAGATGCTTTGTCTGAATTAGACGCAGAAATTTTGGAAGTAAAAGTACCGGCTAAAAATATTTTTGCTAATTTCAGTACAATTTTAGCTGAAAAAGAATTTTTACCAATCACTAAAGCAATATTAGCTCACTTATAAATAATTGATCGCAATGGCTAAGAAGAAAGATACCTTAAAAGACTTAAATGATTTCATGAAGAATCAGTCAACGGATTCAAAATCTGAAGATCAAGATTATTTATCTAAAAAACCTACCCAACTAGCTGAAGTTGAAGCTTTAAAAGATGAAATAAAGAAAATGGATGAATTAGCTGAAGGAAGTTTGTCTGAAAATGAAATCGCTAGTTTTATTCAAAAAGTGGCTGACGCTCACAATATCAGTTCCAGACAAGTTCTGTACAGAGTTTGTGAAAAAGTTTTAGAAGATGTTAAAGACAGAGAAGCTGCGGATATTATGTTGGAAAACATGGTATTGTATCTAAAACATCAAGATTTATTATTAGAAAAGTTAAAATCCTAGTTAAAACACTCATTAAAAAGAACTTAGCTTGTATTTCTTGATTTAAACCATTCTATAAATGAATTTATAACTATACTGATTAGCTGCAAGATCAAATATTTCAGACATTTAATTTTGTATTAAAAATGGTTAATAGGTTCCTAATTATAGACCATTCCTTTATTTCCTAGTACAGGCTATTGAAGCAATCGATATTTCAGCACCTGCTTTTATTAAAGGTTTGCAACATGATTGCATGGTTGCTCCAGTTGTTATGACATCATCTAACAGCAAAATCTTCTTTTTATCAAGGCTTTGCTCTTTAGATATTAATTCAAAAACAGATTCCACATTTTCAAACCTTTCAATTCTATGCTTTTTAGTCTGGCTTTTACTATTAATGGTTTTAGTTAAAATAGGGGTAAAAGGGATATTTAATACTTTTGAAAGCCCTTTTGCTATAATATCGCTCTGATTGTATCCTCTTTTTCTCTCTTTTTTAAAATGAATAGGAACTGTAGTGATCAGATCCCATTCATTTTGAAAATAAGGTTTGATTTCTTCACCCATAATTTCTCCCAACAAAAGCCCAACAGCTTCGTTTCCCTCATATTTAAGCTGATGTAAAAGCTTTTGAATTACTGTTCCTTTTTGAAACCAACTTAAGGCAAAAGCATATTTTAAATTAGGAACTTCAAAAAAGCGAGTATGTAATTGATTGGGTTGGTCAAGATGAAGGTTTGTTCGATTTAAATCATTGAGGCAGTGGCTACAAACTAGTATTTCAGACCTGGATAAGGTAAGATTACAGGAAAGGCAGTAGTTCGGGAAAAATAATGATATAAAATCTGATAGTATTAGGGAAAAGGTTTGGGTTGAATAGCTCACAAGGACTAACTTTGCAGGTTAATTTAAATTTCAAAATTGATAGTGATTTAATTTATGAATAAAGTAGAGGAATTCAACGAGTATCGCGCAAAAATGAATGATAAAATTGTGGGGAGTAACAATAAAATCCTCAAGCGCATATTCAATCTTGATACAAATGCTTTCGCTGAAGGCAGTGTTGATAAAAAAACTAAGGAAATGATAGGATTATCCTCTTCCATGGTTTTAAGGTGTGATGACTGTGTTCGCTATCATTTAGGTAAATGCTTCGAACTGGGCGTTACAGATGAACAAGTTTTTGAAATATTTTCTATTGCCAATTTAATAGGTGGCACAATTGTAATTCCCCATTTAAGAAGAGCAGTTGAATTTTGGGAATATTTGAAAGAAAACGAGAATGATTAAAAAAGATCTTGAATTAGAAAGGAGATGGCAAGCCTTAAGATTGGCTTTAAAAGATAATGTAGGGCGAAAGCCTAAAGACATGAATGCTATTTTATTTCTAATTGGAGTTCAAGAATTAGGAAAAGGGCCTCATAGTTTTAGTAAAGAAGATAAGCAAGACTTAATGCACATTGCAATTTGTAAAGTATTAAGTCTTTCTGGTTTTTACAGACTGGAAGGGACAGATGAAAATGGATGGCCACATTGGGTATTAGAGAAAAAGTTACCCCATTTTGACCTTTTAGAACAAGAAAAATTGCTCAAAATGCATGTAATTGAGTATTTTGAGAATGAGATTGGTTTAGTATTTTAAATCAGATATTTAATGAATATAATTTCATACAATGTAAACGGTATCAGAGCTGCAGAAAAAAAAGGTTTAAGCGAATGGCTTAAAGAAGAAAAGCCTGATGTTTTTTGTTTACAAGAGCTTAAAGCAAATAGAGATCAAGTTGATCTTACTGTTTTTGAAAAGTTGGGCTATGATATCTATTGGCATTCTGCAGAAAAGAAAGGATATAGTGGGGTTGGAATATTTACTAAGGTGAAACCAAAAAATGTTGAAATAGGATGCGGAATACCACAATATGATAGGGAAGGAAGAGTAATCCGTGCGGATTATGATGGTTTTTCTATCATGAGCACCTATATGCCAAGTGGTTCAAGTGGAGATCCAAGGCAAGATTTTAAAATGGAGTGGCTTTCAGATTTTAGAAGTTATATTCAAGAATTAAAACAAGAAATTCCTAATCTGTTGATCTGTGGAGACTATAATATTTGTCATCAACCCATAGATATTCATGATCCTGTAAGAAATAAAAATAGCTCTGGCTTTTTGCCGGAAGAAAGAGAATGGATGACAGAATTCCTAAATGATGGATTTGTTGACACTTTCAGACATTTAAATAAAGAACCCGATCAGTATAGCTGGTGGAGCTATAGAGCTGCAGCCCGTGAACGAAATAAAGGCTGGAGAATTGATTACCACATGCTTTCTGAGAATTTAATTGATAAACTAAAATCAGCCGATATTTTACAAGATGTTAAACACTCAGACCATTGTCCTATAAAAGTTGAGTTGGATGTATCCTAAAACATATAAAATATTGGAAATCATTGTATTAAATTTCTCGTTATTACTGAAGTGAATTCGAAAAGTAACATAGCGGAAATTTTAAATAAGCTAACGGCTTACAAGAAAAAGTATTACTTAAATAAAATTGTTAAAGGCTTAATTTTAAATATAGGCTTTATCTTATTTATAATACTGCTTGTAAGTGGGTTAGAATATTCATTTCAACTCAATAGTCCTACTAGAACTGTTTTATTTGCACTAGCCTTAATAAGTTTAATAGCCGTTTCCATTAATTTTCTAATTATTCCTCTTTACCATTTATTAGGAAATGGAAAGCACTTAAGTAATGATGAGGCCGCAAAACAAATTGGACAGTATTTTCCTGAAATTAAAGATAAGCTACTGAATATCATTCAGTTAAATGAATTATCAAGTAGAGAAAACTCATTGATATCAGCTAGTATAAGTCAGAAATACAAAAATATTTCACTCTTCAATTTTAAGGAAAGTATTAACATTAGAAAATCTAATAAGAGCTATCTGCCTTATCTCTTAATTCCTTCCGTTATTACTATATTGGTTTTCATGTTCTCTCCCAACATGATAACTGAAGGTAGTTATCGAGTTATTAAATTTAATGAAGATTTTATTCCTAAGGCTCCTTTTCAATTTCAAATTCTGAATGATGAACTGAATGGTTTTAAAGGTGAAGATTTTACTTTAACCGCAAAACTTGAAGGCAATGAAATCCCAGCAGAATTATTTATAAATAAGGAAGGAGTAAAACAAAAGTTTGAAAGAACCACCGACAATCAATTTAAATTCACTTTTAAAAACATTCAATCTAATGTAGACTTTAGGCTCGAAGCAGCTGGTTTCTATTCTAACAATTATCAATTGAAAATATATGAGAAACCAAGTATACAGGAAATGAATATCAAATTAGATTATCCTAATTATACTGGCCTTGATAATGATATGATCATTAACTCAGGGAATATCATTATTCCAGAAGGAACAGTAGTTAATTGGTTGATTCAAAGTAAAGCGAGTGATCAAATCTCTATTGATTTTAAAAACGAATCATACAGTTTTAATAAAGCGACTCAAAACAGTTATAATTTATCAAAATCTCTGGTAAATTCTTCAGATTATAAATTGAATTTATTTAATAAAGAAAGTAACTACAATCAATCTATTAACTATTCAATAGAAGTAATAAAAGATAAGTATCCTGAAATAAATTTAACCCCTATTAATGATAGTACCTATTTTAGGCAAGTAGCAATTGCGGGAGAGATCAGTGATGATTACGGATTCTCAAAATTGAATATTGTATACAATAAAGTAAAGGATGGACAAACTGTAGAAAAAGGAAAGGTTCCTCTTCAATTTGATAGAAAGATTCTTAATCAGAAATATTTCAGCTTATGGCAATTGGATTCCTTAATAGAAGAGAACACACAGATTGAATATTATGTAGAAGTAGCAGATAATGACGGAGTAAATGGTGCGAAATATTCAAAAAGTTCGAGCTTCATCTTTCAATTGCCTGATGATGAATACATTGAGGAAAGCATTAAAAAAACGAGTCAAAACACTGAAAATCAAATAGATAAAAGTGTTAAGGCCTATGAAGGTACTAATCAAAAACTGGAAGAATTAGAAAATATTCTTAAGACGAAACGAAAACTAAATTGGGAAGATAAAAAGCTCTTAGAAGATATTATTAATGAAAATGAGAAAAGAAGAGAAGAGTTAAAAAAGATTAAGAACGAATTTGAAAGCAATCAGGCCAAACGTGATCGATTCAATAAACAAAGCCCAGAGTTAAAAGAGAAATCAGAACAGCTTGAAAGTTTAATGGAAGAAATGCTTCAAAATGAAAATGAAGAGTTAATGGAAAAAATTAAGTCTTTATTAGAGGAGCAAAATCAATCAGATGAATTTAGAGAATCGGTTGAAGACCTTAAGAGAAAGGAGCAAAATAAGTTGAAAGAGATGGAGCGTCTTATGGAACTATTCAAAAGAATGGAAATCCAATATGACATGAAGCAAGTAGGCGAAAAGCTTAAGGATTTAGAGGAAAAACAAAATACACTCTCTGAAGAAAACGATAAGCAAAGAGATACTGAATCAAATGATAATTCAGATGAATTTAATTCAGAAGAAGAAAAGCAAGAAGCTGTTAAAGATCAAAAAGAGCTAAATCAAGAATTTGATAAAATCCAAGAAGAGCTGAGAGAGATTGAAAAACGCAACCACTCATTAAAACAGCCTAACTCTTTACAAGATACAAAGGAGAAAGAAAGTGAAATTGAATTAAATCAGCAGAATAGTTTACAGAAACTACAAGAAAACAATAAAAGTGGGGCTAGTGAAGATCAAAAGAAATCGGCCGAAGAAATGAAGGAGATGTCTGAAATGTTATCTTCTATGCAAATGAACATGGAAATGGAGATGCTTCAAGAAAATATTGATGATCTTAGAGATATAGTAGATAATCTTCTTAAACTTTCTTTCAGACAAGAGGAATTAATGAAATCCTTCAGGGAAGTTAACCCTAGCGACCCAAGATTTATTTCATTATCTGAAAAGCAATTGGCCATGCAAGATGATGCACAAATTGTGGAAGATAGCTTGAATTCACTTGCTGAACGGGTTTTCCAGATAAAAAACTTTATTAATAAAGAATTGGATCAGATGAACGAATCCATGGAAGCAAGCGTATCAGCATTAAGAGAAAGAGAAAATGGCAAAGCAATTGCTGAACAACAGTTTGCTATGACTGCTATGAATAATTTAGCACTTATGTTAGATGACGTTCTGGAACAAATGCAGATGCAAATGCAAGCCTCTATGGGAATGGGTCAACAATCTAAAGGAAATCAACAATCGCCAAGTCTTTCAGACATGCAAAAATCACTTAATCAGAAAACAAAAGAGCTAAGTCAAGGACAAAGAGAAGGCAGACAGTTTTCTGAGAAATTAGGTGAATTAGCAGCTGAACAAGCTAAAATTCGTAAAATGATGGAAGAGTTACAAAAGCAGCTTGGTAATAATGGTGAAGAAGGTGGAAAGGAAAATGGTGGAAATGCAGGTGATATTGTTGAAGAAATGGAAAAGATAGAAGAGGAGTTAGTAAATAAAAGACTAAACGAAAGACTAATTGAAAGACAACAAAAAATTGTTACCAGGTTATTAGAATCAGAAAAGGCAAATCAAGAGCAAGAAGAAGATGAAGAAAGAAAAGGAGAAACTGCCACAGATTACGAGAAAAACCGAATACCTAATGTTTTTGAAGAATATATAGAAGAAAAGAAAAAGGAGATTGAACAGTTGAGAAACGTTCCTCCAAACTTTACACCTTATTATAAAAACGAAATCAATAAATATTATAATCGATTAAAATTAAAAGAAAATCAAAAACAATGAGTGAGATCAGTATAAGTATTCCATCTCTTAGTGAAAACATCAGAATTGTTGAAAGCTTTATCGACAATGCTAAAGAGAGATTCAGTTTAGACGATGACATTTACGGCAATATTATGATTGCTGTAACAGAATCAGTTAATAATGCTATAATTCATGGGAATGATGGAAATAAAGATAAGAATGTGTATCTATCCTTAAATATGGAAGAGAATACCATCACCTTTAATATTTCTGATGAAGGACAAGGTTTTGATTATAATTCATTGCCTGACCCTACAGCTCCTGAAAATATTGATAAACCAGGCGGCAGAGGTATCTTTCTTATGAAAGCATTAAGCGATGAATTAAGTTTTGAACAAGAAGGTAAGACTGTAAAATTAAGCTTCTACATCAGTTAATGGATAATATTTACTTTTTTAAAGAGGATTGTCAATTTGACTTAAGGAAACTTAAAAAGCATAAAAAGTGGTTAAATCAGCTTGCAGACCAATATAAGTATGAAATAGCTGAAATTAACTACATCTTTTGTTCAGATGAATATTTACACAAAATCAACTTGGATTATTTAGATCATGACACTTATACTGATATCATCACATTTGATTTAAATGATTCTGAAGAACAAAACAACTTAATTGAATCTGATATCTTCATTAGCATAGATAGAATAAAAGATAACGCAAATAATTTAAAGATTGGTTTTAAGCAAGAACTCTCAAGAGTAATGGCTCATGGCGTACTTCATCTTATAGGTTTCAAAGACAAAACAGAAGATGAGAAATCAAAAATGAGAGAAGCAGAGAATAAAGCTTTAGAATTATTGTGAATATTGAGTGTTCCACGTGGAACACTTTTTGAGTATAGATCAAAACTAAAATAAGAAATCTACTGTTCCACGTGGAACAGTTATCAAAAATTATAATTAGTAAATCATGTGTTCCACGTGGAACACCTAAATGGAAATATAGTATGTTTCAAAATTACGACTTGATAGTAGTAGGTGGTGGTCATGCAGGTTGTGAAGCAGCAGCGGCTGCAGCTAATATGGGCTCAAAAGTATTATTAGCTACCATGAATATGAATACTATTGCTCAAATGTCTTGTAACCCAGCGGTAGGTGGAGTAGCAAAAGGGCAAATCGTTAGAGAAATTGACGCATTGGGTGGTTATTCTGGTATCATAGCGGATAAATCTATGATTCAATTTCGAATGCTTAATAAGTCCAAAGGTCCTGCAATGTGGAGTCCTCGTACACAAAATGATAGGATGCGTTTTGCTGAAGAGTGGAGATTACAATTGGAAAGAATACCCAATCTCGATTTCTGGCAAGAAATGGTTTCTGGAATTATAGTAGAAGATAATAGGGTAGTAGGTATTGAAACCAGTATGGGCCTAAAAATAAAGGCGAAAGCGGTTGTTCTTACGAATGGTACTTTCCTTAATGGCCTAATACATATTGGTGAAAAACAATTTGGTGGTGGGCGTTCAGCGGAAAGAGCTTCTAAGGGTATAACAGAACAATTAGAAAGTCTTGGCTTTGAATCAGGAAGAATGAAAACAGGTACTCCACCTAGAGTTGACGGAAGAACAATAGACTACACTAAAATAGAGGAACAAAAAGGAGATGAAGTACCTGAAAAATTCTCCTTTTCAAATGAAACAAAACCTTTAGAGAATCAAAGAAGCTGTCATATTACCTATACAAATCCTATAGTTCACGAAATATTAGAGGATGGCTTTGAAAGATCACCGATGTTTAATGGCAGAATACAAGGTTTAGGTCCTAGATATTGTCCATCTATAGAAGATAAGATTAATAGATTTGCAGAAAGAAATAGACATCAAATATTTGTTGAGCCTGAAGGATGGGATACCGTTGAAGTTTATGTGAACGGGTTTTCAACTTCATTACCAGAAGATATTCAGTATAAGGCCATCAGAGAAATTGAAGGATTCAAGAATGTAAAAATGTTCAGACCTGGCTATGCCATTGAATATGACTTCTTTCCTCCAACGCAATTAAAGACAACACTAGAAACTAAACTAGTAGGTAATCTGTATTTTGCAGGTCAAATAAACGGTACCACTGGTTATGAAGAAGCAGCTTGCCAAGGCTTAATGGCAGGTATAAATGCTCATTTGAAAATTAATGAGAAAGAAGAATTCATTCTTAATAGATCAGAAGCATATATTGGTGTTCTTATAGATGACTTAATCAATAAAGGGACGGAAGAGCCTTATAGAATGTTTACCTCCAGAGCAGAACACAGAATCTTATTAAGGCAAGATAATGCAGACGTTAGATTAACTCCTTTAGGTCATAAGATTGGATTAGCTTCAGATGAACGATTAAAACAGGTTGAAGAAAAACAGTCAAGAATTGATGCGTTTATTAAAGGATTGAAAACTCATAAAGTAAAGCCTAATACTGTTAATGATAAACTTACTGAAATTAAGTCTTCTCCTATTAAGGAGAAAACAAATGTCTATAGTATCTTAAAACGTCCTGAGATTTCATTTAAGCAATTACAGTTTATTGAGCAAGATTTAAATGATATGATCAGTAGTTATACTAAAGAAGTGGTAGAAGCATCTGAGATAAACATTAAATATGAAAGTTATATAGAAAAAGAGAATCAGCTAATTGAAAAAATGAGAAATCTTGAAGATTTAAAGATTAAAGATTCTTTAGACTTCAATGCTATCCCTGCATTATCATCTGAGGCAAAAGAAAAGTTAAGAAAGGTAAGACCTCAAACATTAGGACAGGCATCAAGAATCAGTGGAGTAACTCCAGCTGATATTTCAATTTTAATGGTTTATTTAGGTAGATAATGAATTACGAAAATTTAACAGATTGCCCTGTTTGTGGTGGATCAAATTTAAAAAATCATAAAGTAGTTAAAGATCATTCAGTTAGTCAGGAATCATTCAATATAATGATGTGTGATAATTGTCATTTTCAATTCACAAACCCAAGACCTGATGAGGAGAATATAGGAAAGTATTATAATTCTGAAGAATATATATCACACTCAGACAAGGCTAATTCCCCTATTAACTTTATATATAAGATTGCAAGAAAGTATGCATTATCTTCAAAAAGGAAATTAATTAATTCTGTTGCTAATCATAAAAAAGGTAGACTTTTAGATTATGGATGCGGAACCGGATACTTTCTTGAAAATATGAAAAGTAATGGCTGGAAAGTATATGGTATTGAACCCAATGAAAAAGCCCGATCTATTGCAACAGAAAAAGCAAAGGTTAAAGAAAATATTGAACAGCTCAATTTAAAAAATAAGAAATTTGATGTTATTACGTTATGGCATGTATTGGAACACATACATGATCTTAATGATATCATCAAACAATTAAAATCAATATTAAAAGAAAAAGGCAAATTAGTAATAGCAGTTCCTAATATTGATAGTTATGAGCAATCATTTTATGAAGAGCATTGGGCTGCATATGATGTACCAAGACATCTCTACCATTTTAGCCAGGATACCATGAACACATTAATGCTCAAACATGGTTTAAAAGTAAAGAAGGTCTATCCAATGAAATTAGATGCATATTATATAAGTTTATTAAGTAGTAAATATAAATTTCAAAAGAATAAATTCATAAAATCTATCTTAACAGGTTATAAATCAAATAGTTACGCTAATAAAAATCAAAATAATTATTCAAGTCTTATATATATAATCAAAAAATGATTAAAAGATATATCTCCCTACTTTTTAATATTCTAATCATATATGCATGTGCTACAGTTCAAAGTCCTACAGGCGGAGAAAAAGATGAGAAAGCACCAATCTTATACGAATCAAATCCAGCTGATCAATCCATTAACTTTAAGGGAACTGAGATTAGATTATTTTTTAATGAATGGATGAAATTAGAACAAATACAAAATGAATTAATAATCACACCCAGAGAAGAAATTGATTATGAAGCCAATTTGAAAAAACAAGAATTAATAATTCAATTAAAAAAACCTTTAAAAGATTCAACCACTTACACTTTTAATTTCAGAGAGGCATTAAAGGATATAACTGAAGGAAATTTATGGGAGAACCCAGTTATAGCATTTAGCACTGGTCCATTCTTAGATTCTTTAGAATTTAAGGGTCAAGTAGAAAATGTATTTACTCACCAAGCTCAGAAAGATTTTTTAGTAGGTCTGTATGATGCAAATTATGATTCAGCAGATTTAAGACAAGGTAAGCCAGTATATTTTACAACTACTGATGAAAATGGTAATTATCGTTTTAGAAATTTAAAAGCAGGTGATTATCGACTTTATACTTTCAGAGATAGTAATAATGATTTAATAAATAATTCGCAATCTGAAGCATTTGGATTTCATAATGAAATAATTTCCCTATATGATAGCATAGGCAATATTAAGCTGAGCACCTACAAGAGAAATGAGGACACACTTAAACTAAAAAAATATAGCCCAGTTGGTAAAGATTTTATTATTCAATATAATAAAGGAATAAAAGATTACTCTCTAATCAATCCTATTGATTCTAGTCAATATATATATGCAAATGATGTAGAAAAATCAAAATACATAAAAGTCTACAGAGAGAATTTTCCACAGTTAGAATATGAGACAGATTCTGTTTTATTAATAAGTCATGTTATTGATTCTACATATAATAATAGAACTGATAGTGTATACGTTAAATTCAGAGAAAGTAGAGTAACAAATGATTCAATTAAAATACTTACAAAACCCGAAGGTAAAATAACATCTGGTATTCAAGAATTCGAGCTTTCAACCACTAAACCAATATTTGACATTAATTATGATTCAATTCAAATCAGATATGATAGTATTCCAGTATACAGAATTGATAATAAAAACGTAAAGATATCTGCAAACAAAAAAAATATAAGCATTTTAACAAAACTTGATAAATCCCAAGTTGAAGCTACTATCGATAGTATTACAGCTTATTTATCAACGCTCAATACTGATACTACCACAAATGAAAATGATAGTGTAAGCAATGAAACAGATACATTATCAAAAAACCTAAGTGAAAACAAGCAATTATATAACTCAAATAATACATCCAACTCAAAGAAAAGTAATTTAAATCTATATATAGGACAGGCTGCTTTTATTGGAATAGAAAAGGATAGCAGTAAAAGCTCTTCTACAAAAATAGAATTCAAAGAAGCTGAAGAATATGGAATTATAAAGGGCAAAGTAATCGGAGCTGAAGTTCCTTTTGTTGTTGAATTACTTGATGAAGAATTCAATGTGTTAGACAGCATTAGCAATCAGGAAGAATATACATTTCAATATGTAGAACCTGGTGATTATAAACTTAGGTTATTAAAGGATGAAAATAATAATCAAAAGTGGGATGCTGGTAATCCATTCACATTAAAAGAGAGTGAAAAATACATCTTTTTAAACGAATTAATTACGGTCAAAGCCAATTGGGAAGTTATAGACAAAAACTTTGATTTGAGTGTGGAAAACGAAGTGGATAATAGTGTAAAAGAAGAGGACTTATAAACATTTATAAACACTGATAAGCAATTAGAGATAGAAAGTGAATAAGTGAATAGTATAAGTGTAAAAAAGTTAGATCTATCTACACCTTCATCCACAAAATCTATATACACAGAAGTTATTCAAAACTTATAAACAAAAAATCTAAAATATGTTAATTCACAGATTTTCAGAAAATTAAAAGTGGATAAGCATATTAATTATCTACATTTAATATACAGAGGACAGAAGAAAGAAATAAATGAATAAATTATCCACATATCAACAGGACTAACAATAGATAATAGTTTATATATATTTAAATAATATAATATTATGAGTGTGGAGAAAACTAAAAGTGTATTCTAAAAAATTGAAATGAGATATATCATTTTTACATATTTCTTAATTGCAACAACTATAAGCTTTGCCCAATCAAACCAAGAAATAAGATTGGCAGATGCTTATTATAAAGACGGAGAATACGAAAAGGCAATATCTATTTATAGACAGCTGGCGGAGTCTCCGCAAAACATTGCTTTTATCCACAAAAATTATCTAGAACTTTTATACGCAAAACAATACAATAAAGAAGCTGAAGATTATCTGAAATCTATTAATAAGATTTATCCAAATAACATCAGTTATCAAGTCGATTTTGTGGATTACTATATTACCGTTAATGACAGCGCAAAAGCAGAAAAATATTATGATAAAATTGAAACCAATGTTCTTGAAAATTTAGCCAACCTTAGATCAGCTGCTCAATTTTTTATTAACAAACAACATAGAGAATATGCAGAAAGACTGTATTTAGCAGCCAGATCAATAATGAGGGATCCTAATGCATTTGCCATTCAATTAGCGACACTCTACCGCTATACGAGTCAAAAAGATAAAATGGTAAACGAATACCTAAAGTATGCGCTAGAAAGACCTAATAATATACGCTATGTGAAGAATATGCTGCAGCTCTCATTGACAGAAGATGAGGAGCTACAAGCTTTTGTGGAAAAGATTATGGATAAGCTGCAAAATTCAAATGAAAAGGATATGTATGCAGATCTATTAATCTGGGCCAATTTACAATTGGAAAATTTTTATGCTGCTTTTATTCAGGCTCGGGCAATTGATAAGCGAAACCAACTTCAGGGTGAAAATAGTTTAGAAATTGGAACTCTTGCTTTTGAAAATGGAGAGTATGAAGTTGCTGAAATGATTTTTTCTTATGTAGTGGATAACTATCCAGATTCGAGAAATTATATAAAAGCAAAACAGATGGTTATTAAAGCTCAGGAAATAAAAATAAAAAATCAATTTCCTATTGATACCACCGCAATTCGAGAATTAGTTTATTCTTATGATAATCTCATTAAGAATATCGGACTTTCACATTATACTTTAGAAGCTTATAGACAAAAGGCATTGCTGCATGCATTTTATCTAGAAGAATTTGACACCGCTATTAATATTCTTCAAAACATAATTAATTATCCAAATGCTGATCAAGATATCATTGCAACTTCAAAACTAAACCTAGGAGATATATTTGTAATTACAGAACAGCCATGGGAATCTGTATTGCTGTATTACCAGGTAGAAAAAAGTCATAAAAATGAAGATTTGGGTGAAAATGCAAAATTGAAAAATGCTAAACTTTCATTTTACAAAGGAGAGTTCAAATTAGCCCAAGAACATCTAGATATTTTGAAAAATGCTACTAGAAGAGAGATAGCAAACGATGCTATGGACTTAAGCATCTTAATAAAAAACAATACTATTCTAGATTCTACGCAAAAGGCGCTTCGCGCCTATGCTGATGTAGATTTGATGCTGTATCAAAATAAATATCAACGAGCCCAACAAACTTTGGATAGTCTGATTATTGAATATCAAGAACATCCAATTTTGGATGAGTTGCTTTGGCTTAAGGCAAAAAGAAATAAAGATATTGGCCTTTATGATGAAGCCATTGATTTGTTATATACCATAGTCAATGAAATGCCCTATGATATTTTAACAGATGATGCGCTTTTTGAAATGGCAGTAATTCATGAAGAATTACTTCAAAATAATGAAAAAGCGAAAGAATTGTATCAAATTCTATTGCGCGATTATCCAGGGAGCATTTTTGTAGCAGAAGCTAGAAAACGATTTCGAAATTTAAGAGGTGATTTTGTTAATTAAATTAATAAAGAGTCTTTTATCCAGTCTTAATGTCTACCTTTGATTTTTTAATTGACATATCTAACAGTTCCTATATTTAATTCATTTGATGGGAACAAAATTTCCCAACATATGAAATTTACAGAACTTAATATTATTGAGCCTATTTTAAAGGCTTTAGAAAAACAGAATTATTCGGAACCCACCGCCATCCAGAAAAAAGCAATTCCTATACTACTTGAAGGAAATGATATAATGGCGACTGCACAAACCGGTACGGGAAAAACTGCTGCTTTTGCAATTCCAATTTTGCAATTATTAGAAAAAGGCGATTCAAGACCTTCAAGTATAAAAACACTTGTTCTCACCCCTACAAGAGAACTAGCTATTCAGATTAAAGAAAGCTTTGATGATTATGGACAATTTTTGACTAGTAAGAATGCTGTGATTTTTGGAGGTGTAAATCAAAAAAGTCAAGTTGATCAAATCAAAAAAGGAGTTGATGTTTTAATTGCAACCCCCGGTAGACTTCTTGATTTAATGAATCAAGGCTATATTGATTTGAAGCATATTCAATATTTCGTTTTGGATGAAGCAGATAGAATGTTGGATATGGGTTTTATTCATGATATTAAAAAGATCATCAAAGTATTACCACATAAAAGACAATCTTTATTTTTCTCAGCTACTATGCCAAAAACAATAGTTGAGTTATCTAATCAAATCCTGAATAGCCCCACTAGAATTTCAGTAAGTCCTGTTTCATCAACTGCTGAAACAATTCAACAGCAGTTATACTACACCAATAAATCCACCAAAAAAGATTTACTATACCATATTTTAAAAGATTCTTCTTTAGATCAAGTTTTACTTTTTGATAGAACTAAGCATGGAGCAGATAGAATAGTAAGGGATTTAAAAAAGAAGAATATTACAGCCGCTGCAATTCACGGAGATAAGGCACAGAATCAAAGACAAAAAGCCCTTATCCAATTCAAGGAAAAGAAAATTCGAGTATTAGTAGCAACAGATATTGCCGCTAGGGGAATTGATATTGATAAACTGCAATACGTAATCAACTACGATATTCCCAATGTAGCAGAAACCTATGTTCATAGAATAGGCAGGTCGGGCAGGGCAGGAGAGTCAGGACTAGCTATTTCATTTTGTGAGCCGGAAGAAAATGAATACGTCAAAGAAATTGAAAAGCTCATCAAACAAAAAATTCCTGTGGTTAATAAAAACCCTTTTCCACAAACTGATAAGCCTATGACTACAGCGCAGAAAAAAGAGTTTGAAAAAGAAAAGCAAAGAAGGAAGCAAGAGTTTTTTGCAAATAGAAAGAAGAAACAGAATAGAAGATAGAATTTTTATTGCCGCAATTCATTCTTCTAAACTGGATTTAGTAATTTTATCATTAAACCTAAAATTTACTATATGTCACGAATTATCTTGATTGCATTATCACTTTTTATTTATTCAAATCTTAGCGCACAAGAATTAATTACAACATATGAAAAATCAGGTGGTAGCAAAACCGCTACCTACCAGGAGGCAATTAATTTCTATAAAAAATTAGCCAAGAAATATCCTCAAATCCATATTCAGGAAATGGGTTCAACCGATAGTGGGGAACCTCTTCATTTGGTTATTTTTAATAATGACAAAAAATTCAAATTTTCAGATCTGGAGAAATCTGAAAAACCAATTCTGTTTATCAACAATGGCATTCATCCTGGTGAATCAGATGGAATTGACGCTTCCATGATGATGTTGCGAAATTGGGCCCAGAACATCAGCCAGTTTTCATATTTAGATAGCGTAATTGTAGCGGTTATTCCAATCTATAATGTAGGTGGAGCATTAAACCGTAATAGTACCACAAGAACTAATCAAAATGGACCGAAAGAATATGGCTTTAGGGGAAACGCTCAAAATTACGATTTGAACAGAGATTTCATCAAGATGGATTCGAAAAATGCATTTGCCTTTGCGAATATATTTCACAGTCTGGATCCTGATGTATTTATTGACACTCACGTAACCAATGGATCGGACCATCAACATGTGGTAACAGTCTTAACCACTCAACATAACAAATTAGGTGGTGAATTAGGGAATTATTTACAAATGGAATTTGAACCTATGATTTTTTCAGAAATGGAGAAACGAAATAGAAATCCAATCAAATATGTGAATGTTCACGGCTGGTCACCAGAAAATGGATGGAATCAATTTTGGGATGCTCCAAGATATTCCACAGGATATGCTACCTTATTTCAGACTTTCGGTTTTATGACTGAAGATCATATGTGGAAAGATTATAAAACCAGAGTTGAAAATGTGTATGATTTTTTAACCATTGCTTCAGAATTAAGCGCAAAAGAAGGAGAAAAGATTCAGGCCTTAAAAAGGCAAGATCGAGAAGATTTATTAGAAGCGGATAGTTTGCCAATAAGCTGGGCCATTGATAAGGATGAGTTTGAAATGTTAACATTAATGGGATATGAGACCGATAAACCTATAAGTGAATTAACTAAGAATCCATTATTGACTTATAACAAAGAAGAAAAGCTGGAAAAGGAAGTTCCGTTTTATAATGTGTATAAAGTGGATAAAATGGTTAAAGTTCCAGATTATTATGTAATACCTCAAGCTTGGTATCGAGTAATTGAGAGATTACAAGCTAATGATGTAGAATTAGAAAAAATTAAAAAGGATACTTCCTTTAATGTTGAGGTTTATCATATTGAAGATTTTGAAACGAGAAATAACCCTTACGAAGGACATTATTTACACTATTCTACAAAAGTTAAAAAATCAGAAAACGAAATAAATTTTAGAAAAGGAGATTACTTAATTAACACAGCTCAATTTTCTAGAAGATATATACTTGAAACGCTAGAACCGGAATCTCAAGACTCATTTTTTAACTGGAATTTCTTCGATACTATTCTTCAACAAAAGGAGAATTTTTCTGCTTACGTGTTTGAACCCATGGCTAAGGAGATCCTAGCTAATATGTCTGAATCTCAACAAAAAGAGTTTTATGATTTACAAGAAAATGATTCAGCATTTGCAGCTAACAATTATGCCCAGCTTGACTGGATTTTCAAAAGATCTGATCATTACGAAAAAGCGCATAAAAAATATCCCGTTTATAGGTTATTTGTAAAATGAAGATGGGATCAATAATTCCATTCATTAAAATTGTAATCATTACCTTAATCGGAATGTTGATAGGTTATCTGCTTGGAAATATTTCATTGTTTACAGGAATAGCTTTTGCTCTTGGATTAGGCTTTTTTTATATCAAAAAATAAATGAGCAAAAATCATTTAACTTATAATCAAGCTATAGAAATTCTTGAGTTGCAACAAAATGCAACAACGGATGAAATCAAACTTGCTTATAGAAGGCTTGCTAAAAAATATCATCCTGATATTTATAAATTGGATAATGGTGAAAAATTCAAATCAATTTCACAAGCCTATGAATTTTTAAATCAAAATCCTTATCCACCGATACAGAGTCTAAAGAATTCTAGACCAAATTCAGGATCTCATAGCAAACATGAATATAGGAAAAGGGCGTATTTTGAAAAAAAGCGAAAGAAACAGGCTGAAGAAAAAGCTCAAAAAGAGCAAATGTTTAAATGGTTATTCAAAAAGATAAAGCCTATTTTAATAATCTTTTTATTATTCAATATAACATTAGCGATTGATTTCCTTCGTCCCTATCAAAATCAAAAGGTTAGGGTCATTAAAATTAAAACTGATTATTTTAGAAGTAGAAATTACAGCAGCACAAAAAAGGTTTATGATTATGCATTGCTTTTAGATAACGGCAATAAATTTCGAATTGGAACCAACGAAATCTCAGTAATAAATATAGGCAAAACACTGGAATTAAAGAGAACTAGTATTTTCCAAGAACCAATAAAATTAAAAATATCCGATGATAATTATTTAATACCAGAATATGGCCTATTTCAAATTTTTGGATTATTAATACCAGTAAATTTATTGTTGATAATAGTTTTTTTCCGCTTTCTAAAAAATAATGATATTAAATTAACCATTGCCTTATTATTAATTATTACAACTTTAATTCAATTGTTCCTTTTCATTTTGTAAAAAAATTGAGGCTTTTAGAAATTGTTCCTTTAAGTGGTGAAAATAGTAAGTTTTAAGAAGCCCATATCAGTTCTTATTTATTGAAATATTAAATAAATTTTTTTTAAAAAAAGTCTCCTCTTTCCAATTTCATCAAGCTGAGGAATAAATAACTCTTCCTTTTGTCAATTCAAAAGGAGAATTATGCTTCTGGCATTCGGATATTTTGAATTAGCTTTATATTAAATATTTCATAATAAAAGTTTTTATTATTAAATTCATATCAGCTGTAAAAACACATTTGAACTCAAAGACGGGAAATAGGATTTATGTAATTGTTGGCATCATTTCAATGTTAATGATTATTAACATTTTGCTTATCAGACAAAATGGGAAGACTATTCAGAAGAATCAAGATATTTTAAATACATCTCAGGAGATTATCATTAATGCTGAAGAGATAGTTGAAATTCTACACTTAATTGATGTAGGAATTAGAGGCTATTACATTTCAGGAAATAAGTTTATGTACAAAAGTCCTGCGGATTCAGCAAAAAGGAGAATTGAAAAAACATTTAATTTTCTAGATCAAGAATTAGACAATCAATTTTATGCTCTAGAAGAATACTCCATGGTTAAAGATACTGTAAATTATTATTTCAAACTCGTTTCTGAAATAGATCAAGCACTAGAAAATGGAAACAAAGAAAAGGCTAAGAATATAATTTTGCAGGATCAAGGCTATCCTGTTTGGTTAATCGCAAATTCTTTTTCCAATAAATTGAAGGAGTATGAACTTAATATTCAGAAAAAAGCGACCTATAATTTCCAAAGAGCTGTTAATACTTCATTTTGGTTACAAATAATACTATTTATAATAGCTTTACCAACCCTGTTATATGCAGCAAGATATGCAGTCCAGTCTTTAGGATTGTCCGAAAAATTAAGAGTTGTTGAGTCCGAAAAATCCAATATTTTAAAAGAGCAGAAGGAAAAACTAGAACGTTTAGTTAGGAAAAGAACTGACGAAATTTTAGCTCAGAATGAAGAGATTAGAGCTCAGAATGAAGAAATATCTTCACAAAATGACGTGATTCTCTCACAAAATGAGGAAATGAAAGATTCTCAAAGGTTGATTGAAGAGAAAAATGAAGAGTTAACACTACAGAATGATATTCTCAATAAGGCTAAAATAACAATTGAAAAACAACAAAAGTTACTGGAATTAAAAAACGAAGAACTTACAGAAGAGGTAGCCAAACAGAATAAAAATTTAAAAGAAACCAATTTAGAACTCATTAATCAAATTAATAAACTTCAACAGTTTGGCTATATCGTATCACATAATTTAAGATCATCAACTGCACGGCTTTTAGGGTTGTCAAATTTGATTGATAATACATCAGGATCAGAAAGAGAAAATATCATTGAATTAATGAAGCAATCATCTGAAGATCTGCATGAATTGATCAATGATGTGAGTATGATATTATTGATACAGAAACCCATAACTAAAATTTTAGAAGAGGTTGATATAAGGGAAACAATCTCGAAAGTCAAAAACATTTTGAAAAATGAGATTGATAATACCTCAGCAGTTATAAATGAAAGTTATCAAAATAAAAATAAATTAAAATCTTTACCATTATACATAGAAAGCATAATCTATAATTTAATTTCTAATGCTATAAAATACCGTCAAAAGAATCTTAATCCACAGATATATATTAAGGTTAATGATTTTCAAAATAAACTTAAGATAGAAATTGAAGACAATGGGTTAGGTATTGATCTTGAAAATAATATTGATAAAGTTTTTGGATTATATAAACGATTTCATTTTCATGTTGAAGGTAAAGGGCTTGGATTATATTTGGTAAAAACACAAATAGATGCACTAGGGGGTAAAATTGAGGTAGAGAGTAAGATAGGAAGGGGAACAAAATTTACAATTATTATCTAAAGAAATAGCGTTCCTAAATTGGCAATTCATTAAAATATTCCACAGAAGAAAGTACTCAAGAATAAATTGTTAATCCTGATAAAAATGCTAATCCAAATTTAGTTTACAAAAGCTCAATTGAAAGGGTAAAATGAAAAAGGCTGGAAATTTTATAAAGCCTCTGTTTATTAACTCTTATTTAAAGCTAAATCCCTTTTAATTTGCGTGTAGTCTAGAAAATAAATAATCCTAATACTTAGATTTTGCTGGTGATCAGTTGAAATTACATTGTTAAAGTTTTCTGAGAAATTCATATCTACCATATTATTTACCTCTTGAACAGCATCTTTCCAAACCACATTAACAAAACTACCAGGAGCGATTTGCCAAGAATAGACAGCATCAATATTAAAGGCATTAAAATTAGTATCGTGTATTTCGTAATTATCCGAAGCTAAATCTTTCCCATCATAGGCAATTGGTTCAATATCCCCATCATTCGTTAAATTGAAATAGTTAAAATAATCAACTTTATTCCAATAGTGTCTTAAGCGGAAATTAAAACCCATTTTATTATTTATGGTATAATTGACACCAAGAACATTCGATAAAACATCAATGTCTCTTTCTCCAAAAACAATTTGTTCAACATCACCAGCTTCATTAGTAAAATGTTCAGCAAAACCGATTGAACTAAGCTGTTTATTTATTCTGAAATCATAATTAATGGAAAATTGATTATTAACTCTATAACGAGGAGAAATATTTATCCAATAATCGAACTGCTCTCTATCAGGAGCATTCCAGATTCCTACAGAGATATTACTCATTAAAGCTTTTCTGCTATCAGAAGAATATCTGAAATTAGTGCTGTAATTCCAGGTTCTAAAATACCTTGCTCCTTCTACTCGAGGTTCAAAATAATCATATGTTTTAGAAGGCCTGTACCTTAGGTTGAAAGAGAAGGTCTCAAAGTTTTTAGTTTGGGCCCAGAAGTCAGTCCAGGTTGAGAAATTTTGATATAGTTTAGGTTCGAATAACTGGCTATAATCCCCACCAGCCCAAATTCTATATTGATTGAACAATTCCGTAGGCTGAAATTGATTATATCCGAAAGAGGCAAAATGACTGATTTCATTTGGGCTTCTTAAAAAACCTAAATCATTTGGATTATAGGTATCGCTTTCGACATTTCTTCCAAGGTTGAACTGGTATTTACCACTTATTTTTGAAAAACCTAGATTATATTTATATCCCTCTTCATTGATTTCTTGAGGTTTCATGATATTATTATAAGCCCCGAAACCATCAATTTGGTAGGTATTCGTTTTATCTCTCAATCTAAAATCAGTTCCGATAACATTGGCATCATTTCCGCCATCAAATCTTTTTACATTGGTATTGATCAAACTGATATTACTATTATTTCTCAAACTTTGATCAACTACCATAATATTGAAGTTGGTAAGATCATCAACTTGCTCTATTCTTTTCTCTTTAGTTTCCTTATCATAAACTTCTGCAAATGTTCTATTGGTAACCGCATTAAAGAATCCAATTCCTAAACCATTTTTCGTTCTGCCAGTAATTTTGGAGGCATTTAACAAAGGAGCTTCTGAAGGGTAGGTGACTATAGAATCTTGCTCTTCTAATTCCAAATCTCCAAAACTTTGGCCAACTCTTCTTGAATAGAATAATCCACCTTTATTAAATAATTCTGTACCTTCCGTAAAAAATGCTCGGTTTTCCGCGTATTGAACTTCAAAGGGCCCTAAATTATAGATTACATTATCTGAAACGGTTTGACCAAAATCAGGAATCAAGGTCATGTCCAAAGTAAAGCTTTCTGTAAACCCATACTTTAAATCCATACCACCGGTGAAATCAAAATTTCCTCCTTCAGCATTTCTATTGTAATAGGCAGTAATATATGGTGAAACTTGTAATCTAAGGGGAGGTTTGATACCTTTTAATCCAGTTAAAGTTCCAGATTGATTCACTAATCCATCAACAGAATTATCAACATAATTCCAAAATGAAGTTTCGTTTTTACTCTGGATTTTACGCATAAAATTAATGTTCCAATTTTGTTCAGGGTCTTTAGGAAAACGAATAGCAGAATATGGAATTTCAATTTCAACTTGCCAACCTTCTTCAGTTATGATTGCAGCACTATTCCAAACGGCATCCCAGTTATAATCATTTCTTCCTCGATTTATAAATATATCGGTTTGAACGCCAGCGGCACTAACTTTTAGGTAAAAAGCATTTTGTCCATTTTGGTAAGTGTCCAATATCACACCAAATTGATCAGTATTTCTATTATCGTCATCTCTTATGCCTAATTCTTGCTGAACAGGCTCACCGCTTTTATCAATCATTTTTGCGGCTATGTAGATTCCGAAATCAGTGTAGGCGGTTTTTATAAAAGTCTTTTCTGAAGAAACAGAACCATTTTCTGGAATGAATGTGATAAAATTAACTTTTTCAGTTTCGATATCTTGCCAAAATTCATCATCAAGTAAACCATCAATTTCGGGTGTAATATTTTCAACAAATTCAGTCTCCATTTCACGTGGAGACCTTTTTTCTTTATCTTTTGCGGAAATAATTACAACTGATAAAATATTAATAATCAGGAATACTGATATGTATTTGTGCATTATGCCTGTTGATTTTTTCTTTTAAATCACTTAAACACATAATTTTAACATATTTGAAAAGGAATTCATGTCAAAATTATATTAATCAAACTTAAACAAGATGGACGGTAAGAATACCCCGTTTTTGGAAGAAAGCTTACAGGCTTAATGAAACAGCTTAAAAGGAAGTTAAAGTTAGGTTTACTAATACAATTACTTATTTTACTCCTTCCACATTAGTTTGAATTTTGTAAAGTGATTTTGAAGCAGTAATAAATAACTCATCATTATTCTTTCCTCCAAAGCAGACGTTAGCAGTCCAGTCTTCGTTTATATCCAAATGTTGAATATGCTCACCTTTTCTATTATAAATATCAACACCTTTGCCCGTTAAATAAAGATTACCTTTTGAATCAAGAGTCATTCCATCAGAGCCTTGATTTGCAAATAACAATTTGTTTTTAACACTACCATCTGCATTCATTTCGTATCGATAGGTTTTTCCAGCGCCAATATCTGCAACGAATAATAAATTGTTTTTTGAACTGCCTACGATTCCGTTGGCTTGAACTAAACTTGAATCAAGTAAAACGACTTTCTTATTTTTAAAAAGATAAAAGGATTGATAACCTACTGTATCGTGTGCATTTTCCCAGTAAGGTCTTTGATAAATAGGATCAGTGAAATATAAATTTGCGTTTTCGTGAACCCAAACATCATTGGGGCCATTATAAGCGACTTTTCCAGAATCATTTAAAACCACTTCTTTGCTACCATCAAGCGTAAATTTCGACAATTGATTTTTACCATCGGCACAAGCCCATAAATTCTGATTAGAATCTATGTATAATCCGTTTGATCTTCCAGATTGATTAGTAAAAACAGAGAGCTTACCTTCGGTATTATATTTATAGATTTTATTATTCGGCTGGTCAGTAAAATAGACATTGCCTTTAGCATCAGATGTAGGACCTTCCGTAAAATCAAGTTGATTCGAAATTTTAATTAATTCCGCTGAATCAGATATAGGCAGATCAGCTCCCTTTTTGCAAGCACTAAAAAGAAGGATAATAAGAATTAAGCTTTTGTTAAAATCAATCATTTTATAACATTTTCCGTAATTTAAGCTTTTTAATGAAAATGCTTATCTCTAATTCAATGATAAATATGAGGTTTTATATTAATGTATTATTGTTCTCATTCCTTTTGGCTGTAGCCTCTTGTGGTTCAAATAATGAAAAAAAGAAAGAAAAAGTTGAAAATGAAGTAAGTCAGAAAGAGCCTGAAAAGGTAGAAAAGCAAAACAACATTATATTTTTTGGAAATAGTTTAACAGCTGGTTATGGTGTAGAGTCAGAAGAAGCATTTGCTGGATTAACGCAAAAAAGACTGGACTCTTTAAGCTACGAATACAATGTGATTAATGCTGGAGTAAGTGGTGAAACTACAGCAAGTGGTTTATCAAGAGTGGAGTGGGTAGTAAAAAGACAGCCAGTTGATATTTTTGTTTTAGAATTAGGAGGCAATGATGGATTAAGAGGAATTAAACCTGAAGAAACCGACAAAAACTTAAGAGCTATTATTGATAAGGTAAGATCAATACATCCAGAAGTAAAAATTCTATTGGCAGGAATGATGGTACCTCCTAATATGGGACAAGCCTATGCGGAAGAATTTCAAAAGATATTTCCAAAAATTGCTGAAGATAAAAACGTTAATCTCATTCCATTTTTGTTGAAAGATGTGGGAGGAGAGGCAGAACTAAATCTACCAGATGGAATTCACCCAACGCCAGAGGGTCATAAAATTGTGGCTGAAACAGTGTGGAAAAATCTAAAGCCTTTATTATGAATTAGGCGATCATCAGCAATACTATTGCTAGTAAAATAAAAGTGATAGAAATTATTATGGTGATAATTCTGGATTTTCGCCTTCGATCTTCTCTAAATTTTTGAATCGCTTTGAAATCAAAATCTGCGTTCCTTTTGCCTTTAACACCCCTTACCTTTATGTATGGGCTATCACTCATCCGTTTTCTTTTATTTCGTAAAGCTCTATTTTGTTTGAATGAATCACTTCCTTGTCTAGCAAAGCCAGCACCACCTGTCATATAATTTTAATTTTGTTGCTTTTAATATAGCATAACTTTTTAAATATATTTTAATCTACAAAAGTAAATTTTAGGTAGTTTAACTAAGAATTAAAAACTTCTATCGTTCGCAATCCTGAATTAATCTCTTCGTTCTAATGCCGTTAAGGATGAAATTTCTTATTTTCGCCTCTATTATAAAAAATACAACTATCTATGATGTCATATCAAAAGATTAACAACCTAAGTGGCTGGATTATATTTTTAATCGCTTCCGCTGTTTATATCTTCACTTTAGAACCTGTAGCTAGTTTTTGGGACTGCGCAGAATTTATTGCTAGTGCTTACAAACTGCAAGTTCCTCACCCTGCAGGGGCACCCTTATTTCTACTTATCGGTAGAATGTTTTCAATGTTTGTGAGCAGTGATGTAGAAGCGGTTGGCTTTGCAGTAAACTTGGTTTCTGCCCTAAGTAGTGGTTTTACCATCTTGTTTATGTATTGGTCTATCAATCTACTTTCTCATAAAATTATGAAGATAAAGGTGGGTGAAGCCAACACTGGCCAGATGATCAAAATTTTTGCTGCCGGTGCAATTGGTAGTTTAGCCTTCACATTTTCAGATTCATTCTGGTGGTCGGCTGTTGAAGCTGAAGTTTATGCTATGTCTTCTTTCTTGATTGCTCTAGTTTTTTGGGCCATGTTGAAATGGGATATAATAGAAGATGAATCTACAGAAAATCGTTGGTTGATTTTAATTGCTTACATCATAGGTTTATCAATTGGAGTTCACTTATTAAATATAGTAGCACTTCCTGCATTAGGATTAATTTATTACTTCAAAAAATATAAAACGGTTACTTTCAAAGGAATCTTCTTTGCCTTATTAATTAGTAGTGCGATTTTGATTGTAATTTGGCAGTTTATCATTTTAGGAGTTCCTAACTTAATCGGTAAGTTTGAAATTTTCTTCATCAATACTGTTGGTCTACCTTTTGGTTTTGGAGCCTTAATATTTGGAATAATATTAGTGGGAGCTATTTCATACGGAATCTTCTATGCCATCAAAAATGATAAAGTAACACTTCACACTTTCTTACTAGCCTTCTCCTTTATTTTGATAGGGTATTCATCGTATTTCATTGTAATGATCAGATCGAATTACAATCCACCGATTGATCAGAATAATCCTGAAAATGTGATGACCCTATTATCCTATCTAAATAGAGATCAATACGGATCAAGACCTTTGGTTCACGGTCAATATTTTGATGCGGAGGTTGTTTCTCAAGGTAAAGGAGATGCGGTTTACAGTAAGGGAGAAGAGGAGTATGAAATAACAGATTATAAAATCACAACTCAATATGATCCGAAAAGAACCACTATCTTCCCAAGAATGTATAGTGGAGCACCGGGTCATCCTGAAGAGTACAGAAGATGGACAGGATTAAGACCAAATGAAAAGCCAAATTTTGCGGATAACATTAAGTTCCTTTTCCGCTATCAATTGGGTCATATGTATTTCCGTTATCTGATGTGGAATTTTGCTGGTCGTGAAAGTGATATTGAAGGAGCAGGATGGAAAACGATGTTCCAGGATGATAGTGAAATGCCTGAAATTATGAAAGATAACAAGGCCAGAAATAATTTTTATATGTTGCCTATCATTCTAGGATTGATTGGATTATTCTTCCAGTACAGAAAAGATGTTAAAGGTTTTAGTGTAGTGGGCTTATTCTTTTTCTTAACGGGTATAGCCTTAATACTTTATCTGAACTCACCAGCTACTGAACCTAGAGAAAGAGATTATATTTATGCAGGATCCTATTATGCTTTTGCTTTCTGGATTGGCTTTGGAGTATTAGCCATAGCTAATTTATTAGAAAGAGCAATCAAAAATCCGAAAGTTGCAGGAGCAGTTGCAGGAGTTATATGCTTAATTGTTCCTACTATCATGGCTTCAGAAGGATGGGATGATCACGATAGATCAGAAAGATATTTTTCTGTTGATGCAGCTAGAAATTATTTAGCATCATGCGAACCGAATGCTATTTTATTTACTGGAGGTGATAATGATACTTTCCCGCTGTGGTTTGTTCAGGAAGTGGAAGGTTTCAGAACTGATGTTCGTGTAATTGTATTAAGCTATTTTAATACAGATTGGTATATCAATCAAATGCGTCAAAATTCTTATGATTCAGAACCGCTTCCATTGAGCTTAAGCAGAAAACAAGTGGCGCAAGGCGGAAAGAATGATTATCTACCTTATATGGCGAATACGGGAATTTCCGGTGCCATTCCAATTGATCGTTATTTAAGCTTAATCAGAAGTGACAATAAAAGTTTAGAGGTGCCAACTTCAGTTGGAAGTTATAATATGTTGCCTTCTAAGCAATTAAGTTTAAAGGTAGATTCTGCACACGTGAGAAGTTTAGGAATTATTCCTGAAGACAAAGCCGATATGATGGTGGATAGAATGGTATGGAATGTAAAAGGAAATGGTCTTGAGAAAAAAGACTTAATGATTCTAGATATCATGAATGAAAATAATTGGGAAAGACCAATTTACTTCAACACTACTTCATTGAATGGTATTAAAATGGACTTAAGAAAATATGTAATTCAAGAAGGCTTAACGTATAGATTATTACCACTTGAAAGAGATAATGTGCAGGAAGAATTTGTCAACACAGAGGTTATGTATAATAACTTAATGAATGATTTCCATTTCACCAATACTACTGATCCGGATGTTTACTATAATGAAAACTATAGAAACTTCTTCCTAAATAATAGATCAGTATATACTGCTTTAGCAAAATCAATGGTAAACGAAGGCGATAATGAAAGAGCTTTAGAGGTTCTTAATTATATAATTGAAAAAGTACCAAATGAAGTAGTTCCTTATGATATGACTGCATTAGATTATGTTCAGATTTACCTGGCAACAGGGAATGAAGAAAAGGCTAATGAAATTATTGATATTCTATGGGAGCAAAACTTTAATCAGTTTACATACTTGGTGAATCATGAATTGATTTATATGGGAAGAGAAAGACAAATTAGCTTTGCCATTTTAAGTCAATTAGTTCAAATCATGAGACAATATGGTATGAATCAAAAAGCGGTAGAATATCAAGATCAATTAAGAGTCTTATATGAAAGAATGTAAATTAAAAAACTATCGATTAGTAAATAGCTCACAGAAATGTGGGCTATTTTTTTATAACTCAAACCTGACAGCTTTCAAGTTTGGTTTTATTAGATTCTAATATTTATAATATTTACACCCCTATAATTCCCCAAGGGGATAGTTCCCCCTTTGAAGGGGGTTAGGGGGATGTAAAACTTTCATTTGAGGGTACTAATTTAGCTGCATATCCGAGACCCGTCAGGTTTAATTCAATTAAAAAGCATAAAATTAGCTTTTCACCTATTAGATTCTGAATTTTGTGTTTGAATATAAAATCAGATATGGCAGCATTTCATAAAAAACCCAAACTCAACGAAAAAGATTATATTTTTGGCACTCGTGCTGTCATTGAAGCCATTCATTCTGGCAAGGAGATGGATAATATCTATATCCAAAAAGATGTCCGAAATGAATTGGTTAGTGAGCTGATGGATTTATGCAAAGAGCGAAAAGTGCCTTTCACCAAAGTACCGATTGAAAAACTTAACCGAATAACCAGAAAAAATCATCAAGGTGTAATCGCCATGGTTTCTGCAGTAAGCTATGCCTCATTGGATAATGTGATCAATGATGCTTATGCCAAAGGAAAAGATCCATTAATTCTAATTTTAGATAGAATTACAGATGTTAGAAATTTTGGTGCTATTGCCAGATCAGCCGAGTGTGCGGGAGTGGATGCCATTGTAATTCCTTTTAAAGGCAGTGCTCAAATAAACTCTGATGCTGTAAAAACATCGGCTGGGGCATTGCATTATATTCCAGTTTGTCGTGAAAATAATTTGAAAGGAACGGTAGAATATCTTCAGCAAAATGGTTTGCAAGTTGTAGCCTGCACAGAGAAGGGAACGGAGTTAATTTATGACATGCCAATGGCTCAACCTCTTGCCATCATCATGGGCTCAGAAGAAGATGGAATTAGTAATGATTTAATCAGAACAGCTGACCATTTAGCTAAAATTCCTATGACCGGAAAAATAGCATCACTTAATGTCTCAGTTTCCGCAGCGATAGCAGTTTTTGAAGCGGTAAGGCAAAGGAGTATAAATACTAATTCTTAATTAATACTCAATTTTCCTTCATCTTTATTTTAATGGTAGGCTTATCCTGCTTTTCACCTCCGGTTTCTGGTTTTTGATCAGAATCTTTTTCAGGTAAACGTAATTGTTCATCTAAAATTTCTTCAGTGATCATTCTATTATTTAAGAGGCTGGCATAACTTCTACCTTTTTTGTTACCATAATCAACAAATGATTTTCCTGCCCATTCATGCGCTTTAAATAAATCGCCCATTATTTCGTATCCCAAAGCAATGTTGTATGCTAATCTTCCCGCAGTTTTACTATCGCTAGTTTTTCTCAGACCCATTTTCCAGCTTGAAATGGCATCTTCCCACTGGTTAACGCTAGCTTGCCTAGCCCCTTTTCTTAAATAACTATTTTTCTTTGGTTTTGCATAATAAGACCTAGAAACTCTAACTGGCATTGGAGCAATTTTACTTGCATATGTATTTCCAACAGAACGCGCTAAATATTTAGTGGCCTGAGATTTATTGACTAATTGAGCTAAAGCTTCTTTCAAGGAAGTAGCGGATGATTCCCAGGTTTTATTCGAAGTGTAAATGTCTTGATCAATAATGGTCCTGTTTTTGGCATCGTACAAACGGATACCAATTCTATTATTTCCTACTCCTTCAGCAAAAAACTCAGTATATTCTTCTTCCACCTCATTTCCATCTTTGTCTTTTACTTTTCTGGTATTTTTTCTTTTGCCATTGGTTACAATGAAATTGCTATCGAATATTTCTACTACTAATAAGGCATCTGTATTATATTTTCTGGTAAGCTGATCTACTTGTCTCCAATCTAATGGTTCGGGAAATGAGCCTAGTATATTTTGTCCCTTCAATCTTTCAGATGCTAGCACAACATCGAATCGAGGAGAAGCTCTTAAACTATTTTGAAGACTATTAAACATGGTCATTACACCATCACGATCTTCATTAATCCCTTCTCCGGTTAATACTCCTTCAATTATACCAATAGCATCTTTTTTATAGGCTGTTCTATCAATTAAGGCAATGGACTGAATATCATTTGGAATGTTGATATCCGCAGGTCTTAAAGTATTGATCGAAACGGATTTCATACAAGAAGACAGTACTAGAGCGAGAAGGAAATAAAATAGGAAGTGCCTTTTCATATCATGAATATTAATTCAATAAAAATAGTATTTATATAATAAAGTTAGCCATTTAGCTATAATTTAGCTTCATGTCAGTAGAAAAATTCTTTTCGCCAAAAGATGTTCCTATTCAAAGAGTTCAGTTTGCAGGACTGATCTTTGATGTTTTACGATTAGACAAAATTCATGCCGGTGCCTCAGGGAATAAGTTCTTTAAACTGAAATATAATTTCCTGGAAGCTGAGAAAAAGGGCTATAAGAATATTCTAACTTTTGGAGGAGCCTTTTCAAATCATATTGCGGCTACTGCCATTTCATCTGCTGCTTGCGGCTTTAATTCCGTGGGAGTAATAAGGGGTGAGGAGGTGGAAAACCCAACACTCAACCTAGCCAAGAGATATGGTATGAAACTTCATTTTATAAGTAGGGAAAAATATAAAGAAAAGGATGATCCAGGATTTATAGACAAACTAAAAACTCAATTTGATAACCCCTATATTATTCCAGAAGGTGGTACTAATGATATGGCTATAGCTGGTACAGCAGAAATCCATAATTTCATTCCTAAAGAATATGATTTGATAGCGAGCTGTTTCGGTACAGGGGGAACTCTAGCAGGATTAATTAAGGGGAAATCGGGACATCAAAATATATTGGGGGTTTCTGTTTTAAAAGGAGATTGGCCAAAAGAGGAAATCCAGAATCTGCTAAGCCAACAATATGAGAACTGGGAAATCAATACCGAATATCATTTTGGAGGTTATGCCAAATGGAAACCTGAGTTAATTTCTTTTATTGAAGAGTTTTATGACAAAACGGCTATTCCCTTGGACCCCATATACACAGGAAAATTAATGTATGGCCTCATGATGGAATGGAAAAAAGATAAAATCAATTCAGACCAAAAAATAGTAGTGATTCATTCCGGTGGGCTTCAGGGAATTAAAGGCTTTAATGAGAGGTTTGGGTTTGAGTTAGCAATTAAATAAAAAGCTCAGGAACTCCTGAGCTTTTTTGTTTCTATTCATCGAGCCATTTGATGGCCTCATTTTTATCAGTGAAATTCTTCTTTGGCAAACCACTTTCGTTTGAAACGCCATCAAGCTGCATGGCTGCAGTCCCTTCTTTATGTAATTCAGCAACTTTTTTAACTTTACCAGCTACAATTTTCTCTTGAGCTTTTGAGTGGACATCTCTAACATCACCAGGGTGAATCACCATTTCAGTTGCGTCTGTTAATAAAGTAAAACTAGGAGCTAACTTACTTATTGCTTCATCCCAATCGTTTAAATAGGCGGGAATATCTTCTTTATTTCTCCAGAACCCATCTATTTTTAAGAAGGCTCTATTTTTTATTATGTCAATCTTCAAAGAGTATTGCTTATTTTCTGCAATCGTGATCATTTTTAAAAAAATTTGTTCTTTTTAATATTCGACAAATTGCTATGTTTGTTTCGCTTAGGAAACGGTTTTCGATAAGCAATGAATATAACAGGATAAGTATTTGCATTATATTAATTTCTTTTTGATTTGCTTTGGGATACTCCTTTTTTTGGGCTACATAAGGCCCTGGTGGGTGCTGTGGTGGAATGAGGCACCTAACCGGTTGAAGGTGCTTATTTATTATGGAATTCCTTTTTTGCTGGTGCTAGTTTTAAAATTAGTATTGTAAGCCGGTCTGACTACCGTCTGACCTTTGCAGTACATTAGGTCAGACGGTAGTCAGACCGGCTTTTCTACCACAGTAAATAAGCTAATGAAAGCGTCCCAGATCATATTTACTTCAACTTCTTACAAACTAAAATCACTTTCTCATCATTTTTAAGTGTAGTAGCAAAAAGGTAGTATTCTCCTCCATCTTTCAAGCCTAGTTTTTTTCTTAATTGAGCAACAGGCATAGGGAAATTTCTACAGCTCAGGTTTGCCTTCATTTCAGGTAAAACTTTTTTCAAGGCTTTCTTTTGAGCAGACACTTGATTAATGATCTTAAATTTTCTCCCAGTGAAATTTTCTATTAAATCATTATTTGTAAACAGCTGACTGTTTGGGTGCAGTTTTGAAATGTTAAATTGCTTAGCTAACTGTTTAAATAAACCAGATTTCATGATTGAAGGAGCGGGTTCATAAAGATAGTTTTCAGGATTCTCAAACTGATAATTCAAATCATCTTCTAAATGTTTTTTACCTTGAAAATGAAATAATGAATCCCCCATTTTATTTAACTGAATAGCATGAATATTGGGAGCACTAACTTTTTCTTTATTTAGGATGTAAAGCAGTTCTTTTACTTCGCCATTATGCTCAATAATATAAATATCTTTCACCCTCTGATCCAGTTCTGAGATTCCTCTACTGATATCCTGCATAGGTGCTGCTTTCACCATCACTTTTTTTGATTTTTCAAATAGCAAGGGCAAAAGCTCAGTTAAATTAGGACTACAGTCTTCCCATAAAAACACCTTCTGGTTTTTATCTCCTCTTCTTGCAGGATCTAAGTATATCCAATCGAAATAAAGTGAATTGTTTACTAAAAACTCTGAGGCCTGAGTTTGATGAATTTGAATGTCAGACTTTAATACATCAAAATTATAATTTGCTAAATCACATAAAACCTTTTGTTGTTCTATGTAATGACTTTCCTTAAAATTTTGAGCAATGTAATAGCAATCAATTCCAAAACCACCAGTTAGATCTGCAAAACGATTACCTGAAAGAAGACTACTTTTAAATTTAGCAGTAGCTTCGGAGCTAGATTGTTCCAAAGATAGGAGAGGGGGAAACCATATTTCTTTATCTGCCCATTCTGGAAGTTTTGATTTGGCCTTTTGACGGGCTTGAATTTGAGAAGCAATTTCTTTTAAGGGTAGGTCAGGAAATTGCTTTTGCTTAAAAACCAATTGAGCAGGGTCATCCTGCTCATGGTCTTTAATAAATTTCCAAACGTCTTTTCTGTTAGCGCTCAATTCCATAAGGATGAACTAAGCTGTGCTCAATCATATATTCTGCAATTTGAACGGCATTTGTTGCGGCACCTTTCCTAAGGTTGTCGGCTACAACCCACATATTCAAAGTATTAGGTGCTGATTCATCTCTTCTGATTCTACCTACAAAAACTTCATCTTTACCATGTGCATTTAATGGCATCGGGTAAAGATTCTTTTTAGGTTCATCTTCTAATACAACCCCAGATGTTTTAGATAATAAATCCTTTACTTCAGCTATATCAAAATCTTTTTCAAATGTAACATTTACAGATTCCGAATGGCCCCCCATTACTGGTAAACGAACGCAAGTAGCAGAAACGCCAATAGAATCATCACTGAAGATTTTTTTGGTTTCGTTTACCATCTTCATTTCTTCTTTAGTGTAGTCATTTTCCAAGAATACATCAATATGAGGTAATGCATTCATATCAATGGGGTGAGGATATACTTTTTCACCTTGCTTTCCTGCTCTTTCATCCATCAATTGATCAACGGCTGCTTTTCCTGTTCCCGTTACAGATTGATAAGTGGAAACCACTATCCTTTTGATTCCATATTTTTTATGTAGAGGAGCTAATGCCAATACCATTTGAATAGTAGAACAATTTGGATTGGCGATAATTCTATGATCTATTTTTAATTCATGACCGTTAATTTCCGGAACGATCAATTTTATGCGATCATTCATTCTCCAGGCAGAGCTATTGTCAATGACAACAGTTCCAACCTCTTCAAACTTTGGAGCCCACTCAAGTGATGTACTTCCGCCTGCTGAAAATAGTGCTAAATCAGGTTTGGCTGCAACGGCTTCTTCTAAAGTGATGACAGTATATTCTTTACCTTTAAAACTCATCTTCTTTCCTGCAGAGCGAGCCGAAGCAACTAAAAGTAATTCATCAAATTGGACATTTCTTTCATCCAGAACCTTTAACATTTCACCGCCAACTAGTCCAGTGGCACCTACAACAGCTATTTTCATTTTCTATTTAATTTTTACCTTTCTAATACTTAGGGAGATAGTAATTTGTTTCAAATCACAAATTTGTCACAAAAATAGTATATTTGGTTAGACCTGAACCAAAACCTTATGATAAAAAACCTAACAACCCTAATTGTATTATTTTGTTTTTGTCTCTTTTCTTTAAATGCTCAAATTGTTTATGATGATTTTTCTGATGGTGATTTAAATGATTCTCCTGAATGGAATGGAAATATTGAGGATTTCATCATTAATGATGCTTTTCAATTACAATTAAACTTTGAGGATGATCCTTTAAGATCAAGCTATATTTCTACTGCAATTTCTAATAATAGCCTTGAACTAAAGGAATGGCGATTTGATATCAAATTGGATTTCAATCCTTCCAATTCTAATCGTGTGGAAATTTATTTAGCAAGTACTACAGAAAACCTATTAGATTATGAAAACACTGGAAGCATACAAGAAGGCTATTACTTGGAAATAGGAGAAAATGGTACTGAAGATGGAGTTAGTTTGTTTTATAGAAATGGACAAACAACACTGTTAATAGCCAGAGGAGGAGACGGATTATTTGCTTCTGCTTTTGATCTTAGAGTGAGAGTAAGGAGAGATGAAAATGCAATCTGGGAAATTGCAGTTGACCCCAGCAAAGGAGAAAGTTTTGAAGTATTGGCAAGTGGTCAAGAGGCAAGTCTTAGTGCAGCTACAAGTTTGGGGTTTATCTGTTACTTCACATCAAGTCGTAGCAGCAGCTTTTATTTTGATAATATTTATTTTGGAAATTATGTGTTTGATACCATTCCTCCATCAATCCAGGAATATAAGATCATTGGAAATAATCAAATTGAATTAATTTATAATGAAGAGTTGAGTCAAGTAAATAACAGCATTTACTCTTTGCAACCAGATGATATAAATCCACTTCAGGTAGAACAAAAGGATGATACTGTCAGGATTACTTTCGAAAACTCATTTGAAAATGGACGCAACTACTTTTTGTTAGCAGAAAATATTAGCGACTTAAAAGGGAATATAACAGTATTAGATAGTCTTGAATTTTTATATTTTGAATTGGAAAATGCAGAGCCAGGCGATATTATAATCAGCGAATTTTTTCCTGATCCAACACCTGTTTTAGGCCTTCCAGATGAAGAGTTTGTAGAAATCTATAATCGCTCAGATAAATTCATCGACTTAAAAGGCTGGAAAATTTCCGATGATACAGAATCAGAGGGTTCATTACCTTCTTTTGTTTTGTACCCTAAAGAGTACATTATTCTAGCTCCTGCTTCTGCAAAAGATGGGTATGCTAATTTTGGTGAAGTATTAGTTCCATCTTCGTGGCGATCTTTAAATAATGGGGGTGATAGTATAGAAATCAAAGATTCTTCTGGAGTCATAATTGATGCCTTAGCCTACGATCGATCTTGGTTTCAAGATGAAGAGAAGTCTGAAGGAGGGTATTCTTTAGAACTTATAAATCCAAGCTTAATTTGTTTTGATATCAAAAACTGGAAAGGCTCTGAGGCAGATCAAGGAGGTACACCTGGAATGGTGAATAGTACTTATGATTCATCGTTTACCGGTCAGCCAGCCCGAATAGTCTCATTTTATTCAAGCTCCCCAATTCAGTTAGAAATAATTTTTGATAAAAAAATGGATATGGAATCACTGGTAAATGCGAGTTACCTACTGCAGTCTGGAGATCAGATTGATAGCATTATAGTGGATCGACAAAACGAAAACTCAGTAAAGCTGAATCTGCAAAATAAACTACAAAATGATGTGACTTATACAATTACTATAGAAGAGGTGTCGGATTGTAATGGAAATATTGCAGAAGATTTATCAGCAAGCTTTTTATATGATATTGAGCCACCACAATTAGATTCACTTTTCTTTTTATCAGACTCAATTTTGCTTTTAACCTTTACGGAGCCAATTGATACTTTGTCTGCTGAAAATCTAAGTAATTATAGTTTATCACCCCAGATTACATTAACCAAAGCTCAAATATGGAGCAAAAATCAACTTTTATTGATCTGGGAAAACCGTTGGATTGCAGGTTTCCCCTATAGCGTGACTGTAGATAGCATTTCAGATTTATCAGGAAATTTCATGACTCAGTTGAAACAAGAAATAATTATGAAAAAGCCCGCTAAACCTACTTTTAATGATTTGATTATTACAGAAATTATGGCAAACCCAAAAGAGGACCAAATATTGCCCAATCGACAATTTGTAGAAATATACAATGCAACGGATCAACTGCTTTTCTTAACTGATGTACAATTTATGGATGAAAGGGATACGGTGAATTTAGGATTGAATTATATAGAACCGAACGAATATATTTTAATTACGGCCACATCTGCGGTGGAGGACTTGTCTTCGTATGGACGTGTAATAGCTTTGAGTCCTTGGCCCAATTTAAATAATCGAGGAGATAATCTTCAGTTGGTTACCGATGAGCAAATAATCAATCAGGCCTTTTACAGTGAAAGTTGGTATAAAGAAAATTCAAAATATGATGAAGGAGGGTGGTCACTGGAAATGATTGATACTGGCAGTCCATGCCTAGGAATATCAAATTGGCGTGCATCAGTTGATGAAAAACAAGCGACACCTGGCGTTGAAAACTCAGTTATGGAAAGCAATACTGACCAAAGTGGACCTGAGTTAGCCAATGCATATGCGCCTAATACAAAAGAAGTCATAGTGGATTTTAATGAGCCGATTGACATTACCAATATTAGAAGAAATCAATTTAGAATAGTGCCTGAGATAACAATTGCGAAGATTGAGCTTCTCGATTTGAATAGAATAAAACTTGTATTGCAAGCGGATCTAAAAGCAAAAGTATCTTACACACTTGTTGTGGATAATTTAACTGATTGTGAAGGCAATATTATTTTATCTGATCAAAATCAAACAAGCTTCGCATTAGCCGAGCCTCCTATTCAAGGAGATGTAGTCTTGAATGAAGTCCTTTATGATCAAAAATCTGGAGGGGCTGATTTTATAGAACTATTAAATATCTCGGATAAATATGTTAATCTAATAGGATGGATAGTTAAAGGAAATAATAATGAAGAAGTAATTTTTGAAAATGAAAACGTGATCATTAGTCCTGGGCAGTTCTTGGTTATAACGAGTGATAAAGCGAGCATAATCAAGGATTACCCTACATCGCATGTAGCACAAAATATTTATGAAACTTCTTTTCCTGCTCTTTCTAATGGGAAAGGAGTTGTAAGCATTACTTCTGCAAATGAAGCTTTGACAGAATATTTTGAATATTCAGACGATATGCATTTGCCTTTTCTCAGGACTACTGATGGTGTTTCTTTGGAGCGAATTCATCCTGATGCGCCCATTGATAAAGCTGAATCATGGAATTCAGCCGCTTCATCAGTTGGATTTGCAACACCTGGGAAAGAAAATTCGCAACGCACCTCGGGAGACATTGATTTTGGAACCATAGCTGCTAAGCCGAAAACTTTCGCCCATGATCAGCCAGGCAGAAATTATACGATTATTAATTACCAGCTAGAAGATGTGGGAAGTATGGCGACCGTTAAAATTTTTGATATGAAGGGGAATGTAATTACTACTTTAGCGAATAATGAAACGCTTAGCAATACAGGTTTTTTCCGCTGGGATGGAGTAGATTTTAATGGCAGAAAAGTAAGAACAGGTTATTATATTATTTACTTTCAGCTTTTTGATTCAGATGGAAATACTAAAGTAGTTAAAGAGACAGTAGCGGTCGGATTTTAAGCTCCTAGCGAATTATTAAGATTGCTTCAGTCGTGCTCACCTTACAAAGATGCAATGAACGTACACAAAGGTTTTAGAATAGAACTTATATGTATACTGTCATTGCGAGCGTAGCGAAGCAATCTAAAACTCAATTATTAGTTCACGACTTCACTTTCAATAGAGAAATACACTTCATCTTTCATGGCCATCTTTTGACGACCATATATTTTGTAAGATGCTAAAACAGGAGTTCCGTTAGTGTTATTGAAGTTGATTTCAAAATTTCGCTCTGATATATAAAGCGCATTATTCTCATGATAACGTGCTTCAAGTTTTTTAACCGTACTATCTTGATCGAAATAAACGTACAAGAACTCAATACCTAAGGATGGTTTTTCAGTAGAGTAACGCCAAATTTTTCCATTAGAGGTTTGTTCTTCAGTGGCTTCATATGCATCAAATAATGTAGGTTTATTGATGTCTGCCAACTTAAAAACTTCTAATTCATTCTTCCAGCCGAGAGAGTCAAATTCCAAGGTATCCATCTCTTTTTGCCCATCAACTTCAACAGACTTTTCAATTTTAGGCTGCATGTCCGATAGAAGTTTTGCCTGCTGATCCACCAATGCATCAACATCATAATATTCATTGATCGGTTTTTCTCTTACTGCCGTTTCACATGAAATAATTCCGAATAAAAGGAAGGCAAAAAGAATTCTACTGAAGTTTATCATACTTATAAGATAAAAATGAAGAGAGCTTTGAATATACAAAGCCCTCAAATATTTATTAATCAATTAAAATATCACCGGTCATTTCCTTAGGTACTTCAACATCCATTATTTTTAAAATAGTTGGAGCTAGATCACCTAGTTTACCATCTTTGATAGTGCCCTTGAATTCATCATCAACTAATATACAAGGCACAAGGTTTGTAGTGTGCGCTGTATTTGGGCTTCCATCTTCATTTACCATGTAATCCGAATTACCGTGGTCGGCTATGATAATGGTAGCGTAACCATTTTCCTTGGCTACATCAACAACCGCTTTAGCACATTGGTCTACTGTTTCACAAGCTTTTACGGCTGCCTCAAAAACCCCAGTATGGCCTACCATATCAGGATTGGCAAAATTTAGACAAACGAAATCAGCATCACCCGCTTTCAATTCGGGAATGATTTTATCCCTTATATCGCCAGCACTCATTTCTGGTTGTAAATCGTAAGTAGCTACTTTCGGTGAAGGACACATGAGTCTTTTTTCTCCCTCAAACTCAGTTTCTCTTCCTCCAGAAAAGAAAAAGGTGACATGAGGATACTTTTCTGTTTCAGCTATTCTAATCTGCTTCTTATTATTTTTCGCTAATACTTCTCCTAAAGTATTGACTAAATTATCCTTCTCGAAAAGTACTTTTACTCCTTTGAAAGTATCATCATACTTCGTCATAGTAATATAGTGTAAATCCAAAGGATGCATGTTTTGCTCATGGAAAGCCTTTTGAGTTAAAGCTTGAGTTATTTCTCTTCCTCTGTCGGTTCGGAAGTTGAAAGATATCACCACATCACCTTCTTCTATTTTAGCAATGGCTTCACCATTTTCGGTATTGATAATGGGTTTAATAAACTCATCTGTTACGCCCTCATCATAAGATTCTTGAATGGCATCTAATACAGATTCTGTTTGTTTTCCTTCACCATGTACCATGGCATCATAAGCCAATTTCACTCTTTCCCACCGGTTATCGCGGTCCATAGCATAATAGCGACCAGTGATTGAAGCTATTTTTGCTCCTGTTTTTGCAGCATGTTCTTCAACATCTTTTAAATAATCTTTTCCCCCATTCGGATCCGTATCACGGCCATCAGTAAAGCCATGCACGAATAAATCTTTTACGCCTTCCTCATGAGCAAGGGTCATCAAGCCTTTTAAATGATCAATATGAGAGTGTACCCCACCATCAGAAACTAAACCGATAAAGTGGACTTTTTTATTATTCTCCTTGGCATAGCTCATCGCTTCTGACCAAACAGGGTTTTCTTTAATAGACTTTTCTTCGATTGCTTTATTGATTTTTACTAAATCCTGATAGACAACACGACCAGCACCAATGTTCATGTGGCCCACTTCAGAGTTCCCCATCTGACCTTCTGGTAATCCTACTGCAAGACCCGAAGCTTCTAATTTGCTGTGTTTATATTGATTATATAAGCCATCAACAAAAGGTGTATTGGCTTTATCTATAGCCGAGACTTCTTTATTGGTTGCAATACCCCAACCGTCTAATATCATTAAAATTACTTTCTTATTCATGTCTTAGGTTATTCTATGATAAAAATTCTATGCTTTTAGTATTACGCTGTAAAGATACCAATTGTTAAAATAATCGCTAAGCTGTCGCCACTTCTTCTCCTGCCATATCAAATATTATGGCTTTAGCCTGCTCAATATTTTCAATATCTTGAATTTTTAGAATCGGTCTGCCTTTATAATCTTTCATTTTGCATTGTTTACCATGCATTTGAACAAAGGTTAATATTCTACCAAAGATGTCAGATTTAAAATACTTTTCGTTATCCGCTGAAACAAAATAAGCTTTTAGACTACCATTTTTGATCAACAACTTTTCAAAGCCTAGCTTTTCGGCCTTCCATCTTATTCTTACCGTTTCAATTAAATCATAAACTACTGCAGGTATTTTGCCAAAACGATCTTCCATAGATCTTTCAAAAACGCCTAATTCTTCTTCGTTTTTAATATTATCCAATTGCGAATACAGACTTAACCTTTCTGTTATGTTTTCCACATAATCTTCAGGGATGAGTATTTCTAAGTCTGTTTCAATCGTGCAATCCTGGGCAATAATCTCTGCTTTTTTCGCTAATTCATCCTTGAAAAGATCAGCAAAGTGAGTCTGCTTAAGCTCCGCTACTGCATCATCTAATATCTTATGATACATATCAAACCCCAGATCTGTGATAAAACCACTTTGCTCAGCCCCTAACATATTCCCTGCTCCACGGATATCCAAATCTCGCATCGCCACTTTAAAGCCATCTCCTAAATCAGAGAATTCTTCCAAAGTAGTAAGCCTTTTTCGGGAATCTGAGCTTAAGCCAATAGTAGGGGGAGTCAAAAGATAACAAAAAGCCTTTTTATTTGAACGCCCTACACGACCACGCATCTGATGTAAATCAGACATACCAAACATATGTGCATGATTAATGATAATAGTGTTGGCATTCGGAATATCCAATCCTGATTCAATGATGTTGGTGGAAACTAAGACATCATATTCGCCCTCAATGAATCGCATCATTACTTTTTCAAGTTTTGGGCCTTCCATTTGACCATGGGCCACCCCAATTCTGGCATCTGGAACTAGTTTTAAAATTATGTTGCCGACCTGTTCAATATCCCCAATTCTATTATGGACGAAAAATACTTGTCCTCCCCTCTGCAATTCAAATGCAATGGCATCTCTTAATTTTTCTTCATTGAAAGTATGTAATTCTGTGGTGACAGGCTGGCGATTAGGTGGAGGAGTTTGAATAACACTTAAATCCCGAGCCCCCATCAAACTAAAATGTAAAGTTCTAGGAATAGGGGTAGCAGTTAAAGTAAGCACATCTACATTTACTCTAAACTGTTTCAGTTTATCCTTTACAGAAACGCCAAACTTTTGTTCCTCATCAATAATAAGCAGACCAAGATCTTTAAACTTTACATCTTTATTCACAATTCGATGAGTACCGATTAGAATATCTACTTTTCCTTCAGCAGTTCGCTTTAGAATATCTTTGATTTGTTTAGTGGTTCTAAAACGGTTAATGTACTCAACCGTAACCGGCATTTTTTCTAACCTTTCAGCAAAGGTTCTGAAATGCTGCATAGCCAAAATGGTAGTAGGCACTAAAACGGCAACTTGTTTTTGATTGTCAACCGCCTTAAAAGCTGCTCTAATAGCAACTTCAGTTTTACCAAAACCCACATCTCCACAAACCAACCTATCCATAGGGTGTTCTTGCTCCATATCTGCTTTTACATCGGCAGTAGATTTTGCCTGATCAGGAGTATCTTCATAAATAAAAGAAGACTCTAACTCAGCTTGTAAAAAGCTATCTTCTTTACACCCAAAACCTGGAGCAGATTTCCTTTTTGCGTAAAGCTCAATAAGATCCTTAGCAATATCTTTAACCTGCTTCTTGGCTTTTTTCTTTTTGTTTTCCCATTCAGGAGAACCTAATTTACTAATGGATGGGGTGCTGCCTTCCTTACCGCTATATTTTGAAATTTTATGTAGCGCATGAATACTCACATACAGTAAATCATTATCTCTGTAGATTAAACGAATTACTTCTTGCTTCTTGCCATTATTATCCACCTTATCCATTCCGGCAAAGCGGCCAACTCCGTAATCTATGTGGGTTACAAAATCACCCGGTTGCAAATTTTTGAGCTCCCGGATGGTAATCGCTTTTGATTTACTCTGCTTATCCTTGGTTTTATAACGGTAAAACCTTTCGAAAATCTGGTGGTCGGTATAGCAAGCGAGCTTTAATTGATCATCTACAAAGCCGGCCCTCAAGGTGTGAGGCAATGACTGAAACTTTATAAATGGATCGATTTCTTCAAAGATATTTTTGAGCCTTTCCGTTTGAGTTATAGATTCTGAAGAAATGATATTGATTAAACCGGCTTCCTGATTGCTTGAAAGGTTTTCAGCAATTAAGTCAAAATTCTTATTAAAAGAAGGTTGAGGTTTTGCCTGATATTCAAATTGCTGATCTGCTTTTAAATAAAAGCGGTTTCCGAATTCTACTTTAATGTATTTTTCAAGTCCTTTTTCAAAACTTTCCTGCGTTTCAAATAACATATGAGGTTCTAAAACCACTTGTGTTTGATGAGTGCTATCAAGAATTTCTTGAAAAGAATGAGATGCCTTATCAAAATATTGCTGGATAACATCCAGAGTTTGCTTATAGTCTTTGAACCACACTTTAGTGTTGTTAGGAATATAATCTAATAAAGACTCTCGTGTTTCTTCCAGTAATTTAGTTTGTACATTCGGAATAATATTAATCTGTTTTATAGGGTCGATCGACAATTGTGAGGCAACATCAAAAGTTCGAATGCTGTCAATTTCATTTCCGAAAAGTTCAATACGGTAAGGCTCATCGCTAGCATAGGAAAAAATATCAATAATACCCCCTCTTATGGCATACTGGCCAGGTTCGTAAACGAAGTCGGTTGGTTCGAAATCGTAGGTTTGCAAAAGCTCTGCTATGAATTCAACATCTAATGATTCTCCAACTTTTGCTGTGAAAGTATTCGATTTAAGCGACTTTTTATTGATCACTTTCTCTGAAAGCGCTTCCGGATAGGTAACAATGATTTCTCCCGTGGAGGATTTGTTATTAATTCTATTCAGAATTTCCGCTCTCATTAAAACGTTAGCGTTTTCAGTCTCATCAAACTGATAAGCTCTTTTATAAGAAGTGGGAAAAAGCAGCGGCTCTTTGAAGTCTAATAAATTTTGTAAATCATTTTGGAAGTAAGCCGCTTCCTCCTTATCGTGCAAAATGATGAGTTGGTTTTGATGATTAATCTGGTGCGATACTGCTACGGCTATTGCATCCAAACTTCCTACTAAACCCTTCAGGTGGATTGTTTGATTTTCATTAGGTTTAAGGGAAGCCATCATGGTTTGCATGATAGCATCATCTTTATATAATTTTAGAAAGTCCTTTATCTTCAAAGCTATTCTTATTTAAATGTTGCGCTGACTTTTACGCAAGAATTTCGTTAGTGTATCTTGCAAAGGTAAAACAAACTAGCCGGAAAGGCGCATAGTTCGAAGACCACAGAAAAAATTAACTAAAAAATAACCAAAACGGAGGCTATTCAGTTATGAATGAGAATGATAAAACAATTGGCTGGGAGGATTTTTCTAAAATAGAAATGCGAGTTGGGTCAATACTAAGAGCTGAAGAATTCTCGGAAGCAATGAGGCCTGCTTACAAATTATGGGTTGATTTTGGAGAGTATGGAATCAGGAAATCCTCAGCTCAAATAACTGTTTTATATGAGTTAGAAGAATTAATTGGTAAAAAGGTGGTTGCAGTATTAAACTTTCCTCCAAAACAGATAGCGAACTTCATGAGCGAATGTTTGGTTCTAGGAGCGGTAGATGATGACAGAGTCAGTTTGCTAGGAGTTGATAAAAGTGTGGAAAATGGTTTAAGGATTGCTTGATAGCCTAAATTTTGTGTTAAATGGATAAGAAAACAAAAGTTAAAGAATTATCATTTTTTGAAAGGGTTGAAAAGATGCACCCCTATAAAATGATATTTATTCTAAGTTTATTTGGAAGCACTTTAATTTTCTTTTTTTTATTGTTCTCATTTTTTATGAGTCTTGGAAATGAGGGAAATAAAGAAATAGAATTACCGGCTGTTTTTACACTTAGTACAATATTGATTGCTGCCTCAAGTTTTATGATTCACCCAATTCATAAATTATTCAAAGCCCAAGAAATATCGTCTTTGTTAATGGCGCTGAGGGTTACATTTTTTCTCGGCTTAGGTTTTGCACTTTGCCAGTTCTTAGGTTGGAAAATGCTTAGAGAATCAGATGTATTATTTTCGTCTCATGTTTCTGCTTCTTTTTTATATGTACTTACTGCTTTACATGCTGCTCACTTTTTAGCTGCTCACACCTATTTAGGGTTTTTGATTTTTCAAACCCACTCCATTTCTAAAGATCCAGTAAAATATTTAATAGCAGAAACTAATCCTTTTTGGCATTTAAAATATGAATTGCTGATTAAAGGATGGCATTTTTTAGGTATTTTATGGGGGGTGTTGATCTTGAGTTTTTGGGTGTTTTTGTAGCCCCCTAGCCCCCAAAGGGGGAATACTCACAGAAAAACATTTGCATTTTAATTAGTTTCTTCGCTAAGAAATTTACGTTAAAAGAGATGAAACTTATCATTTATTACTAATCTAAATCGGAGAGAGAAATCCCCCTTTGGGGGTTAGGGGGCTGCGGCTAGGAGGCCTTATAAATATCCTCTAATGCCTCATCCAACTTTTCAAACTTAAATTCGAATCCTGACTGAAGCGTTTTTTTAGCACTTACCTTATTACCTCCCAAAACCATTTGAGCCATTTCGCCTAATAATAATTTCATAGCAAAAGCAGGCACATTTGGCAGAATCAAAGGTTTATTTAAAACTTTTGCAACTGCGCGCGTTACTTCTTTATTCGTATTTGGATTTTCTCCAACGCCATTATATACTCCAGTTAATTTATTTTTTAAACTGTGTAAAAATAGCCTTGTTAAGTCATCGATGTGGATCCAGCTCATCCATTGCTTTCCTGAACCTAAGGGTGCACCGGCAAATAATTTGATGGGCTGAGCTAATTGTGGTAATGCTCCGCCTTTATCTGTTAAGACTATTCCTATTCTGATTTTAGCAACTGGAATATTCAATGCTTCAAATTGATCTACAGAAGCTTCCCATTTTTTGGTTACATCAGCTAAGAAATCATTGCCAACTTCAGAGTCTTCATCTACCCATTTATCACCAGTGTTCATACCATAATAGCCAATAGCACTTGCGCTTATTAAATGTTTAGGTGCATATTCAGGATTAGCTTGAATTTTATCGAATAGAAGTTGAACAGATTTTGTTCTGCTTTCAATAATTACTTTTTTACGCTCCTCTGTCCAACGTTTGTCAGCTACTCCAGCACCAGCTAAATGGATAATCACATCTGCAAACTCGAAAGCCTTTTCATCAATTTGCTGCTTTCCTATATTCCATTCAAACTGTTGATAAGGATAGTTTTTCTTTATGCTCCTTGTTAAATGGGCAACTTCATATCCCTTAGATTTTAATAGAGCAGAAAGTTCAGTTCCTACAAGTCCAGAGCCACCGGTTATTAATATATTTTTCATATTCATAAGTTCTATCTTCTTAACTACTGCTAAGCAAATTAGTTGGGAATCGGCTCAGTAAAATAATATTAGGCCTGATTATTGGTTATGGAATAACATAAATAGCTACACCATTATGTTTATATTTACGTTTGCAATCAAAAAGAATCTTATTGATATGTTAAAAGGAATCTTATTACCGTTCATTTTGCTTTTCAGCATCAGTCCCTTATTTGCACAATATCAAACGGTCGGCAGTGCTCATAATTTGTTAGGTGTAGATGTTGAAGGATATGAGGTTGATTTACCTTTTTCTAAGGAAAAAGCTCAGAATAGCTGGAAAGAATACGCCAAGGATTTTGGTAGAAGTGAAGATACTCAAAACCATAAGACCTATCAAACTACATTCCGAACTGATATTTATGTGGAGGAGGTCTTGATTTTTAGTCAAATTACAGGAAATACCGAAAAAAGTGTGTTGTGGATGGGGATTGATCCACAAGGCATTCCAAAAGAGATCTACCCAGAGCTACAAAAAGCAGTTGAGGAGTTTGTATATAATTTCAACCTAAAAATGAGGACGGATTTAGCTCAAAAGAAAATAGATGAGTCCGAACAAGCGGCAACTTATCTAAGTAAAGAATTTGAGGATCTTAAAAGGGATGAACGTAAAAATCAAAAAAATTATGAGCGCACAAATGAAAAGATTTTAGAATACGAACAAGAGCTAAAAGAATTGAGAAATGACTCTACACAGTATGTTCAAACTTTAGAAAATCTTAAAAACTCCATAGATTCATTATATTCTGAAATTGAAAAAGTTAAATCTGTGGTGGAAGTATATAAAGAGAAATTAAAGGAGATTAACTAAAGAGCTATTTCTGCTTTTTTTTAAGTCGAACATAAACTAGTTTCAGATTATTTTTATTTCCTATGCGCTCCTCGATCTCAAAATTTTTAATGGATTTGATAAGAGGGGTAAGTTTAGGATAACCATAGTTTCTCGAATCAAAATTAGGTTGTTTCTTTTGCAATAAGTTTCCGACATCACCTAAGAATGCCCATCCGTCATCATCAGCTAAATCGGAAATGGTACTTGATATCAGTTTAATGTCTTTTTGAGTAATTTTATCAACATTAGGTTTTGATTTATCAGAACTAGCTTCTTTTTCTTCAGGTTGGGTATTTAATATTTCTATATATATAAACTTATCACAAGCCACTATAAATGGATTAGGGGTTTTCTTTTCTCCAATTCCATAAACTTTCATGCCTGCCTCTCGGAGCCTGGTAGCCAATCGGGTAAAATCACTATCACTGGAAACCAAGCAAAAGCCATCTACTTTTTCGGAATATAAGATATCCATTGCATCTATGATCATGGCCGAATCAGTAGCATTTTTCCCAGTGGTGTAGCCATATTGCTGTATGGGTGTGATGGCATTTTCCAACAATAAGTTTTTCCACTTACTTAAATTAGGCTTAGTCCAATCCCCATAAATTCTCTTAATAGTGGGATTACCGTATTTAGCAATTTCCTCCATCATTTCTTTCACATTGGCCGAAGGAATGTTATCCCCATCTATTAGTACTGCTAAATTGATATCCATTTTTTATGCGGTTAAGTTGTTATTAACATTGTACTGCTTTAAAGTGAATTAGTTGGTGCAACAGCAATTTATATCCATTGATCCTGATGCATGAGTAATCGGTTACTCTACCATATTGTAATAGATTTCAAATTCACCATATTCTTCCTTAGGTAAATTTTGAAAAGAAGTAGTAGTGATCCATGCATCCTTGAAAACGGATTCGTATTCAATGAAAAACATTTTTTGACCTCTATCGAAGTAGTCATAGAAAAAATTTACGATAGGATCCAATCCAGAGCTACCACCTCCAGCGGAGAAAAGTTCTAACTCTTCACCCGGAGATAAAACAAGCCCATCAATAAGGCTAGCTGCATTAAATGAATATACGGTGTCACTATTTCTCTCATTATAGAAATGATAGAGGTTGTGGTGAAGGAAGGTGGAGTCTTTCTCTTTAATGTATAATCCTTTTATAAATGCTGGGCCAAGGCCTTTGTTTTTGATACTTATCGAAAAACCACTTTCTCCCGAATATGGAATAAATTGTAAGTAAGGTAATACTGCAGCTTTTTGCTGTTTTACTGTTAACTCATATTGCTTATCTAAAATATAGCTTTGATATAAAAGAACTACCAAAGTAAAAAGCGCTATGGCCATGGCCGATAAACTGACAATTTTATCGGCATTCCAAAACTTCTTTTTAGGGGCTTTCTGATTATATCTTTTTTTATAATAAGGTTTTTTATTTTTACTCTTTTTTTCTTGATACTGGTTTTCAGGTTTTTTTTCCATTCTTCTTTAAGGGGATATTTCAAATTTACGTCTTAATGATACGGTCAATTTTAATAGAATCCTAAAAAATCTATTCAAGAATGTTATGAGCTAATTTGAAATAAGTGGGTTTTTAGAATTTAGAAAATACAAACCTAAAACTGGCCCTATAGCTAAAATACTAAACAAGTATTCTGGCCTCAGCTCTATTCTTAGAATATTTAATAATTGAATGCTCATGATAGTAATGGCAAATCCGATTGAATTTACAATGGTTAATGCAGTGCCTTTATTTTCAGCAGGTGCATGAGTAGCGACTAAGGTTGAAAAAAGAGGAGAGTCAGCTATTACTACCATTCCCCAGAAAATTAAAAACCCAATGAAAAGTGCGGGATTGAAATACATAACTGCTATTGGCGAAATTAGACAACATAGGCCAGATAAGGATAGAGACCATGCAGCTGTTTTTTTAGTCCCCAAGCTTTCTGAAATATATCCACCGGATATACATGCTATACTTCCAACACCAATAATTATAAATGACATTAAAGAAATGTTGAATTCTACGGTTTTATGGAAACCTTGATAGACGCCAAGAAATATAGGGACAAAAGCCCAGAAGGCATATAGTTCCCACATATGGCCGAAGTATCCAAAAGCAGAAGCCCTAAACTCTTTCTTTTTAAACACTTGAAAAAAAGCTGTAAAATCGGGTCTTTGACTCCTTCTGCGATTGGGCCCATCGGCTAAAAAGAACATGAGCAATCCTCCAACGAAAGCTAATGATGAAGTGAAATATAGGACGAATTCCCATTGAATATCTTGTGTGAATAAATTTAATAGATGAGGAAAAGCGGTTCCTAATACTAAAGCCCCAACTAAAAACCCTAAAGATTTTCCTAATCCTTTTTCAAAATAATCTGATGCAATTTTCATTCCTACTGGATAAATACCTGCGAGGAAAAAGCCTGTTGCAAATCTAGAGCTAATTAAACTAACTAATGTATTTTCTTCCCAAACAGCTCCCAAATTAAAAAGTGACCCTATGATAGCACAAACAAAAAACACCTTAGAAGGAGAAAAGCGATCCGCTATGGAAAGAATAGCAAAAACTAATGTTCCTGATATGAATCCAAATTGCACAGCAGATGTCAGGTTTCCTAAAGCGGTGGGCGCCAGGTTAAAATTCAATAATAAATCCGGCATTACCGCATTACCTGCAAACCATAAAGAAGTACAGCAGAATTGAGAAAATACTACAATCGGTAGCACATAAGGAGGAGGATTCTTCATAGATATCAATTAGATAAATTGAAATTAATTATTTCCTCTTATAAATAATGGATATGCAGAGATAGATTTATAAAATCTCTGATTGTTAAAATAGAAGGGCTTTCATAAAAAGCCATTTACCATTTTCTCGCTTTCTTCCCAAAGTCTTTCTCGTGCAGCGGAGCTATTGGCTAATGCGCTAGCTTTTTTAACTTTTTTATCCTTAAAATACTCACCATTCTTATCTTTTGGGAGGTCTTGAGTAGCAAGATATATGGAAGTGGATGCCCCTTCTCTTGTGGTTTTCATGAAGGGCTTTCCTAATTTCCACATAATTTTTAAGAAGCCAGATAAGGAATCTCCAAAACCAGAATCGATCACGCCAGGGTGTAAAGCATAAGAGGTCATTCCTTTATCGACTAAGGATTTGGTAAACAAGATATTATATAATTTGGCATTGCCGTAGCCTTTTATTGCTGAATAGTTTTTCTGTAAATTCAAATCAGACCAATTTGGATTTCCTGCTCGATGTGCTTCTGAACTAACATTTATTACCTTGGTTTTGCTTTTTTCGAGCAGCGGCATGATGGTTTTCACTAATAAGAAATGACCTAAGTGATTGACAGCCAGGTGTAACTCATAGCCATCTTTACTTTCTTTTCTTTCCTGAAAAGTACCACCAGCGTTATTTATTAATACATCTAAATGATCTGTGAGTTTAAGCAATTCCTCAGCAGCTTTTTTTACGGAATTTAAATCAGCCAAATCACATTGAATAATACTTACATGAGATTTTTTATCCCAATTGGAAATGATTTCCTCAGCTTTTTGAGTATTTCTAACTAGGAAAATTAGCTTATTGCCTTGTTCTAATAATGCTTCTGATGTAGCAAGCCCTATACCTGAGGTTGCGCCTGTTATAGCTATGGTTTTCATAAGTTGAATTTTCTACATCAACTTCAATATCACAAAATGGTTACTTAATTCTTTCATAATATGAATCGGAGCCATCTGCTGGAGAACCGTGAAAGAGTAAATATTCTTTATTGAGATAGATTGTACCGAAAGTGTTTTCAATTCCTACTTCTGAATTAAGATAAAATGCGGTTTCACCTCGCGTTTCCAGTTCCCAGAAAGTAGTGCTTGCTAACTCTCCTTTTCGATATACTAGAATAGAATCTACACCAATATTTAAAACATACTCCTCTTCTCGAACATCAGCCCAAGCTGCAGAAGTTGCTTCCGAACAGCAATATTGATATATCAATTGCCATTCCCCTATAAGCTCGCTTTTGAAGTCCTCAGAATTCCAGTTTTGCGTTTCATGATAATCATAAAATTTTTGATTATCGAATGGGGGTTCAAATTCCTTTTCACAAGCAACAAATAAAAATAAGGACAACGAAAATGGGATAGCTTTTTTCATGTTAAACGATTTTAGGTCAATTAATAGACCCGCTATTTCTTCCAGAAGTTGCTTGTATAAAATGGAATTTACTAATCACCCAAATTCAAATCCTTTTTGAAAGATCTTGAAATAGTCAGCCAATCTTCACCAACTTTAACCTTCTCTTTTTGGTAGGCCATTATTTTATCCTGATTAATTACAAAAGAGCGGTGAATTTGAATAAATGATTCGGGTAATTCCTCTATCAATGTTTTTAAAGTCATTTTTGTTAAAATAGGCTTTTGACTTTCCAGATAGAACTTTAAATAGTCTCCTCTTGCTTCTATATATTTTATATCAGATAGCATGACCTTTACTTGCTGTCTTTCATGGGTTATGAATATATGATCTTTAGTATGTTTAATTTCTGCTTCGTTATCTAAATCAGATACCGCTTTCAGAAATCTTTCGAAGGATATGGGCTTTAATAAGTAATCAATAGCTTTTACTTCAAATGCATCAACAGCGTATTTTCTATACGCTGTAATGAAAATGACTTTCGGTCTAGTTGGATAACTTTTTATAAATGTAAGCCCATCTAAACCAGGCATTTCTATATCCAAAAATAGTAAATCTACTTTATTACTCTTTAGAAACTCTCGTACTTCCCAAGCATCTTTAAAAACTCCCTTAAGTTCAAGGAAAGGGACTTTATCAGTATAATCGCTAATTAATTCACGAGCTAAAGGCTCGTCATCTGCTATTACACATTTCCACTTTTTCATTGACATGGCAGTTCTATTTCGATATTAAAAATTTTACCAGTTATCATATGGTTCATTTTGTAATGACTTTTGTATAAATAAGCCAATTGACTTTTAATATTTTTTAGTCCAATTGCTTGAGAATTTGATTCTGAACTGACGAAATTATTAGAAAAAGAAATTTTAATCTTAGACTCAATCACTTCAATCATGTAATTAATAATTAATTCATCAGAATTATTTTTCCCACCGTGTTTAAAACAGTTTTCCATCAAGGTGATAAGTAGAAGTGGTGGAATTTGAATCTCATTTTGATTTCCAACATTCAATTCTTGATGTATTTTTAATCGGTCTCCAAACCTAAAACTCTCTATATAGATATAGTCTTCCAAAACCTTAACCTCATCTGATAATCTAACTAAGTTCTTTTTACTATTCTCTAATATATATTCCAGTAATGCACTTAGCCTTAATATAAGTTCTGGTGCTTTATCTGATTTTTTAAGGCTTAAAGCATATAAGTTATTCATGGTATTGAATAAGAAATGTGGATTCAGTTGGCTTTTTAAAAATTTCAATTCTGCCTCAGCCATGTTTTTCAATGCTTCATTCTTTTCTGTATCAGTTGCTCGCCATTTATCGATACTGGTAATGGCTAAAAAAAGCATGACAATAAGAAATAAAACAGTATTTAATATGGCAAAATCCTGAGTGGCAGGAGGCATTAAATCATATTGATAATTGGCAATAAAAATGAAAATGATGGTATTAAGTGTAAGAGTTATAAATTCTGCAATTATGAAAGTATATATTGAGTAAAGCGCAAACCTAAATTTTTTACCTTTTAGTAAAAACTGTGGAATAAGGTAGTAAGAAATAGTATATGCTAATCCAATGGTTATCGGCATGTAAATAGAAGAAAGTAAAAATGCCTCATTCCAATTATTGTTATAGCTCATCAAGAATGAACAAAGCAAAAAGGATAGGCCCCAGAATAGGATATGGTATAATAATTTAAACATGAAGTGTAAATTTATACAAGAAATAATAAGAATACTTTATAATCGACCGATAACCGTTTTTAGTAGGCAGAATGCAATTTTGATACTTGAATAATATAAATACGTTATCCACCATTTTAAATTGGTTGATGATCGACTAATAAAAAAACTTAAAGGATTACTTATTACACTTGCATTTCACTTAACCAAAAAAGAATTATGAGCATTATTGAATTACATTTTACAGGAGGTATATTATTTATGGGAATACTGTTTCTTTTATTAGTGGCAGTAATTATCACCTCAGTTATAGCATTTAAAAATAAGTCAGAGAGATGGCTTAAAATATCTCAGGAGATCGCACTATTTGCATTGGTTTTCGGAATCTTAGGTCAGTTGGTAGGCTTGTTTGGTGCTTTTGAAGCTATAGAACAAGTTGGAGAAGTTTCTCAAGCATTATTAGCTGGGGGTTTGAAAGTTTCTTCTTATCCTACCTTATATGGGCTTTTCATTTTTTTAGTTGGAAAAGGTTTAAAAATCGGATTTAGTTTAATTAATAAATAGCCGTTCAAATTAAGAAAACCCAATAAGTGTCTCATGAATTATTGTGGAATTTTTTGAACAACTAAGCACGCTGAATCAGCGTGCTTTTTTTCTAGAAAAATTTGATTCTAATTTTAATCAACTAATAAATTAGTTATATTGAGCTTTATAATAAATTTACTATGTATAAAGCCATTTTGAAAACATTAATTGTCAGTTATTTACTATTAATAAGCTCATTTACTTCCAAAGCTTTACAAGAGGATTTTGACTTAAATGGAAAAAGCAGTTTTTTAATTGAAAATACTTCTTCTGATACTGCTTTTATCAACATTGAAAACTGGTATACCATACCATGGAAAGTTCAAAAAATTGATACATTTATATTAAAAAATAATTCGTTTTATACTTCACTAATATCGCAAGCCAAGGATTATTTCAATCTAAAAATTAATAATAAAGCATTTAAAATATTTTCTAAACCTGGCTCCATCGTTCAAATAATATATCAGTCAGAAGATAATATCAATTTTAGCGGCTCAGAAAAAAACGTTAACGAGTTTTTGTTAAAAAAGGGAAATTATTTTCAATCAACAGAATCGGATTGGATGCCCCGCGTTCGTTTTACACATAATACTGATGAATTTGAAGAAATTATAACCGCAAATGATTCAATCACAAAACTTCAACAAAAGTTCTTGACCGACAATAAAATGGAATTACCCAATTGGTATTTTTCATTCGAAAGAAAAAGGCTAAACTATCTCAATGCCTATTGGAAATTAAACAGTTTAATGTATAGAAAAAGAATGCTCAATAAATCGGATTCTTTAGGGCCTCAATTTTTAGAATTAACCATTAATGATTTGTCAATTAATGATTCGGATATGTTGGGAAATAAAAGGTATATGAATTTTTTAAGCGATTTCATAGGCTATAAATCAGACCCAATGTATGAAAATAAAATGCCTTCAAACACTGAAGAATGGATAGTATTTTATGAACATTCAATAGATGTAATTAATCAGCTATTAACAGCTGAGGTTAAGGATACCTACTTGACATTTACTTTGTTAATTATTATTGAAAGAAGAAGGTATATTTTTAATACTAAATGGATTGAAAATATTGAAGGTGAGGAATTAAAAAAATTAGTCTTACAGAAATATGAAGCCAATCCTATTTTGCCAAAAGGATCACAGCTACCTTTCTTTTTATTAACCGACAGTGCTGGAAATAGAATTAAATCCAATGATTTTAAAGGTAGAATTCTATTGATAAATTTCTGGGCAACATGGTGTAAGCCTTGTATTAAGGAATTTCCCTATGAAAATAAATTAGTTGAGCGATATGACGATCAAGAGCTAAGTGTAGTTAATATATGCATGTATTCAGATAAGAAAACGTGGAAAAAATATATTCAGAAATACCAACTAAAGTCAATTAATCTCTTTGCTGAAAATAGTTGGACTTCAAAAATTGAAAAGGATTTTGGAATTAGAGGAATTCCTCACAGTGTATTGGTTGATGAAAATGGAAAAGTATTTCAAAATAAGTGTGCCCGACCAAGTGAAGATATATCAAAAGAGATTGATAAATTACTCATTAAGGATTATTAATGTCCCAAATTAAAACATCTACAACCTTCTAAATTGAAATTAGGCTTATTGTGAATCTTTATAAAATATAATTTATGTTTTTATGAACTTGTTAAACAATAATTATCAGTTAATTTATGATAGTTTAAAATAGTTCTATACAACAATATTATATATTGCTATTAGGGGGTAAAATGTTTTACTATTTTATATTAAGAATTTATATCAATAAATAATTTGTTTAAAAAACAACACAAACTATTAAACAAAAAACACAACACTCTGTTTAGTACCAAAATAAACAAAAATAACTATGGTACTATCAGAGATTATTATCATTCCCGAAGGGGACGTAGTAGCATTTACCTTTTTTATAGGGTATATGGCTATGATGGCAGCATCCGTATTCTTCTTTTTTGAGAGAAGTCAAGTTGATGCTAAATGGAAAACCTCATTATTGGTTTCCGGTCTTATTACCTTCATTGCAGCAGTTCACTACTACTATATGAAGGATTACTATTTGAGTACAGGTGAAAACCCTACATCATTGCGTTACATTGACTGGACTTTAACAGTTCCATTGATGGCTGTAGAGTTTTATTTATTAACAAAAGCTGCTGGAGCTAAACTAAACTTATTATGGAAGCTTATTGTGGCTGCTGTATGGATGTTAGTATTTGGTTACATTGGTGAAGCTTTCAACCCAGAAGGCGGAGATACTACACACTCGGTAATTTATGGTGTAATATCAACACTAGGTTATGTTTATATCCTTTATACTGCATGGTTTGGTGAGGTTGCTCAACTTGCTAAAAACAGTGATAATGCCAAGGTAAAACAAGGTGTTAGAGTACTAGCATGGTTTGTTTTAGTAGGATGGGCTATTTATCCGATTGGGTATATGTGTATGCCTGGTGGCTGGTTAAATGTAGCTTTAGGATGGGGTCCTCAAAATGTAGATTTATTCTACAATATAGCGGATGCTATCAACAAAATTGGGTTTGGTTTAGTAGTTTATGGTATTGCCATTAACTCATCAAACAAATCATAATTAAAGTATTTTTTATGCCTCTTCAGAAAAACCTGAAGAGGCTTTTTTTCATTATGACTAAAGCAATATTCTACTTTATCGCAGCTAACCTATTATTTTTACCCTTGCTATCCATATCAGAAGGGCCATTTCAGAATTTTGCTTTTTATATTACTGTACCTTTCATTATCATTTTTGGAATTCCACATGGAGCGATTGATAATGTATTGTTTAAAAGGAGTAAAAAAATATCCAATTTTAAATTTATTGCGGTATACCTCAGCATAATTGCATTAAATATTGGGTTATGGCTAGTTACGCCTGTTTTTGCATATGTCTTATTCCTTTTAATTTCAGCTTATCATTTTGGGCAATCTGAATTCACACACTATCTTAAAAAACAGACCTTTTATCATAAGATTTTATTCTTTTCATGGGGTTTAATCTTAATTGTAGGCTTAATATATTTTAATTTAGCGGAAATCAACTTAATGACTCAAAAGTATGAGTCATTTGCGAGTTTTGAATTAGTACATTCTAAGCAAATGCTTGAAATAATATTTGTTGGTTCACTTGCTATCACACTTATTATACTTGCGCAGCTCGTTTATAAAAATATCATTTCTATTGAAACCGTATTAATGGAAATAATAGTAATGTCATTGACATTATTAAGCTTCTATCTTATGCCATTGCTAATTGGTTTTAGCCTTTACTTTATCATTCTACATTCTTATAAAGTAATGGAAGAGGAGTTTAAATATCTAAAATCAGAAAATATCATATCTAATTTGAAAGGCTTTTTGAAGTTACTTACTCCTTTTAGCGTACTTTCTTTTGCTGGAATACTCTTTCTTTTTGCCCTTATTTATTTTAACATAATCAGCCTATCCTATGGTTATATTATGTTAATTATCATTTCCTCTATCACCCTACCTCATGTGTTTGTAATGGATCAATTTTATAATTTATTATTCAAATCGGGTTTTTTCAGAAACTCGTAATCTTTCCTGTTTTAATAATCCGTTTTAAAATTTGAAGCTCATGTTGATACAAATCAAAAACATATGCTGCTTTTCTTTCTCCGTATCATTAATATATCACTTTAGTTTCATGCTTTAGTTAAGTATCTTCATTAACAGGTAGCTCAACGACTAATCCGTCATGGATCTAAAATAGACACTAAGCTTGTATCATAATTAAACAAAAATATTATGAAAAAGATACTTGCTTTCGCCCTTTTATTAATTTTCATTCAATTTTCTTATGCTCAGGATTTGAGAAAAGAAGCGGATAGTTTAAAACAAATTGGTTTACTAGAGCCTGCTTTGATGAAGTATGGTGAGCTCATGATAAAAAACCCTACACGGACTACCTCATACTACCTTGCACAAACTTGTGCATTACTATGGACTAAAGATATGCGAGACACAGCCTTCCATTTCTTAAAGTATGCCATAGAAAACGATCATAATTTGGCAGCTCTTCATGACCCTAGCTTCTTGAGTTTGATTGAGGATCCAAGGTGGAAGAAAATAGAAAACCATCAGATCATGATGTATCAAAGAAATCATCCACCTATTAAAAATCAAAAGTTTGCAAAAGAACTTCTGCGAATGATCATAAAAGATCAAGGATTCATGTATGCCGGTAATTTAGAACGAGAAAAATATTTGAAGAATGGTGGGGTTTTTAATACAGCTGCAATTTATCCAGTACTTGCTTTAGAAGAAAAGTATAAAGCAGAAAATATAGATAAACTTAATGATTTATTAGATGATTTCGGGTGGCCATCTGTTTCAGAAGTTCCAGAAATTGCTATTGATGGAGCTACTCTTATTGTACAGCATGCAGATCATGATATGAGAATCAAATTTTTCCCATATGTAAGTGAGGCCTTTAGAAGGGGAGAAGTAGATCCACTTTTGTATGCTAAAATGAAGGATCGAATTTTAATCGAAAAAGGTAAAGAACAACTCTATGGTACACAGATTGAGATTATTAATTCTGAAAAGAAATTACTACCTCTTAAAAATCCTGAAAATGTAGATAAAAGGAGAGAAAAAATAGGATTAGGGCCACTTCAACCTTATTTAAAGGAAAGGTTTAACATAGATTGGACCTTAGCCCATTATAAATAATTTTAAGTCACTAATAGGCAATACTAGCTTATTGCCTTTTTTCTTCTTTACCTATTTAGTTAAGCTTTAAAAAAAGCTTAACAGCTATTCTAATATTTAAAGAAAAATCATTCTCTTATATTTGGGTTAAAACGACAAAAAAGAGAGAATGAAATTTCCTGCAGCCCAAACCATTTTAATCATCATTGCTGGTTTAGTAACAATAATGACCTGGATCATTCCAGCTGGAAGTTACAATAGTTTAAGCTATAATGAATCTGCTGATAATTTTGTCATCCAAAGCCAGGATAGCAGTTATCAATTAGCTGCATCAGAAGAAAGCTTGAGTAAGTTGAATGTAAATATTCCGATAGATAAATTTACAAGCGGGGCCATATATAAACCCATTAGCATTCCGAATACTTATGAAAGGCTTCCCTCAAAACCTCAAGGCTTTATGGATTTTATTTCAGCCCCGATTAAGGGAATTATAGAAGCAGCCGATATTATTTTCTTGGTATTAATCATTGGAGGAATGATTGGAATAATGAATACTACCGGAGCTTTTAATGCAGGGATGGCTTGGCTCTCAAAAGTGCTGAAAGGAAAAGAGTTTTTGTTGATCATATTTACTTCATTACTAATTTCTCTCGGTGGAACCACTTTTGGTTTAGCAGAAGAAACCTTGGCCTTCTATCCTATACTAATCCCTATTTTCATTGCAGCGGGCTATGACACCATGGTGGGTCTAGCCAGTATTTTTCTAGGGTCTGCTATTGGTGTAATGGCCAGTACAGTCAACCCTTTTGCAACTATCATTGCATCAGATGCTGCAGGGATTAGCTGGACTTCAGGATTGGAAGGAAGAATTGTTTTGTATATAGTATCTATGACTGTTACCATATTATACATATTATGGTACGCCAAAAAAGTAAAAAACAATCCTGAAAAATCCCTAACTGATCCTAAAGCAACCAAATCTTTAGCATACATTCAACAAGCAACTTCCGATAAACATATTGCACTTACACTAAGGTTGAGAATCATTCTAATCGTATTTACTGCTTGTTTTGTGGTGATGATATTAGGAGTTTCCCAATGGGGCTGGTGGTTTGTTGAAATGACTACAGTCTTTTTTGCAGGAGCTATATTAATTGGGTTTATAGCGAAAATGAAAGAAAATGATTTCATTGAATCTTTTCTGCAAGGGGCAGCGGATTTATTAGGTGTTGCATTCATTATTGGTTTAGCAAGAGGCATTACTATCATCATGAATGATGGATTAATTAGTGATAGTATTTTGTTTTATGCAAGTGAACTTACAACCGGGATGAATAAAGGAGTATTCATCAATACACTATATTTTATTTACCAGGGCCTTACCTTTTTCATTCCTTCAAGTTCTGGAATGGCGGTTTTAACAATGCCTATTCTTTCTCCACTTGCTGAAAATGTGAATATAGGAAGAGAACTTATCGTGAATGCTTATCAAATGGGGAATGGTCTTTTTAACAGCGTGAGCCCAACAGGTTTGGTTTTAGCTTCCTTAGGTTTGGTAAAAATTGGATATGATAAATTCTTAAAATTTATGGTACCTCTTTATATTATGTTAGCCATAGTAGGAGTGATATTTTTGACCATATTAGCTTTTTAAAGTTTCAATACATAAATCTTTACTATCTACTTTCCGTATCAAAAAGCTTAAGTTTGCATTTAAATTAAAGTATAGATTTATATGAGTAATCCTTTATTAGAAGAATTCAAAACACCTTTTCAAACGCCTCCATTTGATAAAATTAAGTCTGAGCATTTTATGCCTGCAATAGAGGAGGCGATAAAAGAAGCTAAACAGGAAATAGAGGAAATCACTTCTCAAGAAAAAACACCAACCTTTGAGAATACAATTGAAGCATTAGAATTTAGTGGTAAGAAATTGAATTCTATTTCTTCCATATTATTCAACTTGAACAGTGCAGAGACGAATGAAAAAATTCAGGCCGCTGCTAGAGATGCCTCTCCAATATTATCAGAATTTGGAAATGATATATGGCAAAATGAAGCCTTATTCAAAAGGGTAAAAGCGGTTCATAATCAGAAAGACAAACTTGATTTAAACCAAGAACAGCAAATGCTTATGGATAAAACGTATAAGTCATTTGTAAGAAATGGAGCAGATTTAAATTCTGTAGATAAAGCCCGATTTAAAGAAATTTCCAAAAAGCTTTCCCAACTCACACTTACGTTTGGTGAAAATGTTTTGGCTGAGACAAACGATTTTGAATTAGTTATTTCAGACGAAAAGGACTTAGGTGGCCTACCAGATTCTATAAAAAAACAGGCGGCATCCACAGCAAAAAGCAAAGGCCATGAAGGCAAATGGGTTTTCACATTACAAGCCCCAAGTTTTGTACCTTTTATGGAAAATGCTGATAATAGAGACCTCAGAGAGAAACTTTATAAAGCATTCATGTCTAAAGCCAATAAAGGCGATAAGCATGATAATAAAGATATTATAAAAGAGATTGTTAGCCTAAGGAGCGAGATGGCAAACCTTTTAGGGTATGGAAGCTATGCGGATTATGTATTAGAAGAAAGGATGGCAGAGGGAGCAGATAAAGTTCAAAATTTCTTATCTGACTTATTAAATCAATCATTACCAAAAGCGAAAGAAGAAGTTGAAGAAATAAAAGCGTTTATTAAGGAAGAAGGTGATGATATTGAATTACAAAGATGGGATTGGGCCTACTATTCTGAAAAACTTAAGAAAAAGAAATACGCGATTGATGATGAATTGCTAAGACCTTATTTCAAATTGGAAAATGTTTTAGATGGCGTATTTCAAACCGCTGAGAAATTATATGATATCAGGTTTAAGGAAGTAAAGAATATTCCGGTTTATCATAAGGAAGTTACTACTTATGAGGTGACAGATTTAGAGGATAAGCCAATTGCCATATTTTACACAGACTTCCATCCTCGCGAAGGAAAAAGAGGAGGCGCATGGATGACGACTTATCGTGATCAATACAGAAAAGATGGTGAAGAAGTAAGGCCATTAGTATCTAATGTGTGTAATTTCACCCCTTCATCTCCTGACAACCCTAGTTTATTAACATTCAATGAGGTAACTACTTTATTCCATGAGTTTGGTCATGCTTTACACGCCATGCTAGGTAATGGTCAATACGGAAGTTTAACCGGAGCTAACGTATATTGGGATTTTGTAGAATTACCTTCACAAATATTCGAAAACTGGTGTTATGAAAAAGAATGTCTGGATCTTTTTGCGAAACACTATGAAACAGGAGAAAAGATTCCTCAAGAATATATCGACAAGATAAAAGCAAGTAGTGCTTATCACGAAGCCTATGCAACCGTAAGGCAAGTAAGCTTTGCTATCTTGGATATGGCATATTTCAGTTTATCAAAAGAACAAGCTGATAATATTGATGATGTTGCTGCTTTTGAGCAAAAAGCCATGGCTCCAACTGAACTATTTCCTAGTGTTGAAGGGGCTTTAATGAGTACTCAATTTGGTCATATTTTTGCTGGAGGATACGCTTCTGGATATTACAGCTATAAATGGGCAGAAGTTTTGGATGCAGATGCATTCTCACTTTTTAAAGAAAAAGGAATTTTCAATAAGGAGGTTGCTCAATCCTTTAAAGACAATATCCTGTCAAAAGGCGGAAGTGAACATCCAATGGAATTGTATAAAAGATTCCGTGGAAGAGAACCTAAAATAGAAGCTTTACTAGAAAGAGCAGGCTTAAAATAATAAGTAGCTGATTTATTAAATTCTGAAGCACGCTTGAAAGAGCGTGCTTTTTTATTTTATGTTCAATATTTGCCATGTATGGTTTAATTGAAATAATATAAAAAAAATAAAAATAATTATATCATATTTGTTTTGTAACAAAAATCAGCTGGCCCAATACTATATTCCAGAGGTTAATAACCAATGGTTTAACAAAATTTTTGGCCCATTATTTGGTTTTAGCCAGTTCGCACTAATTTATTTATGATATGAAGAAGTTATTTACAATTCTATTAGTTCTTAGTGTTGTTGTAGCACAAGCACAAACAACCTATGAAATTAAACCAAAGCCAAAACCGAAAACTAATACTCAAACTTCTAAAACTACTGTTAAACGATCAACTATAGATTTTAATAAAGACGATGGTGAGCCCAGAAGGGTCAAAGGAGAAAAGTTTAGTAGAAACTCTTTTTACCTTAATGTTCTAGGTTCGTCGATCCCAGCGTCTTTTAATTATGAAAGAATTATAACTAAGAATGGATTAATAAATTTTGCAGCCAAACTTGGTGGATTTTACCTTCCCATTCCCCAATATGATGATTTAAAGTTAGCAAATGCTAGTTTCGAGTTTAATATGCTAGTAGGAAGAAAAAGTCACTTATTTACTATGGGCTTCGGATGGGCAGGATATTACGGACAATGGTATAATGGTAGACAACAGGAAGTAAGAAACTACGGAATTCCTACCAGTACTTTTAACATGCACTATCGTTTCCAAAAACCATCTCATAGTGTATTCTTCCAGGTAGGCTTTACATCTACTACTCTATTAGGCTTTGCTACTGATGACTTGGTAGAAATGGCTATTGGTAATGCAGTGATTTACGGTGTGGATTTAATATTTGGTGAGAAACCAAACTTCACTGTACCTTCAATTGGAATAGGCTATTCTTTCTAGTAATTTCACTAGAAATTAATATAATGTCTAAAAACAAAGTTTTTATTGCTACCAGTATAGATAATTTTATTGCGGATAAAAATGGCAATATTGATTGGCTCCATTCAATCCCAAACCCTGATCAAGATGATATGGGTTATCAGCAATTTATGAATGGGGTCGATGCTTTATTGATGGGTAGAAATACTTTTGATACAGTTTCTGGTTTTGATATTGAATGGCCATATGAAAAGCCTGTTTTTGTATTAAGTAATTCTTTAAAACAGATACCTGACGAACTTTCCGGAAAAGTAGAATTGTTAAACGGAGATTTAAATTCCGTTTTAAATACTAACCATAATAAGGGCTATTCTAATTTGTATATCGATGGAGGAAAATTAATTCAAAGTTTCTTAAAAGAGGATTTGATAGATGAAATGACCATCACCAAAATCCCTATTTTACTCGGTGAGGGAGTCTCTTTATTTTCATCACTAGAACACCCATTAAATTTTGAATGTATTAATACTAAAATATATTTAAATAGTATTGTGCAAAACCAATTTAAACGAGTAAGAAAATAGGTTATATTTTAAAGTATAAAAAAGCGGCCAATTAAGTAAATACCTGGGAAAAGTGACATAAACACAATGCACTTTAAACAGATCATTATAGTTGGGTTTCCTTTTTTATCATTATTCAAATTAGATATTTGCTTTTCCATAATATTGGTAGTTTAAGATTGATAGTAGGTTATATAGGATTTTATTACATACAAGTGTAATTTAATAATTTCTGTTTTCAAATACCTTAAAGACTAAATTAATTCTACAGATTATTTAAAAATTGCGATAAAAATACGTGATACACCTATTAATAGTATTCAAAATGAGAGATGATTAGAAATCATATTATTGGGGCATAAATCTAATCTTTATGCGAGTTTTACACATTATTGATTAATTTTGCAGCCCATTAGCATAAAAACATAAATCTCATGAGTCAAGCTGTACGTGTACGTTTTGCCCCTAGTCCAACCGGACCACTTCATATCGGTGGAGTTAGAACGGCTTTATATAACTATCTTTTTGCTAAAAAAGAAGGTGGAAAATTCATTTTACGAATTGAAGACACTGATCAAAACAGATATGTAGAAGGAGCAGAGGATTATATTCACCAAACTTTAAAATGGTTAGGGATTACACCTGATGAAAGCCCTTGGAATGATGAAGGTGAAGTAGGGCCGTATAGGCAAAGTGAGCGTAAGGAAATTTATGCAAAATATGCACAGCAATTGCTTGATGAAGATAAAGCATATTACGCATTCGACACTGCAGAAGAATTGGATGAAATGCGTGAGCGTTTGAAAGCAGCTCGAGTAGATACTCCTCAGTATAATGCGATTACTCGCATGCAGATGAAAAACGCCTTGACACTTTCCAAAGAAGAAGTACAACAAAAACTTGATGCTGGTGAGCCTTATGTTATTAGATTGAAGGTACCTAGAAAAGAAGAAATCAGACTAAACGATAAAGTAAGAGGTTGGGTAATGGTTCACTCTACTCAAATTGATGATAAAATCATCATGAAGTCAGATGGAATGCCTACCTATCATTTAGCGAATGTAGTGGATGATCATTTAATGGGGATCACGCATGTAATCAGAGGAGAAGAATGGTTGCCATCTGCACCATTACATGTTTTACTTTATCAGTTTTTAGGTTGGGAAGATACCATGCCAACATTTGCTCACTTACCATTATTACTAAAACCAGATGGAAATGGTAAATTAAGTAAGCGTGATGCCGAAAAACATGGTTTCCCTATTTTCCCAATGGAATGGAAAGACCCTGCTTCAGGAGAAATGTTAGCAGGCTTTAAAGAAGATGGCTACCTGCCAGATGCTTTGATTAACTTTTTAGCATTCTTAGGCTGGAACCCAGGAGGGGAGCAAGAGATTTTCAGTTTAGAGGAATTAATAAATGCTTTCTCACTGGAAAGAATCGGAAAAGCAGGAGCCAAGTTTGATATCCAAAAAGCGAAGTGGTTCAATGAGCAGTATTTGAAAAGTAAAACGAATGCTGAGTTGGCAGATTATTTAAAGAAAGATACTGAAGCTAATGGCATTGAAGTTTCACAGCAAAAACTAGAGCGTATTGTTCATGCATTAAAAGAGCGTGTTACTTTCCCTACTGAATTCTGGACCCAAGGACAGTATTTCTTTAAAAAACCAGATCATTATGATGAAAAGGTAGTGCGTAAAAAATGGAATGCTGATGTAGATAAGGCCTTAAGCTTATACGCAAATGCTTTAGAGAAAGTAGAACACCTTGATGCTGGAAATGCCAAGGCAACTTTTGCTGCTGTATTGGAGGAAGAAGGAATAGGCATGGGAAAAGTAATGCAATCTTTAAGAGTTAGTATTACTGGAGAAGCAGGCGGACCAGATTTAATGGATATTATTGAAATTTTAGGAAAAGAAGAAATAACAGAAAGGATCCGAATAGCGTTAGATAAGCTAAAGGACCAAATTTCTTAATAATGCCTAAAAAGAAAGACGATAGTAAAAAACATAAAAAACCGAATGTCAACCCAAAATTAGAAGGCTTTGATGTAAAAATTGATTCCTTCGGTGAGATTCAAACTAGTTTTGATATTGATAAGATTAATCAATTCCTTAATGAAGAAGTTGAGGATAAAAAGCTGAAAGATAGGGATGATTTAGAGGATCTTAAAAAAGATAATGAAGAGGAGGAATAGCTATTCCTCTTTTTTTATTTCTTCACTTTTAATAGGTATATAAATTTCTACCTCTTTCTTGCCCCAACTTCTTGCAGCTTGAACATCTAAGCCCATATAAATATCAATTTTACGGGTCCAGCGCTTATTCATTTTATCTTTCACCAAATACGGCCCTTCTAATCCTTCAATCAAAACTGTATCGTTATGTTCTAAGAGCTCTTCTTTAAGAAAATCTCTCGAAATCGCGATAGATTGCATACCTGGCTTTAGCGTATCTCCCCATGCTGCAATACTTGGGTTTCTTTTCTTGGTTTGGCTTTCAACAGAATTATAGGCAGTAGCGGTTACTTGAATTGTATCATACAGTTGAACTTCTTCTTTTTCAGTTGACCCTTCCGGATTTCCACAACCCACCAATAGAAACAAAAATGCGAATTGAATTAAGCTACATGTAGATTTCTTAATCATCATAATTTAAATTGATTTATAAATACAATCTATACCCTCTATAATTGTTCGAATTAAGCTTCCTTCTGGGTTTCTAAAAATTAGTGTTCATATTTTAATAATATGCAAATAACTTATAGATTTAATAAATTTAGAAAACTTTAAAATTATGCATTCACAATCACACGAAGTAGATTATAAGATTTTAGGAGATGGCGTACAGCTGGTAGAAATAGAATTAGATCCTCAAGAAACCGTAATTGCTGAAGCCGGAGCTATGGTTTACATGGACAATGACATTCAATTTGAAACCAAAATGGGGGACGGTTCCAACCCTAATGAAGGTTTTATGGGTAAGTTACTTTCTGCTGGAAGTAGGATTTTTACTGGTGAGTCGCTCTTCATGACTCACTTTACACATAGAGGACAAGGTAAAGCCCATGTGGCTTTTGCTGGCCCATATCCTGGTACTGTAATCGCAATGGATTTAAAAAACCATTACAATAATGAGGTAATAGTTCAAAAGGATGGTTTTTTATGTGCTGCAATGGGTACTAAAGTTTCAATTACTTTAAATAGAAAATTAGGGTCTGGCTTATTAGGAGGCGAAGGTTTTATCATGCAAAAGTTACAAGGAAATGGAAAGGCTTTTGTGCACGCTGGGGGAACTGTAATTGAAAAACAATTAAATAATGAAACACTAAAAGTAGATACTGGCTGTGTAGTAGCTTATGAATCTTCTTTAGATTTTGACATTCAAGCAAGTGGAGGAATAAAGTCTATGTTATTCGGAGGGGAAGGTATTTTCCTGGCTACATTAAGAGGAACTGGTAAAGTTTGGTTACAATCTATGCCTATTAGAAAGTTAATTCAGGCTATTGCACCCTACAGTAAAAATTCAAGAAAAGAAGGTGGTTCCTTGTTAGGGGAATTCCTCGAAAGATAAGGAATGAAGCATTAAAAAGGGGACTTAAATTGGTTTAAGTGCCCTTTTCCCAATAGGCCTATTTTTCAATTCTGATAGGTATTGATTTTGGTTGCTCAGGATAGATTAATAGAACAGGCATTCCAGTAATATTTTCAACGAAAGGCTTTAAAATATCATGGCTCATGTTTTTAGCATCTGTTAATATTCCAGATTCCAGCGCAGCTATTTTTATTTGTTTTTCCGCTTTTGCGTAGACTTGATCTACAAATTCAGCCGCTTTTTTATCATCTCTGCTTGTTCTTAAATCATAAAACTTACTGTTTTCCAAATTCACTTTATAATAGCAGATTTCGGTTTGTGGCAATAAAATTGTTAACGTATCATTTTCAACCGAGATATCTTCTTTTTTCATTTTCATAAGGTCTAAACAAGCCACAGCCTCACCTTGAGCAATTAAAATTGCTTTCTGGTCTTGGCCTCCAGGAATATAAAAGTAACCTAAATCTAAATACCTTTTAGCTATGTTTTCTACTTCAACTACCTCTTTATAGTTATATTTCACTAATTCAAGCTTACCTAATTTTTCAATCTGCTGAAGAACTAAGGTATAATCAGTATTTACTTTTTCGGGACTTGTGTAATTACCCAGTCTTCTTAACCAAAGAAACACTAACAAAATCAATACTACTATCCAGGGAATTATTCGAAGGATTGCTTTAAAGTTCATCTAGTTTTATTAAGTTCGTTTTTGCTTTTAACACATTATTGAAATGCATTTTAAAGATAGCCTTAATCTATTGAAAAAGATAACATTTCGGAAAGCTACAAACGCTTTTCTGCTATGGTGGAGCTATCATCTTTCTAAACATTCCAGACAAGCTAATATAAAAGGGAAGCCTATTTCAATTTCAATTGAACCTACTACTTCATGCAATTTAAGGTGTCCGGAATGCCCAAGTGGATTACGCTCATTTACTCGGCCAGTGGGTATGCTAAAGCCTGATGCTTTTGAAAAGATGCTTGCACAGCTTAAAGATCATTTAATCTATATGTTATTCTATTTTCAGGGGGAGCCCTATGTGAATAAGAATTTTTTGGAGCTCGTAAAAATTGCTTCCAAGCATAAAATATATACCGCTACTTCAACAAATGCCCATTTTTTAGATGATGAAACCGCAAAGAAAACCGTGGAAAGTGGTTTGGACCGGTTAATTATTTCAATCGATGGAGCAAGTCAGGAAACGTATGAATCATATAGAATTGGTGGGAAACTTGATAAAGTATTAGAAGGTACGCAAAACGTGATGAAATGGAAGAAAACGTTAAAATCAAGTACTCCGCACGTTATTTTTCAGTTTTTGGTTGTAAAGCCTAATGAACAAGATATTCCAGCAATTTATGAATTAGCAAATAAATTGGGTGTTGATGAGGTCAAATTAAAAACAGCACAAATTTATGATTATAAAAACGGCTCACCGCTTATTCCTGATAATCCGAAATATAGCCGCTATAAAAAAATGACAGATGGTTTGTATGCTATAAAAAATAAATTGTTAAATCAGTGTTGGAAGATGTGGCATAGCTGTGTAATAACCTGGGACGGGCGGGTTGTTCCATGTTGTTTCGATAAAGATGCACAACATCAATTAGGAAATTTAAATCAAGAGAAATTTGAGGATGTCTGGAATGGGAAAGCCTATCAAAGCTTCCGAAATAAACTTTTAAAATCAAGAAGTGAAATTGATATTTGTACCAATTGTACTGAAGGTACTAAGGTATGGACTGATGCATAAAGCAATAAAGGCTTTCCGATAGACGTTTTACTGCAACTGATTTAAAATTCTTACATATTGGTCGAATTTGTACTAAAATACTTTAAAATTTCATTTTAATAGTTGAATTTAGTGTTTGGTAAAGTTATATTTACCAATTATTTATATATTGCATTGATATATAAGTGATTAAACAGTGTTTATTAAACGAATACAATAACAGGATATGAAAAAGTGTGTGTTTAAAATTCAATATGCTGTCCTTGCAGCGGCTGTGGCCGTTATTTCTGCATGTGGTGGCAGTAACAACCCTACCGCCAAAGGTCCAGGGGTGTTAAGTACTACAACAGGTTTGGAATACAATAGTGAAGAAGGCTTTCAGGTAGCTGAATTCCGTGGCCAACCTGATGGACCTAACTTGGTTTACATCGAAGGAGGTAGAACAGTTTTAGGTTCATTTGAAGAGGATATTCTTCATTCAAGAGATAATATAGAAAGAACAGTAACAGTATCTTCATTCTACATGGATGAAACTGAGGTTGCCAATATCCACTGGTTAGAGTTCTTACACTACGTAAAATTAGATTCATCTAGAGATTATTATGAATCTGTGAAACCAGATACTACAGTATGGGCTAAAAAATTAGCTTATAACGATCCTTATGTAGATCATTATTTAAGATACCCTGGTTTCAGATATCACCCAGTTGTAGGAGTTAGTTGGGAGCAAGCAACTGAATACTCTAAATGGAGATCTGTAATGGTAAATTATAAATTAGCTGAAGAGGCGGGAATTGAAGTCCCAGCGGAATCAGGTGGTAGAATTCCATTAGAAACAGGTGTTGTTTTACCAGATTATAGATTACCTACAGAAGCTGAGTGGGAATACGCAGCTACTGCATTAATTGGTACTCAATGGGTTGATGAAGTTCAACTTTATAAAAGAATTTATCCTTGGGATGGTCACTCATTAAGAAATCCTTATGGAAAAGAAATGGGTTACTTCTTAGCTAATTTTAAAAGAGGTAGAGGTGACTATGGTGGTATTGCCGGTAAATTAAATGATGGAGCGTTTGTAACAGATTATATTTACAACTATCCACCAAACGATTACGGTCTTTACAATATGGCTGGTAATGTTAATGAATGGGTATGGGATTTATACCGTCCATTATCATTCCAAGATTTTGAAGATTTAAACCCAGTAAGAAGAGATGGTACTTTAGATCCACAGTCTAACTACGACAATGGTGCTAATGATCCAAATACTATCAACTCATTAATCAACGACAACATTAGAGTTTACAAAGGAGGTTCTTGGGCAGATGTTGCTTATTGGTTATCTCCAGGTACAAGAAGATTTATTGAGCAGGATTCATCAACTGCAACAATTGGTTTCCGTTGCGCTATGATTAGAGCAGGAGGAAACAAATAATTGATATTCGTTTAATAACAAAAGAAAGGCTTACTCATATCGAGTAAGCCTTTTTTATTTTATAGTATTTAAAATTGAAGTGGTCACCCGCCACAACCTATAAATTTTTTGAAATCCATACCTTCAGGAAGCACGCCATTTCTTTCTTCATGATTTTCATTCTCCTCTTTTGGGTCTTGTTTATTTTCCTTTTGCTTATTTTTAATGTCTGAATTATTATTCTCTAGTTTCTTATTTTTTTCTTCTGATTTCATATTAATTATAACGGTATTAATATTTATTATGTTTTTTGATAGGAGTGATGGAAAGTTCGCTATCCAATAAAACCTTTTCTTTGTGCTTTTAGAGCCTTTTTGTATCTTTTGCCTTATAATTAATTAAAAGTAACCTCAATATGCTCAAAAAGAGAATCTTTGTAGGCTTGGCTATCAGTCTAGCACAAATTTTATTGTTTTATGGAGTTTACCAGTTGCTCTTTTTATTTGAGCCATTCCTTGGAGATGAAACGAAAAGAACTGTTTTTGAAAATCTATTCTTAGATTGGTTTTTTAATGATTATGTATTAGTATTTGCTCTTCTTATCATTTTACAAAATACCCTAATCATCATAACCTGGCGTAAAAACTGGACTCTAATTCTAAGAGTCATGACAAGTGTATTGCATGCTTTATTTTGGATTCAAAACATGGATACTCTATATAATGAGTCAATAATTTTAGGAATAACGGGTATTGTTTTAATCTGGCTAGGCCCAGGCTTTGAATCTATATTGATTAAATCATTCAATATTGAGCACCCTTATAGGGAACGCGATTATTATGAGGATTTAGATAAAAAGAAAGGCTAATTAAGAGGCCATTTCTTTGTATTGCATATTATGTAATTGATGATAGAATCCACCTTTATCAAGTAGTTCCTGGTGAGTTCCAGTTTCTTTAATTTCACCTTTATCTAAAACAATAATTTTATCTGCTTCTTGAATGGTAGATAATCGGTGAGCAATCACAATACTTGTTCTACCTTTCATCATTTTCTCAATTGCATTTTGAATCATTTCTTCGGTTTCAGTATCAACTGAGGAGGTAGCTTCATCCAGCACAATGATTTTCGGATTATACACCATAGCACGAACAAAGGAGATTAGCTGACGCTGACCAACAGAAAGTGTTGCTCCTCTTTCCATCACATTATAATTATACCCACCAGGTAACCTTTCAATAAACTTTCTTGCCCCTACTAATTCAGCAGCATCTTTTACTTGCTGTAAACTAATATCAGGATTACCTAAAGTTATGTTATATAGAATGGTATCAGAAAATAAGAAAACATCTTGTAATACCACTCCAATATTCTGACGAAGAGCATATAAATCAAATTCTTTAAGGTCCGTTTCATCTAAAGTGATTTTACCTTTTTGAATATCATAGAATCTACTTAATAAATTGATTACTGAAGATTTACCCGCTCCTGTGGCCCCTACTAATGCTACTGATTCTCCTTCTTTTACATCAAAAGAAATATTTTTAAGAACGGTTTCTCCCTCGTTGTAAGCAAACTCTACATTCTCAAAAGAAATATTCCCATTAATTTTTTCTGGAGCATAATTTCCATTATTTGGAATATGCTCTTTATTATCTAATAGATTTAATATTCTAGATGAACTTACGATACCCATTTGCAAAGTATTAAACCTATCTGCGATCATTCTTATCGGTCTGAAGAACATTTGTATATATAGAATGAAGGCTATGAGCATACCTAATGTTATACCCGTTTCTGCTTCGTTTACTACCCCTTTTGCTCCATACCACACTAATAAGCCAATACCAGTTGCTTGGATAACTTCCGCAACTGGGAAATAAATAGAATAGTATAATACAGATCTTATGTTCGCTTTTTTATGTTCATTATTAATTTTTTTAAATTCATCATATTCACGCTTTTCCGCAGTGAATATTTGTACAATTGACATGCCTGTAACGTGCTCTTGCACAAAGGAATTTAAATTAGAAACTGCATTACGTACTTCGTTGAAGGCTACTTTAACTTTTTCTTTAAAAATATAAGTACTAATGAAAAGTAGTGGTAGTGTTGCCAATGAAACCAAAGTAAGTTTCCAACTCATGGCAAACATCATCCCTAAAATGAATAATATTTGTAGTACATCTCCAATCATGGCAGCTAAACCTTGGCTGAATACATCAGATAAAGTTTCAACATCTGAAACATTTCTAGTCACTAATCTTCCAATCGGAGTTTTATCGAAGAATTTTAAGCGAAGATTTAATAAGTGCCGATACAATTTTATTCTAATATCCCGAATTATAAACTGACCTAGCCAGCCAGATAAATAGGTATGACCGTATTGAACAAGAGCTTGCATCACTAATAAACTCACTAAGATAATGGTCATATTAATGAGGCCTTGAAAATCGCCTTGAGCTATAGGATTATCTATGGCTTTTTGGATCACAAAGGGTCTTGCAGGAGCTAAAATAGCTAATGCCAAGGTAAGAAATACCAAGAAATAGAAACGACCCTGGTAGGGTTTTACAAATTTATATAAACGTCTTAAGACATTTGTGTCAATTATATTTCCGCTTTTAATATTATCCTGCTTCACCTTTCGCTTTTATAAATATATATTATTTGGGTATAAAACTTTAGTTAAATACAATCCATGTGGAGGCACTGCTCTACCTGCTGCTTTTCTGTCTTTTGATTCTATAATTTGATTAAATCTATCAATATCAATTTTACCTTCGCCCACATCCAACAGTGTTCCCACTATTGCCCTCACCATTCCTCTCAGAAACCGATTAGCTTTGATATGAAAAACCAAAGAGTCAACCTCTTGTTTCCAGAAAGCTTCAAATATATCACAGTTAAAAGTAAAAACATCTGTTTTCACCTTGCTAAAACTTTCAAAATCCTGATGCTGTAATAAAAGTTTTGCCGCTTCATTCATCTTATCTAAATCTAAAGGATGAACAAAATGATAAGTTTGATCTATCGCAAATGGATTTTTGTGTCTCGTAATATGATATTCATATGCCCTACTTTCAGCATCAAAACGAGCATGAGCTTCTGGTTTTACAGCTCTAACATCCTTTAAAGCTACGTCTTTAGGAAGCATTTTGTTGGCTTTATATAGCAATTGGTCAGCCGCTATATTTTCCTCAAAGTCAAAATGAAAAATTTGATCAGTAGCATGTACACCACTATCGGTTCTACCGCTACCAACTATTTCAGATTCTTTATTTAATATTTTGGAAAAAACTTCTTCCACTTTTTGCTGCACACCCATTGCGTTAGGTTGCTTTTGCCACCCATGGTAATTAGTTCCTTTATATGCTATTGTAAAAAAGTATCGCATGATTTAATCATGCAAATTTAAAGGAATTTGTAGCAGTAGCAGAATTAATGTAAGCTTTAAAAGTTTTTCATTTAAAGTTTCCAATTTAACCCAACATAAAAGTTTCTTCCAGGTGCTGGCTGATAATATCTTCCGCCAAAGGCATTAAGGTCATTCCCAAGGCTATATGTTGTGTCAAATAGATTTTCCATTCCGACAAAGAGTTTGATTTTAGCCTGTATTGGTAATTTGTACTCAGCATTCAAGTTTACCAAATGATAAGGGTCTGCAAATAATGTATTATCATCTCGCAATGGAATTTCACTTACATATCTATAATGAATATTTAGATTTACCTGATTAGTAATATCAAAATCAAAAACTTGATTAAAGGTATGTTGCGGAACACCTGTGAGTAAATTACCTGAAAAGTCTTCTTCCTCTTGTTGGTAATTATCAAAAGTAAATTCATAGAAATTATAACTTGTTCTGCTATTGATGTTTTTAATTATGGATTCTTCATTTTTATACAAAACAGCATTTATTCCAATTTCTGTTCCTAATTGATTGGTAGCACCCGCATTTCTAAATAAAACTACTCCATCAGGATTTGTGTAAGTGGTAATGGTTTCTCTTAAGCCAGCATAAAAAACAGTGGCATCAAACTGAATTTTGCGGCTATAATATTTATGACCTAATTCATAAGTTCTGCCTCTTTCAGCTTGAAGGTTCCGGTTTATGCTGCCTTCATTTGTTCTGATTTCATCCAGAGTTGGGCTTGAGAAGCCCTCACTTAATGAAGCAAAAGTCATATTTTGATCAGACCATTGATATTTTATGGCAGCACGAGGAATCAATTCATTATCAAAGTTTCTTGTAAACTGGAAAGGTTCTGCAAAGGCATTAACCACTCTATTGACCTGATATTCTAATAAGTTACTACTCAATCCAATTGTAAATTCCCACTTATCAATTCCGATTTGAGTTTGCAGAAAGAATAGTTTCCGATCAATATTTAATTCATCCGCAAACCTTATAGTATCCTTAACCCCATCTACATTTCCATAATTATTGGCTGAATTATCAGCGTATTGCCATTCCAAGCCTGCATCCCATTTCCATTCAAGAGTATTCAAATTCATGTCATAAGTCCATTGATGGCGCAATGCAAACTCTCTGTTTTGATCTTCCTTATAATCCAGTATAAATGGATTTTGAAACCAGGTATAGGTACCAGCAGCATTTGTAGATTGGCTTAAGTTTTCATTAAAAAAACTAGTATAGCCAATACCATAAAACAAGGTCTTTTGATCAATTGAAGAGTTTTGCGGTTCGCTCCCAGCTCTGGCTAGAGTAGGGTCTTCAGCAAATTGATCTGCATTTAAGCCACCAGGAATTTCGTAGAATAAATCATTATAGAGTAAATGGAGATCTAATTGGTTTTTCTCATTGATTTGGTATCGTGTTGAGAGCTGATAATTCTGTCTGTTTAATGAATTGTGATCCCGGTAGCCATCATTTTGTTGATGATCAAATGCATAAAAGGTTTTAAATTTTCCTGTTTCGAATTGCCCTTTTATACCTCCATTTAATTGATTGAAACTCCCAGCTGAAAGTTGAATTTCCAAAGGGCTGTAATTCGATACTGGAAAATTATTGATTTGCATTACTCCACCCAAGCCAGCTCCATACAGACTTCCAGCTGGGCCCTTTATTACTTCCAATTCTTGCATTTGAGTATTGCTCAAAAGGTTGAGTGCTGTAGACCCATTAGCTTCTGTAAAAGGTAATCCGTTCCAATAAACTTTAACGTCCCTCACTCCAAAGGGGGATCGTATTGAACTGCCTCTAATGCTCACCCTATAGCTAGAAACAGCTCGTTGTTCTAGGTTAACGCCAGGCAAAGTATTCCATGCCATTACAGGATTATGTGGTGAAAATTTATCTAACTCTTTAGGACTTAAATAAGCTATTGGGGCTGATTGTCGATTGATTTTTTCGCCCTTGCTGAAACCGGTGACAGTTACAACCTTTAGAATTGAATCATTATTGATTTCATTTTCTTGAGCTATCGAGAATTCTGAAATGAATAGAAGTGTAATAACTGCAAATAAAAAATTACGCATAAATAGTTATGAATAGATGTAAAAGTAAGCAACAAGAATAATAGGGAAGAGTTTAGAAAGGCTTACCAGCTACCACCAGCGCCACCTCCGCCAGTCATTCCACCACCGAAGCCGCCAAATCCACCTCCTCCGAAGCCGCCACCTCCAGAATTGAAATCACCGAAGGTTCCGCCATGTCTTCTGTTGCTGCTGCCTAATAACATCATGAGGGTTAAAAAGTCAAGGCTTCCGCCACCCATATGATGCCTTCTCACTCTTCTTATTTTCGAGATAATGGTGATGAATATAAAGAAGAAAATAAGAAATGCACCTAAGCCAATTCCTTTACCAGCATTATTATTTGTTATTTCATCAGCTGAATATTTTCCCGCTGCCAAATCAAAAATAACGTCTGTAGCTTTATCTAGTCCGCCATAATAATTATCATTTCTGAAAGCAGGTTTCATATAATCATTGATGATAGTACTGCCAGCTCCATCAGGAACTACATCTTCTAAACCGTAACCAGTGTTGATAAACATTTTACGATCTTGTATGGCCACAGTAATTAACAAGCCATTGTCTTTACCCGCTTGGCCTATTTTCCATTTGTCAAATACTTGAACACCGAATTGATTTGGGTCATATTGCCCATAAGTTGGAACAATTAAAATCACAACTTGAGTAGATGTACTATCATTATAAGCCCTTAATTTTCTTTCCAGTTGTTGTTGCTCACCTCTATTTAAAGTTTGGGTAAAATCATTTACCAATCGTGGAGGATTAGGTTTGTTCGGAATTACATCTTGTGCAATGGCAACATTAAAAATGAATAAGGCTAAAATGGAAAAGTAAATGTTTTTCATGCTTTAGTTTTACTGATTTTCGAGCCTTTAAGTTACAATCCTTATTTGTCATTATGATAATTAATGCAAAAATTATTAGCTAATAAATTTAGCTAAAAACTAATTAAATTAGTAATTTTAGACTGTGAAATCAGATCAAAACATAAAAGGAAGAGGAGCACAGCACAAATTATCTAATTCATATTTAAAACAAGAATTCACAACAGAATGGGACGAGGGAATAGATGAGTACACTCATTTAGAAAAACCTAAAACTCAGATTTTTTATGAATACCCTAAGAAGATCATTAATAAAGTTAGTAGCCCTGATGTTGGGATGGAGTATTCAATAAATCCTTATCAAGGCTGTGAACACGGATGTGTATATTGTTATGCACGCAATTCACATGAATATTGGGGTTGGGATGCAGGTTTAGATTTTGAATCAAAAATAATAGTAAAAAAGAATGCACCATCATTACTTGAAAAAGAACTTTTACATAAAAACTGGAAAGTAAAGCCCATTGTATTATCAGGAAACACAGACTGTTATCAGCCGATCGAAAAGAAATTAAGAATTACCAGGTCCTTATTACAGGTATTAGCAAAATATCGACATCCTGTAGGAATTATTACTAAAAATGTAGCCGTATTAGATGATCTAGATATTTTAATTGATCTAGCAAAAGATAATTTGATCAGAGTTATTTTTTCCATTACCAGTTTAGATGAAAAACTGAGATCCGTATTAGAGCCCAGAACTGCATCAGCCGCTAAAAAACTAAATGCCATTAAGGTTTTGAGTGAATCAGGAATTCCTGTATCAGTTATGAATGCTCCTATTATTCCTGGCTTAAATCACCATGAAATACCAGAAATCATAAAGAGGTCAGCCGAACATGGTGCAATAGATGCAGGTTATACAGTGGTGCGTTTAAATGGTAGAATAGCCGAAATTTTTAAAAAGTGGTTAGAGAATTATTTTCCCGATCGATTTGAAAAAGTATGGCACCAGATACAAAATTTACACAATGGAAATGTTAATGATTCCAATTGGGGTCAAAGAATGAAAGGGAATGGAAATGAATCTGATATTATCAAACAACTATTTTATATGGCAAAAAGAAAGCATATGAATTCAACTCAAAAAATTGAACTGAATACAAATGCTTTCAGAAGAGGAGGGGCTTACACTTTATTTTAGCTAACCTCCAAAATGATTTTCCCTATATGTTGGCTGCTTTCCATCAATTCATGCGCCTTTGCAGCATCTTTTAAAGGAAAGCTTTTATAAATCACAGGTTTTATTTCTCCCGACTCTATTTTTGGCCAAATATATTGCTTTAAATTAATGGCAATTTCGCCTTTAAACTCCGGAGACCGTGCTCTTAAAGTGGAACCTGTTATGGTTAATCGTTTCACCATTAATTTTTTCATATTGATTGTAGATTCAGCATTTTTCATGGCATTAATAATTACCAATCTGCCATCAGGGTTTAATATATTAAGGTTCTTGGCTGTATAATCACCCCCAACCATATCTAAAATAACATCAACTCCTTTATCCTTCAAAACCTCCTCAAAATCTGCCTCTTTATAATCTATAGAAATATCTGCCCCTAATTTATCAGTATAATCACACTTTTCCTTTGTACCCGCAGTGGTGTAAACCGTACCTCCCATACTTTTTACCATTTGAATGGCGCTTACTCCAATACCTGATGTTCCACCATGAACTAAGAAGGATTCCCCCTTTTTGAAATGGCCTCTATCAAAAACATTTGACCATACAGTAAAGAAAGTTTCTGGAAGCGAGGCAGCTTCTTTAAAGTCTATTCCTTGTGGAATAGGAAGACATTGTAATGCTGGAGCTACCACTTCTGTTGCATATCCTCCACCCGCTACTAAGGCACAAACCTTATCACCAACTTTCCAATCATTTACATCTTCACCTATGGCTTTTATTATTCCCGCTACTTCTAAACCTGGAATATCATCTGGAGCACCAGCAGGAGCAGGGTATCCCCCCATTCTTTGAAAAACATCTGGTCTATTGACTCCTGCAGCTTTAACTTCAATTAAAACTTCTCCTTTTCCAGCTTTTGGGCTTTCTTTATCTTCAATTTGTAATACTTCTGGTCCTCCGGGCTTTTTGATTGTAATGGCTTTCATATTATTGGTTTAAATAGGAAACTATTTTAATAGAAGTTATACGGTCAAATAGGAAATTGTTGTGGAATTATTAAATATTAGAATGGATATCCTATGCCAAAATTCCAGTTGATATTTTCTTGTCGCCAGCTTTTGTTTCCTAGTTGAAAACTATCTTGCCATTCAAAGCCTGTAGGTGTTGGTTTTCTTATTTGTGCGGCCACATCTAATCGAATAACAAAAAACTCAATATCAAGCCTTAAACCTAAACCAGAGCCTATTGCCATTTCATTGATCCAGTTTGAGCTAATTTGACCATTTCTGTTATCATCATTTCTTAGCCACACATTACCTGCATCAGTGAATACAGCTCCCTTTAGATATGAAATAAGGGGAAAGCGATATTCAATATTAGCTTCAATTTTTATATCTCCAGCTTGATCAAAAAAGCTAGTTCCGTCCGTTGTATTTGATGGCTGATAATTTCCTGGCCCTAAACTTCTGATTGGAAATGCGCGAACAGAATTGGGTCCGCCTGCAAAATACTGCTTAGCATAAGGTAGGCTTACTGAATTTCCATAAGGCAATCCTAAACCTGTAAAAATTCTGCTCACTAACCTGCTTTTTTCTCCTATATTTTGATAATGTCTTAAGTCAAAATCAAAACGTGAGAATTGTGCATATGACTGGCCCCAGAATCTTTTGTTGTCTCCTTTTACTCCTCCTAAATTTTGGATTAAAGCTAATGTGTTTCCTGAAAAGTCTGCGCCAAAAGCAAAGTAAAAACGGCTTGATCTTTTGTTATCAATCAATTGATTTAATTGAAAGTTATAAGTTAAACCTGGTATAAATTGCTGTTCAAAACTTCTTGCTAGGAAAGGATTTGCTGACAATAGATTTAAGAAAGCACTGCTTTCATTACCCACATCTATATAGTTAATGGAAATCGGATTTAAATTATGAGTAATGTATAAATTTGGACTCCATTCAAATCCATAAACAGCTAAAAATGAATTTAAATTGAACCACTGTGATCTGTTGAGTAAGTCATAGGATAGTTTAAATTTTGTGGAGGGAACAGAATAAATAAACCGATCCTTTAGAGGAAATAAAGAAATTAACCTTGGTACTATAAGTTCAGCCGCCACTCCTGTTTCAATGCTGTTAAGGCCAGTTGAGATATTACCCCTATTTATTTGCGCTTCATAGCCTACTTTACTGCTTAGGCGAAGTGCTTCTCCACCCTTAAATAAGTTTCTATTTAAATATTCAAAGTTTAAAGAAGGACCTACAAAATTATTTGATTTACTAACAGCTTGAAGTTCCGACCGAAAAGAACGTTTGCTCAATGGAGATAAATATATACTTGCATCAAGTTTCCCTATTCCATTTTCAATCAAGCTATCTTCTTGGTATCGGATATTGATAAACCTGTAAGTTTTTAGTTGATTTAAACGTTTATTGGTCCACCTTTCGTTGAGAGGATTATAATTTTCTCCTTCTTTCATAAAAAGGTAGGGATGCATTCTATCAGCTCGAAAAAAATTATGGGATTGAATAAATTCTATTCCCTCAATTGAAGTGGTATCATTTAATTGGCTGCTATCATTTGAATTTAGGGAATAATTAGGATAGATTTTTATATCATCAATTTTATAAGGAATTAAAGCTAATTCTGAAACTGATTTTTTCACACTTAGCTTTAAGTTAGCATGATGTGGTAAGCTTGTATTTAGAGTGTCTGCTTCAAAAATCAAATTATCAGCAGTGAAATAATAATATCCATTAGATCTCAAATAATAAGAAACCTCATCACGTGTATTTTTCAACTTTTGAAGTGAAAAAGGGGAATTTGCTTTGATTGGCTTTTCTTCACGTAAAAAGAGTGTTACAAGACTATCAAATTCATTTTTTCCAATTCTTTCATATTTAACATCACTAATGATTAATCTATTAGCGACTTTAACATCATATTGAATTAATGCAGTGTTTTTATTCTCTATTACCCGATGATTAATTTTATTATTGTAGTAGCCTAAGTTTTCCAATCGATTGTTTATCAACTTTTCTACGCTATTTATATTTACATCCTCGAGTAAAACTTCTTTTTCCCCAATTTTTTTATTGATCCATTTTGCTAAGAATTTAGCGCTGCTATCCTGAACTTTTTGGTTGGCCCATAAGCCAATTCTCATTCCACCAATTTTCTCGTTAGGTTTTGGTCGATTTACTTCAGCTAAACTGTTAAGTATCTCCTGTTTAAAATTCACCTTATCTGTTTGCTCTAATTTTATTTTTCTTCCTAGATATAGCTTTTCACCTTCAGCTAATTTTTTAGTGGTATTGCAAGCAATGAATGCAACACTTCCGGATAGAAAAAGGGCGATATGGATAAGCTTTATTTTCAATTATCTTCTTCAGAATTGCTTTGCCATAATTCATTAAACTTCTCAAATTCTTTACTGAATTGAATGGAGATTCCTGTAATAGTAACTTTTCCTTCAATTAAGCCTTCAAATTCATTTTTGCGGTAACCTTTGAGTCTATATCTACCATCTTCAGTCAATAAATATTCTACTAAAATATTACCAATTATATCCGTAGCTTGTTGATTAGTTCTTTGTTGTCCTTCCAGATCAACCTGACTTCCAACTTCCACTCTAAATCGGTTATTAAATAGGTTTTTACTCAGGCTTAAATCTAGCTGAGTTCGATCTTGAGCAGTGCCGCTTTGGTAGTCTTCATAGGAATTTAAATCTAAGTTTAGATTTACGCCTTTTACATACTGATTGCTTAATTTGTTGAGTTGATTACTTAAAATTTGACTGGCACTACTTCTAGCTATAGCTTCTGAGTTTGTGCCATTACTGCTACTTCCAGTAGGAAAAAATTGATTGAGCACTAATAATGAAAACACCTGTTTATTCAGTCTATTTTCATCAGCATTAATGAACTGAATTTGTTGATACACATTTCCTCCTAATGCACCTTTACTATTTTGAGGCATGTCTAATCCAAATGAAATTTCTGGTTTCGTTAAATTTCCGTCCACAAAAAGTTGGACTAGAAAAGGCAACCTTTGTTTATATTGAGTTTTTATTTGTGAGGATGCAGAAGAAATTTGGTCTTCCATTAAAGTATTTACCGCTGTTTCAGTTTTATATATAGCAGTTAAATCCAAGGAAGCTTCATAAGGATCACCAGACCAACTGATTCTACTGCCAGATTCAATATCAAATCTTCTTTTTACTAGATCGTATAAACTTAATTGATAATATCCATTATCCACTTCCACATTACCGTTTAGGCTTATGGCGCCATTCTTACGCATGCTAAAATTTAAATCTGTATCGCCAGAAACTGTTAGATAATCACCTCTTTGTTGGTCAACAATCACCTTGAATTTTGCATTTTTATCTGTTGTTATAAAAGCATTAATATCAAGTCCTTCAATATCAGAGTTTCTGCTTAATTCTTCAGATTCAGATTTTAATGTATCAGAGGCTTGGTATGCTTTTTTAAAGCGTACTATTCCTTTTTGTTCAATTATATCTATTTCACTTTCAGGAATAATATAGACTAAATCCGTTTTTTCATTAAGTCCAATATTTGCCTGAAGTTTTGATTGATTTAGACTTCCTACCCAATTTAAATCTGCGTTGAAGAATGCCTGACCATAAAATAAATCACTTTCTTTTTGAGTAGTATTCAACAACTGAAAGTTTTCAGCTTTTAGCTTTAGGTCGAAGGCAGGATTAAAAATGTTTTTAGTTGTAAATCTTCCATTAAGAACTAGTTTGTTTTTCTGCTGATCCAGTATAGTAAAGTTGTTCAATACTATTTTTTCGTTTTTTAGATTTATTTCTTCATCAGGTAATTCGTATGCCATATTAAGATATGGAAAGAATAAGGAAGCGGATTCAAATTTTAAATTTCCACTATAATCAAATTTTTCTGTATTACCTTTTATGTTGAATTTACCTATTAAGTTTCCACTTGTTTCTCGAATTAAACCTTCTGAAAAACTTGCTAAAAATGGTAGTGAAACACTGTCCATATCTAATTTAATATCAAAAGTTGGTAATTCATCATTCAAATCTAACCATCCTTCAGATCGTAGACTTACTTCACCTACAGAATTGACATTAAACTGATACCTGTTTTCCTTATTTTGCTGTGCATTTACATTCAATACCCCAACAGCATTATTGTATATTTTCAGGCTATCAATTTTTAAATCTGAAGTAAATGAATTTAGATCTTTCAAATTATTGAGGCGGATATCTCCATCTAAAATTCCATTTACAGGACTTTCCTCTGCATTGATAATGGCAAAAATGTTTTCGATTCGAAAGTTTTCAAAGTCTAAGTTAAGTGAAGTAATAGCATTATTGATTGTGGTCTTTAATTCAAAATATTGCTTATTTCTTTCGAAAATCAGGTTTTGAATTTTAACACTGGAGGCATCAAAATAAATCTCGTTTTCGGGATGTATTTCCCATTTTTCAGCATTGAGAATTAAGTTTTCATTTTTGATAGACCAAAAAAGTGAATCTGATTTTCTAAGTGCTACTGCATTAACAGAGAATAAACTATCAGCCAACTCATCTTGCAAAAAAAGATTAAAAAATGCTTTTTCAGGTGTAATATCAGTGCTTAATTGAGTTGGAAAAATACTGATATCACCTGAATTGATTCTTTTGAAATTTGTGTTAATGTGAAACTCATCAGCTGAATTATCAAGCTTTATTGAGAGACTATCTAAATCGATATTTCCATAATGAAACTTTTCGATACTTAAGTTAAAATCAATCAATTCATTTTCGCTATTATATTTCCCTTTCCCTACCACAGGCTTAAAGTTTACATCAGCGGGTAGAAGAGAAGAAATGCTTTGATTATCTTTTAAATTCAAATTAAAAGATAAATCCATAGGGTTTTCAGTATTATCTACTTCAAATATTTTAGCCTTTTGGAGTTTTGATGCCTCTAAATTGTAGTTAGATAATTCCTGAAAGCTATGGTTAAGTTTTATATCAATAAATGATTCATCTAAACTCAAATAAGCATAAGAGTTTATTGTAGAATTATACGCTTCAAATAATACAGGAGGAAATGAATAGCTTTGGTTTGTACTAGTGATTTTTGTATCTGTAAGATTTCCTTTTATTAACTGATAAGCACTATCCAGTTCAATATTTATATCTGTTTTTGTAGCTGCAAAGACAGCACTATCAGCAATGCCAAAAGCGAATAGATCTAATTTCTTTATATCTGCATTAATGTTTAGCTTTTGCTTTACCGTATCAATATATCCAGTAGTTTTGAAGGACAGGTCGGCTATAGCATCTGAATAATCAGTATTTAAAATGAATTCGTTCTTAATGAGAGAGGCATTTAGACTTATACTTTCCATTTGATTAGATAAATAACTGAAATTATTAATAGCCATAATCAGATTGGTATTCATATCTTTTGGAATAAGTCCTTCACCCTCAATTTTCAAATCAATATCTGCTGTATTAAATTTTACGGTATCCTGAAGCCACTTTCCCAATTCTAGTTTTGATAATTTAATTTGGGCCTTATAATCACTAGGACTGTTCGTATTGTAATTCCCTTTAATATCTATTGAACTTTTCTTATCAAGTAAAGCAATTAAATCAGTACTTATTATACCATTTTTATAATTTCCTTTAGCGTTTAATTCTACCTTTTTAGGATAGTGGTCAGGATACTTAATTGGTATTAAATCATTAAAATCTGAAATAGAAGTGTTAAGGTTAAGATTTTGAATCGATGCAGAAAGGTTTTCTACATTTTGCCAATTATTGATTTCAGATTTGATAGATAGAGAACTTTCTTTCCCATATAATAAATGCAATTGCTCTACATCTAGTGAGTTTTCATTTCCTTTTATACCACCATAAATTTTGATTGGTGATTTTGATAATGCTATAATTGTGCTGTCTTTGGCTAAGTCAGGAGAAAAATAATAAGCATCTCTAATATTTAAAGAAGTAGGTAACTGTACTTTTAAATTAAAATCTGTTTTATGAAAGCTTCCTTTGATTAATGAATCTATAGAATTGTACTTTACTTTTAAATTTGATTGTAATATAGAATGATTAGTTTCTAAGTTAATGTCACTAATTGAAATAGTATTATTATCTAGTATAATCCCTCCTGATAAGGTTTTTAATTGAAATTGATCTTGATCTTTAGCATTGAATTGGAATGACGAAATATTAATATTATTCGGTTTGTAACGGCCTTCATCTATATGAAAACCTATATTTTGGTAGGCTAAATAATCAGGATTAAAATAAGGACTAGGTTGAGAATTAGGAAATGATTTAATAATTAAATCCGCTAAATTGAAATTAAATTTGTCAAATTGAAACTGGTAGTCAGGAAATTCGAATTTGGAAGGAGCCTTATTTTTTTCAGAAGAGGAAGAATCATTTGTTTGAGCTAAAGTCATATGAAAATGATCAATCTGGTTATCAAAACTTCCAATAGATAGGGAATTAGTTTTTAGATTTAATTGAGCGTTTTCTAGCTTAATGAAATTAATAAAAGAATTGATATTTAAGCTATCAAAAATGGTATTATACCTTAAATTAATATCTCGAAAATTAAGCGTACTTAACTTAATCTTAGGTAGAATAACTTCAGATGTATCATTCACTGATTCAGAAAAGGGCTTAACTTGAGAATAGCCTCCGTTGAGCCCAGTAATTGCAAAATTATCAACATTAAATTCCATACTATCTAAATTGAAATCACTAAAAGCAAGCTTTAATTTTTTCAATTTTAAATAGGTTTTCAATCCCACTGCAATGTTTTTATACCCTAAGTCAATATTATTTAAAGTGATATTATCAACAATAATAGAAGTGGGGGATGTGTTTTCACTCTTTTCATTCTGCTTAGTATTTTGCTCGGAAGAAAAGGCTTCAATTATGAATTGATAATTAAAGCTGCTATCGGGTAATTGATTATATACTCTTGCAGTTATACCGTCAAGTTCTAAAGATTTAACATATATATTTCCATCTATTAATGGTTTCCAGGCAAGATCCACTAAAATTGATTTTGCATATAAAAGGGTGTCATTCCGTTGGTCTTCAGCATATATTCCTTCTATCTGGGCAGCACCTAAAAATGTAATGTACAGTTTATTAATCTCAAACTTTGTGTGCGTTTTATCGCTCACATAATTTGTAGCATAATTTGTGATTTTTTGCTGAACTGATGGAATTCTTAAGGAAAATATGAAGACCACAAATAGCAATACAATGCTAGCTACTATATATGATATGATCTTTGCGGTTCTTTTCAAGTCTGATTAAAATACAATCTTAATGAGTTATAAGAGTATTTCCTAACGAGAACAACTATTAGAAGATGTATTGTTTAAAAAAGGGATTCCCGATTTACGTAAAACAATACCGCCCAAAATATTAAGGCGGCCCATAAAAAGATTACCAGTATTCCGAAGAACCAATTTTTTTGATTAGTAAACTTATGTTCTTTTGCCAAAGCACGACAATACGCCATTACATCTTTGGGAATGAGTTTGATAATGAAAAAAATTAAAATTGGAAGAAGAACAAGGTCATCTAAAATTCCAAGTATAGGAATGAAGTCAGGAATTAAATCAATTGGGCTAAAAGCATAAGCTAAAACAAAAATGATTAATGCCTTTACATACCAGGCAACTAAATTCTTAACCAATGCAATTTGTAAAGCACTTATTTCATTAAAGAGTCTATTCGCCCAGGATTTTAATTTTTAATAGAAGTTCAATTTAATAATCGTATTCGTAATCAGTCATCATCATATTCAGCTTCTTCTTGTTCCTCGTGTTCTGCTGAGATGTCAGCTCGAATTTCAGTATGTCTTATTTCTCCTCCGCTTGTTCCTGTTTTTTGAGCGTAGAATAATGTCACTACAGAGAATACTAATGTTACTATTAAAATGATTCCAGAAAATGACTTTTGCTTCCAATTAGCCCAAAAACCAATTAGGGAAATACCCCCTAATACATACATCATAATTGAAAAAGTTTCTGCTACTTCCTCATGTTCATGAATAATATCATGACTTATATTTCCCATTTCTTCAACTATTTCTTCAGCTTCTTCTCCTGTGTTAAATGCAAAAAGTGTTAAGATTGCAGCTAAAATAAATAATAAATAGGCCGTCTTTTTTAAGATATCAGACTTAAAAACAATCCCTCCGACCATAACGAATAGAGCAATGATAGGAACTATAATGGGGAAATGATTGACTACTAAATGCCAGTGTGCAGAGTTCATAATTTTAGTTAAGTAAATATTAATTACGGAAATTTAACTATTATAATTTAAAATTAAAAAATAGGCTGACTCAGCTCTAATTCATTTTATAAAAAAGTAATTCCCTTGATTTAAAACCATTGTTTTGTTGATATTATTGCGTTAAAACTTTATTCCAGTTGATATTCCAACCCAAGGTAGATACTTTGGAAACCACTCAGTTGATTCAGCTAGGCTAATCAAATAGCCCGTAAATCTAAAATAAATTTTATTTGAAGTAAATTGATATCCGATTCCAGTATTAAATTCTAATTCTGTTTCCCATGATATTTCTGTCTCTTTCACATATGTATTTCTATTTGTAAACAGAAAATTAGATATCCCTACTGTGAAATATAGTTTGTGATTATCTTTTCCAATAAAATAGTTTCCGTAAATCATTTGAGAAGTACTAATATCAAGATATTTACCGGTCTCTGTCGCACCATTATTATTTCTGCTAATTTCTCCTCTTTGAAAATTAATTATGCCCAAACCGCAACCAATAGCAAACTGTTCACTGATCAAATATTCGTAATTGAACGAACCCATTAAAAATGTCCGACCACCAAGTTCAAGATGCACGTATTGTTTTCTTATGTCATCCCCAATTACATATTGAGACCTTTTTATATCTGTGGTATCTTGAGCATTTAAATTATGAATTATCAAAACTAGAGACAGGGCAACATAAAACTTTCGAAAATCAATTAAGTGTTTTGTCATGATAATTGCTATTCATCATTAAGTCAATCATATCAAATGTTTTTCACCGATAACGGTACTTAAGTTAAAAAGATCATTATAGGCTTCTTATATGTTTTTTTTGTAAAGATTTAATATTTATTATTAATAAATTTATGCAAATTAAAGAAGTATTTCATTTTGAAATGTTATGAAAAAATTAACTCTATCGATTCTTCTATGGTTTTTTCTTTGCTCTTTCAGCCTTGCATTTCAAATTCCGGATAGCGTTGAGGTTGAATTGAACCAAGTAGTGGGAGTGGAGAATAAGGTTAACTTTTTGCTTGAGTATGCAGATCAGGCCCTAAAGATTAATAATGGGCTTCATTATCAGCTAGCAAATGAAGCTAAAAGGCTTGCATTAACAACTAATGACGAGAACCTTATAGCGAAGGCCGAAAAGCAAATAGGGCTTAATATTCAATCCCAAAATTTGCTTGATTCGGCTAGGAATCATTTCCTTCTTATGATCGATAAGTATGGTGAAGCATTAGAAGATAAAATTCTTGCTGGATTATACATTGAAGTAGGAGCTACTTATTACTATGAAGCGAATGATAAAATGGCCATTGAATATTGGAAGCGAGCTAATCGTATTATCGAAAAGCTAAACGATACAAAGTTGCTAGCCAAGTTAAGCAATAATATAGGGGCCACCTACGGCTACTTGGGCGACTATAAAAATGCAATTTATTATCTAAAAAATGCGATTAAGTATAAGCAGCAGCTAGGCGATAGCGCTTCTTTAGCTTCATCTTACCATAATCTGGGTATTTATATTTCAGAGTTAGCCTCTTACGACTCAGCTCGCTATTTTTTTTATAAGTCTCTTGAAATCAAGAAAAAATATAATGACAAGAAAGGCTTAGCGAAAACCTATAACAGTTTGGCAGTACTATTTAGTGATGAAGAAAAATACGATTCAGCTTTGTTCTATAATTCTAAAGTATTGGCTTTGGATTTGGAAATTGGTGACTCAATAGCCTACTCGATTGATATTGGTAACAGAGCAGGATATTACTTGAAAACATCAAGGTTTAAGGAAGGGATTCAAACAGCAAATAAATCGATTCAACTTCTAAAAGATGTAAAAGCCAAAAGTGATATGTATAAAGTCATTGCACAATTATATGAGGGTGCAGGTCAATACAAAAAGGCGACTGAAAATTGGGCGAATTATGCGGAATTAAATGATTCCATTATCAGTGCTGAGCGTGCACAATCCTTGCAGGAATTGCAAGTACAATTTGATACAGAGCTAAAAGAATCAGAAATAGCTAAACTGGAGAGTGAAAATAAGATCCAGCGTCTTCAACAGCAGAAGGATAGGCAGTCTAAAATCATGCTTATTGCTATTCTTAGTGCAGTAGCTATCATTGCAATACTGCTATTTCGAAGTTTCAAAAAAGAAAATAGTGCAAAGAAACTGCTTGATCAGCAGAATAAAGAACTCAAAGAGCTCAACTTCACTAAAGATCGACTCTTTTCCATTATTGGACATGATTTAAAAAGCCCCTTAAGTTCGTTTCACACCATTACGAAAAGTCTAACTGAAAACTGGGACAAGCTAGAGAAAGAACAACTGAAATCGTTCATTGAAAGCCTGCGTGACTCCTCCAAAGAGGTGCATGAAATGATGGATAATTTACTTCGTTGGGCGCTTTCACAAACGGGTCAACTCAACTATAAACCACAGCTATTAGAACCAAATGTAGTGGTAGATGATGCAATTAAACAATTAGAGGTTGCCATTCAAGCCAATGGTCTTACCCTAAATAGGAAATATAATTCTTCAGCAAGTATTCAAGCGGATCAAGATTATTTAAAAATAATTTTACGAAATCTCTTAAGCAACGCCATAAAATTCTCCTCTATGGGTAAATCCATAGATTTAATTATTGATGAAAACGAGCGCTATAGTACCATAAGTATAAAGGATTATGGTGTTGGTATGTCTGAATCTGAGCTTGCGCTCATTTTAAGTGAAAATGGATCAGTTCATGATATTAAAAATTCTGATAAAAAAGGTACTGGATTAGGCGTAACCCTGTCAAAAGAGCTTCTACAGAAAATGGGTGCCAAACTGGAAATAGAAAGTGAGCAAAATTCAGGTACAACATTTAAATTATTATTCCCCAAAGCCGCATGAAGGAGCATTCTGTTTTTATCATAGACGATCATAAAATTGTAAGGGATGGCATTAAAGCAATCTTGCTTGGTTTTCCCGAGTTCTCCGTGGTAGGGGAAGCGACATCTGGTACCGAAGCCAAGGAAAAATTAAAACAGCTAGAGCTACCTTCTATCGCGTTTGTGGATTTACGTTTGCCGGACTGTAACGGATCCGTTCTCATTAAAGACTTGATGGCAATTAAAAATGACTTACGTTGTATATTACTCACAGCAGAGCCTAATGCACTAGATTTAAAAAGAGCGCAGCATGCAGGAGCGTATGGTTTTCTGGGTAAAGACATTGAATCTGATGAGTATATAAGAGCACTGTCAACTGTCGCATCAGGAAAGAGGTATATTTCACAATCTTTTAGCAATTTGCTCATTGAAGACAATGCTGATCTCAGCATTCGAGAACTTGAAGTGCTGCAACTCATTTCCGAAGGACTCCCCTACAAGCAGATTGCAGACCGGCTTTCAATAAGCCCGCGAACAGTGGAAGCTCACAAAAATAATCTCTTAAAAAAATTGGATGTCACGACCCCGATAGAACTTGTGAAGCAAGCGCTAAAGATCGGTTTAATAAAGGGATAGTTATACAAAAAAGTGAAATAATTATACTAATTACGGGAATTCACCTAGTAAGTTTGTGAAAATAACCGATTGAATTGAGCCGATTTTAGTAAGACTTTAGCAAAATGTTAAATCTTACTACTATGCGAAAACTATTTACACATTTTAGACTATTACTTACGGCCTTATTTATTTCTGTAATACATTTTGCTTCAGCGCAGGCTCCTAGTTCCTCCACTCCAGCTGATAATGCTACCAATGTTAGTGTTCAGCCTGGATCTTTTCATTTCCAATGGCAACAGCCTTATCAAGTATCTCTGTTACCCTCTAATTTGGATCAAGTTTATTTGAGAAGATCAGATAATGCTACTAATATCACTACTTTCAATTATGATAATGATACTAGGTCTTTAACGATGACACCTTTTTTGGGCCTTAGTACTGCTAACCTGGCAAGTCAATTAGATCCGTTTACCACTTACGAGCTTATTGCTACAGGATTTGACAACATTAACTTCGCAAATGTAGTGGGTGTGTATGACGAGAACACAAGAATAAGAGGAGGGTGGAGTCCTAATGATGGCTCGCTCGTTACATTTTCCACTGGAGCTGACAATATCAACCCTAGCTTAACAAGAAAAATTCCTGTTGCTTCTGATCCTAATGTTTCACCATCTACTACACAAATTTCTTTAACATTTGATGAGGTAGTGGTTCCCGGTACTGGTAATATTGAATTAAGAAGGTTTAGTGATAATGTGGTTATGGAATCCATAGCCATAGGCGCTGCTACTTTTTCACAAAATATTAGTCCTCTACCCAGAACTACCGTCACTGTTCCTCTAACGGCATTGACTAGCAGTACGCAATATTATGTACACATGCCTACCGGTGTGATTAAAGATGATAGTAATAATGATTATGCGGGTATCACAGATAAAAGCTATTCTTTCACTACAGGAGTGGGTGATACAAGGCCTCCGGAAATAGTTGATTTTATTCCAGTAAACGGTGCGCAAAATATTAGATTAACTCAAACTTTTATTGGCATTGACTATGATGAGCAAATTTCTGTAGGCACAGGACAAGCAGAGTTGCGTGATGCGGCTAATAACCTTGTGGCCTCTTTAACTCCCTACATCGGTAATGGAGAACTAAGGTTTTCATTAACTTCAACCACTTTAAATCCCGGAACTACATATTCACTTTACCTTCCGGAAGGCGTAGGAAAGGATTTAGCTGATAACCCGACACCAGAACTCACTTTAAATACCTATCAATTCACCACCACCATACCGCCTACTGTCACTAACTTAACTCCTGAAAACAATGCAACGGGGCTTTCTACCTCCATTAATAGCGTTACGGTTACCTTTTCAGAGCCAATATTTTTCGATCCGAATGGCACGGGTGGAAATGTATGGATTGATAAAGATGGAAGCTGGATAAAGCTTTATGTTATGGATGGATCCGACCCAGATATAGAATTTGATGGACTGGATATGCACATCAATAACTTACCGGCTTTAGACCCTAATACTACTTATCAAGTGAGATTAACAGGTGCGCTTACTACTTATATTGATGCAGACGGTAATGGAATTCCAAATATACCTGCTGGTGAGTGGACTTTTACAACTGGTGCAGGAGGTGACGTTACGCCACCAACTGTATTTAGTAGAAATCCATCAGCTGGTGCACTAGACGTGCCTGCAGATGAATTATTTACGATAACTTTTAACGAGGACATCCAGGCACCTACAAGTACGAATTCAGGTTATATTAGAATAAAAAGGCAAAGTGATGATACACAGATAACTGTTATTTCCTACAGTACTCAATCTATAACAAATGGCTTTTTATCTGTCACTAATAACGCTATTTCATTTAATAGGGATAACCTTCCCGTAGGTACTGCTTGTTACATCTCAATTGATGATAATGCCATCAAAGATATAGCTGGTAATGGTATTACAAACTTAGATAATACCACTAGCTGGGCTTTCACAACCTCCTCAGACAATCCCCCGCCTGCTATTCTAACTAAAACCCCGGCAACTACCACTAATAATGTTCCATTAAACCAAACATTTACAGTTACTTTTGATCAGAATATTATATTGGAAGGAGGCGAAATTATCGTTCTATTGTTGGATGGAGAAACTCCATATTTCTACAGAGAGAATGATGCAAATGTGAGCTCGGTAGATAATGAACTTACATTTACCCTTCCGCTAATCGAAAACTCAAAAACCTACAATATAAGATTAGCTAATATTCAAAACGCAGCAGGTAATGAGATAGCTATCACTCCAGAGGGAGACTGGGTTTTTACTACAGCCGCGCCAGATGTTACGAAACCGACAATCGACTCAGCCGTGCCGGTGAAATCATCCAATAATGTAGATGTGAATTTGGGAACTATTGTCCTGACTATGACTGAGCCAGTGAATAGAGGCCCATCCGGTGGGTTCAGGTTGCGCCAGTCTGGTGGAGGAGATCCGGTTGTTAAACAATGGAATGTTGGTGACGCGAGCGACCTGACAGTAAGTGGCAATACAATTACCTTGGCAGGTATTCCAGAAATGCAAGGAGGTACAATGCATTATCTTCAGTTTACTGGATTCAGTAATTCCATTACTGATGATGCAGGTAATTTTCTGGATAGCTGGACTTTGAGTACGGTATATAACTTCGTCACCGCTGATCCTCCTGCTATTGTTAATATCCCTGATGCTAATTTTAAGTCGTATCTGGTGGGAAATAATTCCATTAATACTAACGGTGATACAGAAATTCAGGTGTCTGAGGCAGAGGCGTTTACTGGGCAAATTTCTGCCGGAAATTTGGGGATTAATGATTTAACGGGTATCGAAGCTTTCCCCAACTTAACTGAATTGTATGTAAACAATAATAACTTAAGCAACCTTGACCTTAGCAATAACCTGCTATTGACGGATATAAATGTGAATTATAATGATTTATCGACTCTAGACCTATCCAATCATGCTAATCTTATCACGGTCTTTGCGAGAGCAAACGCTTCATTGTCTGCCTTAAATTTGTCCGCTTCTAGCAGTACAATAGAGAGGATAAACGCACGTGAGTGCGCAATAACTAGCTTTGAACTTGACGGTGCAATAAATCTTACAAGTGTGGAGTTGGGCTATAATGCACTAACAAATGTTAGTATTACTAACTCTAGTATTTCTACTAATCTTTTTCTTAATATAAATGACCTTACAACGGTAGATTTTACAGGCACTAATGTTTTTGATCGTTTCCTGATAAATGGGAACACCAATTTAACAATGCTTGATATTAGCGATATGGTAGATGTTCAAATTGTAGATGCTAATGGAACCTCCATTACCGAGTTAGACCTTTCAGCTAATGTTAATTTAAGAACGATAAATGTAGCTAATTGTAACTTGTCTTCACTATCCGTTAAAAATGGGAATAATTCTAATATTAGCTCATTTGATGCGAGAGGTAATGCTAACCTTACATGTATTAATGTTGATGATGTCACTCATTTTGAAACTAATTTTTCTGGGAATGTAGATGCAGGGGTCAGCTTTTCTACTACATGTAATAATGATGTTTCGCCTCCGGTAGTAAATTCTACTTCACCATCCGATGAAGGCACATTTGCGCCATTAAGTGGAGGAGGAGGTATAGTATTCAATGAAGCAGTGCAACAAGCGGCTGGAACTATTGAACTATATCTCGCTGATGGGACATTGATAGAATCCATCCCAACTGGAGTAAATGATACGCGTCTCGGACAACCGGCAGATTTTAGAATTACCTGGGATTTCAATACTGATTTAGTTCCATCTACTGCTTATTACATTTTAGTTTCAGAAGGCGCTTATGAAGATTTGGCCGGAAATCCTTTTGCCGGCATAGGGGTTGGGGAGCTTGACTTTACTGCCAATGCTAGACCATTGATTGAAGCATTATTGCCTTTAGATGATGCAACTGACATAGCAATTGATGCTTCACTTACCTTAGATCTTGATGAGGATATGTACGTGGATGGTGCGGTACAGTTGATCATCAAAGACTTTGCTTCAGATAACACCTTTGCGTCTTTCGACCTTTCTGCCCTAGATATGGGAGAAGGAGCCGGCACCTTCCTAAACGGGATCATCACGGTTAATCCTGCTTCAGATTTTGACAACAGCACTCAGTACTATGTGGTCCTAGAAGGAGCGGGAAGCTTAAGGAGTTCATTCAATGCTGAATCTTTTATCGGGCTACAAAACAAGAGCGATTGGAATTTCACCACGGTTAATGCAAAGACAGACCAAACCATTACATTTGACGCCTTAGCAGCCAAAACATTCGGAGATACAGCTTTTGAGCTCACGGCAACAAGCAGTTCCAATCTCACAGTTTCCTATGCAAGCTCAAATACTTCGGTAGCCACTGTAGATGGAAATATGCTAACGATTGTAGGGGCAGGGAGCACCATCATTACCGCCTCCCAAGAAGGTAATAATGACTTCAATGCGGCTGCACCAGTACAGCAAGAGCTGATCGTGAATAAAGCAGCACAAACGATTACCTTTGAGCAATTAGAAGATCAGCTACTTGAAGATCAGAGCGTGGAAGTAATAGCCAATTCAAATGCTAATTTGGAAGTAACCTTTGAGGTAAGTTCGGGCCCAGCTACCCTAAGCGGTAACACCCTTACATTCACAGACCTTGGCACTGTAGAAGTAGTAGCAAGCCAGGCAGGCAATCAGAATTATATGGAAGCTTCAGCGACCATGAGTTTTAAAGTGATTTCAGCATGCGAAAGTTTCTCTGCATCAGCCTCAATCATACAGCCTATTTCATGTGCGGATGCATCAGATGGTAGTTTTGAACTTACGGTTAGTGGAGGAAAAGCACCTTTTACTTATGAAATGGGAGGCAGCTCACAAAGTGAAAATCTATTTCAAAATATGAGCGCAGGAACCTATGAAGTAACTATTATGGATGCAAATGGATGTAGCGCTATAGTTTCGGTGGAACTGATTGCTCCTGAAGCGCTAGCGATTACAGCAGAAGTAGAGAACAGCACGAGTATATTCGGAAACGGAAGCATAAGCATAACAGTAACGGGAGGGACAGGCCAGTACACCTATGCATGGTCGAATGGGGCAGCAACGGCAAGTTTGACGGAGCTAGAAATTGGCGAATATAGCCTAACGGTAACTGATGAAAACGGATGTAGCCTAAGCGAAACTTTCACAGTAGGTGGAGTAACTGCAAATATTGAAGAAGGGCAAGCGGAGTGGTCTTTTTATCCAAATCCAGCAATAAATAGCTTGCAAGTGCAACACTCAGAGGATGCAACTCAATTAAGCATCTATGACTTAAGCGGAAAGCAGTTGTTAGAACAAAAGTTAGAAGGTAAGTCATCTGTAATAGAGGTTTCACAGCTTCCAACTGGTGTTTATCAACTCAAAATAAACGGGAATGCACCTAAAAGATTTATTAAAAAATAATACGAAAATGAAAATGAAATTAATATACACAGGATTGAGTTTTTTGGCTATAGGGCTATTGCTAATGGCCTGTAATTCAGAGGAGCCATTAACGCCTATAGAAGAAGCACAGCAAGAATTATTGGAAGCCATTCAAGGCACTTGGACGGCCAATGAAGTCCGTAAAGATGGAACATTGATTACTGATTTCGAGGATTTTACGCTAACGATCAGCGATAAAAGCTATACCACCACCAATGGTAGTCCAGTGTGGCCTGGCAGTGGGAGCTTCGACTTTAGCTCAGTGGAGACTGAAAATGAATTTATTCGTCAGGACGGCAGACTGTTCACAGTTTCTCAATCAGGTTCAGCCTATTTAGTCACCATTATTTATCAGGAACAGAACGCAAGGGGAGAGTTTGGCACTTTTGAATTTGTTATAGAGTAGTAAGACGAAGTGAAGAAGTGTGTAAACAAAAAACCTCTAGCCATAGGCAGAGGTTTTTTGTTTTTTTAATGTTTAAAGATTTGAGAATATAGTTAACGTAATATCCTTAGAATTTTAAACTACCTCCTTTTGACCTAGCCTTATAATGTACAACGCTCATCATTAGGTTTCACGAAGTAGGGATACACTATTTTGGCTTGTAAACACGAAACAAATGCTTAGTTGTTGTGCGCTATTTTTATGTCAATCAGTTTTTGATTTAATAAGCTTTTTATAATAGAATAGTTCTGGGTCTCCATCATCTAATCCGTTAAGTTTACCTGCAAAAGAAAAATTAGCTTTTGTAAGTGCTTTTTGCATTCGAGTATTTGAACTATTGGTCGAAGTAAATATCTTATCCGTTCTACATTTTTCACACAACAAATCAAATACTTTTCCACCTATTCCTTTTCCTCTATATTTTTCATCTATGATTATCAACTCTATCCAACCTTGGTCAAAAAAACGGTAATCAAAAATCAAGAACCCAATCACTTGATGATCTGATAAAATGAGAAAGCATTCGTCACGTGATATTGCTTTGGTGATTTTTTCTTCCCTGTTCAGCTTGATGTGTTCGTTCTTGTCAAGCCTATAATCAATGTCCACTACAATTAGCTTCTCTTTGTTAGTTGCTTTTCTCAATCTTATGTTTTCCATATTGAGAATCTAATCGGTTTTTTATTCGTTAAATTCTTTAGGATATTCAACCCTTCCATATACTCCTTTCAGTCCGTTTTTAACCAATTCAATTACCATACAATTCTCTTTCGGAACTTCAAATGGCAATTGTATTCCGTATATATCCGCTTGTTTATAACCGAATCTTGGGTAGTATTTTTCATGTCCTAAAAGAACGATTGATTTATACCCTAATTCTTTTGCTTTTTTGTGTGATTCCAGTATTAGTTTTCCACCAATTCCTTTTCCTTGAAATTCAGGTAAGACAGAAACAGGTGCCAACGCCAATGAATCAAATTCATTAGAATCGTTCTTGATTTTAAGTTTTGTCAATAGAATATGGCCAACTATTTGTCCGTTAATTTCCGCCACCATTGATAGTTCAGGAATGAAAGCGTCTGATTTTCTTAATCTTTCGACCAAAAACTGTTCAGTGTGGTCTGCGAATTCAGCATCTTTAAAAGCACTTTCAATTACGCTAAAGACTTCCTTATGATCATATTTTGTTTCTTGTCTTATTATCATTTCCAATGTCATCTTATACGCACTACGTTCTTGTATATGAAAAGTAGCGGATTCATGTACACTAAGCTTTTGGACTATAAGATAATTAATTAAATACAAAAGCGGTTCAGGTAAACACCTAAACTGCTATTTTTTATATACGTAGTTGGAGTTAGTTTTTATCTATTTCCAATTAAGACTCTTTTCAAATCTCCCTTTTCTTTAGATAATAAAAAGAGTAAATACGGTGCGAATATAATAATCCCTAGAATCATTGCTACTATCGCAATTACAATTGAATTAATTGAAAAATTGTTTCTCCAAGCTACCCATAATGCTGAAAGTATCAAATAGCATTGAAAATCCAATGCAAATTGCCCCATCCACGTCAAGGAAGTAGCAAATTCTATAGCTCTTGCTAAAAAATTTCCACCATCATTCTGAATTGCGATAACTGTATATATTAATAGTCCAAGTGTCTGGATTATTAAAAGTCCTTTTAAGAATTTCTGCTTTTTACATACTTCCATTACGATTATTGTTTCGGTAAAAATAAAGAGCTTAATGGTTAAATTTTAGACGCTACCGTCCAATGGGATTTTTCTATCTTATTGTTTGAGCTGTAAAACCATATTACGAATACTTGCGAAGTATTCCTCAAGCCAAGATTCATTCAGAGTTTCATCTGTAATTTGAAGATAAAAGATTTCTAAACTGAGCATTAGCACCATTTGTGCTAATGAATTGTTTTCTGACAAGCCTATTACTCTTTTCCAAATAGGAAGAATCGCAGGAATTGAAATCTGATTGGTTAGATTGAAGCAATTTTCAAAATCTGGGTTTTCTCTATGAATTCTTAATTGTCGATTAAATAATAGGTCAAGTTTATGTTCAAGAATAACTTTTATTAGTTCTTTTTCATTTTTAGAGTTTGATTCCTTAGCAGCAACAATTTTGGCTTGGTGTAAGTGAAAAGTCAGTACTCTTTCCAAAAAGATTTCTAAATCCGCAAATAAATGATAAAAGGAAGATTTATGCTTGCCAACTTCTTTAGATAGTCGTTCTACTTTAAGTCCTCTAGGTCCTTCGTAGGCGAAAAACCGATAGCCTTTTTCTATCCAGGATTTTTCTATTTCTTTCATTTCGATTTAATTACCGCTATCGCCACTGTATAAATTCGTGGCTGATTAAAAGTATAAAAATTTGCGTTAACTACCGAGGCAATCCACAAAGAGATAAAGTCACATTTACCTACTAACTGCCATGATTTATGACAGGATGTGTGTGCCCAGTATGGGCATCTGGTATCGAAGATACCATATTATTCCAGAGGGTGCAAGTCCCTTGCAGGCGAGTTGGTGAAGTCTGTTAGTAAGCCGTAAGCTGGTTTTTCGTGAGGAATGCAGTGAAGAAAGCGGGACTACAAAATCCGGTACTGACGAACAGGAAGTACATACAGAGGCACGATAGGGAGGGTGAGCAAGCACATCTTTGTAAAGCCCTTGACCAACAATCTTTATTGTGTAGATGTATCAGGAATCGGAGGAAGGAATATGTCCTTACCTGGGGAGGTCTTGGAATAGATTCGGTTTCTATGAGCCAAGAAGTCAGCAGAAGTCATAGTAGTCATGGGTAACGAGCCGTAAGCGCTACGGAGGTCTCACAAAATGATGAAGGACGGAACGTCAGGTGATTCGAAAATCCGATAGGGAGGCTTTGCTAGCCCTATCCCAAAAGTAGAATCGAGGTATAGTTGGTGTAAAGAGCGACTATATTATGCTTGACGAACCGCTGTATACGAGACCCGTACGTACAGTGGTGTGAGAGGCGCACCGTGGGCTTATAGCTCACGGCCGTCTACTCGATTATGCAGCGTTAATATTAGCTGGTCGAATGTTATTAAGTTCGTCCTGCTTGTCTTTACGCTCTTCTTCAATATCAAAATCGTCTTGCAAACCAAGCCAAAATTTGGCAGATGTGCCGAAGTATTTTGCTAATCTTAAAGCAGTATCAGCAGTGATCTTTCTGCGTCCTTTTATAATTTTACTAATTCTGGTTTGAGGTATAAAAGTATCCTTAGCTAGTCTATATGCCGAAATTTCCATTGGTATCAAGAATTCCTCATTGAGAACTTCACCCGGGTGTATGTTGTCTAATTTTTCCATAATCTCAAATTAATGATAATCAGTTATTTCAATTTCAAAGCAATTTCCATTTTCCCATTTGAAGATTATTCTCCATTGCTTATTAACTCTAATACTGTAGAATTCTTTTAAGTTTCCACCTAATTTTTCCAGCCGATTCGAAGGCGGAATTCTCAGGTCTTGTAAATCTTGAGAGTTGTTAATCATTCTTAATTTTCTTCTGGCAATATTTTGGATTTCGTTTGGAAGCTTTTTGGATCTTTCACCGTTCCATATCTTCTCTGTTTCTTTACTGCCAAAAGATTTTATCATAATTACTCCTTGCGTTACTAACGTCAAAGATAACTAATTAGTTTTGTATTAGGAAATGTTAATGAGGAAGAGATTCCAATGCTGCATAACGCCTGTATAAAACCCGTTTGTTAAACTGGTCTATGAAATACTGAAAGTAGTAATTTATGCTATCTCCGCAAACTGATACACTTCATTAATTGTAAAATATTAGATTAATTAGATGCCATAAATGCTAAAAGCAATATCCTTGGTGGATGGCTATGAAAAGCAAGCATAAATTGCAAGCGATTGAGCAGACATTTGGCTACAGGGTGGTGAGCAAATGGGTTTTATACGTTGTTGAGGACAGTTTATAGATTAGCTCAATAGTATTATAGTTAGAAAAGGAGCTATAAAAATCCCGATTGTAAAAAATCCGTCACCATAAGTTATCTTGCGTTCGTTTAAAATATCCATGCTTTTAGTTGAAGCTCCTGGCCATGTAATTGTCGGTTCCTGTCGGTAAAAGCCTTTATAAAGGGCTCGAAATATTTGCCAATACAGCAACATTAGAAAAGGTAGGTAAAAGTAAGTGCTTGCATGACCTCTTGCTTGCTGAAGTTCAGGATTCATTCGTTCATTGAAACCATAGTATGCTAGTCCAAGTGAAACTACTAGAAAGGCAATATATTTAGTGTTGCTGTAACGAAGAAGTAGGAATGCAAATGTTAGAATTATCCCAAAATTAAGGAAAATAGATAAAGCCGGATAGTTCATAATATGGTCCAAATTGTCACAATTGCCCTCAACGCTCAGGTAAAATGCTGTGTGGTCCGAGCTTTGTTAATGGCACTAAAGTAGCGATTCTGGTTCAGGCTCACAACGGTTCAGATACAGCACATTCCACAAGCATTTTTCTGAGTGGCAGAGAGAAAAGTAGAAAGCACTGACCTCTCCAAAAGCAAGAAATCGCGGTTCAGTTATACTGAAAGTGGCAGATAGGCTGCAGCCACATGCATTTTTACCACTTGTTGTGGGTAGTTTTTACCAGCCTAAAAGTTGGCCAGTTAGCATAAGAATTATGAAAAGCCCCATGTAGATAAATGCAGACTTGTTCAGGTTCGTCCACATGTTGAGTTTGAGTTGGTTGTTCTGCTCAATGAATTGGGCAATAGCATTCTTAATGTCAGAGAAATTCTTAATATCGAATTCGCTTAGTTGAAACTGCTTACCGTTTTGAAGTTCGACTAATACTCCCTGATATGTTCCGATGTTGTTAGTGAAAGGGTAGGTGTTAAAGCCTTTGATATCAGACGCAGTTAGTGTTGTTCGCCAAAAACCTAAATAGACAATGTTAATGAGCTTGTGTTCGGGATCAATAATGACAGTTCTTAGGGAAGATGTTCCGAAATAGAGTCCCATGAATGCGAATAATGAAAATATCAGAAAAGCAGTTAACCCGATGAATTCAAAGTCTGCGATCAAGGTGTTAAGAATCAACACGCAGAATGTTGCGAATCCTGTTCCTAGTAAGACTAAGAAAAACTTCAGCAATGTTGGTCCAAACTTGGCTTTTGACTTCTGCATAATTACCCACAACGCCACTGTATGTATTCGTGGCTGATTAAAAGTATAAAATTTTCAGTGAACTACCGAGGCAATCTACGAAGAACTAAAAGAATAATAGCCTACGAATAGCCATGATTTATACAGAATGTTATCAGCTTTTTTTCCCCGACACTTGGTTTGAGGTTATAATTATCGTATATTAGTGGCGTAAAATTACGCCAATGAGTTTAGAAGACGATAAATCAAATCAATCTTTAACCGAAATCTATGATTACCTCGCGTCTAAGAGAACTGCAACATTAGTTGAACTCCTGGAGGAGCAATGTAAAAAACACGGAGTTTCCCAGAGGCAATTAAGTCAGATAATCGGGGTTCAACGCAAATCACTTCAGAGGATTCTTGAAGGAGAGGCTCAAAAAGTTGATGTTTTAACTCTGTTAAAGATTAATCAATTCCTTGGACTGGAATTAAATGAAGTAATAAAGCTCTATGTAAGTGGAATTCCATCAGATAGTGTAAATGAGCTTGAAGCAAGTAGAAAGTCAGCCTATATAGTAAAGCACTTTGATTTGGAGGGATTAAAAAAATCTGGCTTTATCAAAAGTCTTATCGATTTTGGTGAGATTGAACAGAGGATTTTAGAATTTTTTGGTCTCGATAATATATATGAGTATGACTCTGAAATCAGTGGAGCTTTATTTAGTCGGACTAAAAAGAGCACTCATGACAAAATGATGGAATTTTGGGTAAAATCGGCTTATCTCCAATTTCAGAAAGTTGAAAACCCAAACGAGTATGATAGAGACTCACTACTGGAATTGATATCGAAAATGAGACCTTATACCCGTCAAGTCGAAAGAGGCTTGACAACTGTAGTTAAGGCCTTATTTAATATAGGGATTACAGTAATTATTCAATCCTATCTTACTAAGACTCAAATTCGGGGCGGTACTTTTATTGTGAATGGTAAACCCTGTATAGTGTTGACAGATTTTAATAAGCGATACGATACTCTCTGGTTTACACTGCTCCATGAATTATGTCATGTTCTGTTTGATCTTGAAACAATTGAAACCACAACTTATCACCTTACAGGTGAACCCGATATTTTTCTGATTGAGGAAGAAGCAGATCAGTTTGCAAGAGACTATCTTTTAACACCAGAAAAGTTAGCAATTGTCCAACCGTTCATTTTTTCTGAAGGTGTTGTTAAAGAATATGCTCAAAGATGGAAAATTCATGAATCTATAATCTATGGGATGTACTTGCATGAGAATGAAAACTATTATCCAAAATTCAGGAGTTATATCACAAAGTCTGATCAAGCGGTCAAGAATTTAAAATTAAGTAGTTGGGATGAGGATTCAATAGTTGAACATGCAAAAAGAATTAAAGAGGTATTAACGGCAAAATAATTTGAAATGAGTAAGAAAAAAGAAGAAGAGGAAAAGGCTAAAAAACTAAAGAAAAAGGAAGAGATAAACAAAATTCTGCGCAATGCAGATGCTGGGAAGGAAATGCAATTGGGAATGCATACCAGAGATTTTTCGTTTCTCGATGGGGTTGAAGAGAAATTCGCTAAAGACCTTCAAAATCCTGACGAGTCATATAGGCTATATTATAGTATAAGACGTTTGTTGATGGAGTATTTGCCAAAAGGGAAAGAAAATGAAAAAGCGAGAGAATTGGTCTATGAGCAGAAAAATATATTCCTAAATCGAGGAAAAGCAAAAGGACCCGATGGATATAGAGGGAGCGATGGTAGACAAGCATATATTTCTTCAGACTTAGTGGTCGCGTTAGAAATCGTGAAAGACTGGATAAAATCTGGTGCTAATTCCTTTGATATTTATAATCAGTTCAACGAGAAGAATATTGAATTAGGATATATCGATCCGAAGAAGCAGTAATTGCTGATAACGCCACTGTATAAATTCGTGGCTGATTAAAAGTATAAAAATTTCAATTAACTACCGAGGCAATACGCAGGATTGGCTTATTAAATTAAGTTAACCAATAAGGCAATCCTGTGGATTGCCGAGCTTTCTACAAAGAGCCACAGTTGCGTTACGCACTGAATAGCCATGATTTATACAGAATGTTAGGCATTTTATTTTTCGTAATAGGTTCTATGAAACGAATGGGAGAATTGAGTATTGGATCCATTAATAGTTGTGATTAGTACTTGTTCATCATGACTAACTTTCAAGTGGAATTTATACTGTGTTCGGTCTATAAACCCTTCGATTGATACCATGAGAACTTTAATGCCTTCGACATAAAGATTTCTAAATTCGTCAGAAAAATATCTGATTTCTAGTTGATCTTCGTCCTCTGTTGGCCACCAAATTGTTCGGATAGGTTGCCAGTTATGTGTTTTCCCAATCAATTGTAGGAAGAAGTTCTTTAAAGGAGTTTTTTTATAAACTTCAAGGCTCTGAAGAATTTGGACTTGAGAACTAGGATTGAAAACAACCAATTTAACTACATAAGAGTCCTTAAGTTGCTTGGTCTCAATATGCTTGAATTCAAGTGAATTTCTTCGATTCACACCTCGATTAATTAGATATGTTCTCTTTAGTATTCTAAAGTTGAAATAAAGTGTCACAAGAGACAATAGAGCTATTAAAATATTTATAAAAGTAAAAGGATTATTGGTGATATATTCTTCTATTTCTTTCAATGCTTGATTTGGTATTGTTAGGCACTTTTTGTTTTTTCTTTTAACTCATTAAAGTTGATAATATAATCGATCTCAGTAATTACTGGATACCTTGAAACTACATAATGAGTGATGTCGTTTATGCCTAGTTTCTGTTTTATTAAATGCTCTCTGCCAACTTCCTTAATGTAAGCTTTTTTATAGTATCTAATAAGTCTATGATTTAACTTGGCCATTCTTTTAGGGTCATCTTGGATTCTACTTATATCAATGAAATTGTTCTTGCATTGAAAATTGTGGATGTGATTATCCTTAATTGTAATGATGTCAAATTCTTTTCTATTAATTCTTTTGATATCTGTTAGTTGATAGCCATTATTTTCAAGTACTGAGGAGACCTTGTCTTCGAAAACAAATCCCGAGTTAATTTGAAAAGACTTGTTTTTAGAAAGACGGTTTAAAATAATATTTGTTATGAAGCGATTAAATAAAACCACAGTGGTTATTAATTCACTGTTGTCTTTTTGAAATAGTGAAACAAAGTTTGACGAATGGAAATAGTCAGTTTTTGAACTAAATAATTTTAATGCTTTAATGTATGGTTCAATTTTCTCTTCAAAAAGTCTAATTGGTATTCTTATGAAGTAGTCATCAGTGCAAAACTCTTTTAACTGACCAACTAGAAAACTAAGCTCAATAAAAGTAATATCCTTCTTTACTGAATATTTGTTAAAAGTCGCTTCGATTAACTTGATGTTGTTTTGAACTTCCGAATAGGTAAATATTCTATCAGTAGGTAACGGTATTAGATCTATATCATTTGTCTGATTGTTACGAAACTCAATTTGGTCAAGCATGGTAAGAACCTGTGGTTCTAGAAGAAATGATTCTAAGTTATAATGTGAATGACTTGGTTTTGGAATTGATTGTCGAAAGTCAATTGAATAATTTGATAATGAATGATTCAATAAAATGCTGTAGTAATTTGTAGTAATGTTCTGCAAGCATGAGTCAATAGTATATTGAGTTTGATTTAATGTGTCAATGAATTCAAAACTGAAATTACCAATTGCCCATTCATCAATTAGGTCAAGGATTGTTACATAATATTTCCTTCTTGACTGATAATAAATAAGGGCGGTTTCGACAGTGGAAAAGTCAAATGGAAGTAGTTGATTTAATCCATGGCTTTCATAGGCCATGGTACTAGCATAATTCATTTGAGCAAATTGTTGAAGTCTCTTTGAAACATCTCGACCAAATAGACTTTCAATTTTTTTCAATACGTTCATGAAATTTATCATGTTTGAACTATCCATGAGATTAAACGATAACCCCATAAAATCATTACGTAAGTCGCAGTCTTCAATTTCCCATGAAAGATTGATAAATTCATCAACACACCTGAGTAGTAAAAACCAATTTTTCTTTAAAGATGTTGGTTCATATTTGGCAAAATGATTTTTTATGGAATCTAACGAATAGGTCTGAGCACTTTCTAAAAAAGCATCTAATTCATCGCCTGTAAGTAGTTTATTAGGTAAGTCCATTTCAATTGTGCCTAACGCCAAGCTAAAATGCGTTTGCTAAACTTCGCTGATGAAATACTAAAGTAGCGAAGCCAAAACATAACCACAATTATTAAAATAAAAAAGTAGAGAACCATGCTGAATGCTTGACATAAATCTAAATGAAAAAGTTGTTTGGCTTTGTGGCGATTTACCTCTTCACTTTGCTAGAAGCAGTAAGCAAATGCATTTTTAGCAAATGTTAGAGAGATTTTATTCTATGCCATTAAAAAAATGTCCACAGTTATCCTATTCCCGATTCTCCATCTTAACCATCCTGTCGCAGAGGAAGGACAATCGGTAATATATGCTGAACAAGGCATTCCCTCATTTGGATTCTTAGGTGAATTATAGAAGCAATCATATTTAACTTTAATCCAGTCTCCTTTAACTTCTAGCACACAGAATAATTCATGCTTGTCATCGGGAATCTGAACCGTTTCAGACAAGTCATTTGGTTTTTCCTTTATGGGCTGGTTCTTAAAGTCATTGTTTTCAATCCTACGCCTTATTCCGTGGGATTTTTTTAAGTACTCCTCCCAAGTCCAGAATATATAATTTGGGCTTTTCGGAACATATTTGATATCCTTTTCATTAACCAAAACTTTATAGGCCTCTTCAACGGAATCTAAAACTACAACTTGGACAATACCATAATCTGGTTTATGAAATTTGGCACAAAATGGAGATGGAGTTTCATAATCATAAATATCCCATGAGCAGAATTGGTCAGATAGGTTTCGGTCATTAAAAGCCTCAAAAATGAATGGTCTTTCGCTTTCAGTATTATATCCTAATAGGCCTATTCCCAGTCCCGAGGTGGGATTCGAATATTCACATTGCCCAAAAGCAGATGCATTGAAAGATATTAAAATAAATATTATTATCAGATTCCGCATATTCTCTCTAACGCCTACATAAAACCTGTTTGCCTACGTAAGCTATGAAAAGCTAAACTAAGCAATTTATGCGGTTTCCACCAAGGCAGAATGTTGATTAAAGTGATGTCTTTATACAGCCAGTCAAGTGGGTCGGTAAAATAAAGTCCGCCCGATGATGGCAAATGTTGACTTGACAGAATTAAATTAAAAGCTATTGAGCTCTACAATGCTCGGTCCGCCCGTTGATGAAGTTGCCACAAAGTGAAAGCATAAATTGCTGGCTGGTTACTGCTAAGTTTGCTACAGGGTGCTGAGCAAATTGGTTTTATGTGTTGTTGTAGGTAGTTTTTTATTCTTCATTTAGCTTGTCAAAGTATTTTTTTCGTAAAAACTTGTTCACGTCCCTTTCTATTGTGTCAGCTGAATTTTTTAAAATATAATATTCAAAATCCGATTCAGCCTTTTTGTATAAAGAATCTCCGACATTTAATTCTTCGTGAATGTAAAATGGAATCTCTTTTTTCCATTCATTATCAATCATTATTGGTCTAGTCCGCCCATGGTCTTTTTCCAAGAGCAAACTTGTAATTTTTCCTGAATAAGATTCTTCTCGAATTATATTGTATTCCTTTTCCAGATAGCTAAGTGAATTATTTCGAATCAACAGAATAGAAATGAATATGATAAAAATCGGAATAAACACTAAAGCAAGACTTTTCGTAACTGTCCGTTCTTGCTTATTTAGTTCATTTTCGCTTTGTGTTCTCATTCGCGTAATTACCTACAACGTCAGGCTATCGATCGTTTTGATTGGGAATCTTAGTAATTTGATGACCTTTCATTAATGATTCGATAGCTGATGTTGTGTTTAGTATATTTTTAATTACTCCTAAAGTAGTAGAAATTAGGGTAATTGAAAAATACGGAGTTCCTTTCTTAAAACCATCACAATCATCTGCCATGTCAGTTGGAGTCATGACTAAATGGTATATAGGAGAAACTATGTATCCGTTGTCATGCCGGTAGAAAGCCTAAATCCACCCCTGATAAAAACGATTGCTTTTTCATTAGCCTCTGAATTCCTTGACTTTATGGCTGGAATCGGCTAACTTCATTCTAAGTTTTTTAACGGTCTCAACCGTTTAGAAGCACACTGCTTCCACGGCTCGCCCGCAAAACTTAGGCCTTTTCAAGGCTAATCAATCCGCTTTTTATGCCCTCTTTCTGCCAACTGCCTTGCAGAATAATCTTAAGAAAGGAATTAAATACAACGATTAGCTAAGCACAGTCGGCTTAGCCTTTCAAATATATCAAATGTATCTGATCCAGATGCCCTTTGCAAACAACTAAGTAAGCCGATTGGGCTTAGCGCCTGTTACCAGTCCGTTTTTTCAATTAGGTCGAGTTCAGTTGCCAAGTTGATAATTCTCAAACATACTTTAGAGAAATCGTTATCGTTCGGGTGATCAGAATAGCTATCAGACATGACAATATAGAACTCTTTACCAGGTTGCACTACTTCCAAAGACCAGTTCCAGCCATCAGCTGCAACAGAGCTAAAATCTATTTGATCATGTCCATAAAAATTGGACTTGTTCAATTGTTCGATGAGTTCAGCTACTATGTTCTCAGATAAATTTGTTGTGGCTCTACTGTAGTGATATTTAACAGAATCAGCTATGACTGATTTAGAGATTATTGCCTCTATTTCGGGGTTGAAGTCACCATATGTCAAATATCTTTTCAGAAGCCGAGTTTCTTTGTTGGTGAGTTCGGCAATGTTGAAGTGTTCAATCGTTCGGGTGTTATTCTCCTCAGTCTTAATAACTAGTACAAAGTTGTTCTTAGATCCGTAGATGTTAATCAAAATATCTTTTTCCCAACCTCTTTCCCAGATCAGTCTGATAAAAGTTGAATCGGCTGATGTTAATCCGAAGAAATCATGTTCTTCAAAGTTATCAAGTTGTCTGCCAAGTCCTCCAATTGCCAATCGATCGAATCTGTCATCAGAAATATCTACTTCGATGAAGTTGAGTGCTCTGTTCAGGAAATCGGTGTTAGACTGTCCGTTCGTTTGGAGTGTTAGGATTGTTAGGAGCGATATAGAAAGGAAAATTTTCAAATTGCGATTATGACTGGTAACGCCTGTATAAAACCCGTTTGTTACACTAGGCTATGAAATACTGAAAGTAGTAATTTATGCTATCTCCGCAAACTGATACACTTCATTAATTGCAAAAGATTAGAATAATTAGGCGCCTTACTTGACCAACGCAGTATCCTTGCTTGCCAGCTATGAAACGTAAGCATAAATTACGGGCTCTTTAGCACTCAATTTGCTACAAGGTGGTGAGCAAATGGGTTTTGATACTATGTTAGGTAGCGTTTCTAATTTTCAACTAATGCTTTTAAACTCAAAGCGTATGATGTTAGAATATAAATCGCAGTTATCCAATTTCCCAGAATACTGATAACGAAGGATTCATTAAATCTCTTTAACGCACTTCTATATCTCTTGGGGCTTAGAAAGAACATTAGAAATAAGATGTAAACTGCAATAGGGATTGTATATACTAGCCAAGGTGTCTTTACTGGTGTCTGATTCAAAATGTAAATGTAAATACAGAACATATAAGAAAGAGTCGAGGTGCTCGCCCAAAATGCAGCTCTATACTGAGGTTTACTCGCTCCAAAGCTCAAAGCTTTTGAAAATTTAAAAAACCTAAAATAAAAATATTGAATGATAGTTGTCATTATGATTGAGTGGGAAGGCAGTGCTACCTAACGTTTAGTATATGAAGCGTAGCGTCCCGCAGGGCGCTATGATTTCATATATAGTGTTACCAGCTTTTTTTTTGTTTAAGTTCAATGATTTTAATACTCTGTTCTATTAAGCGAAGTCTTAATCTCATTTCAGTGACTGAGTTTCCTTTCGCACCAGAATCTATTTTATAGCGGATTAGAGTATTTAATTCCTCACGATATTTTTCCATATTCGGCAACTGTGAAAGTTGCTTAATTTTTATTCTTATATCAGAAAGTAAGCCAGACTTCACAATTACTTCATCCGCATATCTAATGTCAGTAGCATTTACAGCCGTCCCCAAAATTGTCATGCCTCCACTTTTTTCTAATAACTCGTTATTTGCTCGATTTATAAGGGAGTAAAGTTTATAAAATGGATCATCTTCTGAGTTTTTTTCTAATAATTGGCTAATTGCATGAGTATTATTTTCAACGTGATACACCAACCTATCGATATCCTGTACCTTACTTTGATGAATATAATCTTCGGCTAAATTTAACTCTAGCCAAAATAAAAGAAATATAGGAATGACAATTATAATAGAATCTGCAGTCACTCTAAAACTTGACTGTCTATCCAAGAATACCTGTAGCATCATGAAAATAGCCGCCAAGAAGATATTTGCACTTGCGAAAAGGAAAAACACTTCTGATATTTCCCAATAGTTGTCCCAAACTCTAGGAAGAATTATTCTGTAAATAACCAAGCAAATCACAGATAGAGAAGACAATAAAATTAGTGGCCACTTAAACTTTGAGATTCTATTTTTTGAATAAATATTTATTGCGACACCAAAGGCAATGAATAAAACACCTAAAGTTATTGTTGATGTGAGTCTGCTGTCTGTACTGAAATAAACCGTTATTGCTCCAAATAGAATTATTATTAAAAACAGTAATTTCCCGATCCAACGGTTAGGCTTATTTTTCAATCCCATGTGATTTTAGTTTTTATAATAATCTGTAACGTTTTACAATATATTAAATATCTATTATTTTCTTTTTCTTACTAGCGTATAACAAAAATGACTTTGCTATATAGGGAATTGCTGGTAACGACTAGCTAAAATGAGTATGCGCCCCATTTGCTAGATTCGGTTAAGTTTCTATTTAATAAATATCTTTCAAAATGCTCAGTTCGCATATTCATTTTTAGCATTTGTTGGCGGTATGTTTTTAGTTCGTCCAGTTCTCAAGAGTGCCATTATCTTCTACCCAAATCTCCAAATAAACTTGTTCCTCAATGGGTTTGCCAGCTCTTTTTAGAATGTCAAATTTGAGGTGTTCCAATCTGGATTTTATGGTTCGTATACAATAGTTATATTCGGGCATATCCCAAAATTCTTTTATTTCTTTCTTGGTTTGATATTCCGCCATGACGACATCAGCAATTTCACCGTTCTTATCAATAGTTATCAAGTATTTCTCCGAACAATCAAATTCGTTAGCATTACTCCAATTTGCTTTTTGAAGTTCGTTGAATAGTAACGTTGACAGAGTGTCGTTATACCTTCTGTTTAACCGGTTTGGTTCATCTATATAGTTCATTACTCGTGTTGTGTTGGTTACACGTCCGTTATTAATTGAAACTATCCTTTCTTCTTCAAAGCTGTGGTAAAATACCCCATCCCATCTTAGCAGGTCTCCAATGGGTAAGCTTATATCACCTGTAAACCAATTCAAATGAACTTTGCCGTTGATCAGTTGATCACCAAAGATTTTTTTAATTCTTAGGTTGGACTGATTTACATCTATCCCAGATTCACTTTGAAGTTCACGACAAGAAGTGATATGTCTTAAAAACAGGCTGTCATTTGATAATTCATATATTGCCTGATAACCTCTCCAACAGCTCGTTGATGAACCTGCTCGAAACTTAAGGCCAAACAAATCGCCTTCATTCTCTCTATTTTGAGCGTTAAAATACTCTTCAAGAATCAAACGATAAAATGCGATAGTATCTCCTTCAAAAATTAAATAATCAGGCATTTGTGGACTGGCGTTCACTTCGGTTAAACCGAGTCCTAGTGTAATGGAAAGTATAAAAGTTCTGATGAAATTCCGCATTGCTCAATTACCGCCAACGCCTGTATAAAACCCGTTTGCTATAATTGGCTATGAAATACTGAAAGTAGTAATTTATGCTCTTTCCACAAACTGATACACTTCATTAATTGCAAAAGCTTAGAATAACTAAGTGCCATTTTTAGCCAAAGCACTATCTTTGGTTGCCAGCTATGAAAAGCAAGCATAAATTAAGGGCTATTTAGCACTCAATCTCCTACAAGGTGGTGAGCAAATGGGTTTTATATGATGTTGTGAGTTATATTATTGTACTAAAATCATTACAGCAATGAAAAGGAATATAAATAAATAAACAAACCAAGTGATTGTCTGAAAGTAATTTAAGAACAAAAGCAGTTTTAATGATCTTCGCTGTTTTGCGTCTTTAGTAGAAGCTATCAAAGTTCTCATTTCTTTTTTAGTTGCTTCAATCATGGAACCGGGTTTTCCGGCAAAAGTAATCCCGTATTTACGTTTTACTATTTGCAGATATATTTTATAAGTTAGCAATGATAGTACACCTACAAAAAATAAATAAATAAGAAAATTTAAAATGTCCAACTGAAATTATTTTTGAGGATCACGATTACTCACAACGCCTACATAAAACCTGTTTGCCCATGTAAGCTATGAAATACTAAACTAAGCAATTTATGCGGTTTCCACCAAGGCAGAATGTTGATTAATGTGATGCTGTCTACCTACAGTATGTCCAGTTGGTCGGTAAAAAATGGTCCGCCCGATGATGGCAAATACTTGAGTTGATTGAATTACTTTAAAAGCTTTTGAGCCCTACAATGCCTCGTCCGCCCGTTGATAAAGTTGCCACAAAGTGAAAGCATAAATTGCTGGCCAGTTACTGCTGACTTTGCTACATGGTGCTGAGCAAATTGGTTTTATGTGATGTTGTGTACAGTAGTTTCAAGTAATCCAGGGATTAAAAGTCGCAACAATAGTCCAAGTGCCATAGACCTTAGATAAGAAGTAAGAATATCCTGAGGCACTTCCTAGATAATTTTGGATAGTCACAGATATGATACAGTTTTCAGACTTTTGGTCAAAAACTGGCTCGCTGATGGAAACAACTTTTTGTCTTTCTCCCGTTTCTCTGAATAATTCATTTGTTGCTTCTTTAGTCAGGCAGTTTTTTGATTTTAGAAACGATGAATTGAGGCTTTGAATTAGTCCTTGGTCCCAAACTCCATCACGACTTGTCAACACACTTTCTTTTAGTTCATTTAAAGTGTTTTGAGGAATTTGCAATCCAGTTTGCTCTATTAACTCATTTGTATTGAAATAGGTTTTTGGCTTATCACAATGGATATATACTTTTCCATTTGAAGCCTCTTGTTCTATGATTTTAGTAAATATGCTAAATTCATTATTGGTTTGAGACCAGCTCAAAGTAGCTATGAATGTCAGTATTATGGTAGCTAGATATTTCATGATATTGTACACAACGCCTGTATAAAACCCGTTTGCTATACTAGGCTATGAAATACTGAAAGTAGTAATTTATGCTTTCTCCGCAAACTGATGCACTCCATTAATTGCAAAACCTTAGAATAATTAGGCCCCATAAATGCTCAAACCAATATCTTTCCTTGTTAGCTATAAAAAGCAAGCATAAATTACCGGCTATTTTGCACTCAATTTCCTACAAGGTGGTGAGCAAATGGGTTTTTATATCTTGTTATGGTCTTACTATCCTTTAAAGTCATATACTACCTTAATATACTCTTTTAATTTTCGCATCGTCTTTTCATTACAATCATTGCAATTTTTAAATGCGTCCTTTTTAAACGAATCTTTCATTTCTTTTGTGTACAAATTCCAACCCATTAAAGATAGGAATTCATCTCTTCTTCCTGAGTAAGGTTGTCTTTGGAGATAGCATATGAATTCTCGAGGGTATTTTCTTGCATAATCTGCAATGTAATTACCTATTATTTCAGTAAGTGCACCATCTGTTTCTCCAACCATTTTATACATATTATAGAAATAGAAAGGTCTTGTATTAGCATTTTTTGTATCTAAGCTATCCATAATTTCAAATGTTTTTTCGTCATCATATAATTCATGAGACCCTGTATAATAAGCTTTGCTTGTGGTATCAATGTCACTTCTATTTAGGAAATATGCAATTTCAATTCCGTTGATTTGTTTGTCATTCGTTTTACCTAAAATTTCGCAACCATATTCGTCCTTGTTAGTGACTGCTTCAGAAACAGTTTGTTTCTTTTCTTCCGGGGTTTCATTTTCTTTCTTGTCATTTGGCCTACTACAGGAAACAAGAATTATAGAAATTAATAATATCGTTGTAAACTTCTTCATGTGCTGTCGATTTATTGGCCATAACGTTAAGAATATAGTGCGTTGGGCCGTTCAAGGCTACAAACTACCAAATCCTTACATATTTTATTAAATGTAATCATTTTCAACTTTAGCATTATCTGCCCAATGAACTATATTTAGTGTTAGGTGCTGCCATTTCTTCTCAACGCCCTTTCAAAGAATTTATGTTAATGAATTTTAGAATCATCTTCGAGTTGAATTTTTAATTTTTGTAGCTTCTCTTTTTTCATATTCTTCTTTGAAAAGTTCTGGAGCTACTAAGTCAAGTAATGGAGGTAGTTTCCATAATCCATTTTCGTGGAAATACCTGTCAATAAAAACTGAGAACGGAATGAGCTTAGACATTCTCATCTGTTTGTACTCTTCTAAATATCTATCATATTCTTTTTGGGATTTGAAATTTCTCTTTTTCTTCTTCTTTATTTTTTTGTTTTCTTGATAATTTTTTAAAACATCATGAAGATTAATCTCATTGGCTAGTCCAACTTGATTATAGATAAGCGAATCAATATTTACAACAGATAGGGGCTTTATGTGATGAATAAATAAACCTTCTTTTGCCAACTCTAACAATTCATCTTGAAACCAAAAATCAATAAGTTCATTAAACCCAGGAGTATTGTATTGATGGTCGTGAGTAAGCAAAATGGGATAAATAAATATCTCTTTGTAGTGATAATCTGTATCAGCCGAAAATTCATTTTTTAAAACTCTACGAATGCTGTTTATTAATTGCATAACAGCCTTTGCCTTTATTTTTCCATCTGGCAATTCCTCATAATCCAATACTCTTCCAAACTCTTCTTCATATATTTTGAAGTCGAAAGACATTTTTTTATTAGCTGCAATTAAGAAGTCCTTTGACTCAACAAGCAAAATATTTTTACCTTTTCTTATATAATAATCAGGTGCAGCATCAATTTTCATATCTGCCAGTTCTTTACCTGAAAACCTAATGCACTTAGAAGAATAAATACTTTCCATTACTTTATAGCAAAGTATCTTTTCTGAAAACTCGCCACCATAGAAACTTCTAATGTCCTTTATCTTTTGAGCTTTTGGAAGAGATTTATTTACATCCCTTAAAAGGAAATAAACACCTTTGAAAATTTTTTCAACCACAAATAAATTGTAGATCACTCGGTAAATACCATCTTTTACTTTGTAAAATGGCTTTGCTCTAGTAGTAAGAAAATCATTCTGGTCAAGTTCATCATTTTCTAGAATAATTAGCTTTTCAATAAAGGCACAGCTCCTCTCAAAATTATCACCATCCTCTACCACAATGTCGATATGTGCTTCCCGTTCGTTTTTTACTGCAGGAATAGTTAATGGCAAAAGACTTTTTAAATAGTCCTGCCACGTTGGGCAATTAAAATAGGCTAAAAATTTAGCTAATAGTGGTTTGGTTTTATCATGAGATTCAAGAAAAGAAAACAGATAAATAGCTTTTATCATTTGAGTTGCCCAAATCTGTTTGATGTCGTAGTTTGATTTATCCGAAACAGGATATTGCATGCAAAACATAACCATTGGAATGTTTAGCTCCTCATCACTTTCTTGTGCTGATGGAAAGGCAACGGCTTGTTTTTCGGTAAATTCAGAATTTAAAGCCAAGTAAGCTTTAAACAAATTAATTTCTAACTCTGCCTGTGTTTGAGTTTCGGGTTCTTCAGGCTTTGAAAAGTAGTATTCAAAGAGTCTCAAACTTGAATAGGTATTTATTATTCCAATTTGGATACCTTTCTTTTCCAAACCCTTTATTCTATCATAAACTTGGTTTGCGAATTCGTTGTTTTCTGTTCGAAAATACATTCCAAGAAATTCCTTATTATCATTAAACTTTGATTTTTGATTTTTAAATCCTAAAAAGGAAGCTGCTACATTTAAAATCATCTGTCTGCTACTGCCTGCTAGATACTGTTCAACAGTTAATTTTTCTTCGGTCGGAAAGGCAACTTCAAATTCAAGGATTTGTCCCATGCTGATTGCTTTGGCAATATATGATTTGTCAGCAGTCAAAATCAGTCTTCCATTTTTTTAATATTCATCTCTTTTAATGGATTTGTGTCGTTCTTTACGCTTGCACCTAACGTCAGGCTATCGATCGTTTTGATTGGGAATCTTAGTAATTTGATGACCTTTCATTAATGATTCGATAGCTGATGTTGTGTTTAGTATATTTTTAATTACTCCTAAAGTAGTAGAAATTAGGGTAATTGAAAAATACGGAGTTCCTTTCTTAAAACCATCACAATCATCTGCCATGTCAGTTGGAGTCATGACTAAATGGTATATAGGAGAAACTATGTATCCGTTGTCATGCCGGTAGAAAGCCTAAATCCACCCCTGATAAAAACGATTGCTTTTTCATTAGCCTCTGAATTCCTTGACTTTATGGCTGGAATCGGCTAACTTCATTCTAAGTTTTTTAACGGTCTCAACCGTTTAGAAGCACACTGCTTCCACGGCTCGCCCGCAAAACTTAGGCCTTTTCAAGGCTAATCAATCCGCTTTTTATGCCCTCTTTCTGCCAACTGCCTTGCAGAATAATCTTAAGAAAGGAATTAAATACAACGCCTACATAAAACCTGTTTGCCTACGTAAGCTATGAAAAGCTAAACTAAGCAATTTATGCGGTTTCCACCAAGGCAGAATGTTGATTAAAGTGATGTCTTTATACAGCCAGTCAAGTGGGTCGGTAAAATAAAGTCCGCCCGATGATGGCAAATGTTGACTTGACAGAATTAAATTAAAAGCTATTGAGCTCTACAATGCTCGGTCCGCCCGTTGATGAAGTTGCCACAAAGTGAAAGCATAAATTGCTGGCTGGTTACTGCTAAGTTTGCTACAGGGTGCTGAGCAAATTGGTTTTATGTGTTGTTGTAGGTAGTTTTTTATTCTTCATTTAGCTTGTCAAAGTATTTTTTTCGTAAAAACTTGTTCACGTCCCTTTCTATTGTGTCAGCTGAATTTTTTAAAATATAATATTCAAAATCCGATTCAGCCTTTTTGTATAAAGAATCTCCGACATTTAATTCTTCGTGAATGTAAAATGGAATCTCTTTTTTCCATTCATTATCAATCATTATTGGTCTAGTCCGCCCATGGTCTTTTTCCAAGAGCAAACTTGTAATTTTTCCTGAATAAGATTCTTCTCGAATTATATTGTATTCCTTTTCCAGATAGCTAAGTGAATTATTTCGAATCAACAGAATAGAAATGAATATGATAAAAATCGGAATAAACACTAAAGCAAGACTTTTCGTAACTGTCCGTTCTTGCTTATTTAGTTCATTTTCGCTTTGTGTTCTCATTCGCGTAATTACCTACAACGCCTGTATAAAACCCGTTTGTTACACTAGGCTATGAAATACTGAAAGTAGTAATTTATGCTATCTCCGCAAACTGATACACTTCATTAATTGCAAAAGATTAGAATAATTAGGCGCCTTACTTGACCAACGCAGTATCCTTGCTTGCCAGCTATGAAACGTAAGCATAAATTACGGGCTCTTTAGCACTCAATTTGCTACAAGGTGGTGAGCAAATGGGTTTTGATACTATGTTAGGTAGCGTTTCTAATTTTCAACTAATGCTTTTAAACTCAAAGCGTATGATGTTAGAATATAAATCGCAGTTATCCAATTTCCCAGAATACTGATAACGAAGGATTCATTAAATCTCTTTAACGCACTTCTATATCTCTTGGGGCTTAGAAAGAACATTAGAAATAAGATGTAAACTGCAATAGGGATTGTATATACTAGCCAAGGTGTCTTTACTGGTGTCTGATTCAAAATGTAAATGTAAATACAGAACATATAAGAAAGAGTCGAGGTGCTCGCCCAAAATGCAGCTCTATACTGAGGTTTACTCGCTCCAAAGCTCAAAGCTTTTGAAAATTTAAAAAACCTAAAATAAAAATATTGAATGATAGTTGTCATTATGATTGAGTGGGAAGGCAGTGCTACCTAACGTCAGGCTATCGATCGTTTTGATTGGGAATCTTAGTAATTTGATGACCTTTCATTAATGATTCGATAGCTGATGTTGTGTTTAGTATATTTTTAATTACTCCTAAAGTAGTAGAAATTAGGGTAATTGAAAAATACGGAGTTCCTTTCTTAAAACCATCACAATCATCTGCCATGTCAGTTGGAGTCATGACTAAATGGTATATAGGAGAAACTATGTATCCGTTGTCATGCCGGTAGAAAGCCTAAATCCACCCCTGATAAAAACGATTGCTTTTTCATTAGCCTCTGAATTCCTTGACTTTATGGCTGGAATCGGCTAACTTCATTCTAAGTTTTTTAACGGTCTCAACCGTTTAGAAGCACACTGCTTCCACGGCTCGCCCGCAAAACTTAGGCCTTTTCAAGGCTAATCAATCCGCTTTTTATGCCCTCTTTCTGCCAACTGCCTTGCAGAATAATCTTAAGAAAGGAATTAAATACAACGGTTGGCGGTATGGACAGTAAGGGATTGCGGGCGATGTCCTATCAAGTTACACGAAAATTGAAGCGGGCAACAAACCTTCGCATACCACTGAAACCCTTATTGGCTATACCGCGTGTTAGCTGCTGTATTTTTATAAATTAATTGTTCTTTCTATGTTTATTTGCTCTAAAAAAGTTTCATCGTGCGAAATGACAATCAATGTACCCTGATAATCATTGATGGCATTTGTTAGTATTTCTATGTTATAAATATCCAAATTATTGGTCGGTTCGTCCAAGATTATGATGTCTGGCGATTGATTGTAAATGCTTAAACAACATAACATCAAACGCATTCTTTCCCCACCACTTAAAGCATTGCAAGGCTTGTCCCAATCTTCTTTTGGGAACAAAAACCTATTTAGTCTTATTTTTATTTCGTGTTCCTGCAATGCAAAAGTATTAAATTGCTGTGACTGCTCATAAACTTTTCGGTTGTTATCTATTAACGAATAATCTTGGTCAATATAAACCGATTTGTTTTCTGCAATAAAGACTGTGCCGATTTGCGGTACAAGATATCCCAAAATCATTTTTATTAAAGTCGTTTTACCAGAACCGTTTGCTCCTTTTACAGATATTCGTTCCCCACTAACAATTTGAAAATTCAAATTTTCTCTCCATAAATAGTTTTCGGTTGTGTACCCGAAATTAATACTATTTGCAATAAAAAGATTTTTGCCTCTATGAAGTTTTGAATTGTCAAATCCAAACTTCATTTGGTTAATTTCAGAAAGGGAAGAACGCAACTTTTGTAATTCAGTTCTGACAATTCCTATTTTTTCTGTGTGAACACCCGCTATTTTAGCAGTACTTAACTCTGCACTGTTTTTCATAGCATTGGAAACTATTTTAGGAAGCCCCGCTTTACCACTACTTTTTTTTGCTCGTGTGTCCAGTTTTCTTTGACGTTCCAAAGTTTCACGTTGTTTCTCTTTGGCTTTTTTCAAGTCCTTTTCCTTGCTTTGAATATCTTGGTTAAGCGCATTTATTTCAATTTGTTTTTGTTCCTTATAAAAGTCGTAATCACCACCATAGACTTTAATTCCATTTGAGTTTAATTCGCAAACGGTATCTAAGAGGTTCAGTAATTTTCTGTCGTGGCTTACGATAACCAAAGTACTTTCTGTAGATTGAATATAATCATACAACAGTTGCCTGCCAAAAATATCCAAATGATTGCTTGGTTCGTCCAGCAAAACCAACTCATATTGATGGATAGAAATGCCTGCGAGAAAAACTTTTGTCTTCTGTCCTCCACTAAGGGTGTCCATTTTTTGAGACAAGTCTAAATTGGATAAATGCCAATAGTTCAGAGCATCTTTACAACGGTCTTCTAATGTCCAGTCATTATTAAGCAGGTTGAAATTTTCTTCACTTATGTTTCCGTTCAAAATTTCATTTAAGGCATTTAACTTATTTTCAATCCTTAATGCCTGAGCAATGCTCAAATGGTTAAACTGTCCGCAAATTTGTGGGATATAATACGGTTCCGCATCAACATTTATTTTACCGCCTGACGGTTCTAATTCTTTAGCAATAATTTTCAACAACGTTGATTTTCCAACTCCGTTGCTACCAATCAAAGCTATTTTGTCGTGGTTGTTTATCGTTAGGTTGATGTCAGTAAACAGCAAATCTTTATTAGGGTGTGTATATGATACACTATGTAAAGTCAACATAATTTCTTTCTTTATAAAAAATGAAACACTCACAGCAAAATATTCTACTGTACTTTTTTATCTATATGTGAAAGAAATTATTTTTTCATCCCTACTGACTGTTTAGTTTTAGATTTTGCAAATATATAAAATTATGTGGCAGCTTCCTAATATTGCAGCTAACATATGGATAAAGAGACTAAAGTCGCTTTATCCACATTATAAAAATTCTAATCTAAGGGATTTTTGATACTTTTGAAAATATTAGTCGCTACATGAGTATAGATTTCTGTAGTTCTACTACTATTATGACCTAACAATGTTTGAATATATCTTAAATCTGTTCCCGCCTCTAAAAGATGTGTGGCAAATGAATGTCGCAGCATATGAGGATTTACCTTTTTTCTGATTCCTGCCTCAATAGCGGCTTTCTTTACTACCTTCGCCACGCTTGTTGCATGATAGGGTTCCCCTTTATAGCCTTCAAAAAGATACCTTTTAGGTTTATAAGCGCTGTAATAAAGCCTCATTTTCGTAAGCACCTTATCGCTCAGTAAAGTTAGTCGGTCTTTATTACCCTTAGCCCCTTTAATTAAAATTGACATTCTTTTGCTATCAATATCTTCTAATCTTAAGTTGACCAATTCGCTCCTTCTTAACCCTGCGGAATACAATAAACTAATAATGCACTGATGCTTTAAATTATGAGTTCTACTTATCATCAGTTCAATTTCCTGCTTACTTAAAACACAAGGAAGCTTTTCAGCTTTCGCAGGTCTAGGGAACTCATAAAATCGATTCGGCATTTTATTTACGATTTCAAAATAAAATTTTATCGCATTAATGTGTTGATTAATACTTGAGTCACTTTTTGAATTCTGTATTAAAGAGTGAATGAAACTTTTAATTTCTACTTCACTAAGCTTATGTATTGGAATAGTTGAATGAAAATTCAAAAAGCTTTCAAAGCACGAAACGTAGGTTCTAACCGTACTTATTGCATATTTTCTGGCTTCCAGTTCATCTAAAAAGCTATCCGGACACTTTTTATAACTTGCAGCAAATGTTCTCGATTTATATCCTTTAATGACTACACTGGGATCATCGCAACCCATCCATCCTTTTTTACTGAAATAACGCATGTCTAGCCATGCAACGCCTCTAAATGTATTCAAAACTTGATTGTAGTTTTCAGTAGTGTTCAGCAAACAGACCATTTGCCTTTTTTTATGCCATTTTACACCAGGCAAAGTCTTTACTAGGGCTTGAATCACTTTGTCAGGATAGAATTTTAAGCCAATCATCCGCTTTCCATCTACTTCCAGATGGCGTAAACTGATCATTTTGGTTAGTTTTTCCATAAAATATGAGGTGATATGAGACACAAACACCGTCATAATTGCATTATAATCAAAATTTAATGGTAGATTTAAACGTTTAATAAACGTTAAGATCTACGGAAATGAAGACTTGTTTAAACTGTGGAAAAGAGTTAGAAGGGAGAGCTGGGAAGAAATTCTGTACCCCTTATTGTAAATCCAACTATCATTATGAGCGAAATAAGCAGAAAGAAAGCAGCTTATTTAAAAAGATTGATAAGCAATTAAAACTGAACAGAAGGATATTAAAAAATTACAATCGGGCAGGGAAAGCAACCGTAAGGGCAGAAGAACTATATAAACACGGCTTCGACCCAAAGTTTTTCACCCATTATTGGAAGAATAGTAAAAATCAGGTTTATCTTTTTTGCTTTGAGTTTGGTTTTCTTTCCTTCAAAGATGATCAGGATGTCAGAAAATTTACCCTTATCAAATGGCAAGATTATATGGAAAATTAGATTTTAGATACTAGAACTAAGAGTATAGGAAATAGTTAACTAAATATCTCTAAGGGCACGTTTAGTACTTATAAAAATTATTAAAGTCAATCGAAACCTGTCAGGTTTCAGTAGCAAATTTCATTCAATTTATAATTTTCGGTGGTCTTAATGATTTTAAACCTGACAGGTTTAGAATATGAATTTACAGCAAAGATATCCCCTTGAGGACATAATAGTGGTATCAAATTGATAAGAATCTAGAACCTAGAATCTTGTAAAATGTAACCTAATACCATACTCTAATCTTAAAATCGGACTAAACCTGTCAGGTTTCCAGTTTAAACATAACTTAATACGAATATCAATACTAATAATGTCAAGTTAAAACCTGACAGGTTTTTGTGTATTAAAGCTAATAGTTAATTAACAATATTATAAATTCCTTACCAACCAAATAATTGGGGTTATTAAAAGCTATTCCCTTGAGGGGATTATAGGGGTGTATAATCTAGATTCTATAACCAAGTAATGAGATACTTGGCTTTTCCTGTGGTATAAAGTAATAAATAATTTGAAAGGTTAAGAGCTAAAAAAACCCTGAAATTCTCATTCCAAGGTTTTCAAGAATTTATAAATCAGTCTAGAATCTAGATTCTAAAATCTAGCAGCTTATTTTCTACTATAATTCGGAGCTTCACGGGTTACATGTACATCGTGTGGATGACTTTCCGCAACACCAGCAGCTGTTATTTTAACAAACTTCGCTTCTTTTAATTGCTCTAGGTTTCCAGCACCGCAGTAACCCATTCCGGCTTTCAGTCCTCCCACCATCTGGTGCAATACTTCCGCTACCATTCCTTTAAACGGTACACGTCCTGTAATTCCTTCTGGCACTAATTTCTTAATGTCATCTTCCGCATCTTGGAAATAACGATCTTTACTTCCTTGTCCCATTGCTTCAACAGAACCCATGCCTCGGTAAGATTTGAATTTTCTACCTTCGAAAAGAATCATTTCACCAGGTGCTTCTTCAGTACCCGCTAATAATGACCCAATCATTACGCTATCTGCGCCTCCGGCTAATGCTTTTACGATATCACCAGAAAAACGGATACCGCCATCTGCAATAATCGGAACTCCAGTATCCTTAATCGCTTTATAAGTTTCATATACGGCTGAAAGCTGTGGTGCACCTACTCCGGCAACCACTCGAGTAGTACAAATACTTCCCGGTCCAACCCCTACTTTTACCGCATCAGCACCTGCTTCTACCAAAGCTTTTGCAGCTTCAGGAGTGGCAATATTTCCTACTATCATGTCAAGATTAGGATATGCTTTTTTGATTCTTGCAGCTGTATCAATTACGCCTTTACTATGTCCGTGGGCGGTATCAATGGTTACAACATCTACTCCAGCTTTCACCAAGGCATCAATTCTTTCTTCAATATCACCCGTAACCCCAACGGCAGCCCCAACTCTTAATCTGCCAAACTCATCTTTGCAGGCATTAGGCTTATCTTTTTTCTTCAAGATATCTTTATAGGTAATTAAGCCCATCAAGATGCCCGATTTATTAATGATCGGTAATTTTTCGATTTTATGCTCTTGTAATACTTCTTCAGCACCTTCTAAATCAATTCCTTCCTCAGCTGTGATGAGGTTTTGGCTGGTCATTACTTTTTCAACTGACACTTTATTGTCCTTTTGAAAACGTAAATCTCTGTTGGTTACAATGCCTAATAGTTTTTTGGAAGAATCAACTACCGGAATACCTCCAATTTTGTTTTCGCGCATAATTTTTAAGGCGTCACCTACTGTGCTATCAATATGAAGGGTAACCGGATCTAATATCATTCCACTTTGAGAACGCTTCACTTTACGCACTTCCATAGCCTGTTGCTCAATGGTCATGTTTTTATGAATGAAGCCGAGCCCTCCCTCTAATGCAATAGCAATTGCTAAATTATGCTCAGTTACGGTATCCATGGCAGCGGAAACCAAAGGAATGTTAAGCGTTATATTTCGGGTTAATTTTGAGGAAGTGTCAGTGTCTCTCGGTAAAACTTCTGAATATCCTGGAAGCAATAATACGTCATCGTAAGTTAAAGCTTCGTAAACAAATTTGGATGTGTCTAAGCTCATAATGCAAATAATTAGCTGTGATTATTTGCAGGGCAAAAGTACGAACATACTTTCATTATCCGAAATTTGTTGTTATAATTATTTTGTAAAAAATCAAAAAAACCTGGAACTTTATGAGTTTACCCCTTCTACTGCTCCTGTCAGCCCTTATTCTACTATTTGCTTATTTTACCTACGGTAGATTTATTAGTAAAAAGTTTGAAATTCGGGATGAGCAGCCTACTCCAGCCCATACTCAAAATGATGGGGTTGATTATGTTCCTTCCAATAAATTGGTGGTTTTAGGGCATCATTTTGCTTCCATTGCGGGGGCAGGTCCTATTGTAGGGCCTATTATTGCAGTAACTTTCGGTTGGATTCCAGCAGTGATCTGGATTTTATTAGGCGGGATATTTTTTGGTGCTGTGCATGACATCGGAAGCATGGTAGCCTCCTTGCGCCATAAAGGAAAATCAATTGGGGTAATCATTCAACAATATATTGGGCAAAATGGGAAAAGACTATTTCTGATCTTTAGCTTTTCTACCTTAATTCTAATCATAGCTGTTTTTGCGGATATTATTGCCAAGACTTTTGTAAAAAACCCAGGGGTAGCTTCTACCTCAGCTTTATTTATAGGCTTAGCCTTAATTTTTGGCTTATTGAATAGAAAGTTAGCGCATAAAAAATCATCCTTTCTTTGGCTTTCTATAATTGGGATTTTCTTCATGTATTACTTTGTAATATTAGGGAACAGTATTCCTTTTGAACTGAATTATGTGTTTTGGGTAGGCTTATTATTAGCCTATGCATTTGTGGCATCCGTTACGCCTATGTCGGTTTTATTACAGCCTCGTGATTATCTCAGTAGCTTTTTATTATATGGTTTGATTATTCTAGCCATAGTCGGGGTGGTAGTGGCCAATCCGGAAGTGAAAATGGACCATAATATTGTATTTAATAGTGAAGATATTGGGTATCTGTTTCCGGTGCTTTTTATAACAGTCGCATGTGGTGCTATAAGTGGTTTTCATTCTTTGGTAGCATCAGGCACAACTTCCAAGCAAATTAATAAGGAATCAGATGCAAAGGTGGTTGGCTATGGCGGAATGCTGATCGAATCTTTCCTGGCTATCATTTCTGTATGTGCCGTTATGGTGATTAGTAGAACAGATTATGCAAACAGTCTCAGCACCGATGGACCTGTTAATATGTTTGCTGATGGAATGGGCTATGTCATTTCCTCTTTAGGAATTGAAGAAGGCTTAGCGGTTAACTTTGTAGCGCTAACAATTTCCGCTTTTGCTTTAACTACTTTAGATACCTGCACTCGTTTAGCTCGCTTTACGTTTCAGGAATTTTTTGAAGAATCAGATAATAAATCAGTTCAAAAGCTTACTCAAAATAGGTTCTTATCCACAACGGTGGTGGTAATCCTTTCTTCTTTATTTTTGCTATCGGGGGAATTCACTACTTTATGGCCCATTTTTGGTTCAGCTAATCAGTTATTAGCAGCTTTGGCGCTTTTGGCGGTCTCCGTTTGGATGATAAAGTCGGGCAAGAAAGTAGGCTTTTTGCTGATCCCAATGTTTTTCATGTTTGTAGTTACGCTGAGCTCACTATTTGTTTTGGCTTTTCAAAACTTCGAAAAAGGAATATATAGTATATCCATAGTGGCTACTTTACTTTTTGCCTTGGCAATCGTTTTACTAATACTGGCGAAAAGATGCTTGAAGAAAGAAGATGAGAAGGTAGGGGCATGATTTAATTTTGCTTTGAATGCTTTAAAATCCAGTTCTTGATATATTCAAAGTCAACTTTTCCTTTTGAAATTGAAATAACTAATTGATATTTTTCATCTTGACTAGCATTTATGTCATGTTTACTGTTCATCATTAACAGCCTAGCTAAAACATAGCCTGTCCTTTTATTACCATCTGAAAAAGGGTGATTTTTGACTATACTTTCTAGGATTGCAGCCGCTTTATCAATTACATTAGGGTATAAATCTTTGCCATCAAACGTCTGATAAGGGCGGTTTAAGGCAGAGTTTAATAATTCTTTATCTCTTATGCCATCTGATCCTCCAAATCTTTCTATTAATATTTGGTGAATTTCCAAGGCCTCCTTTTGAGAAATCACTTTGCTAACTTTTCAAGAAGCTGCTTATCTTCAGACAAAATAGTTCGAAGATTTTTGACAGTATTAAAATTATCGGAAGATTGATTTTTCACAGCAGTCAAAAATTCAAAGACTTCTTGTAAAGCTTCTTCAGGAATATTTTCCAGCATTTCATTGATAGCTACTTTTACTTCTTCTCTACTCATAATGAAATATACGAATTTAGATTCTTAATTGTTAGAATTTACTTAACAATAGACACGGTATAGTTTTAGATTAAAAAATCCCATTTTCATTGATTATTTCTTAAGCAAGATCCCATAGCTCACTGATTTTATCACGCTGAAATTTGAAAAAATGCGCCAATATATAGCCAGAATCATTAGGATTTTGCTTTACTAAAGAATGTACTGACACTCCTTCTTCATCTGCCATCGCCCTTAAAATGCTCAATTCTTTTTCAGGGTTTTGCTTAGCATCTTCTAGCATGGCGGTTTTTAAAGAAGATATATCCTTTTTGAAATAGGGATTATGGTGTTTGAAATTTGGTGAAACATAAAGGGAGAAAGCATTTTCTACATCACCGCTAGCAACCATTCTTAAAAATTCGACTGCTATTTCTTTTTCTCTTTTCATATCGGACTAATTAATTCTTTAAATTTATTGAATATACTTTTCAAAAAAGAAAAGAGTAATTGAAATCTATACTATGGAAAACCAAAAACAGCTTTTTAACCTCCCTGAAAATATCCATTATTTAAATGGAGCCTATATGTCTCCAAACTTAAAAACAGTAGAAGCAGCTGGAATTCTAGGGATTCAAAGGAAAACGAATCCTACTTCAATTTCTGAAGAGGACTTTTTTAAACCTGCAGAGAAGGTTAAATCCTTGTTTGCCGAATTGGTAAATGCTCCGGCCCAACAAATAGCCTTAATTCCCTCTGCATCCTATGGATTAATGAATGCTATTCAAAATGTTCCCATCAAAGAAGGGCAACATGCCATTACTGTGAATGAGGAATTTCCAAGTGATCACTTAACCCTAAGGCATTTTTGTGAAAAATATCAGGCTGAACTAAAAGTAGTTTCTCCTCCTGATTTTGTTGAGGGCAGAACTGAAAGCTGGACCAATCAAATTATTGAGTCAATTACTGAGGATACTGCTTTAGTAGTCATGTCTTCTATTCATTGGATGGAAGGATTGAAGTTTGATTTAAAAGCGATAGGAGAAAAGTGTAGAGAAACCAATACCTACTTTATTGTAGACGGTACCCAGTCGGTTGGGGCACTTCCGATGGATGTAGAAGCGTTTCACATTGATGCCTTAATTTGCGCAGCCTATAAATGGTTACTAGGACCCTATTCATCTGGCTTAGCCTATTATAGTGAAAAGTTTAATGAAGGCATTCCGCTTGAATATTCTTGGATGACTCGAAAGGATAGCGATGATTTCAGTAAATTAACTGAATACCCAGAGGATTTTGGCCCTAATGCGATGCGCTATAATGTAGGAGAATTTAGTAATTTCATTGCTCTACCCATGATGCAGAAAGCATTAGAGCAATTATTAGAGTGGAGGCCTGAAAGTATTCAAAATTACTGTTTTGAATTACTAAATCCACTCCGTGATTTATTGGATCAAAAAGGGATTGAAAAAGAAGTAGACAATAGGATGAGTGCTCATTTATACGGCTTATTTGTTCCAGATACTATTGATCTTCCCCAATTAATGAATAGCTTAAAATCAAATAATATTTTTGTTTCGGCTAGAGGCAGCAAAATAAGAATTTCACCAAATGTGTATAATGATGCTGAGGATGTAGAAGCTTTAATGGGTGTTTTGCAGAAGCATTTGTAATTTTGCTGATAGAGCATGAAGGGCTAATGGCAAAACAGAAAATATATACTATTAAAGAGGGAAAAGCCAGAGGGGCAAAATATTGCGCTGGTCAGGAAAGAAGTCAACAGCAAGTACGAGATAAGTTGTACGAATGGGGTTTGTATGGTGATGAAGTGGAGGAAGTATTATCCTGGTTAATTTCTGAAGACTTTGTGAATGAAGAGCGTTTTGCTCAAAGCTATGTAAGGGGTCATTTCAAATTAAAGAAGTGGGGAAAGCTTAAAATAAAGCAAGGCCTGGAGCAAAAGAAAATATCATCATATTGCATTAAAATGGGTATGAAAGAGATAGACCCTCAAGCCTATGAAGACACCATTACTAGCTTAGTGGAAAAGAAATGGGATGCTTTAAAAGAGCAGAACCTCTACATTAAAAAGCAGAAAACAGTACGCTATTTATTGCAAAAAGGATTTGAGGCCGATTTAGTTTGGGAGGCCGTAAATCAGCTTAGCGAGGACTAAGTTTTTGGAATCGCTTGATCACAAATTCTCCTACTTGAGACCCAATTTCAAGTCCTACCTCATTATCGGTTCTAAAATGCACCCCTCCTTCAAACCTCGATTCCGAACACTCTTTTGCCAGTAATTCAAACTCCTTATGATCAAGAGGGAAGATATGGCTTAATGCCTCAGCAACTGAACCTGCTACCGTAGTGTGACCCGCAGGATAACCTGGGAAATTAGGAGTATCGATTAAATAAGGTTTAAACCCTGGATCGTATTGAAATGGGCGGATAGTCCAGTAATGATATTTTCCATCCCATGCGACAATGGTAGCCTCATATCTGGAGGCATGAAAAAGAGCTGAGGCATAGGCGGCCTGCATAGGATTAAGGTCATATTCCAAAATTTTTCGTTCTAGAAGGTCATCCCAAACGGGTTCGGTGCGCCACTTCCAAGCAATGTTACTTCGCTTATGATTTTCTTGGAATTCCCTTAATTCTTGCATTTCAGCTTCCCAGTCTGAAGGTGGAGGTCCCGGTCTAAATTGATCATTGCTATCCAAAGTTAGAGGCTTCCATTTTGCTTTCATAGGATCCCATTTGCTCGGTATGCCTTTCCATTTGTTCTTTCCAATAGGAACCTCTCCCTCCCAAGTATCTGCTGTCCGATCAGTTTTAGCGTAAGCTATATATTGAGCAGCAACCTCTTTTCCCACTTCAATACTTGCATTAATTTCATTCGCATATTGGGTGCCGCTTCTCAAGCGATTTAATTTGAATGCTTGAAGGCAACTGTCCACCTTATGTGATTGATCTGGAAAGTAGTAGGAAATGATTTGAGAAGCAGCTCCTGCAGCAGCGCTCCATTCGCAAAGTGAAGATGTACTCTTGTTTTTAGCAAACAATTTTACGCCTGAGTTTAGCTCAAAAGGCCTTTTGCTAGTTCTATCAGTTGAATAATTGCTTATGGTTACTAAGGCATCATAAATAGCTAAATGCATAATAACGACCCTTGCCCCATTCTTATGGCCCTTATGTGCATTGCTAATATCCATTAAAAGTTGATGCCATCTATAATTAGGGTAGGCAGAATTCCAATATTTAATCTCTTCCAAGTCCAGTGAGCTGAGTGCGCTTTGTAATTGGATAATGCTGTCTATTGTTTGCTCATTTGGCTCTTTCCCCTCCATAAAAATGGAGCTGGTAAACATAAAAGGTGTATAGTTATTATGATTCTTTTGAGCGATTATAGATTGTGGGCATAAAAAGTAAACGCTCATAGAAGCAATGAGGAGGAAGGTTTTTAGAGGGTTCATAGTGCTTTTATCCTGTAGGTTCAAAAGGAAGGAGCTTTCCAATCGTATACAATAGAAAAGCTCCTAAATATTCATTCCTTAAATGATCATTCCGGCTCCCACTGTTTGCTGTGAGAATTCATCTATGATAATTAAAGAACCGGTATTTCTATTTTTTCGGTAAGAATCAAATAATAAAGGCTTAGCAGTTTTGATCGTGATTCTGGCAATATCATTGGCTCCTACAGCCTTGTCCTCTTCGTTCTTTTCTAATGTGTTTACATTCACCTTATATTTCACTTCTTTTATGATGGCTCGAGCCTCATTTGTAGTGTGCTTCACGGTATATTTCCCTCCTAATTTAAGGGGATCAACATTTAGCCAGCATACCATTAATTCAATTTCTTGCGCTTTAGTTGGCTGATTATTTACCTTAGCCAGCATATCTCCACGGCTGATGTCAATATCATCTTCTAAGGTCATGGTAACTGACATAGGTGGAAAGGCCTCTTTCAACTCCCCATCCATGGTCTCTATGGATTTGATTTTGGTGGTAAAACCAGAGGGTAAAACCACTACTTCTTCTCCTTTACGGAAAATTCCACCGCTTACTAAACCTGCATAGCCTCTAAAATCATGATACTGATCAGATTGTGGTCTGATTACCCATTGAACGGGGAACCTACCGTCTATTAAATCTCGATCGGATGCAACCTGTACATTTTCTAATGTCCATAATAAGGAAGGACCTTGATACCAGTCCATATTTTTAGACTTATCTACTACATTATCCCCATTTAAGGCAGAGATCGGAATAAATCTGATATCTGGAATTTCAAGTTTTGCATCAAAGCTTAAATACTCTTTCTTGATTTGCTCGAATACTTCTTCTTTATAATCAACCAAGTCCATTTTGTTGATACAAACAATTACATGCTTGATCTGTAATAAGGAGGCAATGAAAGAATGTCTTTTGGTTTGCTCAATTACTCCTTTTCTTGCATCAATTAAGATAATGGCTAAGTTCACATTTGAGGCACCCGTAACCATATTACGAGTATATTGAACGTGACCCGGAGTATCTGCAATGATGAATTTTCTTTTTGGAGTAGCAAAATAGCGATAAGCTACATCAATGGTGATTCCTTGCTCTCTTTCGGCTTTCAAACCATCAGTTAATAAAGCAAGGTTAACGTGTTCGTCACCACGATTTTTACTTGATTTTTCTACCGCCTCAATCTGATCTTCAAAGATTGATTTTGTATCGTACATCAATCTACCGATCAGGGTACTTTTACCATCATCAACACTTCCTGCAGTTGAAAAACGCAATAGGTCCATGTCTAAGTAACCCGCAGTGTCTGTAGTGTTTTGTTCTTTAGTGTCTTGCATTTATAAATGTCTTTTCAATAACTGTATCAATTTTCTTGGAGAAGAACCTAGCATCCAGAGTCTAGAATCTAGATTCTTAAATCTAAGATCTACTTCTAAAAATATCCTTGTTTCTTTCTTTCTTCCATTGCTGCTTCCGAGCGCTTATCGTCAGCTCTTCCGCCTCTTTCCGTTTGTCTTGCAGCCGCAACTTCTTCAATGATTTTATCTAAATCATCCGCTTCTGATTCTACCGCACCGGTAATCGTCATACAACCTAAAGTTCTGTATCGGATAATTTTCTCTTCGTATGCTTCTCCTTCTAATAAAGTATTGTAAGGAGATTTAGCGATTAATACACCATTTCTGTTTACTACTTCTCTTTTGTGAGAGAAATAAATACTAGGCAATTCAATTTTTTCTTTTTTGATGTATTGCCATACGTCCATTTCTGTCCAGTTACTGATGGGGAAAATACGGAATGACTCACCTGGTGCTTTTTTACCATTGTATAAATTCCACAATTCCGGGCGCTGATTTTTAGGATCCCACTGGCCGAAATCATCTCTGTGTGAAAAGAATCTTTCTTTAGCTCTCGCTTTTTCCTCATCTCTACGGCCACCACCGAAAGCGGCATCATACTGACCTTCTTCCAGTTTCTCTAAAAGTGTGATGGACTGTAGCGTATTTCTACTAGGGTTTACCCCTTTTTCTTCTACTGCTGTTCCTCGGTCAATAGAATCCTGCACTAAGCCAACATCAAGGTTTACATTATATCGCTCTGCTAAATTATCACGAAATTCTAGAGCTTCCGGAAAGTTATGACCCGTGTCGATATGTAATAATGGAAAAGGGACTTTAGCTGGCCAAAAAGCTTTTTTTGCTAAATGTACCATAGTAATTGAGTCTTTTCCACCGGAAAAAAGGATAACCGGCTTTTCGAATTGAGCAGCTACTTCACGAAAAACGTAAATAGCTTCTGACTCTAGCTGATCTAAGTGTGATAAATTGTAAGATGACATATCTTTTATTCTATTTTAATATTTTATTTTCTCGATTATAGCCTTCACTAATTGCTGATGGCTTTCTTCTAATGTTTGATTTGCAGTATCAACGGCAACATCTGGATTTTGCGGTTCATCGAAGGGAGCGCTAATACCAGTAAAATCTGGAATCTCTCCTTTTCTGGCCTTTGCATATAAGCCTTTCACATCTCTCTTTTCACAGACCTCAACTGGGCAATCTACATATACTTCTACATACCCATCACCAATAATGTCTTTCGCCATTTTCCGAATATCTTCTGTAGGGCTAATGAAAGAACAAATAGTTACCAAACCCGCATTCATAAATAGCTTAGCGGTTTCAGCAGCTCTTCTAATATTTTCAGTTCTGTCCTGAGGAGAAAACCCAAGATTATTATTGATGCCAGTTCGCATATTGTCTCCATCCAACAACTGTGTGAGATAGCCTTCTTCATGTAAGCTGTTTTCTAATGCTCTAGCTAAGGTACTTTTGCCTGAACCCGATAGGCCCACCATCCAGATGACGATAGACTTTTGATTTAGCATTTTCTCTTTATCCGAGCGACTAAGTATAGTATCGAATATGGGATAAATATTTTCCAAACTCATATAATTTTTGGCAAAGTTAATAGGATAAAATTATACTAATAAGCATTTGTTGCGTAATTTTGCAGCTTTCCAAAAATATTTAAACCCTATTGGGTTTGTAGGCTAATAGAGCAAGATTCTGGAGAAATTTTTTTTTAATAATTCCACTTTGGAATTGAAATTCATTAGTTCACTTATGCAAATTGAAAATTTAGTAGAAGAAGTAAAGGCAATAGCTTTAAATGCTGGGGCTGCCATCATGAAAATTTATGCTGATGCAGACCTTAGCCAGGTAGTAGATTATAAAGCGGATGATAGTCCCTTAACCTTGGCAGATGAGGCGGCAGATAAAGTGATCAAAAAAGGATTGGAAGAGCTTTCTGTTCAATATCCAATTTTATCAGAAGAGGGTAAAAAGATGTCCTATGAGGAGCGTAAAGAATGGGATACTTTTTGGTTAGTGGACCCTTTGGATGGGACAAAAGAATTTATCAAAAGAAATGGTCAGTTCACGGTTAATATTGCCTTGATAAAAAATCATTTTCCAATTATGGGAGTGATTTATGTTCCTGCTACAGATACTTTTTACTACGGTAGCGAACAAGGTGCTTTCAAAGAAGTAGGGGGAGAAAAAACAGAGCTGAAAGTCAACCAAAAGAATTCGGATAGAATTGCTGTAAGAAGTGCTTCTCACGCTTCTCCTGAGGAGGATGAGTTGCTAGCGAAATATGATGTAAAAGACAGTATTTCTAAAGGAAGTTCTTTGAAGTTTTGCATGGTGGCTGAAGGTAAAGCAGATATTTATTATCGTCATGGGCCAACTATGGAATGGGATACAGGTGCTGGCCAAGCTATACTTGAAGCTGCAGGTGGTAAAATATACAAAGGCAATACAGAGGAGGAACGTTTCAATTACAATAAAGAAAACCTATTAAATGGGAGCTTTCTTTGTTTAGGATTTTAGAGTCTAGAGTCTAGAGTCTAGAATCTAGATTCTTAGATCTTTTATCTACACTACTAACTATCGTAAATACTCATCTCAATTTTAAAATCCACTTCAATATTTTCATTGACTTTCACCATTCCGAAGAATTTCTCTGGAGCTTTAAGGCCAAAGTCAGTTATGCAGATTTGCATGGTGGTAGTGCAGGCTAATAGATTGTCTTGAAAATTATTTTGGATGTCAACAAAGTAAGTTTTTTGTTCACCAGCCATTTCGATTATGATTTCGGCAGTGTTATGATTTATGATTTTCTGAACTTGAAAAATGATATAAGGATATTGCTCATAGTCGAGTAGATCGTGAAAATCTTCGGTCATCTGGCTGTTTGGGCAAGTAAAGTTGATGACTTTTAAAAAAAGAGCCTCATGCTTAATAATAAAATTTTCTCCTTTTTGTTGATAGGTAATTTCGAGTTCTTCAATTGGCAATTCAGCGGAATAAGTACATCTAAATTCATTTACATTAGTGCTACCATGCACTTTTACGAATGAATTTTCACTATTTATTTTAATACGTTTTTGTTCAATTTGAGCAAATAAGCAACTAAAGCTGAATAGTGATATTACAATATTTAGAAGTAAACATTTCATAGAGTTGAATTGATAAGTTAGGTTGTAACTTTCATTAAATCAACTATTTAATACTTTATGTGAATATAAAAAAGCGATGAAGCTTTGCTCCATCGCTCTTTAACTAAACAAGCTGTTCGAATTAGAAACTAATAACAGCTTCTACCATCACACCATTAAACTCAGCGCCAGCAAATCTTCCAGTCCATGCATCACCATTGTATTGTTGGTTTACATATTCCACTTTAGTCATGATGTTGTCAGTTAAGAACCAACCACCACCGAAGTTCAATCTGCTAATATTCATATCCTCAGTAGCTGCTTCGTTCATTTTACCATTTACAGTATTGTAACGTCCACCGATGTAATATCTTTCGTTTGCCCCAAATCTGTATAGGGCTTCACCTGCTACTTGAGTCATGGCACCATCGCCTTCGCTTAAGCCGCTAGCTACTTCATAAATTCCGAAGAACTCAAATCCTCCTGCTTTAATGAATGGGTTGATTTGTATCGCAGATAACTTAGCGAATCTTGCGTTAAATCTACCATCGAAGTCACCTCCTTGAGCATCAACTCCTAAATCTGGATTACCAGTAGTGTGCAATACATTGTAGTATCTAGATCCACCACGGTCACCACCGTATAACCAAGTACCTGTACTTGTACCACTATTTACATACCAGCTACCGGTTAAACGTGCTCTGAAATCATCACTGATTTGTTTGTCGAAACCTAATTTACTGTAAAAAGAAGGTTTATTGTCAGTGCCTCTTGTTACATTTTGGTTTAAGTTACCATTGGTTAAACCAACAACCGCTATTAATCCGTTTTTCTGAACTGTTACTTCACCGAAAGCTTCAGTAGAGAAGGCATCCATAATATAGTTACCAACAAATGGGTTATAGATAGCTCTTGCATTATCGGTTCTTCTAAAGTGAGCATCACCATAGTTGAACTCATCCAAACCTACTGTGATGGTAGTGTACTCCATCAAACCTTCCATAAAACCTTCACTGATGAAGTCTAATTTATCAATTTGTAAGTGTCCACCTTTTACCCATGCTTCAGCGTGGTGACGAGCAGATAGGTAAGTACGTAAGTGTAATCTTACTCCATCATACATCTGAACATCTAAGTTGAAGTTAGCAGTAGGTAAATTGAAGTTGTTGTTTAAATCCTTAAATTCTAAACCAGATCCAGCTTCTGCAGCATTTGATTGGCTTAGTCCTTGAAATTGCATGGCAAAATCACCACCAACTCTTACTTTAACTCCATCGTATTCAATTGAATCAGCTTTACCAGTCTCGAATACATTTAATCCATCTTGGCCAACTGGTCGGAAAAACTGTAGGTTTCTACTATTCTGTGCGAATAGTACTTGTGCAAATCCCATTAATAGGGCAATCATCGTAAATCTTAAAAAAGTTTTCATGGCTTCTTTTATTTATAGGTTATCTTATTTAGTTGTATTGTGCATTAAATTTTATTGTGACTTCATCTCCGGTTTTTATGGTTCCGAAAACTGCAGTAGGAGGATCAATTTCAAATACTGACATTTTAAAAGTGATGTCTCCATTAAAAGCGATTCCATTTTTAGTATCCGCTTTTACCTTCATGTTTACTGTTTTGCTTACGCCCCCTATGGTGAGTATGCCTTTAGTATCCATGGTAGTGGTGTTGCCTTCAACCTTCACATTGTCCATTGATTTGAACTTATAAGTGATGATTGGGTGATCATCTTCCTTTAGGGCTTCATAGGTGTTATCGTCCATTGCAGACTTCCCACTTTTTAAGCTTTTCACTGGAACATTAAAGCTTAAGCTGTTAATAGCTTGCAAAGCATTGTTTTCAATTTTAACATCTGCTGTTCCATCAAACTCTTCCGCTTCAATTGTCCAATCATGAACTGTCGAAGTACCGTCAATGCTGAGTTGAGTGTTTTGCTCATTTACTTTTAATTGCTGCCCATATACATATGGTGCAAAAATTATCAGCATTATAATCATTAAACTTTTCATGGCGTTTGTATTTTTATTACGATGTAAAGGTGCTAGGTAATTCTCTTCTAAACCCTGACATACGTCATGAAATTCTATGATTAAATGCTATATCGGCTTGTTTAGGATGTTTTTGTAATATTTGTTACAACATATAAACTAAAGAATGATATGAAAAAGCGCTAATGCAGAGCTAAGAACAATGTGTATTTATACTTTTGATTAAAGCAACAATCAATTTATATTGCATAAACAAGCCTTAATTCTTTACAAAATGAAATTCATTAATAGGATAGTTGACTTTGGGGTAGATTCAAAACTTGAAGATTCAATCAACACCAAAATAAAATTAGCTAATATTTTAAATTTAGCTTTAATCGTAATCATAGCTTTTTATTCCGTTATCGCAGCTTTAGTGGTACCTGAATTAGTGCCTTATTGCCTATACGGTTTTGCTGCCTATTCACTAAATCTTTTCTTATCATATTTAAGATTCAATCTGTTGACAAGATTTATTATGTCAATACTCCCAGCATTGGTTATAGGTATGTTACATGCGGTCATTATGCAAGCAGGGGATAGCATTATGAAGGAGGTATATGCCTTTCAAATTGTAGGTTCATTAATAGCCTTTAGCCTGTTTGATCATAAAAGGATTAGATTTTGGTTACCTGCTTTTATTATAGCTGCTATTCCGATATTATATATACATGAATGGAATGATTTTTTTGATGTAGCTTTTGATAATTCCCCATTTCAACAAGCCTGGGTTCGTAATTCTGTTTTATTTGGAGCATTCTTTTTAGGAGGCTTTTTATTCGTATTTCTTCAGCGATTAAATCAAAAAGAATTCGATAAGGCTCAAGAATTGACTAATAGATTTGCTGTAGAAAATAAAAAAGCATTAGAGAAAGAAAAGGAACTGGAACAATCATTAGAGAAATTAGAAGAAGCACAACAGGAAGAAAAGAAGAGAGCATGGGCTACAAAAGGCTTGGCTGAAATTGGGTCTATATTACGTGAGCAGGAAGATTTAAATGTTTTAACAGATCAAATCATTTCATTTATTGTAAAGTATCTAGAGGCTAATCAAGGAGCTTTGTTCTTAATAGATGAAAAAGAAGATAATGAAGAAGTTCAACTCTCGCTTAAATCCGCTTATGCGTTTAAACGAAAAAAGAAAATTCATCAGAAGGTAAATGTTGGAGAGGGGTTGATAGGTCAATGTTATCTCGAAAAGGATTACATTTATCTTACAGAAGTACCAGAAAATTTTATAAATATAACCAGTGGCTTAGGGGATGCTAACCCTCGTTCAATTTTAATAACGCCTTTAATGGTGAACGAAGAAGTATATGGTGTTTTTGAAATTGCTTCTTTTAAAGAAATCGAGCAATACCAAATAGATTTTATGTTAGAAATGGGAGAGAACATTGCCATGCAACTCAATAGCATTAAGAATAATGAAAAAACTAAATTGCTATTAGCTGAAATGCAGGAACAATCTCAACAGTTGCATTCTCAAGAGGAGGAAATGAGGCAGAACATGGAGGAACTTCAAGCTACTCAGGAACAAACAGAAAGACAGGAACAGGAACTAAGAGCTGAATTGGAAATGGTTCAAAAGGAAAAAGCTGCTTTAGAGGAAAAACTACAGCAGAAGGAGTTAGAAGTTCAGTCCCTAAAATCATAATTTATCTACCATTCATCTAGAAAAATAGTAAGGACATCAATTTTAGTTGTATGTATTAATTTTTAAAATACTTTTGTAAAAAAAACTTATCAACGTGAACATACTTACTGCAAACAATCTTAATAAGACATTTCATGAAAATGTTGCGCTGCATAATGTAGATTTAGAAATACCGAAACAGTCAATTTTTGGGTTGCTAGGTCCAAATGGAGCAGGGAAAAGTACTTTTATCCGAATTGTGAATCAGATTATAAATGCTGATTCTGGTCAAATTCAAATTAATGGTGAAAATTTATCCCCTAAACATGTGGGAACCATTGGCTACTTACCTGAGGAAAGAGGGCTTTACAAAAAAATGAAAGTTGGCGATCAGCTACTTTATTTGGCCCAACTTAAAGGACTTTCAAGAAGGGATTCAGTTCAAAAAATCAAAGCTTGGTTAGAACGCTTTGAGGCTTCTGATTGGTTAGACAAAAAGATTGAAGACTTATCAAAAGGGATGCAACAAAAAGTACAGTTTATTTCAACTGTAATGCATGAACCCGAATTAATTATTTTAGATGAGCCTTTTTCTGGTTTTGACCCTATTAATGCAAATTTGATTAAGGATGAAATTTTAAGCCTTAGGGAAAAAGGAAGTACCATCATATTCAGTACACACCGAATGGAATCCGTAGAGGAAATGTGTGACTATATTGCTTTAATAAATAAATCAGAAAAGATATTGGATGGTAAAAAATCAGACATCAAGAATGATTTCAAATCCAATCAGTTTACACTAATCCATAAAGGGAACAATATTTCAACTAATGAAATATTTAACATTGAAAACACTTCTGATGCAGGCGAAGGCTATCATAAATCAATCTTAAAACTTGTAGCTGAATCAAATTCAAACCAACTTTTACAGGAATTGATTAACCAAAAGGTAGAAATCGTATCCTTCCAAGAAGAAATCCCTTCCATCAATGATATTTTTATTCAATTGGTAAAAGGTGAAAAACAAAATTTAGCTACTGCATAACCTTAAAACACGAACTAATGAGTAAAATTGGCTTAGTAATAAAAAGAGAATTTGATAGTAGAGTTAAAAAAAGAAGCTTTTTATTAGCTACTATCTTAATACCACTATTGTTTCCTGCTATAATCGGGGGGATGATTTATTTTGCAATAGAGGAATCTAAAAATGCGGAACAGCAAAAAGTATATTTTATAGATGAAGGAGATAACTTCACATTTGAAAATGATAAAAAGTATGCTTTTGAAAAGCTTAACATTAGCTTAGAAGAGGCTAAAACTATTTTTACAGAAAGTGAAGCTTATGCCTTAATCTATTTACCACAAATTGAATTGGCAAAGCCTGAAGGCATTGTAATGTACGCTAAAAAGAACCCAAGCTTACAGGCAAGTTCTTATTTTGAAAACAAAATCGAATCACAAATCCGAGATTTAAAATTAACGGAAAGTGGCATTAGCGAAGAGGAATTAGAAAACCTGAAAACAAACATAAGCTTAAGTACTATTAATGTTTCAGATGATGGTGAAGAAAAAGCTAGTAGTGCAGGAGTTGCTTATGGTATTGCTTATGTATTTAGCTTTTTGGTTTACATGTTTGTGTTGATTTACGGTACACAAATTATGCAAGGAGTTATTGAAGAGAAGTCCAATAAAATTGTGGAAATCATTGTTTCCTCTATTAAACCATTTCAGTTGATGCTTGGTAAGGTAGTAGGGGTTGCATCTGTAGGATTATTACAGTTTACTATCTGGGTAGTATTAATTTTTGTGCTTTCTTCAGCGGTATTTAGCTTTTTCGATTTAAATCCAGCGGATATGCAAACTGCACAGCAGAGTATGTCAGGTATGAATGGGACATCGCAAACTCAGCAAATGGTAATGGAAAATTCAAAGGCAGGGGAGATCTTGAATATTGTTTATGATATTCCATATGCCTATTATATTTCTGTATTTGCCTTTTTCTTCATTTCAGGTTATCTATTATATGGAGCATTATTTGCTGCGGTGGGTTCAGCGGTTGATAATATTTCAGATGCTCAACAATTTACCATGCCTATCACTATGCCTATGATTATAGGTTTCTTAGGAACCTTCATGTTTGTAATGCCTGAGCCTGATGGAAATGTTAGTTTTTGGCTCTCTATAATACCATTTACAGCACCAGTAGCCATGATGGCCAGAGTTGCTTTTGGCGTTCCTGCATGGGAGTTAGCTTTAAGCATGGGATTAATGATCGTTGGCTTTTTATTTACAATTTGGACTGCAGGAAGAATTTACCGTATTGGTATATTAATGCACGGCACAAAGGTAAATTATAAAACTCTGATTAAATGGGTGAAAACCAATAGTTAAATTGAATTAAGTTATTGAGAAGGAAAAGCAAGCTGATTAGTCAGCTTACTTTTTTATTAATATATAGTTTCCTCCAATTCTTTTTTAAATTGAAACAGAACAGGATTTATATCTCCATTTTCATTTTTAAAGGAAAGTTCTATTTGTAACTTATTATCAATTAGAGATTTAATTTGAAGGAATGAACCATCTTCTCTATAAAAATATCCATCCTTTAAAGAGCCCACAGATTCAAAATTACAAATGCTGGGCCAGTATTCATTTTTATCACCGCTGCATGAAATTAAGTTTTCAGATATTAATAATGAGAACTTGTAATTAATTGATTCTTGTTTAGAACTATCTTTAATTTCTGTACAATTCCAATTTCCTTGTAATTCTTCTACGATGTTTTTAGAATTAATTTCCATTTTAAATATTATCTAAAAAAGCTTTTCCTAGCTTGATAGCCATAATGATCTAGTTTTCTTTTTGTTAAGCTTGTATTCTTTTGATAGTTAATCGATTGATTTTTTATCTGTTTAGATATTGATGGCAAGCTTACTTTTTTCATATCAATATTGCCAGGTGAATTAGTGGGCATCCACCATAAGGCAATTATTGATATAACTAAGAAAAACTTCATCCCCTAAAATTTTTATAAATATTGAAGGAAATATATACTTAGTCAATACCTAAAAGTAGGTATTCTTTAAAAAGATTGGTTTAATTGAAATAGAGAGTGATTACTCAGTATAAAATACTCTTTTTACTCTTTCACTCACATTGGTTAAGATCTCATAAGGTATGGTATCAATAGATTTAGCCATCTTTGTAATGTTAGGCTCATCACCAAAAACAATAACTTCATCACCAGCTGCACAATCAATTTCACTTACATCCACCATTGTCATGTCCATGCAAACATTGCCAATTACTGGGGCTAATTTCCCGTTAATCTTTACCATTCCCACTCCTTGACTAAACTTTCTGTTGAAGCCATCTGCATAACCGATCGATATAGTAGCAATTTTCATATCTTCAATTGCTAGGCCTTTTCGTGAATATCCTATTGTATCTCCTTTCTTAATATGCTTCACTTGAGAAATTACGGTTTTCAAAGTAGAAACGGGCAATAATTCACCAGGATGTAAACCTGTAGTGTCAATTCCGTAAAGACCCACCCCTAAGCGCACCATATCAAACTGATAATCTGGAAAGCGACTGATGCCTGAGCTATTTAAGAGGTGAAGGATAGGCTTATATCCTATGTAACTGATGATGTCGTCAGCGGCTTTTTTAAAAAACATAGCCTGTTGAGCAGAAAAACCATTATGTGAGGCTTCATCCGAAGCAGCTAAATGGCTAAATATGGAAGAAACATGGATATGAGGATTTTTCTTTAGAATAGGTATTAAATCTTCAATTTCAAAAGGTTCAAATCCTAGCCTATGCATACCCGTATCCAGTTTTAAATGGATTTTAGCTTTATAATCAAAACTTCTGGTATAATTCACATAGTCATTTAACAAACTAAAACTATATATTTCAGGTTCTAAATTATAGTGATGAAGTAATTCAAATGAGCGTGGATCAGGATTCATGACCATAATAGGGAGTTTAATTCCATGCTGTCGTAAAATAACTCCTTCATCAGCGTAGGCAACCGCTAAATAATCAACATTATGGAATTCAAGCCAATTTGCGATTTCATGGCTACTACTTCCATAAGCAAATGCTTTTACCATTACCATGGTTTTTACATTAGGTTTTAGTCGTGATCTGTAAAAGTTCAGGTTGTGAGTAATTTTATTAAGATCAATCTCTAAGACTGTTCCATGAATTTTTTGCTCTAATCGCTGAACTATGGCTTCAAAGCCAAATTTTCTAGCACCCTTAATTAAAATCACACTATTGTGAAACTGATGGGTTTGTTCATAATCTAAAAATTCATTAGTTGAATTAAAGAGTTCTATTTTACCATGATAAAAGCTTTTTAATTGCTGAATTTCAGATCCAATACCAATCAATTGGTCAATATTTTCATTTTCAATCCTTTCGGCTAATTGCTTGTATAAGATATCTCCACTTAAGCCAGTTTGAAGTAAATCAGACAAGATTAAAACTCTTTTCTGATATTGTTTTTGTTGTGCAAAGAAATGCAAAGCAGTATCCAGTCCTACTAAGTCATTATTGTATGAATCGTCCACCAAATAAGTGTTATTTTTTCCTTTTTTGGTTTCTAACCTCATTTTTAAAGGGCGGATTTCATTTAAAGTATTTTGAATGATTTTGATAGGAACGCCTTCATGAAGAAGCAATAGCAAGCAATGTGTTATATTTTCTAAAGATGCATAATCTTTAAAAGGCACTGTAAAAATGAAGAACTCTTCCTTATATGGTATTCTAATGGCAATTCCATTTTCTCTTTCTTCGGTTTCAACAAAGTAGTTGGACGTGTTGTCTTCAAAAGACCAACCTATAAATTCCTTATCTTCCAGATTGGGAAGATTATGTAAAGCATTAGATATTTCTGGAAAATCTTTACAAAAAATAATAGTTTTACTATCCTTAAATAATCGAGCTTTTTGATGTGCTTTTTCTTCTAAGCTAGGAAAACCTTCATCATGTGCTGTGCCTAAATTGGTGTAAATACCAATATTAGGTTTTATTATAGCTTCAAGCTTTTCCATTTCATGCATTTGTGAAATGCCAGCTTCTATAATGGCATAATCTTGATAATCGTTAATGTGCCAAAGTGAAAGGGGTACACCTACTTGTGAATTATAGCTTCTAGGACTTCTATAAACAGAATAAACAGATTCGATTAACTTAGCTAACCATTCTTTGACAATGGTTTTACCATTGCTTCCTGTTATTCCAATAAGTGTGCCCTTAAATTTTGCTCTATTTTTACCCGCAATTTGTTGTGAGGCTTGAATAGAACTCTCAACTTTAAAAAAATTAGCCTCAGCAAACTCAATATAGTTTACATCCTTTTCAATTATAAAATTTCGGATGCCCTTAGAATAAAGCTCTTTGATGAATTGGTGGCCATCATGTCTTTCACCCTCAATAGCTATAAATATATTTTTATAGCTAACAACAATATTTCTACTGTCGATAAAAATATTTTCAATACTGTGATCCTGATGGAGTTGAGTAATTTCTCCTTTGGTTAGATTGGGCAGTAAAGAAAAATCAAATTTCAAGGATGTATAATGCTATTTTTAAAGATTAAAAAAAGCTTGCTCGAAAGTTTAATGCATCTCTACATTTTTTTAAAGGCAACTATAGCCTTACACTTTCAAACAAGCTTTAAATATTAATTTCCTGCGCCTTGTGGCTTTGCAGTAAGATTTTCTAAAACTTCTTTTAACGGAACTCTTACACCGTCTTTATATGGAACAATCCAGGCTTCTTTAACGCCCATTTGCCTAAGTGCTTTTTTGAATTTATCAGCTTCCCAGTAATCTCTGAATCTCCCTAAAGTAATTCTTTGCAAGCCTTCTTCAGTATCTTCACCGCTGAAATTTGGATTGTTTTTAAAGTATTCAGACATGTCGATGTTTTCAAAAGCACCAACTTGAACTTTAAACCAAGTACCACTTTCATCTAAAGCTGCAGGTTCGCTATTATTAGCTTCCTTTGCCTTTTTTGCCATCTCATTAGCTCTTTGTCTTTGAGCTTCTGCCATAGCTTTTGCTTCTTGCGCTTCAGCTTTTGCAGCTGCGATTTCAGCGTTTTTATTGCTTAGTTGGCCTTTAAGGTTTTCAACTTCTGCAGTTAAACTAGCTACCGAACTTTTTAAACTTTCGTTTTCGTCCACCATAGCCTTCATTTGCTCAGGGTTTTTCTTAAGCTCTTTTGCTAAGGCTTTCATTTCTTTCTTTTCTTCCTTGCTCAATTGAGCAGAAACTGAAAAAGCCATGCAAAAAATCATAAGGATGGCGATAAAACTGATCTTGCTTTTCATATCAATGATTCCGTTAATTCTATTTTATATAACTAAAGTAAGTAAATAACTATAATAAAGCCAAATTATACTATTTTAATGTTTCTTTAAGCTGCCAATCATGTCCTCTGGTCTTACCCATTCATCAAATTCTTCGGCAGTTAAATAACCTAAATTCACTGCTTCATCTTTTAAACGAGTTCCATTTTCATGAGCCGTTTTAGCGATTTTAGCTGCTTTTTCATATCCAATTTTAGTATTTAAGGCAGTTACCAACATTAAAGAATTATCTAAATGTTCTTTAATTCTTTCATAATTAGGTTCAATTCCTACAGCACAATTATCATTAAATGATACACAAGCATCACCGATTAATCGGGCAGATTGTAAGAAGTTTGCAGCCATTACTGGTTTAAACACATTTAACTCATAGTGACCTTGAGTTCCACCTATTGTTATGGCTACATCATTACCCATTACTTGAGCACAAACCATGGTTAAAGCTTCTGCTTGAGTAGGGTTAACCTTTCCTGGCATGATCGATGATCCAGGCTCATTAGCAGGAATTATAATTTCGCCAATTCCGGATCTAGGGCCAGAAGCTAGTAATCTAATGTCATTTCCAATCTTATTTAAAGAAACAGCAATTTGCTTCAGTGCTCCATGTGATTCTACAATGGCATCGTGAGCTGCTAAAGCTTCGAATTTATTTTCAGCAGTTCTGAAAGGTAATCCAGAGAATTCAGCTATTTTTTTAGCTACTAATTCAGCATAACCTTCAGGAGTATTAATACCAGTTCCTACAGCAGTACCGCCTAGTGCAATTTCAGATAAGTGATCTAAGGTATTTTTTAGGGCTTTTATTCCATGATCTAATTGAGATACATAACCAGAAAATTCTTGACCTATAGTCAGTGGAGTTGCGTCCATGAGGTGAGTTCTTCCTATTTTAACTACCTTTTTAAATTCTTCCGATTTTTTCTTTAAGGTATCTCTTAATTTTTCAATTCCTGGTATGGTAGTTTCTATCACCATTTTATAACAAGCAATGTGCATGCCTGTAGGGAAAGTATCATTAGAAGACTGTGATTTATTTACATCATCATTTGGATGAACAACTTTCTCATCTTCATATGTTTTACCTGCTAAAATTTGTGATCTGTTTGATACTACTTCATTCACATTCATATTAGACTGAGTACCTGATCCTGTTTGCCAGATTACCAATGGGAATTGATCATTATGTTTATTGTCTAAAATTTCATCACAAACTTTAGAAATCAAATCTCTTTTTTCTTTACTCAAAACTCCTAGTTCATGGTTAGTATGAGCAGCAGCTTTTTTTAAATAAGCAAAACCATGAACAATTTCTAAAGGCATGCTTGCTTCAGCACCAATTTTAAAATTGTTTCTACTTCTTTCAGTTTGGGCACCCCAGTACTTGTCAGCTGGTACTTTTACTTCGCCCATTGTGTCTTTTTCTATTCTATATTCCATAAGTAGGTCTGTTTTCGATTAATGCCGTAAAATTACAACTAATCATAGGAATTGCTATGATTAAATAAGAAAATAGACAGACTAAATAATTCGAATAATGATAATACAACTATAAAAAATCATAAAATATTCGCTTTGTCCTTGATTTTAGTCTAAATTTGCATCAAATCAATAAATCTGAAATGAAAAATCTTTATGAAAGATTGATGGTTAGCCTATTCGCATTATTCATTTGTGTGTTGTCAATAGGCTATTGTCACCAGAAAAAAAACGGAAATATTGAAAGCGGACTTTCATTAAAAAGCATGAAAGATTTATCTACTTTTTATGCTGCCACTCCTCAATAATTAAACTTCTAAGATTTAATTATCTTCCATCCTTCCATTTTTCAAATCTATCTTTCTATGTAAAAAGGCTTTAGAGAGCCTTTGAACCTATATTTTAAAATTTATTTAAATCTGATCTAAATAAATTTAGATTTTTATTTGTAACCAATCTAAATAAAATTAATTTTGCGCCAACATTAGAATCAATCTAAATACAAATATTAATTTTGCACAAATGAAAAACTTAAGATTACTAGGATTAACATTATTAGCTTCAATATTTTTAATAAGCTGCGATGATAACACAGAAGGAGAAAATGATTTGGCATATGAGATACCTTCTACCTATGATTTTGAAAATGTAAGCTATACGGGCCAAACTCAAAGACTTGATATGTTGGATGAGCTTACTGTTTATATGAAAACCGCAAACAACGGAGCGGTATTAGATGCTCAGAAAATGCTCGATATGTATGCCAATGAAAATGGCGCTTTTGAGGATGCTTCTTTAAATGAGGCGGATTCAAAAGAATTAGAAAATAAAACAGTAGAAGGCGAAGTATCAAGATTTAAAACTTTTATAAGAGATTTTGCAGCTGCAACAGTGGAAGCTAATGGTGGAGTTGGTAGTAATGGAACACCTGGAGTAGTTGTTTCAAATGATGGGTCTGCGCAATATTTCTTCGATGAAAATGGTTTTGAACACATTCAATTAATTGAAAAAGGTTTAATGGGTGCTTGTTTTTACTTTCAAGCTAATTCTATTTACCTAAGTCCGGGTAAAATGGATGTTGATAATGAGGAAATTATTGAGGGCGAAGGAACAGCAATGGAACATCACTGGGATGAGGCTTTTGGTTACTTAGGTGTCCCAACTGACTTTCCTACCAATACTGATGGAACTAGATTTTGGGGTAAATATTCCAATGGAAGAGATGAGTTATTGAATACGAATGAAGCTTTAATGAATGCTTTCATTACAGGTAGAGCAGCCATTTCAAATAAAGATTTAGATACTAGAGATGAGCAAATTGAAATCATTAGAAATGAATGGGAAAGAGTTTCAGCAGCTACCGCTGTTCATTATTTAAATGGTGGAATTGCATCCTTTGCTGATGATGCTATAAGAAATCACGTAATTTCTGAAGCATGGGCCTTTATTTATTCATTAAAATTTAATCCAAATAAAAAATTAACGAATACAGAAATTGAAGCTTTATTAGAACTTTTAGGAACTAATTTCTATGAGATAACTACTGATAATATTAATGCAGTTAAAGCAACTTTAGTTTCTACATACGGATTCCAAGAAGTTCAAGACCAATTATAACAATATGAAATATTTAAGATTATCATTCTTCATATTTTTGTTAACCTTATTCACCGCCTGTGATGACAACACAGGTAGTGAAAAGGTTGATTTTGATAGAGAAGCATTTTTAGTCAATATGGCTGATAATGTAATTCAACCGTCAATTGTAAATTTTGCATCAGAAGTTGAAGGTATTTCCGTGGCTAGCAGTTCATTTGCTACTAACCCATCTTTAGAAAGCCTTAACGAATTAAAATCAGAATTTAAAGAAGCTTGGTTAGCGTATCAACACTTAGCTTTTGTACATGTTGGTCCTGTTTCAAGTGTTAACTTAAGGGATAGAGTTAATATTTTTCCCACCAACACAGAATTGATTGAACAAAACATCATTAATCAAGACTATGTAATCGGTTCTGCAGCAAATGTTGCAGCAAAGGGGTTTCCTGCTATAGATTATTTATTATTTGGTACAGGAAGCAGTGAGGAAGCAGTTTTATCTTATTTTGTAGATCCAGAGTTAGGTGAAAATAGATTAAAGTACTTAACTGATGTTGTAGCGGATATTCAAACCGCTTCAAATATCATAGCAGAAGGCTGGGAGCCTTACCGTGAGACATTTGTTAGTAATATTGGAACGGATGTAGGTAGCGGTACTAGCTTACTTGTAAATGAATATAATTTTCAATTTGATATTCGTCTTAAGAATGCTAAAATTGGTTTTCCCTCGGGTGGTAATCCTAGAACTGGCGGTATAGTAAGCCCCCAAAGCGTTGAAGCTTATTTTTCTGGCTGGTCTGGTGATTTAGCTAAAGAGTCATTAAAGTCTTCAATTGAAGTATTCAAAGGTCAGGCTTTTAATTCTACAAATGATGGACTGGGAATGGATGATTATTTAGATGCTCTTGATGCAATTGATAGAAATGAAAATCCTTTAAGCAGTTCGATTATTAATGAGTCGCAAGCTGCTTTAGATGCAATGGAGTCTATAAATGCTCCATACAGCGAATTAGCAGCCAATGAAGGAAGTAATTTGGTTGAGGTTTATAATCAATTGCAAATAGTGATTCCACTTATAAAAGTTGATATGACCTCAGCATTATCAGTTTCCATTACTTTCCAAGATAATGACGGTGACTAATTGGTCATTAAAATATCGTCCTAATCAATTAAAACATATTGCGCCACTAGCTACATTTCGTGTAGCTTTTGGTGTTATGATGCTAGCTTCCATAATTAGATTTTGGGCTAATGGTTGGATAGCTAAACAATATATAGAGCCAGACTTTTATTTTCCTTATTATGGTTTCGAATGGATAAAATCTTTAGGTGATCCAGGAATGTACATCTTGTTTGCATTAATGGGTATCTCTGCTATCGGAATTGCATTTGGAGCTTTTTACCGATTTAGTGCATCCTTATTTTTCCTATCTTTCACCTATGTAGAGCTAATTGATAAAACGAATTATCTTAATCATTACTATTTTGTTAGTATTATAGCATTTTTACTGATATTAGTTCCAGCTAATCAGGCTTATTCATTTGATGCGTGGCGTAAAAAACAACAGAATTTATATGTTCCATCCTGGACTATTGATGTCATTATTCTGCAATTAAGCATCGTTTACTTTTTTGCTGGGCTAGCAAAATTGCAATCAGATTGGTTGATTGAAGCTTTACCCTTAAAAATATGGTTACCATCTAGAGTGGATACTCCATTAATTGGTTGGCTGTTTGATTATAAATTTGCAGCCTATATTTTTAGCTGGTTTGGTGCCTTTTACGATTTAACTATACCGTTTTTCCTACTTTGGAAGCGCACTAGAGTAATAGCTTATCTAACAGTAATTGCTTTTCATTTTATGACAGCAGCTCTATTCCAGATTGGTATGTTTCCATATATAATGGTATTAAGCACTTTAATCTTTTTCTCTGAAGACTTTCACAAAAGATTATGGAATAGGTTTTCTCAAAACATTCATATTCCAGAAATACAATCTAGTAAAAGTTACAAACTTGGTACATTGAAATATTTCTTAATTATTTTTTTTGGAATACAGCTTCTTTTACCATTTCGCTATACACTTTACCCGGGTAATCTTTTCTGGACAGAGCAAGGCTATAGATTTTCGTGGAGAGTTATGCTAATGGAGAAAGTAGGCTACTCGGAATTTACAGTAGAAATTCCAGACCTAAACAAATCATTTAAAGTGATGCCTCAGCAATATTTAACTGCTGTGCAGGAAAAAATGATGAACACCCAGCCAGACATGATCTTACAATTCTCTCACTTTTTAAGAGACAAATATCAAGAAGAATTTAATGCTTCTGCAAAAGTTTTTGTGGAAAGCTATGCCGCAGTGAATGGTAAAGGTAGTCGCCCCTTTATCGATCCAAATATAAATTTAGCGAGCATAAAAAGAGGTTATCAACATAAAAATTGGGTACTACCATACAATCAATGAAAAAGTATTGTATTCATATCATTTTGTTAATCGGTATTTTTCAAAATGCTGCAGTAGCGCAAGGCTTAAAGGGTAAGGTCAGTGATTCAGAAAGTGATGATGCCATTGAACAAGCTGAAATTTTTGTGCTGGATAGTAACCTTAAAGCAGTTACGGATAAAAAAGGAAATTATAGATTAGAATTACCTTCAGGAGAATATAAAGTAGCGGCCTTCTATTTGGGAAGACAAAGCGAAATCAAAGAAATTAAGATTGAATCAGGCTGGAAGACCATCAACTTCACACTAAAACCTCTTCTTGAAACTTTAGATGAAGTGAAAGCTTATGGTAAAAAATCTGAAGTATTTAATGTTACTAGATTGAATCCTGTAGAAGGGACCTTAATATATGAGGCGAAGAAAAATGAGGTCATCAACATTGATCAATTAAATGGTAATTTAGCAACTAATAATGCACGTCAAGTATTTGCAAAGGTACCAGGCTTAAATATTTGGGAAAGTGATGGTGGAGGTTTACAATTAGGAATTGGAGGAAGAGGACTTAATCCTAATAGAACTTCAAACTTTAATACCAGACAAAATGGATATGATATTTCTGCAGATCCATTAGGCTATCCGGAAAGTTATTATACTCCACCCGTTGAATCTTTATCTAAGATAGAGGTGGTTAGAGGGGCTGCATCATTACAATACGGTTCTCAATTCGGAGGAATGATCAACTTCCTTTTCAAAAGAGCACCTGAGGGAGACCCTTTTCAATTTCATACCCGAAATACTGTAGGCTCATTTGGTCTTTTAAGTTCTTACAATAGTGTTACGGGTAATACTGGGGATATTGATTACTTTGTTTTCTATCAAAGAAAACAAGGAGATGGTTTTAGAGATAATGAATCCTTTGAATCCAATACGTTATTTGCAGATCTAAATATGAATTTGACTGATAAGTTGTATTTGTGTTTTGAATTCACTCACATGGATTATTTAGCACAGCAAGCAGGAGGCTTAACGGACCGTATGTTTGAGCAAGATCCAACTCAATCGGTAAGAGAAAGGAACTGGTTTGCTATTCAATGGAATATTCCAGCTATGATAGTGGACTATAAGTTTAATGAAAAGACTAAAATTAACTGGAAAACTTTTGGATTAGTAGGTTCTAGAAAGGCTTTGGGTAATCTTGAACGAGTTACTCAAGTTGATTTTCCAGAAGAAGAAAGAAATCTTTTGTGGGATGATTATGAAAACTTTGGTTCTGAATTGAGGTTTTTACATCGTTATGATCTATTTGGCCAAATTCAAGCAGCAGCAATTGGTGCCAGATATTTTAGAGGAAATACGCAACAAAGGCAAGGACTTGGTCCTGCAGGTTTCGAGGCCGATTTCAGATTCAATAATCCATCAGAGTTAGAAGATCTATCCTTCAGGTATCCATCAGAAAACATTGCAATTTTTGCTGAAAATATTATTAATGTAAATGATAAATTATCCATTACACCAGGAGTAAGATGGGAATATATTAGCACTAATAGTTCAGGTTATTATAGAAATTCAGTTGAAGATTTAGCTGGAAATATAATATTTGATACAACCATATACGAGTCTAAAAACCTTGATCGCTCTTTCTTACTAGGTGGGATTGGAATAAGTTACAAAACGGAATCTGATTTAGAAGTATATTCGAATATTTCAATGAATTATAGAGGGATTAACTTCAATGATTTAAGAGTTAATAATACCAATATTTTAGTTGATCCTAACCTAAAAGATGAAAGCGGATACAATGCTGATTTAGGATTTAGAGGAAATTATAGCGATTTCTTAAACTTTGATTGGAGTTTATTCTATTTAGCTTATAACGATAGATTAGGTGCGTTACTACGATACGATGATGCTATTGATGGTTTCCCAAGAATTTATAGATTTAGAACTAACGTTGGTAATGCAGCTATAGCAGGTGTTGAATCTTACACAGAAATGAATTGGAGCAAATTTTTTAATCCGAAGCCTATTCATGAATTTTCCACCTTCTTAAATGCTGCCTTTATCAGAGGTAGGTATGCGGATGATAATCAGGAAAGTGCTATTGCAGGAAACAAAGTTGAATTAGTTCCAGAGGTTAATATTAAAACAGGGTTGAACTATGAATGGAAGAATTTCTCCTCAACACTTCAATTCACTTATTTAAGTGAGCAATATACAGAGGCAACTAATGCAGAAAGAACGGCTACTGGAGTTGATGGAATTATCCCATCCTTCCATGTTTTAGATTTAAGTGCTAAGTATAAATATAAGTTTGCTCAGCTGGAGGCAGGAATTAATAATCTAACCAACAATTTCTACTTTACGAGAAGAGCAACAGGTTACCCGGGTCCTGGCATCATACCTTCAGCAGGGAGAAATTTTTATGTTACGCTTGATCTTAAATTTTAATAATAGACTATTTCTGTGCCATTCCTGCAGTTAGTACAGTATGCCATAAAACCACACCAATACTAACCGAAATATTCAAAGAGTGCTTAGTGCCAAATTGAGGGATTTCCAAACAATGATCACTTTTGTCCACTACTTCTTGTTCTACTCCGAATACTTCATTTCCAAAAACAAAAGCATACTTTTCATCTTTTTGAGGATTGAATTCTTCCAAGCTTAAACTTTCTTCAGCTTGCTCAACGCTCATTACTTTATAGCCTTCTTGTTTAAGTTTTTCAATCGCATCTAAAGTACTTTCTAGGTGTTCCCATTCCACAGAATCAGTAGCGCCTAAAGCTGTTTTATTAATTTCTCTATGAGGAGGCTTAGCAGTTATGCCGCACAAATAAATTTTTTCGATTAAAAAAGCATCAGAAGTTCTAAAGGCTGAACCTACATTATTCATGCTTCTAATATTGTCTAACACTAAAACAATGGGGTTTTTAGGAGTTTCTTTAAACTCCTCTACTTCTAATCGATTTAATTCCTCATTGGCTAATTTCCTCATATTTTATCATCTTTGAACTGCAAAAGTAAGAACATTTCCCTAAAAGCATGGCGAAGACTAAAGAAGCGAAGGAAACTCCTTTAATGAAGCAGTATAATCAGATAAAAGCAAAGTATCCTGGTGCACTTTTGCTTTTTCGTGTTGGTGATTTTTATGAAACATTTGGGGAGGATGCTGTTAAAGCTAGTAAGGTTTTAAACATCATTTTAACCAAAAGAGCGAATGGATCTGCTTCGCATATTGAGCTAGCTGGTTTTCCGCACCATGCTATGGATAACTACTTGCCGAAATTGGTTAGAGCAGGCCATAGAGTTGCTATTTGTGACCAATTAGAAGATCCAAAATCAGTAAAAGGCATTGTTAAAAGAGGAGTGACTGAACTTGTAACTCCTGGTGTCAGTTTTGACGATAATGTCCTTGAAACGGGAAGAAATAATTATTTAGCCTCTATTCACTTTTCTAAAAATTCTTTAGGCGTAGCTTTCTTAGATATTTCCACAGGAGAATTTATGACCGCCTCTGGTAACGCAGCCTATATTGATAAGCTTTTGCAAGGCTTTCAGCCTTCAGAAATCATCTATTCTAAAGGCGCAAGGAATCATTTTGAAGAAAAATTCTCCAATGATTATAATGTTCATCTTTTAGAGGACTGGATTTATGCTTTCGATTTTGCCTATGAGAAATTGACCAAGCAATTTAAGACAAACTCCCTCAAAGGTTTTGGCATTGAATCACTAGAAGAAGGGATTATTGCTGCAGGGGCCATTCTTCATTATTTAGAAGAAACAGAACATAAAAAGATAGAACATATCGCTTCCATTTCCAGAATTGAGGAAGAGAAGTATGTCTGGATGGATAAGTTTACGATCCGCAATCTAGAGCTTGTTTATCCTCAGCAGGAAGGGGGAATTCCATTAATTCAAGTCCTGGACAGAACACTAACTCCGATGGGCTCTCGCCAGATCAAAAAATGGATGGTGTTGCCCGTTAAAGACAAAGCGGTAATTGAGGAAAGGTTGAAAGTGGTGGAAGCCTTTTATGAAGGTGCTGCTCTGAGAGAGAAAATATCTTCTTCATTAAAAACCATGGGAGATGTTGAGAGGCTAATATCTAAAGTCGCAGTAGGAAGGGTAAACCCAAGAGAACTCAACCAGCTGAAGAAAGCATTAGGCTTAATGGTGCCTTTAAAACAAGAACTTCAGAATTCTAATGTTGAAGTCTTAAAAAAATTAGCAGATCAAATTAATACTTGCGAATACCTCTATGAGTTAATTGATAAACAGTTGATGGAGGATGCTCCTTTATTGACTAATCAGGGTAATTTGATTAAGGAAGGAGTTGACGAAGAGTTAGATGAATTAAAGAAGATCGCATTTTCCGGTAAAGATTATTTATTACAGCTTCAAAAGCGAGAAATGGAGCAAACAGGCATCTCTTCTTTAAAAGTTGCCTACAATAAAGTCTTTGGATATTATTTAGAAGTAACAAATGCCCATAAAGATAAAGTACCTCAAGAATGGATTCGAAAGCAAACTTTAGTAAATGCTGAACGCTACATCACTGAAGAGCTTAAACAATATGAAGAGAAGATTTTAGGTGCTGAAGACAAAATGGTAGTCATTGAGCAGAAGATATTCCAATCCTTACTGCAAAATGCCATGGATTTTGTAACACCTATTCAGCAGAATGCAAGAGTTATAGCTCAAGTAGATTGTCTGTTAAGTTTTGCAGAAATATCACTAGCCAATGAATACGTAAAGCCTAGTATTTTAGAAGATTCTTCTTTAGATATAAAATCGGGGAGGCACCCTGTTATTGAACAGCAATTACCTCATGGAGAAGAATATATCCCCAATGATGTATTTCTAGATAATGAAAGTCAACAGATCATGATCATTACTGGACCAAATATGGCAGGTAAATCAGCTTTGCTTAGGCAAACGGCACTGATTGTGTTAATGGCGCAAATGGGGTGTTATGTACCTGCCAAATCAGCTGAAATTGGCATGGTAGATAAAGTTTTTACGAGAGTAGGCGCTTCTGATAATCTCTCGAAAGGAGAGTCAACTTTTATGGTAGAAATGACTGAAACGGCTAGTATTTTGAACAATTTATCCGATAGAAGTTTGATCTTAATGGATGAAATTGGGAGAGGTACGAGTACTTATGATGGCGTTTCCATTGCCTGGAGTATCGTTGAATTCTTACATAACCATCCGAAATTTAAAGCGAAGACTTTATTTGCTACTCATTATCACGAGTTAAATCAATTGGCGCATGATTTTCCTAGAATTAAAAACTTTAATGTTTCCGTTAAGGAAATTGAGGGTGAGATCATCTTTTTAAGGAAGCTGAAAAAAGGCGGAAGTGAACATAGTTTTGGTATTCATGTAGCTCATATTGCAGGTATGCCAAACCCAGTAGTGTTACGTGCAAATGAAATCATGCATCATTTAGAAAAAGATAAAATTCGAGAAAGGTCAAATAAAAAAATGAATGATGTTCCCAAAAATAACTATCAACTTAATATGTTTGAAGCTGACCCAGCTATGTCCGAAGTCAAAGAATTATTAGACAAAATAGATATTAATACACTTTCTCCTGTGGAGGCCTTGTTGAAGTTAAATGAACTAAAAAGTAAGCTGAAATAGATCTGTTGAATAAAAAAATTAAAAAGTTAAACAAAACTTATCCACAACTTATCCACAAGCGCTTACTATTTTGTAAATAGTTAAATGCCTCTATATTTTATTTAAACCCTTATTTCGTGTGTAAACATATATTAGTTTACAAATGTACATTTCTATTAGGGTATAATTACTGATTACGTTTAGCCTATATATACAAAACCAAACAGGATTATTGTTGTTTAAGGATTAGTATGGAAAAAGTGATAAACATTCAACAGGCACAAAAGGTAAAGCAAGACCCAATAGATTTTCTTTCGAATAATGTCGTGCTTTTATCTTTTAATGAGGATTTTGATGTCCTTTCTGCCAATGATACTTTCCTTAAAGCTACTGGAATTAGAAGAGATGAACTAGCAGGTTTAAACTTCTTTCAACACTTATGTGAAGAATTACCTGAATACATTAAAGATGAGCTAATCTATTTGGTAAGGCAGCAAAAGTCTTGGAATGGAAATTTTGCTTTTCCTAATAAGGTAGGAGGAAATATTTCATGGTATCATACCAATATAATCCCAACCCGAGATTTAAATGGTCGGTATATAGGTTTCAATTTGATTGCAACGGTTGGTAAATCTCAGCAAAGTTTAATAACAGAAAAAGAAACCACGGATAGTTGGATGAAAGCAATTTTTAATGATGCTGATGAATCTAACATCTTAGTTGGTTTGGATGGAAATGTTATTGAATTCAATGCTACTGCTTATGAGTTTATGTCATGGTATACTCATAAAGAACTAAGATTAAATGAGTATTTACCATTTTATTTTAGCGGTAGTTTTACTAAGACCTTTGAAGTTTTATTTGATAAAGCTAAAAAGGGACAAAAACAAAAGTTTTGTCGTTCATTTAAAAATTTAAGTGGCTACGAAAAAATAGTTGATATGGAATTAAAGCCTGTTTCTGATTCCACAGGAACAATCATGGGTGTAATCTTAAATACTTCCGATATAACAGAAGAAGTAAATCTTGAAAAGAGAATTAGAATATCTGAGAAGAAGCTTGACGACATTGCCTTTATTAATGCTCATGAAGTAAGGGCTCCCTTAGCTTCAATTTTAGGTTTACTTAATTTACTTGATTTTGAATCAGTAAATGAGAGTAGTAAAAGAATTTTAAATCACCTTAAGAAATCAGCTTCTAACCTGGAAAAAATTATTCATAAGGTTTCGGAAAGCACCTATATGTCAAATTCTGACGAGAATAAATCAGCTTAAATTTAAATTATAGATAATTATATTATGAAAATATATGTAGTAATACTGCTTATAATATTTTGCTCATTTGGTGTTCATTCACAGAATCTTAATAGGTTTAGAATTGTTTGTGCAGATGAAGTTGATATGCCTTTATATGATGGTGAATTATCAACAGAAGAATTAAAAAACCAACCTTTCTCCTTAGGATTTAGATATATTGAGAATGATGAAATAAAATATCATGATGAACTAATTATATACAATTGTAATACTGGAAAAGTAAAATTAACTGCTGAGTTTGATAAAAATAGGTTAGTAAATGATTTTGTGGTTTATGATGCGAGTGGTGAAGTAGAGAAAGAACTTAAGCTGCTAAAGAACTTTGAATCACCATATGTAGATTTGAATTTTGAATTTAGATTACAAAAGGTAGCTGCTTATCCTACTGGAATTGCAAAAATTTATGATAATGGTAAGCTTATCAGAACTATTGACTTCAACTCTAATGATCAGTTACCTTATGTAATTAATTATGACTTTGATGGGAATAAATCGTCAGAAGGAAAAGCAGAAATAAAAGGATTGTTAGATAGTGAATGGAATATTCAAAGAGTAGGAGCTTGGAAGAATTATAAGAATGGGAAATTATTAACTGAAAATACATTCAGCAAAAGCGGACAGCTTATTTCTGAAAAGATATATGAAAATGGAAATTTAGTTAGTGAGATGACCATTTTGAATTCCAGTACTAAAAGTATAAAAAGATACTATACTAATGGTACTATTAAAGAAAGTGGAAAGGAAAAGGAAGGTTCAAAAATTGAATTATGGAATACTTACCGTGAGGATGGATCAATAGTTAAAAAAGTTAATTACGCTGACGGGTTAGCAGATATAGTTCAAATATTTGATGAAAATGAAAATTTAATTCAGTTAAAAGAATTAATTACTGATAAAGAGGATATTCCAAAAAGTTTTCAGGATAAATCTGAGATTTATGAGACGAAAAAATATTTCTCGAATGGTCAGCTTAAATCATATGGTTTAACTCAATCTAATAATCCACTAGCAATTCATGAATTTTACAATGAAAAAGGGGATTTAATAGAGATTAGTGAATATGATTTTAATGGTAACAAAATAAATAGTGTTGATGCTAAAACCTATTTAGAGATAAGTAAAAAGAAAAAGCAAATATTTAATGAGATATTAGTTTTGAAAACTACCCATCCTCAAAATCTTAATCAATTAGAATCCATAAAAATACTATCAGATTCACTTTATTTAGATTATGATAGTGTGATTGCTAAATATGATTATAAAGCTGAATTCGAAAACAAACTGTCTTATTTTCTAGATGAGACTAAAGAATTTGATGATTTATCAAATGATTTAGAATGGTATGATACGCTCTATTCTTCAATCTCTAAATTTAATGATAGAAATTGGAAGTATTCATTTGAGTTAATTAAAAAGGAATTACAATTACAAAAAGAGTTTGCTGTTTATAAAATGAATAGAAAGTTTAAATGGATTAAAGATAACGTCACTTCTTCTAAAAAGACCCTTTTCGGCAGTAAAATTATTGTAAAAAATAATCAAGATGAGGTATATGAATCGATAAGTGAAGAACTATTTCCAACATTAAATGAACAAATACTAAATGCAACTGATAAATATAAAGTAATTTCTACCTCACAGGAATTTGAAAGTTTGGTAGAAAAAGCAGCTTATATAATAGATAATCCAGATGAAAAATTCCGTCAGTCGCTAAAAAACTCAAAGACAGTCAACGATAAAAAACGATTGTTTTTCTCAGCAAAATGAAGAGAATCATAGTCTTCTTAATTTTTAGTAACTATTCAGGTCTACTTTTTGGACAATACAGTGAGACTATAGCCACAGCCAGGCCAGGTGCGGCTAATGGCGCTGGTACTGTGGGTAAAGGTATTCTTCAATTCCAAACAGGAATTCAATATGATGAAGTAAGAGATGTTAGGGATAGTATGAACTATAGGTTAGAAAATATCTCTGAAAATTTAGTCATCCGCTTTGGCTTAAGAGAAAGATTTGAAGTGAGTACGGTTATAAACCATATTAATTCTACAGAGTTTTTAGGGGACGGTTCTGAAACTCTATCTAGAAGTGGAATTAATACCAGTTTGATTAGAGCACGAACCAAAATTAACGACCACCTAGCCTTGCAAGTAGGAGTCAGTACGAGAATAAGGAGCGAAGATTATAAAATTGAATATTTGGCTCCACGCTTTAGGGTCATGTACAGTACACCTTTTGGCGATTATGCAGGACTTACCACGAATATTGGAACTTATTGGAATGGTATGGATGGGAGACCAAGAGGTTTCTATGTATTCAGTTTTTCATTTGCATTAACTGATAATATGTCTTTGGTTGCAGAGAGTTATGGTGATTTCATTAAATCTCAAATCGACAATTATTTTGATATTGGTTTAGGCTATAATCTTAACAAAGATTTGCTGATAGACTTAAATGGAGGATGGGGTACTAACTACCCTTTTAAAAGCTACTTTCTAACAGCTGGTATTTCCTATAGAATTATTACACGTTTCCGACCTGAAGATATGATTCCAAATGAAGAATAAAGATGAAATTCTTCTATGCAATTATATTGACCTTAACAAGCATTACGGCTAATGCGCAACAATTACAGTCTGTTGTATTTTCTGGAGGGAAAAACTTTGTGGGGAAAGACGTTCTTCAATTAGAATATGGATTAAATATTGAACGATTGAATAATTCCCTCAATGTTTACAATCAACAATTATCACAGTATGGATTAATTAAATATGGGGTCTTACATAATTTGGATATCTCATTTAGTTATAATTTTTCGCAGCAACAAGTTTTCGTTTCTGACCAAATGAGAAGATCAAATGGACTTACCAATTTTACTGCTGGTTTTAAGAAAAAGATTAGTAAAAACTTTTCCTTAAAATCTGATTTAGGGTTTTCAAGGAATGAGTTTGACAATCTTGTAGGGGCAGCACAGATCACAGCAATTTCAGAACACAATATTGATAGTTTTTTAGCTTGGGAGAACAATTTAGGGCTCAGCTGGGGCTCAGGTGCCCCATATGCTAATTTAATGTACCTCTCAGGCATAACTTTCACTATTCCCTACCCATTAGATATAATTATTGAATATTACGGCCAATATGGTAGAGAGAGCTGGGATAATTATGCTAACCTAGGAATAGGATATTATTTTTCAGCTGATATTATGATAGAAGCCTATGCTGGCTTCGGAAATACAAATGATCAGGATACCACTTTCGTTTCTTTAAATCTTTATTGGAGATTGGTTCCAGCACGATATAACAAATAAAATTCGATTGTTTATTCCCTAAGAACTATTTTTAAAATCATTTCGTTTTTATTTTTACTAAAGATTAAAAAGTAATAGTCCTATCTTTGTATTTCATTTATTAAAGTAATTATAATGGCAGTTGCAGTTAAAGAAAACTTAAAACACAGGAAAAAAGGAACCTGGAAAAAAGAAATAAGCTTTGCTATAGTTCATTTATTGCCGCTTGGAGCAATATGGACAGGGGCTACTTGGTTCGATTGGACAGTTTGTGCATTTTTATATGTTTGGAGAATGTTTTGGGTTACAGGAGGTTACCACAGGTATTTTTCACATAGAAGCTATAATACATCTAGGTGGTTTCAGTTTTTAATTGCATTTTTTGCTCAAACCTCAGCTCAAAAAGGAGCCTTATGGTGGGCTTCTCATCACAGGCATCATCACAGAAATAGTGATACTTTAAAAGATCCTCATAGTATGCTACATTTTGGATTTTGGTATTCTCATGTGGGTTGGATTATAGGTTCTGACTTCAAGAAAACAGATTTTAAAGTCATTAATGACTACAGCAAATATCCTGAACTAAGATGGTTAAATAAAAACTATCTGGTTCCTCCTGTGATATTGGCTTTAACCGTAATGGCTTTGGGTGGTATAGTAAATGGAGGAAGTATTCTAGCTATGTTCACATCAGCCGGATTTTCTACTTTATTTATAGGCTTCTTTTTAAGTACCATCATACTGTATCATGCTACATTCTCAATAAACAGCATTATGCATAAGTTTGGGAAACAACGTTATGAAACAGGGGATGAGTCAAGAAATAGTGTTTGGTTAGCCTTATTAACTTTAGGGGAAGGCTGGCATAATAACCACCATTATTACGAAAGTTCTGCACGCCAAGGATTTTTCTGGTGGGAAGTGGATCTTACTTACTATGGGCTTAAATTTATGTCAATGTTAGGTTTAATTTGGGACTTGAAACCAGTGCCAAAACATATCAAGAAATCAAAAAATAGAGCAGAAGCAAAAGCTTTAAAAGAACAGATGAAAAAGCAAGTAGCATAAATTTTTAAATTTTTTTTGAATTGCTATTGTATTTTAAAAACTGCCTATTAAATTTGCAATCCCAATCGGGGAAAAGCGAGAGTAGCTCAGCTGGTAGAGCGCAACCTTGCCAAGGTTGAGGTCGCGAGTTCGAACCTCGTCTCCCGCTCAAAAAGAGAATAAGTGAGCATTAGGCTCACTTATTTTTTTGACACAAACAAGACATCTCAGCCGGGATGGTGAAATTGGTAGACACGCAAGACTTAAAATCTTGTGAGCATTAGCTCGTGCGGGTTCAAGTCCCGCTCCTGGCACAAAAGCTTCTCAGCAATGGGAAGCTTTTTGTATTTATAGCCCTTTCTGTTTTTTATAGTATTAATTTACCTCTCTAAGTTTTTAATAATTCTACCTGTTTTTAAAGCTTTTGAATTTGATTCAAATGAAATTGAAGTTTTAAGCCCTCTGGGTTGACCTCTCTTTGACCAAATTTTATTTAACGTTGAATTATGAAACTCTAGTCTCTTTTCTGGATTTTGAGAATAACCAATATAGAATTTATTGATTTTTGAAGAGAATAGGATGTAAACGAAAAATGTGCTCATAGTCTAATATAAACAAAAGAGCATAAAAAAAGCCTTACATTTCTGTAAGGCTTGCTCCTCTTCTTGGACTCGAACCAAGGACCCTCTGATTAACAGTCAGATGCTCTAACCAGCTGAGCTAAAGAGGAATTTTCCCGTTTGGGAATGCAAATATGCATGGCGCTTTCATTATTTCCAAATACTTCCTTAAAAAAAATTAAAAATATTTTAACGAGTAAAAAATGGCACAGCCAATGAAGGTAAATTCAATAAAAGACGTCAAAATGACATTATTATATTTCAATATTCAACAAAATATGACATAATGGCTTATTTATAAAATTTTAAGCAATTGGTATAGAATTTTCTATAGTGTTTATGAATTTGATTTTAAACCTTAAAACAAAAAATTATGACACTTATAAAGTATAACCCAAGTTTACCTAATACTGAAAACAGAAGCTTTTCAAGTTTATTAGACAGATTCTTTAATGAATCATTTAACGGTATAGGAAAAGAGATGCAACACTTCTCTCCACAAGTAGATATTGCAGAAACTAAAACTGCTTTTGAAATTGCAGTTGCGGCTCCTGGAATGAAAAAAGATGATTTTAACATTAACATGAATGATGGTTCAATTATCATTTCTGGAGAGAGAAAATTTGAAGAAAAAAAGGATGAAAAAAACTTTCATTCAGTAGAAACTCAATATGGTTCATTTTCAAGAACATTTCATCTTCCAGAAAACATAAAAGAAGATAAAATTGAAGCCACTTATCAGGATGGAATTTTAAATATTACAATTCCAAAAGATGAGAAAAAGGAATTAAAAAGAACCATTCAAGTAAAATAATCAACACTTAAATAAATTATTAAGGGGCTAATGGCCCCTTTTTACTTTTTAAACAATATGATTAAAAACCACAGCGTTAATTGTGCGTTTTAGATGTAAATTAAAATGAGTTATAAGATGGAAAAGAAGCAGTTTTTTTTAGGAATTATTTTTGCCTCTATCCTTAGTGCTGTAATATCAGTGGGAGGCTATGTATATTTTAATCCAAGTCCATCAGCAACGGACAATAAAAGTTTTGAAGAAATTCAAGCAGACAATACACGCTTTTCAAGTTTTTTAGATGAAACAGAATACAATGTACCCGAAGGCATCAATTTCATACATGCCGCTGAAGAGGTAACCAAAGGAGTTGTGCATATTAAGGCTCAAGTTGAACGTGATATGCCTAGATCACGATCACCATTTGAAGAGTTATTCAGAGATTATTACGGAGACCGAGGCCAGCAGCCAAGAAAAGGACAATCCTCTGGTTCTGGAGTGATCATTTCTCCCGATGGTTATATTGTAACTAATAATCATGTAGTGGATAATGCAACGGAATTAGAAGTCGTATTACATGATAATAGAAGCTATACCGCACAAGTAATCGGAACTGACCCCAATACGGACATCGCTTTAATAAAAATTGATGAGGAGGATTTAAATTTTGTTGAATTCGGGAACTCCGATAATACTAAAGTAGGTGAGTGGGTACTAGCAGTAGGGAATCCTTTTAATTTAACATCAACAGTTACTGCCGGTATTGTGAGTGCAAAAGCAAGAAACATTAATATCTTAAACAGACAAAATCGCTATGGAATTGAATCATTTATTCAAACTGACGCTGCGGTGAATCCAGGTAACAGTGGTGGAGCTTTAGTGAATTTATCTGGGAAATTAATTGGGGTAAATACAGCTATTGCGACTCCAACTGGAAGTTTTGCAGGTTATTCTTTTGCCGTTCCTTCTATTTTGGTTCAAAAAGTTGTAAATGATTTAAAAGAATACGGAGTTGTACAAAGAGCTGTTCTAGGAGTAAGTATTTTAGACTTAAATGACCCTCGATTGGAAAATAAAGACTTTCCTACAAACTCTGGTGTATTTGTAGCGGCTATTAATCCAGGCAGTGCAGCCGAAGAAGCAGGTATGGAGGATGAAGATATCATTATTAAAATTAATGATAAGGAGGTTACTAATGTAGCGGAATTGCAAGAGCAAATTGCTCGTTATAGTCCAGGTGAAAAAGTTAAGGTTACTTATTTGCGTGATGGAAATGAGCAAACTGCTAATGTGGAGCTGAAAAACTTAATGAATAGCACGGAGGTAGTAAAAGCTAGCACAGCTAAAATGTTAGGTGGCGCAACTTTTGAAGATCTTACAGCGGAAGAAATGGAAAGATTAGACATAAAAGGTGGAGCAAAAGTAGTAGAAGTAAAAGAAGGAAAATGGAAGGATATAGGAATAGAAGAAGGATTCATTATTACTGCAGTTGATAAAGGTGCTGTAGCCAATACTGAAGATCTAATTGAAACTTTACAAGGAAAGCAAGGTGGAGTTTTAATCGAAGGAATATATCCTGATGGTACAAAAGCCTATTATGGAATGGGATGGCAATAAATCCTAACTTTTGTAAATAATTTTGAAAGGCACTCCAATAAGGGTGCCTTTTTCTTTTGTTATCCTTTAAAAAAAGCCAATTTTGTGCAATTAAAATTTGGGAAGGCAGGTCGAAATCAATGTATTATGGTTAAAAACCTGTTTTAAACTGTTTAAACACCTAAAACACCTATAAATATTATTAATTGAATACTATGGACATTAAGAAAACTTACGGCTTAGAGGAAGCCCTTAAAAAATTAGGAGTTAAAGAACATAATGGCGGTACTTCAACAGGAAGTAACTGGATGGAAGGAAGTGGAAAAATAAGCTCTGTTTCTCCAGTTGATGGTAAAGAGATTGCATCTTTAGGCGTAACTACTGCTGAAGATTACGAAAAAACAATTCAAGCTGCTTCTGAAGCATTCAAAACTTGGAGCAATATGCCTGCTCCAGAAAGAGGTGAAATCGTTCGTCAGTTTGGTAATAGATTAAGAGAATTAAAAGATCCGTTAGGTAGATTAGTATCTTATGAAATGGGTAAATCACTTCAAGAAGGATGGGGTGAAGTTCAAGAAATGATTGACATTTGTGATTTTGCTGTTGGTTTATCTCGTCAACTATACGGCTTAACCATTAAATCAGAGCGTCCTGATCACGCTATGCAAGAGCAATGGCATCCATTAGGAATTACCGCTATCATTTCTGCATTCAACTTCCCAGTGGCGGTATGGAGTTGGAATACGGCTTTGGCTTGGGTTTGTGGGAATGTTACCGTATGGAAACCATCTGAGAAAGCACCACTAACTGGTATTGCTTGCCAAAATATCATCGCTGAAGTATTAAAAGAGAATAATATGCCGGAAGGGGTTTCATGCTTGGTAAATGGTGATTATAAAGTGGGTGAAATGATGACTAAAGATTCAAGAATTCCATTAGTATCCGCTACAGGCTCCATTAGAATGGGTAAAATCGTAGGTCAGGAAGTGGCTTCAAGATTAGGGAAATCCATTTTAGAATTAGGCGGTAATAATGCTATGATCATCACCAAAGAAGCAGATCTTAAAATGACCCTAATTGGTGCCGTTTTTGGTGCTGTAGGTACTGCTGGTCAAAGATGTACTTCTACTCGTAGGTTAATCATTCATGAAGACATTTTCGATGAGTTGATTGATAAAATTAAAAATGCTTATTCACAATTAAGCATTGGTAATCCGCTTGATGAGAAAAACCACGTGGGACCTGTAATAGATAAAGACTCTGTAAATAATTACTTAAATGCTATTGAAAAAGCGAAAGCGGAAGGTGGTAAAGTTTTAATTGAAGGAGGTGTATTAGAAGGTGAAGGATATGAAAGTGGGTGTTACGTTAAGCCAGCTGTAATTGAAGCTGAAAATCATTATGAAATTGTTCAAGAAGAAACTTTTGCCCCCATTCTTTATGTGATGAAGTATAAAGGAGATGTACAAAATGCTATTGACATGCAAAATGATGTGAAGCAAGGGCTTTCTTCTGCCATCATGACTAACAGCATGCAAGAAGCCCACAGGTTCCTTTCTTCTAGAGGGTCTGATTGTGGTATTGCAAATGTGAACATTGGTACTTCAGGTGCCGAAATTGGTGGTGCATTCGGTGGTGAGAAAGAAACCGGTGGTGGCCGTGAGTCAGGATCAGATGCATGGAAAGCTTATATGAGAAGACAAACGAATACCTTGAATTATGGTAATTCTTTACCACTTGCTCAAGGGATTAAATTTGATATTTAATTTTTTCTGAAAATGCACACAATTATTCGTGTGCATTTTCTATATTGAAATGTTTTTAAAAAATATTGATTTTATTAACTTGGTTTAAAATATAAATTGTTCAATATGAGTAAGTATAATTCTGTGATGTTAATCGATGACAATGAAATCGATAATTTGATTAACCAAAAGATGGTTGAAGCTGCTGGCTTATCAAAATATATTTATACTCACACAGGTGCTAAAAGCGCAATTGAGTTCTTAAAAAATATTGAACAATTAGATGATAATATAGTGTCTAACGTATTACCAGATATTATATTTTTAGACATTGATATGCCATTAATGGATGGCTTCCAATTCTTGGAAGAGTTCAATAAATTGAAAGATAGCACTAAAGAAAAGTGCAAGATTGTAATGCTTACTTCATCTATAAATCCACAAGATGTTAGCAAGTCTAAAAAATATGATGCAGTTAAAAAGTATTTGAATAAACCATTGTCACAGGAAAGCTTAACTGACTTATCACTCTAAGTGAATAAACAACATTGATCAATAAAAAAACCATTTGAATTATTTCAAATGGTTTTTTTATCGTAAAAATATCTTGAACTATACCACTAATTTTTTGATGATGTCATCATTAAATTCCAGCAATAAAGTAGGAGCAAAGTGTTGTTGTGGCTCTACGGTTTTAAATTTTTTCACTAGTTCACTAATTTTCTCTTCTTTATTTCTTTTGGATTCGCTTAATGAGATTTTCATGATTTTATTCAACACCTGAATATTCATACAGTTCTCTTTTCCGATAATACGGATTTGACGCTGAATACTGTTGATTAACTGATTGAATAATTCATAATCACGCATTAAGCAATACTCTAAAGCTAAAAGAGTCTTTATCTCCAATTGTGCATTTTGGTATTTCTTTAGACTAACATCATTCAATAAGTTATTTAACCATTTAGCGGCCTCTTCATGTTTGTCATCAAAATGGCAACTTAAAGATCTGTAAGTAGCATAAGTAATATATTGAGGAATATCATCTTTATCAGCTTCAAAGTCTTGAAATAAAGCCGCATTCTCCTCTGATAACTTGATTTTATCTGGGAGTCTTTTTGATCGCTGCAGTTTGGTAATTAAAAACTGAGCCGGATAGGTAAATAAGTTAAAGTTTGATAAGAATGCTGCACATGATTCATTTACTTCTTCAAAATAATTCTCTGCTTTTCTATATAATCTGTAGTGATTATAATATTCAAGTTTCAAGAATTCATAGACTAGTTTTAAATGAAAATAAATTGAATCTAGGCTGTATAATTCAAAAATACCGTCAGCTTTGGCTAATATATCTTCAATAGGATCAAGGTCAACATCTGTTTCATCTTCTTCTACAAATAGGCGGTGGAAGATATTAAGACAGTTTTTATATATGAATAATCTGTGAGAGTCATAAATCTGACAAGTATTCAACATTTCCTTATTTAATAAAACCAACTCAAGTTTGTTAGTTTCATCACCTGTAAGTGAGTAGTTACCAAATTTAATAAAATAGCTGCTTAAAAGGTCCTCCGCTTTATCAACCGCGAGCATATACGCTACATGTCGGTTATACAATTGGCTATACTGAAAATATTCCTCAGTATTTTGATGTAATTTCTTTAATGCTTTATAAACAATGGTTAACTCATTAGAAAGATCATAATCAATTAATTCTTTCTCCAGCTTTTTTAAAGTCGCAATGGCGATAGCCTTTTTCTTGGTGAAAATGATTTCATTAATATTGGCTACTTTCTTTAGAATGTCCGTTCTAGGGTTTTCCATCTGCTGAAGCAGATATTCCTCAATTTTTTGGTTAAGTCTAGACCTTAAAGTGTAATAAGCATTCGTATTCACTTCAAGTTCTTCCATAATGGCATGATCACTTGAAGAACTTTCACGCATCGATTTTAGTAAATACGCAGATTTTTCTGCGCCTCCTGTTGATAAACTTTCATGAACTGCCTGATAATCAGCATCTGAAAGTTGCATGATAATATTCTTTAGTTTCGCCATAATTTTTGTTATTCAGCTATTTTATACCAATTCTAAGGAAAGTTAATTATTTCGATCAAATTCACATAAAAAAGTTCAATTTTTATCAGAAAACCTTACATCAAACTGCTTATTTCTTCAAATTTGGTCTTTTTAAAAGATGTTTTAACATTAAAATGCTATTTCAAAATCATAATGATTAAATTTAAATACATTACATATTTAAGCATGAAATATACAATCCACTTCATTTTTTTTCTTGTTTTAATTTCCTGCAATTCTGGGAAAGAGGATGCTTTCTTTGTTCAAATAAATAACTTGGAAAGTATAAATGGGAATCCTGATTATATGGATAGTCCTTTTTTAAGTGCGGGGGAAAGAATGTATGTAGTGGGTCATCAAAATGGAACATTTCCAGATTTAGGTTGGCATATAAAAGATGAAATGGGTGGTGTTTGGCTTCCTCCTATCAAATTAATGGATGGTTATAGCCTTTCTATTAAAAAGGATACCCAACAAATCTGTCTGAATGAAGCAGTCAATTTTGAAAATTATCCCGTTGGGGCATCGCAGAATTTTAATTTGGATGAATTAGGTATAGCCATACGTCAGTTTCATTTTGTACCAGAGGAAGAAAAGGGAGTTATAATAGCTTTGAAATTGCAGAATAATAGTAGCGAAGCAAACAATTTTCAGCTTAATATTCACAATGCTGTTGATTTACTGCCCGTTTGGTTATCAGATTCGCTTCAACTTAAAAATGGAAAGGATAAGGGTAAATGGATCATGAAGCCGGGTGTTTATACGGCTAAAGATGAATCAAATAAATGGTTTGTAGCCTTTGGAGGTAAGGGGTTTAAGCCCTCAATGAATAATCAACTATGTGATATTGAATCTAATGGTTTAGGATTTAATCAGACCTTAAGTAAGCCCATAAAACTAAAAGCAAATGAAAGCCAAGTTATATTCTATGCTATAGCTGGCTCATATGAAAGCAGAGGGGAAGTCCTTAATATCCATAAGAAGTTGTTGAAAAATAGGCTGCAGTTATTAGAAGAAAAAATAATAGCCTACCAAAACATCAAAAACTTTAATGCTCTCAGTACAAATGATGAAGGATTTAATCAGATGTATACCTGGTTGAAATATAATTCCAAATGGTTGATGCAAACTGTGCCCGAACTCGGAACAGGCATTACGGCTGGTAGTCCCGATTATCCTTGGTGGTTTGGTACAGATAATGGCTATGCGGTTCAAGGCTTACTTGCTACAGGCATGCATAAAGAAGCGTTACAATCTATCGCCCTCACTTTAAAATTATCTCAAAAAGCCAATGGTGATACTGGTAGAATTATGCATGAAGCTTCTACTAATGGTGTCATTTTTAATCCTGGTAATTTAAATACCACTCCTAAGTTTGTTAGCCTATTATGGAAAGCCTATGCCTGGACTGCAGACTCAAAAATTCTAGATTATTATGAATTTATCAAAAAGGCAGTAAAATGGGTGGAGCAGCAAGATAAAGATCAAAATGGCTATCCGGATGGTGCTGGTATGATGGAAATTCATGGATTAGACTCCGAAATGATTGATGTTGTGAGCTATCAATATGAAATGTATATAGCAGCAGCAAATTTTGCCAAAGTTAAAAACGATATGGTTTTAGCCAATGAATACAATCAAAAGGCAATTTCCCTTAAAGAACGAATCAATTCGGATTGGTGGGTAGAAGAATTTAAATCTTATGCGGACTTTCGATCATCAAAAGAAAAAGCTATTCAATTAACTGAAGATGCTATAATCAGAGCGGATAGTATTCAAAAACCATGGTCCGTTGAGGAATTAGAGAATACACTGATCCAAATAAAGGCTGATCAAAATGAGGGGAATTCACCATTTGTTGTATTCCATAATTGGATAGTAAATACACCTATGGAAGTAGGTGCTTCTGATCCTGATAAGGCTGAAAAAGCGCTTAAATCTGCAGAGAAATATAGCAATCGATTTGGTATGTTTGTTACAGGAATTGATAGGGATGAAAAGCAAGAAAAAGCCTCAAAGTGGAAATCATTTAGTTATGTGGGTGCTGTAATGACATTACCAACCGGAGTTCAAGCCATTGCGCAAGCAAAATATGGTAAGGCAGATAAATCTTTAGAATACCTGAAGAAGTTAGAGAATTCATTTAGCTATGCCTTAGCTGGCTCTATGTATGAAGTAAGTCCTGATTTTGGAATGATGGCACAAGCATGGAATATTTACGCTGTGGCAGTCCCTGTGGTGGAAGAGTATTTTGGGATTAAACCGGCTGCATGGAAAAATGAAATAACAATAAAACCTAATTTACCTTTAAGCTGGGATGATGTTAGCCTCAATCAAATTAAAGTAGGAAATAATTTGATTGACATTCAGGTAAAAAGAATTGATAATACCCTGGAATTTAAAATATCACAGTTGCACAATTGGAAAATTAATTTTGAATATGCTGAAGCTAAAAGCATAAGCTTTGATGGAAATAAAACAGTTAAGGAAAAAATTGAACTCTTTGACAGAGTTCATCATATTAAAGTAGAAATGTAAAATAAATTAGTTGATTAGGTTATTAATATGAGCTTGCCTTAGTGGTTTACTGATAAACCCTTTTACTAAATCATATTCTTCAGATTTTATTTTATCTATTTTATTATTAGATGAGCTTAAAATATAAACGCAAGTATTCTTCTTTGAAAGTAGATTACTTGCTTCATCCAAAAACTCCCATCCATCCATTAAAGGCATATTAATATCTAGGAATATTCTGTATTTACAATTGGAGGAATAATTTTTCTGTAGATATTGATATGCATTCTTAGCATCAAAAAACTTAATGGGTTCACTAAAAGAATCTTGCTTTTTAAGAAGTTTTTCAACCAACAAAAGGCTTATTTCATCATCATCTATTATTAAATTGTGAGCGCTCATGATTTATCATTTTTTAGATTTATCTCTTGAGATTTACTGACTATCTCACGGATGATTTGATCTAACTCATCAGCAGATTTAATAATATAATCATAAAAAGTGTTTTTTTCAATCTTATCAAAATTATCTCCTTTCATTGCTTCAACCAAACCCATTATTCTAGCCAATGGGGCTCTAACAACATGCGATTGTGTCCAAGCAATTTCTTTAAGCCTTTTATTTTGTTCTTCAATAGCAGCTATTTGACGATTTTTCTCAGTTACATCATTCAAAGAAATAATTTCAGAGACTTTGCCTTTATAGATAAAACTATTCGCGCTTACCTCAACTTCTATAATTTGCCCCTTTTTTGTAATATGATTTTGTAAGCCTATGTATTGGTTTTGATGGTTTCTTTTCAATGAAGATAAAGAATTTTTAAAACTCAATTTCGATTTTTCATCCATCAATTGTGTAATGTCAAGCGCCATGAATTCTTCAATAGAATACCCATAGTTTTGGAGTGCAGCTTCATTAACATCCAAAATTTCAAAGCTGTCTCTTTCAAACACAAACATGGGAGAAGGGCTGAGTTGGAAAAGATCAGCATAGCGTTTTTCTGATTCTTTTAAGTCAACTAAAATCTTATTCCGCTCTATACTATAAATTATACTCTTTTCAAGTATAGTAGCATTTAAAACATCCTTTAATACATAATCAGAAGCTCCTAAGGCTAAAGATTTAATAGCAAAATCCATATTAGGATAGCCAGTTAAGATGACGATGGGTTTATCTTTAGTTAAAACTTGGATATCATTAATTAGTTCTTCTCCATTTTTATCAGGCAAGCTTAGATCTAGTAAAATGATATCATATGATGTAGTATTATTAAGGAGTTTTTCGGCTGATTTAAAATCATCAGCTTTGTAAAGCCTATTAAGAATTGCAGCTTCATCAAGAAAATCTTCTATTAATAAAGCATCTCCAGGATTGTCCTCGATTACTAAGATGTCATATCGCCTCTTGTTGGTTTTCATCCTAAGATTTTACATTAGGAAGGCGAACTATGCTAAACCAGAAATGTTCAATTCCAGCTACTGCTGTCATAAATTCATCAATATCTACTGGCTTACTTATATAACAATTAGCATGATTATCATAAGCTTTATTGATATCTGTATCAGAAGATGAAGTGGTTAGCATGATAACTGGAATATGTTTTAGTTTTTCATCATTCTTAATTTCCAGTAAAACTTCATGACCACTCATGATAGGCAAATTTATATCTAGTAATATCAGGTCTGGTTCAAGTGCTTTGGAATAGCCTTCAGCCCTTTTTAAATAATCAATGGCTTCTTTACCATTTCTAGCCACATCAACTGTATTAATGAATTTACTATCTTCTAATGCTTCTTGTGTTAAGATAATATCTCCTTCATTATCTTCTACTAAAAGAATGTGAATGTTTTTCATTATTTAAATTATGGTTTAAAGGTTAATAGTTTCAAGCTGCAACGATAACATCTTGCGTTTAAAAAAATTCCATAATTATTAAACGTATTTAAAAAAAGTACTATTAATTCAATGAAAATTACACAAAAATCTTTAGAAGAATAAATTTAGTATACGCAAGAAGTTACATTTTTTTGAGGTTACCTAAACCTTCGGAAGGGTAAAGTGAAAGGTAGTACCTTTACCAATTTCAGAATCGACCCAAATTTTACCATTATTGTGATCAATTATCTTTTTCACAATAGCTAAACCTACTCCGCTTCCAGAGTATTCATGTTTATTGTGAAGTCTCTGAAATATATTAAAGATTTTGTTAAAGTATTTTTCATCTATACCAATACCATTGTCTTTTACTGTAAACTCCCAGTATTCTAATTTGTCTGAGGCATCAATAATAATTTTGGGTTGAACACCTTCCTCAATGTATTTTAGCGCATTTGATATTAAGTTTTGAAATAATTGGATCATGGGCGCATTATGATTGATAATTGAAGGAAGCTTTTTATAATATATCTTAGCATCTAGCTCATCAATCTTTTTACGGTTTAATAGGCAAACTTCATCAATTATTTCATTGAGGTTAATCTCTTTCTTTTCTTCCTCATGCTTGCCAATTCTAGAGTAATCTAATAAGTCGAGAATGATTTGGCGCATTCTTTTGGCACCATCCACAGCAAAATTGATGTATTGAATCCCTTTTTCATCGAGCTTATCACCATATTTTTTTTCAAGCTGAGTTAAGAAACTGGAAACCATCCGTAGTGGTTCTTGTAGGTCATGCGATGCTACGTAAGCAAATTGTTCTAATTCAGCATTTGATTTTGATAATTCAAATGTTTGCTTTTGGAGTTGTTCGTTTACTTCAATTAAAGATTTTTCATATTTAATCCGATCGGTTATATCTGTAGTCGCACCGATCATTCTAATTGCTTCACCAGATTCATCTCTTACAATAAAGCCTTTATCGATAACATGGGCATATTCTCCTGATTTAGTTTTAAACCTGTATTGATCTTTCCAATAATTGTATTTTTTATTATTGATTGCTTTGGATTGTGAGTTTTGCACTCTTTCTAAGTCGTCAGGATGAATGTTTTTCAGCCAAAATTGATCGTCTTTATCTGCATTATAAGTTTTGTAACCAAACTGCTTTTCAAAACCAAAACCAGACCTTACAGTCTTATTTGTTTTAATATTCCAATCCCAGATAGCATCATTGGTAGCTAGTGCTGCCTTTTCAAATCTTTCGTTTGAATTTTTGATTTTTTCCTCCGATGTTTTTTTGGAGTTTATGTCTTGAATACTACCATAAATCTTTACTGTTTGACCTTCAATTCTTTCAGCATTTCCAATAATTCGGATCCATATATTATTTCTTTTTTGGGTTTCTACTAATAATTCTAAATCAAAATTATCGCCCTTTTTAATTAACTGATCGATTGAATGCTCAATTAGTTCTCGGCTTTTGTCAATATAAAAACCAAAACCAGATTCAACAGTAGGTTTAAAGTCGTGCTCAACTTCTAAAATTTCTTTTGTAACAGATGACCAGTAAACGTCACCATAAGGTTTTTCATCTTTTATCTTTAATTCCCAGCTACCTATTCTTGCAATTTTAGCAGTTCTGTCGGCAAGTGTTTCATAATACTGAAATTCAGTAGCGTCAATTGTAATGGCATCCCAAATAATAGTACCATCAGTAGTTTTTTCAGGATTAGCAAAGCAGTCGTGAAATTTGATTTCACCGTCTGGCATAACATATCTCCAACGCATATTAAAACGACTGAGGTTTTGTGCGGACTTCTGTATTTCTTTAATTACTGCTTCAAAATCTCCTCCTAGTTTTACGCCTTTCCACAAAACACTTATATCATTCATTGCCTCTTGTGGTGTTAAGCCCCAGATTTCTTTAGCTCCTTGACTCACATAATCAACTAACTGGGTACCATCCGTTTTTAAATGAAAACGAAATAATACCCCGGGGATATTATCAGAAAGTTTTCTTAATCTTTCTTTTGCGGTTTTTTCCGAACTAATATCTTGGAAGCTACCGTAAATTCTCACACATTCTCCATCCACTAATTCTGCATTGCCTATTGATCGAATCCATTTTTCTTTACCTTTGGCAGTGATAATTTTCGCTTCAAATTTATAAGACTCACCTTTTTTCAATGCTTTTTTAACAGATTCGGTCACCAAGTCTCTATAATCAGGATGATAAAAGCTAATCCCAGTTTCAATTGAAGGCACAAAGCTTGGAGGAACATCATGTATTTCCTTTGTTATAGGCGACCAATAACTTTCTTGAGTGACTAAATTAAATTCCCAGCCCCCAACTTTAGCCAATTTTGAAGCATTATCAATACTTTCTTGAAGTTTTATGATATCAGTAAAATCTCTTGCATAACTGAAACTAAGATTATCCGGCCCAAAGCCAGCTGATGATTTCCATGAAATCCATTTATACTCCCCAGATTTTGTTCTATACCGATTAAGGAAATTATCAGTAAATTTTCCTTCCTTAACGATGTTGTCATATTCGTTTGTTGTAGAAAGTAAATCATCAGGATGTATGAAGTTTTTAAAAGGTTGAGATTTTAATTCATCCGCTGTATAGCCCAGTAAATCGCAAAATGCAGGATTAACTTTTGTGAAATAACCTTTAGTATTTGCGATAACTAAAATATCAGGGGCACTTTCGAAAAATAGATTTAATTCTTCTTCCTGTTGCTTTCTAATTATTTCATCTGCTAAAAAATTTTGTAATACTTTAAAATTGGTAATAGTATGTGATCTGTCCTCTATTTTAGATTTATGAAGAAATAAAACCACACCAATAATTGACTGTGCCGAATATAAGGGGTATGCAACTGCATGGTTGATATGTGTTTTTTCAATTGCTTTTTTTTGAAGATAAATATCCGTCTCAGCTAAATTATTCCAAACCATTATTTCACCTTTTTGCCAGCAATTTCCCGCTAATCCTTCACCTTTTTTTAACTCTTGTAACTCGCAAATTTCATAATAGGTCTCAGCAGTTTTATTTCGTGCGTAATGAGACATAATTCTGATATGATGATCATCTTCACTTGTAAGCCATATTTCTCCTGCTGAATAATCTGAAAATTCTGATAGATATTTTAAACTATTCCTTAAGCTACTTTCTAAATTATCTTCTTTTTTAAAAATACGATTAAGTTGCTCTTGGATTTCTTGCCGTATACTTTCTAGTTTAACCTGCGTTTTTTCCGAAATAATTCCAATCAATCTGGTGGCTTTTCCCTTTTCATCTCTTACCAAATAGCCTACATCTTTTACATAAGCATATTTCTCATTGTAGTCTTCAAACCTATATTCACAGGACCATCTTTTCTGTTTTTGATCTGAAAGAAAAATATCTATACTTTGTAATACTTCATCTGCATCGTCTGGGTGAATCCATTTTGCCCAATCATTTAATTTAAAACCCTCATTGCTTTTATGTCCAAAAGCTCTCTCCAGGCCCTCTCCCCAAAATATTTTGTCGTTTACAATATCCCAATCATAAATTACATTATTTGAGGCCTTGTTAACTAACTCAAACCTTTCCTTAAATATTTTAAGGTCATTCTCCGTGCTTTCTTGTTCAGATAAGTCTTGGAAAATACCTATTAGTTGTTCTTTAACACCATTCGATAAGTTTAATAAGTTAGCTTTAGCTTTTACTTTTAGATATTTTCCACTTTTGGTAAGTAGGTGAACAGTAGTTTGCTTTGTCTTTATTTTTTTTCCTGATTTGAAAAATTCATCTATTTTTTCTTGCTCATCTGGGTGGACTAATTCTTTAAATTTTTCGAAAGTAACCTCAAACTCATTGGGTTCATATCCCAGCATATCGAATAAACCATCAGACCAATTAAAGCATTGCTCTGAATAAAAGTATTCCCAGCTACCCATATTTGCTAATGATTCAATTTGCTGATTCAACATTTTATTTTTCTGATGATTTACATTCATACAATGCTCTTTTAATGAATTTTATTTCATTTATGAACCTTTATCGTATTTCAATATAATGAAAATCACTAAAGTTTGTAAGGATTTAAAAATGAAAATTAATGATTTAAAAAATGAGCACTGAAAATATAAAAGGGCTAATCGATTAGTTATCAGCAGTATACTTTTTAACGCTTGCATGAAAATTGATCATATAAATTGCCATAACGTAGAATGGAACCATTACAATTCTATAGCGGGATAGCGTACCAAAATTATAAGTGGAAATACCCACACCAAAGGCAAAAATTATGGCAAAAATCAAGCAAAATAAAATAATTGGAGACTTAATACTTTGAGTAATATGGACGAATCTGTTTTTATAAAAAACCCATATAGTTAAACCTAGTAGAAATAGAGCCTCTAGTGCTGAGAGTAACATTAAAGGATTGTTAACTTCCCAAATATAGGGTCTAAATAATGATACATTAATAGCTTGAGGTGCTAATCTAATCATACTAGCATAAGTACCATCTAATTCACCCAGAGCATAACCAGAACCGGCATCTCTTCCTGTCCAATAACGGATGTCATAAGCTGTAACCTGAGCGGTTTCAGCAAGCTGATCAAGCGCATATCGATTGTTGTCTTCACCTGCTTTTAGAGCTACAAAATACGCTGCAATAGCCCCAATAGTAAGTAAAAAAGGAGCAACCATTATTCTTAAGGCTAATGACTTAATTCTTCCTATTCTGTAAAAGAAAAACCAAAGAATGAGCGAAGGCATTAAACATAAAAATATGTATAGTTTTATAGAAGTGATTAAATAGATGGACAAAAGTAGGAGTAAGGTATTAAAAACTACACTCCTTCTTTCAAAGAAGATTTGGATAAAAGAATATACCAAAAAACCGCTTGCTCCTAAGGTAATGGTATCTTTTAATATTCCTGAGCCCCAAAAGAAAACAGTAGGAATGAAAAATATAGCAATTGCAAATTGGAGCTTTAATTCAGGATAAATTTTCACAAAAGATTGATACATCAACCATAAACCTAAAAAGGAGAAAAAGGCAAAAAGTAAAGCTACTGCTGCATATGAATTGTAGGTAAGAAATCCAAAGATTGCTGCAATTCTAACAATCATATAAGATGTAGGGTCTCTATACATCCATATTTTGGACGAATACTTAAAGGTTTCAGGATCGAATTCGCCATTAGCCGTTAGCAATTTAAATCCTGTGGAAAAGTTATCGTAAAAGGCATTTACTATATGGGAAGCACCATGAGTGTAATAATTAAAAGTATCGCCACCTCCGTAATAGAATTGATAAACCAATCCTACAGCTATCGCTCCCAGCATTTTAAGTAATAATGCAGGGTAGAAATATTTTTTAGTTTCATCAGAAGTGGAAACCTTTCTGATGATGTAGCCAATTAAAAGTAGAACTACTAAAGTGACTGGCGCTATAATTAAATCAACTAATTTCAATGGTTTAGTTTTACAACTCTCTTAATTTATTCCTCGCACTTTTAAAGACTCCCTGACTACGATCTGCTTTTTTCTTAGTCTTTTTATAATAAAATTCAGCTAATTCAGTATCACCTTGCTTTTCCGCAATCAATCCTAAATGGTATATACTGTATAAGTAATAACCAGCGTCTTCTTCATTTATGCTTTCCGATGAAATCATAGCGCGTTCATAATACTTTTTAGCCTCATCTATATTTCCTTTCCTTTCGTAAATCTGCCCAAGGAAAAAACCTGCATAACGACCTGAAGTTCCTCCATAACCAATTGCACCACTATCCAATCTTTGGAATATCTCTAAGCACTCTCTTTCCGAATCTTGAATTTTCCCTGCGGTATACAATAAGCGAGCATAAAATCTGTGAAAATATGCATTCTGTGGATAGGTTTCGTGTAGATATTCAGATAATTGCAATCCTTTTTGAAGTTCTCCTTCATCTAATGCCAATATTCTCATTAAAAAATATTGTGCTTCAGTTCGTGTATAAAATGCGTTTTGAGCTACTTTGGTGAGTTGTTCTACTCCTAGTTTTTTATCACCGTCATCGAAAAAGCGTAATACCGGTTTAAGAATAGGGTAATTTTCTGGCACCCATTCTACGTAATAATTATATAAAGCATCTCCAAATAAAAATTCCGGACTTAAGTTCCTATTGCCTTTGCTTTCTTCCATATAGTTCAGCGCATTTCTGGCAGAGAAAGCGGCTTTGGTCCAGCTTTGATTATCTGCATAAAATCGCCCCTTGAAACCATGGATTGCAGCTAGAAAGAAAGTCGCTTCTAAATTATCTTCATCTGCTTCTTCCATTTTCTCAGCATAATATTGAGCAGTATCCAAATAAGCAATTAGTTTTTCTCCTCCTTCATAAGCTGATGGCTCAGGAAGAATTTTCCACCATTCATTTAAGCCATATAGAAAGTAGGGAAGTGGATGATTAGGAAAGCGATATTTTAACCATTCAAAATCTTTCTCAACCTTATCATGCTCGGCATTATAAATGGCATTCACAGATTCGTTTACTTCAATTTGAATATACATATTATTAAGCAAGATGCTGCTATCTTGCTTCATAACATATTGGGCATTTAGTAGGCCTGCAGAACCTATTAAAATACTTAAAAGAAATAATTTTCTAATCATTTAATTAATGGTATAACTACAAAATTAAAAAAGCTCGACAGAAATCGAGCTTTTAAAATTTAATTTATATTAATTACTTAATGAGCCATTTGTTTTTCTTTGATTTTTTTAATCTGTCTCCTTAAAGCTTCTGTGGCACTATCTATAGCGGCTTCAAATGAGTCGCTTTTCTCTTTAGCGAACAATTGATTACCAGGTATATTCAACTTTACTTCCACTATTTTATTTTCTCTTTGAGAGTCTTTATCCAATCTTAAGAACACTTCTCCGTCAATAAACCTATCATAAAAGGTTTCTAACTTATCTATTCTTTTTTGAATAAAGTCTAACAATTTTACGTCTGCGTCAAAGTGGATAGAATGCATTTGTAGCTTCATGATTTTTTGTTTTAAAGGTTAAACTTACGCTTTAGGATGCGCTTGATCGAATACTTTTTTAAGCTTGTCAAGCGAGTTATGGGTGTAAACCTGAGTGGCTGCTAAGCTACTATGTCCTAGTAAATCTTTTACAGCATTTAGGTCTGCACCTTTGTTTAATAAATGTGTTGCAAATGTGTGCCTCAAGACGTGAGGGCTTGTTTTACTAATGGTGGTGACTTGGTTGAGATATTTTTTAGTAATTCGATTGATCATCATAGGATAAGCATCATTTCCATTAATAGAAACGATTAAAGGACCGGCCTCGTTGCCGATAAACATTTTATTTTTATGTGAAATGTAATTATTTAATCGCTCCAGAATTTTAGCATGAAACGGAATAATTCTTTCTTTATTTCCCTTACCTAATATTCTTATAGTTTTGGATGAAAGATTGAAATCAGAATATTTTAAATTCAATAATTCAGCTAATCTGATCCCTGTTCCATAAAGTAATTCCATGATCAAAGCATCTCTGCTACCTTCAAAATCATCAGGAAATTCAAGCAGATTTAAAAGATTATCCATTTCCTTTTCCTGAACAAATTGCGGTAAATCTTTGCTGACTTTTAAAGCCTTTATTTTTTGAGTAGGGTTTTGTTGTATAGCTTCTCTCAAAATAGCAAACTTATAAAAGGTTCTTAAGGATACTATTTTTCTATTTATGCTTTTGGGTTTAATTCCTTCTTGCATAAGTTGAACAACCCAAGCTCTAATATGCCTATGTTCTGCTTTTAAAAGATCGTGTAATTGAGATTGATTTTCTAAAAATGATTTGAATTGTTTTAAATCATTTTCATAGGATAAAAGGGTGTGTTTGCTGTATCGCTTTTCATATTCTAAGTATTTAAAGAAAGTATTCAGCATATATATTTTTCCCTATTAATAATTAATACTATCTGATACTTAAACTTAGGCAAAAAAAAAGTTAGTACCCAAATCGTAATGCTTACGAGTGAATACTAACTTAGTAAAAAGATTTATAAAAAGCTATAAATTATTAGCTTTCCATATCCCTCATTTTTTGCCTATAAGCGGCACGGATAACTTCTTTTCTTCTTGCAACAGAAGGCTTTACAAAGTGTTGACGAGCACGTACTTCTTTTAAAGCACCTGTCTTTTCAAACTTCTTCTTAAAGCGTTTTAAAGCTTTATCAATCGATTCGTTTTCTTTTACGTTTACTACGATCATAATTTACACCTCCTCTCGTGAATATTCTCTTAAAACTCAGGCTTTTGTTAATCAAGTAATTAGCCTTTTGTTTTAAGGACTGCAAAGGTAGAATAATGATTTTGGAAAACCTAATACCTAACTCTTTAAAGAGTTTTCATCTTTTACAATTGTCCTGTCATTCGAAAAAAATCGTACATACTTATCCGAAAAGCTTCCTTTTGTTCTGAATTTTCGAATAAAGGGATTTTATTATTCTGGTAGGTTGTGAAAATCTCCACTTCATCAATCATTTTATTGTAGAGTTTTGCACAGAAGATCATTTCATCCTTTCGTTTTTCTCCCTCCATAGAAATTTTACCACTTTCTTCTGACTCTAAGGATTGCCAAATGACTTCAAAATTAGCTTTGTTAATGGATTTGGTCATTTCAATTATAGGGTAAACCCTATTGACTCTCCAGTTTACGACTAGTGAAATATTAAAATAGAAATCTGAGGTGTCTAATTTTCTTTCTTCATGTCTATAGATTCTCCATCCACCCTCCTCCATTACTTGTAAGTCATAATTGGTTTGCCTCATATTTCTAAAGAATATATAGGCATCATCAGCATAATTAAATCGTAAACCATCAAGCTCAATTTTTTTAGAGGTGTTAACTGAGCAGGCGCTAAAAAGTAGAATAAGGATAACGAATTTCTTCATGTTTAAGAAAACATTAAAAACACCCTTAGGTTTGGATTTTGCTTATTTCTTTGCTCTGTAACCTTTTGGAATCATAGGATTACCTTCATCATAGGCATTTATATATAAAGTATCGGCTTCTGAATTATTTTCTCCTTTTGGGTATAAAACCCAAACGTCCAACAATCCAAATTTCTGGTCTGCCCCAATAGTTCTACTATTTAAGGTTTTAAAGGGGCAACAGCTTTTAAGTCTTTCATATTTAATCTCTTTTCCATCTTCCATTTCTAATGCATTCAAAAATCGTTCTCTGTTTTTCCCACCTTCATATGCATTAGTTACTCCAACAAAAATTGGGCTTTTGGGGCTTCTACCATAAGCTTTATTTTCTGCAGTAATGGATAGAAATAGGGTAGAGTCATTTACCATTTCATAGCTTTCTGTGGTATTTTTTTCAGTAGTATATTCAGGATAATCAGCATCAAATTTGCTTGGCGGTGGCTTGCAAGCGAATGCTATTATCCAAAATAATAAAATAATAGCTGTCTTACTCTTCAATAAATAGCTCATCTATAGAATTATTTTCGGTTAAATCTTCTAACATTTTTTGGTTGATGGGATTAACTGGCATTGAATTGATATCCTCAAAAGTAATTCCTAGTCGCTTTGTGGGCTTTAATTCATAAATATCGTAATCATGAGCAGCACCTTGCGTCCAATGAATTTTTTCATAATCTCTATTCTCTAGCACATACCATTCATTCACCTGTTTTACAAAACCTGTTTGAAATTTCGAATCAAAGGCTTGCTGCATATTTGCTACTCCAATTATTCTGGTCGCGTTATTACCAACTGCCGCATCTCTAATGTAATGCACATAGTACTTTTCATCCATAGAGTTTTTCTTCCACTTTATTAAATAATGAGATTTAATACCCTCACTGATTGACTGAGCAGTTAAGATGCTTTTCTCTTCTTTATTTACTAACTCTTGAATCTTTTCAAATTGCACAATAGCAAAGTCTTCCTTAGAAATAATCATTTTGGCTACTGGGTTAATAGTATTTTTATACTGAAATTTTGAAGAATCATTATCAGTAGTAATTTCTAAGTATTCTTTACCATTATTTAGAAAGCGATCGGTAATTTCAAATATATTTTCTTCAATAAAACCCTCATACAACAATCTTTCAGGACGCTCCTTTCTTATCTTTGAGATTTCTGAACTTAATAAAAAGTCATTTTGGTCTTGATTATACGGACCCATAGGCTTGGTAGGATTTGCTTTGTTAACCGTATAAGGTCCTAAATCCTGATATAGCCAGTTTTGAAGTGACTGCCTCCAGCTTATATCTCTATTGTCATTTGTTTGCCGTTTTCTTAAGATTTCATACCGGGTATCTTCCGATTGCTTGTTTATTCCTCTTTCACTTAAAAGCACTATGGCATCTAACATTCTTGCATAAGAGGTATCTCGAATCGTAGCTTCTCTATAAAATGCGATCTGTGAATGCTTCTTTTTAGGATAATTTTTCCCAATGTTTTTAATTGCTTTTTCAACATACCAGGTAGCTGAATCAAATGTGCCTTTCACCGCTACTTCGCTCATAGAGATTTTGCTATTTTTTAATTCAAAGATTTGAATACCCTCAAAAGATAAGTCCGATAAGGGGAGATTTTTTCCTTCATATCCTATAGAAGAAAAATTGATATTGGTAAAGCCAGATTTAATTTTCAGACTGAAATATCCTGAATCATTCGTGATGGTTCCGTAATTACTTTTGTCTAACTGAATATGAGCATACGGGATTGGTTCTTTATCTGTATTAAGTAATCTTCCTGATAAGGTTTGTGCTAAGGTATAGGAACTAAGCGTCCAAAGTAATAAAGTAAATAGTTTGAGCTTCATTTTAAGGTTGATTAAACATGAAACTAAAAGATTAATTACAGAATAAAAAGATGTTTTTAATTATTTCCTTTCAATAAAGTTTGCCTACATCACTTCATTGTATCTAAAACAACTGACTAAATGATCATTTACTAATCCACAAGCTTGCATGTGCGCATACATAATGGTGCTTCCTACAAATTTAAAACCTCGTTTTTTTAAATCTTTACTTAAAGCATCTGATTCAGGAGATGTGGCAGGTGCTTCCTCTAATGATTTTAATTGGTTAATGATGGTTTTATGGTTGACAAAAGACCATATGTAATGGTCAAAGCTCCCAAATTCTTTCTGTACTTCTAGAAATTTCTGCGCATTGGTGACCGCTCCATTAACCTTTAATTTATTTCGTATGATACCAGGATTTTGTAAAAGTTCATCAATTTTAGATTGATCAAACTGCGCTACTTTTTCAGCATTAAAATCAGCAAACAATTTGCGGTAATTGTCTCGTTTCTTTAAAACAGTTGACCAGCTTAAACCTGCTTGAGCCCCTTCTAATAATAGAAATTCAAAATGTGTTTGGTCATCGTGAACAGATACTCCCCATTCTTCATCATGATATCGGATGTATTGGTCAAAGCCTAAGCACCATGGACACCTCTCTTTTTCATCAGTTAATTTAGTGGACATAACTTCCGGCATTTATATCTATGGTAGTACCTGTGGCATGATCCATTAGTCCTGACATAAGCATGGCAACTGTTGGTGCGATATCCTTTGGTTCTGTTAGCTGATTTAAAGCGATATCATTTAAAGCAAAATCTTCTCCGTATTGATCGATAAATTGTTGTGCCATATCCGTTCTGGTAAAACCAGGCGCTACCGTAAAAGCTTTTATGTCTTTTTTACCAAAGGCTCTTGCAATAGATTTGGTTAATGAAACTACTGCTCCTTTTGATGCTGCATAGGCAAGGTAGTCAGCTGTATCACCCCTGAAAGCAGCCCTTGATGAAATATTTACGATTCTTCCTCCTGTATTTTGTTTCTCAAACTGAACAATACTTCTCTTACAGATTAAGCCAACTGCATTTACATTCACGTCCATGGTTTTCAGCCAATCATCTGTCCATTCAACTGCATTTTTATGAATATCAGAAGAAATTGCGATACCTGCATTATTTACCATCCCATCTAACTTTCCATCAAAATATTCTAAGGTTTCACTGAATAAGCGGGCCACCTCCATAGCTCCGGATAAGTCGGCTTTTAATAAGTGAACACTGCTTCCCAACTCTTTCTTAAGTTTTTGAGCAGCTTCTTCATGGCGGTGATATTGCGCCACAACATTGGCACCACATTCTACTAGTGTTCTAGTAATAGCAGCGCCAATACCTCTGGTTCCTCCGGTTACTAATATGTGTTGATGAGTACAGTCGATTTTCATGATCAATAGTAAAAAGTTGAAGAGAAAATCAAGTTAATAAAAAATATAATCTAATGAACTGGAAAATGAATTATTGGGCTGGGCTTGCTTCAAAATATGAGATTTCACCATCTTCAATTTCTAAATTAATTTGAAGTGGATTACAGCAGACCTCACAATCTTCAACATAGGATTGTTTAGAGATGCTACTATCCACCAACATGCTTATTTCTTGAAAACAATGTGGGCATTGAAAGAATTGCTCTATCATATTTTGTACTTTTGTTGATAACAGAATATTAAAAACAACGTTTTCAATTTTATGAAAAAATTAACCTTAACATTCGCAATATTATTTTCAATCAATCAATTTGTAAATGCTCAAGTAGGAGAAGCTTTTCCTGAAATGACAGGAACGAGCTTAACAAATGATGAAGTAACTGTTCCAGCCGCCACTCAGGATAAAATGACCTTGGTGGGTATAGCCTTTAGCCAAAAAGCTGAAGATGATTTAAAAACTTGGTTTCAACCCGTTTGGGAGCAATTTATTAGAGAAGAGGATCCTAACGCATTAATTCCGGTAATGAAGCCTGATGTAAATGTAGTTTTCATCCCCATGTTTACAGGAATTAAAAGAGGAGCATCAAGATCTGCAATGAAAAAAATGCAAGAAGATGTTGATCAGAAATTACACCCACATGTAATTGTTTACAGCGGAAAAATGGGAGATTATGAGGATCAATTAAATATGGATGATAAAGAGCTGCCTTATTTTTATGTAGTCAATAAAGCAGGAGAGATCATATATGCAACATCGGGGAGGTCATCCTTAAAAAAACTGAATGAGATTGAAGAATTGGTTACGGATTACTGAAATAATTCCACAAATCAAGAATAATTTGGTAAATGCCCATTACCGCTAATATTAATAGTAGAAATGCAACGAACCCCTTACTAAAAGGGGTTTTTTCTTTCTTTTTCATTTATGAAATTACTTTTAGGGCTCCTTTTAAAATTTCAGCATTGATCTCTTGTTTTTCGCCTTTCAACTCACCATCCACTTGTAGTAATTCTTCCTCTTTACAATGGATATTTACTTTTTCTACCCTAAAGATTTCTACATAGGGAGAATTTTTAATATCACCCAGAAAAGATTCTAAGGTTAAACTCAGCAAATCTCTAATTGGTATAGGTTTAAAAACCACAAGTTCAAAGCTTCCATCATCTAGTTTGCTGCCAGGATTTATTACAGCTCCAGTGCCATAACTAGAAGCATTAGCCATCACAATCATATCTGCTTTTATATCCTTCTTTTCCCCCTTAAACTCTACAGTAAATTCAGAAGTAGTTTTATCCATTAATGAGCTAAAAAAGGAGCGGGCATAGGCTAACATTCCTCTTTCACCACCTTCTTCAAAATCTCTAATCATTTTAGCATTAAAGCCCAAATCACTTAAATGCAAACATATATGCTGGTCATTTATTTTTATTACATCCATTGAAATGGTTTTTCCTCTGAAAATCAATTCCAAACTGGATTCAATATCTTCTTCAATTTTTAATTCATAAGCTAAGCCATTAGCAGAACCAAGAGGAATGATCCCTAATTGGATTTCACTATTTAATAGTAATTCTGCTACTAAATTTACGGTGCCATCTCCACCACATGCTACCAAAGTATCAGCTTGATAAAGGTCTTGTTCTTTCTTAATTTTATCTAAATCATTTTCGCCAGTGGTATAGAAAAGCGTATATTCCTTTTTATTTTTATCACAAGCTTTAGCTATAGTTCTTTCTAGTTTGGACTTGTCGTTATTTCCAGATTTTGGGTTTACTATAAAAAGTAGCTTTTGTGGGGTCATAAATAACTAAATGTAGAAATTATTTTACGCACTCTAAATATACGATTTGCCCTTTATTTAAAACGATTATTAGGGATTATTTCTCCCCCAAAGATTGTTCCTTTTATGGGCTATGGAACCAATGAGTTTCTTTATCTTAAAGGAGGGGTAGTAGAAAACCGCCCTGAATTTTATTCAGAAGCAACCGATAAAAGAAGGAAAAACTTTAGAGTGATGTTATCTCGCTATTTAAGTAGTCCTTTACCAGACATGAAAGTGTGGATTCATTTAAATGGTGAAGTGTATCACTCTGTAACAGACGAGTATGGTTATTTTAGTAGTTGGATTGATCCTATTAAAGATTATGAACCGGGTTGGCATTCCGTAAATTTTCAAATTAGGAAACCAGACTCTGATGAAATAATTTGTGAAACAGAAGGTGAGTTTTTGATAGTTGGAGAGCAAGCTGAATTTGGAACTATTTCTGATATTGATGATACAATTTTGGTTTCGCATGCTACTCAATTATTCAAAAAGCTAAGGTTGATTTTAACAAAAAATGCTAAAACGCGACTACCTTTTGAAGGGGTTGCTAATTTTTATCAGCAGTTAAAAGCTAATGGAAATCCTTTCTTCTATGTAAGTAGTAGTGAGTGGAATTTATATGAATTTCTTCAGGATTTTTTCAATGTTCGAAAAATTCCTAAAGGTCCATTTTTGCTACAGGAATATAAATCAGGATTTCGAGATTTGATTTTCTCAGGAGGAGGAAGCCATCAACACAAGCAAGATAAAATTAAGCGTTTGATGAAATTATTTCCACACTTAAAATTCATTTTAATTGGGGATAGTGGACAAAGAGATACTGAAATCTATAGAGAAGCATTAGTCAATTATCCTGACAGAATTTTGGCGGTTTACATTAGAAAGATTGGTAAGAAGGATAAGTTTGATCAAGAAACCATTCAGGAGTTCAAAAAGAGAAAAGTACCATTATTGCTTTTGGAAAATACTCAAGATGCAATAGAGCATGCTAGGAAATTAGGCGTTATAACATATTATTAATCAGTATTGTAACTTATATCACAATCGTATGAAAATGTAAAACCCATAATTGAACAAGTCGTTATATCTTAAAATTCAAACAAATAAAAAATTACTAAATTATGGGACTTAAAATAGGAGATACCGCACCAAACTTTCAAGCGGATACTACAGAAGGAAAAATTGATTTTCACGAATGGTTAGGTGATAGCTGGGGAATATTATATTCTCATCCGGCAGATTTTACACCAGTATGTACTACTGAGATTGGTAGAACAGCACAGTTAAAGGATGAATTTGCTAAGCGTAATACTAAAGTAGCAGTAGTTAGTGTGGATGATGTGAAATCTCACAATGAATGGAAAAAAGATGTGAATGAGACTCAAAATACATCTGTCGAATTTCCAATTATAGGAGATGAGGATAAAAAAGTAGCGAATTTATATGATATGATTCATGAGAATGCTTCTGAAACCGCTACAGTTCGTTCAGTGTTTTTTATTGGACCTGATAAAAAGATAAAGGCAACAATCGTTTACCCAGCTAGTACTGGTAGAAACTTTGCTGAAATTTTAAGAGTAATTGACTCGCTTCAATTATCAGCCAAATATCCAGTTGCTACTCCAGCAGATTGGACACCAGGTAATGATGTTATTATTGGTCTTGGTGTTAAAGATGAAGAGATTGAAGAGAAATTCCCTAAAGGACATAAAATAATAAAGCCATATTTAAGAACTACTCCACAACCAGAGTAAGATTAAAATTCAATAAAAAAGGCGCTGATTCAGCGCCTTTTTTATGATAAATTATGATTTTTTTATTCTTCATATCCCCAATCAGCTCCCGTTTTCAGGTCTTTTATAATCAGCTTGTTAGATTTTAATATGGCTCTGATTTCATCTACCTGCTCATAATTTTTTTCAGCTTTCGCTTTTTTATAAACCTGTAATAATGAATTGATGATGGGATCAAGGTCAGTTGGTGCTTCTTCCTCTAATCCTAAAATCTCAACCATAAAGTCTTGATAAGTTTTAGCTAGCTTTTCAAAAACATCCTGCCCTAATTCACCAAATTTTAGCTGGCCAGTGTGTAAAGAATTTATCTTTTTAAGCAATTCGAATAAAGCTGCTATTGTTTTGGCGGTATTAAAATCATCATTCATTGATTTGTAACACGCATCACAGGCTTGCTCTATCTGACTAATTGCTTTTTCATTTTTCTTGCCATCATCAGTTTTGAATTCTAAACTTCTTATGGTTTTTAATCCATTGGCAAGTCTTCTATATCCTTTTTGAGCAGCCTTTAAAGCCTCATTGCTAAAATCTAAAGTACTTGAATAATGGGTCTGCATCATAAAAAAGCGGACAGTCATAGGCGAATAGCCTTGCTCCAACATTTCATGATTTCCTGTTACCAATTGAGTAGGTAAAAATGAGTTGCCTAATGACTTACTCATTTTCTGGCCATTTACTGTTAACATATTGGTGTGTATCCAATAGTTAACCGGTGATTTACCCGTAGCGCCCACTGATTGGGCAATTTCACATTCATGATGCGGGAATTTTAAATCCATACCACCACCATGAATATCAAAAGTTTCACCTAAATATTTGGTACTCATTACAGTACATTCTAAATGCCATCCCGGAAAACCTTCTCCCCAAGGAGATGGCCATCTCATAATATGATCATCAGAAGCTTTTTTCCAAGTTGCAAAATCTAGAGGGTTCTTTTTGTCATCCTGTCCGTCTAAAGTTCTGGTATTACTTAATAAATCCTCAATCTTTCTACCACTTAAAATACCATATTCATGCGCCTCATTATATTTAGTAACATCAAAATAGATAGAACCATTTACTTCATAGGCCCAACCTTTTTCTAATAATGTTTTATTGATTTCAATCTGCTCAACTATATGGCCCGTTGCGGTTGGCTCAATATCAGGTGGTAAAATGTTGAATAAATGCATTACCTCATGGAATCCATTGGCATATTTTTGTACAATTTCCATAGGCTCCAGATTCTCTAATTTTGCCTTTTTCCCAATTTTATCTTCTCCATCATCTGCATCATCAACTAAGTGGCCTACATCCGTGATATTTCTTACGTAGCGCACTTTATAACCTAAATGACGTAAATAGCGATTAACGACATCAAAACTCATAAAAGTTCGGACATTTCCCATGTGGGCATCACTGTAAACAGTTGGGCCGCAGACATACATTCCTACAAAGGGAGGATTAATAGGTTTGAATATCTCCTTCTGTCTAGTAAGCGAATTTTGTATCTTTAGTTCTTTGTCCATAAGGCAAAATTATAAATAAGATTCTCTTTTTGGGTACACAAACAGGATTGAATTTTTATTTTTATACTAATAATATATAAATCTGTTGACCAACACTATTTGTTTTGCTCAATTATTTACTCTAAATTTGCAACAAAGTTAGTAAAACAACATGACGAGGGGGCTTTTAAGTCCCCTCTTTTTTATCGTGGAATGAGTGGTTTAGAAGAAAAAATACAATCTTATTTAGCTGAGATTATCACAGAGCCAGAATATTTTATTGTGGATATTGTGATTAGTGAAAACGATAAATTGAAAATCGTTGTATTGGTGGATGGAGACAATGGCGTATCAATAGATTTTTGCGCTAGCGTAAGCCGACAACTTGGGCATAAGATGGAAGAAGATGAAGTGTTGGAAAAGGCTTATGTGTTAGAAGTTTCATCTCCGGGTTTGGATCATCCTTTAATGAATGCTAGACAATATCAGAAGAATATTGGAAGAAAAGTAAAGGTTGATACAAAGGAAAGTAAATCGATAAGAGGCGAATTACTTGAAGTTAGTGAAGACTTTATTCTTGTAAATCAAGAGATAAAGGAAAAAGGAAAAAAGAAAATTAAACATGAGGAAACGAAAGTTCCTTTTGACATTATAGACAAAACAAAAGTCTTGGTTTCATTTAAGTAACATGGACACATCAAATTTAATAGAATCGTTTGCCGATTTTGCAAGGCAGAAAAATATCGACCGTCCAACCATGATTCGAATCTTGGAGGATGTATTCAAAACCATGATTCGTAAGAAATACGAAACGGACGATAATTTTGATATAATTATTAATGCCGATAAGGGTGACCTTGAAATCTGGCGTTTCAGAGAAATTGTTGATGATAACTCAGAAGATATCTGGGATCATGATAAAATTAGTTTAACTGAAGCTAGAAAAATTGAGCCTGATTTTGAAATTGGTGAAGAAGTAGCTGAGGAGGTTGAACTAGAGCACTTCGGAAGAAGAGCCGTTACTACAGCTCGTCAAACATTGATTCAGAAGGTAAAAGATCTTGAAAAAGATATTTTATTTAACAAGTATAGTGAATTAGTAGGGGAAATTATCGCTGGTGAAGTATATCAAATCTTAAGCCGTGAAACTTTATTAACAGATGCGGAAGGGAATGAGTTGGTATTACTAAAATCTGAGCAAATCCCTAAAGATAGATTTAGAAAAGGAGATTCTGTTCGTGCCGTTGTTCACAGAGTGGAAATGCAGAATGGTAATCCTAAAATTATATTATCAAGAACTTCTCCGGTTTTCCTTGAGCGTTTATTCGAGCAGGAAGTTCCAGAGGTTTATGATGAATTGATCACCATCAAGAAGATTGTAAGAGAACCAGGCGAAAGAGCGAAAGTAGCCGTGGAATCTTATGATGATAGGATTGATCCGGTAGGAGCTTGTGTGGGGATGAAAGGTTCAAGAATTCACAGTATAGTAAGAGAATTACAGAATGAAAACATTGATGTAATTAATTATACTGAAAATATGGAGCTTTACATTCAGCGTGCATTAAGCCCTGCAAAGTTAAGTTCTATGAAAATTGATGAAGAGAATAAACGAGTTTCAGTATATTTGAAACCTGATCAAGTCTCTTTGGCTATTGGTAAAGGAGGTCAGAACATCAAGCTTGCTAGTAAATTAGTAGGTATGGAAATCGATGTTTTCCGTGAGTTATCTGAAGCGGAAGAAGAAGATGTGTTGATTGATGAATTCAATGATGTTCTTGAAGATTGGGTGATCGAAGAATTGAAGAAAGTTGGGCTCGACACTGCCAAAAGAGTGTTAGAATTAGGAAGAGAAGAGTTAGTTAGAATGACTGACTTAGAAGAAGAAACAATAGACGAGATATTTAAAATATTTAGTCAAGAATTTGAGTAAGATCTTATTGATTACTCAAACTCAATAATTTTTTAGCAGAATACAAAGCATTTATGTCAGAAGAAAAAATGATGCGACTCAGCCTTGCGGCAAGAAAATTGAATGTAGGATTATCTACAATCACAGACTTCTTGGGCAAAAAAGGTTATGAGGTGGATAGTAAACCAAACTCCAAAATATCAGAAGAGCAATTTGGTATGCTCGCAAAAGAGTTTGCCTCCTCTGCACAAGAGAAAGAGGAAGCATCCAGTCTGTCCATTGGTAAAAAGCATAATAGCAATGTGGTCATCGATTCAGAGGCAGATAAAAGCAAAGAGGCGGAAAAGGAAGATGATGAAGACAAAGTATTGATCAAAAATGCTGGTGAATCAAAAGAAAAGCCAGCAGCAGAACAAAAGCCTGTAGAAGAATCATCTGCTAAAAAAGAGGAAGAGAAAAAGGAAGATGACGTTTACAGATCTGAAAGCCATAAACTTTCTGGCCCCAAAGTATTAGGTAAAATTGACCTAGATGATAAAAAGGCTAAGAAGAAGGAAGAAACTCCAAAAGAAGAGCCTAAGAAGCCTAAAGAGGAACCTAAAGAAGAAAAGCCAGAAGTAAAAGCTGAAGAGAAAAAAGAAGCGCCAAAAGAAGATAAAAAAGTTGAGGCTCCTAAGGCAGAAAAAGAAGAGCCAAAGGTAGAGGAGAAAAAGGAAAAAGAGCCAGAGCAACCTAAAGCTGAAGAAAAGAAGGAAACTCCTAAAGAAGAGAAGAAAGAAGAAGCTCCAAAAGCTGAAAAACCTAAAACTGATGAGAAATCTGATGAGGAATCTAAATCAGTGGAGGAACAAAAGGATTCCACGATTTCAGCAAAAGCAGATTCTCTTAAAGGACTTACTGTATTAGGTAAAATTGAATTACCGAAAGAGAAAGAGAAAAAGGGTAAAAAAGGCGTTAAGCCAGTTGCTTCTTCTGATGATAAGAAAGAAAATAGAAGAGGAAAACGACCTAGAAAGAGAATCGCCAGCAATAAACCACAAGATGCAAGAGCAAAAGGTGGTGGTCAAGGCCAAGGCGCAAATAGAGGTGGCGGAAGCGACAGAAATAGAGGTAGAAAAGGTAGAGTAGAAAAGGCTGAGCCTACTGAAAAGGAAATCCAAGAGCAAATTAAACAAACGATGGCTCGTTTGAGTGGTAAATCACCAGGAGCTAGCGGTAATCGATCAAAATATAGAAAGGAAAAGCGTCAAACTCAGGCTGATAAAAGAGAAGGAGATCTTCAACAGCAAGAGCAAGAAGCTAAAATCCTTAAAACAACAGAGTTCATATCAGCAAATGACTTGGCATCATTAATGGATGTAAGTGTAAATGATGTTATAGGCAAATGTATGAACCTTGGTATTTTTGCTTCTATTAACCAAAGATTAGATGCAGAAACCATCACTATAATTGCGGATGAATTTGGCTATGATGTTAAATTCACTGAAGCAGATGATGAAACGGAGGTTGTTGAAGAAAAAGATAGACCAGAAGATCTTACAGATAGAGCTCCGATCGTTACGATCATGGGGCACGTTGACCACGGTAAAACATCATTACTAGATTTTATTAGGGAATCAAAAGTAACTGCAGGTGAAGCCGGTGGTATTACGCAGCACATTGGTGCATATGATGTAATGACCGATTCTGGTAAAAAAGTGGCATTCTTAGATACTCCAGGTCACGAGGCCTTTACAGCTATGCGTGCTCGTGGTGCTAAGATCACTGATGTTGCCATAATAGTGGTAGCTGCTGATGATGCTGTGATGCCTCAAACGAAAGAGGCAATTAACCATGCTCAGGTTGCAGGCGTACCAATGGTAATTGCTATTAACAAAGTAGATAAGCCAAATGCTAACCCTAATAAAATTAAGGAAGAATTAGCAAACATTAATATTCTAGTAGAAGACTGGGGTGGTAAATACCAGTGCCAGGAAGTATCGGCCAAAACAGGAGCTGGTATTGAAGACTTATTAGAGAAAGTATTATTAGAAGCTGAAGTACTTGAATTGAAAGCAAATCCAGCTAAATCTGCTGTAGGTACTGTAGTAGAGGCTGAGTTAGATAAAGGTAGAGGTTATGTGACTACTATAATGGTTCAAGCAGGTACCTTGAGAGTAGGAGATGTGGTATTAGCCGGAGCTCACTATGGTAAGGTAAAAGCCATGTTTGACCACAAAGGTAAAAAAGTGGATGAGGCAGGTCCTTCAACACCAGTATTGATGCTTGGTTTAGATGGAGCACCACAAGCAGGTGACCGTTTTAACGTTATGGAAAGTGATCGTGAAGCAAGAGATATTGCGAATAAGCGTGAGCAAATCCAGCGTGAGCAAAGCATGCGTACTAAGAAGCATATTACGCTTGATGAAATTGGCCGTAGATTGGCAATTGGTTCATTTAAGGAATTGAATGTGATCATCAAAGGTGATGTGGATGGTTCAATCGAAGCCTTATCTGATTCATTGTTGAAGCTTTCAACTGAAGAAGTTCAAGTTAACATTATCCATAAAGCTGTAGGGCAGATTTCTGAATCTGATGTATTATTAGCTTCTGCTTCCGATGCGATTATCTTAGGTTTCCAGGTTCGACCTTCTCAAAATGCTAGAAGAATAGCAGAGAATGAAGAAATCGAAATCAGGTTATACTCTATCATCTACGATGCGATTAATGAGATCAAAGATGCAATGGAAGGTATGTTGGCACCAACTACTGAAGAAGTAATTACGGGTAATATTGAGGTTCGTGAAATCTTTAAAATCTCTAAAATCGGTACTGTTGCAGGTTGTATGGTAACAGACGGTTATGTGAAGCGTAATAATAAGATCAGATTAATTAGAGAAGGTATTGTGAAGTACGAAGGAGAAATTGATCAATTGAAGCGTTTCAAAGATGATGTTCAGGAAGTGAAGAAAGGATATGAGTGTGGTATTAGTATAAAAGGCTATAACGACATCAAAGAAGGAGATGTAATCGAAGGATTCGAAGAAAGAGAAGTAAAAAGAAAGCTTTAATAGCTAATTCAAATTATATACAAAGCCGATTGGATTCAATTCCAATCGGCTTTTTTTATATCTATTGTGGATTCGAAACCGTATGAATACTATGGATCATTTAGAATTGAATTCTCCAGAAGATATACCCAATACTTTCATCGATGCCTGGAATGAAAAAGATGCCAGGAAATTAGCTTCTATTTTTGATGAGGATGCAGAATTTATAAATGTTACCGGGCTATGGTGGCATGACAGAGAATCTATATTTCAAGCTCATGATTATGGACTGAAAGTCATTTTCAAAGACTCTACCTTAACTTTAAGAAAATCAAAAGTAAAATACTTGTCTGATTTTATAGCGGTGGTAAATGCAAGAGTCCATTTAGAAGGACAAACTAATATAAAGGGTGTTCAAGCCCAGGCGAGGAATACCATATTCACTTTTGTAGTCCATCAAAATGAGCAGGGATACTGGACTTGTGCTTCAGCTCAAAATACGGATGTTGTACCCGGTAAAGAAACCCATATTATAGATGAAGAAGGAAATATGAAGGCAGTGGATTATAGAAAGAAATAATCAGCACTATGGTCCTACAGTCCAAGCGGATGCTTGAACTATTGTATCGATTCTCTCTGGTTCAAGCGTCCGCTTGGACCATAAATTGACAAGAGGAATCTTAATATAGATGCTCTTCCACAAAGCATATTTACCCTTGGCGTAAAAAGCGTTTGCATCTAAGCTTAGCTTTTACGAGATTGATTCAAACTTAAATTTTACTATGAGGAAACCTTCAATTAAACTATGGATGAGTTTCTTGTTAGCTTTCTGCTGTTATTTTACAGTAGTTGCTCAACAAGTAGACTTAGAGAAATTAAAAGGCATTGATGTTCGCAGTATCGGACCAGCCGGTATGAGTGGACGTATTACAGCCATTGATGTGGTGCATGATAACCCACAAGTAATGTATGTAGGCTCAGCTTCTGGTGGCCTTTGGAAATCAGAAAGCGGAGGAGTAGACTGGGAACCAGTCTTCGATGAAGAACAAATTTTATCAATTGGAGCAGTAGCTATTCAGCAGGATAATCCGGATGTGATCTGGGTTGGGACTGGTGAAGGTAATCCAAGAAATAGTTCTAATGGAGGTTATGGCTTATACAAATCAATGGATGGTGGTAAAAGCTGGAAATTGATGGGCCTAGAAAAGACTCGCAATATTCATAGAATCAGAATTGACCCGAGCAATCCCAATACGGTTTATGTAGGTGCTATCGGTTCACCCTGGGGAGAGCATCCTGAAAGAGGTGTTTTCAAAACCACTGATGGCGGTAAAAGCTGGACGAAAAGCTTATTTGTAGATAATAAAACCGGTGTTGCGGAACTGATTATGGATCCTAATAATCCGAATAAGTTATTTGCAGCCATGTGGGAACACAGAAGAAAGCCATGGACTTTCACTTCTGGTGGTCCAGGTTCTGGTTTATATATGACAGTTGACGGAGGTGAAAACTGGAAAGAATTAACGGATGAAGATGGTCTTCCAAAAGGAGATTTAGGAAGAATAGGATTAGCGATTTCTGCTGCTGATTCTAAAACGGTTTATGCTTTGGTAGAATCAAAGAAAAATGCTTTATATAAATCAACAGATGGCGGTTATAAATGGAAAATGATCAACTCAGATATGGGTGAAATTGGAAATCGTCCATTCTATTATGCCGAATTGTATGCGGATCCGTCTAATGAAAATAGAGTGTATACCATTTTCACTTATGTAAATGTGAGTGAAGATGGCGGAAAGTCATTTAAAGAATTAATGCCAGCTTATGGTACTGATGTAGGGGTTCACCCGGATCACCATGCTTGGTATATTCACCCGAAAAACCCTGATATGATGTTAGATGGAAATGACGGTGGATTAAACATCACTTACGATGGAGGAGAAACCTGGAGATTTGTTCAAAATCTACCAGTAGGACAATTCTACCATATTAATGTAGATAATGATTATCCTTATAATGTTTACGGGGGTATGCAAGACAACGGTAGCTGGATCGGCCCAGCTTACGTTTGGAAAGCACAAGGTATCCGTAATTCTTATTTCCAAGAATTAGCCTTTGGTGATGGTTTTGATGTAGTACCTGATCCTGATAATTCAAGATATGGATTTGCACAATCACAGCAAGGTTTTGTAGTTCGCTACGATAGAGAAACTGGCAATAATCAAATTGTAAGACCAACGCATCCTGATAAAGATGTATTATTAAGATTCAACTGGAACGCAGCCATTGCACAAAATCCATTTGATAATAGTTCAGTGTATTTTGGAAGTCAGTTTTTACATAAGACTACTGATAAGGGACAAACTTGGGAAATTATCTCACCAGATTTAACTACCAATGATCCAGAAAAACAAAAACAATTTGAAAGTGGTGGCTTAACCTATGATGCTACAGGCGCTGAAAATAATACCACTATTACTGCTATAGCCCCATCTTCTTTAAAGGAAGAAGTGATATGGGTGGGTACTGATGATGGTAACATTCAACTAACCCAAGATGGTGGTCAGTCATGGAATAAGGTAAGTACCAATATTAAGGGATTCCCTGCTGAATCATGGGTAGCTCAAATCCAAGCTTCTACTTATAATGCTGGAGAAGCATTTGTGGTAGTGAATAATTATAGAAATTTCGATTTCAAACCTTATTTATTCCACACTACCAATTATGGTAAAAGCTGGACTAATTTAACTTCAGGTGATGAGGTATGGACTTATACGTTAAGTGTAGTGCAAGATCCTGAAGAGCCTAACTTAATGTTCTTAGGAACCGATGGAGGTTTGTATTTCAGTATCAACAAAGGACAGAATTGGCAGAAATGGACCAATGATTATCCTAATGTTCCTACTCGTGATATGATGATTCATCCGAGAGAGCATGATTTGGTAATTGGTACTTTTGGTAGAGCAATCTACGTGATGGATGATATCCGACCGTTAAGAGAATTAGCAGCAGAAGGTAAATCTGTATTAGATCAACCCTTAAAATTATTTACTCCACCTACTGCTTATCAGGCGGTAAACCAGCAGCCTAGTGGTTCTCGCTTTGGAGCGAATGCCCTTTTTAATGGAGAAAACAGAAACTCTAATGCTATGATTTCTTACCTAATTAATAAGCCTGAGCAAAAAGAAGAGGAAAAGGATGAGAAAAAAGAGGAAGAAGAAAGTGATGAGAAGAAAGTTTCTTATGACTCATTGAAGTTGAAGGTTTATACTATGGATGGAGAGTTGATCCGTACATTAAGAAATAAAACACCTAAAGAGAATGGTTTACATCGTATGTATTGGAGAATGGATGAGGCAGGAAGCAGAGGGCCAAGCAGAAGGTTAACCAAAGAAGATGCTGAAGAACCAGGCGGTGTTGATGTAATGCCAGGTAAATACAAATTGGTTTTACACTTTGGTGAACATAAAGATTCTACTGAGATAGAAGTTCAGTTCGATCCGCGTTTAGAGGTAGATAGAGCGGATTTGCAAGCACGTTATGATTTTATCAAAGAAATTGAGCAAATGCAAGTAACGGCTTATGAAGCAAGCCAAAGAATTTTGGAAGCTAAGGAAACCGCTGATCATTATATCAACTGGATGAAAGAAAAAGACAAAGAAGCTTTTAAAGAAGAAATTAAGGCAAGCAAAGCCATTAAAGATTCTTTAGAAGTATTATTTGAGCCATTTGTAGGGGAGGACTTTAGCGAAAAGCAAGGTATTATTAGAACTCCAATTCCAGATATAGGCGATAGAATTGGAAATGCGTATTATTATACTTCAGCTAGTTTTGATAAACCAGGTGATACCCAGAAACGTTTGAAAAAACAGGCTGAGGAAGCTTTAAAACCTGCTATTGAAGCCCTTAATAAATTCTTCGCAGAAGATTGGAAGGCATATCAAAAGAAAATCAGCGAATTAGACCTTTCCCTTTTTGAAGAGTACGAAGCAATTGAAGTAAAAGAATAAGTTAAATTTTAATGATGATTAAAAGCCTGTGGTGGAAACGCTACAGGCTTTTTTGTTTTGGATACATTTAAAATATTTTTATTACATTTATGATATCAGTTCATCTACAACCAAAACCTATATCCCTTTCGATCTAATTTTTGGTTTGATGAATGATTTATAAAGTAGATATGACGACTAAAAGTATCGATCTCTGCAATATTTTAGGGATATAACGACTTAAGTCATTATATCCATATGTTGTATTTAATTCCTTTCTTAAGATTATTCTGCAAGGCAGTTGGCAGAAAGAGGGCATAAAAAGCGGATTGATTAGCCTTGAAAAGGCCTAAGTTTTGCGGGCGAGCCGTGGAAGCAGTGTGCTTCTAAACGGTTGAGACCGTTAAAAAACTTAGAATGAAGTTAGCCGATTCCAGCCATAAAGTCAAGGAATTCAGAGGCTAATGAAAAAGCAATCGTTTTTATCAGGGGTGGATTTAGGCTTTCTACCGGCATGACAACGGATACATAGTTTCTCCTATATACCATTTAGTCATGACTCCAACTGACATGGCAGATGATTGTGATGGTTTTAAGAAAGGAACTCCGTATTTTTCAATTACCCTAATTTCTACTACTTTAGGAGTAATTAAAAATATACTAAACACAACATCAGCTATCGAATCATTAATGAAAGGTCATCAAATTACTAAGATTCCCAATCAAAACGATCGATAGCCTGACGTTATCTTCAATTAGAATAAATGACGAAAAAAGAAATAGGCGAAAGAATCAAACTAGTTAAAAATCATCTGAAGGCAGAAAATGAATTTGAAGCTTCCGAAGAATTTAACTCCTTAGCCTATGACCTGCATCAAGCAAAGAAATATCAGGAGTTAACAACCGAGTTTAAAAAAATATCGAAGCTTGTTGAAGATAAAACAGCCTTTTTCACATTTGAGCTAGCATATGCTTTTGATCACTGTGATGATGAAGATTCGTCTGAAAAGGTTTATGAGCATTTATCAAACGAAGAACCAAATAACACCGCTATACTGAACAATCTCTCTAATATTAAGAAGAGAAAGAGAAAATTTAAAGACGCTTTTGAACTGATATCAAGAGCTTATGAATTGGATTCTGAAGATGAAATAATTTCAAACAACTATGATTCCTTAAATCAAATCATTTCAGAGGAAAAAGAAAGAGAAGTAAGGTTTAAACACGCTTTAACTCATTTAGAAAGAGAGAATAAATTTGTTACCGATAAACTACAATCGTTTATTCAAGCCGCTAAAAAGGATGAGAATTATGATAATGGAGTTCTCCCCATCGCTAAATGGAAGTTTAAGGTTTTCATGAAAACGGACGAGCAAAAAGCTGAGTCTCTCAGAGAACAATGGCTTGATAAAGATTATATAATTGACACTGGTCAACGAGGTGACTATTACGAAATTGTATATGAAATCAACCCTCTTATTGAACAATCACTAAGTGAAATAAAATTCAAGATTATTAATCCAAATTGGATAAAGGGTATTGAAAAATTAAATGTTGAATTTCTAGAGGAGATAAACTATTACAGAAACCTAAAGAAAATTAATAAGGTCAATAAGAAATTCAAAGAAATCCTTAAACGTGATTTTGATGAATTGACATTAAATCATCTTCTTCAAAATAACAAGACCACTATTATTCTTGCTGGCTCACTAATTGAGACCTTATTAATCTATCATTTGGAGAAGAAAAAAATCACAAAGATTGATTACGAACTAAACAACAAGAAATTAACCAAAAACCTTTATGATGCCGCATTAAATGATTTGCTTCTTTTCCTTGAGCAAAATAAAATGCTACAAAAGCAATTTGTGCATTTGGGAAATGTATCCAGAATATTTAGGAACTATGTGCATCCAGGGAAAGAATTAAAGGAAAGTGAAGAGCTTGATTCTTCAAAGGCAAATTTATGTTATATAAGTGCATCTGAACTTATTAATACAGTGATTTAAAAAAGAAGATAACACGGTATATAGCAAATTGGGCGTTTGGTGGTTTACGAAAACCCTGTGGTTATTTGAAACACCGCCAAATCGTTGATTTGGCTTTTAAGAATGAATAAATTAAAAACAAAATAAACGATTTGGCTCGGAGCAGCTCGACAGTTCAGTGCTTTCAACTGCCCTACTTGCCATATACAAATCGTTAGTGGCAACCTAAAGAAAACGACACTTATTGAAGAATAAAAAAGAAATAGAAAAAAGGATTGCCTTAAAGAAGTTTAGGAGAAAACTAAAAAGTAAGGAAAAACGCAAGAATCGAAGACGTGCTGAGAATTATTCATACATAGAGTCAAAAAAAGATTTAGGCGAGGATCACTCATATGAGAATATTCTTGCAAATTGGCTACCTGCAAACTTATCTTATCTACTAAGCTGTGAGGGTTCTGACTTTCACATAAATGAAATTGGCAAAAGAATACCAGAAAACGGTGGAAGATTCTTTGTACCGAAAGAATTTTCAATAGTTGACAATGCTGAAACTTCTTACCGCTTTATACAGGGTCTTCTCGGAGCTCTAATTCACCAAAAATATTCTAAAGTTTATATAGATTACTCGAATTGTACCAGACTCGATTTAGGTGCACAGGTATTCTTAGACATCATATTAAGAGACGTTATCAAGTTCTTTAAACGCTGTGAGCAATATAAAAAGACTAGACCAAAAGTCACTGAGATTAATGGCACCAACGCTAAGGATGAAAATGTTCAAAAATTATTAAACTCAGTTGGTTCACCGGTTATCCATTCAAACATTGAAAAAAAATATTCGGACATAATCCCATATAAACTATGCGTTCATGACAGGGAGCTAAACGGTGACCCTATTAAGATTAGAGAACAAAAAGATTTAGACACAACAAAGCTTGTTGATTATGTTCTAGAATGTTTGAAGACTTTAAATAGGACTCTGACACCAGACAGATTAGATGATTTAAGTACTGTAATTGGAGAAATACTTATAAATGCTGAAGAGCACTCAACAACCAAACATAGATTCTCAATTGGTTATTTTCATGAAAAAACCGAAGGAGATAAACACTTTGGTGTTTTTAGGTTAGCTATTCTAAATTTTGGTCAAACTATCTATGAAAAGTTTAAAGACCCTGATTGCCCAAATCAAACTACTGTCTCAAAAATGAAATCATTATCTGATCAGTATACCAAAAAGAAGTATTTTATAATTAAAGGCTTTGAAGAAGAAACGCTATGGACATTATACGCACTGCAAGACGGTGTAACATCAGTTTCAACGGATGAATATTTAAAACGGGGAAATGGGTCTATTCAGTTCATTGAAAGCTTCTTCAATATTAAAGGTCAAAACAAAGAAGCAGATGATTTTTCAACTCTTGCAATTTTGTCAGGAAATACTAAAATCATTTTTGACGGAACTTACAATATCACAAATGGTATAGTGGACGGTGAAAAGTACAAGTTCATGACATTCAATGAATCAGGGAAAATAGAAGAAAAACCAGACACTAAGTTTGTGAAATACACGAAAAATTATTTCCCAGGCACTATTATTAGTGCAAAAATATTATTCAATGAGGACGATTTAACAGAAGAAATATGAAACATAACAAAGAAAACACTCTAGACCTTGAGGATTATAGAGTAAAAGGCAAAGATGGAACTATTGCCAAGGTTTTTACAGGTAGAGACCGTGGAAAAGATGTCCGTTTGGCATCTAAAATTGATGAAATGGAAGAAAAGAATGAGTCAATCTTAGTAATTATTCCTGATAACATTTATTCAATCAATCCTTCTTTTTTTGAGGAGTTGTTTGTCAATGTTGTACTCAAATTAGGAAGAGAGAAATTTCGAGAAAAATTTGAGTTCAATTCCTTAGGAAAATACAATTATGAAAGACCTCTAAATGAGGCAATAAACAGAATTCTCAGAAAAAACACCGCAATAGGCTAAAGATATGTGTGAACCAGTTTCAGAACCAGATGGCATGAATAATTTTCTTTCCATTTTAGATATTGCCTTTAAAGTGGCTGCAATTTTTATTGCGGGATTTAACGCCTATTTTGCTGTAAAAATATTTAGGCTCAAATCAGAGAAGGATGAAAATGAAAAAGAAAGAGACCGAAAAATACAATTACTTAAGACTTTAGTATTAGACCATAGTCTTATCCATTTTCATACGTTTTTTGAAACTCTTGAAGAATCCCTTCACGAACTTCAGAAACCAAACCTTACCGATGACCAAAAAGAAATAATTGACGAAAAAAATGCAACCTATTTCATCGGACTAAGAAGTAAATTTTACGACTCTTTGTTGGCAGTGGATGAAACACTATATGAGGAAATAAAAAATGATGCAGACAATCTTCAATCCCATTTAACAGATACAATCTTTGACGGTGGAGTTAACTTGTCCCACCTACCAAAGTATGATGAATTAATTAGTCAAAAATTAACAACAGCAAAAACGAATATTTTAAAAAAACTATTTGATTATAGAGGATAAAAGGCAGCCACTAACAATGTATATAAAAAATAGGCGGAATAGTAGTAAACTAAATGTCTTGAACTCGTATCAAACTTGTTGCTAAACCGAAGGTTTTGGGCATCGAAATCGCCTACTTTTCATATACTAAACGTTGTGAGTCATAACGGTACGATAAAGACTCCTGAGACAAATTGAAAGGTTTATGAATCCAGTAAGCCTCATAAGATTAAAATCTTTCAGTTCTTTAGTGAACTCAGAATAAATTATACCATCCTATTTTTATTTGTTTTTCAGTGCATGAATTAATTGAGTTGGATCAGGTCTTTTGGTGTAGTCTACTGAATGTTCGGCATATTTAATTAGTCCATCTGCCCCAATTATAAAACGAACAGGAACTGGAAGTGTCCAGGAATCATCACCATTGTAATCAGCTAAATTGATTTTAAACTTATCCTTATATACAGACTTCAAAGCGCCTTTCATTTCCCAGCGTAAACCAAAAGCTTCGGCAATGCTGTTATGGTTATCTGTGAGCAAATCAAAATTTAAATGCTCTTGAGATATGATTTTTTGATTGTAGATAGGCAACTGCGGTGAAATACCAAGCATTGTAGCATTCAAGCCATTCATTTCATCAGTATATTGATTTAAGTTGGCAATATCTGTATTGCAGTAGGGACACCATACCCCTCTATAAAAAGTAAGCACAATAGATCCACTTTTTAATAATTCCTTCGAAGAAACCAATTCATCATTTTGATTTTTTAAATTAAAAGTAGGTGCCAAATCACCCACTTTCAAAACGTTATTTGAAATACCTGTAGCTTCCAAATCAGCATTTCCTTGGTGCATAATAGCTACAGTTTCCTGAGGTAAACTACTTTCTATTTTAACTTTTATTTTATCTAATCTTTCTTGTAATGTCATAAAATCAAACTTTCTCTATTAACTCTTCTTTAATATGGTTTTCAAAACGAATCAAATCGTTTGGTATATCAGCATTCTTCATCACATCATAGGCGAAAAATGTTTTAAGGGGCTTTAATCCAAACCACTTCATATTCAAATGCATAGGTAAAAGCAGATCGTCTTCGCTAATACCATTAAAAAACTTTTCTTCTGGATTGTTAAAAGCTTCTTTTGGAGCATTAGCTGTAAATGAGAATAGATACTTAGAGGATAATAGGCCTCCGAGTCCGTAATTTTCTTTGGGTGCCTCTGGCCTTCTTCCATCTCCTTCTGATAGTGTTCCCATCATACCTGTTGTGAGTACTTTATCCAGATACTTTTTAAAGCTCCAAGGAATTCCCATCCAGTTCAAAGGCGTTTGAATCAATACAACATCTGCCCAAAGCAGTTTTTCTATCTCTTCCTCTACCACATACTCTTTTTCTGTAATAGTATATTTGATTTCGAAATTTTCTGATTTCAATATTTCGGAAGCCTTTTCGACCAACGCTTTATTCGCCTTTCCTTCTGCAAAGGGATAGTATTGGTGCCCATTAATAATCAGTGCTTTTTTCATTTGTTATTAATTTTAATTAGTTTTACAAATGAACTAATAATAGTTTATTATATAAACTATTATGCTCTAAACATCGAAAATTAGTGGTAACCTTATAGTGACTAATGGGCAGAAAAGTAATTGATAATCCTAATGTGTGTTCTTTAGTACATGCAATGAATATTATTGGAGGAAAGTGGAAACCTATTCTATTATATCTATTATCAAACGGAAGTTTAAGATTTGGAAAATTACTCCTTTTTACTCCAACGATCTCAAAAAAAGTATTGACTGATCAATTGAAAGAATTGGAGGAAGATGGGTTAATAATCAGAAAAAAGTATTCTGAAATTCCTCCAAGAGTTGAGTACTCTTTATCTGACAATGGCAAAGCTTTACTTCCTGTTTTAAAAGCTTTGAGTAACTGGACAATAGATACGTATAGTGATATTAATTTTGAAGAATGTAGAATTATTTCTGAGGAGTAAATATGGCTTACAACACTCAATATAGGTCAATGGGCAGATAATGCTAAAACTGAAAATGATTACATTTAAGAAAAAAATCGTCAGGAATCGGTAGTTTGGAGCCTTGAAATGCACAGCGTCCTATCTTCTTAACGTTCCAAAATAACGATTAATATAAATCTCTTTACAGCTGTAAGAGTCTCATTGAATAGAGAAGGCAATATTTTTTTATATATTTAGAAAATTCATTTGACTAAAACACCTTCGCTATGAGACTAAGATTAATCTTCCTTTCCCTTTTTACAATACTTTTATTAAGCTGTCAACCAGATCAAAAGGAAAGCAAAGAAAATTCTCAAACGGAAAACGTAAGTTTTACTACTAATAAGTATGAAGACTTAGTTTCATTATTTAATCAGTGGAGGGAATTTGAACAACCCCAACTGCTGAATGGTGCACCTGATTATACAGCTGAAACTTTCAATCAGAGATGGTCAGAATTTAAAGACTTACAAGCAAGCTTAAACTCTATTGACACTAGCAATTGGTCAATTGAAAATAAGGTAGATTGGATGATCGTATGGGCTGAAATGAATGGATATGATTTCAATCATAGAGTTCTAAAACCATGGGTTCGTGATCCCGCTTATTATAAAGTGCTATGGACTTACAGAAGTGATGTTCCTGCACATGAAGGCCCTACTAATCATGCTGTTATCGATATATGGAAGTATAAATTTCCCTTATCTCAAGAAGCTAGAGAAAGTCTGCTTCAAGATTTAAAAGTAATTCCTGCACTTAATACTCAAGCCCAAAAGAACTTAACTGGAAATGCTAAGGATTTATGGATTACTGGAATTAGAGATATCCGGAACCAAAGCAAGGAACTTAGCGACTTAAAAGAAGAGCCTAGCCTTAAAGATGACGCTGAATTTTTACAGCTTATTGAAGAGGCTATTGCTTCCACAGATCAATTCGTGAAATGGCTAGAAGCAGAATCTAAATCCAAAACAGGACCTTCAGGAATTGGAAAGGAAAATTATAGCTGGTATTTACAAAATGTTCATTTAGTCCCCTTAAGCTGGGAGGATGAAGTGATGATTCTAAAACGCGAATTGGCTCGTGCCTGGTCTTCATTGAAATTAGAAGAACATCGCAACAGAGACTTACCGAAGCTGCAGGCAGCAGATTCTCCTGAGGCTTATGATAAAATGGCGGATGAAGCAGCCAAAAGTTTAATGTCTTTTTTAAACGATCAAGATATTGTAACGGTGAAGCCTTACATGGAACCCGCTTTGCGTAAGCATTTGGGAGAATATGTACCTAAAGAAGAACGCAACTTTTTCTTGATCGGAGAGCATTATGATGCTCGCCCGCTTTACTCTCATTTTTACCATTGGTTTGAGTTAGCAAGAATGGATAACGAACCCAATCAAAGTGAAATCAGAAAAGGGCCTTTGTTGTATAACATTTTCGATTCAAGAAATGAGGGCACAGCCACAGCCGTTGAAGAAATGTTCATGCATGCAGGTTTATATGATGATAGCCCGAGAACCCGGGAAATTGTATACATTATGATTGCGCAGCGTGCTGCAAGAGGTTTAGGTTCTTTATATGCCCATGCTAATGAAATGACAATGGAAGAAGCGGGTGCCATTCATAGTGAATACACTCCACGCGGATGGATGAAAACTGAAAAAGAATTGCTCATTTTTGAACAACATCTTTATTTGCGTCAGCCAGGATATGGTACCAGCTATATTACTGGTAAATATTTGCTGGAAAATGCCATGGCAGATTATGCCAGAATTCAAGAACTTAAGAATGAAGATTTTGAGCTAAAAAACTTCTTTGATACCCTTAACAGTATAGGAAATATTCCAATATCATTAGGGCATTGGCAGATGACGGGTTCAAAGCAGCATTTAGAGAATATTATGAAATCTAAGTAGGTAAACATTACTATTCATTTTTACTATAGCTACCACTGCTACAATAATATGTCTAAATCATATTACTGAAACATTCTAAATCAAAATGGAAGCACTGATTATTTTTCAATAATTCATGCTTCTCAAATTTTAGATATTCGCCAGTCTAAACTTTAGTTCTAATAATGAAAAGCGGTATTCATGCTAAACATTATTTTCTTTCTACATTACGATTTGATTGTAATACCATAGAAGCTAATACGGCAACTGATAATGTTAAAATGATAAATCCAAGAGACAATTCTGTTGGGATTTTATAGATATCTGCTAAGCACATTTTTACTCCTACAAATACTAAAATTACCGAAAGGCCATACTTTAGATAGGTAAAATATTTTTCTATTCCCGCTAAGGCAAAGTATAAGGAGCGTAGTCCTAAAATCGCAAAAACATTGGAGGTGTAAACGATGAAAGTGTCATTAGTAATAGATAAAATAGCGGGAATTGAATCAACTGCAAATATCAGATCTGTAAATTCTACAACAATAACTACTAGAAATAGAGGGGTAGCCCATAGTACTCCTTTTTTCCTCACAAAAAATTTATCCCCTTCAAAATCAGGCGTTATTTTGAAGAGTTTACGAGCTAAGCGAACCGCAATATTTTTATTCATGTCAGGTTCTTCATCCCCAGATTTTAATATTCTTATTCCTGTTACAATTAGAAAAACACCAAAAACATAAATCAACCAATGAAAATTATTGATCAATTCTACACCTGAATAAATAAAGGTGATTCGCATTACTAATGCACCTAAAATTCCCCAAAACAATACTTTATGTTGGTATTTATTGGGTACTTTGAAGTAGGAAAATATTAGAACTATGACGAAAATGTTATCTACAGAAAGTGATTTTTCTATGACATAACCTGTTAGAAACTCGTAAGCACTTTTTTGCCCAAGATAATAATAGATGAAAACATTAAAGGCGAAAGCCAAAGTCACCCAGACAGTGGTCCAGATTAGCGCTTCTTTCACTGATACATCATGTGATTTTTTGTGAAAGACACCTAAATCTATAATAAGCATGAGGACGATAAAAATATTAAAGCCGATCCATAAAGTTGTTTGATTCATTTTACTTTAAGTGTTAGATAGTCTATTGATTACGAAATTTTATTTTAAACTAGGGGTTCTGTAGGATCGATCCTTTCTAAGCCAGTTTTTCAACTCTTCGTGCTCATCCACTGTAAGCCATTGTTTCGTTTTTCTAAATTCTTTAGTAAATAATTTTTTACTGAAACGGACCTTTGAGAGTATCATCTTGGAATACTCAAGCATAGTTATTTTCATCTTTCTTAAAGTTAAAAGGGTAATTATTTAGATTTGATTGGCTGCATCTATTTTGATAAGATAGAGCATATAGAACCAGAAATATCGATCTGGTTTTTAAAAAAGAAAAGAATTATATGAGGAGGGATTGGTGCAATAGGTAGCGAGGCTTAGCGCAAATAAATACTTCAGTTACTTTAGGAAAAATTGATATGGAAGGTAAGTACACATATTTAGTATCAATACATTCTCGAATTGATATTTTTCTTTCTTCACGAGCTGTTTTAAGAGGTATATTTTCTTCTTGAAAGCTTATACATTCTTCAGTTAGTTGCTTAGGAGCCACTTCTTGATGACTAAAAGAGACCTCCAATCCAAGAGGAAATAATAGAATAGTAACTAATATGTAATTTAGGATTACCCTCATGATAGTAATACTATTAGTTTCATTTGTTTTGCTATCAAAACGATTTTATTAAAGTAAATGTTTTAGTTTTGAAAAAAATCATTCTAACGACAAACCAAATGCCTAGTAGTTCCCGTTTTTGAATAAAAAAAGCAGCAATCCTCTCGAATTACTGCTTTATTAACTAACCAAAATATAAAAAACTACTACTCAATTACTACTGTAAATGTTGCTTGAATATCGGTCTCACCACCTGCATTTGCTGGGTCACCATCTACTGCGCCTGCAGCAGATTTATTAGGTTCATGTCTTAATTCAACAGTTAATGAACCATTACTTGCATCTCCTGTGCTAAAAGTTGATTCGATTCCTATTGGGTTTCCATCTTCATCTGCATCATCATAGGCAAAATCTAGATTTAATCCATTAGCAATTGTAAAGAAGAATTGGTGTTCTAAAGCTTCTTCAGAAACTTCTTCAGTGATATCTTCATTCTCAATATCATTTCGAACTTCGATTTCTACATTATAATCAGTATTGGCTGATAATGAACCATTTGTAACAACTGGTTCAATTGGCCCATCTCCATCTTCATCATAAAGTCTGAAAGTAACAGTTTCACTACCATCAACGGATTCAAAAACCATTTCTAAAGTAGTGATTAGTTCTTCTTCATTTTCTGGTTCAGGTTCTTCTGTATTACATTGTGAAAAAAGCACTACTGCACCTAATAGGAAAAAGTTTCTTAAGAATTTTAAATTTTGTAAAATCATGGGTTTAAAAGTTAAAGGTTAAAAGATATAATTAATTCGTAATTCAAAATTTCTACCCGTTTCAGCAGCGTAAAAACGCAATCGATTGAGGTAGTCTGTGTAGTTCACATTCATTAAATTGTAAATGCTAAAGCCTACATTAAGTTGGGTATCGCCAAACTCTTTGGAAGTATCAATTGAGAAATTGCTGATAAAATAGCCTTCAGGCACGGGTACAGTTCCTCTTTCATAAGCTTCAGTTTCTGTTATAGGAGCTCTAAACTGTTCAAATACTTTAAGCCCGCTAAAGCTAAAATCAATTTCTCTAAACCCTAAGCGGTCTGTTATTCTCCAGTTTAGGCTGTTTTCCCATCGATCTGCTGGCATAAAAATCAATGGTAAGTTGTTGCTTAAATCATTTCCTCTAATAATTGAAGCCTTAGAATTGAGACTGAAATGATGAAAAAATTCATAGCTTCCAATTATATCGGTACCGTATAAGGAGGCCATGGTTTGTCGGTATTGATAAACAGGGAAGGCTCCTCTAATAGTTAAGCGAGGTTCTTCTGGTTCTAAATAAATGTAATTATTGATTCTACTAGCATAGGCATCAATATTCAGTTTTAGTTTTTCATTCCAATTAAACTGAAAGCTGTGAATCCATTTTAAAGAAGTCTCTGGTAATAATTGATCATCACCTTCTTCTATAGCCGCTACGCTATGATGCAAGCCTTGGCTGTATAGCTCATTGATGCTAGGTGCTCTTTGGCTCCAGCTCAGATTACTTTTATACTTCAAATGTTTGCTAAAATCATACCCACCGCCAATTATTCCAGCAAACATATTATACTGATGGGTAGGGTTGATTAATTCCTTGTTCTCATCAAATTTTAATACATCAAGCGCAATGATGTCGTAACGAAGACCTGCTTCAAGGTTCCAGTTGTTTTCTATCCATGATTCGTTTAGGAAAGCGCCAGCTTGAAAACTTGAATAATTAGGGATAAGGGGAGTAGTTCCAGTACCCGGAACATTTTTGTTGTTTTGATATTCATAATCTAGTCCTATTTCACCACTTAAATTGTTCCAAATAGGGTCATGATGAAACTGAAGCTTCGCTATATGGCTATCCAATTGTAAATCAACCGCTGCAATTTCGCTTCTACCCCCTCTTCTTACATCATATTCTTTTCTAGCATTTTGCTGGTAAGCATATATAAAGTCAAAATCCCCATAGCTGGATCTATCTAAATGGACTTTTGCTTTTAGTAATTGATGTACTACTTGCTGTTTAGGGTTATTGATTTCATAAGAAAATGCTTCTGTAAAAAAAGGAGGCCTTCTATCTAAAGCTTCGAAGAAGTTATCTACATTTCCGATATGGGCTCCTCTTAAAATTCCTATTTCGGTCGAGAATCTACTGTAAAATAAATCAGCCTGTAAATCTTTTTTAATGTAATTGGCTGCTCCTGAAAAATTAAGCTCTTCACTACCGGTGTTAGTAAGGTTATAATCTGCTGTGTGTTGATCTCCTGATTTCCTCGCAGAAGATTGTACTCTCCAATTTATAGATTCTTCTTTGTTTAAAAAGATACTTCCGGATAGCATTGCTGATCCTATTCCGCCTCTACCATTTGTAAAGCCTACTAAGTCAAGGCTTCCATGTAAAGCAGAATCAGGCAATAATGGTTCTGGATCTAATAATAATGCCCCGCCTATTGCTCTTGGTCCATATTTAACCGATGAAGCTCCTTTCACTACCGTAATTCTGGAAGCTACAAAAGGATCAATCTCAGGTGCATGATCTATCCCCCATTGCTGGCCCATTTGAGAAACTTCATTATTTACTACTTGAATTCGGCTTCCAAATAAGCCGTGTATCATAGGTTTATTTATTCCAGGGCCTGTTTTTATATTGTTTACTCCCGGAAGTGTACTTACAGATTCTGATAGGGATTTTCCTTTCAGTTTTTTAAGCTCTCGAGTGGTTAATACATTCTCAACATTTGTTAGCATTACTTGTTCTCTTTTATGAGAATGCACGCTTACAGCTGACAATACATTTTCTTTAGGGATAAGATAAAAATCTTGTTTTATGTCTGTGGAATTCACTGTAATAAGGGTATTCCTTTTCTTATACTCTACTTGGCTTATTATAAGTTCATAACTACTATTACAATCCAAATTGATATTAAAAAAGCCTCTTTCATCAGTTTGGGTTCCAGCATTAAGTTCAGGAAAATATAAGGTGGCAAAACCAATAGCTTCATGTTCTCCTTCAGAGAGCACTCTGCCCGATAAGTTAACTTTACAATCATCTTGTGCTGAAAGCAAAGTAGCCGAACTTAACATCAGGCTTATCATCCATAATATTTTTCCTAAACGCAACATTGTTGCAAATATATAAAAGTTGCGTTAATAAAACTCTCCTTTAAAAAATTCTTTTGTCCTTTGATGTAATTTTACGCCTCTTGAAAGGATGAAACACTATTTTTTAGTAGGTTTGAAGATAATAATGCTTTGAAATCAAAGCTATGAGTTGGTATTATACTAGTTTTTTTAAAAGTATAATTCTTATCGAGTTAAGGTTTTAATGCAAACAATAAATTAAAAACATGAAAACTATGAAGAAACTATTAATCATAATCATGCTATGTGCACCCTTTATGATGCATGCTCAAGAGCAAGATTATAAGGAAAGGTTTGAGCAATTAGGAACTATGTTGCCTACTCCTAATTCATATAGAACCGCATCTGGGGCTCCTGGTGAAGACTATTGGCAGCAAAAGGCGGATTACTCTATTAAAGTTAAATTGGATGAGTCATCTAATAAAGTAACAGGTTCAGAAACGGTTACCTATTACAATCAGTCACCACATCCTTTAAATTACCTTTGGTTACAATTAGACCAAAACATGAGGGCAGAAGGATCTGATAGCGAATTAATCAGTACGGCTACGTTTTTCAATGACACTATTCCTGGTAAATATTTAGAGCAATATGTAGCGAATGGTGGTAATTCTTATGATTTCCCTGGTGGTTTTAACATTCAATCTGTTAAAAATGCAAATGGTGAAGCTATGGATTATTTAATCCAAAAAACCATGATGAAAATTCGTTTGCCGCAAGCCTTAAAGCCAGGTGAAAACATCTCTTTTTCTGTTGAGTGGAATTATTTCGTAAATGACAGAATGAAAGGTGGAGGAAGAAGTGGTTATGAATTCTTCGAAAAGGATGGAAATGCGCTATATACTATTGCTCAGTTTTACCCAAGAATGGCAGTTTATAATGATGTTGAAGGATGGCAAAATAAGCAGTTCATAGGCTCAGGTGAGTTTGCTTTAACTTTTGGGGATTATGATGTTGAAATTACAGTTCCTGATGATTTCATTGTTGGCGCAACTGGTATGGTTCAAAACGCTAAAGAAGTATTGACAAAAGATCAGTTCAAGCGTTACGAAAAAGCTTTAAAATCTACTGAACAGACTTTCATTGTTACGGAAGAAGAAGCAATTGAAAACGAGAAAGAGAAATCTAACAAATATGAAACCTGGAAATTCAAAGCTGAAAATGTAAGAGACTTTGGTTTTGCGGCTTCAAGAAAATTCATCTGGGATGGACAAATGGTTGAATTAGAAACTAAAAAACCATTTGCACAATCTTTCTATCCTAAAGAAGGAAATCCATTATGGGAGAAGGAATCTACTAAGGCTGTTAAAAATACTTTAGAGCTATATTCTAAAAGAACTTTCGATTACCCTTATCCACAAGCCACTTCAGTTCATGCAGCTTCTATCGGTATGGAGTATCCAATGATCTGCTTTAACTTTGGTCGTCCAGATGAAAACGGTGAGTATTCAGTAAGAACTCAATTAGGAATGACTTATGTAATCGTGCATGAGGTAGGTCATAATTACTTCCCAATGATTGTGAACTCTGATGAGCGTCAGTGGGCATGGATGGATGAAGGCTTGAACTCATTCTTAGAGTCAAACGTAATGTTCGAATACTATCCTGACTTACCTTACAATGACAATATTCCTCAAGCGGTAACAGGTTATATGAAAAGTAGTAAAGATGCTCAAAGAGCCATTATGACAAACCCTGAGCAGGTATTAAGATTGGGCCCTAATGCTTATTCTAAGCCAGCAGCAGCCTTAAACTTATTGAGAAATACCATCATGGGACCTGAGCTTTTTGATGAATCATTCAAAGCCTATGCGCAAAGATGGATGTTCAAGCACCCAACCCCTGCAGATTTCTTTAGAACTATGGAAGATGCATCAGCTGTTGATTTAGATTGGTTTTGGAGAGGATGGTTCTATACTACTGACCACGTTGATGTAAGTGTTGATGAAGTAAAATACTTCCGAATCGCACAGGATGAGTCAGATATGGAGAAAAATGCTAAAGCACCGAAAGGTGATTTAGGTGAAAAAGAAGAAAAAGAAATGAAAACAGACTTTAGTGAAGGTCCGGATTACATTACAATTTCTGAAACGCCATCTTTCTGGTATGGTGAATACCGTAATAAAGTTGATGATGAAGCAATTGAAGCAAGATACGCTGACAAGCATTTCTATGAGGTAACTTTAAGCAATAAAGGTGGGTTAGTAACACCGTTAATCTTCAATATTGAATATAAAGACGGAACTAAAGAAGAGAAATATATTCCAGCTGAAATCTGGAGGAAAAATGAAGGTAAAACTCGTAAGATGTTAATCCTTGATAAAGAAGTTTCGAAAATAGTATTTGATCCAGAAGGGGAATTAGCTGATACAGATCAAACTAATAATGTTTTCCCTAAAGCTGAGGGTAAAACTAAATTAGATGAGTTTAAAGAAAAGGGCGAGTAAAATCCTCTTAAGTTAAAATTTGAAGCCATCTCATTTATTTGAGATGGCTTTTTTGTTTTTAATCTATCCCCTAGAGGGGATATTAGGGGTGTATTGTTATTTTTTATTCTTTTTTCTTGATAAAAAAGATAGAAGAATCTGGACAATCCGCTACTAGCTAGCAGAAAACCCACATTCTACCGCTGGCCCGTATTTTTTTCTTTCCCACCCACTGAATTAGGTCTAAGCGGACGCTTGAATCAGCTGCAAGATGAAATAGACAACATTAAAATAGTGCAAGCATTCGCTTGTGCTTTAGATAGCATATTTTATGAAGTGGTTTTTTACTGAATCAATTCCTTATTCCCATCATCCAAACCATGCTCAAATTGTAAAGTGATATGACCAATAGAAAAATGGCTTTGCATTAAATTTTCTATTTTTTCTTGTATGGCATGGGTTTCACTTACATTCAAATCATCATTGAGGTCAACATGAGCTTCCATATGAATGGTATACTCATCCAACTGCCAGATATGAATATGATGAATATTCTTTACTTCGGTTAACTTTTCTACTTTCTTAACTATCTCAGGAATATCCACACCTTCCGGTACAAATTGCATTAATATTTTGGCAGAACTCCATAAAAGCTTCCAAGAAGTTGCAATTAGGTATATACCAATTAGGATGGATAAAATACTATCAACCCAAGTAATTCCATAATATTTCATGGCTAAACCTCCCCCTAAAACGGCTACTGAAAAGAGAGTATCGGATAATAAATGCAAAAAAGCAGATTTCATATTCATGCTGTGTTTTGCATCTGAAGCCAAAAAGACAACGCTTAATCCATTTGCTACAATTGCTACAGCTGCTAACCAAATCACCAATTCATTATTTATTTCTAATGATTGTGCAACTTGAAGCCTCTGAATACTTTCTACGATAATGTAAATAGCTACTGCAATGATGACTGCTGAATTGACAAAAGCGGCTAGTACTTCGGCTCTTTTATAGCCAAAAGATTTACTATAGGTAGCTTCCTTACTGGCTAAAATAATGGCTACTAAACTTAAAATAAGAGCGGCTACATCACTGAAATTGTGCATGGCATCGGATATCAATGCCATGGAATTTCCCACTATACCCCCAATTATTTGAGAAGCTGTGATGATAATGTTTAATAAAATCACCCACTTTAATCTGGTCTCTCTCTTCATAAAAATGAAAATATATATTTTTCCACAATTATAAGAGCCAACGGAGATTAAAAGCTATAAGTTAATGCAACAGAGATGCTATTGCTGATAATTCTGCTATGATAATTTTCTTTTTGAAAAGGGATTAAGCTTTGAATTTGTGACTCTGGTTTAATTAAAACCCTAAATTGATTATAGTGATATTGTATACCTGCTGCCAAGGAAAAACCAATACCAGATTGTTGATCTGTACCGTAATCATCGACAGCATTGGTTTGAAAATTTAATAAAGGGCCTGCTTCAGCAAATAGATATTTTAAAATATTGGCATGAAGTAAAAAAGGAACATTTATGGTTTCAACCTTAAAATCCCATGTCTGAAGTTCTCCTGTTGAGGAAATATTTCTCGTTTGCATCCAGTTTTGCTGGTATTGTAAGCCTGAATTCAATGAGAAATGATCATTCAATTTATAGGAATAAACCAAACCTATTTTATTCCCTTTTATATGATGATAAGAAGAAGCACCAGCTAACATAGCAAATCCGGTAGTACCTCCATCATAAATATAGTCGTAAGATATACCAACTGAATGCTTTTGCGCATTTATATAAGATATGCTAATAAAGCTTAATAGGATTAGGCTGAAAAGTTGTTTCATTGATTTTGGTTTAAAGTTCAGTTTACAGACACCTGTAAGTAATGATTGGTTGTTATACAAAAAAGCCCCAGTAAATATTTACTGAGGCTTCAACCTATTCAAATTTAAATTCTATTTTATTTATCTAATTCTAATTGTAATGATTGAGGAGTAGTTTGTAATTCACCTATCTCAATTTTAGAATCTCCCTTAACCGTAATTGTGGCTTTGATGAAATCTTCTTCATTGGCTTTGTAGATGTTATCTACATATTTCTGAGGATTTCTATCAATATAAGGGAACCAAGTAGAGTGAATTTGCACCATCACTTTATGTCCTTTTTTGAAGGTGTGTAAAATATCTTGCAATGCAATTTCAACTTCATCTTCTTCATTAGGTACGAATGGTTTAGGATCAGCAAAGCTGTCTCTGAATCGTCCTCTGAATACCTCTGCTCTTACCAATTGCTGATAATTACCCATCACAATATTATCAGGATTATGCTCATAGCTTTCATGATCTGGTGGATAAACATCAATCAATTTCACAATGAAGTCAGCATCGGTAGAAGAAATAGCCACTTTTAATTTGGCGGCAATTTCACCAGCTAAAGTTAAATCCTCACCTAATTCGTCAGATTCCCATACCAATACATCTGGTCTACGAGCGGCATGTCTTTGATCATCCGTCATATAAGGACGAGGGGTGAAAGTAACAGATTCGGTAAATGAAGTATAAGGTACTGGTTTTGCGGGATCAGAAACATAGCTAAATTCATCATCATTGCTTCCTTCACCGTTTATTAAAAGTTTTCCATTTTTAGCAAAACCTAAAGTTGTTTTTGGAATTTGTGGAGGCCAAACATCAAACTTTTGCCACTCTTTTAATCCCGTATCGAACATATAAGCTTCAGGTAAATCGGGTTTGCCCTTACCATCTCTTAAGAAGTGGTTGAAAAAGGTTCTTTCAATTTCCTTCTGATAAAAGGTAGAAATACTATCTCCAAAGTAAATATGATTTACAGCTTGAAAGCCTTTTTCTCTAGCCCAATCGCCATGACTCCAAGGACCAAACACAATAGTATTGTAAGCATCTGGGCTTGTCTTTTCAATCGTTTTATAAATGTTCAAAGGACCGTATAAATCTTCCGCATCATACCATCCCCCTACAACCATAACCGCATGGTCAATATCATCTAAATGAGGGATAATACTTCTTTTCTGCCAGAATTCATCATAATTAGGGTGCTCCACAGTTTGCTCCCAGAATTCATTATCGAAATGAATTTTCTCAGTGATATTTTTCAGTGGGCCTAATTCTAAATGATAATCATAGCCATCTGCTGCATTAGCTGTTCTCATTCTCATTAAAGCTTCTCTATACCATGATTCAGTTGTAGGCTCTTCTGTTTGATAGCCAAAAACTGGATAAGCAGCAGTATAGGATTGTAAATAAGCTCCATTATGGTGAAAATCATCAAAGAAGAAATCTCCAATTGGCGCTTGCGGAGAACTAGCTTTTAATGCCGGGTGAGCATCAGGTAAAGCAGCGGCTGTATAAAAACCAGGGTAGCTGATACCCCATTGTCCTACTTTCCCATTTGTTTTGCCTTTAAGGTATTTTAACAACCATTCGATAGTGTCATAAGTATCTGAGCTTTCATCAGCTTCTTTTTTATGCTTATTACCTGGGATATTAGGTGTCATATTGGTCCATTCTCCTTCTGACATCCATCGCCCTCTTACATCCTGATAAACGAAAATAAATTTATCCTCCATTAAATATTTTGAAGGCCCTAGTGAACGTTTATAGGCATCAGGTCCGTAGGGAGCAATGCTATAACAAGTCCTTTGCATCATAATAGGATATTCACCTTCTTCTTTTGGGGTGTAGATGGCAGTGTAAAGTCTGGTGCCATCACGCATTGGAATGTAGACTTCTTCCTTATCGTAATTTTCTTTTACATAACTGCTTTCTTCTTTATTCTCCTGAGCTTGTAGACTAGTACTCGTCAAAAAGAAAAAGCTAATTATTAATACTATGTATCTCTTCATTTTAGATAAAGTTTAATTTTGGAATCTTAAGTTAATAAATAAGTCTTTTAGATGAATCAATAGCTTTCAAATTTTGATGGGTGGTTTAAATTAATAGATTCATCAAAAGTCAGATATAACTATTTAAAAATAAAATATTAATAAATTTTGGCAGATGATCATTTAAGTATTAGTTTGAAGGTTTGTAATAACCTTATAAATAATGGAATATAACCAAAACCAATGTTCTCATTGTAATGAGAGTATTTCCTCAGAAGATGTATTTTGCCCTAATTGCGGCTACCCTGAAAATGGGGATCAGAAAGAGAAGGATAAGTTTGAATACAGAATAGAACTTCGAAAAAATGTATTGAATGATGCTAAAAAGAAGTTGAAAAATGTGAAAATTTTACTTTGGGTTCTGGCAGCAATTAATTTAGTATTAGGAATTATTTTTCTGATGCAAGATCTCACTTTTTATGATGGAATTGGACTTATAATTTCTGCCATAGTATTTTCTGCTTGCGTATTTTGGGTTAATAAACAACCACTAACAGGAATATTAGCGGCCTTTATATTTTGGCTACTATTGCAACTTTCTGTAGTTTTTACTGATCCTGCTTTATTGCTAAATGGAATAATACTTAAACTGGTATTTATTGGGATTTTCGTGAAAGGAATTTCATCAGCAAAAGATTATAATGAATACAGTCAAAAATTGCAGACCATAAATGCAAGAAATTAAGCCTGAAGAAATTTCTATTGTAGAGTGCCACAATTGCGGAGCTAAACAAAAAATAAATTATAGATTTTGTAATAAATGTGGTGCTCAAAACATCAAATCCTTTAAGAATAAATTAAAAAAAGACAGAGACTATAGTAAAAATCTGAAGTACTTGGCAATGTATACTTTAATACTATTGCCACTATTAGTGATTTCGTCCTTTACAATGAATGAATTTCACTTATTAGTAATATGGACAATTTCTTTTGCACTACTTGATATAATTTTTGCTTCAATTCAGCCTGAGGTATGGAGACTTTTTAAGATTGGACATTTAAAATTAAAACCACTTTTATTAGTGGTTCTTATAGGTTTGGTGTCAGCAGTGGTTGTCCATGTTAGCGTTGAAAAACTTAATCTTTTCCTAGACTTAGATACTTATAAGTACGATGAAATATTCGGTGGATCAGAGTATTCGTTAATATACGGGATTGTTCTCATTGCTTTATTCCCTGCAATTTTTGAAGAATTGGCATTTAGAGGTTTCATTTTTAATAATTTAGAAAGATTAGCAGGGAAGAAATCTGCAATATGGGGATCCTCTTTTCTTTTTGGTTTAGTACATTTTTCTCTTTTAAGTCTTTATTGGTTAATTCCATTTGGGCTTATTTTAGCTTATTTTCGAAATAAATATAATACTTTACTTTATGGAATTGTTGGTCATTTTGTGCATAATGCAACTATAACCGTGATTGATCACTATCAACTTTTTTAATAAAGCCTCCTTTTTCCCTTCCATCACATTCCCAAAACTGTTTACAGCTAGAACCGTTTGTTTTGTAGTTATAGCAGTAAATTAAGAGCATGAATCAAATATTAGCAGTTCAAAACCTGACCAAAACTTACCAATCAGGTGAAAAGTCATTAACCGTACTTTCAGATATCAATTTTGAAATTGAAGCCGGTAGCAGTTGTGCTATCATTGGTCCATCGGGTAGTGGAAAGACTACGCTTTTAGGCTTATGTGCAGGTTTAGATGAGGCCGGCTCAGGTTCTGTTGTCTTAAATGGAAAGCAATTAGAAAAACTTTCAGAGGATGAAAGAGCTGCTGTTCGAAATGAAGCAGTGGGCTTTATTTTTCAAAGCTTTAATTTACTGCCAACCCTTACGGCTTTAGAAAATGTGATGGTTCCGCTCGAATTACTAGGCAAAAAGAATGTGAAGGAGGTAGCCATTGATTTACTTCAAAAAGTTGGACTAGGAGATAGAATGGATCATTATGCATCTCAATTATCAGGAGGGGAACAGCAAAGAGTTTCTATTGCCAGAGCCTTTGCCAATCAACCGAAGATATTATTTGCTGATGAGCCCACTGGAAATCTAGATGAAGAAACGGGAGCTACCATTGAATCCTTGATTTTCGATCTAAATAAAGAATTAGGCACCACTTTAGTTTTAGTAACCCACGACAATGAACTGGCAGAAAAAACCGACAGAATTCTGCAGTTAAAAGGAGGTAAACTAATTAAGGATACTGCTAAATCAACTTCTCAAGACGCTTAAAATCCATTCTCATGCAAAATTTTAACTGGTTATTGAAAATGGCTTGGCGAGATAGTCGTAGAAATAGATCGCGACTATTCCTCTTTATGAGTAGTATTGTACTCGGTATTGCGGCACTTGTAGCCATCAATTCATTTGGAGATAATCTTACTCAGCAAATCAATTCGGAAGCCAAAGAATTATTAGGAGCAGATGTAGAATTAGAAAGTCGCAGCCCTTTTCCTGATTCTTTATACCAATTTCTTCAAGAGGAAAACTTAATGCTTTCCGAGGAAAGAGCCTTTGCCAGCATGGTGTACTTCCCCAAAAATGGAGGAACTCGATTAATTAATGTAAGAGCAGTAGAAGAAAACTATCCATTTTATGGAGCAATTGAAACGACCCCATTAACCTCTGCTAATAGTTATAATGCAGCACAAAAAGCATTAGTAGATCAATCTTTAATGCTGCAGTTTAATATCAATCCAAATGATTCTGTTCGAATAGGAAATTCAGTCTTTTCTATTGCAGGGGAGATCAATAAAACACCAGGGCAATCTGCCATTACCACTACAGTAGCCCCACCTGTATTTATTCCATTTTCCAAATTAGAAGAAACAGGATTGATGCAAAAAGGGAGTCGCATCAATTATAAATTATACATCAAATTCCCTGATGGAATCGATGATCAAAAATATTTCAATGAGGTACTGAAACCTCGCTTAGAAAAAGAGGAACTACGCTTTGATGATGTGGAGGAAAGAAAACAAGAATTAGGTGATGCTTACTCTGATCTGACCGGTTTCTTAAATCTCACTGCTTTTATTGCCTTATTATTAGGCTGTATAGGTGTGGCGAGTTCCGTGCAAGTTTATGTGAAGGAGAAAGTAAAGTCAGTAGCCATTTTAAGATGCTTAGGGGCCTCTTCTTTACAGGGGATGTACATTTTCTTGATCCAGATATCAGTTATCGGATTGATAGGCTCCATCATTGGGGCAGGAATAGGAAGTAGCATCCAATATTTTTTGCCGCAGCTTTTTGCTGATTTCTTACCCTTTGAAATCGAGTTGAGTTTCAGCCTTAGTTCCTTCCTTCAAGGCATTCTGATTGGTCTTTTAGCCAGTATCCTTTTTGCTTTAGTACCACTATTGCAAATCAGGAAGGTCTCACCTTTAAACGTATTAAGAAGTTTAGGTTGGGGTAAAACTTCAAAAGCAAGTCGATTTGTCTACCTATTAGTAGTACTCTTTGTATTTGGGTTCTCTTATTTACAACTAGAATCTTTAAAGGAAGCCGCAGTATTTACGGTATCTCTATTGATTGCAGCTTTAATTCTGATGGGTGTAAGTCGCTTGATCATCTGGGCTGTGAGAAAATACTTTCCTGAAAAAGCCGCTTTCACCACGCGTCAAGGTTTAGCGAATTTATATCGACCCAATAATCAGACCTTAATATTAGTAGTGACCATTGGGTTGGGTACTGCATTAATTACCACCTTAATGTTAAGTCAGGAATTGCTACTGGATAAAGTGAAGCTAAGCAGCAGTGAAAATCAGCCGAATATGGTGCTTTTCGATATTCAATCAGACCAGGTTGATCAGGTCATTGAAATTACTGAAAAGGATAGCCTTCCTGTGATTCAAGAAGTACCCATAGTAACCATGAAGCTTCACAGTTTGAAAGCTAAATTGGCAGATGATATTAAGGAAGATACCACTTCAGAGGTACGTAACTGGGTATTGGGAAGAGAATATAGGGTAACATATAGAGATAGCTTAATTGATTCTGAAACCATTTTGGAAGGAGAGTGGAAAGGAAAAGTGGAGAATCCAGATGACTCAATTTTCATTTCACTGGATCAAGGCTTAGCGGAAGATATGAAAATTGGGTTAGGAGACCCACTAACTTTCAACGTACAAGGTGCATTAATTCAGTGCTATGTAGGAAGCATAAGAGAAATTGATTGGCAGCGTGTACAAACAAACTTCTTGGTGGTTTTTCCTGAAGGCGTATTAGAACAGGCTCCTAAATTCCATGTATTGCTAACGCGTTATGAAAAGGTAGAGAAGTCTGCTCAATACCAGCAAAAAGTCGTAAGCAAATTTCCGAATATCTCTATTATCGATTTGGACTTGATCTTAAAAACAGTGGACGAGGTCTTAGGTAAAATCTCCTTTGTGATTCAATTTATGGCTTTCTTTTCTATCATAACCGGGATTATTGTATTGATAGGAGCTGTAAATATCAGCAAGTTTCAGCGTATGCAAGAAGCAGTATTGTTAAGGACAATAGGTGCCAGTCGTAAACAAATCATCCGCATAAATCTTATGGAATACTTTTTTTTAGGGAGCATTTCCAGCTTAACCGGAATCATAATTGCTTTACTTTCTGCCTGGGGATTAGCGTACTTCAGCTTTGAAACGGTATTTGTTCCAAATCTATTAGCGGTATTAATTACTTATTTAGCGATTACAGGATTAACCGTATTCATTGGTTTAACCAATAGCCGATCAGTAGTGAATAAACCACCTTTGGAGATATTGAGGAAGGAGGTGTAGATTGATAAATTCAATTATAGATTGCACCCTACAGGAATTTGAATGATGGCAGACAGATAATAGATTTGGCTCTGATAATCCTCAAATGCATAACTCATTCAATGAATGATTAGGAAATAATGAGAAGAATCGGACCAGCTATTCATTAAAAACAAAAAGCGATTCAAGTTTGATCTTAAATCCATTTGTAAAATTAGTAGTAAATGGACTTAAGGTTAATAGTCATTTGTGTTTCAAAACTTAATTTTCAAATTCTTCTACATCATTTAAAAACTCCAAGGCTTTCTTTGTTTTTGGGTCTGTAAATATTTTGATGGTATTTCGTACCCATTTTATATGGAGATTTTTATAAGACAATTTATTTAAGAACCAGAGAAGTGGAATGATCAAAAGAAAGTTGATCACTAAATAGCGAATCACAAAATCCTGCTCTAAATGAATATATATATCAAAACCCAGAAATACATCAAGTCCCACAATTGCATATGACCACCAAACTGGGGCCGAAAGAAAAATCAATTTTAGAAACAATAATCCATGTGAATTTACTAACTCGATTTTTTTTCTGATCTCAATAACTGGTTTTGAAAAATCGATTTGCTGTAATAATACTAGCTGACCAATACTGCCTATCAATGCTATCAGAGTAAATACATGAAGGATGATGCCACTTATTACCAAATGAGTTTGCCCCAAATTATTCGCTACATACCATCCTAGGAAGATAGCTAAAGAACTAAATACCACGACTTCAGAGATTCTAGATACGAGAATTTTCTTTGTTTTATTTTGAGGCTTTTCAAGCTGTAAATGATCCATAGATGACTTATTTAAGCGGAGTGTTTTGTCCAACTTATTATCATAAGCTTCCATTATTTTACTTAATTCATGAGCTTCCATAAGAGTATATTATTTTTGAAATTCTTTTTTTAATTTGAGTTTAAGTCTGCTAATTTTTGTTGCCACGTTGGTCTTTGTTATTCCCAATATGTCCGCTATCTCATCGTATGGCTTTTCTTCTAAATACAATAACATCAAGGCTTTATTTAATTCATTTAGCTTAGCAATGAATTCTTGCAGTGATTTAATATTATGGTCTAATTCTGTTTCGCTTTCATTTTCTTCTGCTATACTGTAGATTGAATCCTCACTATAAAAATCACTTATCGCTAGCCATTTTTTCTCCTTTCTATAAAAGGATATGGCAACATTGAGCGCAATTCGATACATCCAGGTAGAGTATTTGTATGCAGTATTGTATTTGTCGAAAGAGTTCCATAACTGAATAATGATCTCTTGCTCCAAATCCTTTCTGTCTTCTTTATTCCTGCAATATGAATTAACAACTTTATAAATGATCTTTTTATGATCATCAATTGTCGCTAAGAATTCGTCTTTTTTATTATCCGCTATTGGTGACATGCTATGTGAAGGCATTTTTTCATTGAATGAATTTTGATCTTTAGCTTATTATTCGCAGAAATTTCAAAAAATCATACTTTCAATGTACAATTATTTTTATTGCAGAGCGCACAGGCTGAAATGAATGGCAGCGAAAAATAGCCATTTTCAGCTGAAGCTAAAAACGTATAACCTTTCTCGGCCCATTGGAAAAGTTTTCTGATCTCGTCCAGTGGTTTGCTTGTCTGGGATATCAGCTTATCTAAAATTCTCGTAATTTCGTTATGGTGTAATTGAGCATAATCTATTATTGGATCAACTAATTCTTTGACTTGAATCCTTATAGAATTATCTTTAAAGTCTAATGAAATAAACTCTGATTAAATATGTTCTCCAATTTCGGTTTCCAAATCAGGATTTGAATAGACCCACTGTTCAAAGACGGATGCAGAGCTGTCCTTATTTTCAAAAAAGTCTGATAACATTCTGCTGTTCTCGATTTTCATTCAACTTTAACGCATACGTCTAGCTATCGGGCGTTTTGATTGGGAATCTTAGTAATTTGATGACCTTTCATAAATGATTTGATAGCGGATGTTGTGCGTTTGTACTTTATTTACAACTTGTTTTTTACGACTCTTATTTTGTTCTTTATTACAGCGAACATACTTTTTGCTAACATGTAAACTTCAGATGAACCTTTTAAAGGGTTTCCATTATCGTTCGTCTTAAAATTTCTTTCAGCATTTTTAATTGCATCCTCAATAAAAATTGGATGTCTTCTTGAGTCAAATCCACCCTCGTAGCTTTCATTTACTTTTTGCTTCCAACTTTTACAAATATTATCAGATTCAAATTCCTCAAATTTTTCATTTTGATGGAAAAACAACCAAACTTCAAAGCAGGGATTGCTTTCTACAACAAACCATTTGTCTTTTAACTTACAATCTGCTTTAACTTGTTTTATTTGTTCCTTCCGACTGTTTGATTTATCAGGATCGGTATCTAAAACAATCCAAACTTCATCATTTTCTTGTAAAGTAAACTTTGGCTTTTCTCCAATAAAAGAGTTTTCGGCTAGGTCGTAAAGACCTTTAGGGGAATTATTGTCATCTGGATTTAATTTATTTACTTCAACTTTAATACGGGAATCAATTTCTCTGAAATATTCAAAATATTGATATTCCCTCTTTGCACCTTCACAAAAAATGTATAGGCTCTTTGCTTCTCTGCTTGGAGATTGCCTTTCAAAAAGCCTATTTGTTAAAATCATAATCGTGCCATTTTAAGTCTTCCAAATTGCCTAAAAAAGGAATAGAACCATATCTGCCATTTAAATATCCTTTCCTAATATCAATTGTTTTATGTTCTTTAAAATCACTCAATGAATACAAGTCGGTAGAACCATTCATATCTTTTTCTGCGAACCAAATTTCATCTTGTCTAAATATTTCTTGGTCCAACAAGTTAGATTCGTGTGTAGTGAATATCAATTGTCCTCGTGTTTTGTTATCTAAGGAGAATTTTTTAACAAGTTCTTTTATCAAAAGTGGATGTATACTTCTCTCTATTTCGTCAACGATGTAAACCTTCTCCGATGAAATAACATTTTTGAATGCTGGAACAAAGTCCAATAATCTTACTGTTCCATCAGATTCTTCATCCAAATCAAAAAAAGCAGAATTATTACTTGATGAATGCTCAACTTTTAAGGTTTTTACCCAAATTGTGTCATTCTCTTTTACTAAAAGTATTTCATCACCACGTCTACTCGTTAATCCAATCATCTTTTTAGGAGAATCTTCAACAGCCTTCATGAGCTTGTCAAGTTCGTTCTCATTGTCTTCACCAAAAAATTCTCGAATGTTCTTTTTTTCCGTTCCCAATGACGTAATTCCAATATTGAACGAACACATTAAATCTTCTGCGTATTTTTTAAATTCAATATCAGTATCAATTTTATGTGCTAAGGCTCTTGGTTTAGCGTCTGGAGTTATAATTTCTAAAGTTTCAGAAAACCATGCGTAGGCTTTTTTTACATCTTTCAAAAACTTGTTATCCCTATTTGATAATAACTTTAATACGGGCTCATTGGGTTTAACAAACTCCTCTAATAATACACTTTTAAGAACTTGACTTTTTTCGTCATTTTCAAAGTCATCTAAAAATTTGATGGAAGTTTCTTCGTCTACTGTTTTTCTTTCAAAAACTAACTTGTCTTCTTTTCTTCCTAGGCCAGAAACATATAATTCTTCAGTTGATATTTTGTCTTCAGAAAGTACGATTGCGTAATACAAAGGTGTATTATCTTGTATAAACTCTATAGCAAGAATTTGCTCTTTTTGATTGCCAAATTTATACTGAGTATCTTTTAATTTAAATGGAATTTCCTCTCTTGTAATCAATTTTTGAAAATGAAATAAAGACTTAATCAAATTTGATTTTCCAGCTCCATTTGCTCCATAAATAGAGGATAGCTTTAGAATTTCAAAGCCATTTATATCGTACTTATGCTTTTGTAAGGTTTTTAGTCTCTTGTTAGGTATAGTTGTAAACTCTTTTCTTTCGCCAAAAGAGAACATATTTTCTATTACAAATCTTATCAGCATCTTTATACGTGATTATTTCACGCAAAGATAAGGTTTTGCATTAATAAAATCAATAATAAATTGTTTAATTTTTAATTTAAGGTGATAATTTCACGTTACGAGATATAACGCACAACAATTGGCTAGTGACATAAAAGTTGTCACTATACCTTCTATAGTTTTAGATGCAATCTAGTGGATTCTTAATGGTTTTAAAAGTATCCGTAGCAACATGCGTATAAATTTCAGTGTTATGCCCAAGAAGTATTTGAATATGCCTTAAATCTGTTCCTGATTCTAGTAAATGTGTTGCAAATGAGTGTCTTAACATGTGTGGTCGAACTGCTTTCCTTATATTTGCACTTTTTGCTGCTTTTGCAACAATCTGCCTTACGCTGCTTCCACTGTATTGCTGCCCTTTTTTACCTTCAAATAAATAGTATACAGGTTTATATTGTTTATAATATAAGCGCAACTTAAGAAGGAGCTTCTCACTCAAAATACTATATCTGTCATTTTTTCCTTTTCCCTGATTTACTCTTACAGTCATCCTTTTTCCATCTATATTACTAATCTTTAAATTGAGTAATTCTCCTCTTCTCAGTCCTGAAGAATAAAGTAACCTTATGATGCATTGATGTTTAATATTATATGTTTTTTATGCAAATACTGCTAAAAAAGCATAGAAATAGCCTGCTCTACCGGCTCAGTATTTGCTATTTTTATACAGCTTGCTTACTGTGTTTTATGAGCAGTATCCTGGATCAGTTTCCAAGCTATTTCTAAATGTTCTTTAGTCAATTCAGGGTGTCCGCCCACTAAACGTAAAGTGTATTTTCCATTTAGCTTGGTGTGCGTAATAAATATTTTCCCAGTGACATTTACCTGTTTTAGCAGCTGTTCATTGAATTGATTCAGTTCATCCTCATTCATTTTTCCATTATTAAATCGGAAGCATAAAAGGTTAACCGGAACAGGCGCCAGCATTTCAAAATCAGCTGATTTTTCAATCTCTTTTTCCAGCCATTGCGCCCATACAATATGATTGTGAATGATGGATCTTAATTTATCGGCTCCAAATTCGCGCAATACGAACCATAATTTTAAAGCCCTGAACCTTCTACCTAATTGTATGTGCCAGTCCCTATAATTATTCACTTGCTCATCAGCATCTGTTTTTAAATACTCAGGAGTTATGCTATAGGTTTGTTTTAATAAATCAGGTTCTTTCACATAGTAAAGGCTACAGTCAAAGTTTACAAACATCCATTTGTGCGGATTGAAGACCATACTGTCGGCTAATTCCAATCCTTTGCTCATCCATCTATGCTCTGGACAAATTAAAGCTGCACCGGAATAAGCAGCATCTACATGAAACCAGATATGATGTTTTTTGGCAATCTGTCCGATTTTTTCAAGTGGATCAACAGCAGTCGTTCCTGTAGTACCCAACGCTCCCAATATAAAAAGAGGTTCGTAGCCTGAATCTATATCTTTTTGAATTTTTTCTTCCAGCTTTTCAGGAATCATTGCGAAATTCTCATCTACAGGAATTTTGACCAAATTATTAATGCCAAAGCCTGCAATTTTCACATTCTTATCAATGGAACTATGCGCTTGTTCTGAAGCGTAAATTCTGTATCGAGGCATTCGATGAAATCCCTTTTCATTAATTTGAAAATTACAGGCTTTTTCTCTTGCCGTAATCAATGCATTAAAGGTACCGGTAGAGGCAGTGTCCTGAATCGAACCAGTCCAATCTTTAGAAAGGCCAAGCAAATCACGCATCCATTCCATCATGCGGTCCTCTAATTCGGTAGCAGCTGGGGAGGTGAGCCAAACCATTCCTTGAGTACCCAATACAGACATCAACATCTCACCTAATATAGAAGGCTTGCTTTTAGAAGCGGGGAAATAGGCAAAGAAGTTAGGGCTTTCCCAATGGGTGATGCCAGGCATGATTTTATCTTCAAAATCTTTAAATATAGCATTGAAAGACTCAGCGCTCTCAGGGAAGCTCTCAGGGATTTGAGCTTTTATTTCTCCCGGCTTAACCTTTGAAAGGACCGGATATTCTTCTACATTTTCTAAATAATCGGCCATCCAATCTACCATGGCATGGGCATGCTTTCTGAACTCTTCTATCTCCATAATGAATGATTTTCAATGCATTCAAATATAAGCTTTATAATTGTGATGGACGAAACAAAAATGTTGAGTGGTGTATAAATAAAAAAGTCTCTCTAAAATTAAATTCAGAGAGACTTTCTTGAAGAAGTGATAATCTATAATTATTTCTTCTTTTTGTATTTTTGGTTGAACTTCTCCACACGACCTGCAGTATCCAAGAAAATTTTCTTTCCTGTATAAAAAGGGTGAGAAGCTGAACTAACTTCAATTTTTACTACCGGATATTCTTTACCATCATCCATTTTGATAGTTTCATCAGAAGTCATTGTAGACCTCGTTAAGAATTTCACGTCTGCTTGAGTATCCCAGAATACAACTTCTCTGTAATCTGGATGAATTTCTTTTTTCATAACTAATAAATTAAATTATTGATTTCCAACCAATTCTTTTAAAGGAATGCAAAAATAGCAGATGCATTTAATCTTTCCAAACACCTGCTTATTTATTGCTTAACTATTTTAATTATCTTGCAAGCCATAAAGTATTCAATATGAGATTATTATTTACTATCTTTTTCATTTTCTCCACCTCACTTTTGCTTGCCCAGGCTGTAAATGCTCCTCTAAACCGCGATTATTATCATTTATTGGAGAGACTGGAAGTGAAAAGCGGGAAATTTTCTGAAGGGTTTCATGCTTCCATGAAGCCATTCAATAGAAAAGAAATTGCTCAGTTTTTAGATAGTTTAGATACGGGTGATTATAACCGAAAAGATAAATTCAACCATAATTATTTGAAAAATGATAATTGGGAATGGGTTGATAGTGCTGATTACAAAAATGAAAAAGGCATATTTGGGCACATTTATAAAACTAAAGCAGACTTTTTGAATGTTCATAATGATGAATTTGATTTACATATCAACCCCGTTTTAGATTTTTCAATCGGGCAAGAAAGTATCTCTGATAATAGACTTTATACCAATACCCGCGGGCTTGAGGTAAGAGGGCTGATTAATGAAAAGTTAGGATTTTACACTTTCGTAGGTGAAAATCAAGTGGTATTTCCGTCTTATGTGAATGATTATGTAAGCGATTTTAGCGCAGTGCCTAATGAAGGATTTTGGAAGCCTTATGGTGATAATAATGAAGGGGTAGATTTTTTCACTGCTAGAGGATATATCTCATTTCAGGCTACCAAAAGTATTAATTTACAATTTGGTCATGATCGCTTTTTCATAGGGAATGGAGAACGTTCGTTAATTCTAAGCGATTTTTCTCCGGGCTATCTATTTTTAAAAGCTGAGACAAGCATCTGGAAATTGAATTATACCAACCTATTTGGATTACAAACAGCAGATGTTGTGCTAAGAGGGAACCAGCTATCAGGTACACAATATCAGTATCCTCGAAAATTTTTATCGCTTCACCATTTAAGCTATAATATTACGGATAACATCAACATAGGAGTTTTTGAGGCCATCATGTCGGGCGATTCATCAGTCGCTCAAAATCCAATTGATCCGGTTTACTTCAATCCATTAATTTTTTATAGAGCCTTAGAACAACAGGATGGTAGTTCTGGCAACGCTCTTTTGGGTATGGATTTCAGGGCATTATTCTTAAAGCGGTTCAGCTTATACGGTCAACTCGTTTTGGATGAATTCTTAATTGATAATTTAAGACAAGGAGGCTGGTGGGCCAATAAATGGGCGGTTCAGACGGGTTTGAAGTATTTCAATGCTTTTGAAATTCCTAATTTGGATTTGCAGGCTGAATATATTGTAGCAAGACCTTTTATTTATGGGCATGATTCTAATTTCACTAATTATGCGAATTATAAGCAACCATTAGCTCATCCTTTAGGTGCTAATTTTGAAGAGTGGGTGGCTACTTTGCGTTATCAAATCACACCTAGAATTAATTTTCAGGCAAAAGCGGTAATGGCTGAATTTGGAACAGATACTACTGCTGTGGGCCATTTTGGAGGTGATATTTTTAAAACGAATAATACTCGATATACACACATCAATCCTGATACAGGAAGCAGATGGCAATATGGACATACAATTGGTCAAGGAGAACGTAATACCTTACAATTCGTGAAAATGACCTTAAGTTATATGCCGTATCATAATCTCTTCCTTGATTTAAATTATAGTATTAGAAATCAAGAAAGCCAATTTGGTAATAATACCAGTGAGAATAGTTTTTATGGAATAAATCTTAGATGGAATATTCCTAAGCGAGAGAATTTATTTTAATTATTCGGATATAGACTTTTGGGCCATCTCATAGCCATTCTTAAATGCATCTACATATTTTTCAGTATTGGATAAAAATTCAGTACCCAATACGGCAAATAATCCTATAAGAAATCCGATGAACTGGTTTTTGTTAATTCTTTTCATTGGTTAGATAGTTTTTGGCTAAAATTATTAAACATCACAAAAAAATAAAAATGTCCGACTTCATGATCGGACATTTTAATGTATGTAAATTATAATTTACCAAATCGTTCGAAAGCAGCTTTTTCTAATTCCTCTCTGGCATCAGGATGAGAAATCGAAATCAATGCTTTTGCTCTTTCCCTTAAATTTTTACCGTACAAGTTCACGACACCATGTTCAGTTACAATATAATGCACGTGAGCTCTAGTAGTGGTTACACCTGCTCCTTCTTTTAGGAAAGGAACAATTTTACTAACCCCTTTATTGGTAGCAGATGGCATAGCAATAATAGCTTTTCCTCCTTCTGATAGAGATGCACCTCTAATGAAATCCATTTGGCCTCCAACACCAGAGTATTGATATTGCCCAATAGTATCAGCGCAAACCTGACCGGTTAAATCAATTTCAATGGCAGAGTTAATAGCGGTTACCTTTGGATTTTTTCTTATGATGGCAGTATCGTTGGTGTAGGCAGCTTCTTTCATATGAACTACTGGATTATCATCCATAAAATCATATAATTCTTGAGATCCCATGGCGAAACAGGTCACTAATTTGCCCGTTTTGATTTCTTTTTTACGACCATTGATTACGCCACTTTTTACAAGCGGTAATATTCCATCTGAGAACATTTCAGTATGCACTCCTAAATCCTTATGATTTCCTAAATTTAGTAAAGCAGCATTAGGGATTGCCCCAATGCCCATTTGTAGTGTAGCACCATCCTCTACTAAACTCGCTACATTTTCCCCAATTTTATGTTCCACCTCAGTAGGTACAACCACATCGTGTACTCTAATGGGGTCATTCACTTCAATCGCACAATCAATTTGACTAATGTGAATAATCCCGTCACCATGAGTTCTTGGCACATTAGGATTTACCTGAGCAATTACCAACTTTGCCGTTTGAATTGCAGGGATAGTGACATCCACAGAAACCCCTAAGGAACAATAGCCATGTTGGTCTGGAGTTGAGATTTGGATAAAAGCCACATCAAGAGGCAAAATATTTCTTCTGAATAGCCAGTGTACTTCACTTAAAAAAATCGGGATATAATCTCCTTTTCCCTCTGCTATGGCTTTTCGAACATTTCCTGCTACAAAAGCGCTATTAATTTTAAAAGCTTTATAATAGGGTTCTTGAGTATATAAAGCCTGACCTTCTGTATGCAAGTGAAAAAGCTCTACATCTTCTAGCGAATTGTATCTTTCAGACAGCGCATCTACTAACTTTAAAGGAGTCATGGCGGCCCCTTGAATGAATACTCTACTTCCAGATTTAACGTGTGAAACGGCCTCTTCGGCAGTTACTATAGTTAGTGATTCTTTCATAATTCTTTTCTTGTTTGCAGTCGCAAAATTATTAATCACAAATTAAGGATTCTTGAGGAAAACTATCGAAAATAATGATAAATGTCAGGGATTTAATATTAACAAATGTATATCTTAAGGCTGGTAAAAATGTCATTTATATTATGAATGACAATTGAATGTAGTTATGAGATTTTACAAAGCACTGTTATTTCCGATACAATTTCAGATTTTAGCCTATAGCTTACTTTTAGTGGCATTTATTGCTGTATTTATTAATGTATATGTAGCTATTTTATTATTTCTGATTAGTTTTTTAATTTTAACCGCATATTCTGGAATCGAATTCAAAGGGAATAAGTATAGAGAGTTTAATGCGTTTTACTTTATCAAAACTGGAGAATGGAAGGGCTATGAAGGAATTGAGAAAATATTTATTAAGAATTTAAAAACTAGCCAAAGGTTTTATGGAAGGGCAAATACTAGTTCCGTTATCAATGTTGAAAAATATATTGCCTTCCTTAAATTTTCAGATGGTACAACAATTGAATTGAAAACGGCTAAAAAGAAAGCCAAGCTTTTACAAAAACTTGACAGCTTGAAAAGCTATTTACACACCACTATCCAAGATCAATCGAGATAATAGCTGTTAGCTTATTTTTTTAGCTTTTTTATTATCAATCGTTGAAACCCATTCTTTGGCCTCATCTATAGTTGAAAATATTTTATAAGGAACAGGCTGATTTTGGAATGAAAATATAACTTTTAAAACAGCTCGAATAGCAGCATTTGATATTACGTAAGCTGTTCCATTACAATATTTTTCCATTAATTTCCAATGCTCACTTAACCAAGTAGCTTGCTTTTTTTGGTGAGATAATTTGGGGATTCCTGCTTTTCGTGCATCAAAAATTATAGATAAATTTATCCTGTTATCATAAATTTTAGAAAGTTCAGATAAGTATTGATTAAAGTTTTCATCAGTACTTTTCTCACCAGTAAACGTTACCTTAATTAAGGATTCTTCAGAAGAATCTATTGTTGCATATGTTTTCATTTCATTAAAAACTATGCGTTGATTAATATGTTTAAAGTAGTGTTACTTTTCTAATTCAGCTATGTCAAAAAACGAACTGTCTTTCGCGGGTAATTCTGTTCGTCCCATTAAATACTGATCCACTTCTCTGGCAGCTTCTCTACCTTCTGATATAGCCCAAACCACCAAAGACTGACCTCTTCTGGCATCACCAGCGGTAAAAATATTTTCTACATTGGTTTTATATTGATCGGCTCCTACTAATCCTGTTTGGGTTTTTTCAACACCTAAATTTTCTAGCAAATGATTTTCAGGATGAGAAAAACCAATGGCAAGTAAAGCCAGTTCACAAGGTACATCTCTTTCCGTCCCCTGTATTTCTTGCATGCTTTGTCTACCTCCTTGGTTTACCCACTCAATATCGACCAACTTAATATGACTTAATTCTCCTTTTTCATTCCCCTTAAATTCCTTAGTCAATACTCCCCATTTTCTTTCGCCACCTTCCTCATGTGAAGAAGAAGTGCGTAAAGTCATAGGCCATAGTGGCCAAGGATCGCTATCATCTCTTTTAAGGTGAGGTTTTGGCATCAATTCTAATTGAAGAACAGAACTAGCTTTTTGTCTATGCGAAGTGCCAATACAATCTGAACCCGTATCTCCACCACCAATTACAACCACATTTTTTCCTTCAGCTGAAATTTTATTTTCAACTTTATCTCCTGCAACTTCTTTGTTTTGCATAGTAAGGAAATCCATTGCAAAGTGAATGCCTTTTAGCTCCCTACCCGGAATAGGAAGATCTCTAGGCACGGTAGAACCAGTGCAAATCACAATGGCATCAAAATCATCCTTCAGCATATCAGGATTAATATTTTTTCCTACTTCAGCATTCACCTTAAAACGGATGCCTTCTTCGTCCATAATGCTAATTCTGCGCTCTACGAACCGCTTCTCTAATTTGAAATCTGGAATTCCATACCGAAGTAATCCGCCAATTCTGCTTTCACGTTCAAATACAGTTACCCAATGTCCTGCTTTATTAAGCTGATCAGCTGCCGCCAATCCGGCTGGTCCTGATCCAATAACCGCTACTTTTTTATCGGTTCTTACTTGAGGAGGATTTGGTTTTATATACCCTAATTCATAAGCTTTTTCAGCGATTGTTTTTTCAATATGCTCGATAGCCACTGGAGGTTTATTAATACCTAATACACAGCTTGCCTCACAAGGAGCGGGACATATTCTTCCTGTGAATTCGGGAAAGTTGTTGGTAGAATAAAGAATTTTAGCAGCTTCTTCCCAATTTTCATGATAAACCGCATCATTAAATTCAGGAATAATATTTCCTAAAGGGCAACCAGAATGGCAAAACGGGATGCCACAATCCATACACCTTGCTGCCTGCTTTTTGGTTTTCACCTCAGGAAAAGGCTGGTAGATTTCTTTAAAATCTTCTATCCTTTTTTCAGGTGGTCTGCTATCTGGTAATTCTCTATCAAACTTTAAAAATCCGTCTTGCTGTCCCATTTATGCTACTATTTTTTCGTTAGTCTTTTGTTCTTCTGCTTTTTTTGCTTCTAAAATGCGCTTGTAATCGTGAGGGATTACTTTGATGAATTTTGATAAATAGTGATCAAAATCCTCTAAAATAGTTTTGGCTTTTACGCTGCCAGTGGCTTGAGCATGATAATCAATTAAGGTCTTAAGCTCATTTATATCCTCTTCCGAAGGACTTTCCATGCCTACCATGGCTTTATTACAATTTTCCTCAAATGAATTATTTTCATCTAACACATAGGCGATACCACCACTCATTCCGGCTGCAAAGTTTTTACCAGTTTCACCAAGTACCACTACTCTTCCACCTGTCATGTATTCACATGCATGATCCCCTACGCCTTCAACCACGGTATGCACTCCTGAATTTCTAACACAGAATCGCTCACCGGCCATTCCGTTAATGTAGGCATATCCAGAAGTCGCCCCATAAAAGGCGACATTCCCAATTATGATATTTTCAGATGCCGTAAAGCTTGAGTTTTTAGGAGGATAAATGAGGAGTTTACCGCCAGATAAGCCTTTTCCGTAATAGTCATTAGACTCACCTTCAATTTCAAAGGTCACTCCTGGAGCAAGGAATGCTCCAAAGCTTTGCCCTGCTGATCCTTCAAATTTATATCGAATTGTATCTTCGGGAAGCCCTTCTCCTTTATACTTTTTACTGATTTCATTGGAAAGAATTGCCCCCACCGCTCTATTGATATTCCGGATTGGGAAAGTTTTTCGAACAGCTTGTTTATTGTCTAAAGCCTCTTTGGCAGTTTCCAATAGTTGCCAATCTAATACCTCATCTAATTCGTGCTCTTGCTCAATTTGTTTAAATACTCCAACTTGCTCAGCTATATGCTCCTGATATAAAATTGGACTCAGATCAAGGTCCTTTAATTTCCAGAAAGGCACATCATTTCTAACCTTTAATACTTCTGAATGGCCAACCATTTCATCAATAGTTTTGAATCCTAATTGAGCCATTATTTCCCTTAAATCTTCAGTTAGGAATTTAAAGAAATTCACAACATGCTCAGGATCTCCAGTAAAGAGTTTTCTTAATTCTGGATTTTGAGTAGCTACTCCTACAGGACAAGTATTGGTATGACATTTACGCATCATGATACAACCTTCGACCACCAAAGCAGCAGTTGAGATTCCCCATTCTTCAGCTCCTAATAAAGTAGCGATGGCCAAATCACGACCTGTTCTCATTTGTCCATCCGCTTGTACCGTAATTCTACTTCTTAGGTTGTTTTTTACTAAGGTTTGATGGGCTTCAGCTAATCCTGATTCCCATGGAAGTCCAGCATGACGAATAGAGCTTAAAGGCGATGCACCTGTTCCTCCATCTGCACCTGAAATTAGAACCACATCTGCATTGGCCTTTGAAACTCCGGCTGCCACGGTACCCACACCGGCTTGTGAAACCAATTTCACATTAATTCTGGCTGTACGATTAGCATTTTTTAAATCGTATATAAGTTGGGCTAAATCCTCAATCGAATAAATATCATGATGGGGTGGAGGAGATATTAATCCTACTCCTGGAGTGGAATGCCTTACTCTTCCTATCCATTCATCTACCTTATGACCTGGCAATTGACCTCCTTCACCGGGCTTAGCGCCTTGTGCCATTTTAATTTGGAGTTCATCAGCATTAGTTAAGTAATAACTAGTTACACCAAATCGTCCAGAAGCGACTTGCTTTATTGCAGATCTTTCCCAATCACCATTTGGCTTTACTTCAAATCGCACTTCATCTTCTCCGCCTTCACCACTGTTACTTTTAGCACCAATTCTATTCATGGCAATAGCAAGTGTAGAGTGGGCTTCATGAGAAATTGAACCAAAAGACATGGCTCCGGTGGCAAATCTTTTCATGATACTTTCAGCTGGCTCCACTTCAGATAATGAAATAGGTACTCTTTTCTTAAAGTCGAATAAGCCTCTTAAGGTTAAGGTATCTTTTACCTGATCATTAATTTTTGAAGCATACTTTTTATAAAGTGAAAAGTTAGCGGTCTTAGTGGAATGCTGAAGCAGATGAATTGTTTCCGGATTGAAAAGGTGTTTTTCACCTCTTTGTTTCCATTGGTAAACGCCTCCAACTTCTAAACCTTTTTTAACCTGATTATTTGAAGGATAAGCTTGTAAATGTCTTACTAAAACTTCTTTAGCTAATCCATCAAAATCAATGCCTTCAATTCGAGAGATTGTACCCGTAAAGCATTTTTCAATCACGGTTGAATGAAGACCTAATGCTTCAAAAATTTGTGCACTTTGATAGGACTGCAAGGTGCTGATCCCCATTTTAGATAAAATCTTCAATAAGCCATAGCCGATTGCTTTCTGATAATTTGCTACTGCTTCTTCTTTTGAAAGCCCATCTTCTAATTGACCTTTATCATGCAGTTCTTCAATTGAATTAATTGCTAGGTAAGGATTTATCGCACTAGCTCCATATCCAATGATAGTGGCAAAATGGTGAGTTTCTCTTACATCTCCCGCTTCTACTACTATACCTGTTTTAGTTCTAAGGTTTAATTTTACAAGATGTTGGTGAACTGCTCCAGTTGATAATAAAGAAGGAATAGGGGCGTGGTCATGATCAATATTTCTATCGGAAAGAATTAAAACAACTTTTCCGTTCTTTGCTGCCTCTTCTGCCTTAGCGCAAATCGTATTTAGTCCTTCTTCTAATCGGCCAGGCTCTCCATCAGCTTTAAATACACAATCAATAATCTCATAATCAAAGCCAATGTCTTTTAAGTACATGAATTTAGCAATATCAGAATCCAGTAAAACAGGTTGTGATATGTGAACTTGTTTCGCATGCGCAGGAGATTCCTCTAAAATATTCAAACTTTCACCCACTCTGGTGAAAAGTGACATAACCATTCTTTCTCGGATGGGGTCAATTGGAGGATTACTTACCTGGGCAAATAACTGCTTGAAATAATTTGATATATGTTGGCTTTGCTTACTTAAAATGGCTAGTGGAGTATCGGCCCCCATAGAACCAATGGGCTCAGTTCCTCTAACCGCCATATCAGCTAGTATAACTTTTAATTCTTCAGAAGTATATCCATAAGCTTTTTGTTGTTGTAATAAATTCTCACCTGATAATTTTTCTGTACTAACTTCAGGCACTGGCAGATTTCTTAATTTTACTCTATGGGCAATAATCCAGTCTTGATAGGATTTATTAGCAGTAATGCTATTTTTGATCTCCTCATCAAATAAAATTTTGTTTTGTTCTAAATCAGCCATCAACATTTTACCAGGCTGTAATCTTCCTTTCTGGATAATTTCATCTGCCTTAACCGGCAAAGCTCCTGCTTCTGAGGATACTATTAATCGATTATTGTTGGTGATACAGAAACGAGAGGGTCTTAATCCATTTCTATCTAATGTGGCACCTACTTTTTTACCATCCGTAAAAATTAAAGCAGCAGGGCCATCCCAAGGCTCCATTATGGATGCATGATACTTATAAAAAGCTTTTCTGTCTTTATCCATCATGTTATTATCCTGCCATGCTTCGGGCACTATCATCATCATGACATGTTCTAATGGTCGGCCATCAAGCACTAGCATTTCAACAATGGCATCCAGATTAGCGGAATCAGAATGCTCTGGATTGGTTACCGGTAGTAACTTTTCTAAATCAGCATCAGTAAAAACCTTTGAATCAAAGTTGGCTTCTTTAGATTTCATTTTGGTTACATTCCCCCTGATGGTATTAATTTCTCCATTGTGGGAGATGAATCTAAAAGGTTGAGCAAGTTTCCAATTTGGAAATGTGTTAGTGGAGAATCTTGAGTGAATAATAGCAAAAGCGGATTTAAATCTTTCGTCTGTTAAATCATAATAATATTCTCTAAGTTGATTAGTTCTTAATTGACCTTTATAAATTACTGTATTAGTAGAAAGGCTGCAGGCATAAAAAGCTTTATTGTTTCCTTGTACATTATGGCCAATGTAATGAGTGCTGTAATTTCTTAATACAAATAATTTACGTTCTAACTCTTCATTAGAAATTGCCTTTTTTGACTGAATAAATACCTGTTCAATTAAAGGCTCTACTGGCTTGGCACCGGATCCTGGCACTTTTTCATTAACTGGCACTTTTCGGTATCCTAAAATTTCTAGCTCAAGTTCTTCTGCATGTTTATTTAATACTTCTTTACATTCATCAGCAACTTTTGGCATTTTAGGAAAGAAGAAGATTCCTGTCCCTACCGGGTTTTCCTTTTTAAATGAGATACCCGCATCATCGGCAGTCCATTTAATATAATGCTCATCGATTTGCATCATAATCCCTGCACCATCACCAGTTTGCTTATCGGCTCCTGTACCGCCTCTGTGCTCCATGTTTTCCAACATGTCTAGAGCATCTTGAATAAGTTGGTGCTCTTTTTTGCCGTTAATATTAATGATGGTTCCTATTCCACAGGCATCATGTTCAAATGCAGATTTGTATAAAGAATTGTTACGCATAAATATGAAAGTCAGTCAATTGAGATGTATAATTTACTGATAATAAGTAATCCATAAAAGTAAAAGAAGTTGGAAATCAGTAAGGATACTTAGTGTCTAATTTACACTAAGTAATTCAGTTTTACAAATTTTAGTTCAGCCTAAAAGAATTATCTTAAGGTAGAATAATAATTGAAATTGGAAATAGAGAGAGATAGCCATGAAATTACCATCTTAAATATTTTTATTTTTTTGGAACTAGTTTGACAATTTTTCCTGGCCCCTCAACTGCAACATAGATGTAACCGTCCGGGCTTTCAGCAACATGCCTAACTCTTCCGATCCCCTTTAATAATTTTTCTTCTTTAATATATTTTCCCTCATCATCCAGATTAACTCTACATAAATATTGAAATTTAAGCGAGCCTAATAATAGGTCGCCTTTCCAGGAAGGATATCGATCGCTGCTAACAAAAGTCATCCCACAAGGGGCAATGGAAGGATCCCAATAATGCTCAGGTTGCATCATTCCCTCCTTTTCGGTTTCATTACTAATAATAGTGCCATCATAATCTATTCCATAGGTGATTTCAGGCCAGCCATAATTTTTTGCCTTTTCTACTATATTCAATTCATCTCCTCCTTTAGGTCCATGTTCATGTTCCCACAAATTTCCAGTTGCAGGATGAAACTGCAGGCCCTGAGGGTTTCTATGCCCATAACTCCAAATGCTATGTTCAGCATCAGGAATTTTTACGAAAGGGTTATCTTCTGGAAGATCACCATTTTCATACAATCGATGGATTTTACCAAAAGGATTTCCCACTGATTGGGCGTTTTCCATTTCCCCTCTTTCTCCAATACTAAAAAAGATGTAACCCTCTTTAAAATCTATTCTGGAACCAAAATGAACACCTGAATTCGTTTTTGGGAAGGATTCGTAGATCAATTCTTTATTGACTAATTGATTTCCATCGAGTTTGGCTCTCATAATAGCTGTGCTACCGCCTCCTTTGCCTGGTTTTGCATAGCTAAAATATATCCAGCCATTTTCAGCATAATTGGGATGGGCTTGAATGTCAAGAAGTCCGCCTTGACCACGATTATAAACTTCTGGAACTCCTTTTAATTTTACTCCTTCAAAAGCATCATTTTCAATTACTAAAATTTCTCCTCTTTTTTCGGTAACAAGCATTTTGCCATCGGGCAGCCAGGTCATTCCCCAGGGGTTTTCTAATCCATCAGCAATAGTGACTACCTCAAAATCATCTTTAAGATTGCTTTCAGGTTCAGCATTACATGAAAAATTAATTATAAAAAGTAATGAAAGAAATTTAAGAGCAGCTAAGGTTCTCATATTTAGGTGGTTTACGCTTTCTCTAATATAACTATTATATCAAGAATTGTAAACCACCTAAATGAAATTATATCTCAATTATTATATATAGAAGCAATTTCATCTTTATAGTTTGCTTCAATTATTTTTCGCTTTAAACTAAGTTTTGCAGTTAATTCACCATTTTCAACAGTCCAGGCTTCTGGAAGAAGAATGGTCTTTTTGATTTTTTCATACTGAGCAAATTGATCATTTGCTTTCCCTATCTCCCGCTCAAATTTTCCAATTATTTTTTCATCCTTTATCATTTCAGAGTCAGATGTATAGGCTAAACCTTTATGTTGACACCATTCCTTTAGAGCTTCAAAGTTTGGAACTATAAGTGCCCCAGGGAATTTTTGTCCATCACCTACTACCATAGCCATCTCAATCATGGTGGATTCCTTTAGTTTATTTTCAATGTATTGTGGCGCAATATATTTCCCGCCTGATGTTTTGAACATCTCTTTTTTACGATCTGTAATTTTAAGGAACTTACCATTCACCATTTCTCCAATATCACCGGTATGGAACCAACCGTCTTTATCAATTACCTCGGCAGTTTTTTCAGGCTGATTATAATACCCTTTCATGATATTTGGCCCCTTGGCTAAAACCTCACCATCTTCGGCAATTTTTATTTCAACCCCAGGTAATGCAGGACCAACTGTACCAATAAGCATATCTTCTTTATTGTATCTGTTAAAAGAAATGCCTGGAGAGGTTTCAGTTAAACCATAGGCTTCCAAAACAGGTATTTGTGCCGACCAGAAAATAGTAGCTAATCTAGGCTGTAATGCAGCACCACCTGAAGCAATTATTTTAATATTACCACCAACTGCCTCCCTCCATTTACTGAAGATTAGTTTATTGGCTAGTTTGAGTTGGAAGTTATACCAGCCTCCTTGGTTTTTATTTCGATCAAACTTATGACCTAAATTTAATGCCCAAAAGAAAAGTGATTTTTTCACTCCGCTTAATTCCATTCCTTTTGCTACTATCTTATCGTAGATTTTTTCAAGTAGTCTTGGTACGGTCGTAAACATATCAGGCTGAACTTCTTTTAAATTGTCTCCAATTTTTTCAAGGTTTTCAGCATAATAAACTCCAACGCCTCGGTATAAATAGAAATAAACACTGGTTCTTTCGAATATATGGCAGAGTGGCAAAAAGCTTAAAGACTTTCTTATTCCGGCAACATCTAAGTTCTCTGAGACAGCTTTTGCATTGCTTAATACATTATTATGGGTAAGCATCACACCTTTAGGATTACCAGTTGTACCAGAAGTGTAAATAAGTGTTACTAAATCTTCAGGAGTAACGGCTTTTTTATATTCCTCTAAATCTGTGGTGTCATTTTCTCCACTTTCTCTTAATTCTGACCAGTGAGGAATATTATTCAGGTTTTCAAAGGAGTAAATATTTTCTACAAAGGATAAGCCTTGTGAAGCTTTTTTAACTTTATCATATAATTCTTGATCTTCAGCAAAAACATATTTCAATCCTGAATCTTCAAAAATGAATTTATAATCTTTTGGGGTGATGGTAGGGTACATAGGCACACTAACAGCACCAATTTGTTGTAAGGCAAGATCAATAAAATTCCACTCTGGTCTGTTGGAAGAGACTATTCCAACTTTATCATCTTTTTTTAATCCCAATTTTAGAAAGCCCCTTGATACAGCATTTACAATATTTATTACATCATCTGTGCTGTAGTTTTTCCAGCGGCCATCATATTTGTAGGAGAATGTATCTTTAATTGGGTGGTTTTCTTTTTGATAAGATAGTAAATCGAAAAGCCTAGTGAGTTCCATAATAGTGATCTTAATTTTTCCTTTAATATAAATCAAAATTTATGAATGATAGGAGACACCGAAGGAAATTTCACTTTTTTATAAAAAAATAATTGAAACCTTACAGCAAAGAGATAGTTATCAGTAGGTTATTGGGATAATGTCATATTATTTCAATATATTTGATAACATCAAAATGAAACAGCCATGTTTGATCTAAAAAAAACCAGTATTATAGTATTATTACTCGGTGCTTTTTGTGCATTTGATGTTTCAGCCGAAACCGCAGAAGACAAAAAAGAAAAATACAAAACAATTGAAGTAGATCCGGAGAAGAAAAGCAAAACCGATTCTTTAGCCAACATTAGGGAAAAGCCTATGCTAAAAGATAGCGTTGATAATAAGGCGAATTCTCAAAGTTCGATGTCTTCAATGTCATATAACATCTTATTTCAGGTTATATATAGGTATAGCTTTAAAGAAATTTTTGATTCTCCAGCTGCTTCGGAAATCGTAACGAATTAGAAGAAAAACTAAATAAAAAGAAAAGGCATCCGCTTTCCAGCAGATGCCTTTTTTAGTAATCAAAATTCTTAATTCTTAGAATTTCTCAATATCAGCAAAAAAGAAACTTCCTTCGATTTGAGCATTTTCATCAGAATCAGAACCGTGAATAGCGTTTGCTTCAATTGATTTAGCAAACATTTTTCTGATAGTTCCTTCTTCAGCATCAGCTGGATTAGTCGCTCCAATTAATTTTCTGAAATCTTCAACTGCGTTATCTTTTTCTAAAATCATAGCAACAATGTGGCCACCTGACATATATTCTACTAAATCTTTAAAGAAAGGACGCTCTTTGTGAACGGCATAAAACTGACCCGCTCTTTCTTCACTTAATTTCGTCATTTTCATTGATACAATACGGAATCCACCTTCCTCAATCATTTTTGTAATTGCACCAATATTGTTTTCACCCACTGCATCGGGCTTAATCATCGTAAATGTTCTGTTTCCAGCCATTGTGTTAAATTTATTGATTTGAATATTTTGAAATGCAAATTTAAGGGATAAATCTGATATGAAATATTATATTTCCTTAATCTCAGCAGGAAATTAATTTTTTCGTCAACTCGCAGGCAATTAGGCGTTTGTTTTTCATGATTTTCTTGTCAACTTTGCAAATCAATTTAATCCCAATAGGGTTAATCTGATTCATGCAGGACATTTTAAAACTAAAAGAGGTATTAGAAACACCTCAAAATATTGTAATAACCACCCATCAAAAACCTGATGCTGATGCATTAGGCAGTAGTTTGGGAATCTATAATTATCTTATCAAAAACGGTCATAATGCAACAGTAATTACCCCTACTGACTATCCGCAATTCCTTTATTGGATGAAAGGCAATGAAAAGGTGATTGTATACAATGAAAATGGAAATGAGGAAAAGTCAAACCAATTAGTAGCGGATGCAGATCTAATTTTTTGTCTTGATTTTTCTAATCTTCATAGAATAAATGAATTAGGAGATGCTGTAGGTGAATCAAAAGCGCATAAAGTATTAATAGATCATCACCGCGGTCCGGAAGAATTTGCTGAATACGTTTATCATGATGTCGATTCAGCTTCTACTGCTCAGCTAATCTTTAAAATGATTAAGCTTTTTGGAGATAAAGAACAAATTGATCCTGATATTGCAGATTGCCTTTATGCAGGAATCATGACCGATACCGGCTCCTTTAAACATCCTAACACTACTCAGGAGGTACATGAAATTGTAGCGGAGTTAATTAGTTTAGGAGCTAACAATTCGGAAGTATCAAGATTGATATATGATACAAATTCACTTGATCGCTTAAAATTTTTAGGTTTTGCATTAAGTGAAAGATTAACAGTTTTCGAAAAGGAGCATGCAGCCTATTTTGCCATTTCATTGGAAGATTTGAAAAAATTTAATTCTAAAAATGGTGATACAGAAGGTCTTGTAAATTATGCTTTATCTATTAATGGTATTACCATGGCGGCATTGTTTACTGAAACAGAAGATGGTACTAAACTATCTTTAAGGTCAATCGGTGATTTTGAAGTTAATACCCTGGCAGGAGAATATTTTAATGGTGGAGGCCATAAGAATGCAGCTGGTGGAAAGGTTGATTTAGGTTTAAAGGAGACCGTGAATTTATTTGAAAGAATTATAAGAGAATACGCAATACAATTACAAAACAGAGAAAAAATAGAAGTTTATGAACAATTATAAGAGTTTAGCCATAGCCTTACTATCCATCATCTTTTTAGGAGCATGTGATAGTGAAAAGAAAGAGACTACTCAAGATGGTATTGATTATGTATTAGTAGAAAGTGAAAATGGAGAATCATTTTCTGAAGGTGATTTCGCAATCTACTCATTAAAATTAGTTGATAGTGAAGATTCAGTATTGATCAATAGTGAAGAAGTAGGTGAGTTGCCAGTTCAAATTATTGATTCTGTATTATCAACAAGAGGCCCATTGTTTTCAATTTTAAAGGAATTGAATATTGGCGATAGTATTAAAACTAAACTTTCTGCAAGTGAAGTTTTAACTCAAGGATTCAGACAGCCTGTTGCTCAGGATAAAGATCCTGAAGAAAGATTAACAGTATATGCAAAAGCACTTCAGAAATTGGATACTGCTGGTTTTATGGAATGGCAGCAACAAAAAAGAGAGGAAGCAATGCAGAAGCAAAGAGCAGATGCTGAAGCACAAAAAGGAATTGATGATCAATTGATTCAAGATTTCTTAGCTAAAAACGAGATTGAGGCAGAGAAAACAGAATCAGGTCTTTATTATATGGTAACTGAAGAAGCATCAGGAGAGAAGCCTGAAGCAGGAGATACTGTAAGAGTGAACTATGTAGGTAGAACTATGGATGGTACTGTTTTTGATACTTCATACGAAGATATCGCTAAAGAATCGGGTGTTTATAATGAGCAGAGAGAATATGGTCCAATCGAAATCCCTATTGGTAAAGGTAGAGTAATCAGAGGATGGGACGAAGGCATCATGTTGTTAAATGAAGGAAGCGAAGCTACTTTGTATATTCCTTCTGGCATGGCTTATGGAGCAAGAGCTGCAGGACCAAAAATTCCAGCAAACTCATCTTTAATTTTTGATGTTGAGCTAGTGGAGGTAAAATAAAATGAAGAAGATATTAGTATTTATGATAGCAGGACTAGCAGCAGTCTTGCTATCTTCTTGTGATGAAGAATGTGAAAATTTAAGAGGGGAATGTCCGGAAGAGCAATTGGCCAAGGACGTTAAGTTAATTGAAGATTACATAGCCGAAAATAACCTTGAAGCCGAAAGAGATCCTTCTTATGATTTGTTTTATATAATTGAGGAGGAAGGAAATGGAGTTTTTCCTGAAAATGGTCAGGAAATTAATGTTAATTATGTAGGCCGATTTCTTGATGGTGAAGTTTTTGATACCAGTATTGAATCTGTAGCTAAGGATGCAGGTGTTTTTAGTGAGTCAAGAACCTATGAGCCTTTTTCATTTACTTTAGGCTTGCGCCAGGTGATTTTAGGATGGGAAATTGGGATGAAAAAAGTAAGTGAAGGAGGAAAAGCTACTTTACTTTTGCCTTCCTATTTAGCATATGGTCCTAGAGGAAATACTAGCATCCCACCTAATACCGTTTTACTATTCGAAGTAGAATTAGTAAGTATCAATAACTAAATTTTAAGAAAGAATGATAAGATATCTTTTATCAATAAGTATATTATTTACAATCTTTTCTTCTTGCACATCTGAAATCCAATGTGATCAGGCGCCAGATATCTCTCCAGATCAATCTAATCTGGAGTCTCAAATCAATGAAATTGAAGCTTATCTGAGTGCTGAAGGTCTTGATTACCAAACGCATTCATCTGGAATACGATATGTTGAATTAGAAAGTGGTGAAGGAAGATCTCCAAATTTTTGTTCGTCTGTATCTATTGATTATGAAGGGCGCGAACTAGGAAGCGATGAGATCTTTATTAGTGCGATTGGTAGTGAATTCTCCTTACGAACTAACTCAGTAGTACCAGGATTTAAAATTGCCGTAAGCTTAATGAATAGAGGAGCGGATTATAGAGTCTTCATCCCAGCAGAATTGTTGATCAATAAAGGTATTAGTGATGTTTTTCCAAGGAATATCCCTGAAGGAAGTAATGTAGAATTTCGAATCCGTCTGAATACATATTGATGATGAAGATTTGTTTTGCAACTAATAATGCTAATAAAATTAAAGAAGTAGCTCAAATGTTAGGTGATAACTTTGAGCTTCTTAGTTTAAAAGATATTGGATGCAATGAGGAGCTTAGCGAAGACCAGAGTACTTTAGAAGGCAATGCTCAACAAAAGGCTTCTTACGTTTATAATAATTACAATACAAATTGCTTCGCTGATGATACTGGCTTAGAGGTTGAATCTTTGAATAATGAGCCGGGAGTATTTTCTGCTCGCTATGCTGGTCCTCAAAGGTCTGATGAAGATAATATGGCGCTATTACTTCAGCGTTTGGAAAAATCATCAGACAGGAAAGCAAGGTTTAGAACGGTAATTTGTGCTTTTATTAATGATGAGAAGCATTTCTTCGAAGGAATAGTGGAAGGCAAAATTGCTTCTTCTCACAGTGGTGATAAAGGATTCGGCTATGATCCAATCTTTATTCCGGATGGCTATGACCAAACTTTTGCACAAATGAGTTTGGAAGAGAAAAACAAAATTTCTCATCGTTCGAAAGCTGTAAGAAAACTAGTCGATTTTTTAAAAACAAATTCCTAAAAACAGTTTAAAAAACGTAGTTTTGCACTCATGAACAATCCATTCATTGTAGGCATAACAGGAGGAAGCGCTTCAGGAAAAACCATGTTTTTGAAAAGCTTGCTCGACCATTTCCCTGAAGAAGAAATCTGTTTAGTTTCACAAGATAATTATTACAAAGATCGCCATTTGCAACCTAAAGATGAGAATGGTATTGAAAATTTTGACACTCCTCAATCTATAGAGTTTGATGACTATGCCCGTGACATTAAAATGTTGAAGGAGGGTAAGTCAGTCAGCCGTAAAGAATATACTTTCAATAATCCGGATGTAGTACCTAAAATGCTGGAGTTTAAACCTTCTAAAATAATTGTGGTAGAAGGATTATTCGTATTCTATTTTCCTGAATTAGCGAAATTATTGGATCTCAAAGTATTTATTGATGCAAAGGATTATGTGAAGTTGAAAAGAAGAATTGTCCGCGATAATTCTGAAAGAGGTTATGATCTGGATGACGTATTGTATCGATATGAAAAGCATGTAGCACCTACCTACGAAAAATATATCGATCCATTTAAATATGATGCCGATATCATAGTACCTAATAACAATAAATTTGATAAAGGATTAGAAGTTTTAGTATCTTACCTTAAAAATAAAGCCTTATGACCAATCGCTTTGCAGTAATAGGATTAGGACAGTTCGGAGAATCAATTGCTAGAACTTTGAGTGATAGTGGTGCTGAAGTACTTGCTATTGATATTGATTTAGATAAAGTTGAAGCTATAAAAGATGATGTAGCCTATGCTGTAGCATTAGATTCTACAGATGTGAAAGCATTAAAAGCACAGAATATTCAGGATATGGATGCTGTGGTAGTGGCAATAGGTGAAAATTTTGAAGGCCTATTACTAACTACGGTTTTATTATTAGAGCTTGAAGTAGAAAGAATTATCGCCAGAGCAGCCAACGCTCAGCAACGCATGATTTTGGAGAAGATGGGGATTAGCGAGATTCTATCACCTGAAGAAACAGTAGGGAAAACAGTGGCTGAAATGTTGCTGCATCCTAATATGAAATCTTTCCTTCCTTTACCGGATGATTATGAAATTGTAGAGATCAACACCCCTACACGAGTGGTAGATCAAACCATTAGCGAAATAGGATTACGTGAAAAATATAACCTTAACCTCATTACAGTAAAAAGATTATATGATGAGAAAGTGGATGGGCAGCTACAACAAGTAGAACACATCATAGGAGTTCCGCGAGCCGATACCTTCCTAAAAGAAACAGATATTATGATCATCTTAGGAAAATCTAAAGATGTAAATAAGTTTATTGAGGTGAATAAATAAATCAAAATAAGTTTTTTCATCAACCTTTAGAGTCACATGAAGCCAACCAAAATTCTTTTACAAGTGATTACAGCCCTTTCAATCTTGTATTTTTTTACAGTTCACATCATGCATCGTCCAGAAATTGGAGGTATTGAACTTTCTTTCATATTCCCGCTATTAATTTTTTCACTTGCTATAGCAGCCTTAAAATTTGTAAAGAAACGCTAATGATACTTAGGCATATAAGCCTAATAACTTGATTTATTTTTCCTAACTTAGAGCTCAGCCAAATTTTTTAATATCAATGAAACAAAAAGTTGCACTTGTTTTAGGCAGCGGTGGCGCTAGAGGAGTTGCTCATATTGGCGTAATTGAAGCTTTAGAGGAAAATGGTTTTGAGATTTCTGCCATTGCAGGCTCAAGTATGGGAGCCGTTATTGGTGGCTTATATGCTGCTGGTAAAATGCAGGAATATAAAGAATGGGTTACACATTTCGATAAAATAGACGTTTTTAAACTTTTAGATTTCACCTTAAGCTGGCAAGGTATTGTTAGGGGAGAGAAAGTATTTAAAGAAATGAGGCGGTTACTTGGGGAGTTTAAAATTGAAGATTTTGAAATTCCATTCACTGCCGTAGCCTCCAATATCCGAACTCAAAAAGAAGTGTTGTATAATGAAGGAAACCTCATGGATGCTTTAAGGGCATCATGTGCAATCCCTACTGTTTTAACTCCAGTTTATCATAATAATGAAGAAATTGTAGATGGTGGGGTTTTAAATCCGATCCCGTTAAATAGAGTAGAAAGAGTAGATGGAGATATTTTAATAGCTGTTGATGTAAATGCCGCAATACCTTTTGAGAAAAAAATTGCAGTAACAGCACAGGAAGTTGAGCAAGATGAAAAGAACAAACAGTTTTTAGATGATTTTACAGCACGGATTAAAAGCTTTTTTCCTAGTAACAACGGCAAAGATAATAATACACCAAAAAAGTTCGGTTACTTTGATTTACTGAATAGATCTATTGATTTAATGCAGGAAAAAATGACCAATCTACAAATGGATATCATAAAGCCTGATATGTTGGTTCAAGTTTCTAGAAATTCTTGTGGCACTTTTGAATTTTACAAAAGCAATGAATTGGTTGAATTGGGTAAAACTGCATTTGAGAAAGCATACCATAATTATATAAATGAATTGGAAAGAAGTAAATCATGAATTAGGAAATATTGACCTTTACTGGTTGGATTTTATTCTTAAAGGATACTTAAAAGAGGGGGCAAAAATTTTAGATGCTGGTTGTGGTGAAGGAAGAAACATTCATTATTGTCTGAAAAACCAGATGGATGTTTTTGGTATTGATCAAAATCCTGAAGCATTACATTTCTTGAGACTTATAGCTAATAAACATAAATTAGATAATGTTGAGGCAAGGTTTCAGCAAATGAGACTTGATAAACTATTATTCCCTGATCAAACTTTTGATACTATAATTTGTAATGCGGTATTGCATTTCGCATCCGATAAGAATCATTTTAATAAAATGATAGAAGAAATGAGTAGAGTTTTAAAATCCAAAGGCGCTCTATTTATACGGACTATGACGGATCTTTATTTTTCTGATTCAACTCTAAAGTTGAAGGAAAATATAGTCGATTTAGGTCAGAAAAACTTAAGATATGTAATTAATTCAGACCAATTTATAGATCAGATGAACCGAATAGGTTTTAGCTTAATAGAACCTTATAAAGAAGTTTTAGTACAGGGTAAGCATTCTATGGGGACCTTTATGCTATGTAAGGAATAATACAATATTCTTCACTTTCTTACATCTTTAAAACATCCTTTAGGAATTCATATTGGCATCCTTAGCCTTTTTATCAGGTGGAATTCTTTTTTTTTCAGTATAATACCACATTTGTAAGCACAAACACTTGTCTTTAATTATTAAATAAATTTCGAGAAATAAGTATATTTACTAACAGTTAGTATGAAAAAATACCCTTTTCGAAATATTATTTTGGGCGATACGACTCATATAGAATCTGAGTCAAAATACAGAAAGGCTCTGCTTGTAGGGGCGTGCTGTTTGTTATTGTTATTTTTTAGTTCTGTTCATGCCGTAATAAGTGTATTCGTTTGGAGTTTAGATCTAAGCCCAGTTTTTTTAATTGGAATACTTGGTGCAATAATCTCATTCCTGCTAAATAGAGTTGGTAAATTCGAATTGGCAAAACACAGCTTAATTCTAATTACTATTTTGTTTGTATTTGTTTTTATGACGAATCATGGAAAGTACTATGGCTCTCAATTGTATTTATTCCCCATATTAGTTGCTTCAATTGCTTTATTTGGGTATCAAAAAATTAAATATTGGTTTTTATATGGCCTTTTAGCTTTCGCTTGCTTCTTAATTAGTGAATATACTGATTTTCGATTATTTGAGATAGATTTGGTTTCAGAGGAAAATATAAATAAGACCTACTTTTTAAATTATTTATTCACCTTTTCGGCCTTGATAGTAGTGATTTATTATCAAGTTAAACTACAACATAAATCGGAGCAAAAAATTTTAGAACAAGATCGGAAATTGAAGGAAAGTGAAGAACGGTTTAGGTTAGCTGTTGAAGGCACCAATGCTGGAATTTGGGATTGGGAAAATATCAATAAAGATCAGCAGTGGTGGTCGCCAAAATTATATGAATTATTGGGGTATAGCCAGAAAGAATTCACCCCGTCTAAAGCAAGTTTCAAAAACCTGTTAGCTGAAAAATCAGACTATCCGAAACTCATAAAAGACTTTAAAAAACACTTAAATAGTAAAGAGCCTTTTTCCGTAGAATATAAGCTCAAACATAAAGATGGCACCTACAGATGGTTTCATGGATCGGGTCAGGCAAAATGGACTAGTGATGAGAAACCCACTCGTATGGTAGGCTCATTAATAGACATTACTGAAAAGAAGGTTAAAGAAGAAGAGATAAAAGAAAAAAATGATTTGCTTGAGCAGACCAATGCTGAGTTAGATCGATTTGTTTATAGTGTGTCTCACGACTTAAGGGCTCCTCTAAATTCAATTCAAGGCTTAATAAATATTGGTGATACTACCGATGACACGCAAGAACTAAAACAGTTATTGGGAATGATGAAGAATAGAGTTAAAAAGCTTTATTCTTTCATTGATGAGATTATCAATTTTGCTCGAAATACAAGAACAGAAATTCTCAAAAAAGAAGTCAATCTTTATGATTTAGTAAAAGAAACCTTTGAAAATACTCAATATCGTGAATTATCAGCTGATATAGATTTCAGAATGAAAATTCCAGAAGATACCATCTTAGAAACCGATATTGGAAGGCTAAGTGTTATATTAAATAATTTGATTGATAATGCAATTAAATATCATAGACATAGCTATCCTGGGAAATATATCGCAGTTCAATCCGAAGATTTAGGAAGTGATTTATCCATTAAAATTATTGATAATGGTCAAGGAATTCCATCAAATGCTCAAGACAAAATATTTGATATGTTCTATCGAGCATCTGAAAATTCAAAAGGCTCTGGTTTAGGCTTGTACATTGTTAAAGACATGACAGAAAGATTGGGTGGTTCAATTAGTCTTGAATCTGAATCAGGAGAAGGAACCATTTTTACGATAATATTACCAAAAGCCTAAATTTTCAAACAATCCTTTCCAATCCATAATTGAATTAATTTATCTTTGCGGCATGGCAAAGAAAGAACAAGCAACCGAGAATTCACTTTTTAAAGATATTGTAGCACACGCAAAAGAATATGGCTTTGTATACCAATCTAGCGAGATCTATGATGGACTTCAAGCTGTATATGATTATGGTCCCTATGGTGCTGAATTAAAGAAAAATATCAAAGAATTATGGTGGAATACCATGACTCGATTTAATGATGATATTGTAGGTCTAGATTCTGCTATCTTCATGCACCCGGACACATGGAAAGCATCAGGCCATATTGATAGCTTCAATGATCCTATGATTGATAATAAGGATTCAAAAAAGCGTTATCGTGCCGATGTTTTATTAGAAGAAAAGGCAGCTGAATACGAGAACGCAGGTGATAAAGAAAAAGCAGATGCTTTATTAAAAAAGGCAGGCCAGTTGTTGGAAGCGGAAGATCTTAAAGCAGTTCGTGAATTAATTATTGAAGAAGACATTAAATGCCCACTTTCAGGTACGGCTAATTGGACTGAAGTGAGACAATTTAATTTAATGTTTTCTACTCAAATCGGTAGTGTGGCTGATGATTCAGGTAAAATTTACTTAAGACCTGAAACAGCTCAAGGTATATTTGTGAATTTCTTGAATGTGCAAAAGACTGCTAGAATGAAGGTGCCATTTGGGATTGCCCAAATTGGAAAGGCTTTCAGAAATGAAATTGTTGCACGTCAGTTTATTTTCAGAATGCGTGAGTTTGAGCAAATGGAAATGCAATTCTTTGTTCGCCCAGGGGAAGAAATTTCATGGTATGAAAAATGGCGCGATATGCGTTTAAAATGGCATAAAGCCATCGGAATCCCAGAGGAAGATTTACGATTACATGAGCATGAAAAGTTAGCACATTATGCTAATGCAGCAGTGGATGTTGAATATAAATTTCCGTTTGGTTTTAAAGAAGTTGAAGGAATACACAGCAGAACTGATTTCGATTTGAAAAGTCATCAGGAAGTGTCAAAAAAGAAGATACAATATTTTGATCCTGAAATTAACAAAAATTATATTCCTTATGTTGTGGAAACTTCTGTTGGTTGTGATCGACTTTTCTTAATGCTTTTCTGCAATGCATATACTAATGAAGAAGTAGGAGAAGGTGACAAAGCTAAAACCAGAATTTATTTAAAATTACACCCAGCATTAGCGCCTGTGAAAGCTGCTATTTTACCATTAACCAAAAAGGATGGATTGCCAGAAAAAGGAAAGGAGATTTATAATTCTTTAAAAGGAGCCTTTAATGTTGTTTATGAAGAGGCTGCTTCCATTGGGAAACGCTATACAAGACAAGATTTAATTGGTACGCCATTTTGTATTGCAGTTGATCATCAAACATTGGAAGATAATACGGTAACCATTCGCCATAGAGATAGTACAGAGCAAGAAAGAATGTCTGTTGATGAATTAGAAAGTTTTATTGCAAAAGCTACTTCATTCAATAGAATCTATGAAAAATTGTAGGTGATACTGCTATTTATAGATTTTGTCTATAAGAGTATGAAAACAATCAATTTAATTTGTTGAAACCTATTGTTAATTTTGCGTTCTAAATATGCAAGAGTTTAAATAAAAATTGACATGATAGAATTAGCAGAAGATAATTTACAAGAAATAATTGAAGGTAATGAAACCGTGATGGTGCAATATGGAGCTACATGGTGCGGAAATTGTAGGATTACAAAACCAAAATTCAAAAGGTTAGCAGGTGAAAATGAAAACATAAAATTTGTTTATGTTGATGCGGAAAAATTACCAAATTCAAGATCTTTAGCAGAAGTTAAAAACTTACCCACTTTTGCAGGATTCAAAAATGGTAAGTTAGTAAATTCTATTTCTGGAAATAAACCAAGCATTATAACTGATTTATTAAATGAGGTTACCAATAATTAAGCACGTTGTAGAGTTCATCGAAAAGAATGATGATGATTTTGTAATAGAAACAATGGAGGTTCTTGAAGACCTTATTGAGGCGAAAGGCATTAAGGATGAGGAATTAGAAGTTATTGGAGAATTACTCTCTAATTTTTCTGGAGCTCTTGAGGTTAGAAAAGAAATAAAAGGTGGTACCCCTAAAAAAGAAGCACTTAATGGATTCATGCAAAGAGTGATGGGGTCTATCGATAATTAAATATATAAATTCATTTTTTCAAAAAGCACAGTTTTTAAGCTGTGTTTTTTTATGTCTTAAAAAAACAATACATTAGATTAATTATATTTTTAAGCTGATAAATATAATTTAGACTACTATTTTCTTATTATAATTTTATTTTATCGATAAATGTATTTGATTTGACGAATATTATTGAAATAATGATAAGTCATTCATAAGTTTCCTATTCGTACTTTAATCAAATATTATGAAAAAACTATTAATCCAAAGTTCGCTTTTATCAATTTTTCTATTCCAAGCTTTTATATCTGTGGCTCAATATTCCGGAGATACATTTGCCAAAGCGAAGCAATCTAAAAAAGCCAATTTAACTTATGTTTATTCCGAAGCACCTGGTTTTGCCGCAGAAGTAAATGGACAGGTTGAAGGAGTATGCGTTGATGTTATGAGTGATTTTGAATTCTATTTATTAGATAATTACGGAATCACCGTTAATTCAACAATGGTAAAAGATCATGCTGATAATTTTACAGCCTATTTAGATGCTGTTAAGAAGTCTTCAAATGGTGTTTTTGGTTTAAGTAACACCACTATTACTCAAAAAAGAAAATCTATTTACAAGTTTAGCCCTGCATATATCACGAATATTGGAATGATGCTTACACATAGCGATGTGCCTACTTTATCAGATATATCAAAAATTTCGGAAGTATTTGCTGGTAAAAAAGCAGTTTCAGTTAAAGGAACTACAAATGAAGATCAAATATTAAATATCAAAAAGAAATATTTTCCTTCCTTAGAAATTGAATATGTAAATTCATTCGAAGAAGTGATGGATAAAGTGATTAGCAGTCCAGACTATTTTGGAAATGTTGACTTTACCTATTATTTGGATGCAACGAAATCAAATAAACCAGTAAAGAGACACCCCGCTGGTGATCAGGCTGCAGAAGAATTTGGTATTGTAATGCCAAAAAATAGCGATTGGGCAAAGCCATTTGCTGAATTTTTAACAGAGGAATATAGAACAAGCCCTAGTTACAGAAAAATTATAGCAAAACATTTAGGCCCTAATGCATTACAATTACTTGATGCCGTTGCAGGAGGGAATTAAAATAAAAAGAGCCTCTTACTTTTCGTAAAGAGGCTCTTACTTACCAAAACATCAACCATTCACTATGAATTAAACTATAACTTATTAATTCTAAATATTAGGTTTTAGTTCCTGCGACTTAATAAATATTTTCTGGCTTTTTAATTCCATAAGTAAGTCAACATTTCTCATTGCTACAGGATCAATGTTATCCTTTTCAAAACTATATAATAGAGTACCATCTGTATTATATATTAAAATAGCTGGCTCATTTATTTCTTCCAGATTAAAAACTGGAGCTGCAAGCTCAGCTTTTACTTCTTCTATTAATTTTTGATCAATGTTTTTATTCTCATCATCACCGTAAACGCTAGTAATTGAGAATAAGAAAGCGAAAAATACAACTGCAAATTTCATAATATTTTGTTTTAGGTTCTTTTAGTACGTTGACGCAGAATAATAGCGGAAAGTTGCATGTACTTTACAGAAAAATATTCGGCTGATGTAATTAACATGTAAGATTTATATTAAAATATATATTTTTTATATAAAAAGAAAATATTGTAAAATGGAGAGTCTGCCGTATAAAATATTATAAATCAACCTTAGGCTTACTGTTTATCTCATATAATTATTTCATTAATATATTTAATATTATTTTGAATTTGTTTTTATATCTATAATTCATTCACTACTTAAAGTGTTAAAAATCAGCAATATAGGGTTAGCCATGTGAAAGGTTTATTCTTATTGTAAAATCTTAAATTGTACTTAGCTTACAATCCAATTTAGGATAGTTTATAATTTTGCCTTAGGCCTAGATTTTATTCATTTTACCTTTTTGTAATTTGTATTCTATTCAGAAATAGGATTACTGTAACTAGAGAGTATTTTAGAGGGGTTAAAATTTTCCTGAAGTGTAAGAAAAATTGCTTTATAGAATGGAAATAATGTTGAAAGGATAAGAATAAGCAATACATTTATATTAGTTAATAAGGACTGTATTTTTTAAATAAGTATGATATGAATCAATCTAATGCGTTCAGAATTCCAGATACTCAACAAAAAAGAATAGTTATAATAGGTGGAGGATTTGCAGGTATCACATTGGCTAAAAAATTTGCGGGTAAAGATGTTCAGGTTGTATTACTAGATAGGCATAATTATCACACCTTTCAACCTTTATTATATCAAGTTGCAACTGCGGGGCTTGAGCCAGATTCAATTGCTGGCCCGTTGCGTAAGTTACTAGAAAATCATAAAAATATATTCTTTCGAATGGCAACTGTTACTAATATTAATAACAGTAATAATAAAATCAAAAGTAATGTTGGGGAGCTTTCGTATGATTATTTAATTATAGCAGCAGGATCGAAAACTAATTTCTTTGGTCAGCAAGAAAAGTTTGAGAAAGCTTTTCCATTAAAACAGATTCCGCAAGCATTAGATTTCAGAAGTCATATTTTACAAAATTTTGAAGAAGCAGTATTAAGCTCTGATGAAAATGACATTGAGCGCTTAATGAATATTGTGATCGTAGGTGGTGGACCAACAGGCGTGGAATTAGCAGGGGCTTTAGGGGAACTCAAAAAGCATGTTCTACCTAATGATTATCCTGATTTAGATTTCCAGAAGTTAAATATTTACTTAGTGGAAGGAATGGATAGGTTATTAGGAGGTATGTCAGAATTCGCGGATGTAAAAGCTCAAAAATACCTAAAAAAGTTTGATGTGAATGTAAAGTTAAAGACTATGGTCAAAAGCTTCGATGGAGAAAACGTTGAATTTGATAATGGTGAAAAAATCCCAACCACTACTTTGCTTTGGGGTGCTGGCGTAATGGGGAACATAATTGAAGGTCTCGCAGAAGAGAGTGTAAAAAATAGTCGCTACAAAGTCGATAAATATAATTTAATAGAAGGTACAGAAAATATTTATGCAGTTGGTGATATAGCTTTAATGGAAACCGAAGATTTCCCTAAAGGCCACCCTATGTTAGCGCCAGTAGCAATGCAGCAAGCAGACTTATTGGCAAAAAACATTTTAGCTTCTCTAAAAGGAAAAAAGCAAAAAGCTTTTAAGTATTTAGATAAAGGCAGTATGGCTACAGTGGGGCGAAATAAAGCAGTAGTTGATTTACCGAAGAATCTACATTTTGGCGGATTTATGGCTTGGTTCATTTGGATGTTTGTACACTTGATCTCCATTGTTGGTTTTAGAAATAAGATTGTAATTCTTAGTAACTGGGTTTGGAATTATTTCACCTACGATAGGGGTACTAGATTAATCATTAGACCATTTATACCTAAAATTAATAAGCAGAAAAAGACCTAATCATATGATTTGATAGACGGTTTCTTAAATCTGCAAAAAGAAGCTTATTTTGCATGCTTAATCAGATTCTTGTAGAAGTAAAATAGAATGAATAAAAAGGTACTGTACTGGACCCTTCAAATTGTCGGTTGGACTGCATATGGCCTACTTAATATTTCGTTGGCTCACTTTGGAGGAAGTTTTTCAAAAGAGCAGACATTGGGACAGCTGATTCTGGTACCTTTCTATATTATCATCACTCATATTTACAGAATTTTTATAATCCGGAATGGGTGGCTAAAGATTATTATTCAGAAATTAGTTGTTAGAGTAATTATTGCATGCTTTGTCCTAAGCATTATTAATTATGCTTTCTTATTTCTCATGACAACTTTTTTGGGATTTTTTGATCCTGCCTTTGACCTTAATCCAAAGGTAATTTTTCTAAATATACTCGCTTATCTAATTCTATTCTTCCTATGGTCTTTGGTTTACTTTATGTATCATTATGTTGAGAATTACAATAGGTCATTGAAATTTGATGCAGCAATGAATGAGATTGAATTGAATAACCTGAAATCTCAGCTAAACCCTCACTTTATATTCAATGCTTTAAATAGTGTGAGAGCACTTGTAGATGAAGACCCTGCGAAGGCCAAAAATTCTATTACTCAACTATCAAATATTCTAAGAAACTCGCTTATTCTGGATAAAAAAAGACTTATTAATTTTAATGATGAGCTAAATACGGTAATTGATTTTTTAGCTCTTGAGAAAATTAGATATGAAGAAAGGTTGACAACTGAGTTTATCATTCATCCGGATTCGTATAAGTATCAAGTGCCCCCATTAATGATTCAAACTTTGGTTGAAAATGGAATTAAGCACGGAATATCAAGTTTAACTAACGGAGGAAGGCTGTCAATTGAAACAGAAATTGTAGAAAAAAACTGTTTGAATATCAACATTAGGAATTCTGGTCATTTTAAATTGGATAAAAGAAAAAAAAATAAAGGCTTTGGAATTGAAAATACCAAACAGCGTTTAAAGTTGATTTTTGATAAAGAAGCATCTTTTAGTATTAAAAATGAATCAGAGGGAACGGTATTAACAACCGTAAAAATCCCTCAAATCATTTATTAATTTTATTAAATTGCAGATATGAAGGTATTAATTATTGATGACGAAAGATTGGCTCGAAAAGAATTAGGGAATCTTTTAGCGGAGTATAAAGATATAAATATAGTTGGAGAGGCGGCAAATGCTGATGAGGCGGAGGAAATGATTGAAAACCTTAATCCGGATTTGATTTTTCTTGATATACAGATGCCTGGAAGGACGGGGTTTGAACTATTAGAATCTTTAGAGAAAACACCTAAAGTAATCTTTACTACTGCTTATGATGAATATGCATTAAAAGCTTTTGAATTCAACGCATTGGATTATTTACTAAAGCCAATAGAGCCCAAAAGATTGATGGAATCTATCATTAAAATAAGGCAGGAAGTTGAGGCATTGCAAGAATCTGAAAAGAAGAATACACAACTAACAGTAAATGATCAAGTATTTGTTAAGGATGGTGATAATTGTTGGTTTGTGAAATTGAAAGATGTTAGACTTTTCGAATCGGATGGTAATTATATCAAAGTATATTTTGATAAAAACAAACCAATGATTCATAAATCATTAAATGCTTTGGATGAAAAGTTAGACAATAAACATTTTTTCAGAGTGAGCAGAAAGCATATTATTAATCTTGAATGGATAGATGAAATTGAGACTTGGTTCAACGGGGGATTAATGGTAAAATTGAAAGGCGGTGAAAAAGTAGAGGTTTCTAGAAGACAAGCAACGAAGTTTAAAGATTTGATGAGTCTCTAATTAACTACAAATAAATCTGAGGCAAGTTTATCTGCTAATAATCTTCCTTTCGTTGTAAGTTTTAAATAATTATTTTGCAAAGTGCAAAGTTTCAATCCTATCCACTGCTGGATTTGAGGCTTTGCATTTTTCATCAAATCATAATCATGTTCTTGACTTAAATAGTCTAAGCTACAGCCTTCAATAGTTCTCAAAGAAGTCATGATATACTCATTTATTCTGTCTTCATTATTTAAAATATCCATTTCAGCAGGAAGTTGACCTAGCTTGATAGCTCTTAAGTATTTAGCATTATTATTGATGTTAAATTGGCGATTTATTCCATTAAAAGAATGTGCAGAAGGGCCTAATCCTAAATAGGCTTTTTGTTGCCAATAGCTGCTATTATGTTGAGATCTAAAACCTTTCTTAGCAAAATTTGATACCTCATAATGTTCATAATTATGCTTTTTCAGATACGCAGTTAGGTATTGAAATTGTTCAGCAGCATAATCTTCTGAAGCCTCATCTAATTTTCCTTTTTGCTGCCATCTACCGAAAACTGTATTAGGTTCTATGGTTAAACAATAGGATGAAATGTGTGGAGGTTCAAACGCAACAAGTCTTCTTAAGTCTTCAGCCCAAATTTCATGAGATGCAATTGGAATACCATAAATTAAGTCTAAACTGTAGTTTGAAAAATCACTTTCCTTGATCCATTCTAGGGATTGGAAAGCCTCAGCACTATTATGAGCACGATTCATCCATTTTAAAATCTCTTCATTGAAAGATTGTATTCCAACGCTAAGCCTATTTATACCTAAATCATAAAGTATTTTTAATTTTTCAGGCTTTATGTCGTCTGGATTGGCTTCAAATGTAATTTCTGACGTATTTGAAATAGTATGGAATTCGTTTAGTGTAGAAAGAATCTTTTGTATTTGATTTGGATCTAAAAGTGAAGGAGTTCCACCCCCAAAATAAACGGACTCAACAACTTCTCCTTTTAAGTAATCCTTTTGTATTTCAATTTCTTTACAGATTGCATCTACCATTTCATTTTTAATTACCATATTGGTAGAAAAATGGAAGTCGCAATAAAAGCATGCTTGCTTACAAAAGGGAATATGTATGTATATACCTGCCAAAATGAATACAAAGTTAATTCGAATTTTACAGAAGTACCTGCTCGTCCTCTTCCTATATTTTTTTATCTCACCAAATACTTATTCGCAAGTCAATATTGATCGCCTAAAGCAACAAAAGAAGAAGCTAGAGGATTCATTAATTAATCTGGGTTATTGGGAAGCTATTGTAGAAATTGAAAATGATAGCACTTTCAAAATAGAAGAAGGAAAACCTTACCTATGGAGTGATTTAAAAGTTTATGAAAAGGAGGCTAGAATCAGTATTTCATCTCTGGATAAGCAAATAGGAAAACAGGCTAATCAATACATATTAAAAAAAGCTTTGCAAAAGTATTTGGTTGAAAACTATCACAAATCAGGATATCCTCTTGCTAAAGCCAATTTAACAATTGAAGGGCTGAATGCTAATAATGTTTTAGCATCAGTTTATATAAAACCCCAAAATTATATTGTTTATGATTCTCTAGATATTAAGTCGAGTATCCAATCAATTAACAGTTCATATCTTTCAAATGCATTAAATCTAGAAATTGGTAGGGCATTTAATATCAAAGATTTTAGAGCAATTAACACGAAAATAGAAAGTATTGATCAGATCAATTTAAGTTCTAGCCCTACTCTTAAGTTTGAAAATAATAAAGCTATTATTGGTCTAGATTTAATAAAAGAAACTTCAAATCAATTTGATGCATTTATTGGCCTTGTACCTAATGGTGATGAGGTAAATATCACAGGGCAAGTTGACACTCGCCTAAGAAATTTATTCAAAAGGGGAGTTGCCTTAGATATCTTTTGGCAAAAGTATTCGGCAAATTCACAAACCTTGGCAACTGCTTTAAGTCAATCCTATGCTTTTAAAACTGATTTAGGAGTAAGTTTTGATTTTAATTTATTGCAAGAGGATAGTACTTTTTTACAAACAGATTTAAATATCGGACTAGAATATCCTTTTTGGAAATTATTGACATTAGGCGTATCCTATAAGAGACAAAGCAATGGTGTTTTAAGAGAATTTTCGCCAGAAGAAATAGATGATATTGCATATAGAAGCTCAGAAACGAATGCAATTCAGTTGTCTGCTGACTGGAATAGAGCAATTAATTATCCAGTTTTGAAAAATGATTATTATTTGGAATCTGCCTTCGGAATTGGGGGAAAAAGAATATTAAATTATTCATCTTTACCAGAAGTTTGGCAAGATGTGCCTGAAAATAGCTTGTATTTTTCTACTAGAATTAAGTTACATTTTCAAAGAAGGCTAGCTAAGCGATTTTTAATAGAAATTATTCCTCAATATAATATCATTGAAAATTCAGCCCTTTCGCAAAACGATTTGCTCCGTTTGGGAGGCTTGCAGAATTTAAGAGGCTTTGACAGAAATTATTTTTATTCTAGATATTATACATTATTAAATTTGAATTATAGATATTTCTTAGATAATGAATCCAGTGTGTTTTTGCTAACTGATATTGCTAAATTGCAGCCTGTAATAAATTGGACTTATGCTTTTGGCGCTGGTTTGGATGTAAGAAGTAAAAATGGCTGGTTTAGAATTATTTATGCTTTAGGAAATGAGCTTGATGAAAATGTAGATTTTCGACAAGCTAAAATTCATTTCGGCTATATTGCAGTTTTTTAAAATTCAATTATTATCTAGCGATAGTCTTAGATACATAAACTTTAAAAATATTTTCTTCTGGAAATGTACAGAATCATTCTTTATATACTCCCCTTATTATTTTTTTCTTGTCAATCAGAAGATAGAGAAGCTGAGATTGAATTAACTAAATCATCCAATCAGCTTGAAATAATTTATCAGGCGGATACTCTATCTAACTTAAGCCAGTGGGACTCGGATAGTCTTAGGCAGATTAAAATAAAAACAATTGAAAACAAAAAATTATATTTAGAAGCGGTCGCAGATGCTCCATTATATTTATTTAAAGATGCAAAATTAATCTATGGCGCTAATACTGGAGAACTCCGTTTTGAAATTGATAAGGCAGAAAAAGGTAATTATTATTTAGGAATTGACGATAAGGCTCAAGAATTTTCTTTTAAAACATATTTTCTTCAGCACAAAAAAGAAAATGCTTTATTCACAGGATTAATAACCTTTAATCGGGAAACTATATGGATTTCTAACAATGTATTAATCATAATTTTAATTATCACGGCATTAGCAATGGTTGTGATTAAATTAAATTATGATAAAAGACTTTTTCAGGTTTTATCATTTAATAAAGTATTTACAACCAGATTGAATGAAGGCGATCAATCAAGAGTTAGAATAACAGATCAAGACAATTTAATTTTTGGAGGGTTGTATGTTTTTCTAATCTCATCATTGGTTTATTTTTTAAGTTTTTACAGCCCTTATGAAATCTCACTTATTTCTAATAAAGGGCTACCTGAGTTTTTCAACATTATATTATGGGTAGCAATAGGCTTAATTTCAAAAGTGGTATTGGTTACCCTCTTTTCTAATTTGTTTGGCAATAACAAAATTTCAGCATTTTACATAAAGGAAATGCTTAACATAAATTTATTTTTTATCATAATTATATTTTTCATTACGGCTCTAATATTCTTGTATTTGGGCTTCATACCTAACTTTTGGTTCAATACAGCGCTCTTTGGCCTATTATTCTTCTATCTATTGAGGTTGATCTTACTATATTTTAAAATATTAAAACTGAGTGGGTTCAGTAATCTATATTTATTTTCTTACTTTTGCACCACAGAAATATTCCCATTTTTAATTGGATTAAAATATTTCGTGAGATAAAACTTTTCAAAGTAGACCAATTAATATGTCAACAACTGTAAAAGACCGATTTTATCCGGTAAAAAGTATTATGGTTTCACAGCCGGAACCAGCGAATATTGAGAATTCTCCTTATCACAAATTAGCGGATAAGTACAAAATTAAAATTGATTTCAGGCAATTTATCAATGTTGACCCTATTGATGCAAAAGAATTTAGGAAACAAAAAATTGATATCTTAAAGCATACTGCAATCATTTTTACAAGTAGAAATGCAGTAGACCATTTCTTTCGAATTTGTAAGGGTAGTAAAATCGAGATGCCACCTGAAATGAAATATTTTTGTATTTCAGAACAAACGGCTAATTATCTACAAAAATACATTGTAGTTAGAAAAAGAAAAGTTTTTGTGGGAGAGCGAACTGCGCAAGACATTTTAAATGTTATCAAGAAACATAAAAACGAAAAGTATCTTTTTCCTTGTTCAAATATCAGAAAAGATGACATTCCATCTTTCATGACCAAAAACGGTTACAATTTCACAGAAGCAACTATTTATAAAACAGTTGCAGCAGACTTATCTGATCTTGAACATATTACGTATGATATTTTAGCGTTCTTTAGTCCGTCAGGAATTAATTCATTGTTTGTGAACTTTCCGGAGTTCAAACAAAACAAAACCAGAATTGCTGTGTTTGGACCCACAACAGCTAAAGCTGCAAGGGATGCAGGTCTGATAATAGATATAGAAGCACCATTGCCAAATGCACCGTCTATGACGGGAGCATTAGAACTTTATATTAAAAAAGCTAATGGTCTTAAATAGCTGGTATTTAGACCTTTAGTCATATATAATTATATAATAACTTTAAATTACTTACATAAAGGCTTGAACAAAAGTTATTTTTATTATATTTATCCCTCTAAAGTGTTGAGGATATGAAAAAAATTTCAAAATTATTAGTAATTGCTTTTCTTGCTGTGGGCATTTCAAATGCCTACAGTCAAGATGTGCAGTTCTCTCATTACATGTTTAATAACCTTTTCAATAACCCCGCTTATTCAGGAGTTGAAGGTTATACTAAACTAACAGCCTTGCATCGTACACAATGGGCTGGTTATGCACCCTCTAATGGCCCGACTTCAGGTCTGAACTCGCAATTAATTTCATTAACATCTCCTATTATGCGCTACAATAGCGGATTCGGGTTTTATGTATTAAATGATGATATAGCGAATCAGAATTATATTCAAGTACAAGTTTCAGGAGCCTATCATTTAGGGATAAAAGAATCAAAAATCAGTATAGGATTTAGAGGTGGGGCCATCACTCAAAATATTAATAAAGATGGTTATATCTATATTGATAATGATGATCCAAATATTGACAATGTACAGGCTACTCAAGTACGTCCTGATTTTTCAATGGGTGTAAATTTTCAGCATAAAGATTTTTACATTGGTGCTGCTTTTAATCATTTAATTGAAGCGGAATTTGGTTTCGGTGCAGATGCAATTAGAAATCCATATCCAAAAGACTTTTTAATAACAGGTGGTTATACATTTCCAATTAATTATGACATCAGTTTAACTCCAAGCTTTTTAGTAAGAACTACTGAGTTTACATCTTATACATTTGATGTTTCAGCAGTGGCAACTTATAAAGAAAAAATTTGGGGTGGTTTATCTTTCAGACAACAAGAAGCAGCAATCGCAATGGTGGGTTATAGCTTTTTTAAAGAAAATACTTTAAAATTAGGTTACGCATTTGATTATGTATTGGTAGCTCAAAGTGCAAAAAGTACTACTTCTCATGAAATCATGTTGAGTTATCGATTGCCAGCTATATCTACATCGGGAAAAAAGGTTGTACGAACGCCTAGATTTAGACATTAATCGTAAAATGCTTGCAGAATAAATCTTTTTTCTCAAAATTGTAAAGATATTTCTATAAATTATTTAAAATACAATAAAACCTTACAGTGTGAGGTTATATTGTTTAGGTGTAAAGAATATATTTAATAATTGTCAATATATTAGCGTTTAGTTAGAAACAAATAGGTGTTATGAATAATAAAGGTGTTTTGAAAAATTTAACCCTATCGATTTTGTTTATTGCTACTCTTTTCTTAGAAGGTTGCGGCCTTTTTGGTGGAAGCGGTGGTGATGGCGGTAACTTGGTAGGTGTTCCCGGAAGAGAAGGATGGTATATGGCCACTCCTTATGGTATGAGATCAGTTCCAGCTGGAACTTTTCATATGGGACAAGCTGACGAAGATGTAGCAGCGAGTATGATTAACTTCAACAGACAGGTAACGATTGGTGGGTTTTACATGGATGAAACTGAAATCACTAATAACGAGTACCGTCAATTCATCCAAAGAATGATGGAGGATTCTGCTTCAACATTGGGTCGTGATTTTATTATGACTGAACTTTACCCAGATACTACGGTTTGGATGAAAGACTTCACTAATCATATGGGAGATCCTATGCAAGAGTATTATTATATGCACCCTGCATTTGATGATTATCCTGTAGTTGGGGTTGATTGGGAAGCGGCAAAAGTTTTCGCAGAGTGGAGAACTGATTATTTAAATTCATATAGAGAATCATTAGGAGAATTTCCTATGCCGGCATTCCGATTACCATCAGAGGCTGAATGGGAATATGCTGCTAGAGGCGGAAGAGATATGGCAAAATATCCTTGGGGTAATCCATATATCAGAAACGCTAAAGGTTGTATGTTAGCTAACTTCAAACCAGGTAGAGGTAATTATTACGATGACGGAAATGCATATACTGCTCAAGTAATGTCGTACTTCCCTAATGATTTTGGTTTATTTGATATGTCAGGTAATGTTTCCGAATGGTGTGAAGATGCATTTAATCCTGCATCAGTTCCTTTAGTATGGGATTTGAACCCAACGTTTTTCGATGAGAGTGAACCGAGAAAGGTTATCAGAGGAGGTTCTTGGAAGGATATCGCTTATTACTTAGAAACAGGTACCAGAGCTTACGAACATAAAGACTCAACTAGAGCATACATTGGTTTCAGATGTGCAATGACTTACTTAGGAAGATCATCTGGGGCGGAATTTTAATTGACTTTTTAAAAAAATAAAATCATATTTAGACATTAACCATTAAAAACTACAAACATGAGCAATAAAAAAGGCGGATTTCAGGAGTTACTATTTAAAACCATTATGCCGAAGGTATATGGTATTGGAGCGGCAGTTGTAATTGTTGGTGCATTATTTAAAATTCTTCACTTACCTGGTGCGGGTGCCATGTTAGGTATAGGTTTAAGTGTTGAGGCACTTATATTCTTACTAAGTGCATTTGAGCCTCAGCATAAGGAATTAGATTGGAGTAAAGTTTACCCTGAACTAGCTACAGAGTTTGATGATAATGATGAATATGAAGATTTAGATTCTAGAGGGTCAAAGAAACAAATCGGGAAAAGTTCTGGATCTACTGCTCAGCAACTTGACAAAGTTTTAGAAGAAGGTAAAATTGGTCCTGAGTTGATTAAAAGTTTAGGTGACGGTATGAAAAATATGGCTGAATCAGCTAAACAAATGTCTACCCTAAGTAATGCAGCAGTTGCTACGAACGATTATGCGAATAACGTTAAGCAGGCAAGTAAATCATTGATGGAAATGAACAAATCATATGATAGTACTGCTGCAGCTATGAAGCAAATGGCTTCCGCTACGAATGACTCAAAAGAATATCATTCACAAGTACAAGCGGTTACTAAAAACTTGACAGCTTTAAATCAAGTTTACGAAATGGAATTGCAAGACTCTCAGAATCATGTAAAAGCAATGAATAAATTCTACAAAAATTTATCAACTGCTTTAGATAGCATGACTGAGGCAAGTAAGGATACTGCACAATTCCAGACTGAAGTTAAAAACTTAACAACTAATCTTTCTCAATTGAATAAGGTATATGGCAATATGCTATCTGCTATGAAAGGTTAATTTGTTATTAAAAAAACTTAAAACTTAGAGCTATATGGCTGGAGGAAAAGAAACCCCAAGACAGAAGATGATAGGTATGATGTACCTAGTACTAACGGCCCTTTTGGCACTTAACGTTAGTGTTACAGTACTCGACAAATTCATCGATATTAATAACTCACTAGAAGTATCAGTTGATGCGGCTAGAGAGCAGAATGGTAATACATTGCGTAGAATTGAAAACGCAGTGGAAGAATCTGGTAATCGTCCTGATGATGTGAAAATTTTAGAAACCGCTAAAGCCATCAGAGAGAAAACCAGAGACATGGTTAAAGAATTAGGGACATATAAAGATACCTTTATAGAAATTACTGGAGGTAGAGATGAAACTGGAAACATTGTTGGTAAAACCGACTATGATAAGGTAGGAAACTACATGATGCCTGAAAACCAGAATAATGGAATAAAATTACAGAAATCTTTAAATGCATATGCAACATTTATTGATGAAACTGTTGGCGATTCTGCTGTTTCTTTCGCTCCATTAGCTTTAGATGCCAATGATAATCCGAGATTTAAAGATGATCCAAATCAAAAAGGGAAAGATTGGGCTACATTGGAATTCATGGGTGCTCCTACTCCTGCCGCATTAGCTACAATTTCTGATTATCAAAATAAAGTGATGGCTTATGAAGCAAGAGCTTTAGATTTGTTGGCAAGAAAGGTTGGTGCAGGTGATTTAAAATTTGATTTAATCCAATTAGTTGCATTACCTGAATCAAAGGTTGTTGCAGCCGGTGCAAAATATAAAGCTGATTTAATTGTTGCAGCTTCATCTTCAGCTGAAGACCCAGAAATGACTTTTAATGGAAAAGAAATTGATGTAGTTGGTGGTGCTGGCCAAATAGAATTTACAGCTACTCCTGCAGGTTCTTATGGTGAAGAAGGTACAGCTCGTAAGACTTATGAAGCTACTGCTAAATTGAAAGATAGTGTTTACAGACAAGAAATTGAGTATTTTGTTGCTGAGCCAGTAATTCAAGTTCAATCTGCTGCGTTAAGTCAACTATATTTGAATTGCGGTAACGAATTAAATGTATCAGTGCCTGCTTTAGGTAGTTCTTATAATCCTTCTTTTTCAGTATCTGGTGGATCATCAATACAAGGTAAAGAAAGAGGATTAGTAACGATTATTCCTAATGCTCCTAAAGTTACTTTAGGTGTAAGTTCAAATGGTAACAAAATAGGAAATAAAGTATTCAGCGTAAGAAGAATTCCTAAGCCAGATGTTCAAGTATATAATGGTTCAAAACCAGTTAACTTAAAACAAGGTGAAAAAGCTACTGCAATGAGAGTTTTAAGAGTACAGGCCATTCCTGATGAAAACTTTAAGGCTCAGTTACCAAAGGATGCTCAATATAGAGTTACAAGATGGACGATCACTTTAGCTAGAGGTCCAAGACCAGTGGGTCAGCCGATCAAAGCTACTAGTGAAACTGTAAACATTAGTCAATTAATGAGTAATGCGCGTCCGGGTGATAGATTGGTTGTTCAAGTGGACCAAGTATTAAGAAGAAATTTTAGAGGAAATACTGAGGAAGTTAATCTTGGAGAACAAGTATTCCCGATATCTCTAAATTAATAGTGTTAAAGAATATAGGTATGAAAAAGTTTGTGTTATTATGTTTGGTTCTTGGCTTGATGGTTTATGTAAAACCAGTAAAAGCGCAAGAATCTGAAAACAATGGTTATAATCCTAATTCTGTGTACCCCGTGCATGAAGATGATATCATGTATAAAAAGAGAGTATGGAGAAGAATGGATTTAAGAGAAAAGCAGAATAAGCCTTTCTTTGCAAAAGGTAATGAAATAACTAAGCATATTGTAAATGCTGCCAAGGCAGGTATTCTCCCAATTTACAAAGGTGATTCTATGGTTAATAGAATGACAAAAGAAGAATTCCTTGAGAAATTAGAAGATCCATCTCTTGCTAATATGGATATGGGCGGAGGCGGTGATGCTTGGGGAGATTCCGGTGGAGGTGATTCATGGGGTAGTGATGATGGATGGGGCGATAGCTCAGGAGATGATAGTTCAGAAACAGAAGAAGAATCTTCAGCTAGTGAAATCAGTACCGAATTTAGAATTACTCAGTTATCTACTTTAGAATTAGTGGAAGACATGATCTTTGATAGAAAAAGATCAGTAACTCATTGGGATATTCAAGCAATTAAAATCATAATTCCAGCACAGAATTTTACCTCTGGTGTGGAAAGATTAGTTGGAGTTTTTAAATACAAAGACTTGATTGACTTGTTTAGAAGTAATCCAGAACAAATGATTTGGTTCAACCCTCAAAATAGCGCTGAGCATAAAAATTTAGCTGACGCCTTTGCTTTAAGATTATTCTCTGCTAGAATTGTTAAGGTTGCAAATCCTGATGATAATATGATTGTTGATGTTTATAATGAATCTCCAAAAGAGGGTATTATGGCATCTCAATGGTTAGAATATGAATTAATGGAAAAAGAACACGAATTGTGGTCTTATTAATCCAAATGCAATAAATTGAAAAGGAAGGCTTTTAGTCTTCCTTTTTTTGTTTAAAGGCTTTTATAATTATTTCTGCTTTAGAAGTACCCACCACATTTCTAAGGTTTTCAAATGAAGCTTCCCTGATTTTTTTGGGGGATTTAAAATGAGTCAATAGTTGATCAATTGTTTTATCTCCTATTCCATTGATACCTTCTAGATCAATCTTAAAAGAATTTTTGCTTCTAATTTGTCTGTGAAACGTAATGGCAAATCTGTGCGCTTCATCTCTAAGTCTTTGTAATAACTTTAGTGATTCACTTTTTTTACTGATATGGACAGGATAGGGATCCTCAGGAAAATAAATTTCTTCTAATCTTTTAGCTATCCCTATTATTGGAATTTTTCCATAAAGATTGAGCTTTTTCAGTGCTTTGACTGCTGAACTCAATTGTCCTTTTCCACCATCAATTACTATTAAATTAGGCATTTCCTGCTTTTCGTCTTTCAATCTTTTATACCTTCTACCTACAATTTCAGTCATGGAAGCAAAGTCATCAGGCCCAACCACAGTTTTGACATGATAATGTCTGTACTCACTCTTCTTAGGCCGACCATTTTTAAAATGAACCATGGAAGCAGTCGGATTAGTACCTTGCATATTGGAGTTATCAAAACATTCTATCTTGATAGGTAATTCTTTTAGTCTTAAATCATTTTGTAACTGTTTTAAGACTCTCAACTCCTTTATTTTTGATGATTCATTCTGATTTAGTTTTTCTTTCTTAAAGAATAAAGAATTTTTTAAACTTAACTCCACTAATTTCTTTTTATCACCAATTTGTGGTTTTATAAAGTGAAATTTTTCTGGAAGGTTTTCAATATCTATGTTGGTTAATACTTCTTCAGTACCACTCTCATATAGTTTCCTAAGATCAATTAATGCCAACAATAATAATTCCTGTTCGGATTCATCTAGCTTCTTTTTTAGCTGAATGGTTTTGGTTACCGTAATGCTTCCATTTTTAACCCTTAGGTAATTAACAAAAGCACTTTTCTCTTCAGAAATAATAGTGCAAACATCAATATCGGTTATTTTAGGATTTACAACTAATGATTTGCTGTGGAACTTCTCTAATAACTCTAATTTTTCTTTATATTTTTGAGCATTTTCATAATCTAACTCCTCCGCAGCTTGTTGCATATTTAGTTTAAAGTGTTGCTTAGGAACATTTAAATTTCCTTTTAAAATCTCTGCAGCTTGATTTATATCTTTTTGGTAATTATCATGCTGTTGTATTCCCTCGCAGGGCCCTTTACAATTACCTATATGGTATTCTAAACAAACTTTAAATTTACCTGCTTTAATATTTTGATCTGAAAGATTGAGTTTGCATGTCCGTATCGTATAAAGCTTCCTTATTAATTCAAGAACATTATTCATAGCTCGAACACTTGCATATGGCCCAAAATAAGTGCCATTTCTTGCAATACGTTTTCTGGTTGAAATTATCCTTGGGAATGGCTCATTAGTTATGCATAAATAAGGAAAAGATTTATCATCCTTTAATAGAATGTTATACTTTGGCTGAAGCTCTTTTATTAATGAGTTTTCTAATAAAAGAGCATCAAATTCAGAATTTACAATAGCTATTTCAATTTTATCTATTTCCCCAACTAATCGAATTGTTTTTCTATTGTGATTGGAGGATTTATTGAAATAGCTGCTAACACGATTTTTTAAGTTTTTTGCCTTTCCTACATAAATAATATCTCCGTTATTATTATGGAATTTATAAACTCCAGGCTGTTTTGGTAAATCGGATATATCCTTTGGATCTAAAAAAACTGCATCATACATAGTCCAGCTATTTACTGTATGGCATCAACATCAAGTTTTTGAATTTGTTCAGTTGAATCAGTTACATTATTTTGCTGCATATCATACTGTTCACAATCAATTTCTATTGAAAGATTTGAAGGTTTCTTGAATGGGCCTTTAGATACTGCTAATTCTTCATCTGCATAAACTTTCTTCATGAATTTCTCCCATATAGGCATTGCCATTCTTGCTCCTTGTCCTAAGGCAATATTTCTAAAGTGAATACTTCTGTCATCTCCGCCAACCCATGCTCCAGCAGCTAAATCTTTAGTAACGCCAACAAACCACCCATCTGAGTAATTCTGGGTGGTACCCGTTTTTGCACCAATTTCATTATCTGTTCTTAGCTCTCTATCTAAACCAATTGCAGTTCCTATTGGTAGCTCTGTTGTACCTTTCAACATATGAAGCATCACATAAGCAGTTTCAGCACTTAGAGCTTCACCAGTTTTCGGTACAAACTGTTTTAATACTTTTCCGTTCTTATCTTCAATCCTATCTATATAGAATGGCATAGTATAGAATCCTTCATTTACGAAAGTACTGTAAGCGCCAATGAGTTCGTAAATAGAAACATCGGAGGTTCCTAAGCAGAGTGAAGGTACTGCAGCTAAAGGACTTTCAACTCCTAATCTTTTCGCATAATCCACTACGGTTTGTGGTCCAATTTTTTTCATAACATAAGCGGTACCAGAATTTAAAGACTGAGCCATAGCTTCTCTTAATGTCCAGGTTTCACCTGTATATTTTCCATTTGAGTTTACAGGCGTCCAGGTTGGAGGATCTCCTGGTACTTCAAAAGTTACAGGAACATCTTCTACCTGATAGCATGGAGAATATCCATTATCTATAGCAGCGGCATATACCAAAGGTTTAAAGGTGGAGCCTGGTTGCCTTCTACCTTGTTTCACATGGTCATATTTGAAATATTTGTAATTTATTCCGCCAACCCAAGCTTTGATATGTCCATTGTTAGGATTCATTGCCATAAATCCTGCATGCAGGAATTTTTTGAAATAGCGGATTGAATCCATAGTGCTAAGGACAGTATCTTTTTCACCATCCCAGCTAAATACTTTCATTTTTTTAGGTTCATTCAGTTTTTTGAAAATCTCTTCTTCATCATCTCCCAGCTTTTTCTCCCAATATTTATATGCCTTTGTTCTTCTAGCCTGATTTTCAATAAAATCTTTAATTACTCTCCCGGATTCGTCCCTCCAGGGAGCTTTTCCTTCCCAGTGTTCGTCAAATATTTCTTGCTGAAATTTCATATGCTCCTCTACGGCTTCTTCAGCATATTTTTGCATTCTACTGTCGATGGTAGTATAAATTCTTAGACCGTCTTCATATAAATCGTAACCATTAGCTCTAGTCCAAGCTAATAAATCCCACAAAATAACACCTCTGAAATAAGTGGCTAAACCATCATTATGATTTTCAACATCATAATCTAGCTCAATCGGTTTAGACGAAATTGAATCATATGCTACATCATCTATATAGCCATATTTTCTCATTTGGTTTAATACTACATTTCTTCTTTCAAATGCATTTTCAGGTTCATAAACTGGGCTGAATAAATTCGGGTTTTTACATAATCCAACTAATACAGCAGCTTCTGCAATTTTTAATTGATCAGGAGTAGTATTGAAAAATGTTTTCGAAGCAGTTTTGATTCCGAATGCATTACTACCAAATTCAAAGGTGTTTAGATACATGGCAATGATTTCCTTTTTAGTATAGGAACGTTCCAATTTCACAGCCACAATCCATTCCTTCATCTTGGCAATTACCAATCCTAAAACGGGAACATCATTTAAACTACCGTTTGACAAATCACTTCTAGTTCGGAATAATATTTTAGCTAATTGCTGCGTAATCGTACTACCACCACCAGAACTTTTGTCAAACATTAAAATTGATTTAAAGAATACACGGCCTAAGCCATATAAATCAATTCCGGAATGCTCAGTAAAACGGATATCTTCCGTTGCAATAAGTGCATTTACAACATTAGGTGATAATTCGTCAAAAGTAATCTGGCTTCGGTTGTATCTGTAATATTTCCCCATTTCTTTATTATCAGCAAAGTATAGAACTGATGATAAATCACTTTTAGGGTTTTCTAATGATTTTAGTCCAGGTAATTCACCATACCAACCATTTAAATTTATACTAATACTATAGATGAATAAAGAAAAACTAATAATAGCCAGGGCGAATAAAGACCATAATGCAATTATTATTTTAGATATCTTAGATTTTTTCATATTCTCGAATTGCTTCAGTTGAAGATCAATACTTCAATTAGGGAGTTATTTGATAATTATTATTAAAGAATTCATCATAACTATCTACCATTTTTGCTTGGTAGTAAATCTGAAAATTGTCTTTTGAAATTATAAAATTACTAAAATTTAAACTATTGAAATTTTTTAAGGGCGATAAATCGCTATTAAATTTTTTATAAAAAGCTTCAGCACTTTCTTTTCCTTCAAATTCACTTAATAAAACCATTGAATAGTCGTCATTGAAAATTAAATTTCCAGCATTTAAGTTCTCATTAGGGAAGAATTTTTCAGCAAAGGATTCAATTTCAGAAGGTAATATCCCCGATAAAGCTTTATTCTTTTCATAAACCACAACGAAATAGTGGGTTTGCTCAAAATAGGGGATGTATTTAATTTGCTCTTTTTGTAATTGCTTCTGATCTAATTCATCTATTGCAGCTAATAAGGTTTTAGCAAAACTGTATAATTCACTTTCAGGATAATCTTCCATAAATTTTTGAAGATTAAAACGGTAGGTGTTTTTTCCGTTTTGAACTCCAGAGATTAATGTTTTTAATAATACTAAGTTATCCTCATAATCATTTTCGGGATAATCATTTAAGCCATTATTGATTATGGTTAATGCGGAATCATAATATTGCTCCTGATATACTCGATAGGCATCTTCATAAATTAGTTTAACTTTTGCACTAGCAACATTACTTTCTTCTTGATAGTTAGGATTTTCAATTAGCTTTCCGAAAATAGTATCCGGAAATCTGTTTAATAATTCTTGTGAGAATTGTTTAGCCTTTTCAGGATTTCTCTCTTCATAATAGATATATAATAGATATAGTATTTCTGCCCTATATTCGGTATCAGGATATTTTTCTAATAATTTTTCATAAGTAGCAATAGCGTCTTCTTTTTCTTGAAGATCAAAATTGTAAATGTTCCCTAGTTTGTAATAAGCTAGCTCCATTTCTTCATGCATTTTTCTTTGGCTTGCCGTGTCGAATGGGATTGAATTGAAGAATTCATTCCTTTCTTGTGCAATTAAATCTTCCTCTGAAATTTTCGGTTGTTCTACACTTTCATTAGATGCAGTTGCTTCCGTTGTTGCTGATGACTCCTCTTCAAAAACTGTATTTCTTTTGGTTCTCCAATTATCTTGCAAAGAGCGGACTCCCCAAATCCTTTTAAATGTATTTCTACCTTGTGCAACGGTTGCAGGGTCATAAAAATAAAATCCACCTCCAGGGGCTGAATTATTTTGGATGGTTGGGCTATCATTAAATGCATTATTGCTCGTATAGCTCGCTTGATTTCTTTTGGCTCTTCTTTCCTTTTTCTCCTGCTCTTTCTCATTTTGAATTCTTTCCTTTCTTTTTGAAAGGAATAAATTATTTAATGCTAAACTGTCCATTTGAGCAAGATTTAATAATGAGTCATTCTCATTAATAGTATTGATTTGTTTTATAAATTCTGAAAGTACAGCATGCCTAGTTTCAACTTGGGGATAGATTGGTTCATCTTTAGGCATAATGCTAAATGCGCTATCATAGTAAGCTTTGGCTAATGGATACTCTTTTAATCGATCAAAATATACTTTTCCTAATTTGTGATAGGAAAACGATTTTTGTCTTGGATTGTCAACACTGGATTTTATTGATGACTTATAAAATGGGATAGCTTCTTTTATATTTCCTTGTTTTAATTCAAATTCAGCCATCTCATAATATATTTTGTCACGGAACTCCACGTTTTTCCCGTCCTTCAATAGCTGTTCGAAATATTTCCTAATTCTTTTTACATCTTCGCCTTTAGTTAATTCGGTAACTTGAGCCATATTAAGTCGAGCATAAAATGATAATTCATAAGGTGGTCGGTTTTCTAACACCTGAGAATAATTATCATAAGCTACTGCATCAAGCTTAGATTTTTGAAAAAGCTGTCCTAAAATAAAATGCATTTTTGCCTTTTTAGGCCCTTTAGGCATTACTTTTATAGCGGCACTTAAGTATTGGATTACATTATTTGGATTATTAGTTATTTGATAATAATAAGCGGCATTTAAATAAAGATACCTTTGGTTGGATTTAGATAGTTTCTGCCTATTTAAATAATCAATTACTGCTAAAGCATTATTGAGTTCGCCATATTCTGTAAATGTTCTTATTAAATGAGTGAGAGCATAATATCGGGTTTGCTCATCTTCACTATTCACATTTACATATTTCAGAGTTTCAATTGATTCCTCATATTCTTGATTTAGCATTCTGGCAATTCCTACCAATATGTAGCTATCATCTACCCATTTACTAACTTCATGTCGTTGTATAGCAATGGATGCTTTTTTTATAATATCTTCAATTTTCTCCGTATTTGAATTAACAATGTTAGTGTCAATTGGAGCTTTTACTTTTAAAACTCTATTGAAATTGTTCTTGTGAGCTTCTTTAATTTCAAGTAATACCTCATCTAATTTTTCGTTAGCAATAAAATAGGCATTATACTTAGCGGTAATATTATGATAACTATAGCCAATCACACCAGAATTTTCTGGGGAGCAGCTTACAATAATCAAGAATAGCCCGAATAATATTAAGCGATATTTTTTTATTTTAATCAGCACAGTAATTTTGAAACGACTAAATTAAGCGATTCATATAAGAAAACTGTTGTGAGTCGTTGATAATATGTATTTTTGCATAAAATATTAAAATAACAAATTTGCGAATAAGAAAAACAATGTCCAATTGGCTTACCACAAGATATCAAATGGTGGTAAGAAACGAAGAAAACTTAGCTGAAGTATCTTCACTTAACTTTACTTATGCAAAAGTTGCTGTAGTAGGACTATTAACTTTCGTTTTGATATTCATTGGTGCATTATATCTATCCCAATCATTATTAGCACAATGGTTTGATCCACGGCATACCACAATGGAGTATAATCAAAAGTTATTGTCGCTGACTATGGAAATGGATTCATTGAAATCAAGGCTGCAGGCACAAGATCAATTTATAGGTAATCTTCAAACCATATTAAAGGGTGATGTGCCAGATGGAGAAACTTATCGGAGACCAAGCCAGGTCAACACCGAGGAATTGAACAGAGATATGAATCCTCAAAAGATGAATGCAGGGGATTCAATTATTAGGCAGGAGTTTGAAGAGCAAGACTTTAGCTTAACTAGTTATTCTAGCAATAACTATTCAGAAGAATTAAAGGATATATTCTTTTTTCCTCCTTTGCAAGGTATTGTTAGTTCTCCATATGATATGAGTATTGATCATTATGGAATAGATATAGTAGCAAAATCTAACGAGCCAGTAAAATCTATTGCAGATGGTACCGTTATATTATCATCATGGACTCAAGACGGAGGGTATGTTATAGCAATTCAACATAGAGCGAATTTAATATCAGTTGTAAGGCATAATTCTGCTATATTAAAAAAAGTTGGTAATTTTGTAAATGCAGGGGAGGTTATTTCAATTATAGGTAATTCTGGAGAGTTAACTACAGGCCCGCATGTTCATTTAGAAATATGGTATAATGGTAACCCGGTTGATCCGGAAGAATTTATTACCTTTTAAAATAATTAAGAAAAGAATACAGAAATGTTTAATAACAAGCAAGAAAAAATACAGATGGCACAGGATATCACAAGTTCTAGCAATACTATTGGTAAAGGAACTACTATAAATGGAGATTTAGAGACATTTGGTAATATCAGAATAGATGGGAAAGTGATTGGTAATATTAAAACCAAGTCAAAATTGGTTTTAGGTGGCACCTCTCATATAGAAGGAAATGTATTGGCTCAAAATGCAGAAATAGAAGGTGAAGTTAAAGGAGTAGTTGAAATAACTGAATTACTTGTATTAAAACCATCAGCTGTTGTTCACGGTGACATTATTACAAATAAGCTAATTGTTGAATCAGGTGCTACATTCAATGGCGAATGTAAAATGGGTGTTTCTAACAAGTCTATTAAAATAGGTGATGAAAAAGGAAACAAATCACAATCAAACCCAAAAATTGAAGAAGCAAAAGCAGTATAATAATTATCTTAAATTTTCTGGTTTAGCCATTCAAATGGCTGTAACCATTTACCTAGGCAACTTGCTAGGTGAATATGTAGATGAAGTTGCCGAAAGTGGGTCTGACATTTATACCAAAGTCATAACGCTTTTGGCAGTTTTCTTATCCATATTTGTTGTGATAAGAGAAGTTATAAAATCCCAAGAATAGATTCATGCTTAAAAGATTAATGATTTTTACACTATTAACATTAGTGTTAGCAGTAGTAATTCTATTTGCCCAAAACTGGTATTTATCAAACCAAAATGAAGTATTGTCTTATTCTTTAGAGGCAATGTATATTTTTCACTTCATATCATTTATTGTAATAGCTAGTTCAGTTGGATTATTAAGCAAAAAACTTCCTGATCAAGTAGGATACTTCTATTTAGCAAGTGTATTTATTAAAATTGGATTATTTGTTCTGATTTTTAAGAATACTTTGTTTTCAGAAGAAGAATTGAATTTTCCTGAAAGAATTTCCATTATCATCCCTTTCTTCATGTTTTTAGTTATGGAAGCTATTTATAGCGGAAGGCTTATGAATACCAATGACAAAGCATGAATTTTCAAGTGGTAAAAAACTTAATAAAAAAATTATGTTTATTAAGAAAATGATTACCTTTGCCCCCAAATTAAGGCTATCGTAGAAAAGTAGAATGATCAATCCAACTATAATGAGAAAAACATTGTTGTTCGCACTTTTAGTATCGCTATTTAACGTGAATACGTTATTTGCGGTTTCAGGAGGTTCGGAAGAAGGTGGGCAAATAGACACCCAAGAGGAGATAAAAGATTATATTGAGCATCACTTACAAGATTCTCATGATTTTACTTTGTGGACCAACGGTAAAACAGGAACCCATATTGGTTTTCATTTACCAGTTATCTTATGGTCTGATGGTCTTCATGTTTTCTCTTCTTCAAAGTTTGATCATGGACATGAGGTAGCTGAATCAAACGGAAAGTATTTTGCACTCTATCACAGTAAAGTTTATGAAACTAATGCAGAGGGTGAAATTAATTTAGATGAAGAAGGTCACGCTACAAATTCAAAACCTTTAGATTTTTCAATCACGAAAAATGTGGTAGGGATGCTTTTAGCTTCATTGTTAATATTTTTAGGTTTTAACAGTTTAGCAAGGGGTTATCACAAAAGAGCAATTCCGAAAGGCGTTGGTCGAATTCTTGAACCATTAGTGATTTATGTGCGCGATGAGATCGCAAGACCAAACATTGGTCCTAAATACGAGAAGTTTATTCCTTATTTACTTACAGTATTTTTCTACATATGGATATTGAATCTATTAGGTTTAACGCCTTTAGGGTTCAATGTAACGGGTAATATTGCCATTACAGTTGGTTTAGCACTCATTACATTCGTTGTTACACAGTTTAGTGGGAATAAAAATTATTGGAAGCATATTTTCTGGATGCCAGGTGTGCCTGTAGTCATGAAAATTATCTTGATGCCAATTGAGGTATTAGGAATGTTTACAAAGCCATTTGCCTTGTTGATACGTTTATTTGCAAACATAACAGCTGGTCACGTAGTAGTAATGAGTTTAATAGCTTTAATTATTACAATGCGCGCTCAATTTGGTATAGTAGCTTCTTCAAGTATTTCATTTGGCTTAGCGTTTTTTATTACCCTAATAGAATTATTAGTAGCTTTTCTTCAAGCGTATATCTTCACAATGTTATCAGCATTATTTATAGGTATGGCAGTAGAGGAGCATCATTAAAAGAGTATTTTTGTTTAATTTAATATAAATCAACTATCATGTACAATTTAATTGGAGCAGGATTAATCGTAATTGGTGCTGGTATCGGTCTAGGACAGATTGGTGGAAAAGCAATGGAAGGTATTGCTAGACAACCAGAAGCTTCTGGTAAAATCCAGACAGCCATGATTATTATCGGAGCATTATTAGAAGGTTTAGCATTCGGTGCTTTAATCTTAGCTGGATAATTAATCCTGAAAATGAAACAACGCTATTTGTATGCGCTAGGCTGCAAATAGCGTTTTTAAAAATTTAAATTAATCAAAGAAAAAAATGGAACAATTAATAAATGACTTTTCTCCGGGCTTGTTTTTCATGCAGCTCATCATTTTTGGTGTTCTCTTGTTATTGTTAACAAAGTTTGCTTGGAAACCCATTCTAAATTCTTTGAAAGCAAGAGAAGGTAGTATTGCAGATGCATTGCAAGCTGCTGAAAATGCTAAAGAAGAAATGGCGAAATTACAGGCTGATAACCAAAAGTTATTGCAAGAAGCTAGAATGGAGAGAGATAAATTGCTTAAAGAAGCAACAGATATTGCTAATAAGATTAAAGAAGAAGCGAAATCTGATGCGGCTAAGCAAGCTGATAAAATGATAGCTGATGCTAAAAACTCTATTGAAGTAGAGAAAAATGCAGCATTGAAAGAAGTAACTACTAAAGTTGCTGAGCTTTCATTAGAAATAGCTGAAAAAGTTATCCGCAAAAACTTATCTGACGATAAAGCTCAAAAAGCTTTAGCTGAAGATTTTATGAAAGAATTGAAACTCAATTAATCTGATCCAATGTCAGAATATAGAATTGCATCCCGATATGCCCAGTCTTTGTTAGACCTTTCTGTTGAGAAGGGAACATTAGAAGATGCAAAGGCAGATATGGAATTACTTTCGAAAGTCTGTACTGAAAATAGAGACTTTGTATTGATGTTGAATAATCCTATTTTGGAGAGCCTAAGAAAGGCTGCCATAGTAAAGAAAGTATTCAGCGGCAAAGTTCAGGATATGACATCCAAATTTTTTGAAATTGTTTCAAGAAAGAATAGAGACAAATATTTACCTGAGATTGCGAAAGTTTTCAAGCAGCTTTACAATGAACATAAGGGAATTATTACTGCTGAAGTAAGCACAACATTTCCATTAGATGATGCTCTTCGTTCAGAAGTTGTAAAAATAGTTACAGAGATTTCTGGCAAAGAAGTTGAATTAAACGAAACAGTAGATGAATCTTTGATTGGTGGATTTTTGATTCGCGTAGGCGATAGACAAATAGATGAAACTATTCAAAGTAAATTAAATGATTTGAGAAGGGAATTAACTCAAAATCAATATATCAAAAAGATTTAAAAATTAATTAACCTATAATATAAGAATAATGGCAGAGGTTAGACCAGACGAGGTTTCAGCAATATTAAGAGAGCAACTTTCAGGCTTCAAAACAGAAGCAGAATTAGAAGAAGTTGGTACCGTCCTTCAAGTAGGTGATGGTGTTGCACGTATTTACGGCTTAACTCAAGCTCAATCAGGTGAGTTATTAGAGTTTGAAAATGGCTTACAAGCTTTAGTACTTAACTTAGAAGAAGATAATGTAGGTGCTGTACTTTTAGGAAGCTCTCAAGGTATTAAAGAAGGAGATGCTGTTAAAAGAACTGGTAAAATTGCATCGATTAAAGTTGGTGATGGAATCGCAGGTAGAGTTGTAAACACTTTAGGTCAACCAATTGATGGTAAAGGACCGATTGAAGGTGAACTTTACGATATGCCTTTAGAGCGTAAAGCGCCTGGTGTAATTTTCCGTGAGCCAGTAACTGAACCATTACAAACAGGTATTAAGTCAATTGATGCAATGATTCCTGTTGGAAGAGGTCAGCGTGAGTTAATCATTGGTGACCGTCAAACTGGTAAAACAGCTGTTGCGATTGATACCATCATTAACCAAAAAGAATTTTATGATGCTGGTGAGCCAGTTTACTGTATTTATGTAGCGATTGGTCAAAAGGCTTCAACTGTTGCTCAAATTGTATCAGAATTAGAAAAAGCTGGTGCAATGGCTTATACTACTATTGTTTCAGCTTCTGCAGCTGATCCTGCTCCATTACAATTCTTTGCTCCATTTGCTGGTGCTGCAATTGGCGAATACTTCAGAGATACGGGTCGTCCAGGTTTAATTGTTTATGATGATTTATCAAAACAAGCCGTAGCATACCGTGAAGTTTCATTATTATTAAGAAGACCTCCAGGACGTGAAGCATACCCTGGTGATGTATTCTATCTTCACTCAAGATTATTAGAAAGAGCTGCTAAGGTTATTAATGATGATGACATTGCTAAAGATATGAACGACTTACCTCCTTCTTTAAAAGGTAAAGTTAAAGGGGGGGGTTCATTAACCGCACTTCCAATTATTGAGACTCAAGCGGGAGATGTTTCTGCTTATATTCCAACAAACGTAATTTCAATTACTGACGGTCAGATATTCTTAGAAACAAACCTCTTTAACTCAGGTATTAGACCTGCTATTAACGTAGGTATCTCGGTTTCTCGTGTGGGTGGTAATGCACAGATTAAGTCAATGAAGAAGGTTTCAGGTACTTTGAAATTAGATCAAGCCCAGTTCCGTGAACTAGAAGCTTTTGCTAAATTCGGATCTGACTTAGATGCTACAACAAAAAGAGTTATTGAGAGAGGTAGAAGAAACCAAGAGATTCTTAAACAAGGACAATATTCTCCAGTTGCTGTTGAGCAGCAGGTAGCTATTATTATTGCCTCTACAAAAGGATTCTTAGATAAGGTGCCAGTTGATAAAGTTCGTGCTTTCGAGAAGGAATTTGCGATGATGATGGAAAACAAAGAGAAAGAAACATTAGACGCTTTCAAAGCTGGTAAAATTAATGACGATTTAATTGCAGTGGTTAAGAAAGTAGCTGACGATTTATCGTCTAAATATTAATTATTTAGGAGCTCAAAAGAGCTCCTTTAAAAGTTTAAGATAAATTTTCCTTGTAAAGGTAAAAATAGATATAAGGCTGTATGGCAAATCTAAAGGAAGTAAAAAATAGGATTACATCTGTTGTTTCAACTCAACAAATTACCAAAGCCATGAAAATGGTGGCGGCCGCTAAGTTGAAGCGAGCTCAGGACAGAATCACCATGATGCGTCCTTATTCTCAGAAGTTATCTACTATATTACAAAATGTTAGTGGTAGCGGTGAGATGAATAATCCTTATGCTAAGGAAAGACCAGTAAATAATATCCTTTTGATATTAGTAACCTCTGATAAAGGACTATGCGGAGCTTTTAACTCTACTGTAACGCGTAAAGTAAAAAGCTTGATGGAAGGTGAGTATAAGTCATATGCTGAAAGTGGTAATCTTCATTTTATGACTATTGGTAAAAAAGCTTCTGATTATTTGAAAAGAAATAAGCTTTCTTATAACGATCAGTATATTAATTTATTCAATAACTTAACTTTTGAAGCGACTAGCGAAGCAGCTCAATTCATTATGGATGAGTTTGAAAAAGGAACTTACGATAAAGTAGAAATCATCTACAATGAGTTCAAAAATGCTGCTACACAAATCTTAAATAAAGAGCAATTCTTACCGATAGCTAAATCAAGTGATGAGGAAAGTAGATCAGATTATGATTATACATATGAGCCATCTAGAGATTATATCGAGAATGAATTAATTCCTACTTCTTTAAAAACTCAATTGTTCAAAGCTTTATTAGACTCTAATGCATCTGAGCATGGAGCTCGAATGACTGCGATGGATAAAGCAACTGATAATGCTGGTGAGTTATTAAAAGAATTAAGATTAACTTATAACAGAACAAGACAAGCTGCTATTACTACTGAGATTCTTGAGATTACAGCAGGTGCTGAAGCTTTAGCAGCAGAATAAAATAAGTCGGTACATTATGATATAGGAAAGCCGAAATTATTAGTTTCGGCTTTTTTAATGTTTCCAATTTACTTCGGAGGTATCTCTTACCGCTCTCATGATATCTCTTTGACTGATTTGACCTACTAGTTTACCTTCTTTTAATACTGGGAATCTTCTAAAGCGCATTCTTAAAAACATATCAGCAGCTTCAAATATATTCACATCAGCATCGATATGGACTATATTAGTAGCCATATAATCTTTTACAAGACCGGGTAATCTAGGTGAATTGTTATATTTTCCCTTTACCACTTCTCTTAAGCAATCCCCTTCTGATATAATCCCAACCAAATTATCCTCTTCATCAATTACTGGTCCACCAGATATCTTCTTTTTAAGGAGTGTATCCATCGCTTCGTAGACAGTTTGATGCTCGTGAAACTTAATTAATTGAGTAGCCATATAATCTTTTACAGAAAGACTATGTGATTCCTCTGGTGCTGCCTCTTTCTTTATAAAGGCACCTTTATAACTTTTTACCATACGTGAAAATAGTTTAGTGTAGTATAATATAGTGGAAATTATACTTAATTACAACTGTAATTGATTTAAACACAGTAGTTTACTTTCAATGCAGTAAAGAAATTCTTGCCTTGATATTAAGATCAATAAGCTTATTTATTCATTCCTTTTTACGAACTGAGTTACCCTTTCCATCAATTCTTCTTTATCATTCCAGAAGTTTCTACTCTTGATTTGAATGTATGGCCAATTCATTTTAGACAATAAAAATGGTGTATAAGCGAATATGTCTTTCACTGATGGGTTATCATAAAATAAATTATCATCTGATAATAATAGTCCTCTGTACTGATTTCCATCTTTGAAGCTGAGATCAGCGAATGGAAGTTCTTCTGCGGCTTCTATTGCTTTGTTAGTTTTTTCTAATTCTTCTTTCACCTTATTTTTCAGAAACCATGGACTATTGAAATTTTCAGTACTTTTAGGCTTAGGTATAAAGTTTCCTTTTGATACTTCTAAAGCATATTGTAAATAAGATTTAAGTAATTTAGGACCATTATTTTTAGTATCCTCTACCTTTAATTGGTCAGGAAATAAACTGCTTACAATAATTACTTTTTCACGAGCTCTTGTAATGGCTACATTCAATCTATTTTCGCCTTTTGGTGCATTTATACTACCAAACTGCATACGAAGCCTTCCAGCTTTATCAGCTGCATAACCTGTACTGAAAATGATAATATCTTTTTCATCACCTTGCACATTCTCAATATTTTTGACAAAGAAATTGTCTGGGAGTGTGATTTTTCCTTCGGCCACTTGATCTTCAATTAAATCCCAGATAAGGCCTTGTTGAGCTGCATTAAAGGTTACTACTCCAATTTCCTTTTCAGGTTGATTATTAAGCGATTCTTTTATTAAATCTACTACATTTAAAGCCTCAACCCTATTGGTATTCTTTTCCCAAACACCCTCTACTTTAATATAATCAATTCCTGGATCTGCATTGTTGATATAGTTGAAGTCAGGTAATAATCTTAATCTGTCTTTATAAAAATGCTTGTTTGAGAACTCAATCAAATCTAAAGATTTACTTCTGTAGTGTCCTGATAATTGTAGATTCATTAAGTATTTATTGGCTAAATCTAGTAATGAATCAATTTCTAAATCAGGATGGTCCACTTCTTCCTCTTCCCATCTTACCTTATACAAATCATTTGGGCTTAATTGCTTGCTGTCTCCCGCTACAACAACTTGTTTCCCTCTATACATAGCAGGGATTCCTTTTTCAACAAAACACTGTGAAGCCTCATCAAATATTACTAGATCAAAAATTTCTTCCATTGGGAATATGGCTGAAACAGATTCAGGACTTGCCATCCAGCATGGTATCAAATCGAAAAGTTCATCTTGAAATTCCTGAATCACTTTTCTGATCGGCCATATTTGCCTTTTTTTACTGACTTGGTGGCTTAAATCTCTGTATGAAACTCGATTATTTAATCGGTTATACTCAACATTAGCAAATGTTCTTTCTCTTACTTTAAGATTTAATATTTCAGAACTGAGTTTCAGCTTATCTTCAATTGCATATTGTAAATCATCTGTTTGTTTATCAAATTTTCTAGTAGATACCTCTCTTAAAATTGGATATTTAGTTTCTATATGATCCAACCATTCCAAATAAATACTATTTAGAAATATTGGTTTTATATTTTTATGATCAATGGTGATATCGCTTTCATTTAGCAATTTCACTACTTGCTTTTCATATTCTTCAAGCTCATCATACAATTGATCAAATTGAACCAATTCATCGAAATGCCTTTGAAAAGTTTTAATATAGGATTCTGGTAAGCGCTCCTGCTCAAGCTGATCAATTTGAGTTCGGGTTAAATATTTTTTCCATGTGTTTTTCTCATGTATTGTCTCTTCTGATAATTTTATGATTGACTTTATTTTATCAATAAACTCTTCAAGACTTTTTCCTTCTATTAAAGAAAAAGCTTTGAAATTAGTAAATGAACTTATTATCTCTTTTGATTTAATGGCTTGTGTTTGTTCTTGAAACCAATGGTTTAATTCCATTTGATTTTTACTATCTGGAATGTCTTTTAACCAATTTTGCTTTTTTAGCTTGGTCATATTATGCTCAAAATTTAGCCTATTGTCTAAACGTTTTTCGAGCTCTTTCACTCCAGCACCATTTACTTCTAATTGATTAGCTACTAAAACCTTTTTTAAGAAGTATTTTTCTTTCGCGAATAAAAGCCAATGAAGCCATTTTGTAGGTCTTTTCCTGGATTGGCGTCTTAATTGTATTACTTTTTGAAGTGTTCCTAAATCTTTTGATGGCAAGCTACTTTCAATTCCCCCGTCTTTAAAACAGTCGTTAATTACTCTTTGTACATTACTTAACCAAAGAGCATTGGTATTATCATCGGAGTAATTAAACATATGAAACAGATATTCATAAGAGGTAATATTTAGTAACTCTTCAAGTTTTTCCAGCTTATCTTTATGTTCAACTACATCCTCGAATTCTTTTAACGACATGGATGAACCTACCAGTTTTTTAGATTTTTCTGCATTCTCTTGAAAATAGATAGGTATTTTCTCCAAAAGCCTAATGATTTCAGATTTATCCGGTAATCCAAAATCTTTAAAATTTACCCTGTCTTGCCAAATAAAATCATCTTTGCTAAAGTCATCCACATAAGTTTGAAAATGAACAAGCTTTTCAGCAAAGTCTTGAATCTCTTTTTTGTGAAAATGCCTATGGATTTGCTTAAAGCCAATTTTGGGTTGATTAAAATCGCAATTTAAATACAGTTCTTTAGCTGATATTCCACATTCAGATTCATCAAATAGAGCCAATCTATACTCTTCCTTTTCCTCTACTAATTGATCAATTATACGGCTTGATTTAAGAAATTCTCTTTGAATTTGTACAGAATCTAATCCATTGTTCTTTGCCTCATATTCTTCCAATCGATCAATCTGATTCTGGATTTGTTCAAATATGGCTTTTCTATCATTTTTGAAATCATGCACTAGAGCCACAAAAGCCTGCATGTCGATTGATTTCATTCTATCGTAAATCACATCTAATGCAGCTCTTTTCTGGCATACTACCAGTACTTTTTTACCACGAGCAATAAAATCAGTCACCAAATTACTAATCAGCTGTGATTTACCAGTTCCTGGAGGACCTTGCACCACGAGAGAATTTCCTTTTTTTACTGCTTTCAAGGCATTTTCCTGATAAGCATCCAAAGGAAAAACAGAAAAGGTTTCTTCTTCCTTAATACTTTCTATAAAACGATAGCGCTGTTTATAATCATTCGGATCTTCGGTTTCCTTGTCTGGATTTCTACTTAAGAAGAATTCTTCTATATCCTGAACTTGCTGTTCTTTTTCTAATAAATAAGTGTAATCGGGTACTAAATAAGATCCACTTTGGGGGAAGATTCCTAATACTGCTTCAGGGTAAAGCTTGAGCTCTCCTTCTTTTTCATTCTCTTCAAATTCAGTCTTTTTAAAATTTTTGAAAGAATGAAGTACATCAATAAAATTATCTTGATTAAAATTTAATTCAATAGGACTTTCTTTAAAAATTTGATAAAGGTCAGTTCTGAATACTCTACTGTCGGGATCATAAATTTCAAATACTTTTTCAATAAGCTCATCGCTAATTTTAATTTCATGAAAATGAGCATAAGCTAATAGGAATGACTTATTGAAAGTGATATTTACATCTTCCCTCAATTCCATTACCCACTGATCTTTTATTTGTTTAATTTCAATGGGAAAGAAAATAAGGGGGCATCGTACAGAAGTACCTCCTTGAAATTTACCCCTTACAAAGGGCCATCCTACGTATAAATCTTTAGCGCCTCTTTCATCATAAATAAATTTTTCAATCCTTTTTAGCTTTTTCAGCTTATGACTCATGATGTTATTATCCTCCAGACGAGGATCATTAAGCGCAGTAAGTGGGATATGCTTTTTTCTGGCTATTAAATCTTCAATTAGCGAAAACGAACTTTTATTTAGTAAAAAGTCAAAATCATGTAAATCTAAGGTCTGATCTGAGATTAAACGAAGCAGTAATAAGGAACGATTACTACCAGAAAGATTTGTCAGACGTTTTAAATAGTACCTTAGTATGTCGTGCATAAAAAAATAATTAGCAAGGAATCAATTTAATAAATTATTAGCGTATTTGAAATCTTTGTTTTTTGCTTATTGAAATGATAAATAAGGGATAACCTTCTTAATCCAACTGCTGTCTAACGCAATTATTTTATATAGGTCATTTTCAGATGTATAATATCCATGTTGATTTCGATAATTAATAAGGAGGTTGGCGTCTTTGTAGCGAATATAGGGATGCTTAACCAAACTATCAGCAGATATAAGGTTGATAGGATATTTTTTTAATTGTAAATTATTTTCAACAAAAGAATATGCTTTAATTGAATCTATACTTTCTTTTTTAAGACCATAAACTTCTTTTAATTGATTTAAGGAAGAAAAACCACCTAATAGATTTCTGTATTTAATAATTCTTTCTGAATAACTAGGTCCAATTCCGTATATTTTTTGTAGTTGACTAGCGTCCGCTTTATTAATATCGAAAGGCTTAATTATTTCTCTTTTATCTTTAAAGTTTGCTTTTCCATAGGTTGAAGATTTGATTTCTATATTCTCAGAAATATTAAATTCACTTATTGAGTTCTCGCTTTTTGTAACCTTAATGAAGGAAGATAATCTTAAATAATAAGCACTATCAATTCCATAAATTTTCAATAAGTCAGTTTTTTCACTGAATGGCGCTACTTTTTCCCTATAGTTTACTATTCTTTCTGCCAAATAATTTGGCAAACCAGCTTCAACTATTTCATCAACAGTTGAGGTATTTAAATTGAAAGTCTTGAAATTATTTTCTTCTTCCTTTTGCTTAACTATTCTTTTTTCAATTTCAACAATAAGACTATCTAATGCGGCTTTGTCAGCTTTAGATTGAATTGGCGGGTTGTATTTCAAAAAAATGGATTTGGTAATAAATGGAATGCAAATAATCAGGATCATGATGAAAAGCAAAAGAACAAATCCATTACTTTCTGATCTGGAAAAGCCAAAAAAGTTACGGAACCAGATGTATACTTTATTCATTTAGACTTCTAAAGGATGGTTGATTTTTAAAGTTAAAAAGTTCAATCTAAACTGCAATTATTCAGCATTACCAAATTTCAATTCTTTATAATTATCCCAATCATTGCCATTATGCTTGAAAACAGTTATTGAATCTGCCTCAAATGACTCCTGAAATTTTCGACCTTTCACTTCATTCCATATTTTATAGAAGGTAGGCTTTTTTAAATCTCGAAAAGCTACTGTTATATGAGGATTAAAACCTCTGTTTTTATGTGTGCCATTAAACACTTGATATTGCTTCATATATTTTTCGATCATCTGCTGTAAAGCCTCTAGCTTTTTGTTTCTCACAACATCCATATATATTACTCTAGGTTCAAAGACATTGAAATTTCGTATTTCTACTAAAAAGTTCTTCTGAAAATAGAGTGTATCTTCCAATCCTTTAATTAGAGGACTTACCTTTTTATCAGCTAAATGAAAAGGCATTTGCAGCGTAATATGGGCTTTTGATCGAAAAGCACCTTTAATACCATATTTTTGATAAAACTCCTCTTTTATCCTATGAATATCCTGTTCTAATGGATGAGGAGGGCAGATTCCAATAAAATACAACTGCTTTTCCATATATTTTTATTTCTATAATTTATAAATATCCTTCAATTTTCGATAGATTTGAAATAAATTTAATAGATATGAATCGAATGATAAGAAAACCATTGTTCTATTTCGTTCTACTAATTTCCTTTACAACAGGAGGTTGTTACTCGGAATTGAGTGAATTGGAACTAGGTAGCATAAAATGGAGTCCTGAATTAGGTGTTCCATTAGTTGATTCTCGCTTTACTTTAAGTGAAATCTTGGAAACTAATGCAGCTAATATAGACTATACAACAAATTCAGAAAATACAATTGTTTTTACTCTAGCAGATGACAGTTTGTTTAGCCAGTCGGCTACCGAGTACTATTCAGTTCCAGATAGAGACATAAATGTACCGCCAATCATTCTAACGCCAAATGAGATTAATGAATTTAATCAGAATGGAAGCGTTTCAATTTCAAGAAGTGTAAATGTAAATAATCCTTTAGCGGGCGATTATGACAGATTACTCATTGATGAAGGTACCGTTAGTGCTGATGTTACTGAGGATTTTCCAGCTAATGTAGACATGGCCTTTTCATTAGATGCACCTACGAATATTCGATTATTTGATTATCAACATGTTTTTGGATATAACATAGGTGGAAACCCTGTAGGAACCGACCAACAATCAGATCAATTCGGAAGTGTAGAATTTATTTTTGATCAAGATGCAAGTCAATCTCAATTAGCATTCAATTTTGATATTACGATTAGTAGAGTGGATCAAGACTTGACATTTGGGGAAAATTCAATTTTGTTAAATTTACAAGTACGGGATATTATATTCAATGCAATATATGGTGATTTGAGCACACAAAATATTGTGACAGACTTAAATACAATCAGTACAGATTTCTTTAGTGGAGTGGACTTTGCTGAGAACATAGATTATTTCTTTGAAGACCCCAAGTTCTCTTTAATTTTGACAAATTCAATGGGATTACCAGTAAGGTTTCAAATTGATAATTTCTTGTCCTTTAAAAATGGAGCTCAAACAGTTGAGCCAATTGACAATACTATCGAACTACTATCTGCACCAGAAGGTGAAATAGTACAATCAGAAACAAATTTTGATCAGGCTTTTAAAGACTTAGTCAATAACGTTCCTGATTCTGTTTCACTTCAAATTAGTGGTTTAATTGACCCCGAAAATGTTGCGGATAATTTCGTCACTAAAGACAGTTACATTCAAGCAGGCTATGAGATTGAGCTTCCTCTAGAGTTAAGTCTAAGTGGTTTAGAAATAAATGAAACAGTTGAATTAGATGGGGTTGATCTTCAGGATTTGGACTATGCATTATTTAAGTTTACTTCAGAAAACTCATTGCCAATCGATCTTAATTTTAGGGCAGATTTATTAAGAGAAGACAGTAGTTTCGTAAGAACTTTATTTGATGGTAAGTTTTTAGGTGGGGGTAGCCCATCTCAACCAGAGACTTTAAGTGATCTTATAAGATTAGAGGATAATCTTGAAGGCTTAGCAGATGTAAGAAGAATCGGGATTAAAGCTACGATTTCAACTACTAATAACGGAACAACAATAGAAAGAATTACCGCTGATGCGGCTGTTCAATTCAATTTGGCTGTTCAAGCTAAATATAATGTAAATCTATAATGACTACTATTATGAAAAGAAATTTACAATATATAATTCTGATTGTGCTGCTTATTACTAGTGGTAGTGTATTCGCCCAATCTGATATGATCTCTTATGGATTAAATAAAACATTACCGCAAGCCAATAACTTAAACCCGGCTGTTTTACCAGATTATAAGTTCTCATTTGGCTTACCAGGCTTATCAGGATTCCACCTCAATTTAGGGCAAAATTTCACAAATCTTGATTTGTTAACTTCTACAGATGCAGAAGGGAATATTGATACGGAAAGAATCTTAAATAGATTAAGAAGAAATAATCGTATCAGTGTCAATAATACGGTTAATGTGCTTCACTTAGGTATTCGAGGCCTTGCAAGTTATACAGCTTTTAGTATCAACACTAGAGCAATCTCTCGTGTAAGTATTCCAGAAGAATTTTTTCAATTTGCTGTTTTAGGAAATGCTAGTGATCAATTAGAAGATGGTTTATTAGATTTAAATAGATTTAATACTAAAACAATAGGCTTTACTGAAATAGGAATAAGCCATGGTCGTGAAATTTTAGCAGGTAAAATGACGGTTGGTGCTCGACTGAAGTTATTATTAGGCCATGCTTATGCGGACATCAATTCATTTGATGCTCAGTTGCAAACATATGGCAATGAAGAATTTAGAGGGGATTCTATTTCAATGAATATAAATGAATTTGATATTAGAACGGCAGGTGTCACAGGTGCATTGTTTAATGATCAAAGTACTTCAGAAGACATTCGTTCCTCGGCATTATCAAACAGAGGATTCGGATTGGATTTAGGAGCTACTTATGAGTTTAATGAAAAAATTAACTTTTTCGCCAGTTTGAATGATTTGGGATTCATTAGGTGGAATGAGAGTTATACAAATCAGCAAACCGTACCCGCTTTTAACTACAGTTTTAGTGGAGTTGATGTGGTTGATTTGATTAACGGGAATAGTATTTCGGTAGTGGATGATTTTGACAGTGTTGTAAACGATTTGGAAATTGCTGAAACAACAGGAGAGGCTTTTTCTACCTCATTAACAGGTAGACTTTATGCCGGAGCATCTTACAAATTAAGCAGAAGGCAAACAGCTTCTGCTATTCTGTATTCAGAATTATATCGAGGTGCATTGATTCCAGCGTTAACCGCAATGTATAATTTCCAGGCTGGAACATTCTTTAATTTTGCTTTTTCAGCTACTGCAATGAATGGAAGAATAAATAACTTCGGAACTGGCATAACCCTGAACCTAATTCCATTTCAAGTTGTATTGGCTACAAATGATTTGGCCTCTATTTTAAATCCTGTAAAAGGGAGGGTAGTTGATTTTAGATTTGGAATAAATCATACTTTTGGTAATGTTTCAAAGGGAAAATCAAAAGGTAAAAAGAATAGTAAAGATACAATTGAAACAATTGATTTAGGAATTGACTGATTTTTCAAAAAAATATCCTAATTTGTAAAAAGTTCACATATTTGTAAAAAGTAGAAATAAAAATCTAGTTATTGATGATAGAGAACATAAATGAAAATAAGATGGATTTAAACGTAAATTTCATCAAATCGGTACTTAGTCTTTTTTCTGAAATGCAAGGAAACGGGATTTCCTTAGTCTATTTAGGAGAATTTAATCACGAAATTACAAAGATGTTTACTTCCATGGCTGAGTCGGACATGGAGCGTAAAAAAGAGGATAGATATGTGAAAAAGAGAGTATATCATGTAATGGTTGAAACGCTTCAAAACATGAATAAACACTCTGATGAAATTACTGATGCTCAGATCGGTAATGGATTGTTCGTCATTGGTAATAAAGAAGACATTTACTATGTAATTACAAGTAATAAGGTTGCGAGAAATAAAGTAGAGGACTTAAGAAGCGCAATCGATGAAGTAAATGCTGCTAGCGCTGATGAGCTTAAGAAAATGTATATGCAACAAATTAAGCATGGTAAGCTTTCTAATAAAGGAGGGGCAGGACTAGGTTTGATAGATATAGCAAGAAAAACAGGTGAGAAATTAGTATATAAATTTTTACCAATAGATGAGGATTTTGATCTATTCATATTGAAAGTAGAAATCAATGGAGATAAAATTAAAGATGTAAAAGGTAAATAATATCTCCATCAAGAAACTCTAAAAGCTTTTCCCTCTAAGGAAAGGCTTTTTTTATATCCTTTTAAAAAGAGAACAATTTCAATATTCATATCTTTGTTGCATAATAAGAAATACATAAATCATTTCTATGAGGTTTAATACAGATTTAAAAGTTGGTGTCTTAGGTGGTGGGCAACTAGGCAGAATGCTTTTGCAAAGTGCCATTAATATTAATATTGATTTAAAAATGATGGATGCTGATCCTAATGCTCCATGTTCAAATTTAACTTCTGATTTCACAGTTGGTGATCTAGAAGACTATGATGCAGTTTACAATTTTGGTAAGGATTGCGACATACTCACAATTGAAATCGAAAAAGTAAATATTGGAGCGATGAAAAAGCTTCAATCTGAAGGCGTAAAAGTATATCCTCAGCCTGAAATTGTTGAAATGATTCAGGATAAAAGAGTTCAGAAACAATTTTATGTGGATAACGATATTCCTACAGCCCCCTTTACATTAACTGAAAATCTTCAAGATCTTGAAAAGCTGGCTGATAAATTACCTGCTGTTCATAAAATTGGAAAGGGAGGATATGATGGAAGAGGAGTAAAAGTTATTAAATCAAAAGAGGAAATTAAATCAGGCTTTGATGCTCCTGCACTTTTGGAAGAGTTTGTTCCTTTCAAAAAAGAATTGGCTGTAATAGTAAGTAGAAATGAAGCAGGAGAAGTCAATACTTTTCCAGTAGTTGAAATGGTTTTTCACCCTGAACATAATTTGGTAGAGTATCTTTTATCACCTGCAATAATTGAAAAAGAGGAAGAGGCTAAAGCAAAGCAGGTGGCCACCGATATCATCCAGAAATTAGAAATGGTTGGGATTTTAGCAGTTGAGATGTTTTTAACTAAGGATAATGACATATTAGTAAATGAAATAGCTCCTAGGCCACATAATAGCGGACATCAAAGTATTGAAGGAAATTTTGTTTCTCAATATGATCAACATTTAAGAGCAATTTTGAATTTACCTTTAGGAGATACCTCAACCAAAATTAGCTCTGCTATGGTAAATGTTCTGGGAGAAGATGGATTTACTGGTAATGCCTTATATGAGGGAATGGATGCAGTGATGAAAATACCAGGAGCATCAGTTCACTTATACGGAAAAAAGTTAACCAAGCCTTTCAGGAAAATGGGACATGTAACGATAACTGATCCTAGTTTAACCTCTTTAAAAAGGAAAATTGATATTGTGAAATCTACATTAAAAGTAAAAGCATGAGTAAAGGTAAAATTGCAATTATAATGGGAAGTCAGTCTGATTTGCCTGTAATGAGTGAAGCAGCTAAAGTGTTAGAGGAACTAGAGGTGAAATTTGATTTAACCATAGTTTCGGCCCATAGAACACCTGAAAGAATGATGGAGTTTGCTACAAAGGCAAGAGATAATGGTTATCATGCCATAATTGCGGGAGCAGGAGGTGCTGCTCATTTACCAGGAATGGTGGCGGCTTATACTTCACTGCCAGTGATTGGGGTGCCCGTGAAATCAAGTAATTCCATTGATGGCTGGGACTCGGTATTATCTATACTGCAAATGCCCGGAGGAGTTCCTGTTGCCACAGTAGCGTTAAATGGAGCAAAAAATGCAGGTATTTTGGCAGCTCAGATAGTTTCTACTTTTGATAAATCAGCTGCTAAAAACCTTGATGATTATAAAAAGAAAATGAAAGATAAAGTGTTGAAAACTGCTGAAGAGGTTGAAGAAAAAGGTTGGAAGTCTGGTAAGGTAGGATTTTAAAATAATTATGATAATGGAAAATACAGAGTAAATTCACTGTATTTTCCTAATTCTGTTCTTAATTCAATATTTCCATTCAAACGATCTGTTAAGGTTTTTACGATTGCCAAACCAAGCCCATTTGAACTTTCACCACCTGTTGGTTTAGCCGTTAGTTTTTTAAATTTTTTGAATAAACTAATCTTATCTTCTTCGGTAAACCCAGGACCAAAATCTTTTACTGAAATCCAAAAACGGTTTTTATTTTTACCTGCTCTCAATATGATTTCGGATTCTAATCGAGAGAATTTTATGGCATTAGATACAAGGTTTTCTAAAATCCTATTGATGTAGTTTTTGTCAGTTCTAACTTCAAGCCCAGCTTCGCATTCAATTTTACTTTCAATTTGCTTATTGGTGAGTTCTATTATGAAATTTGAATTAATTTCTTCCAGCAATTCCTTTAATTCAATATTTTCTACTTTTAAATTCTCTTTCTCAATTTCCATTGAATTAACATCCAATAAATCATTTATTAGATAAGCTCCATGCTTAGCATTATTTTTTATCATGCTTACATATTGCATTTGTTCCTCATTTAAGCCTGATAATCTGAGTAATTCAGTTAGGCCTTTAATTCTGTGAAAAGGAGCTTTCATATCATGTGCTACTAAGCTTAATAAAGAGTCCTTTTCATTATTTAGATCATCCAATTCCTTATTTCGAATAATTAATTGATCATTCTGAGACTTTATCTCTTTATTTTGAAGAGTAATTCTTTTTTGTTGTGATTCAATTTTATTATTCTTCAACTGAAGCACCATATTATGCTTTCTTCTTCTGGTGGCAGTTATCCAAATAATAGTTAATAAGGTTAAAGTAAGTAGCACAATAGCAATAAGTGCATAATTAAAGGCCTTTTGTTTTTGAATTACTTGTTTGTAGGTCTCTTCATTCTTTTTCAATAACTCATTTTCAACTTCTTTGGCTTCTAATGCTAATCTACTCTCAAGGCGTTCAATTTCCCTTGCAGTATTTACATTTTCAGTTTTTTCTTTCAAGCTTGTATATTCTTTAAAATAATCAAATGCAGTGGCAATATTTCCGCGTTTCTCTGCTATTTTAGATAAGTAATAATATGCTTCTTGCGTGTATGTAATATCATTATTAGGTGCTAAGGTGCTTACTTTTAAGAAATATGATTTTGATTGAGCATAATTATTTTGGTAGAAGTAGATTTCCCCTAGTAAGGAATAGACTTGAATTATGAGGTTAATATTTTTAGACTTAGAGGCAAAATCTAGCGCTTCAATAGCATTGGTTAAGGCAATTCCTAATTGTCCTCTTTTAGTATTCATTTCTGCTATTGATAATTTAATAATGGCAAGATTAGCCTCATCATTTATTTTTGAAGCTACCTCGTAGGCCTGAGTAAAATACTTTAAACTACTATTGTAATTCTCCATTTGGCCATAAATACCAGCTATTTCCAAATAAATTGATATGATTCCGGAAGGGTCATCAAATCTTTGTCGGTATTCGGCTGTCTTTAATGACATTTCTAATGCCTTTTCTAAATTATTTTGAGTTTGATATAATTCTGCTAAACTCTTATAGCCATAACTCATAGATTGGATATCGTTGAGTACTTCAAAAATTTCTAATGCACGGAAAAAGTTATCATAAGCAGAAACATAATTTCCCTGATTAAAATAAATTCTACCAATATTATTTAAAGCGTAGGCATATTGTAAAGAATCTCCATAAATTAAGGCAGAGTCTTTCGCTTGTTTATAGGTTTCAAAAGCTTTGATGTTTTCTCCTTCGTAAAAATGGCCAACACCTTTAAAATTTATTGATTTAGCAATACTTTCACTTAGTTCAGGTTTACTTTTAACTAATTCAATAGCTTTTTCACTAAAGAAAATGGTACTGTCAGGAAATGACTTTCTGTATTCCCAAGCAAGTTGATTGTATATTTCAACCCTTTCGGTAGGAGCTGATTTCTCAATACTAGACTTCAAGCTGTCGATTAGTTGCTGATTTTGCCCAAGTCCAATATTTGGGAGTAAAAAGCTTAAAGACAATAATATGAAATAGTTTTTGAGTTTCACTTTGAATAACTGTTAAAGCGATTATATAATTTCAATGTAATAATACAAAATCATTTTGCCATATTGCTTAAAATAGCAGATTTAACCTAAATAAAAAAGTATTATGTCTTCTCATCATGTAATTAGAGACGAGCAAGAGCCACCTATTTTGATATTTGAGTTGCATGATAACTGGAATCAACTTTCAGAATTATTAGGTTGGTCACCATTGGTTTTGATTAAGCCAGAGCTAAAGTATTATTTTGAAATTATGCGGACTAAAATTGATGGTTTAATTTTAGAAGAGGATAATACATTGGAGGCTGAAGAGGGAGATATAATTTTGAAGTCAGATAATTTATGGCCAAGTATTGCTAAGTGGTTGAACAAAAAGAAGTATACGGGCCTAAATGTGTTTTGCAAAAATGATTTGATGCTATCCAAGTTTATATCTATTAAGAACACAATTCACCTACCTATCAATTTTTTTACTGAAAGTGGCAAATATATTTTGAATGTTGAGCCTATTTTCAAAAAGTGGTACCCCAAGGATTTTAAATTAAAACTGGAAAATAGTGAAAACTTTGAATTGAGTAACTTATCTAAATCAGAGGATTATTTAAAAGTTATTGAGGATGGAATGATCACAATAAAATCTCAAAATGAATATCCTTTAATAAGTGAGATTGGCTAGTGTGCAAATTATAGAATTTTATAATTGAAATTTTGTTGTATTAAGTATAAAGGGCTTACTTTAGTGTTCAATGAAGATTCTTTACATCCATCAATATTTTAAAACTCCAGATGAAGGAGGGGCAAACCGCTCTTATTTTATGGCTCAAGCCTTAAAAGAAAAAGGGCATCAGGTAGATATGCTTACAGCCCATAATGAAAGTGCGGATAAGAGTAAAAGGGTTGATGGTTTAAACGTTCATTATTTAGCGGTTAGCTATAACAATAAATATGGCTTTATTAAAAGAATCTCCGCTTTTCTGAAGTTTATAATGCTTTGCAAATCTTATATTAAAAAGCATAATAATTACGATAAAATAATCGCAACAAGTACTCCACTTACAATTGGTTTTATTGCGCTTTGGGCTAAGAGGAAGTTTAACATTCCTTATGTTTTTGAAGTAAGAGATTTATGGCCAGAGGCACCCATTCAAATGGGGGTAATAAGAAATCCTTTATTAAAGATATGGCTTCAAAAAAAGGAGTTAGATTTTTATAAAAATGCAGAAAGAGTTATAGCATTATCTCCTGGAATGAGAAACCATATAGAAAAAAGGGTTCCGAATGTAAATGTTGATTTAATTCCAAACGTGGCAGATTGTGATTTCTTTAGTAGAGTAGAAGAGAAGGATGAAGATTTGGTGCTTCAATATGGAGTTAAAAATAAATTTGTTGTAAGTTATTTTGGTGCTGTAGGGCCAGTGAATGATTTAATGAGTCTGATAAAATGTGCTGAATTATCTACTCATCTCCCTATTCGTTTCTTGATTATGGGAGAAGGCTTAAGTTTAGATTCCATTAAGAATTATGTGTCCGAAAATCAGCTCAAGAATGTATTTTTTATTCCATATGGCACTAAGGAAGAAGTGAGAGACGTGATGAATGTAACGGATGCTTGTTATGTTTCATTTCTACATAAACCGGTTTTAAGAACAAACTCACCTAATAAATTTTTCGATGCTATTGCTTCTGGCAAACTTATAATTACAAATATTCAAGGATGGATTAGAGGCTTGGTGGAGAAGAGACACATAGGGTTTTTTGCAGATTCAGATTTTCCAACTGAATTTTCTGAAAAAATAAAACCATTTATTGAGTCACCAGATTTATTAAGAAAGTACCAAATAGCTTCAAGAAGTACGGCTGAGCAATTTTTTAGTAGAAAAAAATTAAGCCAGCATTTTGTTCAAGCAATAGAGGGTAAAAGTTTAAGGCAAGAAGCAGAAGTTCGGTCAATCTTTAGCTTAAGCGCTTAATAACTATTCACGCTTTCAATTAATAGATCGTGTAAACTATTAAAAGCTTCCAAGCTTAAATCTTTACCGTCATCAAATACATCATGATAGGCTTGTTTTCCTCCTAAGGTATAAATAAATATAGACGGCACACCTATTTGATCAAATAAACAATGATCACTATTACATGCTTTTCCTCTTTTTTTAATTTCTGTTATCCTACCTTCATTCAATTCATTTAATAGCTTAAAAAATCTTTCTTGTTTTATAGCATTTACTACGGTTATTCCTTCATTTCCAGTTCCTACCATATCTAAATTGATCAGCATCTTTGTTTTGCGTAAATCAAAAGTTGGATTTTGAATGAAATAATAACTTCCAATTAAGCCAACTTCTTCAGCGGTTGTAAATAAAAAATAAGTGTCATATTTAGGTGTGTTTTTGCTATAAGATTCCGCAAGACTAAGCAACATAGAAACACCTGATGCATTGTCATTAGCACCCTTGAAAATGGCGCTACCCATTTGTCCAATATGGTCATAGTGAGCAGTAAAAACTATTATTGAATCTGATCTATCTCCATTTATTTTCCCTATTATATTAGAAGATCTAAAATTGGGTTTGAACTCAGCCTCATTACTAACTTTAACTTCTACGCCAGATTTCAATTCATCTTTTACATACATTATTGTATTTTGAGATTGTTTATCAGAAGGAAACCAGCTCCATTTTGCTGTATCTCTTACTATTAATAATGAATTTTGGGAGGCTGATTCAAAAAGGAATTTTTCAATAAACTGGTTTTGGGGTTTATGATCAATGTAGTAAATATTTTTAGATTCAGTTTTATCAAAAAAATAAGTAGTGTCTATAATTTCTATTTTTCCTTCAATATCAATTCTGTTTGATGAAGGGTGAAATAAATAATCTGATCCTGCGCCATAAATTTTTATAGTTCCTGCAATAGAAGTTGAAAATTGAACCATTCCTGGAAATGAATTTACAGGATAAGATAATTCCTGTATGAATTGATTTTCACCAGCTGGAATTACGTTTGAATCTGTTAGTTCCTTTATAATATAATCTGCAGCCTTAATTTGTCCCTCGTTTGTGAAACCTCTGCCTGCAAGTGAATCAGCAGTTAATATGGAGATATGTTTTTGAGCTTTTTTGCTTTGGCTAAAGCTAGGAAATGAGAAAATCAATAAAGTGAATACTAATAAAAGAAAGTTCCGCATTTAATTACAGCTTAATTGAATATTTAAATCTGGGTGAATATCCAGTTTTTCTGCCTTTTTAAAAATATTACAAGCTTCCTTTTCATTACCTAATTCGAAATAACTGTTAATTAAGTATTCATAAGCAAGTTGATTCTCGGGTTTAAAGAATATCACCCATTCAAGAAGCTTTGAAGCCTGTTTATAATTCTTCTTTTGATAATAAATTTCAGCAGAATTAAAATAAATTGATTTAACATTTTCTGGTGTTCTTTCTGCAGAAACTAATAATCTGTAAGCATTACCATATACTCGCTTAAAATCAGCAATTATACTCTGAATACCCATATCATAATATTGTAGGGCTACATCTGTATTGTTTAATTCCTCTTTATAGATTTCACCGATTAAGGCAATCATCCTTATCCGCTTGTAATTATTATTCATCAACTCATTTAAAATGAAAACTGCTTTATTAGGTTCATTCATATTTCGATAGCATACCGCCATTTTAAATTGCATGTCAGGATTTTGAGTTTGACTATATTCCATAAAGAATAAATACCCCCAAAGTGCATCTTGGTATGCTTTATTTCTATAATCAATATCAGCTTGTTCTCTTCTGAAATTCAGGTAATCGATCTCATAACTTTTAATGGGGTTATATTCATTATTATCAGACTTTATTTTAATTACAGAGTTTAATGCTGCTTCAACCTTACCTGCATAGAATAAACTATCAGCTCTTTTTACACTTTCATCAAATAGGGAGATTTTTTTCTCCAACTTATATTCATGATAAAAATCATAGATACTTATACCTATAAGGATTAAAACTGCAACTGAAAGGACTATTCCTATGGCATATAAATTCGCTTTCTTTTCGGCATTTTTGTCAAATGAAGAAGGTCTATAAACTGGCGGCCGATAGGTATAATTTTGATAAGGATTTTTATACGACTTCTGCCGGTTTTCATAAGCGCGCATGCTAGCTCTTTTTGCTTGAAGTCTTTGATGAGCTAGTTTTGCATCATATTGTTGCCTTGAAGCATTATTGCTTAATACAGAATAGGCAGTTGAAATAATTTTAAATTTTTCCTCAGATTCCTTAGAAGGATTTATATCTGGATGATAAGCTTTTGCTAGCGCTTTATAAGCTGATTTAATCTCAGTTAGAGTAGCCATTTCACTTATACCTAGTATTTGATAGTAATTTTGCATTATGAGGAAAATAATTCAACAATCCTTAAACAAACATAACAATTATTTATTGCTATTTTAGTTCCTTTAATGTAGAAAGAATGGCCTATTTTAGTAATGATTTTATTAATTTTTTCGAAGAGTTAGCTGAGAATAACCATAAAGAATGGTTTGATGAGAATAGAAAAAGATACGAAAAGGAGGTTAAAGATCCTTTTAAATCCTTCATTGCTGATTTGATTTTAGCAGTACAGGAATTTGATCCTGAAATCATGATAAAACCAAAGGATGCAATTTTTAGAATTAATCGTGACATTCGTTTTTCTAAAAATAAGCAACCCTACAAAAATAATGTAGCGGCCTACATTTCAAGAAGCTCTAAAAAGGAGCAGTTTCCAGGATATTATGTTCATTTAGATGCTAAAGGAATTTGGTTAGGAGGAGGTTTGTATGACTTATCTACTGAAAATATCTATAAGGTAAGGCAGGAGATTTTATACAATGAAAATGAAATAAATGAAGTCATGAGAAATTCAGATTTTAAAAAGGAATTTAGAGGGCTTCAAGGTAATAAAAACAAAATATTAAAACCGCCATATAAAGAATATGGAGATCAAATTCCGCTTTTGTATAACAAGCAGTTTTATTTTATGAGTCAATACGGAAAAGATAAAATCACCTCAAATAATTTGGTATCCTTTTGTGCGGATAAGTTTCAAAAAGCCTATCCGGTAAATAAATTTTTAAGGCAAGCGGTAGAGGAGGTTGAATAAAGTTTAGTAGCTGAAGTCATGAATATTGTATAATCAGCCTGATACAGATTTAACAATAAATTTTATTTGTTATACACAATACGACCAACCTTTAAAATTATAAGATTATATAAGAAAAATATAGGATGTAAAAACTATAGATTTTATAATTTTGTGCCCAGATAAAAATAAGAATGAAGGAACTAAAGCATATTGCAATAGCGGGAAATATAGGTGCGGGTAAAACTACTTTAGCAAAAAAGTTATCACATCATTATGGATGGAAAACAGAATTTGAAGCAGTAGAGGAGAATCCATATTTGGTGGATTTTTATGATGATATGAAGCAATGGGCTTTTCACTTACAGGTTTATTTTTTGAATAGCAGACTGAATCAGGTTAAAAGAATTAGGAAAAGTGATCATACAGTAGTTCAGGACAGATCTATTTATGAGGATTGCCATGTATTTGCTAAAAATCTTCATGAATCAGGTAATATGTCGGATCGAGATTATCATAATTACCTGGAGCTTTTCTATTCTATGTCTCCTGTAATTACTCCTCCAGATTTACTAATTTATTTAAGAGCCGACATTCCTAAGCTAGTTGGGCAAATAGAAAAAAGAGGTAGAGAATACGAGGAAACAATCCGAATCGAATACCTAAAAAATCTTAACAAACATTACGAAGCTTGGGTAAAGAATTACGATAAAGGCAAGCTTATAATTATAGACGTTAATCAGCTAGATTATTTAAATAATGTAGAAGATTTTGCTTTAATCGTGAGTAAAATTGATACTGAAGTTCACGGTTTATTTTCTCAACATTAATCCCTATTAATTCTTCAGCATAATTAATTTTAATAACTTTAGGATTTAATCCAATTGTAAGAATTAACGTTATTTATGCTGAAATTAGGAATCATTCGAGAGGATAAAATACCGGTTGATAAACGCTCACCACTAACGCCTGCTCAATGTCAAGAAGTTGCCAATAAGTTTAATGTTGACGTAAAAGTTCAGAAAAGTGAGGTTAGGATTTTTCAAGCTGAGGAATATCTACAACATGGAATTGAAGTAGTAGAAGATATAAGCGATTGTGATATCCTTTTAGGAGTAAAAGAAGTTCCTACCGAAAAACTTATTGAAGGAAAAACGTATTTCTTTTTTTCACATACTATAAAAGAGCAAGAGTATAATAGAGAACTTTTACAAACCATTCTTGAAAAGAAAATAAAGCTAGTTGACTATGAATGTTTATTAGACCCAAAAACTAATCAAAGAATAGTTGCTTTTGGAAGATTTGCAGGTATAGTAGGAGCATATAATACCATATGGACTTTTGGAAAACGATATAATCTATTCAATTTAAGGAGAGCAAATGAATGTTTCGATCTTGATGATATGAAATCGGAATATGAAAAAGTTAAATTACCTTCTATTAAGATTGCGATAACAGGTGGGGGTAGAGTGGCAAAGGGAGCAATGGAGGTAATGTATGGAATGGATATACTTCAAGTTACTCCTTACGAGTTTTTAAATGAACGATTTGACAGGCCTGTTTTTGCTCAGTTAAATAGTCATACTTACCATGTTAAGAGAGATGGAAGCCCTTATAACAGAAACGAATTCCATGAAAATCCAGGCTTGTATGAGGGCGATTTTATGAAATATGCTAAAGTGGCGGATGTTTTAATTGCTGGTGCTTTTTGGGATCCTCGAGCTCCTATGCTTTTTACAAAGGAGGATGCCATGCGTCCGGAGTTTAAAATTAGGATAATTGGAGATATCACTTGTGACATAGAAGGCTCTATTCCAAGTACAAAAAAGCCGGCTACTATAGATGACCCAGTATATGATTATAATCCTAATACTGATACAATAGAGCCAGAATTTAGTGTAGAGAGCAACATTACCGTTATGGCGGTTGATAATTTACCATGTGAACTCCCTAGAGATGCGTCTGAAAGTTTTGGAAATGAGCTAATTGAAAACGTTCTTCCGCACTTACTTAAGGGCGATACCCAACAAGTTATCAAAAATGCTACAATTGCAGAGAATGGACAATTGAATGATAATTATAAATATTTACAAGGATTTGTTGATGGGGAGTGAAAATATCTCCCTTTATTTTTCCATTAGTTCACTTAGTGTTTTACTAATTTTTCCACTAGAAATGGTTTCTATACAACAAAAATTTCCTTCTTCCCACCTAATTTCTTTCACATCAGCTTGAAATGCAGTAGCATCTTCTATGCTGAAGTTTCTAATCATCTCATTTTTACTTTCTGCTTTTATTTCTTTTGTTGAATCATCATTAAAAACAATCGTAAATTTTGGCATAGGTATCAATTTTTAAAACTGATATTAATAAGCCTTGTATAATGAGATTGTTTATAGGATGTAATATTTATATGGAAATTTTTCCATGAAGCCACATAATATTTCGATAAATAAAAGGGTATAAACGAAAAATTCTCAATTTTTTTTAAAATAGGAAATAAGGAATCTCTAGTTTATTTGGCCAGCCAAAATTTCAATACCTTCTTTAAATGAATGTGGTTTATAACCTAAAATGTTTTTGGCCTTATCTAAAATAAAACCAGTTTTAGGAGGTCTTTTAGCTGTTTGCTTAAACTTAGTGCTATCTGTTTTAGTCATACTGTCCGTAGGAAGTTTAAAGAATTCAGCCGTGGAAATGGCCATTTCATATGGTGTTAATAAATCATCACCTGAAATGTTAAAGATACCAGTAGCTTTTTGCTCAGCAATTAATAAGCAACCTTGCGCCAGATCTTCAGCGAGTGTTGGGGTTCTCCACTGGTCATCTACTACCTGAATTTCTTTACCCTCTTCAAGAGATTTTTTGACCCATAAAATGATATTACTTCTACTCATGTCATGCGCTATACCATACACTAAAACAGTTCTGGCTATAGCCCACTCAATATTGCTTCCTTCAATTAATTTTTCTGCTGCCAATTTGCTTTCACCATAATAGCTCACAGGATTAGCTTCAGCTTCTTCTGAATACGGGCCATCCTCACCATCAAAAATAAAATCAGTAGATAAATGTAAAAGGAATGAATTATTTTGTTCACAAGCTTCAATTAAATACTCAACAGCGGTAACATTTAGTTGCCAACAATCTTCCTTTTCTGTTTCACATTGATCCACATTGGTCATTGCAGCTGTATTAATGACAACATTTGGCTGATGAGTTTTTATACAGTTTAAGACTTGATTTTTATCTGTTATGTCAAGACTTTCAAATTGATATAGATCACTTGCTGGTAAACGGTTTTTTCCTCTTGCAGTAGCTACCAGTTGATGATCTGTTTGCTCAGTTATAAGTTTAACTAATTTTTGACCTAATAATCCATTTGAGCCTGTTAGCAGAATTTTCATTTTTCTTCGCTTGGATATTCGTAACCGTATTGTTCAGTAATTTTCTTTTTAGACATTTTTTCAACTTCCGCTGTCATATAAATGTCTTTAACAGGTTTATCTGCACCAGCAGTCCTCACCGAAGCAATAGAATCGATCACATTTAAGCCTTCGACCACTCTTCCAAAAACTGTATATTCTCCATCTAAGTGAGGCGCACCTCCAATATTGGCATAATCTTCGATTTGACTCTGATTGAATTCATATAATTCAATCTTGCCAAATTCTTTTTCAACTAATGAATCTGCTATCGTTTCCATGAAGTTTTGCAATCCTTCCATATCCTGGGCCTTTTGCATTTCAATCACCTCATTTCTTAAAGTAGCATATTTTTTCATGCCTAAAAGCTCACGTAATTTCATTTGCTTTTGCTGATGAGCTCTACCCTCAGACATTTGCTTTAGGTCACTTTCTTCGAATTTTTGTCCATGAACAATGTAGAACTGAGATCCACTAGATTTTCGTTCAGGGTTGATTTGGTCACCTTGTCTTGCAGCAGCTAAAGCCCCTTTTACATGCCAAAAGTCAGGTTGAATTTCTGCCTCGATAGTGTAGTTTACCTTATCCTCATCCTCAATATTTTTTTTCTGATTTACATCACCACCTTGAACCATAAAGTTTTCAATCACTCTATGAAATATAGTGCTGTCATATTTTCCTGATTCAACTAGTTTTATGAAATTCTGCTTATGTTTTGGTGTTTCTTCGTACAAAATGGCTTTCATATCACCATATTCTGTATGTAATACAATCACAGAATCTTTTGAAGTTTGGCAAGAGGCAAATAAAGTGATAAATAAAACTGTAGTCAGTATTAAATTTTTGTATTTCATGGTATAGTTATTCAGAAAGTTGTTCTCTTATTTCTTTTAATATTTTGTCCCCCCCTTTTTTAAGGACTTGTTTTGCGATAAGGTTCCCTAACTCTTCAGCTCTAGAAGCTTCATCTGTCAGTTTCAGTGATATTCTTTCTTTTCCATTAAGACTGATTATCCCTGCTTCCATTTCAATGGAATTACCCTCTAGTTGAGCCAGACCAAATACTGGAATGCTGCAGCCGCCTTGTAAGTATTTTAAATAGGCTCTTTCTGCTCTTAGGCAATATTCTGTTTGCTTATGATTTAAAGCAAATCTTAAAATGTCTTTCTTTTCTTGGTCAATTGTTTTATGTACTTCTATGGCTACTGAGCCTTGACCAACCGCAGGGATAAATTCCTTTGTTGAGAGTTCAAGCTTTATTTTCTCATCATAATTCATTCTATGTACACCAGCATAGGCTAATAAAATGGCATCACATAGTCCTTCTTCCATTTTTCGAATTCTGGTTTGAAGGTTTCCACGAATATCAACTGTTTTAACGTGCGGATAGAAGTGTTTTAAAGTAGCAATTCTTCTGGTTGAAGAAGTTCCGATTACAATTGGATTTTCTTTATTATAAAAATCAATAGAATCTTTATGAGATACTAATACATCATTAACTTTTTCTCTTTCAGTAAAGGCAATTAATTCAAATCCGGTCGGTAATTCAGATTGCATATCCTTAGCGCTATGAACTGCGATATCTATATTTCCTTCAGCAAGTTGTGCTTCTATTTCTTCGGTAAACACACCTTTACTTCCTATTTTAGAAATAGCAACATCTAAAATTTTATCACCTTTGGTTTCAATGATTTTGATTTCAGCACTATGACCTGCTTTTTCTAGTTTATTTTTAACGTATTCGGCTTGCCATAAGGCCAGTTTGCTTCCTCTAGTTCCAATTCTAATGTTCATTTCCCTTTTATGATTTTTGATTGTATTGGAAAGAAAGATTTTCTTCTGCTACATCCACCACAAATCTACCACTCAATAATTTCCTACCCAATAAAATGGGGTTTTTCATATGACTACGATCTGAAAGAGAAAATTCAGTATTGTAAATTTTATTGAAGATTTTGACTTTTGTTTTAATAATATAACGCTCTTGTACCTGACCATTCGAACTTCTGATCTTTTTCAATTTGAAATCAGAAGTCCTGAATTTGCGAGCTTTCATGCCTTCACCTAGTCTTTTACCACTAATGGTATAGACTAAAAAATCAGCATTGTCTTCTTTTTCTAGATGTATTTTTGAACAATGTATAGCAGAAGTATAAGCGCCAGTATCAATTTTTGCCTGGACGTTTACTAAGCCTAATTCAGGTAGGCTTATTTTGTCAACTCTGCCTATAGTTCTCTTTTGCTTCAATTTTTAAAATAGAGGATTAGTCTGATAAGATTAAGATTTGAGTTCCGCTATTACAGTTCTTCCACCTTTTGTTTTATCACCAATATTTACTTTTACCTCAGCATCTAATGGTAGGTATATATCAACTCTGGAACCAAATTTAATAAAACCAAACTCTCCACCTTGTTCTACAACATCACCTTCATTAACGTACCATTTGATTCTTCTTGCCATAGCTCCAGCGATTTGTCTAAAAAGTACTTCAATGCCACTTCCGTTTTCAACAACAATAGTAGTTCTTTCATTTTCCGTACTGGATTTAGGATGCCAAGCTACTAAATATTTACCCGCATGATATTTACAGAATTTCACTACACCAGAAATCGGACTTCTGTTTACATGCACATTTACGGGTGACATGAAAATGGAAATCTGCTTCCTTTTCTCATTAAAATATTCTGTTTCTTCCGTGTTTTCAATCACTACCACTTTTCCATCAGCTGGTGCCAAAACATGTTTGTCATTCTTATTGATGATGAATTTTGGATTTCTGAAAAACTGAAGTATTAACAAATAAACTACAATTAATATGATTAATATTCCATCATTTACCCATTGTGGAGTATTTAACACATATTCAAATAAGAAAAATATACCAATGAATATAATCAGCGAAAAGAACAATATTTTTCTTCCTTCTTTATGTAAAGTCATAGCGTTAAATTATATGAATTCTATTGAAGTTTTATTCACTTCTAATTCTATTAAAAAAAGCGCAGATTTACTGCGCTTTTAAATATATTAAAAATTATTTGGCTGATAAATTAATATCCACCTCTATATTTATAAGTCTGAGCTACTTTATCGATTGCAACAATGTATGCAGCAATTCTCATAGGTACGTCATAGTCAATAGAAGTTTTGTAAACCACTTCAAAAGCATCTTTCATGATCCTATCAGAACGTCTGTTTACGCGTTCTCTTGTCCACTTATAACCTAATCTGTTTTGCACCCATTCGAAATATGATACCGTAACACCACCAGCATTCGCTAAGATATCTGGAGCCACCATAATTCCATGTTCGTTAATAATGCTGTCTGCTTTTGCTGAAGTTGGTCCATTTGCACCCTCAACAATCAGTTTAGCTTTTATTTTACCTGCATTATCATGTGTTATCACATCCTCTTTTGCAGCAGGAATTAATACATCAACCTCTAGGGTTAATAATTCTTCATGTGCAATTTTTTCTGCACCATTAAAACCTTCTAAAGTACCGTTATTATTATTTCTGTATTCAATAGCTTCTTTAATGTTGATGCCTTTATCATTGAAATATGCACCAGAAATATCGGATATTGCTTTGATAGTTGCACCTCTTTCTTCTAACAATAAAGCAGCAAAAGAACCAACATTTCCAAACCCTTGAACAGCCATTGTAGCTTTATAAGGATTGATTTTCAGTTTTTCCATTGCAGCTAAAGCTGAAACCATTACACCACGTCCTGTAGCTTCTGTTCTACCTAATGAACCGCCTAATACCAATGGCTTACCGGTAACAACTGCGTTTACAGTCATACCTTTGGATCTTGAATAAGCATCCATCATCCACGCCATTTCTCTTGGGCCAGTCCCCATATCTGGTGCAGGAATATCTCTGTCTTCACCAAATACATCAACCATTGATTCTGTGTAGGCTCTGGTTAATCTTTCAATTTCACCAGCAGACATTGAACGTGGGTTACACTTAATACCTCCTTTGGCACCACCGTAAGGGATGTCAACTACCGCACATTTCCATGTCATCCATGCAGCAAGTGCTTTAACCTCATCGATATTCACACCCATATCATACCTTACACCACCTTTTGATGGGCCTAAGATAGTGGAGTGAATAACTCTGTAGCCTTCAAAAACTTGTATTGACCCATCATCCATTGTTATTGGAAGATTTACTGTAACCTGACGAGCAGGTGACTTCAATACGTTGTAAATTTCATCATCTAAACCTAAATGTTGCGCAGCGATGTGGAATCGCGACATCATCGACTCAAAAGGGTTTTCTAAGTCTTTTATTGGAGCCGGTTCGATATATCCCATAGTAGTATTTGTTTTTATAAAAACTTGGAGGCGAAATTAACTATTTGTTATCTGATTTTTACTTTTTTATGTACTAATGTTGAAAAAATCATTCAAAAAGCATTAAAAAAGCTGAAATAAATGGTGCAGACAACAAAAGTCCATCAAATCTGTCTAAAAAGCCTCCGTGGCCCGGTATAACTGAGCCAGAATCTTTAATATCTATACTTCTTTTGAATAGAGATTCAACTAAATCTCCATATGTTCCTGCTATTACGATTATTCCTGCAATGCAAAGCCATTGCCAATCTGCAATTTCATCGAAATTTGCAGCCATGATTATAGCAAAAATAAATGCCAAAATTGTTCCACCTAAAGCCCCTTCCCAAGTCTTTTTGGGAGAGATCCTTTCAAACAACTTCCTTTTCCCAAATTTAACCCCTGCAAAATAAGCGCCTGTATCGCTAGCCCAAAGTATGAATAATGCACCAATTATGATTTGAAAACTGTAGGTCCCATTATAAAAAACAGCTATATGCAGTAAAGAAAAAGGAGCGGCTACATAAATAATTCCTAAGAAAGTGTAGGCAATATTTGTGAAAGGTTTTTTATCATTTTTATTGTAAAGTTTTACAAAATAAACGGTTGATGCTATTGGAGCAATTACAAAGTAAATCCTTGGATCAAGGTGTTCAGCCCTTACTAAAAATGTAATCGTATAGATTGATAATCCTGTGATTGTTCCCCAAAACTTTAAAGGCAACATGCCATCAATTCCAACTAGTTTATAAAATTCAAGTTGGGTTAAGGCGCAGAGTATAAAAAACACTGCAAAATAGGTCCATTCACTATAAATAATAGCCGAAAGAATAATTGCTACACCAAGAATAGCGGCAATAATCCTTTGAGTTAAATTATTGTATTTACTCAAATTTGATATCATCTTCAATTAGTTTGATCGCTCGAATTACATGATCCACAGTAACTACGATTTCATAGTAGCCAAGCTGATAGGCTGAATCTTTTTTATCTACAATAATCGGATTCAATTCCTTTTCCTGCAAATAATCATTCACTATTTGTGCTTGATATAACTTATCTGTTTTATAAACAGTTTTCCAGTTTTTCATTCCTGAGCAGCTTTATTCATTTGTTGCTTAAAGTAACGGAAAAAAATGAGACATGCGAATAAGGCTGAAAGTGAAATATATACTGGAACCGAAGAATCTACTTCTTGTGCGTCAAAATCATCTATAAACCTTGGCCCAACATACATTAATATAACTGCCAATCCATTGTTAACAAAATGGGCAATAATCGGATACCAAATATTTCTAGAAAACACATAAATGTACCCAAACAAAGCGCCAAGCATAATTCGAGGTACAACACCATAGAATTGCATATGAAAGGCTCCAAAAATTATAGCTGATATCCATATTGCTAAATGAGCATTTTTGGTCGCTGATTCTAACTTATTCTGTAATAAACCTCTGAATACTAGTTCCTCTCCAATTGCTGGTAAAACACCAATAATTAGTAGAGCGATAAGCATTTCACCAAAACTATCGTAGTTACTGAGCAACTCTGTCAACTCCATTAGTTGATCTTCCGTGGCTCGCGCCCATTCTTCAAAAGCTTTCATGAATTCTGGAAATTCAATATTCATATTCCATTCAATAATGATAGAATTAAACATCATGAAAGAAAACGTCATCAATACAATTATTAAGGCCGAGTTTAGACTCAATTTTTTACTATGGAAGTAATCTTTAAACTCTTGCTTATCCATTTTTTTTATAAAAAATAAGCCAAAAAGAGTAAAGCCTAGGAAGTGGCTTACTCCTTGAGCCACATACATAAATAATTTACTTTCAGGGCCAAAAGGCGGTTGTAAAATTTCTTGGCTCTCAAAAATATTAACGCCTGAAACTAAAACTGCTAAACCAGAGCCAATGAGTTGACTTATAAGATTCCATGCTAAAAACAGTAATACAAGGTAAAAAATTGAAGTCCAGGGATTTTTATAGATAATTTGTGGGTTGTTATGCTTTAAAGAATTCATATAGTGCGTAAATTTACACCAAAATTAAGATTATCAAATTGGTAAAGATAGGAAACATATCATTAGGCGAGTTCCCATTATTATTAGCACCTATGGAGGATGTCAGTGATCCGCCATTTAGAGCAGTATGTAAAGAGAATGGTGCCGATTTAATGTATACAGAATTTATTTCTTCTGAAGGATTAATAAGAGATGCCATCAAAAGCAGACAAAAGCTTGATATTTTTGATTATGAGAAACCGATAGGGATTCAAATTTTCGGAGGAGATGAAGAAGCAATGTCTATAGCTACTAATATTGTCAATGTAACTCAGCCGGATTTAGTGGACATCAACTTTGGTTGTCCTGTAAAGAAAGTTGTCACGAAAGGCGCTGGAGCTGGAGTTTTGAAAGATATTGACTTGATGGTGAGGTTAACTGAGGCTGTAGTAAAATCTACTGATTTGCCTGTTACTGTAAAAACCAGATTAGGCTGGGATGAGGATTCCAAAAATATTGAAGAAGTAGCTGAGAGATTGCAAGATGTTGGGATTAAAGCTTTATCCATACATGGGAGAACCCGAAAGCAAATGTATAAAGGAGAAGCTGACTGGTCATTAATTTCTAAAGTAAAGAATAATTCAAGAATCAACATTCCTATTTTTGGGAATGGAGATATTGATTCTCCTGAAAAAGCTTTAGAGTATAAAAATAGATATGGTGTTGATGGAATTATGATTGGAAGGGCGGCTATTGGTAATCCATGGATTTTTAATGAAATCAAACATTATTTGAAAACGGGAGAAACACTTCCTGCTCCAAATCTGGAAGATAGAGTAGAGACTGCTAAAAAGCATTTGGAGTTTTCAGTTAAATGGAAGGGTGAAAAAGTAGGTATTTATGAGATGAGAAGGCATTATACTAACTATTTCAAAGGCATCTCACATTTCAAACCTTATAGAACTCGTTTAGTAGAAGGAGATAGTTTTCAAGAAGTTTTAAATACATTAGATGAAGTAAAAGAAGTTTTTGCTGATAAAATGACCGAGAAAATATGAATGAAAAAGAAACTGCAAGTCCAGTTTTAATTTACGGATTATTAATATTACTCGCGCTCATATGGGGAAGCTCTTTTATTCTTATTAAAAAAGGGCTTCTTGTCTTTTCAGCTGGAGAAGTTGGAGCCATCAGGATTTTTTCAGCAGCTTTAGTGCTTACGCCCTTATCATTACCTAAACTCAAAACATTAAATAGAAGGCAATGGAAATGGCTTTTTATTTCAGGTATGGTGGGCAGTTTTGGGCCAGCATTTTTATTTGCCTATGCACAAACTCAACTTGAAAGTGGGATTACAGGTGTATTGAATGCACTGACTCCAATATTTGCATTGCTAGTTGGCGTTTTATTTTTTAAAGGAAGTTTAAAACTCAGAGATAGTTTAGGGATTGCTTTAGGCTTTGCTGGCACTGTTGTTTTGATTGTTGCTGGATCTGGTGGTGAACTTGGAAATTTTAACTTTTATGCCTTATTCGTAATACTTGCAACCTTCTGTTATGGACTAAACCTGAATATAATCAAAACCCAGTTTAATGTATTAACACCAAGAATGATTACGAGTATTTCTTTGGTTTTAATAGCTCCTTTGGCAGGAGGCTATTTGTTTGGGGCAAGTGATTTTATTCATAAAATGCAATATGCAGATGGGGCTGGCATGGCTTTATTATTCATTTGTATTTTAGGTGTGATAGGAACTGCATTTGCGTTAATATTATTTAATAGGCTCGTAAAATTGACTTCTCCAATCTTTACAAGTTTTGTAACTTACTTAATCCCAATTGTAGCCATTATTTGGGGGATATGGGATGGTGAAATTTTAGTAATAGGTCATTATATCGGTATTATATTAATAATTTTAGGAGTAGCATTTGCTAATCGTCCAAAAAAATAATATTTGGATAATTTCAATATATATAAAACAAAACATTGTTGCTGGTAAATCGCTAAACATATAATATTCTATAAAATCGTTAAATAATTTTTGTTTTAAGCGAAAGCATTTATTTTTGCCCGCAATAATTTAAACCTGACAATGTTATGAGTGATCAAGAGAAAACAAGATATAATGCAGATGAGCTAAAAGAGTTTGAAGATTTAATCACTGACAAATTAAATAAGGCCAAAGAAGAGCTTAAATATATTAAATCAACCATAACTCGATCTGCAGATACGGGTACTGACGGTACATCAGGAAATGTTAAAGTATTAGAAGATGGTGCTGATACTATGGAGAAAGAAAGTATGAATCAATTAGCTGCCCGTCAGCAAAAGTTCATCACTAATCTTGAAAATGCGTTGGTAAGAATCAAAAATGGAACGTATGGAATCTGTTCTGTAACAGGTAAATTAATCTCTAAAGAGCGTTTAAAGGCAGTTCCTCACACTACTCAATCAATTGAAGCAAAATTAGCACAAGATAAATAATGGATTTTCTGCTGAATCATATTGAAGCACTAATTTTTTGTGCCACCACTCCATTGAAGGTGCAAGAAATACATAAGTGTTTGTCAGAAATGTTTGAAGCAGATGTTCCCAAAGAGGATATTGATCGGGCTCTCGAAAAGATTTTAAAGAAATATGAGTCCGATGAATATTCTTTCCAAGTTGAGCATGTAGGTGGGGGGTATCAATTCATGACGAAACCTGCTTACCAGGCAAGTATTGGCATCATGCTCAAGCAACAATCCAAAAAAAGACTATCTACATCTGCACTAGAAACGCTTTCAATTATTGCATACAAACAGCCTATCACCAAAGGCGAAATGGAGCAAATTAGAGGAGTGAATTGCGATTATACGGTGCAAAAGCTCCTTGAAAAAGAGTTAATTGAAATTAAAGGTAAAGCAGATGCAATTGGTAGGCCAATTCTTTATGGTACCAGCCAGAACTTCATGGAGTATTTCGGAATAAACGATATCAAAGATCTTCCAACTCCAAAAGACTTTTCTCAGGAAGACAATCAAATTGGGAAAGAAAACGAGGATTAATCAAAATAGAAGCGTAGTTTTGTAATTGAAATAAAGTCTTGATAATCCTATCAGGATGTAAATTTCTATTCTATGCATAAAAAGAAATCCCCGAATCATAATAAGCCTAAATCAGGTTTTAAAAAGAAAAACCTTAAGGCGAAAAATACAGCTGAAACCCCGGAATATGATATTAAAAAATTAAAATCGGAGGAGGTAAAGCAAAAAGAGCTTAAAGAAGGGATTCGCCTTAATAAATTTATCGCAAATGCTGGAATATCTTCTAGAAGAGAAGCCGATCAGCATATATCGGAAGGCAAAGTTAAAGTAAACGGTAAAGTAGTTACAGAACTAGGCTTTAAAGTAAAACCATCAGATGAGGTAGCATTTGAAGGTAAACCAATAAAAAGAGAAAAGTTAGTTTATGTGTTGTTGAATAAACCTAAAGGATTTATCACCACTATGGATGACCCTAAAGGAAGAAAAACGGTAATGGATTTGGTTGCAGCTGCTGGGCAGGAGAGGATTTACCCGGTTGGCAGATTAGATCGCAATACTACAGGATTACTTCTTTTCACTAATGATGGAGAATTAGCCAAAAAGCTAACTCACCCAAAACATAAAGCAGCTAAAATTTATCAAGTGGAATTAGATAAGCCTATCACGGAAGAAGATTTCTTGAAAATTGAAGAGGGAATAAGCCTGGAAGACGGAGAGGTTAAAGTAGATAAGATTGCTATTTTAAGTCCAGATGCTAAGAAGCTGGGTTTAGAAATTAGAATTGGTCGAAATAGAATTGTTAGAAGAACGTTTGAGCATTTAGGCTATGAAGTCGTGAAGCTTGATAGAACAACTTTTGCAGGTCTTACAAAAAAGGATCTTCCAAGAGGTAAGTGGAGATTTTTAAAGCAAAAGGAAGTGATCAATTTGAAGCACTTAAGATAATTTATCGATCATTATATTTAACAGCGGCATTTTGAATGACTACTGTAAAAGTGCTTCCCATATTTACTTCTGATTTTAAGGTGATTCTTGCATTAATTTTTTCTAAAGCTTGTTTCACTATAAAAAGTCCCAATCCAGAACCCTCTGCTTCGCTGGTAGCTCTATAGAACATATCAAATACCTTGTGCTGACTTTCTGGAGAGATGCCAATGCCATTATCCTCTACTGATATGTGTACATCTCTGTCTATTTTCTGAAATCGAATAGCAATGTATTGATCCTCTTTTTTAGAGTCATGATATTTAACGGCATTGGAGATCAGGTTTCCTAAAATTACTTTTAACTGATAGTAGTCAGTTTTTAGAATATGATGTATTTGCTCACTGTAATCTAAGCGAATTTGTTCAGCTCCCTCATTGAATTTCACATCTGTGATAACATCTTCCACAATCTCACCCAGCCTAAAAGTTGTAGGTTTTATTTCAGTTTTAATATTGCGTGAATAATTGAGGATATCGCTAAAAATATCATCTAGCTTTTTAACCCTTTCTTCCATCATTTGCACATACTTTTGGCCAGATTCCTCTTTAATATCATGTTTTGCAATATTAATTAAACCCAGTAAAGAAGCGACTGGAGCTCGTAAATCATGGGAGGTGCTGTATAAAAAGCTATCTAATTCTCGGTTAGTTTTTTCTAAAGCAGATCTTTCTTCCTCAAGTAACCAAATGATCATCCCAATTCCTATGAATGCAATTAACAAGAAATCTAAAGCGCCTAAGCTGCTGTTTAATTTTAAAATGTAATGCTTATCAAATAGTACTGAAAGCCCACCGAGGGCATAATTAAGGTTTTCAAAACCATAAAGAATGAATGCAATCCACAATAATTTTTTACCTACAGCGGTATCCCTCTTTCCTATTCTCATAATTTGAATTCCTGCAAAAAGAAAACCAAAACCAGCAATTAATGATTTTACGGTAAAAGGTAGAGCTAATGAGTATTTATAGCCACCTTCTTCATCCAAAACAAAAGCTAATGCACTGAATAGTGAAATAACTATTACTGTTGCATATTGTGCGTATTCAAATTTTAAACTGATGCTTTTTCTTTCGATTAGATGGTACGCCCCCCGTAATAGCCATACAATATGCATTAAACCTGCAATTTGGAAGAAAAATGTAAATACATTTTGCCAAAAGGGTCCTATGCTTTCATTAGAATTAAAATATAATGTTATTAAAGTAATAATGATATAAAGGGCGAAAGAGAGCCAGCTATAAGCCCAAAGTTTTAGATGTTTTCGTTGGTACAAACTATAAAAATACCATAGAATTAAAGCCAATCCTATCCCCCAAAATGCTTGCCCGATGTATGTAGGGGTAATTTCTTTTAAAAATATACTAATGATTGACTGACTTATCAACTCTTTAAATTTTAATATCTACTAAAGTAACAACTTATATCTGATATAGTAAACAAATGCTTATCTGTATTGATTTTAAATTATTGCAAAAATAGTATGTATGCATACTATTTTTAAACTCAACTATTATTTTTAAATTTCAAGTGTAAGCTTTGGATGAAAGATGAAAAAAATGACTGAATTTGAAATATTAAAGAACATAAAAAAAGCCTTGCTAGTTAAAGCAAGGCTTGTGGTGCTGAGTGGACTCGAACCACCGACTCACGGATTTTCAGTCCGATGCTCTACCACCTGAGCTACAGCACCGTGATTGAGTGGTGCAAAAGTAGGTTAAATATTTATCCTGCAAAAGAAATTTAAAAAAAAATCTGAAAAAAATTTTCAACGAATAATAAACAACTATGGAATACATCTCGCAAATTGCTTTCTTACTGGTACTTGCAGTTGCAGCGTACTTTTTAGCACAAAGAATAGGGAGCATCAAGAAAAATATCAATCTGGGTAAAGAGGTTGATAGAAGTGATAATAGTGGTCAAAGATGGAAGAACACTTTTTTGATTGCTTTTGGTCAACAGAAAATGTTCAAAAAGTTTATTCCAGCTATTCTTCACTTAATGATTTATGTTGGTTTTCTAGTAATTAACTTAGAGGTATTGGAATTCATTATTGACGGTGTAGCTGGAACGCATAGAATATTTGCTCCAATTTTAGGAGATGCTTATACAGTCGCAATTAATGTTTTTGAGTTCCTAGCCGTTGCTGTATTGGTTTCATGTGTTGCTTTTCTTTTGAGGAGAAACGTACTAAATGTAAAGAGACTTCGATCATTAAGTGGGTGGCCTAAGTTAGATGGTAATTTAATATTGGTTATCGAAATTATTTTAATGTTTGCTATTCTTACTATGAATGCAACTGATATGCTGTTGCAAGGAAAGGATGAGCATTATGTGCAAACAGGAAGTTTTTTCTTTAGTAGTTTCTTAACACCATTATTTGAAGGAATGAGTGTTGATGCTTTGGTTTTTACTGAGCGTTTCGCTTGGTGGTTTCACATCATTGGAATATTAGCTTTTGCAGTTTATGTAACCTATTCTAAGCATTTACATATCTTCCTTGCTTTCCCTAATACTTATTTTGCCAGATTAACTCCAAATGGCAAAATGAATAATATGGATGAAGTAACGACTGAGGTTAAAAGTATGCTTGGAATGGATGCTGGTACTCCACCTGCTGAAGTAGCAAGATTAGGAGCTAAAGATGCAACTGATCTTACTTGGGTGAATTTAATGAATGCTTATTCATGTACTGAGTGTGGTAGGTGTACTGCTGAGTGTCCAGCCAATTTAACTGGTAAAAAATTATCTCCTCGAAAAATCATGATGGATACTCGTGATCGAATTGATGAAATAGGGAAAAATATCAAGGCAGGCAAAGAAGCGGAATCTGGAAGTCCATTATTCAGCGATGATTATATTTCAGCAGAAGAACTGAATGCTTGTACAAGTTGTAATGCATGTGTTGAAGCATGTCCTGTAAGCATTAATCCATTGGATATTATTCTTCAAGGAAGAAGATATATGGCGATGGAAGAAAGTAGCTCGCCACAATCATGGAATTCTATGTTCCAAAATGTTGAGACTAGTTTTGCACCATGGAAATTCCCACCAACAGACAGATTTAAGTGGGCGGATAAATTAAAAGGAGAAGAAAAATAAAATAGGAAACGATTAAATTCAAAATATAGATATTATGAGCGATTCAACATATAAAGTCCCTACCATGCAAGAAATGAGTGCTAAAGGAGAAGCTCCTGAGGTATTATTTTGGGTAGGCTGTGCAGGTTCATTTGATGACCGTTACAAAGCGGTTACCATTGCATTTACAAAAATCTTAAATAAAGTAGGAATTAATTTCGCAGTATTAGGCCCCGAAGAAAGTTGTACTGGAGATCCTGCTAGGAGAGCTGGGAATGAATTTCTTTTCCAGATGCAAGCGATGAGTAATATTCAAGTTTTAAACGGATATAACATCAAAAAAATAGTTACGGCTTGTCCTCACTGTTTTAATACAATCAAAAATGAGTATCCTGAATTAGGAGGTAATTATGATGTAGTGCACCATTCTCAATTCCTTCAAGGATTAATCAATGAGGGGAAAGTTACACTTAAAGATGGTGGAGAATTTAAGGGTAAGAAAATCACTTTCCATGATTCATGTTATTTAGGTAGAGCAAACGGTGTGTATGAGGCGCCACGCGATGTAATCAAGGCTTTAGATGCTGAGTTGGTAGAAATGAAGCGTTGTAAGTCAAAAGGCTTATGTTGTGGTGCTGGAGGAGCTCAAATGTTTAAAGATGCTGAAAAAGGCAATAAAGAAATCAATATAGAAAGAACTGAGGAAGCACTGGATACAGGAGCTGAAGTGATTGCAGCAGGTTGCCCATTTTGTATGACTATGATGGGAGATGGTGTAAAGAATAAAGAAAAAGAAAGTGAAGTGAAAGTTCTTGATTTAGCGGAATTGATTGCTAAAAACGAAGGACTGTAAAAGATAATTTATTAGTGAATGCTGAGACTTTAACGAGCTCAGCATTTATTTTTACTTAAAAGAAGTTATGAATAACAAAAAAATATTTGCTTTAGTACTCATTATTTTTTCTTCAGCTTTGTTGATTGTAAATCTTTCCAGCTTAGATTACGATCATCTTTCGTTCTCAGAAATTGCAGGTCCATTATCCAATATTTTTTTAATATTGGCTATGTTTACTGTATTGCTTCCAAAGAAGAATGATTGAAATCATTTCATTTCTGCAATCCAATTCTTTACCAATTCCAATCCTTCTTTATGGACCAATTGCCTTCCTAGTTCTGGCATCATAATTCCTGGGTCTGTAGACTCCATTCGGTAGGCTAGAATAGATTCTTCGGGATGGCCTGGTACGATATCGTATTTCAAACCTCCTGAACCTTTACCCGCTGCGATTGGAGTTTTACCTACTCCCCAAGCAGCAGGATTATCCACAGAGGCCATAAGATGTAGTGCGGAGTTTTTAGCTGGTCCATCAGGTCTGTGGCAATGTCCACAATTTATTTCTAAGTAAGCTCTGGCTCGATCTGCTAAAGGAGCTTGATCATCTTCATAATTTACCAATTTTGGCATACCTGTTGAAGGTAAATCTGATATTAAATGATGCTTTTCCCAATAAGCTAATTGATTCATGTTTCCATTTTGAGTATAATTATAATCACCATTTAATTGTCTTGCGGAAGGCCCTATTGGTGTGATTTTACCATTCTTAAGATGGCAGCTCCTACATTGATTCATATTAGGAACGCTATAATTTATTTTTTGATTATTGCCTTCAGTATCTCTCCAGCTTACACTTTTTGTAGCTCCTGCTACTTCCAAAAAAGCCTCAGTTTGTTCGTCATTCCAAACATAAGGAAGTGCTTTCCATCCCTCTTCTTCATGAATTAATAATCGGGTTTCAATAATTCTTCTCTCTCCATCTGGATTCGAAAAATCACTTGGATAATAAAAGTTTTTGATCAAAATACTGCCCACAGGGAACTCCAATACTTCCGTAGAATGATATTGCGCTTCTTTTCCTTCCGGAATCATGACAAAACGAGCTTTTTGTGCATAATCTGAAAAAAGTGGAGAATTTAAAGTATATGGATGAACATTTTTACCGGGTTCTAATGTTTTTAATTCACCTTTAAAGAAGTTGTAATCCGATAACTTCTCTTTACCTATATTTTGATTGGATTTAAAAACAAAAGTATTGGATGCTTTTTCTTCGCTTAGCTTTTCAACCTTTTCATTTTTCTCCTTAGTGTAACAAGATACCGTAAAAACTGCTGCTAATATTATTACTATATGTTTTTTTAAAGGCATAGGAAATCCTCAATTTTTTCATTCATGTTTTCTAATTCGTTAGGTGCATCAAGATTCACAAAATGGATATCTTCTTGATCAATGCACAAAACATCTTTTGCTTCTTTCCCATCAGCGATAAAACCATCAAAAACTATATCGGGCGGATTGAATGGATATTTGAAGTTGAATAATTTGCCAAAATCATGTTGGAAAGTAGCAAACCATTTATCATTAGAAATTACATTTTCGTGAATTTTTATTTCCCACGGATAGGGGTTATAGTTCTCATCTAGGCTGTAATTGTTGTTTACCCTTTGAGCAGATCCAGCTTGCTCCTCATTTGCTTCTTTAGTCTCCTCTTCGCTTATTGCCGCTACTAATTCATAGCTTATAATGGCTATACCAGCTGATCGGTTATCGATAATTTCATTTTTGTAAATGTCTACATTTCGTGTGGCCAGAACCATTATTCCAGTACCTGGAGGAACCACACCTACAATATTTCCTGCTGGGGCAAAGTTTCTGTGATTATTTTCCTTTACTACGTTTTTATAAACTTTTATATCCTCGCCATATTGAGTTAGTCCTGGTAAGTCAAACACCAAAATACCTCCCGTATTATTTATGGCAATATTTTCATAAATTTCTACATGATTTGAATTTTCACTTTCGATACCCGCCACGTTTTGATAGGCTTCATTATTTCTGATAATTACTGAATCGGATTGACCTACATAGATTCCCGCATCAGATGATCCAATTGCAATACAATTTTCAATCAATACATTTTTACAAAGCACTGGGTATAAGGCGTAAGCTCCGTTTTCTTCACTCACTTTTCCTGTCCATTGGGCTTTTACTTTTCTAAAGGTGATTCCCTCTGTGTCCGTAACTTTTATGTTATCACCAGCAGCATCTTCAATGGTGAAACCTTCTAAAATTATATTTTTACAATCTGCTATTTTTATTCCTTCGGCACCTTCTTTTTGCTCTTTGAAGGATAGAATTGTTTTGTCAATTCCAGCCCCTTTAAAAACAATATTCGATTTTTCATCCATTAAAAGACTTTTCGAAAATTTAAAATAGCCCTCAGGAAGATTAATAGTATCACCATCACTGGCCATGATAAGTGCAGTCTGTAAATCTTTTTCAATGTCTTGCCATTGAACATTGCTTCTGTCTGCTATTTCAGTATTTGAATTACAGCCATAAAAAATAAGAAGGGGAAAAAAGTAAAAAAGTCGTTTCATTTTTATCATAAATTTGAATCAATATACAAAATCTTGTGAATAGGCCTTGATATTTCTAAATTGAAAACAAAGAAAATAATAATTATGAAGACTATACTTTTTGTAAGCCTGATGCTAATTGCTCAATTGGGATTAGCTCAAGTAAAATTAAATCATATTGCAGTTTATGTGGAGGATTTAGAAGAAAGCAGGAACTTTTATTCAGATATAATTGGGTTGGAACAGATAGAAGAGCCATTTAAAGATGGATTACATGTTTGGTATAAAATTGGTGAATCACAACTACACCTTATTGAAGGAGAATGGGAAGAGCCGACTATTAATAAGAATAATCATCTTTGCTTTAGTACTGCTGATATCGAAAAGATCATCAAAAAGCTAAGGGAACAGAATATTAGCTTTGAAAATTGGCCCGGTGAGAAAAATAAAGTGACAACAAGAGTAGATGGTGTGAAGCAAATTTACTTTCAAGATCCGAATGGCTATTGGGTAGAGGTAAATAATGATTATTAAGTAAGTGAAAATAAAAAGGATAACATTTAGCTATCCTTGATTTTTATTCAGAAATAAATTTAATTACTTCTTCTCTAGATCCACATAATTTAAATGGAACTCCAAATTTTCCAATTGATTTTAGAATCAGGTTTAAATAGTATCTCTTAAATATACTAGCATCTGTTATAGTGCCCGCTTTCTTTAATCCCACCGCTTTCACATTCGGAAGAATTTCCTCTTCAAACCATTTTCTTGAATTAGCTCCTATAATCCCTTGATTGCTTATATCTGAAAAGAAATAAATCAACTTATATTTCTTCATAGTTTCTAAGCTTCTTTCCCACGTCCTTTTATAATCTTCTTCCTTAAGATTACCATCCCAAATTAATTCAAGACATTTCAAGTCGTGTAATACAAATGCTTTCACATATTTTTCCTCAAACACTAACTCCTTTGTCGCTTCTTTCTCCATTTAGATCTTATTTAATAATGTAAAGATGTTTAAACACAGAAATAGTTCCAAGATAAATATGATTTTTAGAAGGGAGAGGTAGATTTATATTAATCTAATTATTATAGCGTAGTGAGTTGTGGCCTCTCCAGGAATCGAACCTGGATCTAAAGTTTAGGAAACTTCTATTCTATCCATTGAACTAAGAGGCCAAATTGTACTAATTGCAAATTAATAATAAGTATTCTTTAAATAATTAGGAAAGATGGTATAATGTTTGGCTTCTACGAGTTTACGTAGCTTATTCCTAAGCTCTTCTATATTTTGTTTTTTAGCTGCTGAAATGAAAACCACATCGTTTTGTTCTTTATTCCAATACGTATTTTTAAGGGATTTTATTTTTTCTTTAACACTCAATTCTTCCTCGTCTTTTAATAAATCCACTTTGTTAAATACTAATAAAGTGGGTTTATCACTGGCATCAATATCTGCTAAGGTTTGATTTACCACCTGAATATGATCATCTAAAGTAGGGTGACTTACATCTACAACATGAATTAATATATCTGCTTCCCTTATTTCATCTAAAGTTGATTTAAATGATTCAATAAGGTGAGTGGGCAATTTTCTTATAAAGCCAACCGTGTCAGAAAGTAGAAATGGGATATCTTGAAAATTGACTTTTCTTACAGTAGAATCAACAGTTGCAAATAATTTATTTTCTGCTTTAATATCAGATTTAGATAATAAAGTCATCAAGGTTGATTTCCCCACATTGGTATAACCTACAATAGCAACACGTACTATCTTACCTCTAGATTTTCTCTGTGTTCTGCTTTGCTTTTCAATTTTAGCAAGCTTTTCTTTCAGCTTCGTAATAGTGTTTCGAATAATCCTTTTATCCGTTTCTATTTCTTTCTCCCCGGCTCCGCCTCTAGTTGCGGTTCCCCCTCTCTGTCTCTCCAAGTGTGTCCACATTCTGGTTAATCTTGGGAGTAAATATTGGTTTCGGGCTAACTCAACTTGTGTTTTTGCTTGGGCTGTTTGTGCTCTATTTAAAAATATATCAAGTATCAATAAACTCCTATCGTATATTTTTACTTTTAGTTCTTTCTCAAGGTTTCTTAATTGCGATGGAGTTAAATCGTCATCAAAAACAATCCAATCGGCATTTTCGGCCTTAACATATGCACTTATTTCTTCTAATTTTCCTTTGCCAACAAAGCTTCTTACATCTGGCTTCTCTAGCTTTTGAGTAAATTTTTTAATGGTTTTAGCACCTAAAGTAGAAGTTAAAAAAGCCAATTCATCTAAGTATTCATTAACCTTTTCTTCATTTTGGTTTTGAGTAATAATGGCTACTAATACAGCCTTCTTCTCTCTTTTTTCATCATCAGAATTATATTGCATATTTTGTTGTAAGGATATTAATGTAAAACAGAGTACAAAGTTATCTATTTCTATTTTTCACGCTATTATTCTTCAAAGGTTTACTCTTTATTTAAAATAAAATTACTCTTGATAAATTAAGAATAAATTAATTGTATTCTTAAAATTATTCAATTAGTCTCCTATATTTGAATATGGTTATTTGAAAGTGAATTACGGCAAGCTAATCCGCTATTATTAAATACCTATCGAAATCTCCCCACTTAATTAAAAACGTATACTTAATATTAAGTAATTTTGGATATTGCTTATGAGAATTGCTATTACCTTAAACACCTCTTGGAACATCTTTAATTTTAGAATGTCCTTAATTCGTGCCTTGCAAAAAGATGGCCATCAGGTGATTGCTATTGCTCCACATGATGAGTACACATCAAAGTTAATTAAAGCAGGTTGTGAGTTTGAAAATGTCACCATGGATAGTAGGGGAGCTAGTCCTATTCGGGATTTGGCTTTAACTTTCGAGCTTCATAATATCTATAAAAGAGTTCGTCCTGACATTATTTTACATTACACAATTAAGCCCAATATATACGGAACACTTGCGGCAGCAAAATTAGGGATTCCAGTAATTAATAATGTAAGTGGATTAGGTACGATATTTTTGAATGACAATTGGATATCCAAAATAGCGCTATCACTTTACAGATTTTCATTTAAGTTTCCTAAGAAAGTGTTTTTTCAAAACCATGAAGATTATCAACTCTTTATGGATAAGAAATTAATCCAGAGAAATATTTGCGAGGTCATTCCTGGTTCTGGGATTGATATAAATGAATTTTATCCTCAGAAATACGAAGAAAAATCAAAAGACTCGCCTTTTGAATTTCTAATGATTTCAAGATTAATTATTGATAAAGGCATAAGAGAATATGTGGCGGCAGCCGCAATTTTACAAGAGCGTGGAATGAACGCCAAATTTAATCTTCTAGGAAAACTAGATGAATTGCATTCCAGGGGAATTTCATCAGAGGAATTAAATGATTGGATTGAAGAAGGGTATATTAATTATCTTGGAAGTACTGATGACGTTCGTCCTTACATCAAATCATCCGATTGTGTAGTATTACCTAGTTATAGAGAAGGCACGCCAAGAACACTTTTGGAGGCAGCAGCCAGCGCACGGCCTATTGTAGCTTCAAATGTACCGGGATGTAATAATGTAGTAGATCATTTATATAATGGTTTACTATGTAAAGTTAAAGACGAGGATGACTTAGCCTTAAAAATGAAGCAAATGTTTTATATGGCGCCTGAAGAAAGGATGAAAATGGGAAACAAAGGAAGAAAGGTTGCAGAAAGAAGGTTTGATCACAATAGGGTTATAGAAAGATATTTAAAGGCAATTCAACAGAATGGCAAATATACACCTCAATTAATGCCTTCATATGTAAATAATTTATAAGCATTTACAATAAAACATTGTCTTTTGACTAATTGGTTATATTTTTACGATTAGTGAATAAAACTATCAAAAAAATCATAAAATATCCTTTCTATATCATTGCACTTATTCTGCTATTAAGTTCATGCAAAGTGTATAAGCAGAATGTTATTCTTCAAACCGAAGCTGATATTAATTCGGAAAACTTTAAAAATGAGATTGCTAAAGTAGAAGGAGCTTATAAGATTCAAGCTGGGGACCGGCTCAATATTGAAGTATATACTAATAAAGGAGAAAGAGTTATAGATCCAAACTTAGAATTAAATTCTGTTACAGGTGCTGGAGCGGCAGGAGGAGGACGTTTCATGCCGGATAAAGAATTTGAGGTTTTACCAAATGGAAATGTGATATTACCATTAGTAAGTGAAATTGAGGTTCAAGGATATTCTATACAAGAGTTACAAGAAGAATTACAAAACCAATACTCTGAATACTATATCCAACCCTATGTTAGAATTCGACCTCTTAATAGAAGAGTGGTGGTATTAGGTGCTATGGGTGGTCAAGTTGTGCCACTTGAAAATGAAAAAATGACTGTATTAGAGGTGTTAGCTTTGGCGGGTGGTTTAAACAGAGATGCGAAAGGAAGAAATATTAGGTTAATTAGAGGGCCTTTAGATAATCCATCTGTCCAAGTCATTAATTTAGCCACTATTGAAGGTATGACTAAAGCCAATTTACAAGTACTGCCCAACGATATTGTTTATGTAGAACCAGTAAGAAGGATATTTACTGAATCGATTCGAGATATTGCGCCAGTAGTAGGCATGGTTACAAATTTAGTTACTTTATTCATCGTGATTCAAAACCTGAATTAAGCTTAGAGAATGCCTAATCAAGAAACACGATATCAAAGAGACATTGGAGAGAAGTTCTCTAAAAAACCTGAAAACACAAGTCCTGAAATTGTGGATTTTTTTAAGCTAAAAACAATTTTAAAAAAGAATCTAATTTGGGCCTTTTTATTGATTTCAACAACCTTATTAATTGCATTTCTATACATACGATATACAAATGTAAAATACCAATCTTATGCTGAATTAAAGCTTAATAAGAGAAGTGAAGCGAGCGTTTTTGGTTTTAATCCACTAAAGGAAGAGAATTCGAATTTAAACACTTTATCAGGTGAAGTAGAATTAATAAGATCGAAACTTTTTCTAAGGCAGGTGATTGAGAAACTCCCATTAGACGTTACTTATCAGGTTATAGGTAGGTTTAAAAATGAAGAACGTTACAAGTTTATTCCTTTTAGAGTTAGTTATGATAAATCCTGTGTAGCATATAATAAAAAGTATTTTGTAAATGCTGTGGATGGAGATAGTTTCAAAATCACCGATAATCCAGATAAAGGAAATTGGACTACTCATACTTTTGGCGAATATTTTTTAATGGATGGGTGTTCATATAAGCTAGATAAAACGCAACATTTTTTTAGCACTGAGCCATTATTCTTCTCAATTTCAAATACAGAAAGCTTAATTAATTATGTTGAGTCCAATCTTTCTGTTGCTCCAGAGAACTTAAATGCAAATACCATTAAAATTACTTTTGAAGACTACAATCCTTATAAGGTTCAGGAAATTGTAGAAGCAGTTAGTGAGCTTTACACTAAATATAGTAAGGAGCAAAAAAATAGAGCTAACCAGCTAAAAATTGAATTTTTAAATCAACAGCTTGAACAAACTGAGCAACAGTTGTCTAATTATGAGCAGTACATTGAGAATTTCACAGTAGAGAATAAAACGGTGAACCCATCTGAAGATGTAAACCGCTTAATCACCGAAATGATAAAAATTGATTCTATTTTATATGGAATTAATTATCAATTAATGGAAATTCGGGATGTTCAAAAGCAATTAGAAAAAGACACCCTTAGCCATGACCAAATAAATTATTTGATTTTACCCCAAGATACTAGACAGCTTTTTGAAGAGTTTTCAGAAATGTTGCAAGAATATCAAATAGCTAAATCAAGGTATAAACAAGAGACTCAAATTCTTCAAAATAAGAAATTACAGATTATTACACTAAAAGATAAAATCAATAATTATTTAGGTAATCGATTAGAAAACCTGTCAAATAAAAAGGAAATAACTATTGAAAGAAAGCAAAAAATTGAAGCGAAATTCAATCAGTTGCCATCCAAAACGAATGAATTAAATCAGAAAAAAAGATTTTATTCTTTATATGAGGAATTGTACCTATCCTTAATGCAAAAGAAAACTGAATTTGAGATTGCGCAAGCGGGGACCTTATCCGAAGTAGATATATTAACTCCTGCAAACCTACCAAACACTCCAATCGGCCCTTCAACAAAAATAATTTATATAGGAGCTTTTGTAATTGGCTTTATTGTAAGTTTTGTATTTATCGGTTTTAGGTATTTATTCTACAATGAGATAAACGGTATAAATGAATTGGAAAGACTTACAAGTATTCCAATAATTGCTAAAATAAGTAGATTAAATAGTTCAATAGCAAAGAAAAGCGGGGTAATTGTTGCTGAAAAACCTAGATCCCAAATCAGTGAAGCTTTCAGAACCTTAAGAACCAGTTTAGACTTTGTTGGCATTAAAGAAAGTAACAAAGTAATATCAGTTAGTTCTACAACTAGTGGAGAGGGTAAAACTTTTATATCTGTTAATTTGGCTGCTATCTTGGCCATGTCTAGCAAAAAAGTAATCATACTTGATTTAGACATGAGGAAGCCACGAGCTCAATATGCCTTTAACTTAGAACAAAATGAATTTGGCATTAGCTCAATTTTAAGCGGAGGGGCTTTGTGGAAGGACTGTGTGAACGAAACTAAAATAAAAAACCTGCATTTTATACCATCAGGTATTATTCCTCCAAATCCTGCGGAGCTTTTAGAAGGGGAATTGTTCGTGAAACTTATTAATGAGTTAAAACAAGAATATGATTTGGTATTGTTAGATACACCCCCAATTGGATTAGTTTCTGATGGTATGATCGCTATAAAAAAATCTGATCATTCATTGTTTGTTGTAAGAGCAGATTATTCAAAAAGATCGTATATAGAAGATTTACACAGAAGTATTAATCTTAACAAGATCCAAAATATTTCTATTATTTTCAATGCTGTTCGAAAGGACAACAAAGGGTATGGATATTATCAGGATTACTACAATGATAATGGGAGCAAATCAATTTCAACTCTGAAGAGAATATTCAATATTTAATGCCTAAAAAGTCAGTTTTATTAACTGGAGCTACGGGTTTATTAGGAACTCAAATTCTACGAAAATTAATTTTACAAGGGCACAAGGTATTTGCAGTTAAAAGGGCTGGTTCAAACTCCAACATAAATTCTGAGCTAGTTACCTGGATAAGTTATGATTCATATTCTCAAAACCTATTCGATAAGGTTTCTCAAAAAATTGATATTGTAATTCATGCTGCAGCTTTAGTATCATATTTACAAAAAGATAAAGAAAAGATATTTTCTGTAAACCAAGATTGGACTTTAAAAATTGCAAATGATGCGCTTCTAGCAAAGGTTGATCAATTTATCTTTATCAGTAGTGTATCAGCATTAGGTAAAAACGGTGTGAATAATATAGTAAAGGAAGACACTAATTTTTCAGAGCAGTCATTTATCACAAATTATGGAAAAAGTAAAAGAGAGGCAGAATTAAAATTAAAAGAGATGTCAGAATATGGCTTGCCTCTTTTAATATTGAATCCTTCAGTTATCATAGGCCCTGCCAATAAATACCAAAGCAGCGCCCAATTATTTGGCTATATAAGTGATAATAAACCGTTTTTTACAAAAGGGATAATCAATTATGTGGACGCAAGAGATGTAGCAGAAATAATTTTGAATTGTGTAGATAATGAAATTGTAAATCAGCAATATGTAGTAAGCGCATCCTATATATCCTACGAAAAATTTTTTAATGCAATAGCTAAAGAATTGAAGAAAAGACCTCCTTTTATACCTGTCCCCAAATCATTAGTTGTTTTTGGGGCAATAATTGAAAATTTATTAAGTAAAATCCGAAGTAAACCACCAACTTTGAGCCTAGAAACAGCGAAGATGGCAGGGAGCTCAATTATTTATGATTCAAGCAAGCTAAAACGAGAATTGAACTTTTCCTTTCGCGAATTACATGATTCAATAGAATGGACTGCAGCAGAAATGCAAAAAAATGGAGAATTGTAAACTTAAGAAAATAAAATAGCGTTGCTTGTTTTTCACTTATTAATAAGTAAATTTAGTTAACCACATACAATTATTTATGAGCGAATTTTTCAGAAACAGAAAAGATGAAGAGAAAGAGTTGATTAAAAAATTCGAAAATCATATTCAGGGTAAAGATTTCCATTTTTTTGATGTTGAAGAATTAGAAAAGGTAATTGAATTATATCTTGATAATGACAAATTCATGAAGGCTTTAAAAGCAAGTGAATTTGCAGTTGAACAATTTCCGTTTTCTGTAGAATTACTAATTCTTAATGCTCATGTTTTAGCAAGTAATTCCCGTTATGATAAAGCATTAGTGGCAATTGAAAAAGCCGAAAATATCCAGCCTAATGATGTTGATTTATTGTTAACAAAAGCGAACATCCTAACTATTACAAACAAAAATCACGATGCCATAGAATGCTTACGGAAGGCCTTAACTTTTGCGGAGGAAAAAGATGAAGTCTTATTTCAAATGGGGATGGCTTATCAGCAATTAGGTAAATATGAAGAAGCTATCAAAAACTATAAGCTAGTATTGGAAGAAAATATAAATCATGAAAATGCTATATATGAGTTAGCCTATTGCTTGGATGTTACAGACCAACTTGAAGGGAGTATTGCTTATTATGAAAAGTTTATTGATGCGGACCCTTATTCATACCATGCTTGGTATAATCTAGGTGTGGTATTACACAAACTAGGAAAATACGAGAAGGCTATTGAAGCCTACGATTACGCTATTGCAATTGATGAGAATTTTGCCTCAGCTTATTTTAATATGGGGAATACATATTCTGCAATTGAGGAAAATAATAAAGCACTTGATGCTTTTTCTCAAACCTTAAGAATTGAAGGGCCTAGTGCGGAAGTGTATTGCAGAATGGCTGAAACTTATGACAAACTTGATCAGGTTGATTTAGCGATAAAGTATTTTCAAAAGGCTGTAAAGTTCGATTCCTTATATGATGAAGCGTATTTCGGAATGGCTCTGTGCCTTATTGAACAAGAAAAATGGATAGAAGCAGTTCATTATTCCAAGAAAGCAATTAAAATAAATAAACACGAATCAAAATATTGGCAAGCCTTAGCTAATGCAGAATATCAATTAGGCAATCAAAACTCATCTATTGAAGCTTATGAAGAAGCTGTAGCGCTTGACCCTGAGGAGGTTAGTTTATTTTTAGACTGGTCCTATATCTATTATGAATCAGGTGAATTGGAGGTTGCAATCAATATAATTAAGGAAGGAATGGAGGATAATCCTGATGCTCCTGAACTTTATTTTAGAATGACGGCCTATCTAATTGAATACGGTAAATACAAAGAAGCCTTTATCTTTCTGGAAAATGCATTAGTTTTGGACTTTGAAATGCATACAGTGCTTTATGATTTCTTTCCCAGGGTGGAAACACAAAAGGCATTGTTTAAAATCATTGACCAATTCAGAAAAGATAACCATTAAAACATGAACTACGAATTAAAACACATCCCTGAACGACCAAACAAACCAAGAGATGTAGGATTTACTATGGCTATGGATAAAGGCCTTAGCTTAAGAGAAGTGGAGGACTTTATTGACAGCAGTGGAGAATATACTGATATCGTAAAGTTAGGATGGGCTACATCTTACGTAACTACAAATCTTAAAGATAAATTAGCTCTTTATAAAGAAGCGGGTATTCCAACCTATTTTGGAGGCACTTTATTTGAAGCTTTTGTAATCAGAGATCAGTTTGAGGATTATAGAAAGTTATTGGATAAATATGATATGGAGTTTTGTGAAGTGTCAGACGGCTCCATTGAATTACCTCACGATTTAAAGCTAGACTACATCAATAAATTATCTGATCAAGTAACAGTACTTTCGGAAGTAGGATCCAAAGATGCAGAAAAAATTATACCGCCTTATCAGTGGATTGAATTAATGCAATCTGAATTAGATGCTGGTGCTTGGAAAGTTATTGGTGAATCGAGAGAAGCTGGTAATGTTGGATTATTTAGAGCTAGTGGAGAGGTAAGATCAGGACTAGTTCAGGAAATCTTAACAAAAATTCCTTTTGAAAAAATTATATGGGAGGCGCCACAAAAAGCACAGCAAGTATATTTTATTAAGTTGGTTGGAGCTAACGTAAATCTTGGAAATATTGCACCTAATGAAGTAATTCCTTTAGAAACAATTCGTTTGGGATTAAGAGGGGATACTTTCCACCATTTCTTGAATAATAAAGATTTACTATAAAAACGAAGTTTTAGTGCGATCAATCAAAGAATATCTTGTATTGCTAGTAAAAGGCATCGCTATGGGAAGTGCAGATGTAGTACCAGGTGTTTCAGGAGGAACAGTTGCCTTTATTACTGGAATTTATGATGAATTACTGAATAGTATAAAATCTGTTGATGCTACCGCATTAAGACTATTATTTCAATTTAATTTGAAAGAGTTTTGGAGCCATATTAATGGCTCCTTTTTAATTACACTACTTGCTGGAATTGGAATTAGCTTAATTAGTTTAGCTAAACTCATAAGTTACCTTTTGGCTACCTATCCAATTCTAGTTTGGTCATTCTTCTTTGGTTTAATCATAATATCTGCTCTGTTAGTAGCTAGAGATATTGAAAATAAAAATTGGAAATCAATAATTGCAGGAATAATAGGTGTTGTTATTGCCTACTTTATAACATCAGTTTCTCCTGCTCAAACTCCTGAAAGCCTATGGTTTGTATTTATAGCAGGTGTTATTGCGATTTGCGCAATGATACTTCCAGGTATATCTGGCGCCTTTCTATTATTGATTTTGGGTAAATATAAATTCATTTTAGAAGCAATTCATAATGTGGAAATATTGCCATTGGCAATATTCGCTATTGGTTGTATTGTAGGTATTTTAAGCTTTTCACGTGTAATCTCCTGGAGCTTGAAAAACTTTCAGTCGATTACAGTTGCTACATTAGCTGGATTTATGATAGGTTCTTTAAATAAAGTATGGCCATGGAAAGTTGTTGATTCATTCAGAATAAATAGTAAAGGAGAACAAGTTCCTTTCCTCGATCATAATGTTCTACCACAGCAATTTTTAAATGAAACAGCACAAGATCCTCAATTGATGCAAGCTATTTTGATGGCTAGTTTGGGAGTTTTTATAGTGGTAGCAATTGAAAAAATTGCTAGGATTTTAAATGTAAAATCCACCTTAAAGTGAAAACCTTTGGTTTAATCGGTTATCCACTAGAGCATTCCTTTTCTGGAAAATATTTTGCTGAGAAATTTGAAAAGGGAAATATCGAAGATTGTGAGTATCGATTATTTCCACTCGAAAATATTCAAGAATTTGAAAACTTAAAAAAGCAAGAAATTGCTGGATTGAATGTCACTATTCCCTATAAAGAACAAATCATTCCCTTTTTAGATAAATTAGATGAACATGCAGCTGCAATTGGAGCTGTAAATGTGGTTCAATTTAAAGATGGAGAAACCAAAGGCTTTAATTCTGATTATTTTGGTTTTAAGAATTCATTGTTAAAATTCTTACCAACAGACTTCAATTCGAAAGCTCTAATATTGGGTTCTGGAGGAGCTTCTAAAGCTATTAAGAAAGTGTTAGAAGATATTAATATTCCTTTTAGTGTAGTTTCTAGAAAAGAAGGGTATGATTTAACCTATACTGATTTGAATCAGAATCCAGAGATTATCAAAGAAAATAAATTAATTATCAATACTACTCCATTAGGGACATATCCTGATATTGAGAATAAACCGAGTATACCTTATACCTTATTAACGGAAGATCATAATCTTTACGATTTAGTATATAATCCTGCTGAAACAGCTTTTATGAAAGCTGGGAAAAAACAAGGAGCTCAAGTACTTAATGGACTAGAGATGCTGATCGGTCAGGCAGAAAAATCCTGGGAGATTTGGAATAAATAATGATAGGATGAAAGACAAAGAATATCTTCACAAAAAGCTTAGATATATTAAGAAGCTTAGTATTCTAATTTTGGTAGTAAACTTAGTATACTTTAATCTTAAATTTGGGTTTAATGATTTAGGGCTTGATACGAATACAGTTTTTATAATTTATTTAGGAATCAATCTTTTAAGTGCAAGTTTTATAACGAGTCATGCTAAGGATATGATTAAGTCTGTAAGGTAAGAATATATAATTAGCTTACTCAGTAGTTAATAATTCCACACACAACTGATTCGGCCCTGGATAGTATTCAATGAAAACTGAATCTGTCTGAATATTCCGCTCACTCGCATGAGATCTTAAATCCTCAAGCATGTCATCTGGAGTAGGCATTGCTAATACATTCGCTTCAATACATCCTTTAATGGATTGCTTACTAGAGAAAGATTTGATTTCCCAATTTTCAGGCATTTTATGAATAGGATCATCTCCCACTACTACCCCAATGAAGTTTTCCACCTTACCAGATTTTGTATCTGCTTCACCAAAATAAACTATAGCAATGGAGCTTGCAGTTTCTTCTGTCTCCACTAATTTTTTAGACTGCATAAATAAAGACTGCAAAGTATCAGAGCCTATTTTGCCTGAAAAAAATGTCCCAGCAATATGGACTTGTGGTTTTTCATTTACAGAAATTTCTACCGTTTTAAAACCACCTAAAACAGCATAAACGATTAATGAAATAATGCCCAGACCTACAATTATATACAGTGCTTTCTTCATGCTTCTATTCAAAATTATTATTCCATACAAAACTAATATAAATCCATTTAAAATCTTTTAAAATGAATTATTAGACTTAAAACTTATAGTAAACACCAATCATAGGTTAAAGGTATTGCCCTTTAATATACCACATTTACCCACTCATGGAAAAGAGTTTAAAATTCTAAACATAATACGTTCAGATTGTTAGTTTAGCAGGAAATTAAATGTACATACAATGAAAAAAATCATATTAAGTCTTGCTTTAATAGCATTTATTGGGCTTTCTGCTTCAGAAAGTAATGCTCAGCTATTTGGTAAAAAGAAAAAAGAGGAATCGAAAGAGGAAAAAGGGCCAAAGTCAAAATATAAGCCTTATTCAAAAATCATCACATCCGAAGCGGAGTCAGATGAGGGATTATTTACTTTTCACAAGGTAGGAGAAGATTACTACTTTGAGATTCCTACAGATATATTAGAAAAAGAAATTCTTATTGTATCAAGAATTTCAGGGCATGTTAAAGGCTTGAATTTCGGTGGTGCGGGAATGAAGTCTCGTCCTCAACAAGTGATCCGTTTTCAAAAGAAGGATGATCATTTATTGTTGAGATCTGTTTCTTACAACTCTGTTGCTAATGAAGAAGATCCTATTTATAAATCTGTAAAGAACAATAATTTTGAACCTATTATTGAGAGCTTCAAAATTGAAACCATAGGAAAAGATTCTTCTTCTTATGTGATTAAGATTAATGATTTCTTCACAACTGATGTTCCAATGATAGGAGCATTGTCAGATAGACAGCGTAAAGCATTCAAAATATCTAGAGTTGATAAAGAACGCTCGATTATCGTTCACGGTAAAGCATTTCCTGAAAATGTTGAAGTAAGACATATACTTACATACAAAGGTGGAGAACTTCCAGATAATGAAATCACAGAAACATTATCAATTGAAATGAACCAATCAATGATTCTTTTACCAGAGGATCCTATTGTGCCAAGAAATTTTGATGAAAGAGTAGGTTACTTTTCAATCAGACAACTTGATTATTCTAAAGATGTGTTCAAGGCAGGTGACAGAAGATTCATTACACGTTGGAGATTAGAGCCATCAGATTGGGATGCTTACAACAGAGGGGAACTAGTTGAACCCGTAAAGCCGATTGTTTATTACATTGACCCTGCAACTCCTAATGAGTGGAGAAAATATATTAAACAAGGTGTGGAAGATTGGCAAGTAGCATTTGAAGCAGCAGGTTTTAAAAATGCTATAATCGCAAAAGATGCTCCAACCAAGGAAGAAGATCCAGATTGGAGTCCTGAAGATGTAAGATATTCAGTAATCCGCTATATCGCTACAGATATCCAGAATGCTCAAGGTCCACACGTTCATGATCCAAGAACGGGTGAAATTTTAGAAAGTGATATTTTATGGTATCATAATGTGATGAACTTATTAAGAAACTGGTATTTTATTCAGACCGCTGCAGTGAATCCTGAAGCACAAAAAATACAATTCGAAGAAGAATTAATGGGTGAGTTAATCAGATTTGTTGCTGCTCACGAAGTAGGACATACAATGGGTTTACCTCATAATATGGGATCAAGCCCTGCTTATTCAGTTGATTCATTAAGATCACCAAGTTTTACAGCAACTCATGGTGTAGCACCATCAATTATGGATTATGCTAGATTTAATTATGTGGCTCAGCCAGGTGATGGAGTAACTAATTTCTTCCCAAGAATTGGAGAATATGATAAATGGGCTATTGAGTATGGCTACAGAGCACTTCCAAATATAAAAACTGCTGATGATGAAGAAGAAACTCTTAATGAGTGGATTTTAGAAAGAGCAGATGATAGAGCAATGCATTATGGTCGTCAGCAAAGAGGAGTGGTAGATCCTAGCGCTCAAACTGAGGATATAGGAGATGATGCTATGAGAGCATCAGCTTTAGGAATAGAAAACTTAAAGCGTATTACTTCAAACCTTATGGAGTGGGGAACTGAAGAAGGAAAGAACTATGAGGAACTACAAGAATTGTATGGAAACGTAATCGGTCAATATAATCGTTATATGGGCCATGTTTCTAATAATGTTGGTGGTGTGTATGAGAACTTCAAAACCTCTGATGAAGAGGGAGCGGTTTATACCCATACGCCTAAAGACAAACAAGAAAGAGCGATTGAGTTTTTAAATAAGCAGTTATTTGCTACTCCTGATTGGATCATCAACGCTGAAATTTTAACGCGTATTGAAACTGCAGGTATAGTGGATAGAATTAAAGCTTTACAAACTAGAACGCTTGGGAATTTATTTCAAGCTGACAGAGTGAAGAGAGTTCTTGAGAATGAAGTATTGAATGGTAATGATGCTTATAAAGCAACAGAAATGATGGAGGACTTAAGAAGAGGCATATTCTCTGAATTAAGAACTGGAAGTACAATCGATACCTATAGAAGAAATCTTCAGAAAACATTTGTAGAGCAGTTGGGTAAATTAGTAAATACTGAAGATGATGATCTAAGAACTACTGATATTCCTTCATTAGCAAGAGGAAACTTGAATATCTTAAGATCTGAAATCAACCGTGGATTAGCAAGACAGAGAGATGAGATGTCACGTTATCATTTACAAGATTTAGTAAGTAGGATTGATATGATTTTAGATCCTAGAGGATAATTAATAAAAACCCTTATTGGAGCCTTTCAGATTTTTATCTGAAAGGCTTTTTTGTTTTTATGGAATTCTACCCCAGTTTCGATTCTTCTATTATATATCAGGATTTTTTATGCATTATCCTTCATTTTCAAATCATACCGAAAGTTTACTCCATATTAAGAAATTATGCATTAGCTACATTTTGATGATATATACATATGCTAACTCAAGCTTCTGGCTTAAGAGGTTACATATGAAAATCAGTATTTTTTAATTTTTTGGGTAGGAGATTTTAATTGTTAACTGTTTTATAACTGAAATGAGTAAAAAGAAACAAAAATGAAACAATTAACTAAAATTAAAATGAAAGAATCAGTAAAATACTTAGCAATCATATTCATCGCATTAGTATTCACTGCTTGTGATGATGAAACTAACTCTAGCCCATCAGTTTCCTTCAGTTTTAAAGGTAACACTTCCGCTTCTACAGTTTCAGCAGGTCGTTCTATTGCGAACACTTTAGAGTTTACCTCTGGTACTATTAAGTTGTCAAGAATTCAGTTTGAGGTAGAAACGGAAGACGTAGATTCAGTTGAAGTTGAAATTGAAAGAGTTATTGAAATTGATTTTGCAACAGGTGAAACTTCACCAAATTTAGAAAATCTTGTTTTTCCAATCGGAACTTATGAGGAGGCAAGAGTAGAATTAGAACTTTTGGATGAAAATAGTGATCCATCTGTTGTTCTGGAAGGGACATTTACAGATTCAGATAACGAGACACATCCTATTCGTTTTGAATTCAATTCAGGTGAAACTTTTGAAGTTGAAAAAGAAGGTAGGGTAGTGTTTGGAGAAGGAGCTCAAGTATTAGCTGAAGTTACTTTTGATCCAGTAGTTTGGTTTGCAGGTGTGACTTTAGAAGAATTATCAAGTGCTACTAAAAATGATAATGGTGTAATTGTTATCAGTGAAACCAGTAACGCAGATATTTTTGATATTGCTGCTGATGGTTTAGACTTAGCTACAGAAGTGGAAATAAAAATGTAAATTTCATATAAAGTATTAAAAGAACAGGTTTTTTTACCTGTTCTTTTAATTTATGAAATTCTACTCCAGTTTAAGTTTTTCTTTTTCTGTTGCTCCACCTGAATTTTAATCAATTTATTTTCTTCTTTTTCCAATTCAGGATCTTTTGTAATTATATCATGGGCACTTTGTCTCGCAATAGATAAGATAGGCTCATCTTCTCTTAAATCCCCTATCATTAAATCAAGCTGACCGCTTTGTTGAGTTCCCATCATATCGCCAGGCCCTCTTAAATTCATATCTACTTGAGCAATTTCAAATCCATCGGTAGTACGCACCATGGTTTCAATACGAGTTCGGGCTTCTTTGCTGAGCTTATAACCAGATACCAATACACAATAGGATTGCTCAGCACCTCTTCCTACTCTTCCTCTAAGCTGATGCAATTGAGCCAATCCAAACCTTTCAGCATTTTCAATTACCATAACTGAAGCATTAGGAACATTAACTCCCACTTCAATAACAGTAGTAGCTACCATAATTTTGGTTTCACCCTTAACAAATCTTGCCATTTCAAAATCTTTATCCTCAGCTTTCATTTTTCCATGCACAATGCTGATAGGATATTGGGGGAAAGATCTCGAAATACTTTCATATCCATCCATTAAATCTTTAAGATCTAATTTTTCAGATTCTTCAATAAGGGGGTAAACGAAATAAATCTGTCTTCCTTTTTCGATTTCTTTTTTGATAAAACCATTCAATTTCAGTCGGTTTGAGTCATACTGATGAATGGTTTTAATAGCTTTTCTTCCAGCTGGTAGTTCATCTATAATGGAAATATCAAGGTCGCCATAAACTGACATGGATAAGGTTCTTGGTATAGGCGTTGCCGTCATTATTAAAACATGAGGTACAAAGTTTTCATTTTTCTTCCACAAGCGAGCTCGTTGTGCTACTCCATACCGATGCTGCTCATCCACTATGGCAAGTCCTAAATTTTGGAACTGAACTACTTCTTCCAGTAAGGCATGAGTCCCAACTAATATTTTTAATTCGCCAGTTTTTAAATCCTCATGAATTTCTCTTCTAGCCTTTGTTTTGGTGGAGCCTGTAAGCAATGCAATACTTACTCCAATTTCATCTGCGAACTCTTTCAATCCTTCATAGTGCTGAGTGGCCAAAATTTGAGTAGGAGCCATTAAGGCCACTTGGGCACCGCTATCAATGGCAATCAAGGAGGAAATAAAGGCAACAATTGTTTTTCCACTTCCCACATCCCCTTGAAGCAAACGATTCATTTGCTTCCCACTTTTGAAATCGGCAAATATCTCTTTTATCACCTTCTTCTGGGCACCGGTAAGTTCAAAGGGAAGGTGATCATTATAAAAAGTGGTTAATAAATCAGTGTTTTGAAAGACCTGGCCTTTGAATTTTTCTAGCCTGACTTGCTTTTGCATCAGTAAGCGAAGCTGCATAAAGAAAAATTCATCAAACTTCATTCTAAATCTAGCTTTCTGCAAAAGCTGTTGATTTTTTGGCACATGAATTTGAGCTACAGCATCTTTCTTACTTAAAAATCCATATTGCTGAATAATTGAAAGAGGAAGTGTTTCAGGGATTCTATTATATGCTTCTTTTAATAATGCTTTTTGAAGCTTAAAAATGGCTTTGCTATCCAAAAATTTCTTCCTCAGCATTTCCGTTGTGGAGTATACAGGTTGCAGAAATTCTTGTTGTGAAAGTGCAGGAGTTAAAACCTCTATTTCTGGATGGGCAATGTTGAATTTGCTGCCAAACCGATTGGGTTGTCCGAAAACTACATATTCAATTCCACTTTTTAATTTAGGACTTATCCAGTTTATCCCTTTAAACCAAACCAGTTCAACGGTGCCTGTATCATCTGCAAACTGAACCACTAATCTTTGTTTTCTTCCGCCTCCAACGATCTGCTTTGATAGGATTTGTCCTTTGATTTGCACATTGGACATCTGGTCATTTAATTCTCGTATGCTATAAAACTTTGTTCGATCTTCATAGCGAAAAGGATAATGCTGTAATAAATCAGCATAAGTGAAAATTTGCAGTTCTTTATTAAGTAAACTGGCTTTTTGAGGACCTACTCCCTTTAAATATTCTATAGGGGTTTTAAAGAATGAAGCCATCCGTTTTCCACTCTAAAGTATTTAAACTGTGGACTATGTCTTTTTTTACATATTCTATCACAGGTGCCAATGAATCATTTGCTGTTGCTGTTCTAAAATATAATGCACCTCTTAAAAAGTGGGTAGTAGAATCTGTAGTGTAAAATTGGAATTGACTAGGCACATCCCCTTTTAATTCAGCTAGCGAAACCTTTTTACCAGAAGGTGTAATCATGATTGTTTCCTGAATAGAACTAGCTTTTATTTGATGTTTTGTAGTGAGTTTGTATGCGTCATCAATATTAGCTCTCAAAGAATCTCTGTTATTATTTAGCGGTTTGTAAGTTATGTGTACTTCAGCTATAAAATCAGGATAAAATAAAGCAAACCAATAACGTTCCCTAATATAAGATGTATCAGGCAGAATTTTAGCGTGCTTTGAATATTCAAATGTGTAAGGGAATGAATCTGGTAAATTTTGATATTGATGAGCTGGCAAATCGATTCTATTATATCCATTAGGTTTGGGATAGTAATCTGATTCACATGCTGCAAATGAGAAGATAGTAATTAAAACTAGACCTAGTAGCTGAGTTAATTTCATATTACAAAGTTAAGTCTTCAAGTTAATCATGCCTTGATAAATAAAAAAAGTTTTATAGGCTTCTGGTCTAATTCATGAGATTTTGAATAAATTTCTTAACTTAAAAAATGCTTTTTATGCTTATCTAGAAATTTTAAGCACTTAAATAGTGTTTTGATTATTAAAGAAATCAGATATGAATACAGAACTTATTGAAAATAAAGAAAAGGAAGATATTACACCTATAGCTAACACCCCTTTAGAAAAGCAAAAAGAAATATTTAAAGCTCAAAAGGCTTTTTTTAATGACCAAAAAACTAAGGGTTATAGCTTTAGGAAAGGACAACTTGAAAAACTAAAATCTATCATTAAGGCTAATGAAGAAGCTATTATGGATGCATTAGCAAAAGATTTTGGTAAACCACCATTTGAAAGCTATGTAACAGAAATTGGGTTTTTATATGATGAAATCAATTTCACACTAAAGCATCTAAGAAGTTGGATGAAACCAAAAAAAGTGAGTACATCACTGGTTCATTTCCCGTCAAAAAGTAAAATTATTTATGAACCCAAAGGAGTTACTTTAATCATAGGTCCATGGAATTATCCTTTTCAACTCCTTTTAGCTCCAGTTGTAGCGGCTATAGCAGCAGGGAATACGGCTATCATAAAACCACCAGAAGAAACACCTCATATATCTAATCTGGTGCAAAAATTAATCTCAGAAAACTTTAATTCAGAGTTTTTGGCTGTGGTAATGGGTGAAGGAAGAGTGGTTGTGCCCCAGTTAATGAAAGAAAATAGATTTGATCATGTCTTTTTCACGGGTAGTGTTCCTGTGGGTAGAATTATAGCGGAACTAGCAGCGCCACAATTAGTACCTACTACACTTGAGCTTGGAGGGAAATCACCAGCAATAATTGATGAAAAAGCAGATTTAACTGTGGCAGCAAGAAGAATCTCTTTTGGTAAGCTATTAAACGCAGGACAAACATGCGTTGCTCCTGATTATTTATTAGTGCATGAAAAAATTAAGGAAGATTTCTTAGATGAGTTAAGAGCTACTATGATGGAGTTTTATGGTATTTCTCCAACTGAAAGTAAAGACCTTACTCAAATCGTTAATCAGAAGAGATATGATACCTTAAAGGCTTACTTAAATGAAGGAAAAATTGTATTTGGCGGAGGATTTGATGATGAAAAGAGAAAGATTGAACCTACTTTGATAGAAGGTATTACTGAGAATGATAAATTATTCCAAGAAGAGATATTTGGGCCAATTCTACCCATTTTTACTTATTCCAAAAATGAGGATGCAGTGGAAATTATCCAAAAAAATCCTGATCCGTTAGCCTTCTACATTTTCACTTCCAATAAGAAAACTGAAAATTATTTCTTAGATCGTATAAGATTTGGTGGAGGTGCAGTAAACAATACTGTTGTCCATCTTGCTAATCCTGAATTACCATTTGGAGGTGTAGGAAATAGCGGAAGCGGAAGCTATCATGGAAAATCAGGTTTCCTGACTTTCTCTAATGAAAAATCAATTCTAAAATCAGGTACTTGGTTCGACTTAAAAAAGAAATACCCGCCATTTGATGAGAATAGCATGAAGCTAATCAAGTTCTTAATGAAATAGGCCATTTTTTATTCCATATTATCTAAATCAAAAATGAATGCCATTTCTCTTATGAATTAAAGGCCATATCAATTAAATTGTATACTTAACTATTTACCTATGGCAAAAACTATAATAGTATCGAACAGGCTTCCGATTCGAATTGAAAAGGAAGATGGACAGAAAGTATATAAAACAAGTGAGGGTGGTTTAGCAACAGGACTTGGATCCATTTATAAAGAAGGCAATAACATTTGGATAGGATGGCCTGGAATTTCATTAAGCCATGAAGAGGAGGAAGAGGTTGAAAAAGAACTGATCAACCGAAACATGAGGCCAGTATTTTTGACGGAGCATGATGTAGATGAATTCTATTTAGGCTTCAGCAATCAAACCTTGTGGCCTGCATTTCATTACTTCATTCATCATATGCGTTTTAAAGATGAAGAGTGGGAAGCCTATTATAATGCTAATAGAAAGTTTGCAGATGCTATTTCAAAATGGTTAGAGCCAGATGATATTATTTGGGTACATGACTATCAGCTGATGTTAGTGCCTAATATGTTGAGAAAGCAATTTCCTAATGTAACCATAGGTTTCTTTCAGCATATTCCATTTCCTTCTTATGAGGTATTCAGAATGATCCCTTGGCGTAAGAAATTATTAAATGGTGTTTTAGGTGCTGATTATATAGGATTTCATACTTACGATGATATGCGCCATTTTCTCAGCAGCTGCCATAGATTAGCTGGTTATAGTTACGAGCGAAATCAAATTCTGGTTAAAAACCGATTAGTGGAGGCAGATTCGCTTCCAATGGGAATAGATTATGATAAATATCTTGAATCTGCCACCAGCCAATTGGCAAAAGCAAAAGAAATATCATATCGCGATTCTCTGGGTAAGCAGGAATTGATTTTATCTATGGATAGACTAGATTATTCTAAAGGTATCCCGGGTAGATTACAAGCATTCGATAAGTTTTTGGAGAAATATCCTGAATATCAAGGCAGAGTCTCTTTATTCTTAATTGTAGTGCCATCCAGAGATCAGGTTGAGAGTTATAAAGCACTTAAAGAACAGGTTGAATTCTTAGTAGGTCATGTGAATGGTAAATATGGAACCATTAATTATGTCCCAGTTCATTTTTACTACAGAAGTTTCCCTCTTGATGATTTATCTGCTTTTTACAGAATGTGCAAAATCGCTATGATTACTCCTAAGCGTGATGGTATGAATCTGGTTTGTAAAGAATTTATAGCAAGTCGTGAAAATGAAGACGGAGTGTTGATCTTAAGTGAGATGGCAGGTGCTTCAAAAGAGCTCTCTGATGCAATTTTGGTTAATCCAAATGATGAAAATGAAATGGTGGAAGCCATAAAAAGAGCACTAGAGATGCCATTAGCTGAGCAGAAACGCAGAATGAAGATCATGCAGGGCACTGTAAAGAAATATACTATTTTCCAGTGGGTAGATTTATTCATGAATAATTTGAAAGACCTCAAAGAAAGACAGCAATCAATGGCTACAAAAAGGCTTGATGATGAGTTGAAGAATTCAATTACTAAAGATTTTAAAAAGGCTAAAAATCCTATCATCTTCCTAGATTATGATGGTACATTAATGCCATTTAATGAAAACCCTGATGATTGTGCGCCAGATGCGGAACTGTCTCAGATTTTACATCAATTAGCAGTAAAAGCTAAAGTAGTAGTGATTAGTGGACGCAAAGCAGCTACACTTGAAGAATGGTTAGATGAGTTCAATATTGATTTGATCGCTGAGCATGGGATCAAAACCAAAAGAGCGGGTGCTAAATGGGAGGTAAATGGAAACTTACAAGAGGATAGCTGGAAGAATGAAGCACGTGATATTTTAGAGTTTTATATTCAAAGAACTCCGGGTTCCTTTCTTGAAGAAAAGGAACATACCTTAGTTTGGCATTATAGAAAAGTAGAAAAGGGATTAGGGGATTTAAGATCAAGTGAATTATCTAGTCATTTAAAACATTTCATGACCAATAAAGGCCTTGATGTTATTGAAGGTGATCATGTAGTGGAAGTAAAACCTTCCGTTATAAATAAAGGAAAAGCAGCGATTGAAAGATTAAAAGGAGAAAAAACAGATTTTATAATGGCTTTTGGTGATGATAGAACGGATGAAGATACATTTGAGGCGCTTCCTAATGATGCTTTATCAGTAAAGGTTGGAAGTGGTTTTTCTTATGCTAAATATGCTGTGGAGAATAATGAGGAAGTTCGTACTCTCCTAGAGAAATTTGTAATGGAAGAATAAAAATTGATGTGTTATTAAACTAAAAGAGCCCATAAAAATATGGGCTTTTTTATTGGATGATTTTTGCTTCTTGAATTTCCTGACTTAATAGACAAATATTTCAATGAAGCTTTTAATTTTGCAACATGAACTATTTACTAATAGAACAAGCCGACTTTAGAAATCAACTTAAGCCCTTTACCTTCACTCGTCCTATTTCTGAAATAAGAGTAGGGATATTAACCATTAGAGAGAAATGGGAAACGCATCTTGAAAGCAATGTCTCACATATTTCTACCCCAGAATTATCTGAGAAATATCCTGCTAAAAGGGATGCTAGAAATATATTAATTAATAGTTCTGTTTGTCCTAACCCTGATTTAGTGAAGGCAATTCAGCTAGGAGCAAGCCTAAAAAAAGATGGAGTTTTAATCTGTGCTGCTGCTACTGAAGAAGAAATAGATTTCTTTAATCCAAGCCAGAAATTAGAAGAGGCTGCTGAATACGATGGTGATATCACAATGATTACTCAGAGCTGGCACATCTTTCAGAAAAATGCTGCAGAGATCAGAAGTGATTTTGATGTCATTACAAAAGGAAGAAATACACAACATGTAAATGATCCACATACCAGAGTTTATGGGGAGAAGAATATATTTATTGAAGAAGGGGCATCGATTAAGGCGGCAATTTTAAATGCTGAAAATGGGCCGATTTATATTGGGAAAAATGCTCAAATTCATGAAGGTGCCATCATTAAAGGGCCATTTGCAATGCTTGATAATTCTCATGTTAATATGGGAGCTAAAATAAAAGGGGATTCAACTATTGGTCCTTTTTGCAAAGTAGGTGGAGAAGTTAGTAACTCTGTATTCTTTGGCTATTCTAGTAAAGGACATGATGGATTCATCGGTAATTCTGTAGTAGGAGAGTGGTGTAATTTAGGTGCTGATACCAATACTTCCAATTTGAAAAATAATTATGCGAATGTAAAGCTTTGGGATTATGCCAAAGGTGGTTTCAAAGACACAGGTTTACAATTTTGCGGTTTGATGATGGGAGATCATTCTAAATGTGGAATTAATACCATGTTCAATACGGGTACTGTGGTGGGCGTAAGTGCTAATATTTTCGGTGGAGGATTTCCACGTAATTTTATTCCATCATTTGCTTGGGGAGGTTCTGCAGGATTTTCAACTTTTCAATTAAAAAAAGCTTTTGAGGTTGCTGAAAAAGTTATGGAAAGAAGAGATAAGGAATTGAATGAAGTAGAACAAAAAATATTAACTACTCATTTTGAGGAAAGTAAGGCGGATCGCTTTTGGGAGAAATAAATAAAAAATTAATATAAAATGAAAGTAGCAATAGGTGGCGATCATGCCGGATTTGATTACAAAAAAAAGTTAGTGGCATTTCTAGAAAAAGAAGGTCATGAAGTTAAAGATTTTGGGCCAGATTCAGATGCATCTGTTGATTATCCAGATCATGTACATCCTTTAGCTGAGGCCGTTGAAAAGAAAGAGCAAACTTTGGGTATTTTGTTGTGTGGTAGTGCGAATGGTGTGGCAATAACAGCTAATAAACATCAAGATATTAGAGCAGCAATTGCTTGGGAGGAAGAATTAGCAGCTCTAGCTCGTCAACATAATAATGCTAATATAATTTGTATTCCTGCTCGCTTTATAGATTATGATAAAGCAGAATCAATTGTCAAAACCTTCTTATCTACTGATTTTGAAGGGGGTAGACACGGAAGAAGAGTGGATAAAATTAGCTGTTAATATTTGAATGGAGCCTCATTTTGAGGCTCCATTTTATCTTTTCAAGGAGGCTTTATTGAAAATATAATCCGGTATTTCTGGATTAAATTCAATATTTAATACAATAAAGTCAGTACCTTCTCCGCTCATCAACATATCCTTATAATTTATTTTGGTAGGGTACCAACGCCCGTCTAATTTCTGAATATCACTTAGGCTAACTCTCTTTAAGAGCTGACCACTTTTGGCAAATAATTCTTCTTTAAGAGGAATGAAGCGTTCAGTATCTACCCAGGTTTTTCTTTTTTGATAGCTAGCATCTTCAACTTTTGCATTTAATTCTAAAATATAGCAATTACGATCTCCTATTTTCTCTTCTCCTATAATCGTGGCATCATATATTTCTATCAGTTCTCTATCTTCCATCATATCCTCATACGATAAATCAGATCCCATCACAGATTGCCTTAACATATGCCCCGATAATTGAATGGTTCTATCTGTTGATGGATTATATATCCATAATTTGTCTTCCAATTTCAGCATTTTAGTACCTTTTTCTCTTTCAGGAGATAAATACTCAGTAAAGGATTTTTCATTTCCTTCTGCATAGCCTTTCGATACAATCTCACGAGTATTACGCTTTCCTCTAATCACCATCTTTGATTCTGTGATGGTTGATTCTGAGTTCATATTTTCTTTTACTCTGTCCAGAATTTCATTAGCTGTAATTTGCCCATGAGCAATAATAGATATAAATAATAAACAGCTGATTAGACTTAATATTTTAAAGGTTCTCATACTTCTAATTCTTTAAATAAGTTGGCAGTTTCTCGTTTATATATTCCCATTCCAGAAAGCATATTGCCTAACACCATTGCCAAAACGCCTGGAATAAAACCAATGTAAATTTGATTAGGGATAATTTTAGCTCGGATAGTTGAGGGCATAATCATACTTGATTTATCCATTAAATCACTTATATCGAGGCCTACTTCTTGCATATAATAAGTAGCGATCAATCCTAGGAAGGTACCAAGTGTACTTCCAATTGCCCCTATCAATACCGCTTCTATTATGGATTTCCGATAAATGCTTCCTTTTGATTCGCCTAGTGCAAGCCTAATTCCATATTCTTTATATCGTCTTAAACCTCCAAGCAAACCAGTATTCCATAAAACAACTGACATCGCAAATATTAGAACTGTGACAATGATTTGAGACATATAATTGCTGTAGGCTAGAATTTCACCTAATCCGTTTTGCTCTTCTAAGCTGAACATTTCTGGAGCAAACTCATCTTCTGAGTTTTTATATTTAGTATTAAAATTTTCAGCAATTGAATTAGCTCGATCACTTTCATATTGACTATTACCAAAATAACCTAATATTTCAGTTGCGCCATCTTCCATGTTTAAGATTTGCTGTGCATCTGAAACATCCATGATAATAGCACCTTTATCAAAGCCTACATTTCCAAATTCAACCGTTCCTGATACTCTATAATTCTGAAAGGCCATACTCCCATACATAGTGGAACCTACATATGTGATTTCATCTCCAATTTTAATATCCAACTTATTTGCAAAGTCATTTGAGATGAGTACATCGCCACTTTTAGTTGGTATGCCTCCTTTGATAACTGAATTCTTAATGTTTAGCCTTTCTATTTCATTATTATCAGAGAGAATTGAAATCGCCATGACTGCAGCGGGGCCCTGGCTTCTGCTATTACCATTTTCATCAGGCACATCTAAAAGCCCCCCGAATTTAATTCTTTGAACCCATTGCATATCAGGATATGCACTCTGAAGTTCTTTTTTAAGTTTTTCGGTGTTTAACAGAGCTAAATCAATCGGTAATTGATCTTTATTTTGCGCGTAGGGCTTACTCATGATCTTTACATGACCCGTTTCAAATCGTGCATTTTGCTGGATTACATCTTGAAAAACTCCTGCCAAATAACCACTTAAAAATACGGTGAGTGTAACGCCTAAAGCTACAATTACAATGGGTAAAAGGCTTCTGTTTTTATCTCGTAATATTCCTTTTAAAATAAACTGTATCATTGCACCTTGCCTTTTAATGCTTCAACGGGATCCATTTTTGCGATATTCCTTGAAGGAATGAAACTAACGATAGTTGCAGAGATAACCACTAATGCAATAGTGCCTATTATCAAGCCAATTGTAAAAGCAGGATAAATACGCTGAGCAATTGTAACTCCCATATCCTGTTGGGTTACATAGTCTGGCATTCCGATACCAGTGCTTGCAAAATACCAGAATATTGGAGCTCCGATTATGGCCCCAATTATGCTGGCCATAATACTGTACATACTTCCTTCAATTGTAAATAATTGAACTACTTGCCAGCGCGTCATACCTAATGCGATATAAGTCCCGATTTCTTTCTGTCTTCTGAAAATAGATAATACTTGAGTATCAAAAATGGCCAGAAGTGCTATTCCTAAAAGCAAAAGATAGAGTATGGAACTACTGGCACTTTTCATTTCAATGATTTCTTGTAATTGCTTTAGTAATTCAGTCTTAGATTTAAAATTCCAGTTTTCAAGATCAGCAGTATTGTAATTTTCATTAGCTACAAAATATGTTGCCTCTCCTTTTAAACCTGTCATTTCCCAAAGTTTTTCAATTGGAATCCAAATCTGACTGACATCTACATTGCTGACATCTGTGTCAAAAATATCGACTATAGTGATTTCAGCTGCATCAAAAGTTCCGTTCTTATCTCGCCATCTTAAAAGTACCTTATCTCCAATTTCTAATTTGTTGGAGTTTGCCATTCTTTTACCAATGATTGCTGGAATATTCGCTTGAGAGGAAGTAAAGGAAGAGGTAGGTAGTTCTAGTAATGTTTGATTTTCTTCTATTCCTTTCATTACAATAGAAATCATTCTACCATTTGGGTAAAGAGATCCTTGCTGAATTAAAATGGGGATAAGATTATCCTTTTTTTGATTGTCTAGATTACCATGAGCATCCTTAATTGAAAAAGGATCAAGTGGATCATAATCATGATGTCTTAATTGACCACTACCATATTCCCACTTTATACTTTCGCGTTGTGCTTGCAAATTCCAGCCATCTAGATACGCATTAAAAAAGATGATGATGATGAATGTGAAGGCCAGAATCCCAACATTTAGCCAAGTGCGTAATCCTGCCCCGACTAAATTCCTGTAAGCTAATTGAAATGCGAGTTTCATGATACAGCTTTTTGAGATGTTATAAGTTCGTCTTTATCGACCCTTCCTCCTTCAAGATGGATGATTCGGTTTAAATACTGCATTACCTTTTCATCATGAGTAGAGAAAAGAAATGTAGTGCCTAGTTCTGCATTAAGCTTTTTCATGGTTTGAATAATGGCATGTGCATTTGCAGCGTCTAAATTAGCAGTGGGTTCGTCTGCTAATACTATCTTAGGTTCTTTTACCATAGCACGGGCAATCGCTACTCTTTGGCCTTCACCTCCTGATAATTTCGAAGGCTTTTTATTAGCAATATTTTCTAACCCTACCCACTCTAGGGCCTGCATTACTGCTTTTCTTCTTTCTTCTTTGCTTTTATTTTGAAGAAGAAGTGCAAATTCAACATTTTCAAAAACTGTATAAACTGGCAGAAGATTATATACTTGAAATATAAAGCCGAGGTGAAGATTTCGAAGTTGAGCCGATTCCTTGTGGCTTAATTCTGCAATATTTTTATTCATGACCCAAGCATTGCCTGATGTGGGTTTATCTAATGATCCAATAATGTTAAGCAAAGTAGTTTTTCCAGAACCACTTGGTCCAACAATACCCGTAAATTCACCTTTTTCAAAATTGAGATTAATATCTCTTAAGGCTGTAAATTCCCCTTCTCCTTCTGGGAATTTCTTGGTGACATTTTCAATTTTTATGATAGGTTCCATGTTCAAGAGTTTAGTGATTATAAACTAACATTAGTCTGACCCCGGGGCCAGAAAAGTTATTGACTAATTCATTTTGTTGAATACCCTGAAAATCCGATGGATTATAGTAGGCCATTAGGTATCCAATGATTTTATTAAACTGATGTTGATAATTAACAAAAAATGTGGTGCTATTGGTATCCCAATTATAGTAAGTAAGACTGCTGATACTATCGAAGAAGCCAAATGGATAATTTAGGCTCATAGCGGTGATATTGGAATAATCACTTGAAAAAGCTTCTTCACTACTACCATAAAGCAGATTTTCTGCAATAATTGTCAATCCATTCCCTAGACCAAAAGTATAGTCTGACCCGATATTTATTAAATTTTGATTGGTTAAAGGGCCAAGGTTTTCTGCTTTATGGATATAAGTTGATTCCACCCAAAAACCGACTATCCAGTCGAGTTTAAGATCTAGAGCAAACCTATTTTCCGCAATTTCCTGGTAAATGGATTCATTTATAAAATTGCTTGCATCTGCTTTTCTGTGATGATAGGTAAGGCCTATTTCACCAGTTAGGATAGGTAATTGCAATCGGCCACCAAATTCAGGGATTTTATCATTAGTAGCAATCGCATCAAAGCCTCGTCTTTTTTCATTACCGTATAAGCCCCACGCCCAGATGTTCGCATTATTTTTGAAATAATACTTACCCATTATACCGTAAACCCCATTGGTTAAAGCTAAGGGATCTCTGGGGTCTATTTGATTAAACCATTGTAAAGGTCTTAGCAAGGTAGAAACACCGAAATCAATTTTCTGTAACCCAATTCGAACTTGATAATTCTGACCAGAATAGCGCGCCCAAAACCTGTAAGGATTTAAAGCGCCATTATAAATTTGGCCTTGAAAGGGATCAGATAAAATAGAGCTATTTAAATCTACAGAAGCCAAAATATCGAAGCTTTTGCCTGAATCTAATGAATGGATATAGTTGATTTCAGGAATATACCTACCCCCTAAGAAAAGGGAGTATTGATTATCAGGACTGAAATTGGTGAAGGCAGATACTTGCCCATTCCAGTTTAGTTGAGCTTTAAGTTGAACTGAAAGTAGAGCAATTAATGATATGATGATGATCTTTTTCATGCATCATCTTTTTACGAATATTCCATAGAAGAAAAAATTGCTTAACTCCATGATCGCTTCATCCATTGAATTGAACATTTTTAGGAAATTTTCATCTTGCATTCTTGCTTTGATTATCCCCAACATGTCCATGATAAATTCAGGCCTCAGATCTTTCCTTACCCATCCTTCTTTTTTGGCTTTTTCAAAATCCTCTAGCATTAAACTCTGACTTTTTATACTGAATTTTTGAATAAGTTCACTTAAAGCGGATTCATCTTCAGTAAGAATTTCATTGATAAATTCTTTGCTTAAATTTTTAGATTCTTGATGCTTTAGATGAAGGATTTCATTTATTTTTTCAGGGAATGGCTTATTAGTACTCATTACAGCATTATACTTTCTGAGATTTTCCTCTAAAATGTCTTCCAATATCTCTTCTGCTGCATGTTCTTTATTTACAAAGCGTCTGTAAAAGGTCATTTTACTTACTCCCGCCTTGTCACAAATCTCTTCTACAGTGACTTTTTTTAAGCCATACTTCCAGAATAAAGATTTAGCACTTGCTATAATTGCTTTTTGACTTTTAGTCATTTTCTAATCAAAATGTGTTACATATTATACGTATTGTTACAAATATAGTTTTATTATTTATAAAAGTAACATTTTGATTTTATAGCTCAGTAATAATATTATGAATTTGATTTTTTGAAACTCCCTTTTTGCTACTTAAGTAATCAACAATTTGAACTTCACTTAACTTGTGGGAGTCGACCAATCCTCTAATGATTGTTTTGAGGTAGTGATGATTTGGAGAGTTTATTTCATCATGAAGATACCCTTGGTTAGTAAAGGTGAAAATCGGAGAATGCTCCTCATTACCAAGATGGAGAAGGTTTCCATACCAACTATTTTCAATGGTAATCAGTGATTTATGTTCTTTTACTTTATTGAGATCAACATTTAATGATTCATTAGTTTTGTTCTCTTGTTTTACCACATCAATAAATTGACTTTTAGTGATCAAGTACATTTTAGCTAATGTATTTGCTTCATTATTGATCTGTGGATTTATAAAACAGACACCTCCGCCACTCCATACTTGTGCACTTTTGGCAAAGTACAATTCATGTGGGATTTCAATTGCCTTTTGATCAACAGGATTTGATTTATCACTACAGCCTTCATATATCTTTTTAGCTCCAGCAGGCTTTCCACCTTTTATGTAACACATAAATCGGTCTTCCGATAGATTCGAACCATAACTTGCATACCAAACATAATCTTGCATAAATCAATAGAAATTAAAATTAAATCAAAATCCAAAACATCAACAAAACCATCAGGAAAGATGAAATGGATAAAAGAATGGTCCCTACGCTAAAGTTTTTTAAAGATTGTTTAACAGACATGCCACTAAACTCTTTTACCACCCAGAAGTAGGAATCATTACTATGGCTCACCATCATAGCACCGGAGCCAATTGCTAATACTAAAAGAGAAATACCTAAAGGATTGTTCAATTCTGAACCTATAATCAATGGAGCAATTATAGAACTAACAATGATCATTGCGGATGTACTGGATCCTTGTGCAGTTTTTATAAAGAAAGCCAATAGATAGGCCATCAATAAGATAATGATAGATTGTTGTGATTCAATCCCCACATTTTCAATAAGTAGATCTGAAAATGCACTATTTTTGATTACTTGTCCGTAGCTTCCACCTAAGCCAGTGATAATCAGAATTGGTCCTGCTTGAGAAATAGCATCTTTAATGATGTCACCTTCAGCATTTGATTTTCTTTTTCTGAGTAAAAATAAACCAATCAGTACTCCAATCCCTAAAGCAATTATCGGATTCCCCATGATTTCTATATATTTAAAGATAAAATATTCATTTTCAGATAACCCAATAAAACTACCTATAGCTATTAATATGATCGGGATTAATAAGGGGGTAATGATGAGGAATGATTGATTTGAAGTTTCTACTTCTTCATGATTGTCGGTTATGTCACTTTGAGCTGTCTTGGCTGAAATATATCTCGCATAAGCAGCGAGAATTAGAACCAAAAAAATACTTATTATTACTCCTAATAGAAATACTAATCCTAATTGATTAGATGCCTGAAAATTTCCAATCACGGCTAATGGACCTGGGGTTGGGGGAATTAAATTATGTGCAATATATAATGAGGAAGCAATGGTAATTGAGGTTGAAATTTTGCTAACACCAGCTTTTTGAGCCAATGATTTGCTAAAATTTGAAAGGATGATATAGGCTACATCACAAAAAACAGGAATGCCTATTAATCCCCCTAAAGAGCTTAGAAGTAAAAATGGCCTTTTTAATCCAAAGGCTTTTAAAAACAATGTAGAAAGGTATTGGATTGAATTCAATTCTTCTAAAATAACAGCCAGAATACAGCCTAATAATATTAGTATCCCTATGTTTGCTAACATATTTCCAAAACCTAGACTTACAATCTTAATAGATTCAGATATTGAATTTCCAAAACCTAATGCAGTAATCATAGCGACTGTAAAAAGCACTAAGGCGGGATGAAATTTAAACTTTGCGGTGCCTATGATAATCAGGAAAATTGACAGAAGGATCCAAAAAATTATAGAATAGAAATTTTCCATGTGGTATGAATTATCGTATTTTCAATCCATTCAATATAAATAATAATTTTTAATCGCTATGAGAATATTAATTGCACCTGATAAATTCAAACATAGTTTATCGGCAGAACAAGTTTGTGAAATCATAGCGAAAAGGCTAAAACAAAAATCTAAAAACATTGAAATAGAGCTTTTGCCATTAGCAGATGGTGGTGAAGGTTCAGCAAAATTAATAGCTAATCAACAGAACGCTAAAAAAATTGATATTGAAGTTCATGATCCTCTCAGTCGAATAATCGAAGCTCATTATTTCATTTCAAATCAAACTGCATTTATTGAAATGGCTGTAGCAAGTGGTTTACAACTGTTAAAAGCTGAAGAACAGAACGTAAAGAAAACCAATACATATGGTACGGGTGAACTGATTTTAGATGCTATAAAAAGAGGATCCAAACATATTATTTTATGCATAGGTGGGAGCGCAACTAGCGAGGGAGGAGTTGGAATGGCCAGTGCTATTGGTTTTAAATTCTTTGACCATTTTGGACATGAATTTATACCTTCAGCAGAAAATTTAGACAATATTAAGTCTATAGCAAAACCTGAAAATGATTTATTAGAAGGAATTCAATTTGATGTGCTCACTGATGTGAATAACCCTTTAATGGGTGAAAATGGAGCGGTTTTTCAATATGCTTTACAAAAAGGAGCAAGTCCTGAAGAATTGCAGCAACTGGATAAAGGAATGCATCATCTTCATGCTTTAATTTTAAAGCAATTTAATTTTGATATTGATACAAAAGCGGGTGCTGGAGCTGCAGGTGGTTTAGGTGGAGGGGCTACATTTTTTTTAAATGCCCATTTACATTCTGGGATAGACTATATCGCAGAGCTGACCCAACTTGATGAAAAAGTTAAATGGGCAGATTTGATTATTACTGGAGAAGGGAAATTAGATGAACAATCCTTTAAAGGTAAAGTAGTATCTGGAGTTCAAAAATCATGTAAAAAATTTAATAAGGAATGTTTGTTATTAGTGGGTTATAATGCCTTGTCAGAAATTGAAAATCTACCAGTAGTTTACAGTTTGACTGAAATAGCAGGAAATCAAAATGAGGCTATAAAAAATCCTCAAGAGTATCTAAAAAGGGCAGTAGATTTAATGATTAAAGAACAGGATTTATTTAATGAAAAATAGTTTATTATTGAACTACTGTTTTAACTTTCATGCCTTTATTTTTCTGACTACTTGGCATAAAATTAAGCCCGAATGTATAGGCTACCGATAAGGAAAGTACATTGTAATTCCCTCTCAAATCATCTATATGAGTAAAATCGCCTAAAGTAGTAACATATTTTTCACCTAAATGAGTTTGATAAAAAGAGTATCTAGCTTCAACTACAAAATAATTATCCCCTACTGATGGAAGAGTCATGCCTGCCCCAAAAATAATTCCGTACTGCAATCTGTTAATGTTTTCTGTATTTAAATTAACAGCGTAATTACTGGAAGCTTGTTCGGGATTGTCTTCAAATTGTGTGTTTCCTTTTCCACTTATCCAATAACTTAATTGAGGACCAGCATTAAAAAAGTATTCAAACTTACCAATTCTTGGGAGCTTTGCAGGGAAACTAATTTCAAATAGTATGGGAGCATCTAAATGAAAGTTTTGATATTCAGTAACAATCGTAGAGTCAATTACAGAGCGAGATTTACGAATGTAATTTAACTCTCCATGTAAACTTATTAAATCTGTTACTCTGAATTTGTACATAAATCCTGTTCCAAATCCTAACTTATTTTTATAAGCAGAAGGTAAATCAGGTGTGTTTTTAGCTGGAGTATATCTAGCTGCATTTATGCTGGCTTTTGGGCCGATATAGAATTGAGTGCCTCCTACATTGTATTGTGCAAATGCAGGTGAAGATAAAAGAAGAACTAAAAAACTAAGGTATAAGAACCGCATTCTTTGTGTTTTGAAATACAGAATTTTATCAAAGATATTAATAAGTTTTAGATTTTATTTTAACTTCTGTATTGAGGTACTACATGCAGTTGATAACTGAAATTTTTAGACTTTAAATTTAACCAAGATTACAGCTGATATCTTTTATTTCATTATTAAGCTTAAAAGTTAAAGATTGTAAATATCTGTATAACAACTATTTAATATTATTTTAATGGGGATTAGAATATTTTTTACTCAATTTAAGATTATAATTTTCTTTTAGTTTTATCAGTAAAATCATACATAAGTTCTTTCTTTTTATAACCAATTAAATCCCATTCAAAATGGTTCTTTTTTTAAATCTACATTAAAGGGTTATCGATCTTGTTAATTAATAGATTAATCGAAATAATGGGCCATTAAATGATTAGTGGAAATTATGTAACTTTCAGTAAGTTGTAATATATAAGGATACATTTCAATTTTATAAAGACTGATACTCGTTAAGTTTGTTTTTAACAATGGCTTTATTCCCATAAGGTAATTATTCAGCAAAGCAAATACATTTAATGAGGTCAATTTTTATATTTCTAGCAATATTTTTAACGTTTACCAACCTTATTGCAAAAACTCCTGTCAGATTAGATGTTATAAAACTTTCTGATAATAACCTATGTGATGATAGTTTAGATCCAACAGGGTCAGCCTTTGCTGTTATAATTGACGATAAAGGAAAAGAAGATACTAACCTAAAAGATTTCACTGTCAATTGGTATTTGGGCACTTCTCCAAGCGGTACCCCAATTCATACTGGTCCTACTTATGATCAAATGGCCGATGGAACCTATACCATAGTTGCTATTCATGATAAATCCTCTTTTACAGATCAAGTAACTATAACAATTGATAAAACTGACGCTCAACCTGACGCTTATGTTAAAGAAGTTAAAAATGCTAAGAACTGTAAAGAAAATGATGGAAGGGCAAAAGTTAGAGTTCAATCATTTTTCCCTTCAGAAGGTGACCCTGATCATTTTCATGATGATATTAAGGATTGTAAACATGATATTTGCTGGAACTTTGTATGGTATGAAGGAAATAATCCATTTATTGGAGATGTAGTAGCAGTTGGGGCTGATGCAAAAGATTTAAAGCCAGGTACCTATGCCGTTGTAGTTACCAATGAAATAGATGGTTGCCAATCAGTTGTTAGTTTATCGGTTGGCTTAGATGCTGAAGAACCCATAGTGGATGGAACTGTTGTGACGAATATTACAGATTGTGAAGATACAAATGCAGGAGCATTAACTGCTTTTGTTTTCGGAGAGAATAGCAATAAATATGAATTTGACTGGTATATCGGAGATTTTATAAAAGCAACACCTGATTACAATAATCAAACTACCATCACGGGTTTAGCAGCGGGTAATTATACGGTAGTAGCTACTGAAAAAAGTTCCGGTTGTCCTTCAGATCCACTTACTTTAACGGTAGCTGATTTAACATCTGTTCCTGTAATTGATTTGACACTAGATGCAGAGCAGACATCTTGCGATCCAGCAAACCCAAATGGAGCAGTTTCTGCGACTGCTGATGGAACCACTACAGGTTATAGCTTTGAGTGGTTTGAAGGTCAAAATACACTAGATGAAAATTTAGTTGGAAGTACCCCTTCACTTACTGGCTTAGCAGCTGGTTTTTATACGGTAAGAGTAACCAACACTTCTGATCCTAACTCACAGAATTGTTTTTCAACTGCTGAAATAGAAGTTACTCAAACGCTAACGGATCCAAGTGGAATAAACGGATCAGTGACAGATCAAAGCTATTGCGTGAATCCAAATGGTGCTATTACTGCAGATGTTGGTGGCGCAACAGCAGGCTACACATTTTATTGGTTTGATGGAGATGTAGCAAGTCCTGATTTAAATAATCCAGATTACACCGGTTCATCTATTAGTGATTTGCTTGCTGGAGATTACACATTAGTGGTTGAGGATAATATAACTTCTTGTACTTCAACACCTCAAACTTTCACTGTTGCTGATCTTACGACTACTCCAACAATTGCTTTAGCATCTTCTACAGAATTAACATCATGTGATTCACCAAACGGATCAATATCAATAACCGCTGATGGAACTACTGCAGGATATAATTTTAGATGGTTTAATGGATCTAGCACTGCAGCAATTGATGAAATCATGCCTTCACCTGGTGCGACTATTACAGGCTTAACTGCAGGAACTTATACTGTTTTAGCTGAGAATTCAACTACTGGATGTTTTGATATTTATGAACATACCGTTTTAGATAATAGAATAACTCCAGTTCCAACAGTAACTGTTATTGATCAAAGTCAGTGTGATCCACTTAATGGTGAAATTCAAGCTAATGTTGGTGGCGCAACAGCAGACTATAATTTTTATTGGTTCGATGGAAATATTGCTTCACCTAACCTTACAAGTCCAGATAGAACAGGAGCTACAATCAGCGGATTAACGGCAGGAGAATATACTTTAGTAGTCGAGGATGATGTTACAAAATGTACTTCTGTTTCTCAAGTATTGACTATCCAAGATTTAACACCAACTATTAGTGGAACGATTACATTAGATGCAGCACAGACTTCATGTGACACCTCAGCACCAAACGGAGCTTTAAGTGTAGTTGGAAGTGGAGGCACTAGTTACACTTATGAATGGTTTACTGGTGCGGATGCATCTGGAACCAGTTTTACAAGCGGGGCTTCTATTACTGGTTTATCTGCTCAGACTTACACTGTTTTAATTACAGATGCGAGTGGTTGTAGTGAAGAGGTTAGTTTTACAGTTCCAAGTGCCATTGTATATCCAGAAGTTGATATTGATAATGTAGTACCGAATAGTGTATGTGATCCAGCTTTAACTTCCCCAGCAATAAGTAATAATGGAGAAATAGAAGCATCGATAGGAGGAGTAACAGCAGGCTATACTTTTTACTGGTTTGACGGTGATGTGGCAGCACCAGATATTAGTGCACCAGATTTCACCGGACCAACCTATTCGAACTTACCATCAGGTGATTATACCGTGGTGGTAGTAGAAGATGCCACGAGCTGTCCATCAAATCGATTGGTGGTAAGAGTTCCAGATGCAACTCCAACCTTAAATGGAAGTATCACCTTAAATGCCTCTCAAACGAGTTGTGATGCATCTGCACCGAATGGAGAATTAACGGCAGCGGGATCAGGCGGAATTGGAACATATAGTTACGAATGGTATACAGGGACAGACACTTCAGGTGCCGGCTTTGCGACAACAGCGAATGTTAGCGGATTGGAAGCTCAAACCTATACAGTAATAATTACGGATCAGGGCAGTGGTTGTAGTGAAGAGGTTAGTTTTACAGTTCCAAGTGCCATTGTATATCCAGAAGTTGATATTGATAATGTAGTACCGAATAGTGTATGTGATCCAGCTTTAACTTCCCCAGCAATAAGTAATAATGGAGAAATAGAAGCATCGATAGGAGGAGTAACAGCAGGCTATACTTTTTACTGGTTTGACGGTGATGTGGCAGCACCAGATATTAGTGCACCAGATTTCACCGGACCAACCTATTCGAACTTACCATCAGGTGATTATACCGTGGTGGTAGTAGAAGATGCCACGAGCTGTCCATCAAATCGATTGGTGGTAAGAGTTCCAGATGCAACTCCAACCTTAAATGGAAGTATCACCTTAAATGCCTCTCAAACGAGTTGTGATGCATCTGCACCGAATGGAGAATTAACGGCAGCGGGATCAGGCGGAATTGGAACATATAGTTACGAATGGTATACAGGGACAGACACTTCAGGTGCCGGCTTTGCGACAACAGCGAATGTTAGCGGATTGGAAGCTCAAACCTATACAGTAATAATTACGGATCAGGGCAGTGGTTGTAGTGAAGAGGTTAGTTTTACAGTTCCAAGTGCCATTGTATATCCAGAAGTTGATATTGATAATGTAGTACCGAATAGTGTATGTGATCCAGCTTTAACTTCCCCAGCAATAAGTAATAATGGAGAAATAGAAGCATCGATAGGAGGAGTAACAGCAGGCTATACTTTTTACTGGTTTGACGGTGATGTGGCAGCACCAGATATTAGTGCACCAGATTTCACCGGACCAACCTATTCGAACTTACCATCAGGTGATTATACCGTGGTGGTAGTAGAAGATGCCACGAGCTGTCCATCAAATCGATTGGTGGTAAGAGTTCCAGATGCAACTCCAACCTTAAATGGAAGTATCACCTTAAATGCCTCTCAAACGAGTTGTGATGCATCTGCACCGAATGGAGAATTAACGGCAGCGGGATCAGGCGGAATTGGAACATATAGTTACGAATGGTATACAGGGACAGACACTTCAGGTGCCGGCTTTGCGACAACAGCGAATGTTAGCGGATTGGAAGCTCAAACCTATACAGTAATAATTACGGATCAGGGCAGTGGTTGTAGTGAAGAGGTTAGTTTTACAGTTCCAAGTGCCATTGTATATCCAGAAGTTGATATTGATAATGTAGTACCGAATAGTGTATGTGATCCAGCTTTAACTTCCCCAGCAATAAGTAATAATGGAGAAATAGAAGCATCGATAGGAGGAGTAACAGCAGGCTATACTTTTTACTGGTTTGACGGTGATGTGGCAGCACCAGATATTAGTGCACCAGATTTCACCGGACCAACCTATTCGAACTTACCATCAGGTGATTACACTGTGGTGGTAGTAGAAGATGCCACTACCTGTCCATCAGATCGATTGGTGGTAACCGTACCAGATGCTACCCCAACGATTGGAGGTGCTATTACGCTAGATGCAGCGCAAACGAGTTGTGATACATCTGCACCGAATGGAGAATTAACAGCAGCAGGATCAGGTGGAACAAGTTATACCTATGATTGGTATCCAGGTACTGATACCTCAGATCCTACAGATATAATAGTTTCAACAGCTAATATCACTGGTTTAAGTGCTCAAACTTATACGGTAGTGATCACAGATGAGGCTACAGGATGTCAAGAAGAGGTTAGTTATGCCTTACCGAGTGACATTAAAAAGCCATTAATAAGTATTGATCCTAATGCAGATATAACTCCTAATTCAGTTTGTAATCCAGCTTTAGCAACAGCTCCAGCTTATAACGGAGCAATTACAGCAAATGTCACTTATGATGGCGCGGCAATTACTTTGGCAGATTATAGGTTTGATTGGTATATTGGAAATGATACAAGCGGTGCAGCTGATTTTTCAGCAACAGGAGCTGGAGCAAATAATTATCCTAATCTTGCTGCTGGTGAGTATTCACTGGTTGTAACAAGAATAAATCCAGGAACTGGCTTCCAATGTAGTTCCGAACCGATCACAGTTACAGTTCCAAACGATATTACAACACCAACGGCTTCTATTAATAAAGATGCTCTTCAGACATCTTGTGGTGCTCCAAATGGTCAATTAACTGCAACGGGGGCTTCAGGAAGTGGTAGTTATGGATATGAATGGTTTGTAGGGTCAGATGCTACAATAGCATTCAATGATGGGGTTGATGGAAATATTATAGGAGCTAATGGAGAAACGATTCAAAATATAGCTGCTGGTGATTATACAATAAGGGTAACAGATTTAGCTACGGGATGCCGAACCACTCAAAATATATATCTTGATGAAAACATAATTGATCCTGTAGTAAGTCTTGCAGTTACTACTCCGATGACTGATTGCAGTTTCGATGGCGTTATTACACCAACTATCACTTCTGCAAATGCTGCACCTTCCGGTCATAGTTTTACTTGGCATGCAGGTCAAAGTATAGCAGATCCAGTTATTGCTGTAACGACTGATGCGGGGACATCCAATCCTGAATTAAGTACAGCAAATACAGGTACTACCATTTACTCTGGTTATTATACAGTTGTTGTAACCGATATATTTACAGGTTGTGTTTCTTCGACAGAAACCATCTTTTTAGACCGGCCAGCACCTTTATTTAATATTAAGTATAATGTAAATGTTCTTCCGTCTACTTGTGGTGTTGATGAAGGTATTGTTACTGCATATGTTGATGCAAATTCAAACGGCACCCTCGACCCGGGAGAAGTAGATTATGCGAATTATACTTTTGAATGGTATTTAGGTAATCCAACAGATTTAGCTGCAAATTATTACACTAATCCTGAGCCTGTATTTGCTCCTAATTCTGTAATTGCGATTGATCAGAATGGTGATTATCCAGGTTCTATTCCGGGAGGTGCTGGAGTCGTTGGTACAGACTATTTTGCACCTGATAATGCTACTCAAGGTGCTTCATTATTTGGCAGAGAATCTGGACAGTATACTGTGGTGGTAACAGGACCTACAGGATGCAAAGAATTTATTAGGATTGATATAGGGTTTAATAATGGAGCAGAAGTAGTGGTTGCCGAAGTTGAAATCACAAATTCAACTAACTGTAGCACTCCAAATGGTAGTCTTGAGGTAACTGACTTAGCTAATATTCCTGGTGGACAATCTTTTTCGAATTATTCTTATGAGTGGTATGAAGGTACTAATGAAGATATAGGTAATGAAATAGTTAATGGCAGCGGAACGGTAATAACCACGGCATTACTTAATCAAAATGGAGCTACAATGGGCTTGAGTCCTGGCTATTATACGGTTGTTCCAATTGAGACCTTCCCTTCTTTCTGTCGCTTAACACCATATACAATGTTTTTAGATTCAGCTGCACGTCAACCTGTTTTAGGTGCTGCTATTACTCCAAATACAAGTTGTATAGGAAACGGTCAAATAGCTGTAACTGCAACTCCAAATGCACCAGATACTTTAGCTGCAACTACATATTCGTATTCGTGGGCAGATGATGGCACAGAGGTGACAAATACAAGGACTGGATTAACTCCTGGAGATTATACTGTTACAGTCACTGATAATAACACAACTTGTTCTATTACTAGAACTTATACTATTTTAGATCAAAGAGTAATCCCTAGTATAAGTAATATTACTCCAGTTGCTCAAACCTATTGTAATCCAAATGGATCTTTAACGATAGACGCTACTGAAATTACACCAGGTACTCCAGATGAGTATACTTATCAGGTATTTTTAAATGGAACTGATGCAGCTGATGAAATAACTGGAAGTACAACTGTAACTGCAACCGCTGCTAGTGTAGTCTTCTCTAATTTAGAAGCAGGAACATATTACATCAATGCTACAAGAACAGTAGCAGGTGCAGATGCAGAAGGATGTACAAGTGCTTTTATACAAGAAACTGTTGCTGATGATTTAGATCCAGTGGTCCTTTCATTAACACAAACTGAGAACACTTCATGTGACCCTGTTGTTAATTCTGATGCCTCTATTGAATTGGCAATGTCAACTCCTTCTTTAAATGCTGGTATTTCTGGGGCTACTTATAATATAATAGTTGATAATCAGCCAGGAGCGACATTAACTGATCAGTTGGGTATAGCTAGTCCATTCGAGTATGGAGTTGATGCTCCAGGTAATGGTGAAATAGTTTTACCAGGTTCTTACACTTTTACTATTCAAAATAATGTCTCTGGTTGTACAGTAACCAGAAGCATCACAGTAGAAGATAATCCTGAGCCGATAGTATTCAGTAGATCGGATTTGACGGTATTACCACAGCAATTGTGTAATCCAGATGGAGAGATATCGGTAAGTTCAATAAGTCCAGGTGCAGTAGGAGAATATACTTATACCTGGTATGAGGGTAGTGTAGATGCAGCGAATATAGTAGGAGGTTCAGGCTCAGTATTGAATAGCGGGACTTATGGATCGATATCGGCAGGAGTATATTATGTAGTAGCGAGTAGAATAGCGGGCAACAATCCTGGCTCGGGATGTAGTTCAGTGGCAGTGAGAGTAGAGATACCAAATGAGCAAGTAGATCCAGTATTGAGTTTAAGCCAAACAGCAAATACGGCTTGTGATCCAAATCCAAATTCAGATGCGACTTTAACAGTAGAGATGGAAACACCGAGTCCGACAGCAGGGATATTAAACTCGACCTATACGATAGATTTCACGAGTGTACCAACGGATGCATCGGTGGCTTCTTTCACAACAGGAGCAGGCCCTGGTCCATTATCGGTAACTTTCCCACAGGCAGCAGGAGATTTAATAATGCCAGGTACCTATGAGGTAATGGTGACGAATGATGTATCGAACTGTAGTATCACCAGAAGCATTACAGTAGGGGATAATCCTGAGCCGATTGTATTCAGTAGATCAGATTTAACGGTATTACCACAGCAATTGTGTAATCCAGATGGAGAGATATCGGTAAGTTCAATAAGTCCAGGTGCAGTAGGAGAATATACTTATACCTGGTATGCGGGTAGTGTAGATGCAGCGAATATAGTAGGAGGCTCAGGCTCAGTATTGAATAGCGGGACTTATGGATCGATATCGGCAGGGGTATATTATGTAGTAGCGAGTAGAATAGCAGGCAACAATCCTGGCTCGGGCTGTAGTTCAGTACCAGTTCGCGTAGAGATACCAAATGAGCAAGTAGATCCAGTATTGAGTTTAAGCCAAACTGCGAATACGGTTTGTGATCCGGATCCAAATTCGGATGCGACCTTGACAGTAGAGATGGAGACACCGAGTCCGACAGCAGGGATTTTGAATTCCACTTATACGATAGATTTCACGAGTGTACCAACGGATGCATCGGTGGCTTCTTTCACAACAGGAGCAGGCCCTGGCCCATTATCGGTAACTTTCCCACAAGATCCTACAGATTTGATCATGCCAGGTACCTATGAGGTAATGGTGACGAATGATGTATCGAACTGTAGTATCACCAGAAGCATCACAGTAGGGGATAATCCTGAGCCGATTGTATTCAGTAGATCAGATTTAACGGTATTACCACAGCAATTGTGTAATCCAGATGGAGAGATATCGGTAAGTTCAATAAGTCCAGGTGCAGTAGGAGAATATACATATACCTGGTATGCGGGCAGTGTAGATGCAGCGAATATTGTAGGAGGATCAGGCTCAGTGTTGAATAGTGCAACTTATGGATCGATAACGGCAGGAGTTTACTATGTAGTAGCGAGTAGAATAGCGGGCAATAATCCTGGCTCGGGATGTAGTTCAGTGGCAGTGAGAGTAGAGATACCAAATGAGCAAGTAGATCCAGTATTGAGTTTAAGCCAAACAGCAAATACGGCTTGTGATCCAAATCCAAATTCAGATGCGACCTTGACAGTAGAGATGGAGACACCGAGTCCGACAGCAGGGATATTAAACTCGACCTATACGATAGATTTCACGAGTGTACCAACGGATGCATCGGTGGCTTCTTTCACAACAGGAGCAGGCCCTGGCCCATTATCGGTAACTTTCCCACAAGATCCTACAGATTTGATCATGCCAGGTACCTATGAGGTAATGGTGACTAATGATGTATCGAACTGTAGTATCACCAGAAGCATCACGGTAGAGGATAATCCAGAACCGATAGTATTCAGCAGATCAGATTTAACGGTATTACCACAGCAATTGTGTAATCCAGATGGAGAGATATCGGTAAGTTCAATAAGTCCAGGTGCAGTAGGAGAATATACATATACCTGGTTTGCGGGCAGTGTAGATGCAGCGAATATAGTAGGAGGTTCAGGCTCAGTATTGAATAGCGGGACTTATGGATCGATATCGGCAGGAGTTTACTATGTAGTAGCGAGTAGAATAGCAGGCAACAATCCTGGCTCGGGCTGTAGTTCAGTACCAGTTCGCGTAGAGATACCAAATGAGCAAGTAGATCCAGTATTGAGTTTAAGCCAAACTGCGAATACGGCTTGTGATCCGGATCCAAATTCGGATGCGACCTTGACAGTAGAGATGGAGACACCGAGTCCGACAGCAGGGATTTTGAATTCCACTTATACGATAGATTTCACGAGCTTACCAACGGATGCATCGGTGGCTTCTTTCACAACAGGAGCAGGCCCTGGCCCATTATCGGTAACTTTCCCACAGGCAGCAGGAGATTTAATAATGCCAGGTACCTATGAGGTAATGGTGACGAATGATGTATCGAACTGTAGTATCACCAGAAGCATTACAGTAGGGGATAATCCTGAGCCGATTGTATTCAGTAGATCAGATTTAACGGTATTACCACAGCAATTGTGTAATCCAGATGGAGAGATATCGGTAAGTTCAATAAGTCCAGGTGCAGTAGGAGAATATACATATACCTGGTTTGCGGGCAGTGTAGATGCAGCGAATATAGTAGGAGGTTCAGGCTCAGTATTGAATAGCGGGACTTATGGATCGATATCGGCAGGAGTTTACTATGTAGTAGCGAGTAGAATAGCGGGCAACAATCCTGGCTCGGGATGTAGTTCAGTGGCAGTGAGAGTAGAGATACCAAATGAGCAAGTTGATCCGATAGTGAGTTTAAGCCAAACAGCAAATACGGCATGTGATCCAAATCCAAATTCAGATGCGACTTTAACAGTAGAGATGGAAACACCGAGTCCGACAGCAGGGATATTAAACTCGACCTATACGATAGATTTCACGAGTGTACCAACGGATGCATCGGTGGTTTCTTTTACAACAGGAGCAGGCCCTGGCCCATTATCGGTAACTTTCCCACAAGATCCTACAGATTTGATCATGCCAGGAACCTATGAGGTAATGGTGACTAATGATGTATCGAACTGTAGTATCACCCGAAGCATCACGGTAGAGGATAATCCACAATCTATTATCCTTCGTAGAAATGACATCTCGGTGACTGATGCTACTAATTGTACTCCAAGTGGAAGTATTACGGTAAACAGTATTGATCCTAGTGCTATTAATAATTATACTTTTAGATGGTATAACGGAGAAGCCAATTATACCAGTGGAAATGAGATATCTGGAGAAATAACGAATACATTATCAAACCTATCTCCCGGAGAATATTATGTTGAGGCGATTAGAAATGCTGGTGAAAATCCGGGATCAACATGTATATCAAATATTGTGAGAGTTGAAGTGTTAGATGCTGCAATAAGACCTGATATAGTAATTGTCGAAAATGCACCTAATTCAAGTTGCGACCCAGCTAATCCCAACGGAAGCATAAGCGCTTCAGTAAATGGTGAGCCTCTTGCTGATTTTACTTATGAATGGTTTATAGGTTTAGATAATACATCAAGTCCAGTACCAGCTTCACAAATTTCTGGAGCTTCTGGAGAAACCATAAGCGGATTATCGGCAGGTAATTATACGGTACGTGTTACAGATAACACTGCTCCTGGACAAGCATGTTCTAGCATTGAATCTTTTTATTTATTGGAAGACTTAACAATAGATGTTGCGAAAGATGTCACGTTTGATATTACTCCACAATCAGATTGTTTCGATTCAGGAGCAATCACGGTGGCTTCATTAAGTCCTGGGCTACCAAGCGATTTTACTTATGAATGGTATTATGAAAGCTTTGATGCTAATGGTTTAATTAATGGAGGAAATACTGAGACCATTACAGCTCAACCAGCGGGAACGTATTATGTGATGATCACTAATTCAGCTACAAGCTGTATCACGGAACAACCGATTGAAGTTGAAATTCCTTTTACAGCAACAAGCCCGGCTATAGAGTTATTAGGTGCTAAACCTAACACTGATTGTGATCCGAACACACCGGATGGCTTCTTGGAAGTTTCAGCTGATGGGGGCCAAACTGCAGGTTATACTTTTACCTGGTATCAAGGAGATCTACCAATAGAGGCAACATCCACTGAAATTGGTAACGCAAACAGAATTAATGCTTTAGATAGCGGCTATTATTCAGTTGAAGTATATAGCACTATAACAAACTGTTCCTCTACTGCCCAATTTTATGTAGAGTTTTCTCCAGAATTACCTAAGATATCTCTTACTACGGCTCCAGTTACCAATTGTGGTAGTCCAAATGGTGCAGCCTATGCTCAGATTTATAATATGGAAGGTAATTTCCAATTTAATTGGTACATAGGAAATAGCATTAAGAATCAACCGGATTTCACGGGTGATTGGTTGACCGGTCTTCCAGTAGAAGATTATACAGTTGAAGCCATCGATCTGGATGCTCCAGCTTGTACTTCAGAAATCATTAACTTCTCAATTGAAGAATTGATTGAGGTACCTCAGTTGAAGTTAAATCAAATTAGTCCGAACACCTATTGCGATCCGGATAAAGTGAATGGAGTAGCTGAAGCCATAATATATTATGTAGATGAAGAAGATCCAGCGGATACAGCATTCGTAACTTCCAGATTTGAAGTGCTATGGTTTAGATCAGAATCATATCCAAATGGAGGAGAAGAGTATAGTGGAAGAATTAATTCAGAATTGGCAGCGACTGAGTATACTATAAGCTATAGGAATACCACAACAAACTGTATTTGGGAATCTAATATCACGATTACAGAAGATTTAACGGTTGTGCCATCGCCAGAAGTAGAAATAACAGCATTATTTGATAGTTGTGAGGAGCCAAATGGTGCTGCAGAAATCTCTGCATCTGACCTTAATCCAAATTATGAATATAGATGGTATTTTGGTGAGGTGTCCGATTCAGCAGAATTATTAGCTCCTGATGTTCATGAATTAGAAGTCGGAACCTACTATGTTACAGCTACCGATACAGTTTCAGGTTGTGTTTCGGAACCAACTTTAGTTGAAATTGAAGATGGGAGAGTGGCGCCAGAAATTAGCTTAAGCATTGAGCCAGAATTATGTGGTGAATATAATGGATTAGCTACTATTACTATTAATGATGAATATGAATATAGGTCTATTGAATGGGATACGCCTTATGGTACAGCTTATGGCGAATCATTTGATGAGTTTACTGCTGGTAATTACTCAGTTACAGTAATCGGAAGCAATGGTTGTGAATACACCAGAGAGTTCTCGGTTCCTGCAGAGATCAACGTATTCAATGGTATTTCACCTAATAATGATGGTGAGAATGATGTTTGGGAGATTGGCTGTATTTCAAATTTTGAAGGAAACAGAGTTCAAATTTATAATAGAGCAGGCGCATTAGTATTCTCTACTGAAGGCTATGATAATAGTTCCAATACATTTAGTGGTTTTGGAAATAGAGGAATTTATGCAGGCGAAAAGATTTTGCCTGATGGGACATATTTCTACGTCATTGATAAAAATGATGGATCAGAAGCAGTAACTGGATATTTAGAATTATTTAGATGAGAAAAATATTAATCACAATATTATTATTTACAATTGCATCAACTGCTTTCAGTCAGCAGAAGAGTGTTTTATCTCAATATCGCTTTAATCAGTTGGTTATTAATCCAGCTTATGCTGGACATAAAAACGATTTAACAGTAAATCTACTACACAGAAACCAATGGGTGAATTTGGAAGGAGCTCCTGTTAGTAATATAGCATCTGTGCATACTGGTATTAAAGATAAACATTCCGGGTTTGGATTAACCTTTGTTGATGAGTCAATTGGAGTACATAAAAGTATGGCACTTTTTGGTGTTTATTCATTTTCAATTGAATTTCAAACCGGAACACTAGCGGCAGGGATTCAAGGTGGTTTCAATCAATTAAATTCCAATTTTCAAGAATTAAATCTCCAAAGTCAAAACGATGTGGTCTTTTCCACCTTTCAAAATAGCTTTAATCCTAATTTTGGAGTTGGCTTATTTTACAGTAACAGAAATGGTTTTATTGGGCTTTCTTCTCCTTATATAGTAGAAAATAGAGTGCTAAGAACAGGCAGTGGCTTAACAAATGCTCAGGAGGCACGCTATTATTTTCTTACCGGTGGTTACTTATTTCCGATAAATAAAGATGTGATTTTTTATCCCTCTGCTATGGTCAGAGTACAGGAAAATGCTCCCATAGGTTTTGACATAAATGCAAATGCTATCTTACAAGATATTTTGAATGTTGGTATTTCTTATAGAAGTGGTGATGCAATATCCATGATGTGTTCCATTACGGTAAATGAGAACTTTACTTTTGGCTATGCTTATGATAACACACTTTCAAACATCAGAAACTATACTAATGATACGCATGAGTTGATGCTGATTTACAGGATAAATTTATATAAAGAAAAGTGCTTTACTTATTTTTAGATTTAGCGAACTACCCTTTTTATTTCCTTTCTGTATTCTGAAGGACTCTTACCTGTTACTTCTTTAAACTGTCTATTAAAGTGTGATATGTTATTAAATCCACATGCATAGCAGATATCCGTTATATTCAAATTTCCTTCTGATAATAACTTTGAAGCATGAACCACTCTATGTTCATTTACAAAGTGAGTAAAGGTTTTATTAGAGATTTTTTTGAAATAACGACAAAATGCTGGAACTGTCATAGCAGCTTCCTTTGCTATTTCTTCCAGGGCGATTGATTTCTTGAAATTATCTCTTACATAATCATAAATTAAATTTACTCTTTGCTGATCTACAGCCTTTGCTTCAATAGATACTGCTTCTGAGTTTAATAAATAGTAGTCCTTTACCTCTGATAATTCTTTTAAAATCTGAATCACCTCGATTAATCTTTCAAATGGAGGTTTTTCAACTAAGCTTTCAATTCTACTACCGATTCTATTCTTAGTTTCATTCTTGAATACAATTCCAAGTTTTGCAGTTTCTATTAACTGTTTGATAGGTTGTATTTCAGGTAAACTCAGAAAAGTAGGACCAGGGAAATCTTCTTTCATTTGAATAATAGTTTCCGATTCATTTCCTGTCAACCTATCTGTGAAGCCATAATGAGGAAGGTTTGATCCTATTAACATCAAATCACCATCTTGATAATAGGAGATATGATTGCCTATATGCCTTTTACCATTTCCTCCTTTAACATAAACTAATTCTATTTCAGGATGAAAATGCCAAAAGGGATCTTTATTAGGTTTAGATTCCTCAAATTTTCTAACTAAAACCGAACTACCAAAGGTTGGCTCGATCTGCTCAAGAGTTGGTTTGTAAAATTGCATAATTTGGTTTTAAACGCTCTAGTATCAATAATGTTGTTAGATTTTACCTCTTATTAACAATTTAATAACACTATAAGGTTAATATAGTATAGATATTGGAAAATTTCAACATAGTTGCTTGCAAAAAAGTGCCCTACATTTGTAATGTACAATTAAACAAAAAGCTTATGAAAAATTTAAACATTCAAAAAACGGTCTTCGCTTTCTTCATGATGGCATTACCCTTAATGAGCTTTGCCGATGGTTTCCCATTTGTGAAACTTACAACTAAGGAAAATAAATTGATCACTTTAAGAGTAACCTCTGGTGAATCTGACTTTACAAATATTAAGTTAAAAAATCAATTTGGTAAAGTGATTTACAGTGAGACTGTGAAGAACGAAAATGGAATTCTTAAAAACTTTGATTTAAAGCATTTAGAGTCTGGTCAATATATGATTGAGTTAGAAAACGCTTTAAACATAGAAATTTTACCTATTAAAGTTACTTATGATAACGTAACTGTCGATAAAGAGAGTTTCAACACTATTTATAAGCCATTTATTAAGGCAAATGAAAATGGTATTGTAGATTTTAATTTTCTAAATCTGAATTCAAAACCAGCTTCTATATTGATTATCAATAACAAAGGCAATGTGGTTTACAAAGAAGATTTAGATAAAAACCTTGAAATAGAGAAAAGATATGACCTTTCATCATTAGAAAAAGGAAATTATCAATTTCTAGTTCAAACCAGCGATAGAAACTTTAAACAAGTAATCGCTCTTTAATTTAGTATTCAATTAGTCGTTTCCATAGTAGGGCTCGCCATTGGAGAATGGCGGGCTTTTTTTATGCTCAAAAATTAAGCGTATTTTTTAGGTTGCTTTTCTTTTATTTCAATCCTTTTCACTCCACCGTAGATAAAAATTGTCGCAACCGCCATAAGGGTGTGGCTTATCGATAAATAATTAAACCATCTATGAATGCTAAATTCAGTTGCAAAAACTAATGCTGAAAGTGCCGCAAACCCTAAACCTGCCATAATATATTGAGTGGAGAGATTTTTGGTTTTCAAGAATAACATGAATTCAATTACAAGCACAACAAACATTAATCCGTAGCCAGAATGTAGCTGTACGTAAAAGAAATCTAGGGTATAAAAAACAAGTCCTAAGAAAATTAGAAACTCTATTATATTAACTACCCCCAGTATTTTCACATATTTCTTATTGAGTACTATTCTAGTATGTTCAATAGCTCCTCTTTCAATTAGCATTATAGCGAACATACTTATTATCCAGCCTACCAATTTCCAGGCTTTACTGAATTCATAATAAAAAGCATGACCAATCAATCCACCAAATGTGGTGGCAAGTCCCATAATTAAAAAGTAATATTTGAAATATAGGTATACCTTCTCTTTTCTATTTTCTTGCTGCATTTTGAAAAAATATAGAAAGCATAAAAAGCTAACAAGCAAGTCTGTGAGTGTAACGATTGGCTCATCAATTCTAATTCCAAATAATTCTATCTGAACAATGTCTTCCATATACTAATAATCGATTAATTGATATAATTGTTACTGTTGTAACTGTAGAGAAGGCTTTATATTGCTGATAAATTATTTTAGAGTAGGTAATAATGAAAAACTTTTGCGTTATTCGTTATAGCATAACAGTGAATGAATAATAGTAATGGTTAATCCTTCGGAAAATCCTTTCATGGGAAATGCATCTTCCTTTTATCAAAGTAAAGCAGCTTTAAAATGGATTGCCTTAGCATTTTCACTTATTATCGGTTTTGCCTCAGTATTATATACCAATAGTATAGTAGAAGAATTGAAAGAAAGAGAAGAGCGATATATTGAGCTTTTTGCCAATACACTTGCCTATACTAGTGATTCAGATAATAGTGAGAACCTAATTTTTATATTTCAGGAAATTGTAACCCCCAATAACTCAATTCCTGTAATTGTGGTAGATGCCAATGGGAATCCCAGTATTTTTAGGAATATAGAGGTAGATAGCAGCAAAAATGATCAGGAAGCCATGGCTAAAATCCTTAAAAAGGAATTGAAGATCATGGAGCAAGAATATGAACCCATTGCCATATCGGGTACTGATCCGGATGACCCCAGTAGTTATCAGTACATATATTACAGAAACTCTGATTTGATTTATAGACTTCGCTACTATCCTTATATTCAATTATCAGTAATCGCAGCCTTTGTCTTTTTTGGATATGTTTCGTTTTCATATTCCCGTAAAGCAGAGCAGAATCAGGTTTGGGTTGGGCTGGCAAAAGAAACCGCTCATCAATTAGGAACGCCACTATCTTCATTAATGGCCTGGTTGGAGATCATGAAAATAGATGATGATCTCAAAGATAAAGAGGTGACTAAGGAATTAGAGAAGGATATTAGTAAGCTTGAGCTGATCACCTCACGCTTTTCAAGTATTGGTTCGGTTCCAGTATTAAGAGACGAGAATATTTCAAAGCTTATTAAGGCTACAGTAAATTATCTTCAAAAAAGAACTTCAAAGAAAGTTTTTATTGACTTTATCTGTAAAGACGATGTCATCTCAGCAGATATAAATAAACCGCTATTCGATTGGGTGATTGAAAACCTATGTAAAAATGCAATTGATGCTATGAGTGGAGAAGGTGAAATAACCATTACCTTAAAAGAAGGAAAATATGGAGATGCTTTGATAGATATTAAAGACACTGGAAAAGGAATTCCTTCTAGTAAGATAAAAGAGATTTTCCAGCCCGGTTTTTCAACTAAGAAGAGAGGATGGGGACTTGGACTTACACTAGCAAAACGAATCATTGAAAATTATCACAACGGTAAAATTTTTGTAAAAGAATCTGTAGTGAATAGAGGAACTACCTTCCGCATTATTTTAAAGCGGTAGTTAACTTTCCCTGATAAATTCATTTGATTTTAATAAAAATATTGAAATTCAGCATTTTTAATTACTTTTGCATTCCGAAGAATGAAAAGAACAAATAACATACAATCAATTAAGAAGTCGGCCAGTCTATTGTTTGGACTTGCAATGGCTTTGCTGATGTTTTTTCAGCAACCGTATGTTGTGGATGCTAATGATACTGTAGAAAGAACAGAGCAAAGTGATCAGGAAAAGCCAGAAGCTGAATATCAGATTATGGCCTATGATTTATTGCTTCCTGCTATGCAGTTTAACTTATTTCATTCATTTGATTTATTGAATGAAATAAGCGTTCCGGAAAAGATCGATTTTTCTTTGATGGAATATGTTGAAAAAGCTTATCATAATTACTTTCATACGCTTTTTCAACTCATCATATCGCCTAATGCACCCTAAGCATTAGCTTTTTTCACAATAAACAGATCTATTCCGATCTGAACAATTACTTAAAATTTAATTCAATTTACTAATCAATATGAAGTCATATTTATGTTAAAATATGATTTCGAAACTTAATTTAATAATACAATAAACATGAAGAACAGAGGATTTATAGTGTTTATGACTGTAATAGTTACATTATTATGTATCTATTATTTGTCATTCACTTTTGTGTCGAACGGCATTAAAGATGATGCCACAGCTTATGCTACAGATCAAGAAGGGAATATCAATTATTCTCAAAGACAAGAATATTTAGATTCTGTATACAATGTACCCGTTTATAATCTTTTAGGAGCTGAATTTACCTACAAAGAAGTACAGGACATGGAGTTAAATCTTGGTCTTGATTTACAAGGTGGAATGCACGTTACTCTTGAGGTATCACCAGTTGATATAATCAAAGGTTTAAGTGGTAATAATGAAGATGAAGGTTTTAATCAGGCTTTAGAAACAGCTAAAGAAAGACAAAAAACTAGCCAAAACAGTTTTGTAGATTTATTCTATCAGGCTTTCCAGGAAGAATATCCTGATAAAAAGTTAAGCGAATTCTTTGCTACTTCAGCGAACAGAGAGAGAATTAGCTTCCAAACAGAAGACAGCGAAGTAATGAGAATTATTCGTTCAGAAGTGGATGATGCTATTGATCGTTCTTTTGAAATCTTAAGAACTAGGATTGATAGATTTGGTACATCACAGCCAAATATTCAGAAATTAGAAAATACAGGAAGAATTCAAATCGAGCTTCCAGGTGTAGATAACCCAGAAAGAGTTAGAAAATTATTACAAGGGGTTGCTAAGCTTGAATTCTTACAAGTTGTTGAAGTAAATGAGGTTTCTGATGCTTTAGGTGCAGCTAATGAATTAATAGTAGAAGAACAAAAAGCTAAGCAAAGCAATGAATTAGGTTCTGAGGATGCAAAAGATGTTTCTGAAGAGGAAAGTGCGGATTTAGCAGATTTATTATCAGAAGATGAAACTGATACTACAGCAGTTGCTGAGGGTGATTCAACGGATGCAAGTCTTGATTCATTAGAAAATGCTCAAAATGTATCTCCATTATTCAGCTTAATTAGAAGCCAATATGGTTTAGTATATGAAGTTACCGATACAGCTAAAATTAATGACATTATTCAAAGAGAAGATGTTCAAGCTTTATTCCCAAGAAACACAAGATTAATTTGGGATGTTAAGCCAAGAAAGTTAGATGATGGTACTGAGTTATTAGAACTTTATGTAGTAAGAACTTTAAGAAATAACCAAGCCATGTTAACGGGAGAGGTTATTAATGACGCAAGACAAACTTTTGATCAAGTTGGTCAGCCTGCCGTAGACATGAGCATGGATGCTACAGGTGCTAGAAAATGGGCGAAAATTACCAGAGAAAACATCAATAAAAGAATTGCAATAGTTCTAGATAATTATGTGTATTCTGCTCCAAATGTAAATGTTGAGATTCCTAATGGTAAATCTATCATTGAAGGTAATTTCACTATTGAAGAAGCTAAAGATTTAGCGAATATCTTAAAAGCAGGTTCATTACCAGCGCCAACTAGAATTGTAGAAGAAGCGATTATTGGTCCAACATTAGGTAAAGAAGCAAGAGCACAAGGTATTATTTCAATTGTTGCTGGTTTAGCAATGGTATTGATTTTCATGGTAGCCTACTACGCTAAAGGTGGTTTAATTGCAAACATTGCCTTAGTATTTAACATCTTCTTTATCTTAGGAATTTTAGCACAATTAAATGCTGCTTTAACCTTACCAGGTATTGCCGGTATTGTGTTAACAATTGGTATGTCAATTGATGCGAACGTACTTATCTTCGAGCGTATCAGAGAAGAAATGAGAGGTGGATCTCCTTTATTAAAAGCGATATCAGCGGGTTACTCTAAAGCCTATAGCTCAATTGTGGATGCGAACGTAACTACCTTCTTAACGGGTGCTATTTTATACTGGTTAGGCCAGGGTCCTGTTAAAGGATTTGCGATTACTTTAATGATTGGTATTGCATGTTCATTCTTCTCAGCGGTATTCATCACCAGAGTAATTGTGAGCTGGATGAGCAAAAAAGGTGATCAGTCTAAGATTTCTTTCGCGACTCCATTCTCTAAAAACTTATTAACCAACATCTCTGCTAACTTTATGAGTAAGAGAAAAATGGCCTATATCGGTTCTGGTATTGTAATCGTGATTGGTGTTGTTTTAATGGTTACGAAAGGTTTAACATTCGGTGTTGACTTCACAGGGGGTCGTTCTTATGTAGTAAGATTTGCTGACCAAGTTGAAACTACCAGCCTTAAAGTTGCTTTGGATGGTACTTTAGAAGATGCAGGTACTGAGGTGAAAACTTATGGTGCGAACAATATCTTGAAAGTAACTACTTCTTATTTAGTGAATGAAGAATCTACTGAAGCGGATAATGAAGTGAAATCAAAAATCATTGATGGTATCGCTCAAGCAACTGGAATGAGCTATGTTGAGACTGAGTCAGCAATGGGAGATAATGATTTCACCATCAGCGGTTCATCAAAAGTAGGTGCTACTATTGCGGATGATATCAGAAACTCATCACAGGAGTCTGTAATATTTGCCTTAATCGCAATCTTTATCTATATCTTAATCAGATTTAGAAGATGGCAGTTTGGTTTAGGTGCTGTTGTTGCCTTATTCCACGATACATTATTTGTATTATCTGCTTTTGCGATTGCTAAACTATTAGGTTTCTCATTCGAAATCGATCAGGTATTTATTGCGGCAATCTTAACCGTTATTGGTTATTCAATTAACGATACCGTGGTTGTATTTGATAGAATTAGAGAGACATTAGGTGTTAAGTCAAAAGCTTCTAATGTGGAAACTTTCAATATGGCGATTAATAATACGATCAGTAGAACCTTAATGACTTCCATCACGACATTGGTTGTAATCTTAATCTTATTCATCTTTGGTGGTGAGGTATTAAGAGGATTCTCTTTCGCTTTATTAGTAGGTATTTTAGTGGGTACTTATTCGTCAATCTTTATTGCAACTCCAGTAGTATTGGATTTAGCAAAAGGTAGTAAAAAGAAACAAGTAGAAGCTTAAAAAATAGATTAAGTTTAAATGTAAAAAGCCGGATCAATTCATTTGATTCGGCTTTTTTTATTGTCGTATTTCAGTCTGAAGGAGTAACTTACTTTGGGATATTCTAATAGAAAGATGGTAGCTAAGATAAGGCAATAGCTTTTAATGTGTTGCTAGGTTTATTTAGCTCTATTGTTCACTCTTGACCTGTTAAATATCAATTACCAGCAATATTTGATATAATTAAAAAGCTGTAAAAGTAAAAGAGCTAGGGTTGTAGTGATCATTTGAAATAACGAAACAAAGTATTATCTATAGAATACTTTGTTAGAATTTCGTTTATTATCATTCTACTACAATAAAAAGGTTTTTAAGAGGAAAAGTAACTAACTAACGGATCTGTTTTTTGACCTAATTTTACCTGTCACCAGCAATGAGATTCCTGCTCCAAGTAAGACACCTGAAATGAAATCCGTCCCCTCATTTTTGAAGGGAAACTGCAAAAGAATACCAATTATTAACATAATTAAACCAATGATTCTTATTTTATTCATGCTTTATTCTTTTTAATTTAATAATATTTCTGCCCATTAAAGCTAATGACCAGTCTCGTGCTTCTGGGCTCTCAAATCTAGGTAATATTGTTTGAATTGAAAGCACGAATAGCTGGCCTCATAAAAATTTGCTATAAAATGAGCCCTCAAGCAACTTATATGCAATTCTTCAACTCGTTTTATATTCAATCAGAGTAACAAATGATTTTAGCAGTTGTTAAATTAATGATTGAAATTACTAATTTCTGTCAATTTGCTAGCAGATAAATTATAAGACAGGAATTAAATACAAGGATTGTATAAGTGTAGTTCGACCGACAGCGCGTATTATTGCTCATACTTTATTTCAGTCTTTTTATTCAAGAACATATAGACAAAATGGGAGAAGGTTATTGTAAAAGCCAAGCTCTGACATAGAAGGATATCCTTGGTTCTCGAGTAACCTTGAATCTTCTTCATTGAAGCCTAAATCTCTATAAATGTCTATTATCTTTTGTCCTTCATTAGGGTCATGCTGTCCGTCATTATTGATTTTATTCTGTGTATAAGACATTCTTATAGGTGGAGAATTGATGGTTACTAAATTACCAGCAAAATCATTTACATCATCAAGATTGCCAGCTGCATCTCCATGATAGATTCCTTTAATACCAGAAGCACCGCTATGTGCTAACCTCCAGCTTGCAATTGTCCCTCTTGAATGGCCACCAATGATAACATTTGACAAATCTAAATTATAGGTTTTTGCATTACTCTTAACCCATTCAAACATTAAGTCAGCATCATCTAATATGTCCAAAATATTAGATTCATCCATTTGTTTTATGGATTCCCAACTGATGATAGAAATTCCATTTTCTAGCAAAGTGGTAATAAATGGTTCATATTTTTCATGGGCGTCCATGTAGGTATGTCCATTACCATGCGCCCATATATAAACAGGCGTTGGTTCATTTGCTTCAGCTTGATAGATATTGAGCCATTGACCATCATTGCCAGTGTAGTTTTCTATATTTCCATATAGAATTTTTAAGTGATATTCCTCATCATGAGACTTGTTAATAACATCTTTTTTGCAACTAAATAGAGATGTAATTATGAGTATTACCGCTATTTTTTGAAAAATATTATTCATTCTTTTTAATTTAATAATGTTTCTGCCCATTAAAGCTAATGACCAGTCTCGTGCTTCTGGACTTTCAAATCTAGGTAATCTTTCTCTAACACCTGGCAACAAGACAGCTAGCTGCCAATAGCTACTTAGAGGGCTCGCCTAGGTGTCGGTCAAAGTATTCTATTAGCTTACCAAACAAGTAGCGATTATAATACTGCTCGCGGCTCCACGCATGCGTTGCACCTGGTGCAAATGCAAAGTCGAAGTCCTTGCCTTGTTTAATCAGTTCTTCAGCTAAAACTGCCGTTGTCTTGAAGGGTACAACATGGTCCTGAATGCCGTGGATAAACAGGAGTTTGTCCTTCAAATTGCCTGCATACTTGAGCGCTTTTCTTTCGAAGATCTCAGGGTGTGTCTGTGGGCTACGAACAATCGCAACGTCATCTGTACCAAAGAAGTCCGGGTCGACAGCAGTTGCTGCAGCGACACCCACTTGGAATAAACCCGGCTTCATCAATAAAGAATAAACGGAGAGTGTGCCACCATAACTGCTACCCCAGATACCGATGCGGTCAGGATCGACATAATCCAACGACTCCATATAGGCAACGGCACTTGCATAATCCTCAATGTCCTGATCGGCAAAACCCAACAGGAACTCTTCACGGAATGCCCGGCCATAACCGTTACTGCCACGTGAATCCACCTGTACGATAATATACCCCTTCTTTACTAAGAGCTGCTGTATGAGGCTGTAGTTGCCTGCCCAACGGTTTCTGGCTGTATTTGAATAAACAGGCCCAAACAGCACTGGATACTTCTTGCCGGGCTGCATCTTACTTGGTTTCATAATCCGCGCATGTAGCCTGTAGTCATCTACAAGACTTGGAAAATTCACGTATTCTGCAGCGGTCCAGCTTCGCTCAGTGAAGGCGGGCAGTGGTGAGTGGGTTACTCGAGTAGCTTCACCACCATCACTGCTGAGCACGTAAAGCTCGGGCGGTGAGGTGTCGTTGCTGTGCCTGAAAACCAAGTGTCTACCATCTGGTGAGGGGTAACCATCGTTTCGGCCTGCAAGTTGCGTTAGTTGCTCGGGTTCGCCACCGGACATTTTTAGGCGATATACATGTTGTTCGTAGGGATTAACTCCATTGCCTGCATAAAATAGTGCATCACCCGCAATGGTTGGGGCAGACAATACATCATAGGATGGATCTGTTAGGAGTTTTGGACGATCCTTAGACGGTGAGGCATCGATTGTATAAAGGCCATATCGATCACCCATATCGCTTAAGAAAACAACCTGCTGCCCATCCAGATGCCAGCTAGATCCAAAGGATGTGTACATGCGACTCTCTCGAACACCTCTCCAAATCTCGCGCAGTTTGCTTTCTCCGGGTGCAACGACATACAACTTACGTTCAACTGCAGTGTCGGATGCGGTATCAACCAGCAGTGCACCGCTCGGTGACCAGTTAAAGTCAATGACTTGATTGGCATGCGGATCTGGCAAGTTGAGGTACGTGATAGTTCCACTTTCTACATCTAGGAGCCCGACCTTGCGAATCTCGTTTGGATCACCCGGGTAACTTCTGCGTATCTCGTTAGGATTGGTTTCGGCAGCGAGATAATCCGGAAAGGCCACCTTTCTCATCTCACGTCTGTCTACAACATGAAATGCGATTGTTTTGCCATCCGGAGACCATTTATAGGTGGGTCCACTCCAAATTCCTGGACCGATTTCACGTTCTGGTCGGCTGTAGCGCCCCTTTTGTAAGTTCGAGAGACTTGGAATGCCGATTTCTGTGAGCTGGCGATTCTCTTTGGAAGTCAAGTCAGCAATCCATAGATCACCCTTGCTTATATAGGCCGCTTGTTTACCGTTTGGAGACATGGACAGATTATAAGCACCAGCTTCAACCCGCATAAGCTGAAGGTCCTCTTCTTTACTAAGCGATGTCTGCCATAGGTGTTCAGCTCGCAGGCTGATGATGGTGTTCGCATCAGCCCAGGCGATATCGCGAACAGATGCCGTATTGGAACTGAGACGTACTTTCTTTCCATCGCTTGTGGAAACCCAAAGGCCTCGCCCTGGATTTTCTGGTTCACTCCACGAAAAGGCGAAGTGCTCACTGTTCGGGGCCCACACAGGTGCAGATGGGCTTGTTCCGGTCAGTTTTGGCGTTGCGAAAAGATCATCAAGAGTGAGCTCAGCTTCTTGTGCTGTGACTATTACGGGCATTGCCATTAGTAAGCCTACCACTACCCATGTTTGCCAAAAAGAGATATTTTTCATGTGTTTGTTTTAATATTTGTCTGGTAAAATAATCATATGCTGCTCAAATAGCGCTCTCGCCCTTGTTAAATGCGCTTTCAGAAGGTCCTCCAAGTCGGATTTTTTAATTTCTAATTACCACTTCCGTAGAGCATAACCTTTAAAATGCGATACTGACCTATAAAATACTGAAAGTAGTAATTTATGCATTCTATACAAACTGGTAGACTTCTTTAATTGCAAAAGCTTAAAATAATTAGTTGCCAAATTTGATTAGAACTCAAACCTTGGTTGCCAGCTATGAAAAGCATGCATAAATTGCGGGCTATTTAGCAGGCATTTGGCTACAAGGTGGTGGGCAAATGGGTTTTTATACAATGTTGTAAATCGTTTCTATTTGGTGTCCTTCTTTAGCCTTTTAGGATTCATTCTGGCATCGAAAAAGGTAACAATTTGTACTGATTTGCTATCATATTTATAGTACATGGTAGTCTGCTTCGATATTACAAATCTGTGAATGCCTTTTACCGAATCAGATTTAGGTGCACTATCTGGGTATTTTGAAATTTGAGCAAATACGGTGTCGAGCTTGCCAATAAAAGCCTTTTTCACCTTCAGAGACCATTCCAATTCAAGATAGTTAAGCAGTTTTTCTAACTTGTCAGATGCTCGTTTCGAGAGTAATATTTCTCTCATTACCGATGTCTTGCTATAAAGTCATCGTAGTTAACCACTTCTCCCTTTTCAAGCTCCTCTATTCCCTTTAGAATATCTTTTTTCTCATTCTCCGGGAGAGTTGTCCAAAAGTCCGAATCGGGTTGTTTTACAAACAGATTCTTAATTGATTCAAGAATAGTTGGATTATCTGTTTCAAGAATCATTTTCATTATCCTGAGTTTTTCGGCTTGAATGTTCATGCTCTTTTTATTTGTACAAAGATAATAAAATAAACGCAGTCGTAAATGAACAGTTTTAATGGATTGATTTTAATAGTACCAATTGATGATTTAGGACCGAATGATTTACAACGACCGTATAAAACCCGTTTGCTATACTGATCTATAAAATACTGAAAGTAGTGATTTATGCTTTCTCTGCAAACTAATACACTTCATTAATTGCAAATGCTTGTAATAAATAAGCACCGTACTTGCCTCGCGCAATATCCTTGGTTGCCAGCTATGAAAAGCAAGCATAAATTACGGGATACCTGCAGAAAACTTAGCTATGAAATGAGTTAGCAAATTGGTTTTATATCATGTTAGCATTATTAATTATGGAAGCTATCAGTGGCTCTTACATTCAATGTTTTTAATCTCTTAGTTTGTGTAAGAATTGGTTTCAAACTGTTTTCAATTAAATTGATTAAGGCTTCTTTATCCTGGGAATCTTTTAAATAAAAATGATATCTATGTTGTTCAGAAATGAGTTTGAAAGAAATGTAGTTTAAGGTTCCATGACTAGTATTTAAAAATTCACCTGAAGCTCTGGATACCTCTCCTTTAAAATCGTGAATCCTTATAACTATATCATGCATGTCTGTCCAATTAAATCTATTGACTTTTTGATTTTTATAAATTGTTAAAGATGCTTGGTCGAACTCGATAAATTCGGAAGTTTGAATATTATTTGTCGCACTATGTTTATTTCTGGTAATAATTTGAATAAGCACAATTAGTAATATCCCAACGAAGCCTAATAAAATTAGCAATGAGTTTTGGGAAACTATTCCAATAATCCCAGGGACGAAAATGACAATGGCTAAAAAGCATCCTAATTTGGATCCTTTCTTAGATAGAATTATTAGGTTTGTTTTGAATTTTGATTCCAAAGTGATGATTTAATTCTGCTGGAGATTAATGCTAACAATTGGATAACAACACCTTTGGTGTTGTTATCCATATTATATTTTTGGTTTCTTTAGAATTTAAGTAAAGAAGAGAAAACAGCTATAAAGCTAATTAAAGCTTCTTATTGGGATAATAACCGTAGATTTAAACGTTTATTAAACGTTTAAATCTACACTTATTTTTTACTGTAAAAATTCCTTCAAATCTTCAAGCTTGATATTACCCTCATAATAAGCTTTACCAAAGATTACCGCAAATATTCCCATATCATTAAGCTTTCGGATATCATCAATATCCCTAACTCCACCACTGGCTAATACACAGATGTCTGGGAATTCTTTCAATATTTTTTCATACAAATCAAACGCAGGACCTGATAATGAGCCTTCTTTACTAATATCAGTTGTTTTAACGTATTTTAGGCCTCGGTCATAGAAATAGCGGATGTGCTCAATAATGTCGATGTCTGTATTCTGCATCCATCCTTTGTAGGCAATTTTTCCATTTAAAGCATCGGCTCCTAAAGTGATTTTTTCTCTCCCATAGGATACAATCCACGAAGCGAAAAGCTCTTTATTTTCAACCGCGACACTGGCCGCAGTGATGTAATCAGCACCATATTCATAAGCTTTGCTAATATCCCCATCTGTATTAATACCACCTGTAAAATCTAATTCAAGATTTGTATAGCCGTGGATTGCTTCCAGGATATGGTAGTTAACGGGCTGGCTTCTGTGGGCACCATCTAAATCCACAATATGCACGACTTTAATGCCATTATCTTCCAATTTTCGGGCAACATCAATCGGGGAATCATCATACACTTTAGCGCTTCCAATGTCAGAACCTTCAACTCTAATAATTTTGCCATCTTTTATGGCAATGGATGGAATAATTTGAATCATAGTTTTAATGGTTTAAGAGTATGATATTAGAAAAAGTTGTCTACTCTACAAGCTTTTGCCCCATTAAGGTTATGTTAACCTTCTAAAGGGCTCTGAAATTACAGTTTAATATGGAAATTACAAAAAAAATACAGCTGGAAATATTTTTTGAGATCAAGAGGAAATAGTGGATTAGGTGAGCTAAATGCTTATTTACTAATTATTTCTACTTAATTTTGGCTCGAATATGACGCATTACGAAAAACAAATATATAAGCGGATTAGTCGATTTATTCCTGAATCAGCTACTGATTTAGCCTTCGAACTTTGGCAACAAAAACCTTTTCGTTTTGTGATCTCAAAAGCTAGGAATACCAAATTGGGTGACTTCAGAATTAAGCCAGGTGAGGAGGCAGTGATTACGGTGAATGAAAATTTAAATCCTTATTCCTTTCTTATCACTTATGTACATGAAGTGGCGCACCATTGGGTTAATGAACAATACAAGAGTAGAGTGAGCCCACATGGGGTAGAATGGAAATTAGCTTTTAAAGAATTGATGCTGCCTTTTCAGAATGCTGCCATCTTCCCAGAAGAGGTTTTAAAAGCTTTGAATCTCTATATGCGAAACCCTAAGGCCGCTTCCTTATCTGACATTCATTTGGCGAAGGCTTTAAAGAATCATGATCCTATTAATCCGGATGAAGTTAGCTTATTAGATGTTGAGAAAGGGCAAAAGTTTAAATTAGAAAATCGTGTTTTTGAAAAGCTAGAGAGTAGAAGAACAAGAGTGAGATGTAAAGAGATAAAATCGGGAAAATATTATTTAGTACATAAAATGGCGATGATTATTCCAGTTAAATAATATCAGAAATCTAATCTTCTCATCACATGCTCTTCTATTCTTTTACAGAAAACCTGAGGTTTTAAAGTTCTCCAATTCAAATGTTCAAACTGTCCACCGCAATTAATATAATGATCAACATTGTATTGAGCCCATTCTTCGAGTACAAAATCTCTGAAATTAACCCCTACTATCCAACCTTCTTCAACCTCATCAAACCACTCTTCATAATATTCATCATCAGAGCCATGGAAGTTCAATATATTTTCACCAATTAAGATGAACTTATTGATACCTTGCATAATCATATGCTCGATTATATTTCTTTTTAAATGCATGATGTCATTATGCAAAGTGTCATTCCATTCGCCTATCATTTCAATTACCGCAATTCCATCCTCATAATTGGCATACAGAATTTTGATGTAGAGCGTTTCAGAGCCAATTGCATCCCAGGCAGGATCGATATAATAACCATAAATGGTATCTGTATATAATTCATAGTTATATTCCTTTCCATAAAAAGGGGAAAGCTCATCCTGTGAAGAATCGTAATATTTTAACCAATTATAGTAGGGCTCGATATGATGCATTAATGAGTAATAAGTTTTAGGGTTTAAGTAATAGGTTTTAATGCGAATTGAGGTGAAAAAGTTTTATAAAATTAAGATTTGTTTTCTCAGCAAATGAAAGCTGTCAGGTTTAAAAACAGCAGATAGTGATAGAATATAAAAATCTAATCAAAATTTGATTATACAAACCTGACAGGTTTTTAATAAAGCATTTCCGAGAATTGTAACATACCAGTCACTATCAATAGATTATCCTAATTCACCCTTTGCAAGCCTCAACAGCCTTTCTTACAGATCCATGTTCAAGCAATAATTTTTTAGCTGCATCATATTTAATTTTAAGCTCCAGCATAATCATTTTCGTACCGCGATCCACCAGCTTATCATTGCTCAGCTGCATATCTATCATTCGGTTGCCTTTTACTTTGCCTAATTGAATCATAGCGGTGGTAGAAATCATATTTAACACCATCTTTTGTGCAGTGCCGGCTTTCATTCGGGTACTCCCTGTAACAAACTCAGGCCCTACCGGAACTTCAATAGGGTAATCTGAAAATTCAACTACTGCAGAATCGGGATTACAGGTAATACAGGCTGTTTTGATATTGTTCTCCTGTGCAGCTTTCAGTCCTCCTATTACATAAGGCGTTCTACCGGATGCAGCGATACCCACTAAAAAATCATTTTTAGAGATTTTATACTCTAAAAGATCTTTCCAGGCTTGATTTCGATCATCTTCAGCAAATTCCACTGCCTTTCTAATTGCATGATCACCCCCAGCTATTAATCCTATTACCGTATTGTGATCCACTCCAAAAGTAGGGGGGCATTCAGAGGCATCCAGTATTCCTAAGCGCCCACTGGTACCGGCTCCAATATAAAAAATACGACCTCCTTGCCTCATCTTACCCACTATCGATTCAACAGCTTTTTCAATTTGCGGTAAAGCTTTTTGAACGGATAATGCTACGGATTGATCTTCTTGATTTATACCTGTCAATAATTCAGAAATAGATAAATTTTCTAAATCATTAAAATTTGATTCTGATTCTGTAATGCTCATGAATTCTGATTTTTGTGATATAGCGTTAGGCCTGCAATTGGACTTTCCATAAAATTCCCGGCTGTTAAATGATTTTTGTTCAGTACCATTCTTATGATGGAATTAGCATGGAAAGCCACACTTCCTACAAAGTGAATAGGATATTCCTGATGATGGTCGAATTTCAATACTGACTTTTCTAAAAACTGCTGAAATGCATCTGTCATTAATTCGAAACAGTATTTTTCTTTTTGCTGAAGTATTACAAACTCAAAAAACTGAGCAAAATAGCGATTTGCATACGGTTTCTGATAGATATTTTCTAAGGCATTTTCTAATGTAACTTCGGGGAAAGTATTTTTAAAAGCCGTTTGTAGTTTTTCAGATAAATCGTTTTCTAAATAGGCTTTTAATATCCTTTTACCGATATAATTACCACTTCCTTCATCACCTAATGCATAACCAAGAGAAATCATTTTTTGCGTAATGCTTTTTCCATCATAAAAACAGGCATTCGCACCTGTTCCTAAAATGCATACTATGCCCGATTGGTCTAAACATGATGCTCTTGCTGCTGCTAGCATATCATCTTCTACCAAAACTTTACTATTATTGAAAATACTATTAAGTACTGATTTTATTTTGGCTTTATTTTTTGATTGCCCACAGCCCGCTCCATAAAAATGAATGATATCAAATTCAATCTTTACAATTTCACTTAATTCATTCTTTAAACTATCTAGAAGCTCATTTCCTGGTATTAAATACGGATTTATACCCTTTGTTTTGAGCTGCTGAATAGATCCATCCTCATTAATAATCCTCCAATCTGTTTTACTCGATCCACTATCTACTATAAGCTGCCTCAATCTTTCTAATTATTTTTACGTGTAAATTTAACATCAACCGAAATTTATATAACTTAGGAATCAATTAACACTTAAAGTTGTGAAAAAAAGTAAACTCTTAGGGCTTTTGGGAATAGAAAATATAATAGAATCGCTACAGAAATTAATAGAAGTACGAATTGCCATCATTAAAGATGAGGTAGAAGATAAGATTGCTGAGAAGATAGCGAAATTCCTTCCTATACTTTTTGTATTTCTATTCTTAAGTTTAGTGGTGTTGTTTGCCAGCTTTACTTTAGGCTTCTATTTGGCTGAACTTTTGGATAGTTTTGTTTATGGTTTTGGAATCGTAACATTATTCTATTTATTACTAACGGTGATCTTTTATTTTTTAAAAGACAGCAAAAGCCTAAAGAATTCGTTTAAAAAACCAGAGGATCAAGAATCTGAAAATCAGTAATTTTAATTATTAAATTTACAATCATGAGCAATCAGGAGAAATTACTTGAGAAAAGTAAAAAATATGAGCAGGACTTATCAGAGCAACTAACTGAATTTTCAGGTAAGGCTGAAAAGATAGGCAAAAATGCATTGATGATTGCAGGAGGTGTGTTTTTAGCATATCAGGCTGTAAGGCTGATTACTGGAAGTAAAAAAAGTAGAAATACTAAGGTTTATAAGGAAGTAGAGGAAGATGAAAATGATTATGATGACGCACCTCGACTTATCATCAAAAGAGAAGAGAGCAATCATGGCATTATTGACTCTATAAAAGCTGAAGTAAGTAGTATATTAGTAGCAATTGCTAGGGAAAAAATATTAGAATTTTTAAGTCAGTTAGAAAACGACAAGAATGACAAAGAAGAAGCTTAACCAACTTAGCTCAGGCAGTGAAAATAAACGTAAATTCTTTGCCCTATTAATTGATCCTGATAAAGTAAAAGATAGAGCTTCATTGCAAAGGCTAGTAAATATGGCTATTGAAAATGAAGTTGATTTCTTTTTTGTTGGCGGTAGTTTAATAGTTTCTGATTTATTAAGTGCGTGCATATCAGAAATCAAATCAGCAACAGACATTCCTGTAATTCTATTTCCTGGAAATAATCAATATATCGACTTGCAGTCGGATGCAATTCTTTATCTCTCTCTCATTTCTGGCAGAAATCCTGATTTGTTGATAGGTCAACATGTTTTGTCAGCTCCAATTTTAAAAAGAAGTAAAATGGAAGTGTGGCCAACGGGTTATATGTTGATTGACGGGGGGAATAAAACCTCTGTTTCTTATATGAGTAATACCAATCCCATTCCTCATGATAAGTATGATATAGCGGTAAGCACAGCTATTGCAGGTGAGTTATTAGGTCTCCAGCTTATTTATATGGATGCAGGAAGTGGGGCAGATAAAATGATCAGTGAAAAAATGATTGCTTCTGTAAAAAGAGCAATAGAAATCCCTTTAGTAATTGGTGGAGGAATTAATTCTGTATCAAAAGCAAAAAGCGCCTGGAAATCAGGCGCTGATGTTGTGGTTGTAGGGAATGCTATTGAGCAAAATCCTGACTTATTAATTGAAATGACTGAAGCTAAGATTGTGCTCAATCAGCAATTAAACGTTCATTAAAGATTCTCTTCTTCTCATTTTTCCTGCAGGAATTCCGAACATCATTTTAAATCTTCGGCAGAAATAAGCAGTATCTTTATAACCTACTTCATGTCCAATGTCACGAATGCTCTTTTTAGAAGTTCTTAATAGCGTTACCGCTTCTTCCATTCTTTGGTATTCAATATAATCTTGAGGATTAATACCTGTAAGCATTTTGAAATACTGGCCTACATAATCTTCAGATACATTCGCAACTTCGGCTAGCTTTTTATTTGATAAATCACCGCCTAAGTGCTCATTGATGTAGTTGAAGATATCAATTAATCTTGGATCTTTGAAATAAGTACTGTTGGTAGCCAATTGCTCCACAAATAATTTATTTCTAACGATATGTCTGAATAACTCTACTAATAAGTATTCAGTCAACACTTTTACCATACGATCAGCACCAGGCTCATCCGTATTTAATTCAGAAAAGATTTTATCGTGTAAGGACTTAATCACATCATTACTGAATATGAACGGGGGAATATCTAAAGAAGCAAAGAAGTTAACTGAATCAAATACTTTTGCTTCGAATGAAATATAGCTGAAGCTATCTCCACCTTCAGAAAGTAACTCATCGTGTGTAATTGAATTGAAGTACTCAGATTTACCACTTATGAATTTATCATTAGTAATAGTTTCAATCTGACTTCCTCTTCCGTAAGTAATTTGATGTGCTTTTCCACCGGGAATAAAAGCAAAATCTCCCTCTTTTGCTAAAAGTTTTTCTTCCCCTAATAGTACTTCTCCTTTATTAACCCATATAATTTTATTTTCTACTTCATACAGGTTACTAACGGTTACCGGTTTTTGTATTTTAATATTTTTTGCTTTGACGAACTTAACGCCAAGGGATTCAATGATTTTGTTGTAATCTTCCATTTTCTTTTTTTATGAATGGATTAACTATAAAAAGTAAAAGTAATTTTTCTAATAATTGTATAAATCTAATGATAAATAGTTTTATATCAAAAAAAAGAAAAGGCGCTCAACCTTTACCGTCATGTAAGATTGAACGCCTAAAAATTACTTTTATTGAATTATTTTAAGATTATATGCTTTTAAAAAGCGCTAACCTTTCAATTATATGATCTTTACTTTAGAATATTTCTTGAGATCACAATTTTTTGAATCTCAGAAGTACCTTCGTAAATCTGTGTGATTTTTGCATCACGCATTAATCTTTCAACATGGTATTCCTTAACATATCCGTATCCACCATGAACTTGAACAGCCTCAACAGTAGTGTCCATTGCCACTTGTGAAGCAAAAAGTTTAGCCATAGCACTTGCTTGAGAGAAATCTTTCTTTTGATCTTTCAACCATGCAGCTTTCAAACATAATAAACGAGCGGTTTCGATGTTTGTAGCCATATCCGCTAATTTAAAAGCAATAGCTTGGTGCTGGTTGATCTCTTTCCCAAAAGCTTTTCTTTCTTTTGAATATTTAAGGGCCAATTCGTAAGCACCTGATGCAATACCTAATGCTTGAGCAGCAATACCAATTCTACCACCGTTTAAAGTAGCCATAGCAAAGTTGAATCCGAAACCGTCTTCACCAATTCTATTTTCTTTAGGTACTTTTACATCAGTAAACATTAAAGAGTGAGTATCAGAACCTCTGATTCCCATTTTCTCTTCTTTTTTACCTACTTGGAAGCCTTCCATGTCTTTTTCAACAATCAAGGCGTTAATTCCCTTATGGCCTTTTTCTTTATCCGTTTGAGCAATTACTAAATAAACAGAGGCACTATTACCGTTAGTTATCCAGTTTTTAGTACCATTTAATAGGTAATAATCACCTTTATCTTCTGCCGTTGTTCTTTGTGAAGTGGCGTCTGAACCAGCTTCAGGCTCTGATAAACAAAATGCACCTATTATCTCACCCGTTGCTAATCTTTTAAGATATTTTTCTTTTTGCTCTTCAGTACCGTATTTTTCTATCCCCCAGCATACTAAAGAGTTATTAACAGACATTGAAACAGAAGCAGAACTATCGATTTTTGAAATTTCTTCCATAGCCAGGACATAAGAAATTGTGTCCATTCCGCCACCATTATATTTAGGATCAACCATCATTCCCATGAATCCTAGCTCACCCATTTTCTTAATTTGTTCAGCTGGGAATTTTTCATGAGTGTCACGATCGATAACACCCGGTAATAATTCGTTTTGTGCAAAATCTCTCGCAGCAGCTTGTACGGCTAACTGCTCTTCCGTAAGTTGAAAATCCATCTATTAATTATTTTTTAGTCGTTGTGGTGCAAAAACTTAGTGTTCGTGCAAAAGTTTTGCAAATATAGGAAAAATCCATTTAATCTCTGCTACCCATAAACATCATCACATAATAGAGCAGGGTCACTAATGAACCAATTGCAGCAACTAAATAGGTTCTTGCAGCCCATTTTAATGAATCTTTAGCCATATCATGCTCTTGTGAAGTGGTTACGCCTGAGCTTGTCATCCAAGCTAAACCTCTTTTACTGGCATCGTACTCAACTGGTAATGTTATAAATGCAAATAATGTAAATACTGTATAACATCCTATAATGACCATCATGGCTAATTCAAAGCTAAATAATCCTTGGATAAAAAATGCTCCGAATAGCATGGCCATAAATACAAAGTTTATGATTTTAGCACTTACGTTTTGTAAGGGCACTAAGGCAGATCTTAATTCTAAGAATGAATAGGCTTGTGCATGTTGAACCGCATGACCTACCTCATGAGCAGCAACAGCTACTGCAGCAGCAGACCTACCATGATAAACGTCAGAACTAAGATTTACCGTTTTCTTGGCAGGATTGTAGTGATCAGTCAACTGCCCTTCAACTGACATTACCTGTACATCATGTATTCCATTATCACGCAACATTTTTTCTGCAGCTTCTTTACCAGAAATTCCTGAGCTAAGTCTTACCTGTGAATACTTTTTAAATTTACTCTTTAAACGGGATTGTACTGCATAGCTAGCAATCGCAAATCCGATAAAAATCACGATATAAAACATCTTATTTACTTAATTTATTAATAATATTTGTAGTAGAATATCCTTTCACAAGTTCAATAGTCTCAACTTTTCCACCGTTTTCAATTACGACATCTGCTCCTACAATGTTGTCAATTGTATAGTCATTTCCTTTAACTAAAACATCAGGCTTTATATCGGTAATCAAGGATAGGGGAGTATCTTCAGAGAACAGAATTACAGCATCTACAAAAGCTAATGCTGCAATTAAGCGGCATCTTGAATATTCATCATTTACCGGTCTATCCGGGCCTTTTAATTTACTTACAGACTGATCTGTATTGATTGCAACAATTAATTTTGTGCCTTTTTCTGCAGCTTTTTCTAAATAGTCAACATGTCCCAAATGTAGAATGTCAAAGCAGCCGTTGGTAAATACAAGCTTTTCATTCTTCCACTCATTTCTTAACTCAAGAAGCTCTCTCTTAACTATTATTTTATCAGCTGTTGGCATAATTTTGATTTGAGAATCTTTTAGGAATTATCATACTAATAAATAGTGAGATACTTCCTACTACAATAATAGCAATAGAATTCGTAGTATGCAGAAGAAAGGCAAATGTGATTCCATCTTTTTCGGCTATTCCATACAATAAGAGTCCTGCACTAACTAAATAATGAAAGGCTCCAATACCTCCTTGAACAGGAGTGGCCATGCCTATTCCTCCTAATACTAAAAGAACAAATCCTGCTGAGATCCCTAAATTCTGAGTGACATCCATGCTAAAAAAGAACACATAGGTCATGAAGTAATAGCAAACCCAAATGGCAATGGTGGCAAGCCAAAATAAAGCAGGATTTTTCAATTTACTAACTGAAGTTAGCCCCTCAACTAATTGCCTTAAAAAGCTTATGATTTTATTGTATAATTCATTCTGCTGAAGCTTTCTGTGGTTTCTTTTTAAGAAAAAAACAGTTAAAAGCAACACAGTAATTAAAGTTATACCAATCACAATGAGAGTAATGTAGTTTTTTTGAATACCCGAGGCCTTATCTAGAAATAAGCTAAGGAAGAATTCATTCAATCTTTTGAATTCCAAAGTGAGTGTAATGAAAACAATAGCAATTAAACAGATTAAATCAAAGACTCTTTCAGTTACAACACTGCCAAACCCTTGGGTAACTGCTACATTATCAGTTTTCTTTAAAATTCCACATCTTGAGATTTCACCCATTCTAGGAACTACAAAATTAGCTAAATAGCCTACCATCACCGCCAGGAAAGTTCTTGAAGTTTTTAAATTATAACCAATTGGCTCTAATAACATATTCCATCTCCAAGCTCTTAAGTAATGGCTAAAAATAGCAAGGGCAATAGAAAGGATAATCCATCTGATGTCAGCTTTTTTAAAGCTAAGCAGCATTTCATTAAAATCAGTATCCTTGTACAGATACCAAAATAATAAAACTGCAATACCTAGAGATAAGGTATATTTAATAAATGATTGAAGTCCTTTCCTCAAGGATTAAGATAATTTATTGTTCGCATCAGGAAATATCAAAGAAGGCTTAAAAGACTTAGCTTCTTCAAAGTCCATTTGAGCATAGCTAATGATAATAATGATATCACCTACTTGAACCCTTCTTGCTGCAGGCCCATTTAAGCAAACCATACCAGAGCCTCTTTCTCCTTTAATAACATAAGTCTCAAGTCGTTCACCATTGTTAATGTTGACTATCTGTACTTTTTCATTTTCAATTATGTTGGAGGCTTCCATTAAATCCTCATCAATGGTAATACTTCCTACATAATGTAATTCTGCCTGAGTAACCTTTACTCTGTGAATTTTTGATTTGCAAACTTCGATTAACATACTCTACTCTTCAAATTGGCCGCAAAGTTAAGAAATAATATACATGTTATCTATTAATCTCACATTTCCTATAAACCCTGCTATGCAAAGAACGGTATCTGGGGCTAAGTAGTTCTCAGATTTAGGAAGTAAATCTTTATCGCTTACGATTTCAAAATATTCTAATTCGGCTTTATGGTTTTTAAATAGCTCCTGAACTTTAGATTTGGCTTCCTCTGTTGATTTTTTCTCAGAGATAATATTTTTCGCGGCATTTAAGGCTTCATAGAATATTTTAGCCTCTTTTCTATCTTCTTCTGATAAACGCTCATTTCTAGATGACATAGCTAAACCATGAGGTTCTCTTTTAATTGGGACGCTTACAATCTCAATATTGAATAATAAATCCTTAACTAATGTTTTGATAATGGATAATTGCTGTAAGTCTTTTTGCCCAAAATAAGCAAAGTCAGGCTGAACAATGTTAAATAGTTTGGAAACGATTAATGCTACACCGCTAAAATGGCCAGGCCGGAATTCCCCTTCCATCACTTTATCTAATGGACCAAAGTCAAAAGAAATAATACTTTTATCTGCATACATGATTTCATCAGATGGAAGAAATAAAATGTCACAACCACAATTGCCTAAAAGACTTTTATCCTGTTCCGTCTTTCTTGGGTAATGTTGTAAGTCTTCTTGATTATTGAATTGAGTAGGATTTACATAAATGCTAGACACAACAATGTCAGATTTTTCTCTAGCCTTATTTACCAAGCTTAGGTGTCCGTCATGAAGCGCTCCCATAGTAGGGACAAAGCCGATTTTTTTACCTTCAGCTTTATATTTTCTAATAAGTGATTGAATTTCAGCGATTGAGCCCGTTGTAATCATAAAAAATGCGCTAAATTATAAAGTTTCGGAACAAATCTAGCTGTTTAATCAAAAAAATAATGGAAAGTGAGTATTTTTTTGTATTTTTGTGCTTCGTTTATGAATTAATCAAATCCAATAAGCATATGTCAAAGCTTCGAATTCTTTACGTAGCCAATGAAATCAATCCATTTTTAAAAACATCAGAAGTAGCAGAATTTGTACGAAAGCTCCCTCAAGCCATGCAGGAAAGAGGAATGGAAATTCGTATTTTAGTGCCTCGCTTCGGGCTGATCAATGAAAGAAAGAACAGACTACACGAAGTGGTTCGTCTTTCTGGAATAAATATCTCAGTGGGAGAGGAGGAAAAACCTTTAATCATAAAGGTAGCTTCTATACCTAATGCTAAACTTCAGGTTTATTTCATTGATAATGAAGATTATTTTCAGCGTAAATTTGTATTCCATGATAAGGAAAATAATTTCTATCCAGACAACGATGAGAGAGCAATATTTTTCTGCAAAGGAGCGTTAGAGACAGTTAAGAAATTAGGGTGGGCTCCTGATGTAGTACATTGTAATGACTGGATGACTAGCTTGATTCCAATGTACTTAAAGACCACTTATAAAAATGACCCAATATTTAAAGATGCAAAATCTGTATTTACTGTGTATAATACAGAATTCTCTCATAAATTTGGGACAGATTTAGTGGACAAAGTAAAAATGCTTGATATTGATGATAGCATGTTGTCTCACTTAGAATCAGCCGACTATGAAGGGTTCATAAAAATCGGTGCAGAATATGCAGATGCAGTTATTAAAGCAGGTGATGAGTTTAAAGAAAACCTTGATGAATTATTTTCAACATTCGAAAAAGAAAAGAAAGTTGACACTATTGAAAAAGGAGAAGACTTTGAAGAGTCTTATTTCAACCTATATACAGAATTGGCAGGTTAATACTGCAAGAACATTTTTATCAGGGCCAGCTATCCTGCTGGCCTTTTTTTTCGTTTCATGTGAGGAAGCTATTGAAGTTGAAGGTGATTTAGTACCCGGTGGTAATAGCACAGAAATCAGATTTGTGGAAATACCATTGGAGATGAATCATACAGCTTTCGATTCATTAATCGTAAGTACAAATGCTGTTGCGGGTTCAAGAGGGCAAATTTTTGTAGGGAAACAGAATGATCCTTTAATTGGAGATTTTTCGGCAAGTGGTTATTTTGGTTTATTGCTTGATAATGATTTTAGAAGAGACAGCATTCCAAGTAATGCTTCAGTAACGCAAACCAGATTAAAATTAGGATTCAATTACTATTATGGATCACAGTTCACCTCTGGTCAAAATTTTGTGGTTAATCAATTGGCAGATACCTTGGCTATCAACGGAGGGTCCTATGGAATTTACGATGAAATACCTCTTGACGAAATGTTATCATTAGACGAGGAAATAATTGTGAGTCCTATTGATACATTAGACCATTTTATTCCTATGCGCAATGATCTAGGGAATGAAATAATATCATTAATTCAGGATACTGATAATAGTTCTGTGGATATCTATAATGCCTTGAAAGGTTTTAAAATTGAGCTTGGCTCAGATTTGAACAATATTCAGGGTATAAATTTGGCAGATGGAGAGTCCTATCTTGAGGTCATTTATGAATCTCCAGAATTAGACACATTAGGAAGTGTACAATTATCTTTATCGGGATCTAGTTTTACTCAAGTTGATTTCCAGCCGGGTTCTATGATTCCAATGAATTATTCTGGTAAAGAAGAATTTGAATTAGCTGATGATTCTAAAGCTTATTTTAACAATATGCTTGGAATCTCCCCTAAAGTAAAATTGTCAAACTATCTTACGTTCTTGGATACTGTTGAATTTATGCAGATAAATAGAGCAGAGTTAGTTATCAGTAGCCCTGATTTTGTTTTAGAGGAGAATCAAACCAATCAAATAAGGCCCGCGAGTAATATCATTCCTTACATTTTAGGAGAAGATGGAAATATTGAAAAACAAGGAGAGGATTTCTGGGCATTTCAAGCCAATTTCGGAAGTGGTGGAGCACCAGTAAATCCTAATGGAGCATCAACTCCAATTGCACTTTCTTATGATGAGGGTAAGAAGGAAATTAAAGGAGATATAAGTTTCTTTTTACAAGAGATTTATAATAATCCTGGTTTATGGAATCCTGACTATGATTTCATATTTACAGGCCAGTTTATAAGAAGAAACTCAACTCCATTTAATGAAGTTCCAAAAATTAATTTAGGTAACTTTGATCATTTCTTTGTAGATAAAGAGAATATCAAAATAAGAATCTATTACACAACATTTAAATAATTAGAATATGTGTGGAATTGTAGCATATGTAGGTCATCAGAATGCTTCTGAGATTATCCTTAAAGGGTTAAAGAGATTGGAATATAGAGGTTACGACAGTGCAGGTATTGCCCTGATGAACGATGGTCTCAATATATATAAAAAACAAGGGAAGGTAGCTGAATTAGAGTCCTTTTTAAAGGATAAAAACACAAAGAGTACCATTGGAATTGGTCATACTAGATGGGCTACTCATGGTGCTCCAAGTGATGAAAATGCACATCCCCATTTTTCTCAAAGTGGTGATTTAGCAATTATTCACAACGGAATCATTGAGAATTATTCTTCATTAAGAAAAGATCTAGAGAATAAAGGATACACATTCAAAAGTGAAACTGATACAGAAGTTTTTATAAATTTCATTGAAGATATTTATAAAAATAATGACGGATCTCTTGAGGAGGCAGTTAGATTAGCTCTAACTAAAGTGATAGGAGCGTATGCTATTGTTGTTATGTCAAAGGATCACCCTAATCAGCTTATTGCAGCGAGAAAAGGAAGCCCTTTAGTAATTGGAGTTGGAAAAGGTGAATATTTTTTAGCATCAGATGCTACTCCAATAGTAGAATATACTAATGAAGTCATTTATGTAAATGATTATGAAATTGCTTTAATTAAAGATGGTGAAATAAGCATCAGGGATACTAAAGATGTTAAAATGACTCCTTATATCCAAAAAGTGGATATGGAATTAGAAGCTATCGAAAAAGGTGGTTTCGAGCATTTCATGTTGAAAGAGATCTTTGAGCAGCCTAAGTCAATTAAAGATTGTTTCAGAGGTCGTTTAATGGCTAATGAAGGAAAGTTAGTACTAGGCGGTATTAGAGATTATTCAAATGCTCTAATTAATGCTGAAAGAATTGTAATTGTAGCTTGCGGAACTTCTTGGCATGCAGGCTTAGTTGCAGAATATATTTTCGAAGAATTTTGCAGGATACCTGTTGAAGTTGAATATGCTTCAGAGTTTAGGTATAGAAACCCAGTAATAAAAGAAGGAGATATAGTAATTGCTATTTCTCAATCGGGAGAAACCGCAGATACTTTAGCAGCTATGGAATTAGCAAAGTCTAAAGGAGCCATAGTTTTAGGAGTATGTAATGTAGTAGGGTCTTCTATATCTAGGGTTTCTCATGAAGGAGTTTATACCCATGCAGGTCCAGAAATCGGTGTGGCAAGTACAAAGGCATTTACCGCTCAGTTAACAGTTCTCACAATGATAGCATTAAAAACTGCTTTTAGGAAAGGAACAATTGCTGAGCAGAGATATAGAGAAATATTAGTTGATTTAGAGAATATACCAGCAAAAGTTGAAAAAGCTTTAAAAACTGATAAGCAGGTTGAAGGTATTGCTGAGTTATTTAAAGATGCAAGAAATTTCTTGTATTTAGGAAGAGGTTACAATTTCCCTGTGGCTTTAGAAGGAGCATTGAAATTAAAAGAAATATCATATATACATGCAGAAGGCTATCCTGCTGCTGAGATGAAGCATGGTCCAATTGCTTTAATCGATGAGGAAATGCCAGTAGTGGTAATTGCCACAAGAGATAGTTCTTATGATAAGATCGTATCTAATATTCAGGAAGTAAAAGCTAGAAAAGGAAAAGTCATAGCTGTGGTTTCAGAAGGAGATTCATTGATTCCGTCTATGGTAGACCATACCATTGAAGTTCCTGGTACACATGAAGCTTTAATGCCAATGGTATCAACTATTCCATTGCAGTTATTGTCATATCATATAGCAGTAATGAGAGGAGCTAATGTTGATCAACCTCGGAATTTGGCAAAATCCGTAACAGTTGAATAAATAGAGATAACGTATATAACACAATAAAAAAGGAGCTTTATAGCTCCTTTTTTATTTAATCTCTTCTAAAGTTCTTCACTACTTCTTTCTTTTTTCTTCTAATATTAGCCTGTAGTATTTGATCAAGCATTAAGCTTAGGAGAATGCATAATCCAATTATTGTTGGGACTAAAATATTGTCACCTAAAAAGTCTAGTGCTAAAGCTATGCATATAATCACAATATTAGTTGCAATCATAATTAATGTGGTTCCAGAGTGACTAAAACCAAGTCGCATCAAGATATGATGGATATGTGTTTTATCAGGGGAGAATGGAGATTTCTTCTTAATAGCTCTGGAGATGAATACCCTCAATGTATCAAAAAGAGGTATGATGATAACTGATATACCAACAGCGATTGATGAATTAAGTTTAAAAGGAGTTTCAGCTGGCAGATAATGATTATAATCAATGAATTTGATAGTAACTACAGCTAATGCAAAACCAATTAATAAGGCTCCAGTATCTCCCATAAATATGCGCGAAGGTTCCCAATTAAAGTTGAGAAAGGCGATTAAAGCGCCAATGAATGCAAAGCATACCATAGAATAATAAGTTTGCCCTACCAAAAAGAAATAGATCCCAAAAAAGAAAAATGCTATTATTCCTATACTACTAGCTAAACCATCTAATCCATCAATTAAGTTATAGGAGTTAGTTACTACTATTAAGGTAAATAATGATAAGAAAAAGCTGATTATGTATGGTATTTCTTCAATTGTTAATATTCCATATAAAGAGTTTAATTTAATATCCATAAGGAAGATCACCATACAAGATGATAATAATTGGGCTGCAAGTTTTACTATTGGTCTTACAGGAACCAAATCATCCCTCAGTCCAACTATGAACATAATTCCTATTGCACCATAAAAGAATTTAAATTTCTGTAAACCAAGCATTGGCATCCAAATTAATAATGCAATCACCACTCCCATAAATATGGCAATGCCTCCCATAGAGGGAGTATCACCTATATGGATTTTCCTTCCTCCTGGCTTATCCATGATATTCTTCTTCTTAAAGAAGCCAATTACCAATGGCGTTAAGAGAAAGGTTAGAATAAAGGAAGTAATTAAACTAGCTAGGGTTTGCGGCATTGCTTAAATTTGAAAGATATTCGATTCTTATCGTGTCTTGGATAGACAAATTTAAAGGGTTTTAGTGAATTATCTAATTATGTCATGTAGTTACTTTAAATTCGATTAAACATAACCAAAAAAAAGAATTTAATTAGGACCAGCTGTCTTTTGTATCTAGTAGGTTCTTTTAATAAACGATATAACCATTCTAACCAGTTATTTATGAAAAAATCTGGGGCTCGGTTTTTATGTCCGGAATATACGTCAAAACTACCACCTAAGCCCATATACAAAGACTTATTATGAGATAGCATTTCCTCCATTAGAAACTCTTGTTTAGGAGTTCCCATAGCGACAAATACTACATCAGGCTTTTTTTTAGAAATATCTTGAATCAAATCATTTTTCTCTTCATCTGTTTGAATAAACCCGTTTCTATGGCCCCTTATGTCAATTTCAGGAAATTCAAATTGTAGTTTATTTACTGTTTGTTTAATCACTTCTACTGAAGCGCCTACAAGATAGAAGGATTTCTTTCTATGAAATTTATTAATGATGTCTAACCAAAATTCTGCACCTGCGATTTTAGTAGTTTGTAAACCTTTTTTCTTCAAAGCCCAAACAGCACCAATACCATCTGGATAACCAAGATTATTATTAATTAAGTTCTTAAGCCTATTATCTTTTTTAAGGATTTTTTCAGCGTTCATAGCTACAAGTATACCCTTGTAATTTCCAATGTATTCCAACAATTCATTCCTTGTTTGAGGGGCATGAATTTTATATTCATTAATGATTTCTACTTTAATCAATAGACTGGATTTTATATTTATGTAAAAATAAGGATGAAAAGAAAAAGAAAAAAACTATACCTTTCTGTACTCCAAATATACTTTCATATAAGCATAAATGGGCAATGATCAATATAAAAACAAAATACAAATAATCTTTATTTTTAATAGAAAGGGAAAATTGATAAATTAAAAAAATTACAAGTAAAACTAAACCAATCCATCCCCATCTGATATAAGTAGAAATATATTCATTATGTGCATTATATTTATTTATTGCACTAAATAAATTGTCCTGTTGGTAAAAAGTATTAAGGTTTTCCATTTCATCCCCAGTACCATAACCAAATAACGTGTTTTTATCAATATGATTATAAATTGATTTCCATCTGTAAAAACGTTTGTCCCCTCTTTTATCAATGTTTTCAATATTGAATTCTCTTTCCATGATTTTATCAAAACGATAGGATAGAAAGTGCACGTTTTTCATTAAAAAAAATAATAATCCACTGATTAAAAAAATTGCAATTACTCCTTTTGCTAACTCTCTTTTGTTAAAAATATATATTATTGCTGAAACAATAAGTAAAATTCCTAATGCAATAAATTGAGACCGTGATGCAAGAATTACTATATATAAAACAGATGAAATAATTAATAGTAGAGTGAAAAGGCGATACTTTTTATTCTTGACCAGTTTATTTAAATAAACTCCAACACTAAATACTAAATAAAGTGATAAATAGGTATTGTGAGAACCAAACCTCTTTGCAATATTATAATGTGTATTATAATGAAAAAGAGTTTCTAGGCCAGCTCCTGTTTCAATTATTAGAACTAGTTGAAATATTAAATAGAAAGTCATCAATGAGATAACTGAATATGCAAATACAGTAATTATTTTACAATATTTTTTTTTAATAATGGGAGTTAAAAGCAAAAATACTAAAGGAAACGTTATAGATGAAAGGTTTTTCTCGATGAAGTTTGTTCCAGAATCGATGTTTACAGATTGATTTAAACCTAAAATAGCTATCAGGAAAAATAAAGAAGGTAGAAAATAGAATTTGTTTATCTTAACTTTAGTATACAATCTAAGGGAAAAAAAGTAAAATGTCGAGAAAAGAGTAAGACTAATTATCAAATAGCTATTAAGTAATATTTGAAATGGAATTGTTAAAACGACCAAATATAGAAATAACAAGCAAATGTTTTCTATGATTTTTTTATTAATAACAATCATCTTTAGAGTCTTTCTATTAGTTTGAGATTTACTTTCTTAGATTCATATAGTAAAGCGGTATTAATGGCTTGATCTTCTATGAGTTTTAGCTTCTTCTTGTCTAAATTAATATAATTAAGTATTTTATCTTTCAACTGGGTATCATTATTCTTCTCAAATAAAAAGCCATTTTGATTATTTATTAGATATGATTTTACTCCACCATTATCAGCGGCAATGACCACTTTTTTACAAGCCATTGCTTCAATACCAATTAAACCCAGACTTTCTCTAGACGATGGAAAAACCAAAAGATCAAAAATATTAAATAATTCTGATAATTTTTTTTGATTTTGAGCAGGTAGCAAATGAAACAGCATACTGTTATTATAGGACCTAACAAATTCTTCAACCTCTCTTTTCAATGGTCCATCACCTACAATAAAAATATCTAATTTTTGAATTTTTTTAATATTCTCTAATTTTTTTAACGTCTTAAGAAAAACTCTAACTCCTTTGTCCTCTATTAAAGATGAAGTAAAACCTATTATAAAACTATTTGATTGACAGTTATAAGTTTTCTTTAGTTCTTTAATTTTATCTATAGTAAAAGGTTTAAAAATACTTGTATTGATCCCGCCAGAAGGATATACAATGTATTTTTTAGTATCAAGATGGAAAATTGCATTAACTTTATCTTTATAGAAATGAGATGGCACTACAATCTGAACATTTCTTTTTTCTACTAATTTCATTAAAAAGAAAAAAAGAAGCTTACTGAATAGATTTGAACGGCTTATTTCTGAACCATGAAAATTTAAGAATATTGGCTTATTTACAAAGATTAATAAAAAGGCTACGTGTAACGGGAAGTGTACATAAATTTTATTAAATTGAGAATTTTTTAAAAATAAACCTCTAAAAATTTCAATATAAAATTTAAGGTAATCCATCAACTTTTGATAAAAAGCGTTGGAGTTCCTTCCTTTTATAAATGTCTTAAGAGTGAAATTAAGGCCTAGATTTTCTAAATCCTTCACAAAATTCTTCACAAATACACCGTACCTAGGGTTAACTTCAGATGGATACATGTTTGATATCACCCAGAATTTATCCATTTGCTTTATTTAGTTTTTAAAGAACTTTGTTAATTCTATGTATCTCTGTTTATAAAGATTCCGCTCACGAAGCAATCTAATGTCATCTAAAAGTTTACCATAATATGATTCTTGCTCATATTGAGATAGCTTTTTGTCAATTTCTTCCACTTTTTCTATTTCGCAAAAGAGAGGATATTTATCACCGGTCAGTCTAGCAATTGGTTTGTGCTTTTCACTTAAAAATGGAATGCCTAAAGAAATTAGATCTAATATTTTAATTGGGAATGTGAGGTCATCATATAGACTTCTTGAACGTGCGTGAATTGCAAATTTAATATTATTGTCCTGGAAATAAGTTGCTAACAATTCAAATTTCACGTGTGTGAAAGTAATTTTAAGAGTCAAATTATGCTGTTCAAGGATTTTCTCAACGTTTTTGTCTTGACTTAGAATGTAGAAATTGTATTTTACATTCAGTTTCCCTGCAATATTTATGAAATTATCAATGCCTGAATTTGCATAATTGACTCCACCTATAAATGCTAAACCAGTTTTTTCCTTGCTAACAGAAGCTGCTGGCATGTTTTTCTCTTCATTTGTTTTAAAACAGCCTGGCGGTAACTCATCGTATCTAATAGGTTTAGAAAATTGATTAATTTCGAAGTATTTCTTTCCCATTTCTTTAGTAGGAAAAACCACTAACTCCGCAATTTTGCATAGAAACTTATTAGATATCTTATTAAAAAGCTTCGTTATTTTTCCTCGAAAAGAGCTATACTCCTGAGGAAGTAATTCAATATAGATATCTCTTATGAACGGGATAATTTTGCATCCCTTCAGATAGAGAATTGAAAGGCATATGAAATCCACAAAGAACAAGCGGTTGGAAGCAGTTTCAATATATACTTTACCATGACGCCTGGTACCAAATACGGATTTCAATTTATCAAATCCATTACCCTCTATCACCAAATCAGAATTTGATATGAATTCTTTTTTAAAGTTCATAATCCTAGATCTAGGACCACCACTTACTTTATTGATATTTGGTACTATATATAGGATCATAATTTAATCTTTGGCTATGTATATTGTGTGTCTCCCACTTCCAAATGAATTAGGTTTATAGAACCATAGATCGATTTTTTCAATTTCATCATTCATAAGTTTCGTATCAAGGTATATATCTGCAACAAATCCTTTCCTAATTTTTTTAAAATCCTTCACCTCCATATAGGTATTATCAGATTTTTTATCCTGATTCATTAGTTTATATTCTAAACCTGGTTTTGGATACACATTTATAACAGTGTTATACTCTAGATAATCTGAAGGGATACTATCAAAATATAAATGAAGTACTTTATTAAAGTAATCGTCTAGTTGGAGTTGAAAGGAATGAATATTAAGACCCTTTCTATATTTTAAACAACTATTTTGATTCCTTATATTACCAACCAAACTACTAAAATATGGAGCTAGGTATTCTGTTAGTTCAAATGCACCAAATTTACTCAAGTGAGTGCTATTGGCATAATGTCTTCTATTAAAATTTAGCTCTTTTTTAACTTTAGGAGTATTAAGATTTAGCAATTTAATGTTCTCTTTATTTGTGCCTTCAGTTATTTCGCTAAACTCTTTAACGACATTAGCCTCTGTACAGGAATATAATTTTAAAGATGAAACAAGAACTATTTTAACACCAATTTCATCGTACTCTTTAAGAAACTCTATTAAATAATCTTTTGTAACGTTATCATCAAAGAATTTATATTCCTTATTGCAATTAAAATTCATGTATGCATCATTCCATGTTGCATGACTAGTATCTTTCTCATATAAAGAACTAGCTGCAGGTCTAAAACCAAGATATCCTCTGGAGAAGGCTTCTGGCTCTTTTGTGGTGTAATTTTTCCACTTATTCAGATTATTTAGTGCATAAAAATAGCCAGAAAACCCATTGATAAGATAATCAGGCTTCTCAGCATGAGGAATTACTTCTAACATGGTTCTCAATTTGGATAAATTCGGCTCAATGGACAGAAAACCTTTTGTATTAAAAGACCAAACTTCCTCCTCCTTTGGAATAAAAGTTGCATTTTGAGAGAAATCAAGCACCACTACTTTAGGTTTATGAATTTCTAATGCAGCCTTTATTGTTTCAATCGTAAAAAGTGTTCTCTGGGCCGAAGAACCTAAATGAAGACTTTTAATTCCTGTTAGGTTTTCAAGTAGTAATGGATCAATGGCTGTGAAAACATGAGAATTAGAGAAAAATAAAACGTCATAATTTGTACCGTCTTTTGTCTCATTCCTCAATTCTTTAAAACTCACATCCAGCCTCTCATCTGACTTAGGAACAATAAAATCAGAGATAAAATAACTTATTAGAACTATTAGTAGTATAAAGACTACTAACTTAAAACTGAAAATAAATGAAGGATTTTTCCTCAGATCCATATACACCAAAGATTAAAACTGAAAACAATAATATTAAATAAACAGACCACCTGAATATAATAGGTTGGGCATTTAATGCTTTAGACAGATTCATTTTAGATTGAAAGACCTCTAAACCAATTAAAAAAAGGATGGAATAAACAGCTAACCAAAACTCATTAGCCTCTAGCCCTAGATTGTATAAACTCCCATTAAAAAGTAGATTCCAGTCCCAATCAAAGAGATTTCTTATAATCACTACTGAATCACTCAAATTGTTTGCCCTAAAGAAGATCCAGGCAAAGTCTGCAAGAATAAAGGTAAATACAATTAATAATAGTTTATTAGCAAGTAAATCAAAGTTAAAAAACCTATTAATCGTAGGGCGAAGAGCGCTTGTGTTAATAGCCTTTTCTACAACGATAAAAATTCCATGTAGAGCACCCCAAATTAGAAAATTATAAGATGCTCCATGCCATAAACCACTAACTAAGAATACGATAAATAGATTCAAATAAGAACGATATAATTTAACGCGACTTCCTCCCAGCGGAATATAAAGGTAATCTCTAAACCAAGTAGAAAGTGAAATATGCCATCTCCTCCAAAATTCTGTGATAGATTTTGAAAAATAAGGTGTGTCGAAATTTTTCATTAAATCGAAACCCATAATCCTGGCTGCACCAATGGCTATATTAGAATACCCAGCGAAGTCACAATATATCTGAATTGCAAAAAAAACGGTTGCCACTAATATCTGAACACCATAATGATCCTCCGGTGAATTATATACTTCATTGACCAATATGGCCACCCTATCAGCCACCACCAGCTTCATAAAGAATCCCCATATCATCAATCTTAAGCCACTCTTAAATTTATTATAGTTGAAAGGATGCCTTTGACTAAATTGAGGGATCAAATGAGAAGATCTCTCAATTGGACCAGCAACTAGCTGTGGGAAAAAGGAAACAAAAAGAGCATATTTGCCAAAGTGTAATTCAGGCTTTATTTGATCCCTGTATACATCTACGGTATAACTCAATGCTTGAAATGTATAGAATGAAATCCCTACAGGTAGCAAAATATCAAGATTAGGTATATTTATACCTAACTGCGATATTTCCATAAGGTCATTGATAGAATTAGCTAAGAAATTGAAATATTTAAAGTAAATCAATATCAATAAATTACTAACAAAGCTTATGGCTACCCATACCTTTTTTTTGTTAACTTTATCACTCTTATTAATGAATATTCCCGATAAATAGGTGATAACCGTTGAAGTTAGTATTAAAAGCGCATAGGTAGCATTCCAGCTCATGTAGAAATAATAACTAGCCGCTAGGAGCCATACCCATCTCCATTTATTAGGTAAAATAAAATAGATAATTACAACTATCGGGAAAAATAACAGGAAACCAAGTGAATTAAATAACATAGGTTAACAATTGAATGGAAAAATGTCAATCATAATAAAGATGCAAAGCTAACAAATTTATTTATCACCGCATTAATAAGGAAATGAAGATTTCAAATTGAATAATATCCTTACATAATCTAAATATTAACAACCTTTTTTTTGTCCTTATCAACGCCTAAAGTTTTGCAATTTCAAATTATAGATTTTCATGTTGAATATAAAAACTCCCAGAATTAAGGCTCTAAAATTAGATTTGATTTGTAAATTGAGTGTTTTCCACTACCAAATGAATTAGGTTTATAGAACCACAAGTCTATTCGTTCTATTTCAGAGCTTTTAAGTTCTGTGTCTAAAGGAATATGCGCCAGATAACTGCTATCAGCAAGTTTAAAGTATTCTTTAACTTTTAAATACGATGCATCGCTACTCGAGGTACTATCTATAAGTTTATGCTTAAAATCAGAAAAAGGAATAACATTGATAACCGTATTGTAGTCTAAATAATCCCTTGGTATATCATTGAGGTATAATTGTACCACCTTCTGAAAATTATCATCAATCAATAATTGATAATTATTGAGGTTAAGGTTTTTTCGGTAATTAAGTTTGGGGTGAATTTTGGTTAAGTTATTCGATTCACCAAATATCTCTTCACAAAAATACTTTGTTACTTTTAAGGCCCCAAGGTGATTCAAGTGATTACAATCATAGAATTCATTCTTTCCAACATTTAATCTTGATGTATTATTAATCTGGTTCAAATCAATGAGCTTTACTTTGTTTGTCATACCCACTTCTTCTATGATAGTGCCCACATCTTGCATAAAATTAAGTTCAGATGTCGAATCAACTACTATTGGGGAGACTATAACTAAATCGATTCCCTTCCTTTTTAATTTATTTAAGAAATCTTTGAAGAACTCTCTAGTTGGAGTATCAAAAAATAGATTTGGCTTTTCATTTTTATTATGACAATTTCTACTTGAATAATTATTAAAATCATTATTATTTGGCCTTCTTTTGGGGATGAAGCCTAAATAGCTATCACTATATACGTTTTTTGATGGATTTGAGACTTTGTAATTCTTCCATTCATTCAAATGACATAGCGCATATGCGAAACTAGATAAACCTTCTAAGAGTACCTTTTGTGCTTTTACGTGAGGTATCAATTTCATAAACGTCCAAAATTTTGAAAAATCTGGTTCAAGAACCCTCATGGCTCTAGAATTATAAAACCACGCCTTTTGATCATCAGGTAATTTTGATGATTCAGCCGTTAAGCTTATTACTATTTTATCTGGCGAGTGATTTTGTAACGCTTTTTCAATTGTAATCAAGGTAAAAAACAAGCTTTGAGAGGGACTAGCTAATAATAACGCATTTTTACCAGTCAAATGTTTTATATATAGCGGATCAAAAGTTGTATAAACCTGAGAATTTGAAAAAAATAAAATGTCGAAATTATTTTCTTGATTATTTTGATCAAGGTGGTTCAGGGCTGTTAGTAAATTCTTGTCCCTACTAATCTTAATAAAACTGGACAACCCTTTAACAATCCATAAGAATATCATCACTAATAATAAAAACTTTACTGCAAGAATATTTAAAGAACCTTTCTTCCTTTTCATATTGGTTAAAATATTAATTCTAAAACTATAGCAATCGGCATTGGACTCTTTACAGTTTTAAGTTCAAATTGATTTAATAAAACTAGCCTTGGTTTTTAAAGGCAATTATCTCTTTAGAGTTATTAGGATGGTTTGCTGCGCTTCTATTATGTTTATTAAGAAATAAAATAAGAAAAAGCACGAAAAACGCGTTGGTGAAGTAATGAATTGAAAGAAGATTAGAGATTAAAAAAATTGCCAAGAATGCTAGTTTAAACCTGAGATTAACCTTTGAACCAAATAAAAGGTATAAATGAAATAATAAGAAAATACTGAGACCCACGAGACCAAATCTATGATACACATAATAAAAACCATTATCAATTTCATGAAAAGTTCGCTGTCTTGATAAAGAAGGAGATATCTCATTAATCTCAAAATAAGTTGAAGTTACGCCTACACCAGAGCCAAAAAAGATCTCCTGATAAGAGCCTGTCGTTTTATCTAGCATTAAATTAACTGTCTCGACTCTATGTTTTACCGTACTATATTCCCATGGTTTGGTTATATAACCTATTTTCTCTGTTAACTTTTCATTGAAAAAAAATTGAGCCGTATTCGCAACTATTGCAAAAAGAGCAATAAAAATAATTGGCAGAATTATCAACCATTTATCCTTTTTAATAAAAAGAAGCCCATTTACAATAACATAAATCATTAGATATTGTAAGCTCCCCTGTAAAAGAATAGTTATTAATCCAAAAAGGAACGTAAAAGTATAAATCAGATTCCATTTTGTTTTATTCCATATTTTTAGACACGCAACAAGTATAAAAGCCAGTGTAGTCGGTCCAGCGATTCTATAGCTATAACCACCTGCCGCAGTTCCTCTATTATAAATATTTAAGGAGCTAGGAAGATTTAAAAAAGAAAATAATAAGTAATAACTAAATACTATAAAGCATATTAACATCAAAATTTTTTCGAGCCTCTCATAAAAGCCTACCTCCCTTTCAAAGGTACGAATCATCAGGAGCAGGTAGAATGTGAATAAATGAAATTTATAGTCAATATGAGCGGCAGAGTTATTCATAATCCCATAGACTAAAAAAGGTAAATAAAGTATTAGAAATGCGACTATAGATCGTGAAAAATAAACTTTCCCTAATCGGAACTTCAAAATATATAAAAAGGAGAAAATGATACTAATAAAATAAAAAACCAGCATATACAAGCTTGATACAGCCAAATAACTGAAAATAAGGGAGAGGGAAATCAAGAAGCTACTTAGCTGGATTTTATATGAGCTTTGTATAGTACCAAACATAATATCATTTAAAATATTAAATCTTATATTCTATTAAAGCAAGCTTACAGATCTTGCAGGACCATGTATTATTCTAAAGATTATATTCTTAAGAGAGCTACAAAAAGTTTTTTGCAGCATTATTTACTTCTCTAAAACATTCGTCAAATATTCCTGAGATTTTATATTCAATTCAGTAATCTTCTTTGATATAAATTCAGATAACGTCTCTCGATTATTGATTAAAGCATTTAAACTTATTACGGCCGTATCTATATCAGAATTATAATCGATAGAATAATCTGATAAATCTAGATAACTAAAGCATTCTTTACCTTTTACTTCATATGAAATATTTAATGTAGGTATACTTTCAATCAGAGATAATATACACATATGCAGGCGCGTACCAATTACTAAATCAAATGAACTTAATCTACCTCTAAGTTCCTCCAATTTGTAATAATCATTATTGACCTTAATTTTTTCCTTATAAGCATGAGCAACGTATTCGTTAACTATCTCCTTTGCTACTTTGGAGTCATCTATATAATCGTTTAAACCCTGACATGTACTAAGAAATTCAACTCTATATCCCTTATCTATTAGCTTATGTGTAAAGGTAGCGATCATGGTATAATAGGCTTCTTTGTTTCTTTCATCATGACTCCAGCTCCTTACAGATATACATGCAATTTTTTCTGTTACTGCTTTCCTGTAATTGGTAACAGGATTTAACAAGAATGCGGCATCCTCCGTCCTCATTACTTTATGAAGCATGCTATCATCAATTATTTCATTGATATATTTGTGCGAGAAATGATCACGAACCATTACATAATCAATAAATCTCATACTAAAGCGTAAAATTTTCTTATCCCTAATGTTTAAAGGACCTATCGATTGAGAATATATAACAACCTTTTTACCAAAGCATTTTGCCCAAATGATTGGTACTACCTTTTTAAGAATTCCGTAATAAGAATTAATATAACCACCTGGTGCGCTTATTATTAGATCAGCATTTCTAAAGCTAGATTTAAAAATGAAAAAGAAGGGATACAAGAAGATATTGATGTATTTTAACTTATTTAGCCAGTTATAATCGTAGAATTCTTTGATGAAATTATAATCATTAGCGTATATCCCATTTATTCTTGAAAATCCAAAAGTTGATATAATCACATTATGGCCTTGTCTCTTTAGTTGATCTGCTAAACCAAAAACAAGCGCGGCATCACCATTATTAGTGGGTATAGCATTACTTATGATAATATTTTTAGTTTGTACTTTCATTTTTTTACGAGTTTATAAATATCAAAAAATTCTTTTTTGAACAGAATATAAATACCAACAATATATATAACAATACCGGTTAGAACTTTTAAAACAAACAATACAAAGATATCTGAGATAATTAACCAGCTGAAAAGTAGGTTGGTAAATTTAAACATTATAAAACATAAGAAAGCAAGTTTTAATAAGAAGGGCATCAACTCTAATATATTAAATCCAGAAACCCTATAAACTATCCTGTGGATATAAATACCCACAAAATAAGTAAGTAAAATTCTAGCATAAAGAACTGTATCAATTTGAGGATAGAGAGTTACAAAGATATAGGATGTAATAACGGTAATTAAAATGTAAACCAAATTCCATCTGAATGATACCTTAGCTTGACCCTTGGCGACAATAATAGTCCCTGCTGGACTACCGATCACAGAGTTATAAAAAGCCAAACTTAAAAGAACAATCATGTAACCGGCTAATTCATATTCAGGCTTATAAAAGATTGAAATAAATTCATGAGCAACTATTGAAATACCGCATAATATAGGGAAATTAATTAAAGCCACAGCTTTTATTGAGGAAGCATAGTATTTATGCAAAGCATTCTCATTTGCCTTGATCTTTGCGAAAACTGGATAAGCTACCTTTAATAAGATAGGATTCAGTTTAGAAATTGGCATAATTAATATATTCCAGGCAATATTATAAACTCCTAGAACTTCAAGCCCCAGAAAGGCACCAATCAAGAATTTATCAAAATGGTATCGCAAAATGCCTATTAATCTTTCTCCTGTTTGATAAAGCCCAAATGAAACGTAGGGCTTTATTTGAATCCAAGAAAATTTAATGGGGGCCTCTAAAGTAAGTGGATAATAATAAATATAACCCAATGTGTTTATTGATGACATTAAAATATTTCCATAAATGATTGAAATGGGTCCATGGTCAAACCAAGCAAACATCAATACGGAAACAAAGGAGACAGAATTCGCAAAAAAATTAATTTTTGTAATCTCCTTAAACATTAACTCTTTTTGTAAAACCGAATGATATGGGTTACCAATTGTATTTATTATAATTATAGGAGGTGAGTACAAAATGATTTTAAATAAATCGTAGTTAAATACTTCAGATATTAAAGGGGAGCACAACAGAAATATTAATGAAAATATTATTGAAGCGAAGATACCTATCCATAGCGCTGATGAAAGTTTGGTTTGATCAAAATTTTCATCTTGTATTATAGCTCGGCCTAGTCCAAAGTCGGTAAAGATGGAGTAAATTCCCAGAAAAATGGCAATTACCCCAACCACACCCATTTCTTGCACAGTGAGAATATAGGTAAGTAGGGTTAACTGAGAAAATTGTATTAAAATATTATATAATACAATTAGGCTATTCCACTTGGTATTCCTAACAAAATTTTTGGCAATACTCAATTAAGTGATTCGATTAAAGTTAACAGATTAAATGACTGCTTGTAAAGATTAAACTTACCCACTATTTTTTTTCTTATAGAGTCAGGATTAACATTGATATTTTGAATTTCGGAGAAGGCATGTGCAAAAGCCGAAACATCCTTTTCTCTTACTAAAATTCCATCCTTACCATTTTCAACTAATTCACTGATCCCCGAATGAAAGGTAGATAATATAGGTAATTTCATAGCCATTGCTTCCATTATAACCGTAGGTATACCCTCACTATCACCATTTGGTGCAGTCACACTATGGTGTACAAAGAAATCTGCATGTTGCATTAGATCTTTTACCTCTGTCCTATTTACTAATCCAGGAAAGGAAACAAACTTATCAATATTTAGCTTTTTCGTAAGCTGCTGCATTTCATCTAAAAGAGGGCCCGCTCCGGCCAAAATAAGTCTATAATCCTTTCTATTGGCTTTGTCCAAGAACCTAGCAAATGCTTTTATTGTAAATTCATGACCCTTCTTAGGCAAAAAGTTAGAAACTTGGAGAAATGTTTTCTTTCTATTTTCTATTTTCTCTTTTGGCTCAAAGAAATTTACATCTACCCCAAGATAATCAACAAATAACTTTTCCGGAGGCAGACCATGCTGAGCAAGTCTATCCTTCATATTGGCTGAAACCGTAGTTCCAAAAACATTAGGGAAATTGAATATTCTTCGCAACTCCTTAACGTAAAGTTTATTTCTCAGCAACTGGGATGCATCGTAGCCATGAAATGTTACAATTGTTTTAGTATTGGTTTTCTCAACAGCTTTAGCAATTCTTATGAGTTGAAGGCCAAAATGTGTATGTATAATGTCTGGTTTAAAACTTTCAATTTCCCTTACCAATGATTTAGTATAACCTGCATTATTACCTGTATATTCAATCTTAAGCTTTCGCTTAATCATCGAAATTAGATTTGATGAGTTGAATTTTCTATAGGGTATTTGAACCAAGTCATGGTATGGAAACAAATGAATATTGTTAATTTCTGATCCAATTACCTTAACTTCATTCTTTTGGGAGAATGATTTAACCTGATTATAAATAAAGGTCATAGAAGGAGAAAGATAGTTATTAACAACTATTAAAATCTTCATTGGCATTAATTCACAAAACTTAAATACTCCTTATCAATTCCTTTATCAAAGAGCTTTCTAAACTCCCTGTGTGATACTAAAAACACTAATATATCAGCTTTTTCTCTCGCTTCCTGGATTGAATACACATCAAAATCAGGGTGTGATTCAATGTTGGGTTCTATAGGCATAATATCCAAACCTTCAGAAATTAAAGCTTTAGTGACATTCAAAGCAGGACTTTCACGTAGATCATCAATATCTGGTTTAAATGCTAGCCCCATGCAAGCAATTTTTGGCTTCCTTTCATGTTTTAATTCAAATTTTAGAGATGAATTTTTAACTTTTTCAATTACCCAATTCGTTTTATAGTTATTGATTTCGCGAGCAGAACGAATAATCTTGGCCTCTTCTGGAAATTCTGATACAATAAACCAAGGATCTACAGCTATACAATGTCCACCTACTCCGGTACCAGGCTGTAAAATATTTACTCTTGGATGACGGTTGGCCAAACTAATCAATTCCCAAACGTCTATTCCTGCTTTGTCACAAATCATAGATAGCTCATTAGCAAAGGCAATGCTTACATCACGAGATGAGTTTTCTACTAATTTACACATTTCAGCAGTTCTAGCATTTGTAGCCACTAATTCTCCTTTTACGAAGTTTCTATAGAAATTAATTGCCTGCTCAGTAGATTTTTCGTCCATCCCTCCAATAGAACGATCATTATGTTCTAGTTCATGAATAACGTTTCCAGGAAGTACGCGTTCCGGACAGTAAGCAATAAATACTTTCCCCTTCAATTCAGGACGCTCTTCATCAATTATTTCTTTTACTCTTTCTGTAGTTCCTACCGGACTAGTTGATTCAAGGATAACGAGGTTGCCTTCCTCAAGAAAAGGGCAGAGGTTTCTCGTTGCGGTTTCCACATAAGAGATGTCAGGGACATGATCTCCTTTGAAGGGAGTCGGAACTGCAATGAGAAAAACATCGGCAGCAGTTGCTTGTGTATCGGCAACTAAATAACCTTCTTTTACTACATGTCTAACCAGACCATCTAAATCAGGCTCCACAATGTGAATTTCACCTCTATTTATCGTATCAACAGCTTTTTGATTAATATCAACTCCATGAACTTTAATACCTCTGCTTGCCATTAAGGCTGCCGTTGGTAGACCAATATAGCCTAGGCCCACCATTACTGCTTTTATATTTCTATCTTTCTTAACCATTCAATTAAGATTTCTTTAAAATTTCTAATACTTGTTTACTTGTAGTACCATCTCCGTAAGGGTTAACAGCGTTGGCCATGCCCTTGTAATGTTTTTCATCATCTAAAAGCAATTTGGCTTCTTTCATGATGACATCATAATTAGTTCCTACCAATTTAGCAGTTCCTGCTTCCACTCCTTCCTGTCTTTCTGTAACATCACGCATTACTAAAACTGGTTTTCCTAAAGAAGGTGCTTCTTCTTGAATTCCTCCAGAGTCTGTTAATACGAAATATGATTTGTTCATCAACCAAATTAAAAAAGGATAGGCCAATGGCTCAATCAATTTGACATTATTGACTCCAGTTAAAATTTCATTTACTGTGCTTCTAACATTTGGATTCAAATGGACGGGGTAAACTAATTCTGTGTCGGGATAGGCTAATGCTATATCCTTCATGGCAGTGCACATATTTTCAAAAGGTCCTCCAAAGCTTTCACGTCTATGTCCTGTCACTAAAATCACTTTTTTAGAGAAATCGATTTCTTTAAAGAATTCTTCGTAAGACTCTTCACCTTTTTCTTTTATAATATCAAGCCCTAATAATAATGCATCAATAACCGTATTGCCTACTTGATGAACATTGTTCTTGATTCCTTCAGATTTTAAGTTGTTTATTGCACGTTGAGTAGGCGCAAAATGATAATTAGCTAGATGTCCAGCCAATTTCCTGTTACCTTCTTCAGGGAATGGAGAATATAAATCACCACTTCTAAGACCAGCTTCAATATGTGAGACCTTAATCTTTTCGTAAAAGCCAGCTAAAGCACCGATAAATGCAGTTGTTGTGTCTCCTTGAACGAAAATGTTATCAGGTTTTTCATCTGCCAATATTGGTTTCAGTCCTAAAAGCGCCTTAGCAGTAATATCGTATAAGGTTTGATTAGGCGCCATTAAATTAAGATCATGGTCTGGTTTGATCTCAAAAAAATCTAATACCTGATCTAACATTTCTCTATGCTGCCCTGTGACGCACACTACTACTTCCTGATTAGGATCGGCTTGAAATGTCCTAATTAATGGAGCCATTTTTATAGCCTCCGGTCGAGTACCAAATACAAATAAGTGCTTCAAATTTACAATCTTTTATTTACTAAACTTCTCTCAAAAAATCCTTTGATGTCGTATGTGACTCCGTTTTCTTGTAAATGGTTGGACAAGTCAAAAGATTTAAATTCTTTATGCGATACTGCTAATATTATAGCATTGTAATCTTTTTTTGGAGATTCAATTAAATTAATCTCATATTCATGTTTAACCTCATCAGAATCTGCCTGTGGGTCGTAAGTATCAACTTCAATCCCATAAGATTCTAATTCTCTTATAACGTCAATTACTTTACTATTCCGAATATCTGGACAGTTTTCCTTAAAAGTAATACCCATTACTAGGGCTTTTGAACCTTTGATCACTGAACCTTTTTGTGCCATTAATTTTACAACAGAACTGGCTACATGTGCTCCCATATTGTCATTGATTCTCCTACCAGAAAGAATTACTTGTGGATGATAACCCAATGACTCAGCTTTGTGAGTTAAATAATAGGGATCTACTCCTATACAATGACCGCCCACTAAACCTGGCTTAAATGGTAAAAAGTTCCATTTTGTTCCTGCTGCTGCTAATACATCTGCAGTATCGATACCCATTTTGTCAAAAATCAGTGCCAACTCATTCACAAAAGCAATATTTAGATCTCTTTGTGAGTTTTCAATGACTTTTGCTGCTTCAGCTACTTTTATTGAAGAAGCTTTATGAGTACCAGCGGTAATGATTTCTTTATATAATTGATCTACCTCTTCAGCAATTTCAGGAGTACTACCTGATGTTACTTTTTTAATGGTAGGCAGTCTATGTTCTTTATCTCCTGGATTAATTCTTTCTGGTGAATATCCACAGAAGAAATCTTGATTGTATTTTAATCCACTCTCTTTTTCAATGATTGGTACGCAGTCATCCTCAGTACATCCAGGATAAACAGTAGATTCATATATCACTATATCCCCTTTTTTTAAGGTTTTACCCACGGTTGCCGAAGCCATTTTTAAAGGTGTTAAATCGGGTTGTTTATATGCATTTATCGGTGTAGGTACAGTGATAATATATATCTTGGCTTCAATTAAATCATTTGCATCAGAAGTATATTTTAATTGGCTGGCCTCTTTTAATTCATTAGTATCAACTTCTAAAGTTCTATCGAAACCGTCTTTTAATTCTTTTACTCTTTTTTCATTGATATCAAAACCGAGAACCTCTCTATATTTACCAAATTCAGCGGCTAGTGGTAATCCCACATAACCTAATCCGATTACTGCTATTTTCTTCATATAAAATCCAAATGAAGTGCAAAATTAGTCATTTTATAATACTTAAAAAGAGAATGTAATTTTAATCTTAAATATACACTCAAGATTTATGGGGGAGTCTTTTATTATTTCCATTATCATTGACTGAAAAGTGTTAGCAAATCTTTACAATAATTTTTACTAAAACCTTTTTTGAATTTCAGAAACCTTCTTACCTTTGTGTGCTCAAAATGGTGGTCGTAGTTCAGTTGGTTAGAACGCCTGATTGTGGTTCAGGAGGTCGTGGGTTCGAGTCCCATCTTCCACCCATCTCAAATAGCCTGGATTTAATTATTCAGGCTATTTTTTTGTCCAAGCAAGTCGTTTATTACTGAGTTAATCATAATTCAAATTTTAAGAAGTAAGAATTAATCTCAGCGATCGTTAAAAACATACTAAATTCTAATTGAAGATTAGTATTTTGCACTTTAATGGAATTTATGCAACTTTATTATAGCTTAGCAGGCAATTTTTATGGCTAAAAACACCTATAAATCAAATACATTTAAAAAATCTGATAGTAAAAAGAAGAGTCCAAAGTTTAATTTTAATATTGGGTTTCTGAAAGATAGAAGATTGCACCTTGCTTTCGGCTTTTTTCTATTGTCAAGTTCTATATTTTTATTTACTGCCTTTATTTCTTATTTATTTACTGGTAAAGCAGATATGAGCGTCTTGCAATCTGCTTATGAAAATGGAATCAAAGCATCAGGAGCTGAAATGGACAACTGGTTGGGTTTATTAGGAGCTCAGTCTGCTTATTATTTCGTTTTTAAATGGTTCGGTCTTGCTTCCTTTCTTATTCCGCCTTTTTTATTTTTGGCGGGCTACAAAATTACTTTTCAAAAAGAAATATTTTCTATTCGAAGAGCCTTTACTTTCATGGTCTTCTTCCTATTTTGGGCTAGTTTATTACTAGGATTCATGGTTTTTGAATCAGGAAAAATAACAGCTTTTTCATTTTTATGTGGTGGTATTGGATATGAATTAGCTGTACTCTTCAATAGTCTTTTTGGATGGGGTACGTATTTAGTTTTAATATTATCATTATTGATTTTCATGGTCTTCTATTTTGATGTGACTTCATTGTTTTCATCAAACCCTTCTGAAATTATGGATAAAGAAGATGAAGTTGAAAAGAATGATGTTTCTGTTGATGAAGTAAATAAACCTGAGAAAGAAGAAGTTATAGACAACCAAGAAAAAGAAGCTCAGAAAGATGATGATGAATCTTTTGATGATGCAAGTACTTGGACAGTAACCGAACAAAAACCTAAAAAGTCACCTCAGAAAGAAGAATTAACCATGGAAGTTGAGAACACTTTAGAAAATAAGGTGATTTCAGAGCCAGAGATTGAATCTGAAGTTAAAGATGAAGATTTTGAGGTAGAAGAATCAGCTTTTGATGAAAAGCTTGGTAAAAAGGTTGAAAATTATGACCCGACTTTAGATCTATCATCTTATAAGTATCCTATATTAGATTTACTTGAAGATCATAATTCTGGAAAAGTTAAGGTTACTCAAGAAGAGTTAGAAGCTAATAAAGATAAAATTTTAGAGACGCTTACTAACTTCAAAATTAAGATTCAAAGTATTAAGGCTACTATTGGGCCCACAGTAACTCTTTATGAGATTGTACCGGAAGCAGGAGTTAAAATCTCTAAAATTAAAAACTTAGAAGATGACATTGCGCTTAGTTTAGCTGCTTTAGGTATTAGAATTATTGCCCCTATACCTGGAAAGGGGACTATTGGTATTGAAGTTCCTAATAAAAATCGAGAGATGGTAAGTATGAAATCAGTACTTGCCACTGATAAATTCTTAAAAAGCGATAAAGAATTACCTATCATTTTAGGAAAAACTATTAGCAATGATGTGTTTATTGCTGATTTAGCTAAAATGCCTCACTTACTAATGGCGGGTGCAACAGGTCAGGGTAAGTCAGTAGGGTTGAATGTAATGCTTGCTTCGCTTATTTATAAAAAGCATCCATCCCAGTTGAAGTTCGTATTAGTTGATCCTAAAAAGGTGGAATTAACTTTATTTAATAAGTTAGAGCGCCATTTTTTAGCAATGCTCCCTAATGAAGAAGAGCCAATTATTACCGATACCAAAAAAGTAGTCAATACATTAAACTCACTTTGTATTGAAATGGATAATCGTTATGATTTATTAAAAGATGCAGGTTGTAGAAATCTAAAAGAGTATAATAACAAGTTTGTAAATAGAAAACTCAATCCTGAAAAAGGTCATAGATTCCTACCTTATATTGTATTGGTAATAGATGAGTTAGCAGATTTGATGATGACTGCTGGAAAAGAGGTTGAAACTCCAATTGCTAGATTGGCTCAGTTGGCTCGAGCAATTGGAATTCACTTAGTAGTAGCTACTCAACGTCCGTCTGTTAATGTTATTACAGGTATTATTAAAGCAAATTTCCCTGCTCGATTATCATTTAGAGTTACCTCAAAAATTGATTCCAGAACTATTTTAGACACAGGTGGTTCAGAACAATTAGTGGGAATGGGGGATATGTTGCTTTCTCAAGGCTCGGATTTAATCAGATTGCAATGCCCTTTTATAGATACACCAGAAATTGATGAAGTAGTTGAATTTATTGGTAATCAAAGAGGATATGAACAAGCGTATCAGTTGCCAGAATTTTCAGGTGATGATGATAATAGTAAAGTGGGAGAGGTTGATTTATCGGAAAGAGATGCTTTGTTTGATGAAGCTGCACGATTGATTGTGATGCACCAACAGGGAAGTACATCTTTAATTCAAAGAAAACTTAAACTAGGTTATAATAGAGCAGGTAGATTAATTGATCAATTAGAAGCTGCCGGGATTGTGGGAGCTTTCGAAGGAAGTAAAGCGAGAGAAGTTTTAATTCCTGATGAATATAGTTTGGAACAATTATTGAACAATATCGATAATAACAATTAAATAAGAATATAAAAGAGATGAGAAAATACACACTAATCTTGATGCTAGGCCTTTTTAGCATCGCAGTAATGGCGCAAAATGATCCAAAAGCCAAAGCAATTTTGGATGATATGAGTGCTAAATACAGTGATATACCTGGCTTTACAGCAACTTTCACTCAATCGCTCGAGAATAAAATGGAAGATTTCACTGATACCTTTAAAGGTGAAATTGTAGTGAGTGGCGATAAATTCAAGGCAGATGTTGCAGGTCAGTTAATCGTTAATAATAATGAAACGGTTTGGACTTACCTGAGAGATGCTAATGAAGTTACGATTAATGATTACGATGCAGAGGCTGGAGAGATGAATCCAAGTAAGATTTATAAGGCTTATCAAGAAGGTTACAAATATTTATATATGGCGGGCGAAGGAAATGCTCAATACCATGTAATTGATCTAGTGCCTGAAGATAAAGATGAATCATTTTATAAAATAAGATTAAAAATTGATAAGAAAACTAATCTGTTAGACAAGTGGACCATCTTTGACAGGGCAGGAAACATCTTTAACTACGAAGTGACTAATTTTAAAGTTGATAATAGTTTAACAGATAAAGATTTCATATTTGACCCATCTAAATACCCTGATATTGAGGTATTAGACTTCAGATAATTCATTTATTAAATGATTCAAACCTGTCAGGTTTAAGGTTTATTATGATTTATTCCTGAATACAACCATTGTAGATTTAATTAGAAACCTGACAGGTTTATATTGTAGCCCTTTATACTATCATGAACTACCAAGAACTTTCTCAACAAATTAAATCTAAGTCTAGCTACTTATGTGTGGGTTTGGATTCTGATATTAATAAAATACCTCAACATCTTTTAAAAGAAGAGGATCCGATATTTGAATTCAATAAACAGATCATTGATGCAACAATTGACTATGCTGTTGCTTACAAGCCTAATATAGCATTTTATGAATCAATGGGTGTAAAAGGTTGGGAGAGTCTTCAAAAGACTATTGAATACTTACCTGATGATGTTTTTACGATAGCAGATGCAAAAAGAGGGGATATAGGAAATACATCAAAAATGTATGCAAAAGCATTTTTTGAACAAATGAATTTTGATTCCATAACTGTAGCGCCCTATATGGGGAGTGATTCTGTGGAGCCTTTTCTTGAATTTGAAGATAAGTGGGTGATTTTATTGGCTCTCACTTCAAATGCGGGAGGTAAGGATTTTCAATTTGAATCTTTAAATTCGGGAGGCCTATTGTACCAAAAAGTATTAGAGGTTTCTCAAAAATGGGGTACTAAAGAAAATATGATGTATGTTGTGGGAGCTACCCGATCTGATGAGTTTAAGGAAATCAGAAAACTAGTACCTAATCATTTTCTCTTAGTTCCAGGAGTAGGCGCACAAGGAGGCAATCTTAAAGAGCTATCTCAAAATGGCCTAAATAAAGATGGAGGATTATTAGTTAACTCATCCAGAGGAATTATATATGCTTCAAATGGTCAAGATTTTGCTAAAACTGCTGGTATCAAAGCTTTAGAGATTCAAAAAGATATGGCGGGATATCTAGATCAGTATTTATAAAGAAAAGAGCTTGCTTCTAATAAGACAAGCTCTGTATAGTTTATTCATAAGTAATGGTGTATCCTCTTATACCATGTTCATGGCTATCTAAGCCTTGTTCCTCATGTTCTTTCGAAACTCTTAAGCCAATCGTTTTCTTTAGTACATAGAATATAATAAAAGCAGAACCAAATGCAGCAGCTCCACAAGCAGCTACGCCTATTAATTGATTGACGAATTGTTCCCAACCCGCTTTTTGTCCAAAAATTCCAACCGCTAAAGTTCCGAATATTCCACATGTTAGATGGACGGACACAGCTCCCACTGCATCATCTAATTTCAATTTGTCTAGTCCAATCGCTGACAATACCACCAACATACCCGCAATAAAACCTATCAATAAAGATAGTCCAGGGGTCATTAAATCAGCACCCGCAGTGATACCGACCAATCCCGCAAGTGTACCATTTAACACCATGCCTAAATCAAGTCTTTTAAAGGTGATATATCCCATTAGAAATCCTCCTAATGAGCCTGCTGCGGCAGCTAATGAGGTATTCATAATGACTAAAGATGTCGCTCTGGGTTCTGCAGAAAGTACAGAACCACCATTAAAACCAAACCATCCGAACCATAATAAGAATACGCCTATAGTAGCTAATGGAACACTTGATCCTTCTTTATCAATTACTTTTCCATTTACGTATTTACCAATTCTAGGTCCAAGTACAATAATGCCCGCTAAAGCTCCCCAGCCACCTACTGAATGAACTAAAGTTGAGCCTGCAAAATCATAAAAGCCCATAGCATCTAATGCGCCACCGCCCCATTTCCAACTTCCAATAGCAGGGTAAACAAACCCTACAAATATGATGGTGAAAATAAAATAGCCGGAAATTTTTATTCTTTCAGCAACAGCTCCAGAAACAATTGTTGCGGCTGTAGCTGCAAACATGGCTTGAAAAAGGAAGTCTGTCCAATAAGTATAGTTTTGATTATAATTAATGCCGGCAAAATCATTTAAGAAAAATCCATTGAAATCAAACCAACCTGGACCATCAGCAAATTCAGGATACATAAGGTTAAAACCTATAATCGTATAAGAAACTAGTCCTATTGCAGGTGTGACTGTATTTTTAAATAAAATATTAACTGTATTTTTAGATTGAGTGAAGCCTGCTTCCACGCATGCAAATCCTAAATGCATGATAAATACGAGAGCGATGCATAGCATCATCCATACATTATTTACTGTTAGTACTTCAATGTTAACTTCAGAAGCAGCACTTTCTAGATTTGTTGCTAATAAGGGTGTAAATAAAGCTTTAAATGAGCTTAAAAACATTAAATTCATAAAAATTGGGTTTAATGAAACCCTAATTTATGAATTTAACCTAAAAATTAAATGGATAAGGTATAATAATTAACCTTTCTGTGGTAAAAATATGTTTTTTATTAATTTTATGGTTTATTTTCAAACTGTTATCTTATAGATTTGCAATAATTTTAAATTTTTAGGGTAATTTTTTAGCTTTCTCCCAGTAAGTATCCATTTCAGCTAAGCTCATTTCAGAAATCTGCTTTCCATCTTTTTTACTTTCCTCTTCAAGAAATTGAAATCGTTTTATGAATTTTTTATTGGTTTTTTCTAATGCCTCTTCAGGATTGATATCGGAAAACCTTGCATAATTAATTAAGCTGAATAGTAAATCTCCAAATTCTTCAGTTGCTTTTTCTTTATTACCAGATTCTTCCTCATGTTGAAATTCATTCATTTCCTCTTCAACCTTATCCCAAACCTGATTTTTATTATCCCAATCAAAGCCAACGCCTCTTGCTTTTTCTTGGATTCTTATTGCTTTAATTAATGCGGGTAAAGATTTGGGTACTCCTCCTAGAACCGACTTATTCCCTTTTTCCTTCAACTTAATCTTTTCCCAATTTTCTTTTACGGCTTCTTCATCTTTTGCCTCAATATCAGAATAGATATGAGGATGACGATTTATCAATTTTTCGGAAATACCATTTAATACATCAGCCATATCAAATGCATTCTTTTCATCTGCCATTCTAGCATAGAACACCATATGAAGCATAATATCACCTAGTTCTTTTCTGATTTCCTCTAAATCATTATCGAGAATGGCATCAGATAATTCAAAAGTTTCTTCAATTGTTAAATGTCTTATACTTTCAATAGTTTGTTTTTTATCCCAAGGACATAAATTCCTTAATTGATCCATAATGGTTAATAATCTATCGAAAGCTTCAATTTTTTCTTTTCTTCTATTATCAGGGAATTTTTGAACTTCTTTCATAGGGATGTGTTTCTTCATTAGTTAATCGCAATTTAAGAAACTTTGCATTCTTACTAGGCGTTATGATTTTAGAATGTTAAATTTGCACAACGAATTCAAAAGGCTTTAGGAAAGTCTTAAAAATTAAAAATATGACTACTTTTTTATTAGCAATCGGATTAATAGCAGCGTTTTTCGTATTAATGTCAGTAAGACTATTATTTGTAAAAAATGGTGAATTTAAAGGTACATGTGCTTCTCAAAGCCCTTTTTTAAATAAGGATGGTGAAGCATGTAGTTTCTGCGGGAAACAACCTGGAGAAAAATGTGCTAACCCTGATTCAGAAGTGAATAAGGTTTTAAGTAAGTTTTAATCGTATAAAATACTAACAATTATATAGGCACGGCTTTATCAGTCGTGCCTTTTTTATTTTATTTTTTTGAACATGCAACCTTTTCGTGATTTTGGAATCTATCAAATAAACAAACTTATAAAATCATGAAAAAATCACTATTAGCCCTAATTTTTGTTCTTTTAAGCGTTCAATTGTTTGCTCAGGAAACTGAAACCAGATCTATTGATGATTTTACATCTGTATCATCATCACAAAGCATAAGAGTTATATTGAAAAAGGGGAGCCAGCCAGAAGTTGAGGTAAGCACAACTGGTGAATTAGAAGATGTTATCACGGATGTTAAAGGTGAGGATTTGGTTATCGAAATGGCCTCAAACAAAAGTTATAGAAATATTGAAGTAGAAGTTACAGTTTACTATCAAGAGTTGGAAGAGTTGAAAGCTAGCAGCTCATCAAGATTATCTGCAGAAGGGCTAATAAAAGCTAATAATATCGAAATTAAAGGTTCTAGCTCAGCAAGAATTGATGTTGAAGTTGAGGCTGCAAATGTAGAAATTTCGGGCTCAAGTTCAGCAAGAATAGATGTAGGTGTTAAGTCTGGCAATGTTGAAGCGAAAGCTAGTAGCTCATGCAGATTAACTTTATCGGGTAATTCAGATAATTTTGAAGCTAAAGTAAGTAGTTCGGGAAGAATTGCTGCCACTAATTTTACTTGTAATAATGCTGATGTTTCAGCAAGTTCATCAGGAAAAGTAGAATTTAATGTAGAAAAAGAATTAGTAGCAAAAGCATCTTCTTCAGGTAAAATCAATTATGGAGGAAACCCAGCAATTGTGGATTCTGATTCAAGTTCAGGAGGTAAAGTTTCAAGAATGTAATTCTTTTGATTGATATAAAAAAGGCTTCTTAAATATTATTTAAGAAGCCTTTTTTGCTTATCTAAGCGTATTAAAAAGTTTTATTGTATAATTCAATACTGTCATTAATCACTTTGTGAGCCTCAGCTTTGTCAAAAAAGTCTTCTACAACCACTTTTTTGTTTTCTAACTTTTTATAATCCTCAAAAAATCGCTGCATTTCTCTTGATGTATGAGGAGGTAAATCGTGAATATCATTCATATGGTTTACTGACATATCATTAGCCGCAACAGCAATGATCTTATCATCTGCTTCGCCTTGATCCATCATTTTCATTACACCTAATACCTTAGCTTTTACCATACATAGAGGAGGTAATTCAATAGAAGTAATTACCATGATATCTAATGGATCTTTATCATCACAATAAGTCTGCGGAATAAACCCATAATTTGCTGGATAATGTACAGAGCTAAATAATACTCTATCAAGCATTAAATAACCAGTTTCTTTGTCTAACTCAAATTTACCCTTACTCCCTTTCGAAATTTCTATTACAGCGTTCACGTATTCTGGCGCTTCATCACCATAATGGATGTCGTGCCAAGGGTTTCTTTTGTTGTCTATCATTTTTAATTTGTAAAATATTTTCACAAAAATAATGGATGAAGCCGAGAGCACCTACTTTAAGTGTTATTAGATTGTTATAACTTTGAGAAATGAATAGAAAATCTGTTAACCCGGCCAGTAAACTTGAGTATAAAAGAAGAATCAAGTTTTTAGTGAAAGCAATCATTTTTATTGCTGCATTATTTGCCATCAACACCTATCATGCTGAAATATTAAAATATGGAATAGGGGAGAATTATGTTAAGGCAGCTCGCTTTTATCTTTATGCCGATTTATGGGTTTCATTCATCAGATTGGGGGTTGTATTTTATTATAAGAAAAAGCATAAACTCTCAAGGGGTACTAAAAATAACTTTGTATTAGGCATAGATCATATTGCTAATATTCTACACACCTTTATTTTGATTGGGACAATTCTAATGTTATTCAATATAGATCCCATCGCTTTAATCACCTCATTAAGTATTGTCGCTGCTGCCATTGCTATTTTATCTAAAGATTATATAGCCAATATGATCAATGGTATGTTGATCATGTTTAATGGGGAAGTTATGATTGGAGATGAAATTAAAATTGGTGAAGTTAAGGGGAAAGTCACTGATATTACACTAGTTAATCTACATATAACGAATGATGATGAAGACCTGATCTATATTCCGAATTCATTAGTGTTTACCTCTCAAATCTATAATTACACTAAAAGAGCTATTCGAAAGGTTAGTTTTGATTTTGACCTCAAAAATGAATTAATCACGGATGTTAGTGCCGTTGAAAAATATATTATAGAAGCTTTAAGTGACTATCAGCAATACATTAAAGACGATAGTTATATGTTAAGGATAATTAAAATAAATGAAAATTTCACTTCCTTAAAATTTCAATTTGTATTGCATAGACATTCTGCAGTTAGAGAAAAAGATATTAGAAAAGTAGCTTTAAGGAAAGTATTACAATATATAGGAGAGGAAAAAGTTTAAGGTATTATCATAAAAACGAAACACTTAGGTTTTTCATAAGTTTTGTAACTTTATAACAAATCAACATAAGTTACTATGAAAAATACATTATTTATTTTAGGCTTCGCATTATTAATTTTTGCATGCCAACCAGCAAAAAAAGAAAATTCAGAAGAGAAAGAGGCAGTAGAAAAAGAAGTAGTGGAAAAACCAGCTGATCCAAAATTGGTGAAGCTTTGGGAAACGGATACGGTCATGACTACTTGTGAGTCAGTTTTGTTTGATGGTGAAGGAAACAGACTTTTCGTGTCAAACATCAATGGACAGCCACTAGATAAAAACGGAGAAGGATTTATTTCTATTTTAAATCTAGATGGTAGTGTTGAGTCATTAAAATGGGCTGCCGGATTAAATGCACCTAAAGGAATGGGCATTTTTGATGGTCATCTGTATGTTACTGATATAGATAGAGTGGTTGCGATTGATCTTGAAACGGGTGAAATAGCAAAAGAATTTACTCCTGAAAAAGCTGAGTTTTTAAATGATATTACAACTTCAGAATCTGCTGTTTTCATTTCAGATATGAGTTTAGGTTTAATTCATAAAATTGAAAATGGAGAACTATCAACTGTAGCTGAAGGAGTTAAAGGTATTAATGGCCTTTTAAGCAAAGGAGATCATTTAATGACTTTAGATGGAATGGGACTAAGATCTTTAGACTTAGCTTCTAATAAATTTGAAATGGTTAATGATTCAGTTACAGGTGGAGATGGACTTACAGTTTTAAATGACGGTACTTACATTGCAAGTAGATGGAAAGGAGAAATTTACCATGTAGCGGGTAATAAAGCCACTTTATTATTAGATACTGAGGAAGCTTCTCAAACTGCTGATATTGGTTTGAATGCGGAAAAAGAAATTGTATACGTTCCCACTTTCTTTAGCAATAAAGTAGTGGCTTATCAGCTTGAGAGATAAATTTCAATAAAACGCTGATCCGTCCTAAAATTGGTTGACGGTTTTAAGATAAATTATATAAACCTGTGGAGTGTCCTTCACAGGTTTTTTTATGCGATCGAGAAATTGTACAAAATAAAAAAGCTTTCGAGTTTCCCCGAAAGCTTTTTAATATTTAAGTCAACCTAAACTTAGAATGTTCTTGAGTATTTAATTCTGAAAGATCTTCCAGGAGTTCTGCTAAATTCAATTTGATCCTCAGCATTAAAAGATCTAAATACTCTTTCTTGAATATCTCCTAAAATATTATTAACTCTTAATCCAATTTTGTTTTTCCCATCTAAACCAAAAGTTTTGCTCATATTAAAGTTCAAGCTGTGAAAAGGAACAGTATAAGTACTTGGAGTTCTATTAACACCAACAATAGCTAAAGTAGGTCCCTGAATATTGTATGCAATACTTGATTCAAAACCAGTTTCAAAATCTACATAATCTAATCCAGCGTTTATGATATAAGGTGGTTGTCCAAGGAAATCTCTTCTATCTGAATATTCCTCTCCAGTTCTCAAGCCATTTTTTGTACCGTCAGCTTCTGTTTCATTTCTTTCTATAAATGAGCTAGCGTAAGTGAAATTTCCTTTGAATAAGAAGTTTTCTAAAGCAGGAGTTATAAAATCTAGACTTTTTCTGATTTCGAACTCAGCACCCATTATTTGACCGTTCCCAACATTTTGAGGGCTAACATTATCAGACTGAATATCATTTCTTACAAGTTCAATTGGATTTACAAATCTTTTAAAGAATGCCCCAACTGATACTGTTTGACCTCTGCTCATGAACATTTCATATCTTAAATCTAAATTGTCAATATCTGTTTCTACAAGGTCGATATTACCAATAAAAGTTAAACCTGTTAATACATCAGGAATTTCCAAAGTTGATTTCTCTTTAAAAGAAGGTCTAGCAACAGTTTTAGAATATGAAGCTCTTAGGTTAGTATCATCAAATGGTGAATAAGTTAGATTTAGTGAAGGGAATAATTTTAAAGATGATAAAACATTTTCATTTTCAAATACCCTTGACCCATTCTGATTTTGACCTGTGAAAAATTGATCGTACTTCTCTGATCTAACACCAACGATCGCTTTAATTTGATCAGTGAAAACTAATTCACTACTTACATATGCTCCAACTATGTTAATGCTGCCATTAAACGCGTTACTAGGTGTAAATCTAGTTCCTACATATGTTCCAAATCTAGAATCATCAACACCTTCAAGCTCACCAATTATATTTTCTGGTAAAAATATTCTGTCAGCATCACCATTTAGTTCTAAAAGGTTTTGATTACCGAAGAAGTCAATTCCAAAATCTTGGATTTCGTAATCTCTTTGTTTGAAATCTTCACTAACTCCAAATGAAATTTTTGATTCATTTTCATTTAGGTTAAATCCTTTTTTGAAGTCTACTCTTCCACTATAATTCTGCTCATCTAATAATCTCCAAATTCTTTGTGGTTCCCCACCTTCTTGAGATTGAATAGCAAGATTTCCTTCATCATCAGCAATTGTGAATGGGGTTATTCTTACATCTTTATCCTCTACAGAAGAAAAAGTTGAAGCCAAAATCCAATCAATTTCAAATTCACCTCTATTGAAGCTATGCGTACCATCTAAAGTAGCATTATTCATAATTCTTTCGGTATACTCCAAATTATCTAAAAATGCAGTATAGGAATTGGTCAATGAAGCTGTTCTAGTTCTTTGTCCTGCCCTTGATATGCCGTTTTGTATTCTTAGTACTTTAAGAGAATATTTAGAAGCATCAGTTTTTAATGATAGTCCAGCTAGCCCACTTAATCTAGTGTCTCTTGAGCTTAAAGGACCCTCATAGATATTATCAGAAATTAATTCAAATTCATCTGCATCCTGTGGTCTTAGGTAATATCCATCTATCGCGTTTTGATAGTGGTTAGTACTTTTATTGTAATTGATTGCTAGATTGTAACCTAATTTGTAAGTATTTATGTCAAATTGATTTCCTCTAGAATATGAAGCACTCATATCTGGCAAATTGTTCCCATAAACTTGAGCAGCCATTTTTGAATCAAAACTTCTAGTTACATTACTTAGAAATCTAATACTTTCATCATTGGTTGGGATTGTGCTTTGAAGTTTTCCACCATCTAATTTTGCATTATATGGTAAGTCTCTTGTGCCATCATCAATTCCTAAGAAATCTAAACTACCCCCTTCATAACTTCTATAATCTGACTGGAAGTGCATAGAAGGATTATAGGTTGTGCTAAATGAAAAGCTTGAAGTCTTTGCAGTAGGAAAGTCTTTCAATTCGATATCTACAGTTCCACCTACAAAGTCAGCGTTTAATTCTGGAGTAAATGATTTATATACAATTATATTGTTTATTAAACTTGTAGGGAAAATATCCATCTGAACAGCATTCTTATCGGGATCTAGTCCAGGAATGTTCATTTTATTCAGGGTGGTTTTAGTGTATCTATCCCCAAGTCCCCTTACAAAAACATATTGACCATCTTGAATGGAAACACCAGCAACACGTTTTACGGCAGTTGCAGCATGAGAATCACCAATTAATTGAAAAGTTTCTGATGATATTCCATCCATTATATTAGCAGATTTCTTTTTTACTGTTAATAAAGCAGCTTCAGTCTCTCTTATGGCTTCGGCTTTAACAACTACTTCTTGCATTTGCTCTACCGACTCTCCAAGTCTGATTGTGCCTACATTGCTAACTTCTCCTGCTTTTACTTCTATTCCACTTACAGTTAATGTTTCGAATGAAATAAAAGATACTTGTAGGTCATAAACACCTGGTGCAGCACCAAAAGAAAAAGCACCATCAAGATCTGTTGCAGCACCATTTGCTGTACCTTTAATTACAACAGAAACTCCAATCATTTCTTCCCCTGTCTTATTATCAATTACTTTACCTCTAATAGTACCCTTCTGTGCCACTAAAAGAGTTGATATAAGAAGAAATGCGACAGTAAAAATTCCTACTTTAATTTTCATAATTAATTTTAATTAAATATTTCATGCAAAAGTAGTTCAAATAAAATCAGATTAGTTTATCATAGAATTGTCTATGTGTTAATAATATGTTAACAAAAACATTAACTTAATATACATTAAAAAAAAATAGCTCTCAGTTTCCTGAGAGCTATTCCTTAAGAATATGTTTAAGTATCTTAGAAGTTGTCTAACTGGCCTTGTGCAGCAGCGTAAGACCAAGATAAAACGCTTACATCAGCACCAACAGTTGCTTCAGTAACCACTGAATTATTGCTAACAAATTTCTCACCATTCGCAGTGATTTGTGCAGCAAATTCAGCTTCAGTTCTATCATTAGCAGCAGCAGCGGCAGCAGCATCTAATTTATCAACAAATATATCTCCAATCACATTTGTAGTATTGAATTCAAGTCCACTGAATACTGTGATATCATTTGCATAGTTGTCAGATCCTCTTGGATCATCATCATTATCATCAGCATCTATCTCAATATCAGAACCTTCAGCAAAGTCAAAGAAATAAGTGTTTTGAATATCATATTTTGCACCATCTCTTAAATCAGCGTAATCACTTGAAGAAAGTCCTCTTAAAGATCCGTTGATGAATTTACCTACTAAGTTAGCAGATCCATCGTCACCTTCAGAACCATCTAATTCCATACCGTGATCGCCATCCCAAGCATAACCATTTGCTTCATCAGCACCGATATAAACGAAGTTGTCTATAGTTCCACTCCATCCTTGGTCAGTATCATAACCGTCATCATCTTGTGCCCAAACAATAAAATTGGTAATGTTTACAGTACCTCCGAAAATTTCGACACCATCATCAGAGCTATTGATTGATTCTACGTGATTGATTGTAGTACCAGATCCTACACCGCCTAAAGTTAATCCTTGTAATTCGTTTCCAGGGCCTAATTCAGCACCAGTAAATCTTATTGAAACGTATTCAAATACACCAGAATTATCTGCCACATCATCACCACCGTATAAACCTTCGGTTACAGTAGTTGGGATACCTTCAATTTGAGCTTCATCCGCCTCAGCAGAGATTGGAGCATTTCCTAAAATTAATACACCACCCCAAAGACCTCTTTGAGTTGTTAAATCTAAAGAACTTTCGAATTCACCAACTCGGATTTCATCAGCAGTTGAAGTAAATACGATTGGAGCTTCAGCAGTTCCATTAGCTTGGATATCTGCACCTCTAGCTATAATTAATACAGAAGCTGCAGCAGCATCACCTGGACGCCCTTTGATTACAGTTCCTGGTTGAATGGTCAAAGTATTTCCTGCAGTTACAATTACGCGACCTGCTAATTCCCATATTCTGTCGTTTGTTAATGTTAGATCCTCTTCGATAAGACCTGATAATACTTGATTTGGTAATTGTTGAGGAGCAGCACCAACAGATAATACGTGAGTAACAGACTCAGTATCACCATCTGCATCAGTAGCAGTAAATTCAAAAACAATGTTTTGATCAGCATCTGCTTCAGTTGCAGTATATGTGAATTCAAATGTTGCTGTAGTTGCTTCAGCTGTGAATTCTGGTTCTAAGAAAGTGTCACCATCTTTTGTAACTACTATGCTTGAAATACCATCTTGAGCTGTAACTGTAGCAGAAACAGGGCCTACAGTCCCTAAGTTTTCAATTTCAGCTGTTGCTGGAATTCCTTCGATTGTTACTAGGTTGTTTGGCTCTGCAGTTTCTTCTTCGCATGATGAGAAGATAAAAACTGATACCATTGCTAGCATCGCGATTAAATTAAATTTCTTCATTGTGACTAATTTTGAATAAGTTTAAATTTCTTTGATGCAAAGGTGGTTTTTAATTGTTAACTGAATTTGTCAGACTTTTTAGCAAATTGTTACTAATTCATTAATGTGTTAATATTGAGGTAAAACAAAAAAAGCATCCGCTAGTCATCGGATGCTTTTTATTTAGGACGGGTTATGGTCAATTTAATTTTAACTAATGGGAACTTGTTTTAAGATTTTTTCAATGATATCCTTAGTAGTAACACCATCAGCTTCAGCCTCATAGTTTAAAAGTATTCTGTGATTCATAACATCAAACGCTACTTCTTTAATGTCTTCTGGTAAAACATAATCTCGACCTTCCATATAGGCTACCGCTTTAGCACTTAAGTTAAGATTTATACTTGCTCTAGGAGATACTCCATATTGAATATAATCAGCTTCTTGCTTTAATCCGTATTCCAAAGGAGATCTAGTAGCATAAACCAATTCAATGATGTATCGCTCTAATGATTCAGAAATTTCAACATTATTCACTTGTTCTCTAATGCTGAATATTTCTTCCTTCGTAAGAATAGTTTTGACTTCTTTATTAAAAGTCATATTAGACATTCTACGCATCACCTCTAATTCCTGAGCTTTAGTAGGGTAGTCCACCATTACTTTTAGCATAAAACGGTCAACTTGCGCTTCAGGTAAAGGATAAGTTCCTTCCTGATCTACTGGGTTTTGAGTGGCGAGTACTAAAAATGGGCGATCTAATTGAAAAGTAGTTTCTCCAATTGTTACTTGCTTTTCCTGCATCGCCTCAAGTAAGGCTGATTGTACTTTAGCTGGAGATCTGTTGACCTCATCTGCTAATACTAAATTTGAAAAAATCGGACCTTTCTTAACCTCAAAGTTACCTTGCTTCTGATTATAAATCATCGTACCGATTAAATCAGAAGGCATTAAATCTGGAGTAAACTGAATTCTTTGGAAATCTAAATGTAAAACATTCGCTAAAGTGTTAACGGTTAGTGTTTTGGCTAAGCCTGGAACTCCTTCTAATAAGATGTGTCCATTGGTGAATAATCCAATTAAAAGGCGATTCACCATATAATCTTGACCTACAACAACTTTGCTAACTTCAGACATTACGTCTTTTACTTTTTGCTGTAATTCATTTTTCTTTTCTAACTGTGCTTCTTCCATGGTTTATCTCAAAAATCTTTATTCAACTAAATTTCAAATATATTAATAAGTAACGATACTGTAAACCGCTTCATTTTCTGTTTTCAGCTTTTTTTCTCCCTCTAAAAACCCTAACTCAATCAAGAATGTAAAGTTGCCTACTTTTCCGCCTAATTCTTTCACTAGTTTTGCTGCCGCAAGTGCTGTTCCCCCTGTAGCTAATAAATCATCATGAATCATTACTTTTTGTCCTGGCTTTATGGCATCGCTGTGAATTTCCATGGTAGCACTACCATATTCCAAATCATAAGAATGTTTAATGGTTTTATGAGGCAGTTTGCCTTCTTTCCTAACGGGTACAAAAGGCAAACCTAATCGTTCTGCTACCATCATCCCAAATAAAAAACCTCTGGATTCAACCCCAACAATTACATCTATTTTATCCTGCTTTCCTTTTTCAACGAACCAATCCACAATTTCAGATACTAATTTTGGACGGCTTAAAATTGGGGTAATGTCTTTAAATACTATACCAGGCTTTGGAAAGTCTTTAATATCACGGATTTCAGCATTAATTTTTTCTGAAAGGGTCATTTATATCTGTTTTAATTTTTTTAATAAGCTCATCCAGCATATCATCCGAAAAATCAAGATGAGTTACAAAGCGAACATCATGCTTTCCGAAAGGAACTGCTAATATCCCATGATTTTTAAGTTTTTCTACAAAATCCGTGGCCAGTTGATTATTTGATAATCTAAATATTACAATATTGGTTTCTACTGGAAGAATTGATTCAACAAAAGCTAAATCCTTTAAATTTTCAGCAATGGTTTTGGCTCTATTATGGTCTTCGGTTAGTCTTTCTATATGATGATCTAAAGCGTAAATTCCAGCAGCAGCTAAAATACCAGCCTGCCTCATGCCACCTCCCATCACTTTTCTAATTCTTCGGGCCATTTTAATGGAATCTTTATCGCCCACTAATAAAGAACCAACTGGGCATCCCAAACCTTTGGATAAACAGATGGAGATGGTGTCAAAGGTTTTACCGTATTTTTTAGGATCATCTCCTGAAGCTACTAAAGCATTAAATAATCTTGCGCCATCTAGGTGTAGCTTTAGATTTTCATCTTTACATAATTGACCGATCTTTTCGATTTCTTTAAAATCATAAACACATCCACCCCCTTTGTTCATCGTATTTTCTAATGAAACAAGTCTGGAAATAGGAGCATGTACATCATCAGGATTGTTGATATTATCTTTTACCATTTCCGCGGTTATCCGGCCACGGTCTCCGTGCAGTAGTCTGACAGATGCAAAAGAGTTATAAGCGATTCCCCCCCCTTCATATAAATAGATATGAGATTTTTCATCACAAATTACTTCAGTGTGGGGGTCAGTATGAACTCTAATCGCAATTTGATTGGTCATGGTGCCACTGGGGCAGAATATTGCGGCTTCCATACCAAAATACTCAGCAGCCTTTTCTTCAAGAGAATTTATAGTGGGATCTTCACCGAAAACATCATCACCAACTGGAGCTTCAAACATAACTTGCTTCATAGCGGTAGTAGGCTGAGTAATGGTGTCGCTTCTTAAATCAATCATATTAGGAAACTTTTTCGAACCAATGTGGTAGTTTTACCTGGTCAGTATAGAATTTTTTTCTAGAGTGGTTACTATCGAATGGAACAATCTTTTCGATTCTATCTGTTTTGGGATGGTAAAAGGCTTCAACATAAAAATCATTTAATAAAAATAAATTCACCTTATACCGATAATACCGAATAGAGGTGACAAATTCACCCTCAACATATAATGTTTTTATCTTTTTAAACAGGCTTAAATTTACAAACTCTTCTACCTTCACTTCACTTATTCTTTTTTAATGAGTACAGATCTTTTCTTCGATCGTTCAAATTACGCACGCTTCCGTAAGTATGCAATTCTTTTAACAAATTAACATCTACATCTGCAATTACTGTCATTTCTGTATTAGGAGTAGCTTCTGTTTTAACGCCATTTGTTGGAAATGAAAAATCGGAAGGGGTGAATACTCCAGATTGAGCAAACTGAATATCCATGTTATTTACTTTTGGTAAATTCCCTACACTTCCAGCTATAGCTACATAACACTCATTTTCAATAGCGCGTGCTTGCGCACAAAGCCTTACTCGCATATATCCGTTTTGAGTATCAGTTAAGAAAGGCACAAATAAAATTTTAACTCCTTCATCTGCTAATAGTCTTCCCATTTCAGGGAACTCCACATCATAACAAATATTGATTCCAATTTTTCCGCAATCCGTATCAAAGGCCTGAATTTTCTTGCCTCCACTCATTCCCCAGGCACTTACTTCAGCAGGAGTCATATGAATTTTTTCATAGGTCTCACTGGTACCATCTCTTCTGCATAAAAAGCCTTTATTGTAAAGTTTTCCACGACTCATCACTGGCATGCTACCCGTAATGATATTTACATTATAATTAATAGCATATTCTTGAAAAACCTCTTTAAGTGGTTCCGTATATTTAGCTAATTCACGAATTGCTGATGCTTCATCCAAATGATTGAATTCAGCCATTAAAGGGGCATTGAATAATTCTGGGAATAATATGAAATCGCATTGATAACCACTTACTACATCAATAAAGAACTCAATTTGCTCTTGCATAGCTTTTAAGGAAGGAGTGGGACGCATTTGCCATTGTACTAATCCTAATCTTATAACTGTTTTAGGAATATGAACATATTCTTCAGACGGTTCGTAGTAAATATTATTCCATTCAATTAGAGCTGCATATTCAGCAGATTGTTTATCACCTGGTAGATATCCTTTTAATACTTTTTTAACATGAAAGTCATTTGATAATTGAAAGGATAATGCTTTATCATAAATTTCTTTGGCGATTACCTTTTGAATATACTGCTTAGCAGAAAATTTATCTGAATATTTTGAATACCCCGGAAGTCTGCCGCCTGCCACTATTGATCTGAGGTTAAGTTGTTCCACTAAATCTTTCCGAGCATCATACAATCTTCTTCCAACTCGCATTCCTCTAAAATCAGGATGTACGAATACATCTATTCCATATAATACATCCCCCTCAGGATTATGAGTATTGAAAGATTCTTTTCCTGTTATTTCAGGATAATTATGATTGTCACCAAAATCTGAATAGTCCACAATAATTGATAAGGCGCATCCTGCAACTTGACCATTCACTAAAACGCATAACTGTCCTTCAGGGAATTTATCAATTAAACTTTTGATATGTTCAACCTCCCACAAGTCATCCCAACCCGCATAAGCCTTTTTCATAGACTTTATTAAGCTTCGATAGTCTTTTAACTTTAAGTTTTCTAGGGTTATGATGAAATTATCTTGCATAAAATTTAAGCTGTTGAACTAAAAAAATGTAAAAATTTACCATTGATGTTTAAAACCAAAAAACCACAGCAATATAAGTGATTATCACTTTATGCTGTGGTTCTTCAAAATATATTTATTCCTTAGATAGGTACGTTTACGTGTCTTTCAGCATGATAAGAAGAACGAACTAATGGCCCTGACTCAACATATTTAAGTCCTCTTTTTAAGCCTTCTTCTCTGTACATATCAAAAACTTCAGGGTGAATATATTCAATCACATCGTGGTGTCTTTTAGTAGGTTGTAAATATTGTCCTAAAGTTAAAATGTCACATCCGTGCTCTACTAAATCATCCATAGTAGCAAACATTTCATCTTGAGTTTCGCCTAAACCTACCATGATTCCGGTTTTTGTTCTTTTACCGTATTCTTTAGTCAATTTAATTTGATCCAAACTTCTTTGATATTTTGCCTGAGGACGAACTCTTCTGTACAAACTTGGAACTGTTTCGATATTATGCGAAACTACCTCTTGCCCTGCTTCAATCATTCTATAAAGAGCATCCCATTTTCCTTTCACGTCAGGAATTAAGGTTTCTATTGTTGTTTCAGGAGAAAGTTCTTTCGTTTTTACAACAGTTTGATACCAAATTTCTGCACCACGATCTTTTAATTCATCTCTATTAACAGAAGTGATAACGGCATGTTTAACTCCCATTTTTTTGATGGCTTCCGCTACTCTTTGAGGTTCTTGCTCATCATATTCTGGTGGACGGCCAGTAGCAACTGCGCAGAATGAGCAACTTCTAGTACATACATTTCCTAAAATCATAAAAGTTGCAGTACCAGCACCCCAGCACTCACCCATATTAGGACAGTTTCCACTTTCGCAAATAGTATGTAGCTTATTTTCGTCTACAATTTTTCGAACATTAGCATATTCTTTACCAACAGGTAACTTTACCCTTAACCAATCCGGTTTTTTATTTTTCTTCTTTTCTTCCTGGCTTACTACCGGTAAATCTATCATATCAACTTATTATTCTATCCTTAAACTTATTTTCTCGACCCAAACAAAATACTTACAAAGGCTGCCGGGTAAAAACTATAATTTTTTGTTCCTAGCGGAACTATTTGAATTTCTCTACTAAATATTTCGCCTAAAAAGCCTACTTCGAAACCTGTTATTTTAGATTTAAATGTTCCGAATTCGAAAAGCAATGAGGCTCTAATGTGTGCGCCTAATACTAATTCCATTTGATCGATTCCAGCAAAATAACCAGCAGGTCCAATAATAGCTGAACCATTTAAAAATTGTGAATAGGTTACAAGTCCGCCACCTTCACTTCTTAGTAAATATGGAGAAACAAATCCTAAGGTTGGCCCACCAGTTAGTACTCCATTTATTTGTACACCTTTTTCTTCTGCTTTTTTAAATAGCAACATATCATAGCCATACATTAGTCGAGTACTGATTAAATATTTTTCTTTGCCTTCGTAAAATGATGATGTGCTAAAAAAAGTTGGGCTAGGAACTCGTCTTTCTTGTGGATGTCTAATATTGGCAACCTCAATTCCAAAAGTTTGGAATATTCTATCTGACTTTTTAGCGCTATATCTAAAAAAACCTCCTGAAAAAAGCCCGCCATTTGTAGCTTTTGTAATTCCAAATAGGAATTCTTGTCCATAATCAAATGGATCTTCTTTTTGACTTTTGGCATCAAAAAGAAGGGCTATCATAAATATGGAAAGTATAAAAACTTTTTTCATTGTATTTTAAATGAATTACAAATTTATGGTTTTAAATGCGGAAACTAAATAATTTTTTAATCCTTTCATCTAAAACTACTTACATCAATGCAACATTAAAAGATATTTTAATCATAAATGTTATCTTGCAATGAAATAACGATAAAAGATTGACTTAGTTTATGCCAACTTCAACAATAAAATATACACATCCATTAAAAACAACTGCAATCCATAATCGTTCAGGAAATTCTTTAATTACTGATGCCCCAGTGGATAATAATGGGCAGGGCGCTTATTTTTCTCCTACTGATTTGGCGGCTACTTCTCTTGCAAGTTGCATGATGACCGTTATGGGAATTTATGCTGATCAGAACAGTTTAGATCTTGGAGAAATTGAATGTGATTTACAAAAAGAAATGGCTTCTAACCCACGAAGGATAAAAGCCATAACTATAGAAATGCGTTGGAAAACTGATTTGCCTGAAAAAGAGATTCAAAAATTAAAAAATATAGGGTTGAATTGCCCAGTTGCAAAAAGTTTGCATCCCGATATTGAGCAAAAAATCAGTTTTATTATGCTTTAACTAGACGCCCACGCTAGATTTTAGATTTTGATAACTGATACCCATATGTGAATCATCGTACACACATTCTCCATTTTTTATTAATAAAATCTGTGGTGATTGGTGCATCACTCCAAATTTATCAGCAATAGCATTAGAAATATCTCTATAAGAAATTAGGTCAAGGTAATAGGCTTTTACATTTGACATTTCGTCTTCACTCCAGCTTCTTTCTAATCTATTTAATGCCATAGAGCTTATGGAACAGCTAGTGCTGTGTTTGAATATCATCACAGCTTTGTCTTGTGATTCCTCTACAATGTTGTTTAAACTTTCTATACTGTCTATTCTTTCCCAGTTCATTACTTTTAATAATTTAATTTTCTTGAGTTTCACCTGATTCCGCTTCAGGTTTCTTCCATGTGTCAGGATGAACCGAATTATCCCAAATTTGTCCCTCTTTTTTATCCCTTCTTTCTTTCGGTTTTTTACGAGTTACATAATTGGGTTGCGTATCATCTGACCAAATATTGGTGAAAAACGAAGAAATGGATTGAAAAGTTCTTGCAAAGAATGGAGCTTTTGAATTTTCTGCTGCTAAGATTTTTGTGCCAGGATGCGATTCGTTTGTTACGTAAAAATGTCTGACATAATCCCCATCTTCTTTTGAAATATCCTTTGATAAGTCCTTCATCTCGGCCGTTGGTATTTTTCTTTCTGGCACAGTTAAAAGTCTGTCATCATGCAAATCCTGTTTTTTAGGATCAATCTTTTCGGCTACCATTAATTTATCGTAATCATATTCCTTTCTTTTCGGGTTCGCAGGACTAGCGGTCATTAATTTTTCATTATCAAAAGGTTTTCGTTCCCTATCGTTAACCTTTACAGTCATTAATTTGCTCTCATCAAATTCTTTTCGTTCCGAGTCATTAATTTTAACGGTCATCAGTTTATCGTCATCGAAAGGCTTTCTCTCTTTATCCTGAACTGTGGCGGTCATTAATTTATCATCATCAAATGGCTTTCTCTTGCTATCTTTCACTTTTACTGTGTTGAGTCGGTCGCCATTTAAATCTTGCTCTTTATAATCAGGCTTTTGAGCAGTCATTAGTTTGTCATTATTCATTTTTGAATATTCTTTATCCTGCTTTTTGAACATGATTTTATCATCATCCATTTTTGGTTCTGGATCAATCTTTTCAGCTGTTTCTAATTTACTGTTATTGAAAGGCTTTCTATTAGTATCTTTATTATTACTGTATAATCTTTTACCATCTACTTTGCTATTTCTCTCTTTTTTAGATGCTTTTGATAATGTTTGAGAGGGTTCATTAAGTTCAATCAAATGAGGTTTATCTTGTGGTCCACCAGATTGAAGGTTGACATTTTTAGGTTTTGATTTTTTGTTCAAGACTGGCCCCTTTTCTGAAATTCGGCTATCATAAGGAATCAAAGGCTCTCTCATCTCCGATGGATTGGTTATTGCATCTCGATCAGCAGACTTATAATTAGGCTTATTGTCATAAGTTTCACGTTTGGTTCTCTTATTAGGATTGTATTTTTTGGTTTTATAATCGCTTTTTTTAGCCTTAAACCACATCACTTTATCCCAATCCCACTTGAAGGGATTTATTTTGATAACTCTATTATTACCTTGATTAGGATTGCCTTTTGCCTTTATCTGCTTTTTGGTCCTAATCTTTTTATTATCCATTTTCTGTGGGCCATCATTTTTTGTAACCTCTAATTTATCACCATCAGTCTTTTGTGCGGATAAATTATTTGGCATAGCAAAAGCAATTGTCATTACAACAATTGCTAAAAAAGGATAATATGGTAGTTTTTTAATCAAGTTTGATTTATCAACTCACAATTTAATTCCAAATTGTTAGAATATGAATTTTTTAATACCAGAGGTAATAAATTTTAGTATTCAGCAAGTTTTTTAAGCTTCTCTTTAATTCTTTCTTTAGGTAAAAAGTTCTTTTCTAAATCAGCATTAAATGGAACAGGAGTATCTAAACTTCCTTCACGCATAACCGGAGCATCCAAAGCTTCAAAACAGTTTTCACTGATCCAAGCTGCGATTTCACCACTGATACTTCCAGTCAAGCAATCCTCATTACATATTAAAACCTTGCCCGTTTTGTTAACGCTTTCTTTAACAGTTTCTTTATCCCATGGTAATAAAGTCCTCAAGTCTACAAGCTCAACAGAAATGTCACCCAAATCATTCATTGCTTCTTTTGCCCAATGGACAGCCATTCCATAGGTAATAATAGTAATGTCAGTTCCTTCATTTATAACTCTAGCTTTTCCAATTTCAGTTATGTAATAATCATCACTTACCTCTTCTGATAAGGATCTATACAAACCTTTATGTTCGAAAAACATAACTGGATTTGGATCCGCAATGGCAGCATTTAATAATCCTTTTGCTTCTAATGGGTTTGATGGGAAAACTATTTTTAAACCAGGAGTATGAAAAAACCAGGCTTCATTTGATTGTGAATGGAATGGGCCTGCTGCAACACCTGCTCCTGTAGGCATTCTAACCACTACATCAGCATTTTGGCCCCAACGATAATGAGATTTGGCTAAATTGTTTACAATCTGATTGAATCCACAGGTTACAAAATCAGCAAATTGCATTTCAATTACCGATTTTTGCTTTTTAATGCTCATTCCTAATCCAATTCCCACTATAGCAGATTCACACAAAGGGGTGTTTCTAATTCTGTCCTTCCCAAATTGATCGATAAAACCTTCTGTAATTTTAAAAACGCCACCATAATCAGCTACATCTTGTCCCATTACTACCAATTCAGGATATTTTTCCAATGATTGTTTTAAACCATCTGAAATAGCATCAACATATCTTTTGGTAGTTTTATTTTTACTTGCCTCAATGATTTCTACTTTACTTTCAGCATAAATATCATGGAGTTGCTGTTCTGTGCTTATTTCAGGATATAGGTCTTCATTAGCCAGTTTCAATCCTTCATTTATTTGCTTTTTGATATCCGCTTTCCAAGCTTCAATATCACTATCTGAAATAATTTTTTCATTTAGTAAATATTTTTCATAATTCTCAACTGGGTCTTTTTTAGCCCAATTGTCAAAAAGCTCTTGAGGAACATATTTGGTTCCTGAAGCTTCTTCGTGTCCTCTCATTCGGAAAGTAATGGCTTCAATTAAAATGGGCTTTGGATTTTTTCGCATTTTTTCAGCCGCTTTAGCCACTGCATGGTAAACATCCAATATATTGTTACCATCTACTTTAATGGCTTCCATGCCATAACCAGGCCCTTTATCTACAAAATTTTTGAATTTGAATTGCTCATCACTTGGAGTAGAAAGACCATATCCGTTATTTTCAATCATGAAGATTACAGGTAAATCCCATACTGCGGCTACATTTAATGCCTCATGAAAATCCCCTTCTGAGCTTCCACCATCACCACTAAAAACCAATGTGGCTTTTTGATCTTTAACTAACTTATTAGCTAAAGCTATTCCATCTGCTACACCTAATTGTGGGCCTAAATGAGAGATCATTCCTACAATGTTATAATCATTCGTTCCAAAATGGAAAGATCGATCTCTACCTTTAGTAAAGCCTTGCATTTTTCCTTGAAATTGAGAAAAAAGTCTGTTTAAAGGAATGTCTCGAGTTGTGAATACTCCCAAATTTCTGTGCATTGGCAAAATATATTCATCAGTTTCAAGAGCTGCTGTAGAGCCTACAGAAATAGCTTCTTGCCCAATCCCTGAAAACCATTTACTGATTTTATTTTGACGAAGTAAAATCAACATTTTTTCCTCGATAAGGCGGGGCAACAAAATTTGTTTATAGAGGTTAATTAACTGGTTGTCGGATAATTTTTTTCTATCGAATTGCATTAAAAAATACCTTTGATTGAGGCTTTATAAGTTTAAGTTTAGTTTTTAAATTACTGTTTCTATCTTTGGGATTCCTAAAAATCAGATGGAATTATCTGACAAATTTAAAGTAATGGTCTAATCTGCAAAAGCCATTATATTTTTTATTTTTGATTCACTCTTAAGCTTATGATAAAATATAATTCATTTACGCTTGATAATGGTTTAAACGTGTATGTTCATGAAGATAAAAACACGCCACTAGCGATTGTAAATTTACTTTATGATGTGGGTTCACGTGATGAAAAGCCTGGAAAAACAGGTTTTGCCCATCTTTTTGAACATCTAATGTTTGGTGGTTCTAAAAACATTCCAAATTATGACGAACCTTTACAAAGAGTAGGGGGTGAAAATAATGCTTTTACCAGTCCGGATGTTACAAACTACTATGTAACACTTCCTGCTGAAAATATTGAAACTGCTTTTTGGTTAGAATCCGATAGAATGATGTCTCTTTCTTTTGATCCTAAAGTATTAGAAGTTCAGAGGAGTGTTGTGATTGAGGAATTTAAACAACGTTATTTAAATCAACCTTATGGAGACTTATGGTTGAAATTGAGGCCTTTAGCATATCAAAAGCATCCTTATAGATGGGCTACAATAGGTAAAGAAATTTCTCATATTGAGGATGCAACCATGGAGGATGTAAAGGATTTCTTTTTTACTCACTATAGACCTAATAATGCCTATTTAGTAGTGGCGGGTAATGTGGAAACTGAGAACATTAAAAAATTAACTGAAAAATGGTTTGGTGAAATTCCTGCAGGGGAAAAGAAGCAAAGAGATTTACCAAAAGAACCAAAACAAAAAGAAGCTAGGTTTTTAGAAATTAAAGCAGATGTTCCAGTGGATGCTTTATACAAAGCTTATCACATGCCCGCCAAAACGGATGAAAAATATTATTCTACAGATTTAATGAGTGATGTTTTAGGAAGAGGGAAGTCTAGTAGATTGTATAAAAAATTAGTTAAAGAAGAAGGCATATTTTCTGGTATAGCAGCCTATGTAACTGGTTCAGTTGATCCCGGATTGTTAGTGATCAGTGGCCAGGTTTCCTCAGGAATTAGTATTGAAGCAGCTGATACAGCCGTAAAGCAGATTATTAAAGAATTACAAGAAGAAGAAATTGCTAACAAAGAATTAGAAAAGGTTAAAAATCAGGCAATATCTTCAATAGTTTACGGAGAGGTAGATATTCTCAATAGGGCTATGTCGATTGCCTTCGGGGCTGCTATGGGTAATCCCAATCTTGTGAATGAAGAAACTGATTTTATTAAAGCGGTGAATACTCATGATATTTATAATGCGGCCAATGAGGTTTTGAGAGAAGATAATTGTTCCACTATTTATTATAAATCAAACAAATGAACTTTAGAATAGGGTATGGATATGATGTTCACCGTTTAGCTGAAGGTGAAGAGTTTTGGCTAGGTGGAATAAAGCTGGATTATCATAAAGGCGGTGTTGGTCATTCCGATGCTGATGTTTTGATTCATGTTATATGCGATGCTTTATTGGGCGCAGCTAATTTAAGAGATATAGGTTATCATTTTTCTGATCAGGATCCACAATATAAAGGGATAGATAGCAAGATATTATTAGAAAGGACAGTAGCCTTATTACGCGATAAAGGCTATGAAATTGGGAATTTAGATGTAACAGTAGGGCTTCAAAAACCTAAAATCAATCCACTAATTCCTGAAATGAAGAGTGTATTAGCGAAGGTGATGAAGATCAGTGAAGATGATTTATCATTAAAAGCTACTACAACAGAGAAATTGGGGTTTGTTGGTAGAGAAGAAGGAGTAGACGCTCATGCAGTTGCCTTGATTTATAAAGTTGGGCATCATAATGATTTAGATTCATAGGCTATGGCTGATATTAAAATAATAACTACTGAAGACGGGTCTCATTCTCTTTATCATGAGGGATTGAAAGAAACCTACCATTCTTTTCATGGTGCACTTCAAGAGTCTATTCATGTTTTTATAGAAAAAGGCTTAAGATTTTGGAGAACAAAAAACGGACTGCCCAAAGAGGTAGATATTTTTGAAGTAGGATTTGGCACAGGGCTAAATGCACTATTAGCTGCAAAATTTGCTACAGAAAATGAGGTCAAAATAAATTTCACCTCTGTAGAACCTTTTCCGGTTCCTATGGATACCATAAACCAGCTAAATTATATTGATCAGATCGGTAAGGAAGAATTAAAAGAAACCTTTAAACAATTACATACTGCTAAGTGGGATGAATTAGTAGAGATTAACCCTTTTTTTTCATTGAAAAAATTTAAAGGTAAGCTGGAAGATTTCACTGGGGAAAAGCAGTTTGATATTATATTTTTCGATGCTTTCGCTCCTAATAAACAATCAGAATTGTGGACTGAAGAAATGATGCAAAAATGCTATCAATTATTAAGAACAGATGGTGTTTTTACTACTTATAGTGCTAAAGGACAACTTAAGAGAGATTTGAAAAAAGTTGGGTTTGAGGTAGAAACATTAGCGGGTCCTCCCGGAAAAAAAGAAATGGTAAGGGGAATTGTAAACTAATTATTGATTTTCTTTAGATTATATTTCGTGTTCATCTAATTATTGTTATTAAATTCATGCCATGGATTTAAGACTATTCTTCACCCCAATTCAGGAGCAACTTTATTCAGACATTAAAAAACAAGGAAGCTTCTACAAAAGCATTAAAGTATACCAAGAGAAATTTCCAGATTATAAAAGCGCGGATATCGCACTAATTGGAATATCGGATAAAGGTGAAAATGGAGAAAATGCTGGAACTGTGGGTAGCGCTGATGCCTTAAGGAAAAAGTTATATAGGCTTACGAAAGGTTCTGGAGCTTACAATATTGTAGATCTTGGTAATATTTCTGAAGCCATCGATACTGAACAAACTTTAGGTAGAGTTCAAGAAGTGTGTCATGCTTGTATTGAGAATAATGTGTTGCCTATTTTAATTGGAGGCTCACATGATATGAGTTTTGCTCAATATTTGGCCTATGAAGAAATGGAGAAGCTAATTAGCGTCTTAAATGTTGATGCTTTTTTAGATATGGAGGATAAAGATTCTCCAGCAAACCAAAGGCATGTTCAAAAGCTATTAATGCATCAGCCTAATTTTTTATTTAACTATAGTCATCTTGCCTATCAAACTTATTTAGTTAATCCTCAGGCAATAGCAACACTTGAAAAACTCTATTTTGAAGCTCATAGAATTGGGGCTTTGCGACATGATATAAAAGAAATGGAGCCCGTAATTCGTCAGGCTGATATGCTAAGTTTTGATTTATCAGCTATAAAGTCAGCGGATTTCCCAGCAACCAGTCAACCACAGCCATTTGGTTTGACAGGGGAGGAGGCTTGCCAATTATGTTGGTATGCTGGTATTAATGAAAAACTAAGCGCTGCAGGCTTTTACGAATTTGATGTTACGAGGGAAGATGACTCTGATAAATCAGCAGCCGTTTTAGCCACTATGATTTGGTATTTTATTGAAGGTTTTTATTCAAGAAAAGAGTCACGTGATTTCAGATCGAATGATTACATGAAATATGTAGTGGCTATGCCTAATGAACCCGAATCATTAACTTTTTATAAAAGTAATTTCATAGATAAATGGTGGATGGAAGTGCCTAATCCTTCAGGCGATAATAGATTTAATAGAAATTCTATTGTTCCATGTAGCTATTCAGATTATCAACAAGCTATGAATGGTGATTTACCTGAACGATGGATTGTTATGCATTCTAAACTATTTTAATGGAGAGGCGTATTTTTTACTTATGAGAAAATTTTTACCATTCGTTTTTATTGCAGTAATATTTGCTGCCTGTAATCCAACTGAGAAATCAGCAGAAGAACATATTCAAGAAGCCATTCAATATCATGGCGGGAATGGATACTCCAATTTAGAAGTTGAGTTCAAATTCCGAGATAAGGATTATAAATTATATCATAATAATGGAATCTTTAAATACGAGAGAATATTTATAGATAGCACTGGTCAGCATATTAATGATATCTTAGATAATGATGGGTTTAAAAGGTTAATTGATGGAGAAAATGCAGATTTGTCTACTGAAGATTCTGCAGCATACGCTAATTCAGTAAATTCAGTGCATTATTTTGCTTTACTTCCTTATAATTTAAATGATGCAGCTGTGATTGCTACCAATAAGGATGATGCATTAATAAATGGTGAAGCCTATAAAACCATTGAAGTAAAATTTAAGCAAAAGGGTGGAGGTACAGATTATGAAGATATTTTCATGTTCTGGTTTAATACCAAAACGTATGACATGGACTATTTTGCATATTCCTATCATACTAATGGTGGAGGTGTGAGATTTAGAGAATCTATTAATTCGGAAAGGGTAAACGGAGTGATTTTTAGAGACTATAATAATTATAAAGTGGAAAAAGGAACAGATCTTACAGAATTGCCAGCTCTATTTGAAAGTGGGGAACTCGAATTATTATCAAAAATTGATTTAGAATTTCAAAGCAAATAAGCATGATAGTATCAAAACCACGAATTAATACTGTATTTGCTTTATCAATCTTTTTGGTCCTTATTTTTGGTTCTTTTTTTCTTTTATTAGATAGTTTACTTAATAATCAATCTTATTTCATTATAAAACTCATACTAACACCGATAGTATTGGTAATTGGCTTGTTAGTGCTAGGTAAATTATTAGCAGCTATAAAAATTGTTAAGGCTGGAAATAATAAATTGAATATATTTTTCCCAATAACCAGATCAAAAGTTGATTTACCGCTATCCGAAATCAGGGGTTGGAGAGAAGATGTGGTGAAAACCAAACAAGGAGAATTTAAGGAGACTAAAATTCTTTATGGAAAGAAAAAGGTGATCAAGCTATCTAATAAAGAGAATACAGAATATGATAAATTAGTGAAATACTTAAACCAGAAAGCTAAAAAGCAAAAAGCAAGCTAAAAATTTTCATATATCCTAACATTCTTAAAATCTCAAAATTTTTTCGCAAAAGACTGAAATTATAACTTTTCCCTGATTGCAAATCTTGAAATCAATCTCCGTTTAAGTTTGAATAAGCCATTTGTTTAACTAATTTCGGCATGTTTTTAATCAAAATAAAACATATATGGCGCAAAAAACAGAAGAGTTTAGTAATAGGTGGGGAATAATATTGGCCGCTTTAGGTATGGCTATTGGAGCTGGAAATTTATGGAGATTTCCTAGAATAGCCGGAGAACACGGTGGCGCATTCATCATCCTTTGGATGCTTTTTCTTGTAGTATGGTCCATTCCTCTTTTAATGGCAGAGCTAGCCATTGGTAAGCATTACAAAAAGGGTACTTTAGGTGCTTTGGGTAGCTTAGCAGGTAAAAAATTTAACTGGATGGGTACCTTCGTGACCATTGTTACTATGGGTATTGCATTTTATTATTCCGTTGTGACAGGGTGGTCATTGAGATACTTCCTTTTAAATACACAAAATTTAATAGATTACATTTTTGGCTCAGGCGCCATGAATGCAAAATTTGCTGATCCGAATGTAAATTTCATGGACACATTTTGGGCAGGTTTATCTAACTCAAGTTGGGAAGCAGTTTTATGCTACATGTTTACCATTAGTATTGCCATTTGGGTATTAAGTAAAGGAATTAAGCAAGGCTTAGAGAAAACGAACAAGATATTAATACCGACCCTTTTTATTTTACTTATGGTAGTTTCTGCATTTGCAATTCAAATGCCGGGTGGTACACAGGGGTTAGAATACCTTTTCACAATCGATTTTGAGAAATTTAAAGATCCAATAATTTGGATTGAAGCAATTACCGACTCAGCCTGGAGTACAGGTGCAGGTTGGGGATTAATGATCACGATTGGTTCCTTCTCAAGATCGAAAGAAGATGTTACTTTAAATACATTTTTAGGTGCATTTGGTAATAATACGGCAGCATTATTAGCGGCAATGGCTATTTTACCAGCAGTATTTGCAATGGCAGCTACCCCTAATGAAGCGGTTGATTTTCTTCATGACGGAAACACAGCCTTAGTATTTACTATTTTACCTCAATTATTTGCTAAAATGCCGGGTGGTCCATTCTTATCGTGGATATTCTTCGGGGCTTTCGCAATGGCTGCTTTTAGTTCGATATTGCCGATGATGCAATTAATCATCAGGAATTTAACGGATTATGATTTATCTAAAAAACAGGCTGCTATAATTGCAGGTGCAGCTTGTTTTGTAATTGGATTTCCATCAGCATGGTTTTTATCTGTTTTTGAGAACCAAGACTGGGTATGGGGAGTTGGATTATTAGTAAGTGGGATATTTATTTCATTTCTTATCATCAAATACGGCCCTGCTAAATTCAAGAAAGATTTTATTGATCAAAATTCTGATTTTAAGGTGTCGCCTAAGTATTTCACTGGAATGATTTATTTCAACTTTGTTGCAGGTTTATTCCTTGTTTATTGGTGGATGAGCCAAGGCTACAGTGAATATCCGTGGTTTGATGAAAATGGAAATTGGAATGTGATGGATATTTATAGTAATGCGACCATTGTAACGCAGTGGGGAATTGCATTATTGATTGCAATAGTATTTAATGGATGGTTTTACAAAAAATTTGTTAAAAAATGAGTACAGAAGCAATAATAGGAATGATAGTATGTCTTACTATCACAGTGGGAGGTTTTTTAGTGTTTTTGTTTAAAGCCTTAACCATGGACAAAAAGAAGGAAGAGTAAAAATAGATTATAAAACAAAAAGGGATCATTTGATCCCTTTTTTATTAGTGTGATGCTAAATAATCTCTTACCACTTTTTTGGGTAGGACGTGATAACCATTGATCGGTTTTAAGTTTTCAGTTTTAGTAGTAGGGTTAAGATGAACATGATAACCTTCTAATTCTTCAATGGCAATCATATCATCCACCTCATATAGATCATCTTTATGAACTTCGTCATATCCTTTTAATAGTTTAGCTTTTGCTCTATTTTTTATTTCGGTGGCTAGTCCTCCTACTAAAAAAGTATTGGCATGATGTTCCATAAAATCTCCTTCTTTATAAGCTCCAAGATTAATAAAGAATAATTTTTTGTCTGAATTATCACTCTTTTCCTTTTCAAGACTAATTTCATAACCGTCAACCACATCAAGTTCAATGTAGGAATCAATGTGCATTTTCTCTTTAATGCCAAACCATTTATCTAATAGTTGTGTGTAGCAATCTTCAATGGATTTACCCACCGCAAAAACTACATCATGTAATTCAGTATTTGATTTCTCAGCTGCCCCGCCTAATACGACAGCGTAAAGTTTAAGTTCTTTCATTTTAATAACTATAAATAATCAGTAACTAATCTTTGCATTTTAAGTTAACAAATGTAAACTAAAACAAATAATAAACTATGGCACAAGTAACATTAGGTGGCAATCCATCCAATACCATATCAGACATACCTTCGGTAGGTCATAAAGCTCCTGACTTCAATCTGGTTAAAACTGATATGAAGGAAGTCTCAATGTCAGATTACAAAGGGAAAAACATTATATTGAACATTTTCCCAAGTGTTGATACTGAGGTTTGCGCAATGTCAGTTCGTGAGTTCAACGAAAAAGCAGGGGCTTTAGATAACACTGTAGTCTTATGTATTTCAAAAGATTTACCGTTTGCTCAGGCTAGGTTCTGCGGAGCAGAAGGCATTGAAAATGCAATTCCTGTTTCAAATTTTAGAAATGATAGTTTTGGTAAAGATTATGGAGTAGAGTTAGTTGATGGCGGATTCAAAGGATTAAATGCAAGAGCAGTAGTAGTAGTTAATCCTGAAGGAGAGGTTGTTTATAATGAATTGGTTCCTGAAATTGGAAATGAACCTAATTACGAAAAAGCATTAGAAGCGGTAAAGTAATTAGTTGAAATATATTTGCATAAAAAAAGCTCAGAAGTAACTCTGAGCTTTTTTGTTCAAATATACTTAAGTTAGTTATCTACTGATTGAATTTTAACATTTATAGTAATTTGTCTATTTGAACCGCTGGTGCCAGAAATATCTTCAACTTCTATTAAACCAATTCTACCGCCTCTTCCTTCATCTAGAGTAATTCCAAAAACATCACCTATAGCTAAGTTGTCAACTCTAGTTAGGTCAGCGTTGCCATCTCCATTGAAAGCATTTAATAAGTCAGCTTCATCTTCAATAGAAGCGAAATCAATATCTCCAATTAGTAATTTAAATCTTGATAAGCTTGAAGGATTTAGGTTTTGCAAATTAACATCTTCAGCATTAAATGCAGTAATAGCTCTTTCATCATCTACTGCTCCAATAGCATATCCTGAAGTAGTTCCATACCAGAATACTAAATCATTTTTATCAGTATTTTCTGGATCGAATGCTCGACTCACATTATATACTTCACCATCTACAGCATTAAAAAAGCTTCCATAAGCAGTATTAAGCTGACCTCCTAAAAGTATAGCTGAGAATTCATTGACAGGTACGGAGTTTTCAGAAACTAGAATATCTAATGACCCTTCTCCAGTTCTAGCTTCTTCATCCTCCATTTGCACCGTAAAGCTTAGGGTTAAATTTTCTGCTTCCTCAGGAATTTCAAAACCTGGTATAGTGAAGGAACCTTCAGTGGCATTTGCGACACCAAAAGCATTTAAATCAATTACATTATCTGAAATCCCATTAGCGGATAGAGTAATGGTAAATTCCTCGGTTTCAACATTAATAACACTGCCTACAGCAGCTGCATCAGCAGTAAAATCAACTACAATATCAATAACATCTCCAGGAAAATATTCGTCTTGAGGGTCAGCAACACTAACAGTCACATTTGGCGCAGTACCAGTAGGTAATTCATCTCCAGTTTGATCACAGGCTGTGAAAATGAATAAACCTGTAATTGCTAGAAGCAATCCATTTTTCAATAACTTCATCATAATAAATCTCTTTTAATAATATAAAAAATACGCGATATAATTATATCCAAGTATTGTTACTCGGATAATTTTAAGACACGAATAATTGCTAGAAGGTTGTCTATTTAAAGAATAATTTTCAGTAAATTTTTATTCTATCCTTTTTTTATATTCTTCTGTATCAAGATATAATCTCAAATTGGCTTTGTAATCATCTAGTAATAAGTTGATTAGTAGTCATTGCTTAGAGTATTGACTTAAGATGAAAGGATAAAAAAATATTTTTTTAGGTATTTCAATTAATTTATATAACTTTATTGATAGAATTTTAACGAATTAATTTTAACTTGCTTGAAGTTTCGTTGTTTTTTTACAATGAATTATTCATATTTCGCATTAGAAAACTAAATTTACCATCACTAAAAAACTGAATTATGGCAGATATCTTTGACATGATTAACCAATACGGACCATATGTAGGAATGGTTACTGTTGGAATAGCCGTCTTACTTGTTTTACTTTATTATTTAAGATTAGGCACCTTGAAAGAATTCAAACAGAGGTATGATTACATCAATAAAAATGAAATTGATGCTTTATGGCGTTCTGCTGTAATTTTATTAGTAGGTGTAGTTATTTGGGTGAACTCTGTATTTGGAGAGCAAGAATTTTTATGGTTTGCTGTGAAAGTTTTTGTTTCGGCTATGTTAGCTCTAATAATTGGTGTAATTATTCAAAATGTATTACGTTTCTACTTTCCTTTTTACATCGAAAAGAGATTGAAGAAATTACGTTATACGCCTAGAGTCTCTCCTAAAACTGGTAAGCCAATGAAATTATTGAGTGAAGAGGAAGAAGATGTTTACCTTGATGAAGGTATGCAGGCGGAAGAAGATATTTTCTCAGTGGATTATGATGTTTGGGTAGATGAAGAAACTGGTTATACTAAAATAGAGAAGTATTCTGGTCACTTACACGCATTACAATGTTCTGAATGTAATTACCAAACTTTAAAAGTTGTAAAGGAAGAAATTATAAAATCACCTACAGTAACTGAAGATGGTGAGTTAATGAAATATTTCAAATGCTCATATTGTGGTCATAAAGCTAGAAAGACTTTCCACATTGCTAAATTGAAAGAGCCTAGTGCTGAAACAGCAACTGACGCTTCTGCTTAAGAGCATATCTAATTTGAATATAAAGGCTAATCATTTGATTGGCCTTTATTATTTTAAGAGTAATTAGGACAATTTAATTAGTATTGAATACATACATTTTTAGGTTCAGTAAAAAACCTTAATGCTTCAAGTCCTCCTTCTCTACCTAAACCACTATTTTTCATTCCACCAAACGGAGTTCTTAAATCGCGCTTCATCCAGCAGTTTACCCATACAATACCTGTATTAATTCTTTCACTAATCTGATGAGCTCTTGATAAATCTGAAGTCCAGATACTTGAGGCAAGACCATAATCACTATCGTTTGCTAATAGAATTGCTTCATCATCATTTTCAAAAGTATTTAAACTTACTACTGGGCCGAATATTTCTTCTTGATTCGTTCTGCAAGATGAATTAAGGTTTTCAAATACATGAGGCCTTAGAAAATAACCTTGATCATAAGGGGGATTTAGCTTTAAGGTTTCATTGCCACATAATAATGTTCCACCTTCCTCCTTTGCTAATTGAATATAGTTTATAACTTTTTCTTTATGTTGAGCTGAAACTAAGGCACCCATATTGGTATCCTCTTGATTTGGGTCTCCTACCTTTAAGTTTTTCACCTTACTAACAAATATCTTTTTGAACTCCTTATAAATTGAGCTTTCAATGTATATTCTAGAAGCACATAGGCATATTTCACCCTGATTGGCAAATGAGGCTCTTACTAATTCATCCACAGTTTTTTCTAAGTCACAATCTGCAAAAACTAAAGCAGGATTTTTCCCTCCTAATTCAAGTGAGATTTTCCGAAACATGGGGGCAGAAATCTCGGCTATTTTCTTACCTGTGGCGGTACCGCCTGTAAATGATATAGCCTTGATTTTACCGTTTTTTACAATTTCATTTCCTATTTCTGCTCCTTTACCATGCAGGATGTTTAATACACCTTTTGGTAAGCCTACTTTTTTACAGATTTTACTTAATAAAAAAGCAGTGTAAGGTGTGATTTCAGATGGTTTTGCAATTACACAATTCCCACTAGCTAAGGCAGGAGCAATTTTCCAAGTAAAAAGATAAAGTGGTAGGTTCCATGGTGAAATGCATCCTACTACTCCAATAGGTTTTCTTAAGGTGTAATTTATACTATCTACCCCTGAATGTGATTCGCTGCTAAACTGAGTTATGGCATGGCCAAAGAATTCAAAATTTGCGCTTGCTCTGGGGATATCAACATTCATAGCAAGGCTTAAAGGTTTACCTGTATCCCTACTCTCAGCTTTAGCTAATTCATGTAAATTCTTTTTAATCTCTTCAGATATTTTTAAAAGAAAAGAGGCTCTTTCATTGGCACTTAAATTACTCCAGCTAGGAAATGCAATTTCTGCCGCCTTAATAGCTTCATCTAAATCTGAATTATCAGATAAAGGTATTTCTGAATATTTCTCAGCAGTTGCAGGAGCAATATTGTCCATGTATTGTGAAGAAAATGGAGTGATAAGTTCTCCATTTATATAATTAGCTATTTTTTCCATTTTAAATACAATCTAATCGACCACCGTCCACTGGTAAATTGACCCCACTGATATATGCTGCCTTCTTTGATGCTAAAAATAAAACTGCATCTGCTACTTCTTCGGGTTCAGCAAAACGTCTGGCAGGAATTTGTGCTTGCATTTCATCGCTAACTTCATCCATACTTTTTCCACTGGCCTTACTTTTATTTTGGATTAAACCTTTTAATCGACCTGTCATTGTTGCGCCTGGTAAAATATTGTTAACAGTAATGCCAAATGGGCCTAATTCTTTTGATAGAGTCTTCGACCAACTTGCCACAGCACCTCTTATAGTATTGGATATCCCTAAATTTGGGATGGGTTGTCTTACTGAAGTGGAAATAATATTAATGATTCTACCTTCGTTTTGATCTTTCATTTTAGGAATAACAGCCTGAGCTAAGTATTGATTGCATATCAAATGCTGTTGGAAAGCAGTCATATAATCTTTACCTAATGCTTCATGCGCAGCGCCCGGACTAGGCCCGCCTGTGTTATTAATTAAAATATCAACTGTGTTTTTAGCACAATAATCAATTACGATATCGCGTAAGGATTCAGGATGGCAGAAGTCCGCTACTAATATGTGGTGGTCTTGATTATCATTATGTAATTCATTTTTAGTGGATTCTAGTTTAGATTGGTCTCTTGCAATTAAAGTAACATTTACACCTTCCTTTGCAAATGCATGAGCAATTGCTTTTCCAATTCCTGCTGTACTTCCACCTACTAATATTCTTTTTCCTGATAGATCTAAATCCATTTTACTTCTGATTTATGTCTTTAAATTTTATTAATTATCTGATTTTAAACTACGTCTTAATTTCACTAAATTTAAAAGATAAACAAAATCAAATCTTATATTAGAAGATATAAGCTCATATAAATATAATTAGTAATGGCGATTCAAAAACCTTTTAATTTAACCAAATGGGTAGAAGAAAATAGAGATTCTTTAAAGCCACCTGTTGGAAATAGAAATCTATATAAAGAAGCAGGTGATTATATTGTAATGATAGTAGCTGGGCCTAATGCCAGAAAAGATTATCATTATAATGAAACCGAAGAACTTTTTTATCAGCTTGAAGGTGAAATTCAGGTTAAGATACAAGAAGATGGTAAAGCGGTTACTATGGATTTAGGCCCTGGAGACATGTTTTTATGTCCGGCTAAAACACCGCACAGCCCCATAAGAAAGGAAGGCTCTATTGGTTTAGTGGTTGAAAGAATTAGAAAAGGGACTGATATGAAGGATGGTTTATTATGGTATTGTGATAATTGCAATCACAAATTACATGAAACCTATTTTCCTTTGGTGGATATCGAAAAAGACTTTTTACCAAGGTTTAAAGAGTTTTATGCCTCAGAAGATTTGAGAACTTGCGATAATTGCGGTCATGTAATGGAAACAGATCCAAGATTTGTGTAATGGAAACTATAGAGAATTTAGCAAATAAAAGACCTTTAAAGGTTGATATTCACACTCATATTTTGCCTGAAAATTGGCCAGATTTGAGAGAGCGTTATGGATATGGCGGATTCATCAGGCTTGAGCATCATAAACCTTGTTGCGCAAGGATGATGATGGATGATAAATTCTTTAGGGAAGTAGAAGATAATTGCTGGGATCCAGTTACACGTATGCATGAGTGTGAAAATCATAATGTAGATGTTCAAGTGCTATCTACAGTTCCAGTAATGTTTAGTTATTGGGCAAAACCAGAAGATACTCTCGATCTATCCAGAATGTTGAATGATCATATTGCAGGAGTTGTCAGTCGCTATCCTGATCGCTTTATAGGATTAGGTACTTTGCCTATGCAGGCACCCGATTTAGCAATAAAGGAATTAGAAAGATGTGTAAAAGAATTAGGTTTAGCCGGAGTTCAAATCGGAACGCATATTAATGATTGGAACCTAGAAGCCCCTGAGGTTTTTGCTGTTTTTCAAGCTGCAGAGGATTTAGGAGCATCGATTTTCATCCACCCCTGGGATATGATGGGTAAGGATCAAATGCCAAAATATTGGCTTCCGTGGTTAGTAGGTATGCCCGCTGAAACTTCAAGAGCAATATGTTCCATGATATTCGGAGGGGTATTCGAGCGTTTACCTAATTTAAAAGTTGCATTTGCGCATGGTGGAGGTTCTTTTCCTGCAACTATAGGTAGAGTTGGTCATGGCTTTGATGTTAGACCCGATTTATGCGCAATTGATAATCCGCATCATCCCACTAAGTATTTGAAAAAGTTTTATGTGGATTCATTAGTACATGATCCTTCAACGCTTGAATATCTTATTAAAACCATGGGAGAGGATTTTATTGCTTTAGGAACTGATTATCCCTTTCCATTAGGAGAGTTAGAGCCTGGGAAAATTATTGAAACAAGTAATTTTTCAGATGAGCTAAAAGCAAAATTATTAGGTAAAAATGCTTTAAAGTGGTTAGGCTTGGAGAAAGAAGAATATGCAACACATTGAGCAAGAATTTTTCATAGATTCTAAATTTGGTAAACTTCTAATTGGAATAAAACAAAACAAAATTGCTAGAATTTCATTTAATCAACCACAAAATTCATTAAAAGGGAATAAGCCTAAAGTAGTTACTTCAATAGAAAATCAACTTTTGGAATACTTCAATGGTCATAGAAAAGATTTTCAGTTTGAATATTATTTGAATGGAACAGACTTTCAAAAAGAAGTTTGGGAAAAATTGATGGAAATACCCTACGGAAAAACCATTAGCTATGGTAAATTAGCAGCTCAATTAGGAGATGTCAAAAAAATACGGGCAGTAGCAAATGCAGTAGGTAAAAATCCAATTCCAATTTTAATCCCATGCCATAGAGTAGTAGGAGTTAAGGGAGCACTTACAGGTTATGTAGGCGGATTAGCCATAAAAAGACAGTTAATTGAAATTGAATCAAACCGGCAACTAGGCTTATTTTAAATAATATATTAACTCAACAATGATAGAAAATTACAGTAATTCACTAGAATATGCACAGAAGATGGATCAAGAAGATCCATTAAATAAATACAGAGATGAGTTCCATATTCCAGTAATTGATGGACAACAAGTAATATATTATACAGGAAATTCATTAGGACTTCAACCTAAAAGAACCCGGGCATTTATTGAAAAGGAAATGAAAGATTGGGAGCTGTTTGGGGTTGAAGGTCATTTCAATAAGAAAAAAGAAAATATATGGTTTAAATACCATGAATATGGAAAGGAGGCGATAGCTGAAATCGTAGGGGCTAAACCAGTTGAAGTGGTTCCCATGAATAATTTAACGGTAAATCTTCACTTGCTGTTAGTTTCATTCTATAGACCAACTGCAAAGAAGTATAAAATCATTGTAGAAAAAGGGGCCTTTCCTTCGGATCAATATGTATTCGAATCACAATTAAATTTTCACGCTCACCATGCAGGTCAAAATCTATTTGATCCTGAAGAGGCATTAGTAGAAATAGCACCTAGAGAAGGCGAAGACACTTTAAGAACGGAGGATATACTTTCTACTATAAAAGAACATCAAAATGAGCTATGTTTGGTGATGATGGGAGGTCTTCAGTATTATACTGGACAATTCTTTGACTTAGAAAAAATTACGAAAGCAGCACATGAGGTGGGTGCTTATGCTGGTTTTGACCTTGCTCATGCAGCAGGTAATATAGAATTAAAACTACATGATTGGGATGTTGATTTTGCTAGCTGGTGTACCTATAAATATTTAAATTCTGGCCCAGGAAACGTATCAGGAATTTATGTACATGAACGCTTTGCAAATGATAAAGAGCTTCCTCGATTTGCGGGTTGGTGGGGACATGATGAAGGAGAGAGATTCCAAATGAAAAAAGGCTTTATTCCTATGGAAGGAGCTGATGGCTGGCAATTAAGCAATACAAATGTTTTGGGTCATGCTGCCCATTATGCTTCATTAGAAATATTTAAAGAAGTTGGAATGAAAGCTTTACGTGAAAAGAGTATTAAGTTGACTGGTTATCTGGAATACTTAATTAATGAATTCAATAAAGAAGAAAAAATATTAGAAATAATTACACCTAAAGAGCCTGAAAATAGAGGTTGCCAATTATCATTATATTTATTAAAATACGGTAAGCCATTATTCGATGAATTAATGAAAAGAGGTGTTTTAGGTGATTGGAGAGAGCCTAATGTGATCCGTTTAGCGCCCGTTCCACTATACAATACTTTTGAAGAACAGTATCTTTTTATCCAAAAATTGAAAGAGTCTGTTGAAGCATTAAAATAAGCCTATTTTGAATACGGAAATTAAACATATTGCAGTATTAGGAGCTGGATTAGTCGGTACATTATTAAGTATATATCTTAAAAAAAGAGGCTATAATGTCGATCTTTTTGAAAAAAGAGATGACATGAGATTGTCTTCTTCTGATTCAGGGCGCTCAATAAATTTGGCGCTCAGCAGAAGGGGGATAAAAGCGTTAAAAGATATTGATGTATTGGATGAAGTGGAGGAGATTATGCTTCCAATGAAGGGTAGAATGATGCATAGCTTAGATGGCAATTTGACATTTCAGCCTTATGGTAAAGAAGGGCAATATATTAATTCCGTATCGAGGGCAAATCTGAATAAAATATTATTAAATAGAGCTGAAAAATCAGGAGTTGAAATTCATTTTGGGCATTCTTGTAAAACAGTTGATATAGAAGAAACTAAAGTGACTTTCGAAAGTCCTAATGGTAAAGAGAAAACTCTTGAATTTGATTTAGTTTTAGGTGCCGATGGCGCATTTTCAAAATTGCGTCAGGCTATGATGAAATCTGATCGATTTAATTATAATCAATATTATATTCCTCATGGTTATAAGGAATTAACCATTCCCCCAACTGAAGATGGTGAGTTTGCAATTGAACCTAACGCCTTACATATTTGGCCTAGAGGTCAATATATGTTAATTGCACTTCCTAACTTAGATAAGAGTTTCACTTGCACTTTGTTTTTTCCATTTGAAGGACAACCTTCTTTCGAAAGCTTACAAACACCGCAACAAGTATTACATTTTTTCAAAAATACCTTCCCTGATAGCTTACCACATTTGAAAAATATTCAGCAAGAGTATTTTGAAAACCCTACTTCATCATTGGTGACCATCAAATGTGAGCCTTGGGTGAAAAATAATTGTGTCCTAATCGGTGATGCCGCTCATGCTATTGTTCCATTCTATGGGCAAGGAATGAATGCTGGTTTTGAAGACTGCTTTGAGTTAAATGTTTTGCTAGATAAATATGAGGATGATTGGGAAAAGGTGTTGGAAGATTATCAAAACTTGCGAAAAAGTGATGGAGATGCTATCGCAGATTTAGCATTACATAATTTTGTGGAGATGCGGGATTTGGTGGCAGATGATAAATTTTTGATTCAGAAGAAAATTGAAGCAAAACTTCATGATTTATACCCTGAAAAATGGATGCCATTATATTCTATGGTAACTTTCAGTGATTTAAGATATTCTGAGGCTTGTGAAATAGGCATGAAACAACAGCGCATTATGGATGAAGTAATGCAACAACCCGATGTGTTAGAAAACTGGGAAAATCTTAACCTCGAACAAATAGTTAATAAACTAGATCAATAGATTTTCTATTTGCTAAACATATTTTTCTATATCCGTTTTTATAAAAGAACTAAACTTTATAAAAATGGCAAATACGGTAAAAATTTTGGATGTGCTGTCTCTAACGCACAACGTAAAGCGAATCAAAACCGAAAAACCTAATGGCTATCAATTCACACCAGGACAGGCGACAGAGGTAGCAATCAATAAAAAAGATTGGACTGAAGAAAAAAGGCCTTTCACATTTACTTCATTGCCAGATGAAGATCACTTAGAATTTGTAATTAAAACTTATCATGATCATAAAGGTGTAACCAATGAAATTGACAGCCTTGTTGAAGGTGATGAATTAATTATAGATGATGCATGGGGTGCCATAGAATATAAAGGAACAGGGACTTTCATTGCCGGTGGTGCAGGGATTACTCCTTTCATTGCAATTTTTAGAGACTTAGAAAAAAAAGGTGAGATAGGGGAGAATAGTCTGATATTTTCAAATAAAACTGGTGATGATGTTATTTTAGAATCATATTTCAATGACATTTTAGGAGAGAATTTCATTTCAACCTTGACACATCAAAATATTGAAGGTCATGAAAACAAAATGGTAGATATGGACTTTCTAAAAAGGCATATAGAAAATTTTACTCAGCATTTTTATGTGTGCGGTCCTGATGCTATGGTAAAGGATGTTAGTAAATATTTAGAAATGTTGGGTGCGAATCCAGAGGGTATAACTTTTGAAAAATAAAATTAACTATGAATATAATCGTAAGTGGCGCTGATGGTAATTTAGGAAGCGCAGTAGCTCAAAAACTCAATTCTGAAGGACATAATATATTCGGTTTAGTAGGACTAGATGAAAATGTAAGTGATGCCGAAAAGTCATTTCAAAAGCAAAAGTTTGATTTGATGGATCCCAGTGCAGCTGAAAAAGCTGTGAATAATGCTGCAAATACCTATGGAGAGTTAGACGGAGCAGTTTTGACCGTTGGAGGTTATGCTGGTGGAGGTATTAAGGATGTGGGAATAGAAGATATCCATAAGCAAATCAAGCTGAATTTTGATACTGCATATAATATTGTAAAGCCTTTGATGGAAAAAATGCCTAAAGGAGGGCAAATATTTTTAATTGGTGCCAAACCTGTTTTATCAGCTGACGAATTGAAAAACGTAGTTTCATATGGTTTAGCCAAACAACTAATATTTAGTCTTGCTGATATAATCAATGCAGATTTCGCAGAGCATAATATTAGTGCCCACGTGGTAGTACCTAGTATTATAGATACGCCACCGAACAGAGAGGCAATGCCTGATATGAATTTTGATGATTGGGTAAAACCCGCTCAAATAGCAGAAACTATTAATCACTATTTTATTCATCCCGAAATCAGAAATGGAGTGATTAAAGTATTCAATAAAGTATAAAAACTATTCCCAAGGACTCCATTATGGGTCCTTGGGAATTTTTTAAGATTTCAATAAGCTTCTCAAACCCAATAATGCTATGATACTTCCCCCTACAAGTGAAGTGTAATACCAAGTCTCGCTCATACGATAGGCATTATCATCTAATAAATCATTTACTTTCTCACCAATTGAAGCATTTGGACTATGATCGACTGACCAATAGATTATAAATGCTCCTATCGCAATCAAAATAATTCCTTTTAAAAGCCCTTTTTTCATAATTATTAAATTTACGTCAAATATGAAGTTATTAAAACTAAAGGGTAATATGAAAAAACATGAAATTTATATCTTTTAAGTTTCTCGGAAAAAGATTATATTTATGTAGCCTAAAAGAATATGATAATTATCTGTTGTTATGTCCAAAAAAGTTAAAAATATCCCCTGTGAATTATGCCTTAGTAGGAGGAAATCTATGTTTAATGAAATTCCTGAACAAGCTTTATGTACATTGAGTGAGCATAAAAGTACTTTAGCACACAATAAAGGTCAAGTTCTTTTCCTTGAAGGCACCCAACCAATGGGATTATTTTGCATAAGTGAAGGCAAGGTAAAAATCTACAAAACGGATGACTCAGGAAGAGAGCAGATTGTAAGATTAGCTAAAGATGGGGACTTCCTAGGCTACCGAGCACTACTTTCTGGTGAAAACTATAATTCATCTGCAACTATACTTGAAAATGCAAAAGTTTGCTTCATCCCTAAAAGTAGCTTCACGGATCTTATTTCAAAAGATCAAGATTTTCAGAATAAGTTAATGCAAGCGGTTTGTCATGATTTAGGAGTGATGGAACAAAAGATGGCCGATATGGCAAATAAAACAGTACGTCAAAGATTAGCCACTACTTTGTTAATGCTAAAAAATTCCTACGGAATTGATGGCGATCAAAAAACAGAAATTGATATTGCCTTAACAAGAGAAGATTTAGCAAAAATAGTAGGAACCGCTACTGAAACCTTAATTAGATTACTGTCTGACTTTAAAAAGGATGGATTAATCGATATTAATGGCAAAAAGATTAGTATAGTAGACGCTAAAGGTATTGCTAAAGAAATCGATTTATTCGCCTAATTATTTAATTTCCTTACAATTTTTGAACTAATACCAACTCATTAGGCTTATGTCTGCTGATTATTGTAATTTTGTGATATGCAAGACAAAGCAGTACATATTGAAAAGGAAGTAATTGAGGTTAATCTTAAAAAGATAGACATTAGAAAGATGTCTATTGAGGCCATAGCTCAAGATTTGACTGAATTTGGTGAGAAAGCATTTAGAGCTAAGCAAATTTACGAATGGCTTTGGGTTAAATCAGCTGCTTCTTTTGAAGAAATGACTAATCTATCAAAAGGATTGAGAGAGTGGTTAGATAAAAACTATTGTATTAATAGAATTACTATTGCATCAAAGCAATTAAGTAATGATAGAACCATAAAAGTTGCCTTTAGACTACATGATGGTCATGAGGTAGAAGGTGTATTAATTCCTACCGAAAATAGAATGACGGCTTGTGTTTCATCTCAGGTTGGTTGCTCATTAAGCTGTAAATTCTGTGCAACAGGTTATTTAAAAAGAATGAGAAACCTTGAGGCTGCAGAAATTTACGATCAAGTTGTAATGATTAAAGAACTAGCCGAAACTCATTATGACATGCCGCTTACTAATATAGTGTATATGGGAATGGGAGAACCATTACTAAACTATAAAAACATGATGGAGTCAATTGAACATATTACTTCCGAGAAAGGGCTGTTCATGTCTCCAAAAAGAATTACAGTTTCTACAGCGGGTATCTCCAAAATGATTAAGAAATTAGCTGATGATGAAGCTAAATTTAATCTTGCACTTTCATTACATGCTGCAAATGATGAAAAGCGTAGCCGCATTATGTCAATTAATGACAGCAATAATTTACCAGTATTAAGAGAGGCACTTGAGTATTATTATAATAAAACTAAAAGCAGAGTAACCTTTGAATATTGTGTCTTCAATAATTTTAATGATAGTTTAGAGGATGCAAAAGAACTTTGGCAGTTTACTAAATATGTTCCAGCTAAGGTTAATCTAATTGAGTATAATCCAATTGACCAAGCTGATTTCACGAATACAGAAGAAGATAAACTAGATCAGTTTGCAAAATTTCTTGAGGATAGAGGGGTGATTGTAAATGTAAGAAGAAGTAGAGGTAAAGATATTGATGCAGCTTGTGGTCAGCTAGCCAATAAACATTAAAATCCTTAGGATATACAATTAATGCAATTGCTTTGCGTTAAAGTAGTAGGTGTATGAATAATCATGTTCAACTTAAAATGATTATTCACTATGGAACATTTCAAAAATGCCACTCGCGAATTGTATTCAAAACGACCTTTATTTTTTAATGTAGGTCTGGTTTTAGCAATTAGTCTATGCTTTATTGCTTTTGAATTTAAAGTATCTATTTCAGAGGATGAAAAGGTAGAATTCCCCGAAGAGGATATCTTTATTTTAAGTCAAGATGTATTGCGGACTACTCAGCCTCCTAAACCGAAGCCAAAACCAGTAATTGAGCCTAAAGGAGAAATCAATATTGTAGAGGCGAAAGAAGTGCCTTCAGAGGAAAAGCCAACCGAAGTAGAAATTGAAGAAGTTTTGGTTGATGTTGGGACTACTTTTAAAATACCTGATGAGAAAGTAGAGGACAATACGGTTTATAATTCTGGTGCATTGGAATTTGCCCCAAAATTTAACGGTGGTATTGAAGCTTTTTACGAGTACATTTCTGAATCTATTGAATATCCTTTATATGAACAAAAAAGAAATATTGAAGGGAGAGTAGTTTTAACTTTCGTAATAGAAAAAGATGGTTCTTTAACCGATGTAGAAATTTTAAAAGGAGTTTCTAAAGGAATAGATGAAGAAGCCAAAAGAGTAATTGAAAATGCTCCAAAATGGGAAGCTGGCAGGCAAAGAGGCAGGGCAGTTCGAGTTAGAATGAATATTCCAATCTATTTTAGATTGAATTAATATAAAGTCAAAGAGGAAACATATTTAATGTTTCCTTTTTTTTAACCTTCAAATTTAATTTTATGGTGGGTTCCATCACAAAATGGTTTATTCTTTGATGAACCACATCTGCATAAGGCAGTATTCTTTTCCTTAATTTCAGTTTCACCATCTGAATGGAGAATCTTGATTTTTCCTTTTACTATTAAGGGGCCGTTTTTACTTACTTCTATCTGGATAGTATCTGTATGCTTAAAAGATTTCTCAGTTTCCTCATTTTTCCAATAAGCAGAAAGCGCACCAGAGGGGCACATATCAACTTGTTCTTTAATCCTCTTATCATCCGCTCCATCCATGTTTACCCATGGTTTGGCATCACGCTGAAACACATCAGGTAATCCACGCCAGCATTTTTCACTATGCATGCAAAGTGAAGGCTGCCAAACTACCACTAAATCTTCTGATTCGTATGTTCTTTTTGTAGGCTTAATCTTCATAATGTTGATGTTTTACCTTATCAATTTAAATAAATTTTTATTAAGCGCTACAGTATTTTGAACTTATCATCAGGATTCACCATTTATGGAAGAGGCTAAATTATAATCTGTTTATTTTATCGAAATCAGTAAATTTACATTATATGATGTTTTAGTTTGAGGAATAAATCTATTCACATATTGCTCTTAATTTGTTTGCTCGCTCCTGCAAGTGCTACTTTTCTATGGTTTCAATATGAAAAGATTCTGCTACGGCATGAGGTAAAGGAGAAATTAATACATTCAATTGATCGATCGGAATTAGTATTAATTGCGCTGTCTAATGATCAAGCTGAAGAAGAATTAGATTGGGAGCATTCAAAGGAATTTGAATATCAGGACGAAATGTATGATGTAGTAGAAGTAGAAAAAACTTCCGATAGTGTGAAATATTGGGTTTGGTGGGATCATGCAGAAACCAACTTAAATAAAAAACTTAGTAAATTGGTCAATGAGATATTTGGAAACGATCAAAAGAAAAAAGATCAAGAATCCCAACTCATTTCATTTTATAAATCACTGTATTATGAGCAATCATTAAGTATAAAATTTCTAAAATTTTTCAACCTTTTTAAGCATCAGTCTGGTTATGATTCCCGCTTGCTAAATGTTGCTAAAATAACGGAAACACCCCCTCCCAAATTCCTCATATAAATTTTTCTGAATGCTTAGCTATCAATTTTTTGAAAAGCTGTAGCAATACTTTTTAAAATTTATAAACTAAAAAATAATGAGGAATATCTTATTGCTCTGTTTGTTTTTAGGCAATTTTTCTATGGCCTATTCACAAACAGTTCTGATAAAAGATGCCAAAACTTCTAAACCCATAGAAATGGCATCTATAATGAGTGTTAATCAAAACATATTTATTAATACAAATCAAAAGGGCGAAGCTGATATATCAGCTTTAGTTGGAGAAACACAAATTCAAATTCAGCGCTTGGGGTATCATAGTGAGATCTTAAGCTATGAAGAGATAAAGGCTAATGACTTTATTATTTTGTTAAGGTCGCAAAATTTTGATTTGAATGAGGTTGTAGTGTCTGCAACTCGGTGGAAACAAAATAGTACGGACACACCCTCTAAAATAATTTCAATATCTCCAGAAGAAGTCGCTTTGCAAAATCCACAAACAGCTGCCGATTTGTTAGGTGTTTCGGGTAATGTATATATTCAAAAAAGCCAACAAGGTGGAGGAAGTCCGATGATTAGAGGCTTTGCCACCAATAGGTTGCTTTATGCGGTTGATGGAGTAAGAATGAATAATGCAATTTTTAGAGGAGGAAATCTTCAGAATGTAATTAGTTTGGATCCTTTTGCTATTGAAAATACAGAAGTTCTATTTGGGCCCGGCTCAGTAATTTATGGTAGTGATGCGATAGGAGGGGTTATGAGTTTTCAAACTCTTACTCCAAAATTATCAGATTCTAATACTATGCGAATTTCAGGAAAGCTGAGTACAAGAGTGTCATCTGCTAATAATGAAAAAACACTGCATGCAGATTTGAATTATGGTTGGGAAAAATGGGCTTTTGTAACAAGTGCAAGTCATTGGGATTATGATCACTTGAGACAAGGAAGTAACGGTCCAGAGGATTATGTTAAGCCATATTATGTGGAGACTGTAAATGGTGAAGATCAAATTATTAATCAAGATGATCCTTTATTGCAGATTCCAAGTGCTTATTCACAGACCAATTTAATGCAGAAAATTCGGTTTAAACCAAATCAAAAATGGGATTTTCAATACGGATTTCATTATTCTGAAACTTCAGATTATGGAAGATATGACAGGCATAACAGAATGAGAAACGGCTTGCCTAGATATGCAGAATGGAAATATGGCCCTCAGTTTTGGATGATGAATAATTTGAATATTACGCACTCAAATGAGACTTTTCTATTCGATCAGCTTTCAATTCGTTTAGCACAGCAAAATTTTCAAGAGAGTAGAATAGATCGTTCTTTTCAAAATGAAATTCGAAGAATTAGAGAAGAAAATGTAGATGCTTATTCAGCAAATATTGATTTGATAAAAGCTATCAATCCAGAAAATATATTGTTTTATGGACTTGAATATGTTCGGAATGATGTGAATTCAATTGGTACAGAACAGAATATTTTCACGGGTGAACAGTTCGTTTCTGCTTCTCGATATCCTGATGCTAATTGGAATTCTATGGCGATTTATACCAATTATGAATATAAACCATCGGACCGAATCACTTTGCAATCTGGTGTTCGCTATAATCACTTTTTGTTAAATGCTGATTTTGACAATTCATTTTATGCTTTTCCATTTGAGGAAGCAAAAATTAATAATGGTGCATTAACAGGAAGTATTGGTGCGGTATATAAACCAAATTCTTCATGGGTGATCAATACAAATTTCGGTACAGCTTTTAGATCGCCTAATGTGGATGATGTAGGCAAAATTTTTGATTCAGAACCTGGTGCTGTTACAGTGCCTAATCCGACTTTGCAGGCTGAATATGCATACAATTGGGACTTAGGATTCACTAAAGTATTCAATGATTTCCTTAAAATTGATGTAACCGCTTATTACACTTTATTGAATAATGCGATGGTTAGAAGAGATTTCCAGTTAAATGGGCAAGATAGTATTGTATATGATGGGGTTTTAAGTCAGGTTCAAGCCATTCAAAATGCAGCAAAAGCTACTGTTTATGGTCTCCAGGCAGGTCTTGAATTAAAGTTGTGGTCAGGAGTAAATATAACTTCGGATTTAAATTATCAATTAGGAGAAGAGGAATTAGATAATGCTCAAATAAGTCCTTCAAGGCATGCCGCTCCAATGTTTGGTGTCACTCGTTTGACTTATGATTTGTCAGACTTTATGATTCAGTTTTATGTAAACTATCAAGCTGAGCGAACACATGAAGAATTATCAGTAGATGAAAGAGGGAAATCTGAAATTTATGCATTAGATGATAATGGAAATACATATGCTCCTGCTTGGCACACTTTGAATTTAAAAATGAGTTATCAAGTTTTAGATGATTTTTATATCAATGGGGGTGTTGAAAATATTACTGATCAGAGGTATAGACCTTACAGCTCAGGTTTGTCAGCTCCGGGAAGGAATTTTATTCTGTCATTAAGTTATAATTTCTAAAAGAGAAGAGGTTTAATAACAATCCAGCACATTGAACGAGAAGGTCATTCAAAATTAGAATGGCCTTTTCTCTTTACAAATCCTTATAAAAATATCAAAAGCATTATAATTCTTTTTGCAGCTTATTATTCGTAATTTTGCAGCTTCATTGAGTAATCTGTATGAATAAGTTAGAACAAGAAATAAGTAAAAGAAGAACTTTTGGGATTATTGCCCACCCTGATGCTGGTAAAACCACTTTAACTGAGAAGCTTTTGCTTTTTGGTGGAGCTATAAATAAAGCGGGTGCAGTAAAATCAAATAAAATTGATACTGCTACAAAATCCGACTGGATGGAAATAGAGAAACAAAGAGGCATCTCTGTTGCTACTTCCGTTATGGGGTTTGAGTATAAGGATATAAAGATCAACTTATTGGATACTCCGGGTCACCAAGATTTTGCTGAAGATACTTACCGTACTTTAACGGCTGTAGATAGTGTAGTGATGGTGATTGATTGTGTAAAAGGTGTGGAGCAACAAACTGAAAAGTTAATGGAGGTTTGTAGGATGAGAAACACCCCTGTTATCTGTTTTATCAATAAATTAGATAGAGAAGGTCGTGATCCTTATGATTTGCTTGATGAAATTGAAGAGAAATTAGACATACAGGTTAAGCCCTTAACATGGCCGATTGGTATGGGAAAAACCTTTAAAGGGGTTTATAATCTATACAGCAAAAACCTATTGCTTTTTCAACCTAGCAAGCAGCAATTGAATGCTGATGGAATTGAGATTAAAGATCTTGAGGATGAAAGATTGAATAAAAATGTTGGAGATACTCTGGCAGATCAATTAAGGGAGGATATTGAATTAATTGAAGGTGTATATCCTGAATTAGATCAAGAAGAATATTTGAATGGAAAAGTAGCGCCAGTATTCTTTGGTTCTGCAATCAATAGTTTTGGAGTTAAAGAGATGTTGGATACTTTCATTAATATTTCTCCAGCACCAAAAGAAAGAGAAACTGAAGATAGAGTAATCAAACCAAACGAAGATAAATTCTCTGGTTTTGTGTTTAAGATTCATGCCAATATGGATCCTAAACATAGAAATAGGATTGCGTTCGTAAGAATATGTTCTGGTAAATTCGAAAGAGGAAGCAGCTATCTAAATGTTCGTCACGATAAGAAATTCAGATTCTCAAATGCTACTGCTTTCATGGCGCAGGATAAAGAGACTGTTGATGAAGCCTATCCAGGTGATATCGTAGGTTTATTTGATACCGGTAATTTAAAAATCGGAGATACTTTGTCAGAAGGTGAAAAAGGTATTTATAAAGGGATTCCATCTTTCTCTCCTGAAATCTTTAAAGAGGTTATTAATAAGGATGCCATGAAAACCAAGCAGCTTGACAAAGGCCTTACTCAATTGATGGATGAAGGGGTTGCTCAGTTGTTTACCTTTGAGATGGGGGCTAGAAAAGTAGTGGGTGTTGTGGGTAATCTTCAGTTTGAAGTAATTCAACATCGATTAAAAAATGAATATGGTGCTTCATGTGATTTTGCTCCTATGAATTTATACAAGGCTTGCTGGTTCAGTAGTACTGATAAAAAGAAATTAGATGAGTTTGTGAAATCAAAACACAGACATATCGCCAGAGATAAGGATGGAAAGCTTGTATTTATGGCAGAAACTAAAGCCTGGTTACAAATGGTTCAGGATAATTTCCCTGAAATAGAGTTCCATTTCCAATCTGAATTTTAAATCCTTTAAGATCGATTAATTATGACTTATCAAGAATTTCTACAAATCGTAATGTATGAGGATAATCACCTTTTGGTGGTGAATAAACCTTCTGGCATGCTAGTACAAGGGGATCAGACAGGAGACACTCCTTTACCAGAGCATGCAAAGAAATATCTTGCTGAGAAATATAATAAAACAGGTAATGTTTTCTGTGGTACGCCTCATAGAATTGACAGACCTGTTAGTGGAACGGTTGTCTTAGCCAGAACTTCCAAAGCTTTGGAAAGATTATCAAAGATGTTTCAAGAGCGAAAAGTTGATAAGACTTATTGGGCAATTACTGAAAAAAGGCCACCTAAAACAGAGGATACCATCACGCATTGGCTTAAAAAAGATTCAAATAAAAATTTAACTCACGCTCACATTAGGGATAATAAAGGTGGGCTGAAATCTACATTATCTTACAGATTGGTGAGAGCTTTAGGGGATAGAAATTTAATTGAAGTGAAACCCATAACTGGTAGGCCACATCAAATCAGGGTGCAGCTTGCTAAAATTGGTTGTCCTATAATTGGAGATGTAAAATACGGATTTCCAAAACCAACTAAAGATGGTTCCATAGCATTGCATGCACGAGCTATCAGCTTTGAGCATCCAGTTAAGAAAAAGCCTTTTAAAGTGGTAAGTCCTATTCCAAAAGCTTTTGTATGGTCCTTCTTTGAAGATGTAATTGAATAATTTACAATTACCATTTGTGTAAATACATTTGTATTCGTATCCATAATTTTTCAAACTTCGAATTAAAATTGAATTATGAAACGAATATTATTATTGAGTGTATTTACACTTTTCCTCTTTCCAGCTTTCTCACAAAGTTCAGAGTCTGATTCTATAGCAATTATGTCAATCATAGAAGATGTTTTTGATGGCATGAGAGAATCTGATACTAGTAAAATGGCCCCATATTTCCATGAATCAGCTCAAATGCAAAGCCTTGTAGTTTCAGCAGAAGGAAATAATGTTAGTAAGCTAAGTGGTCCTGAAGGATGGTTAAATGCTGTTGCCAATAATAACAGTGGAACGGTATGGAATGAACAAGTCAATAATATAAAAATCATATCTGACGGAGCAGTAGCAACTGCCTGGATGGATTACACATTTTATTTAGGAGATCAATTGAGCCATTGTGGAATTAATTCATTTCAATTCATTAAGATGAATGAAAAATGGAAAATTATTTATATCATTGATTCGCGTTTTAAAAATAAATGTGATCAGAACTAATTAATAAAAACTAAAACCTAAATTTTTTTAAACATGGAAAATCAAGAAGTTGAAGTAAACAATACACAGCACTCATTAAAATGGGGTGCAATTCTAGGATTAATTTCTGTTATTATAACATTAGTTATTTACATGATTGATATAACCATAATGGCAAGTTCTGCTAGAGGTATTATATCATTTGTAATTTATGTCGCTATTGTGATTTATGCAGGAAGAGATTACAGATCAAAAGTGGGTGGCTATATGTCTTTTAAAGATGCCTTTTTGCATTCTTTTGTAGTTCTATCTGTTTCTGGTTTTATAGGAGTTGTATTTAATATTCTTCTATTTACCGTTATTGATCCTGAAGCGGCAAATATATTAATTGATGTCACGATGGAGAATACTATGAAATCTATGGAGGTATTAGGTGGAGCTTCGAATGAAATCATGGATGAAATGGCTAAAGGTATTAGAGAAGGATATTCAGTTGTAGGTCAGGCTCAAGGATACCTTTATTTACTGATATTCTATGCCATAGGAGCTTTAATTATAGGAGCCATTAATAAAAAGAAAAATCAAGAAGAAGAATTTTAATAGGTATTTTACCTAGATTGAAAAAGCCATTCAGCAATATGCTGAATGGCTTTTTTATTGATAATCAAATAGTTCAAAACTCTTTATTAAATTTTTAGTATTTTATATAGTAATAGTATTATCCGTTAAAATGGGCAATCAGTCGAAAAACTGTATGCATTTTACTTGCCCTACATTTTAATGGCTATATTTAAAATTCTAAAATAAAGATATAATGAAATTTTTCAACAAATATTTTTATTGGCTATCAATCTTAATTTTTGTATTTATAAGTTCTTGTTCAACCAAAACTGATACTCAAAGTCGAGATTTATCCTATGCGATAGAACCAATCGATTTCGACTTTGAAAAAATACAAGAAAGAGGCTACTTAACTGCCGTAGTAGATAATAGTGCTACTAGTTACTTTATCTACAAAGGACAGCCAATGGGCTATGAATACGAAATGTTAAATTGGTTAGCCAAAGACCTCGAAGTAGAACTCAAAATAATTAAGGATAACAGCATTTCTTCAGCTTTAGAAAAGGTAAATAGAGGAGAGGCAGATATTGCCGCTTTCAACCTTACAGTAACTAAGGAAAGAAAACAATTTGTAGATTTTACTGATCCATTATATTTTGTTCGGCAGGTATTGGTACAAAAAAAGCCTGAAAACTGGAGACAGATGAAGCTCCATGAAATTGAAAATGAATTAATTCGTGATCCCATTCAACTTTCAGGTAAGGAAGTTCATGTTAGGAAAAGCTCTTCCTTCTCAATGAGGTTAGCAAATCTTTCGGATGAAATAGGGGGTGATATAGTAATTATTGAGGATAGCAGTAGTTTAGAGGTAGAAAGCTTGATTAGAATGGTAGCGGAAGGCGAAATAGAGTATACAGTAGCTGATGAAGATGTAGCAATGTTAAATGCAACTTACTATCCTGATATAGATGTTAAAACGCCTATTAGTTTTTCTCAAAAAATCGCTTGGGCTTTAAGGCCAAATGCTGATTCTTTGGAGAATAGAATAAATTATTGGTTAGAGCAAAGACAAAAAGAAACAGATTATTATGTGATATATAATAAGTACTTCAAAAACTTGAAACGATCTGCTAGCAGATCGTATTCTGAATATTCTTCTGTACAAGGCGGCAAACTATCTCCGTTTGATGATATAATTAAGGCAACAGCCGATAGTATTGGCTGGGATTGGAAATTATTGGCGGCTCAAGTTTATCAGGAAAGTAAGTTTGACCCAAACGTAAAATCATGGGCAGGGGCTATTGGCTTAATGCAGATGATGGAGCCTACTGCTCATGAATTTGGTGCTACTAATTTGTATGATCCAGAACAAAGTTTAGCAGCAGGTGGTAAATTCATACAATGGTTACAAAGAAACTTTAAAAAGTATGTTGCAGACAGCGTAGAAAGACAGAAATTCGTGTTAGCCGCTTATAATGTAGGTATTGGTCATATGGAGGATGCCATTAAGCTAACTAAAAAATATGGAGGTGATCCTTCAGTTTGGGAAGATAATGTAGAAAAATATCTGCTGTTAAAATCTCAAAAGAAATATTATAATGATCCAGTTGTAAAATATGGATATTGTAGAGGGCAAGAGCCTGTCAATTATGTAAAAGAAATTTTAGAGCGTTATCAACAATATGAACTATTGATGAACTCTGAAAATGATTTAACTAAACCAGATGATAATACATTAATTTAATTAACACACAGCATGTCAAAGATTGATAAACTTTTCAAAGAGTATACAAAAGAAAGATTTTTAAAATTAAATAGGGAGCAATTTGTATACATAGTGAATTTGTTTCCGGCATTTAGGGTAGCAATGTCTGATGGAATTATCGATCAGGAAGAATGGGTGACTGTTAAAAGATTAGCTAAAATATTAGGGGATGAATTTGCTTCTGATGATCTCGGTGAGGAAAAAGAAGAGAATTTGATGCTGATATACCGTTCAGAATTTCGTCATCTCATTAAAAATTTAGACAAATGGCAAGAAAAATTCTTAGCAGCATTGAAAGATTATTTCAGTGAAAATGCGACTTCCAGAGAATTTGTGGTAGAGACTATGTACTTATTTGCCAGTGCCTCTGATGGAGTTTCTGAGGAAGAAAATGAGGTGATCGAGTACCTTACCAAGCAGTTGAGACTTGAAGATATTGTTTTATAATTAAATCTTTGGAAAATTGATATGATATTTAACAGCCAAAAGTCTTACTGATACTATAAATGAAGCTGATAAAATAAAATTGAGATTTCTGTCAAAATCAAAATAGCTTAATAACAAGTAAAGCATGCCTCCTAATAGGCATGCACTTGCATATATTTCTTTCCTGAAAATTACTGGCGTTTCGTTTACTAATGTATCTCGAATTACACCTCCAAATACTGCTGAAAACATTCCCATAATAGCAGCGATTTCCCATCTTACACCCATTGAAAGAGCTTTTTCAACTCCAGAAACCGTAAACAATGCAATTCCCATTGAATCGAATAAGCTTAAGGTTCTTCTTAATTTTTGTAGATACTTATTGAAGAAACTAGTGAGTAAAACACCTCCCAAGATGGTGTAAATTATATTCATATCACCCACCCAAGATAATGGATAACTACCTAGCATTATATCCCTTAAGGTGCCCCCACCAATAGCGGTTACAAATCCAGTAAAGCCAGCACCAAACCAGTCTTCTGATTTATCTTTTACAGCCAGTGCTCCAGAAATAGCAAATGTTAATGTACCTAAAAGTTCAAGGGCATATTGTAATTGCATTCAAAAGAATAATTAGGATATGTTAAGGTCTTATTTTTTCTATTTTGGAATGGGTTTCTAAATAAACAGGCAAAGCTGCTGAGCCATACCAATTATATAAATCATATGCTAATAGATCTTCCTTTATGGCTGGATCTGTAAGTAATAATTTTGCTACTTCTTCTTTATCGGATACATCAAAAATAAATATTCCTCTGTAATTGTTTTCATTCTTTTCCAAAGGACCCGCTACAACGACTTTACCTTCAGCGGCTAACTTTCCGATATTATCCAAATGACCTCTGAAAAGACTGTCTACCTTTGCCTTATCTTCAATATTGCCACCGCCAGTTTTTAACATTACTAAGGTATAAGATTTCATACCATAGTCGTCTGCTCCTAAAGAATCGGCTAATTCAGCATTGTAATCTGAGTTTTGTGCCAATATAAGACCAGGTATGGTGCTCAATAAGAAGACGGTCAGTAGCTTTTTCATTTTTGAAAATATTAAGGTATTACATTTTATTTTAGGAAATCTTCTATCAAGGCTAAAAATTCCTCCGGTTTTTCTGCATGTATCCAATGCCCAGCACCTTCAACCATCTCAATTTTTGCATTAGGGAAGAAGTTATTGATAGCAATATAGTCTTCTGATTTTATATAATGCGAATTTTTTCCTCCAATAAATAACACATCCTTTTCAGTAGCCAATCTTTTTTCTAAACCTTTTCCTACTACCTCAATATTTTTTTCTAGAATAGGTAAGTTTATTTTCCACTCGAACTCTTTGTCCTGATTACGAGTTAAATTTTTTAATAAGAATTGTCTCACACCTTTTTCAGGTACAAATTCTGCCAATTGTTTGTCAGCGTCACCTCTCGATTTTAATTCATCTAATTTCAGACTGCATAATCCCTCTAAAATAGTATCATGATGAACAGGGTAGGCTTTAGGGGCAATATCCACGATAATCAATTTATCGAAAAGGTCGGGATGCTCAACAGCAAAATGCATAGCTGTTTTACCTCCCATTGAATGGCCTATAATATGTGGGTTTTCAATTTGATGATCTTTTATAAATTCAGCCAAATCGGAAGCCATCACTTCATAATTATGAACTTCATTATGTGGAGAATCACCATGATTTCTTTGGTCAACCAAATAAACTTTAAACTTTTCAGATAACTTTCTCCCGATGGTCATCCAATTATCTGAAGAGCCAAATAAACCGTGTAAAATAATAAGGGGTTGTCCGCTATCTCCTAATTCTTTATAATTTAATTTCATATCTATTTAAGAATAAAAGTCTTTACAATTTATAATTACTTTAATAGGCTACGAATGAAAGTGACCATTCGTTATTTGAGATTTATACGTTCATGATAAATAAACCATTCTACTCAATTACAATGTTATCTTTTTCTCCTTCTTTTATCTTTAGGTTTATTACCAAAAGCTTTATCTCTTGCTTTGCCACTTAAGTTTTTCTTCTTCTTTTCATGAAAAGCGCCTTTAAAGTCAGGGTTTTCAAGATGTTTTTGTCTATCAATTTCCTGATCCATGTCTTTTTGTTCTTTAGGCATGGTTTCCATTAGCTCCACTTGCTGTGGAAGTTTATTAACGGTAATCTTTTGATTAATTAATTCTTCAATTTTTTCAATATGATAAACATCAGAAGGGTCAACAAAACTAATGGCTATTCCTTGATGTTCAGCTCTTCCCGTTCTACCAATACGGTGAACATATTCTTCATATTTATTAGGTACTTCAAAGTTTATCACATGAGAAATTTCTTGCACATCGATACCTCTGGCACTTACATCGGTACTTACCAAAACTTTTATATTCCCTTCCTTAAAGTCCTTAATGGCATTAATCCTTGTGGATTGTGCTTTATTGGCATGAATAACTCTGGCCTCTTTAGTTATTTTTCTTTCTACAAAGTGAAAAACATTATTAGCATTAGTTCTGGTTCTCACAAAAATCAATACTCTGCTGAATTCATCTTGATCCAGTAAATATTTAAGTAGGTTTATTTTGGTTAAAAAGTTAGGGACATGATACAGATACTGATCGATCAATTCAGAGGTTGTTGCTTGAGGAGTTACTTCAACCTTTTCAGGAAAATCGGTAAACTCATGAGCATATTTTTCCACTTTTTCAGGAAAGGTAGCAGAGAAAAATAAATTCTGCTTTTTCATAGGTAAGAGTTCCAATACCTTTCTAATTTGAGGCATGAATCCCATGTCCATCATGCGATCAGCTTCATCTAAAACAAAGGTTTTGATTTGCTTTGTTTGCAATACACCAGCATTATAAATATCTAATAGTCGGCCAGGCGTAGCAACTATAATATCACAACCCTGAGCTACTTCTTCTGCTTGTTTTTTAGGACCAATTCCCCCGTATAGACATACTGTTCTTAAATCAGTATATTTCCCCAGTTCTAAAATATTTTCATAGACCTGCATCACTAACTCTCGAGTGGGTGCTAAGATCAATGCTCTAGGATCATCAGATTGAGCATATTTTAATTTCATGATTAAAGGCAATACAAAAGCCGCAGTTTTACCAGTTCCTGTTTGGGCTATACCAATAACATCATGTCCATTTAAAATTCTTGGAATGGCTTTTACTTGGATTTCAGAAGGTTTTTCGTAGCCTAAATCCTTTATAGCATTTAATAATTGTTTATTAAGTTTAAAATTTTGGAAGGATGCGGTAAATTGCGACATATAGTCAATTATTTAGAGAAAAATTAGTGAATTATGAAAACCACTCTGATCGTCAATGCAAATATAGTAAATGAAGGCCGAATTCAGCAGTTAGATGTGCTGATGAAAAATGGACGCTTTGAAAAGATTACTTCACAAATAAATCCAGAAGAGGCAGATGAAGTAATTGATGCAAATGGAAAATATCTTTTACCTGGATTAATCGATGATCAAGTCCATTTTAGAGAGCCCGGTTTAACTCATAAAGCTAATATTTTTACTGAATCAAGAGCGGCTGTAGCTGGAGGTATAACTTCGTTCATGGAAATGCCAAATACGGTTCCAAATGCCCTTACCCAAGAATTATTAGAAGATAAATATCAAATAGCTGCTAAAAATTCACTAGCTAACTATTCATTCTTTATGGGGGCTAGCAATGATAATATTGAGGAGGTACTCAAAACTGATGCTTCTAAAGTTTGTGGTGTAAAAGTTTTCATGGGAAGCTCAACAGGAAATATGTTAGTGGATAATGAAGATACTTTGAACAACATCTTTTCAAAAGTGCCGATGTTGATTGCAACGCATTGTGAAGATGAAGCAACAATTAGGGCCAATACAGCAAAATTCAAAGAGCAATACGGAGAAGATGTTCCTATAGAAATGCACCCTATTATCCGTTCGGAGGAAGCTTGCTATTTATCCTCATCTTTAGCGGTTAAGTTGGCAAAGCAACATGGTTCTCGACTTCATGTACTTCATATTTCAACAGGAAAAGAAACAGAACTATTCGATAATTCAATTCCATTAGAGCAGAAGAAAATCACCGCTGAGGCATGCTTGCATCATCTATGGTTTTCTGATGAAGATTATAAAGAAAAAGGAACTTTAATCAAATGGAATCCTGCAGTAAAAACTGCTCAAGATAGAGATACTATCTTTCAGGCTTTATTAGATGACAAAATTGATGTTTTAGCTACAGATCATGCACCTCATACTTTAGAAGAAAAACAAAATAAATATTTTTCTGCACCATCGGGTGGACCCTTGGTTCAGCATAATTTACTAGCCTTAATTGAGTTTTATAAGCAAGGAAAAATAAGTTTAGAAAAGATAGTAGAAAAAGCCTCGCATAATGTAGCTAAATTATTCAGAATAGTAGATAGGGGATTCATTAGAGAAGGTTACCACGCTGATTGTGTATTGGTAGACCTTGATACTGCATACACGGTTTCAAAAGAAAATATTCTGGCTAAATGTAAATGGTCTCCTTTTGAAGGGCATACATTTCCAGCTTCTGTAGTTACTACCTTTATTAATGGCAATAAGGCGTATGATAATGGGCAAATTATTGAGCACGGTGTCGGAGAAAGAATGGCTTTTAAAGCTTAAATATAATGCATATGAATAGAATAGCGGTATTTTGTGGTTCCAGCGCTGGAATTGACCCCAATTTTGAACAGGAGGCTTTCAGACTAGGGCAACTGCTTGCCGAAAAAAATATTGGGGTAGTATACGGTGGAGCAAAAATTGGACTGATGGGTGCAGTTGCAGAAGGTGCTTTAGATAAAGGGGGAGAAGTTATAGGCGTTATTCCTGACTTTTTACAAACCAAAGAAGTAGCTCATAACGATTTATCGGAAATGATAGTGGTGGAATCTATGCATGAAAGAAAATTAAAAATGCATGATTTGTCAGATGGCTTTATTGCTTTACCTGGGGGTTTCGGTACCATGGAAGAGCTGTTTGAAATTTTAACATGGGCTCAACTAGGTCTTCATCATAAGCCTATTGGATTATTGAATATCAAAGAGTTCTATCAGCCTTTATTGACAATGATACAAGGAATGAACAAGCAGGATTTTCTAAAAACGATAAATAAGGATATGCTTTTGCAGGATACTGATATGAATAACCTACTTCAAAAGATGGAATCCTATAAAGCACCTGAAACACCTGAATGGATGAAAAAATCAGGTACTTGATTTCTAATTTAAATATAATAAAGCTCAATCACTTTCAAATGATTGGGCTTTATTTTTTATGAACTGGCTGGTTTTAAATTGTTATGTTTAAAGTCTTTAGTTCTCCGTCATTAATCACCACGCCTTCTTCAATAGTTTTCACTTCAATGAAATTTCCTTCACCATCAAAAGATGCAACCACAATATCATATTCATCTGACGGTAAATAAGAGATATAATAATTACCATTTTCATCTACATTTGAACTAGATTCTGCATTATTAAATCGAACACCATCAGCATTAGGAGTGGACTCATTATCATTAAAATTACCGCCCTTGTAGGCATATGCTACCCTTGTCCCTGAAATTCCACTGATAACTCCCTGAACTGATCCAACTTTAGCTTCCTCGAGTAATCTTACAGTAGGTTTTAAAATGATTTGTTCTGAATTCTGCATTTTTAATACAGATTTTCTTAGGTCAAAATCCATAATAATAGAAGTTATACCTCCATCAGGAATAGTGAAATCCCCAATAATAGTATATCCTGCTTGGTCACCAATAGGTACACTTATTTCCGAAACTGTCCCGTCATTGAATTTAATATAATGTGCAGGTAAATTTCCGCCATCAGAAGTTTGAGAGACAACGAGCCCTAATTTTATTTGATCATATTTTCCACTCACTAATTCTTTCTCTTCTAAGAAAAGTGTTTCACCACCTTGAAGGGAAAATAAATCGACTGCTTCGGGCTTTTCATATTCTTTTATTACTTTCCATCCATCTGGACCAAAGGCTTCCACTCTTGTGATACATATCACCACACCAGAAACATTATTGCTTTCCAAGGGGCCATCTGTTAAATAGAAAGAAGCTCTACCATGTCCGCTTTCAATTTTGTTGCAGCTATAGAAAGCTAATATGGGAAGGATTAAAATCAGGCTTAGGATAGGTCTCATATTGGTTTTGGATTTAATACTAAAGTTACAAAGCAATAACAAGATTCTGATCCAGTTAATCGATGCTATGTAGGGATTCATCGATTGTATTTCTACATATGTATCAATGACATTAATTTTTTTGTGAAAGAAATATTAACAAAAAAGCCTCTCAGAGAAATCTGAGAGGCCTGGACTCATATATTTGTTAGGTAACTATTTGCTTGTGCTTTAACAATTCTATCTTCTTGAATAACTACATCTTTCATTTTTTGATTATGGGGAAATTTTTAAAGCTAACGAAATTCTTTGATTTTCTACTATCAATAAATTTGAGGATGAAATGAATAGATTTAAAAAAGACAACCAATTTGAATGGCAGGAATTACTAATAAATGATAGTAGCCCTTTATCCTTCCAACTTGTGCATCAATAATATCAGCACTAATTCTAATAGAAGTAAACAGTATCGTTTCTCTAGATATCGAATATTCGTATCCAAAATCTGCATCAATCGCTAATGCATATTTGTTTTTTACTCTTGCAATAGTTTCGTTATTTTTTGTCAATGTGTTTTCAAGGTAGATATAATGATCTATTAAAATTTTATTGGTTAGGCTAGCTGAATAAAAGAAGCCAATATTTTTGAAGTTGCGCTTTACTCTTAAAGGGATAGACAAAAATGAAAAACTTTTGACTTCTGAATTAAAGTAATCATCACTTCTTGGATTGATTACCTGATAATTATTTTCGGATTCAAATTTGTAGTCTAGGTAGCCCAAACCCACTGCAATCGACCATCTTTTATTTAGGTTTTTAGCTATAAGTAGAGATGCGGAAGGTCGAAAAGGCGTATCAGGGTAGGTAAATATATCGATGTTAGAAATGACTTTTGGCTTTATGATACCTAATTCAAAACCAAAATTGATTTTGTTGTCTTGAGACAATGAAGAAAAACCTATCAATAAACTGATAAAAAGGATTAGGAGTGATTTCATATAAAAAAACTATTGAATTATTATTTTATTTTGAAATATCAAAACTATCTTAAATATGTTAATATGTCATTGAATTCCTTAGAATATCTTCATTTATTTGAATGCATCTTTTTCATATGTCTTATACTACTAGTCTGATTATAATTGAGGTTTAACCAAAGTACTGCGAATGAGATTATCAAATGCCTCATCCATATTCAACAGTATTATTTTTCTCAAAATCACTACACAAAAAAAGCCTCTCAGATTTCTCCGAGAGGCTTTCCTTATAATCTATGAATTACTGATTCTTATTTAGAATCTTTATTTTCATCATCATTTACTTCTTCGTACTCAACATCATCTACACTATCACCGCTTTCGCCTTGCGCTTGCTGACCAGCGTCTCCGCCAGGCTGCCCACCTTCAGCGCCACCAGCAGCTTGCTGTGCTTGGTAGATTTCTTGAGAAGCTGCCTGCCATGCGTTATTCAATTCTTCCATAGAAGAATCAATTGCTTCAACATTTTGGCTGCTGTGTGCTTCTTTCAATTTAGTTAAAGCTCCTTCTATGGCAGTTTTGTTACCTTCAGAAAGCTTGTCACCAAATTCTTTCATTTGCTTCTCAGTTTGGAAGATTAAAGAGTCAGCTTGATTGATTTTATCAATTTTCTCTTTCTCTTTTTTATCGGTTTCAGCATTTGCTTCCGCCTCTTTTCTCATTTTTTCGATTTCTTCCTCTGATAAGCCTGAAGAAGCCTCAATTCTAATTTTCTGCTCTTTACCAGTTCCTTTATCTTTAGCAGATACATTTAAGATACCGTTAGCATCAATATCGAATGTTACTTCGATTTGAGGAACACCTCTTGGTGCTGGTGGAATACCATCTAAGTGGAATCTACCAATTGAACGGTTGTCTTTTGCCATTGATCTCTCACCTTGTAAAACGTGAATCTCAACAGAAGGCTGATTATCAGATGCCGTACTGAATGTTTCTGACTTCTTAGAAGGAATGGTAGTATTCGCTTCAATTAATTTAGTCATCACTCCACCCATAGTTTCAATACCTAATGATAGAGGAGTTACATCCAATAATAATACATCTTTAACCTCACCGGTTAACACACCACCTTGAATGGCTGCACCAATAGCAACCACCTCATCAGGGTTAACTCCTTTAGATGGTTTTTTACCGAAGAACTTCTCTACTTCTTCCTGAATTCTAGGTATACGAGTAGAACCCCCTACTAAGATTACTTCATCAATTTCAGAAGCAGATAAACCTGCATCTTCTAAAGCCTTCTTAACTGGAGCCATTGATCTCTTCACTAAGTCATCTGATAATTGCTCAAATTTTGAACGGCTTAATTTTCTTACCAAGTGTTTTGGTACACCGTCAACCGGCATGATGTATGGCAAGTTTACTTCTGTTTCAGTAGAACTTGATAATTCAATTTTAGCCTTCTCTGCAGCCTCTTTCAATCTTTGTAAGGCCATTGGATCTTGTTTCAGATCAACGCCATGCTCATTTTTGAATTCGTCAGCTAACCAGTTAATGATTACTTGGTCAAAATCATCACCCCCTAAGTGTACATCACCATTAGTAGATTTTACTTCAAATACACCGTCACCTAATTCAAGAACGGAGATATCAAAAGTACCACCACCTAAATCGTATACGGCAATGTTTTGGTCTTTATCTCTTTTGTCAAGACCGTAAGCCAAAGCTGCTGCAGTTGGCTCGTTAATAATTCTTTTTACTTCTAAGCCTGCGATTTGTCCTGCTTCTTTAGTAGCCTGACGTTCTGCATCATTAAAGTAAGCAGGTACTGTTATTACAGCTTCTGTTACTTCTTGTCCTAGGTAATCTTCTGCAGTAGACTTCATTTTCTGAAGAATCATAGCAGATAATTCCTGAGGAGTATAGTTTCTGTCTCCTACTTTAACTCTAACTGTATCGTTATTTCCAGATTCTACTTTATAAGAAGCAATTTTTTTCTCTTCTGAAACTTCAGAGAACTTCTTACCCATGAATCTTTTTACGGATGCAATTGTATTGGCAGGGTTGGTAATAGCTTGACGTTTTGCAGGATCACCTACTTTTCGTTCGCCTTTCCCTTCATCCAAAAACGCTACAATTGAAGGTGTAGTTCTTCTACCCTCACTGTTGGGGATTACAACGGGTTCATTACCCTCCATTACCGCCACACAGGAGTTGGTAGTACCTAAGTCAATTCCAATAATTTTTCCCATGATCTATTTATTTTCTAATTCTAAATTCTTTTTCTTCTTGTATAACAATGGATGTGCCAATAGGAAATAGCTGTATTTTGTCTGACATTATGACATTTGTATTAGCTTAACATGGGAAATAGTCAGATTTATTATTTATTTGAAATCCAAAATGATTTATTTTGTCACTAAAAGGGGATATATTTTATGCAAAAATCTCATTACGAAACACAAAATGCTGGACATCATTTAAACATAATCCTAATAGCTGAAAATATTCGTACACCTGAAAATGTGGGTATGATGATGCGGTTATCTGAAGCTTTTGGGGTGAGAGAAATATTTTTTGCAGGAGAAAAAGCTGTTGATTTTACCACCAAAGTGAAAAGAGCCTCTAGAAATACTTACAAAACAGTACAGTATACTTTTAATTCAGACGCTGAATTTGAACTAGAAAGACTTAAAAAAGAAGGGTATCGATCAATCGCATTGGAAATAACTGAAAAAAGTAAGTCCATTCACCATTTTGAGAACTCGAATGTTGATAGAATTGCAATTATAGTTGGCTCTGAAAGACAGGGAGTATCTGATAAAGTGTTGAATTTATGTGAAGAGCACTTTCACATTCCCATGTATGGACAAAATTCTTCCATAAATGTTGTAAATGCCCTATCGATTGGCTTTTATAAAATCACAGAGTCTTTATGAATAAAACTTTAATCAGTTAGACTCTACCTTCTGGATAAGTTTATGTATAATTTCTTCAATTGTCATGCCTTCTGCATCCGCTTTGAAATTCTTTACCAATCTGTGTCTTAAAACAGGAATTGCAACTGCTTTTACATCCTCTATATCAGGAGAATATTTACCATTTAATAAGGCATTACATTTAGCACCTTTTATTAAGAATTGAGAAGCCCTTGGTCCGGCACCCCATTCTAAATATTCATCCGTAATCTCGAATGACTTTTCAGTATTAGGCCTTGTGCCTTGAACGAGTTTCACGGCAAATTCAATAACATTGTCCGTTACTGGTACTTTGTCTACCAGCTTTTGGAAGTAAAGTATTTCCTCTGCATTCATTACTGCATTTACAGTATCAATTGCCTGTCCAGAGCTTTTTACAATGTTTAGCTCATCCTCATAAGAAGGATAATCTAAATTGATGTTAAACATAAATCTGTCCAATTGCGCTTCTGGTAAAGGATAAGTTCCTTCTTGTTCAATTGGGTTTTGTGTAGCCAAAACAAAGAATGGATCAGGTAAAGGATATGTTTCACCTGCAACAGTTACGTTCTTTTCCTGCATTGATTCTAATAAAGCAGCCTGAGTTTTTGGTGGCGTTCTATTGATCTCATCCGCAAGGATAATGTTATTAAAAATAGGTCCTTTTATAAATTTGAAATTTCTATCCTTATCTAAGGTTTCCGCCCCAATAATGTCGGAAGGCATTAAATCAGGAGTAAACTGAATACGGTTAAATTTTAAATTCATAGCAGATGCTACCGTATTGATTAATAAAGTTTTTGCTAAGCCGGGTACACCCACTAATAAGCTGTGTGCATGACAAAAGAAAGAACTGATAACAAGTCTTACCACTTCATCCTGCCCTACAATTACCTTTGAAATTTCTTTTCTTAGGCTTTCATATTTTTCATGCAAAGCATCAGCCGCTGCAACTTCATTTTCAAATTTATCCATATTTGTCAGTTCAATATCTGGCAGTTTTGGTAATTTTCATCTAATACAATGAAAACTTCATCTTTAGATTCTTCAAACCATTTTGCCAACTTCTCACTTTTCTTTTTATTCAATGCCGCCATCTTTATCTTCTGATAATCTATATTGATATCAGCTCTGTGCGGCTTTATTCTATCTTTATAATACAAAATTCTTACAGCTTGAGAACGATCAGGCTGCCGAAATGTCAAAGGTTTTGTGATAGAACCAACTTGCATAGTATCAATAGTAAAGAATATATTAGGGTCTAATTCGTCAACCGATACTCTTGTGCCTCCTGATTCTCCTTCCATAAAGTATCCTCCATTAGAAGAAGTTTGCATATCATCCGAGTGTTCTGCAGCTGCAGCTTCAAATGTAATACTATCGTTAATGATTAATGTTCGAATGCTATCCAAGAAATTTTCCGTTCTATCTAAATCTTTTTGAGTGAATTTTGGCATTATTAAAATATGACGAGTATTGAATTCATTTCCTCTTCTTTCTAATAATTCAATGATGTGAAATCCAAAATCAGTTTCAACTGGTTTGGAAATTTCTCCTGGTTTCAGCCTTAAAGCAGTTGCTTCATATTCAGGGGCTAATTGGCCTCTTTCAAAAAACCCTATATTACCACCACTTTGCTTAGCTCCAGGCTCTTGTGAATAAAGCCTTGCTATGTCGCTAAAATCCTCACCTTCTAATATTCTTTCTCTTAAACCATTAAGTCTAGCCTTTATGTTGTCTTTAGCTTCTTTGCTCATGGTTGGCTTTTTAACAATTTGCCCTACTTGAACTTGAGTTGAGTAAAAAGGCAGACTGTCTTTAGGGATATTGGCATAGAATTTCTTTACCTGTCTTGGAGTTACTTCAATATCAGCAGTGATGGTTCTTTGCATTTCACCGATTATCATTTGTTCTTTCACATCATCCCTGATTTCGATACTGAATTCTTCTAATGATTTACCGTAATATTCTTCTATTTTTTCCTCAGAACCTATTTGTTGTACCATCATTCTCATTCTGTTTTCCAGTTGAGCATCAACCTGAGCTTCTGGTACTGTCACTGAATCTATTTCAGCTTTCGCTAATAAAAGTTTGTTAACAATCAGGTTTTCTAAAACCTCACATCTTGCTTGTTGGCTACTTGCATTTCCCCCTCTCGATAAGTAATCTTTATAAGCTAGTGCTAAATCAGATTCCAGAATGATGTAATTATCAACCTTTGCGATAATTTTATCTACAATTTCTCCTCCTTCATTTTGAGCATTTGTCCAAAATGGTAAAGAGATAAGTGTAAAGGCAATAATTAAAAATTTATTTTTCAGCTTTGTAAATTTCATATTTGTTCGAACTCTTCGCTTTTTCAAAAACTTCCTCTTCTAATTGGTTGGCTAAAGCCACCTTTCTTTTATTTAAAATAATCTGTTTAATATCATTCCTCACAAATTCCAAAGGAGAAATCTGGTCTGAAATTTTAAATTCTTTTATCCTTAAGAAATAAATCTTTTCCTCATTTTCATCTTCAACGAATTTATTTGATTTCAAAAAATCTATTTTGTTCGTAACGCTGGTAAAAGGAGTGTTTCTAATAGCCTCATCAAAATTTATCCATACTGAATCTTCAAGGAAATAGGTTTCAGCAAATCTGAAGCAGTATGATTTTAGCTCTTTGAAGTCCTGCGGCTTATCAGAATTTATCAATGATTTTAGTTTATTAATTTTTGGCGCATCTTTACTCACAGTAATGAAATATCCACGGATGATATTCTGCTTTAATTCAAAATTATCTTTGTTATCATTAAAGTAGGTTTCAATTTCTTCATTGGTTACCACTGTGTCCAAATTATTATCTACATAATACTTTTTGAATTCGTGAACCATTAAAGCATAACGATAATCCAATACCTTTCTTTCAATTGAAGCTTGATCAAAATCAATTTTTTCTGAAGCTTCGGAAATTAAGAGCTGCTTTTTAATCCATGAGTTAACATAGCGATCAATTAAATTTGTACTGTCTTTTACACTGATGTCATTCCCTACAATTCCTGCTAAGTCTTTTTGGTATAATACTGAATTTCCTACTCTTGCTACAGGAACCTTTACTTCTTCAACTTTCTCTTCTGTTTCGAAGCTTTTTAGGTTAATGTATTCACAACTCCATAGAAGAGAAGTTAAAACAATAAATGATATGGTTAGAAAATTATTCTTCAATTTTTGCTTTAATTTTATTTAAAATATTTTCATTCACATTCACTTCATATTTCTTTTTCAACTGATTTACCCAATCAGATTCTAATTTTTTCTGATAATCTTCTATGAGTTCAGCTTTTGCCTCTGAGAATGTTTTTTGCCTTGGTAGATATTTATCTAATACATAATTTAATTCAATCATACCATTTTTTGTCATATCAGTAAAATAGTCAGTCTTTTCTTTGCCCAACCATTTTTTACATTCAGAAATTGGAACTATCTCTTCATATGCTTCTTCAATAGCTTTATTATTTAATGCTAATAGTTCATTCGATTCTGAAAACAATTGCAAATATATTTTATTTTCATTGGAATCGGTAAGTTTCTGAATATCCTTCTCATTGAATGATTCATTCAATGCTTTAAAAAGTTTCACTGAATCACTTTTATTAAGATTTTCAGGTAAACTTACTGTAATTAATAATTTGTGATTCCTGCCACTATCAAGATTAATTATTGACGATAATTCAGTTGATTCATTAAATTCTATTCTTGGGCTTAACGGAAAATACTTCTCTTTTATTGGATTTCTATACTGATTTATACTGCTGGTATCAGAAAAAATAATTTTTGCTAATCTTAACTTTTCTTCACTTATGTAATTGGCTTTATTTTTATTATAGAATTCTTTTAATACGGTTGAGTCTCCACCAACTTTGCTCCAAACCTCTCTATTCATGATTTCGAATAGGAGTAAACCCTCCTTATATTCCTGTCTTAAAAGCCTATACTCAGGATACTTAGTTTCAAGATTCTCATCTTCATATTCCAAAAGCTTAGCTTTTTCATAGTTCTCTAGCTGACGGTCTAACTCCTTTTCTTTATCAAAACCAATTAGGAAGTCCTCAACAGAATATTTTTGAGATGAGATACTAAATAAGGGTTGTTCTAATTCCTTTTTCTTGAATTGCTCTTTAGATAAGGTTGGTTTTGTTTTTAACAGATGGTATACTTTTTCATTTTTTTGAAAATCATTTTCAGTTTTCAGCTTTCTAATGACTTCATCCTCTTTTAGTTCTGATCTTTGATCCCTTTTAATTCTTCTGCTTAAACTCTCTTTCATGCTGTTTAAGCTCCCAACTCCTCTTTTATCTTCCAGCTTTAAAATGTGCCATCCATAGGGACTCATCACTGGCTTTGATATTTCTCCTTTTTGTTCTAAATCAAATGCTGCTGTTTCTAATTCCTTAGGTAAATTACCAGCTCCAAACCATGGAAGTTCCCCTCCAGTATCTTTGGTGCTTAAATCTTCCGATTCTTTAGTAGCCAGAATAAACCAGTTTTCTCCTTCTTTTAGTCTTTCATAAACGTTATAAATTTCGTTTTTTGTTTCTAAAGAATCTTCAGCTGTTGCTTGAGGAGGAAAACGCTTCATGATGTGGGCAATTTTTATTCGACCTAAAGTAGCCCGTGAGTCATTCACTTTAATTATATGATAGCCAAATTGAGTTTTTATGATTGGAGATATCTCTCCCACATTAGTTTTAAAAGCTGCATTTTCGAAAGGATAAACCATTTGAAATGCGGTAAACCACCCTAATTGTCCATTATTTCTTTGCACTGAAGGATCTTCAGAATATTGTCTTGCTAAAGCTTCGAAATTTTCACCACTTACCGCCTTATTTCTAGCTTCTTTAATTTTATTGAAGGCTTTTAAAGTATCTTCCGGACTTGCGTTTTCATCAACCATAATTAAAATATGGCTAGCATTAATTTCTTGCTGAAGTCTTTCATAAGCTTCTTTAATCAGCTTTTCATTTACTTTTTCTGCGGTGAGGTAAGGCTTTTTAATTTCTTCCAAATAGCCATTTAACTCTGTTTGGTAGGCTTGTGTAGTATCTAAACCTTTAGCTTTTGCTTCTTTAACTTTAAGTTTAAAATTGATGTATAAATCAAGATACTCTTCCTCAGATTCATTATCTGCTTTATTTCTTTTGCTCTTTTCAAACGCATAGATAAATTCATCAGGGTATACGTTTTCTCCATCAACCGTGAATAATACATCACTAGAGGTATTTGCCTTTTGAGTTTGAGTATTTTTACAAGCGTTTAATAAAATAAGTGCTACTAATAATAAGAGACTTTTTTTGTTGCCCATTGGGTAAGAATAAATTTTAAGAAGCAATTTATGTAAATGGATTTACACAATAAAATATTAAAGAGAATGAAGCGAAGATAAATTAACTTTTCTGGCTTTGTCCAAACTTTTTATAGAGGATACAGGTATTTTTCTTTTCCTTGTTCGTGAATTCAACCTTGTCCATGATTTTATTTACTAACAATAAACCTATTCCACCTTTTTTCTTAGTTTGTACTACTTCTTCAATGGATGGCTCTTTGTATTTCTTGATATCAAATTTTTCTCCTTCATCAGAAATCTCAAATGTAACGCCATCTTTTTCAACAAATACCTCCAAATTAATGGCTTCATTTGCATTGCAGTAATTGGAATGAATGATGAGGTTAGCACAGATTTCATCCACCGCCAATACCATTTGGTTGATTTCCAAATCATCATGCACATAGGCCTTCAGCTTTTCAGAAATAAAATTCCGAATATCCTTTAGCCGTGTTTTTTCACAATATACTTTAAGATTGAACTTCATGTAATTTCTCCTTCGCTTCCTGCTTATTGCTGACAATACTCATAAGTTGGTCAAGCCCTAAAATTTGAAATACATTCAATACTTTTTCGCTTAAGCCAAATAAGATCATTTTTATGTTCTTACTTTTAAAGTCATCAATATATGACATGAATACACCTAGCCCTGCAGAAGAAATATAGTTGAGATCAGAGCCATCTACTAAAATATTTTTAACGCTTTCATCATTTGACAATTCCGTTAATGCTTCGTCTAAATGAATGCTTGAACTAGCATCTACGTCTCCTTCAACTTTAAGGAGGCTAAATTCTTCTTCTTTATGTGTATTAATATTAATCATACAAATTTTATTACGAGCTTATTTTCAGGAAGTTGACTGTCATGTTATAAAAATTTAATTATTAATGCAGTATAGTCGTCTTCCAGGTCCTCTGAACCTATGAAATCATATAAATATTTAATTAGCCCTTTTTGAATTTCTTGTGGGCTATTTCCGTTAGTTTCCTGTAAATATTGACTTAATCTATTATACCCGAACTCTTCACCGTCCGTATTTTTAGCTTCGATTATTCCATCTGTGTATAAGAAAAGAATATCACCGGAGTTGTAATATATTTTGTTAATGTCTATAAAATCTTCATAGTTGTCATTTCTTACTATCCCCAATCCCATTCCTTTATTTTTGAAAAAGGTTGCTTTATCATCTTTTTTGCTGTAGAACAATCCTGGGCAATGACCGGCTCTTGAAAAACTAATGCTCTTTTCCTGATGGTCAATATTATAATATGCAGCAGTGATGAATGAGGATTTTTCCAAACAGCTACTTAAGGCATGATTCGCCTTGGTAAGAAATGTTTTTGAATCTAAATTAAACTGCACTAAGCTATGGAATACGCCCTTCATTTGAGACATATTAAATGATGCAGAAGTTCCTTTTCCTGAAACATCACCTATAATTACCGCTGTTTTAGTATCGTTTATTTTATAGAAATCATAATAATCACCACCTACTTCATCAGCCGATTCGTAAAAAGCGATCATTTCAAATTCTTCATTTGAAATCAGTGATTGGGGTAAGAGGCTTTTCTGCACTCTTTCAGCAATTTTTAATTCCTCTTTATAGCGTTCGTTTTTAAGAGCTTCAGATAGTAATTCAAAGTTTTCAATCGAAATACAGGCCTGATTTACAAAAGAACTGATAATATTTACCATTTCTTTATTAAATCCATCAGTAACATCCTTCAAAACTACTAATAGCCCAATTTGTCTTTCTTGTATGATTAACGGCATAACTAATACAGAACCATAATCAGGATCATTCAAATTAGATGTTAACTTATTGTAGTTTAGATCCTTTTCGAAGTTATTGGATTTTTGTTTATTCAAATAAGCAAAAATCCCACTGTCTTGAATGCTTTTTCTGACTTGTGTTATTTTAAGATCTGTAATATTATAGGTTAAAGTGTTTATGGTCTCCTCATTTTCATAAATTTCTAACCATGAGCTGGTTGAGAAAACTGCGTTATTACTACTTTCTAATAAAACTTCATATACCTGGTTTTCATTATCCCCTTTTTGAATAGACTGACTTAGACGTTGAAAGTTAAGCACCTCACTAATTTTCTGCTCAAAAACAGAAGAAGTAGGTAAATTGAACAGAATTACTAAAATAGAAATCAGAGCATATAAAAAGATAAAACCTGCAACTGAAAGAATATAAATATTATCTAATAAATCCAGAACAAGATTAAACTCTTGTGAGAAGTTGAATAAATTATTGATAAAATAATATAGATATAGAATTACTAGAACTAGTAATAAAATACTTCTCCACTTTTGCTTAAAATTAAGATAGGCTATCCATTTTAAATTAAAGGATAGGATTATTCCGAAAAGAAAGAAAAAACCTAATAAGCCATTAAATAGCCATTGTTGAACATTGGTTTGGAAAAAGCCATATAATAAGGAGGCTAATAATGAGTATTCAAAAACTTGCCATATGATTAATAGTCTTTTATTCTTTTGGTAGAGTATTAGCCTTTTCCAAACGATAAATGTGGAAACAAGAAACACTATAATAGCCCCCAAATTCACATGATAGAAAAAGTTAATCATTAATGGGTTTTGCATTAACTTACTATCACTCAAAAGGTAAAAGAATAAGCTTACAGCTAACTGAATTAGGGATACAATTAGGCCTGTTGAAAATACATGCCATAGTAAATCAATGAAATTGATACTTTCAGCTTTCTGAATCCTGATTTTAAAGAAAAAATAGAATAGAATGATATAAAGAGTGAGTAATAACTGGGGAATTTCTTTCGTGATTCCAGCATTAGCCTGATTTATTTCTGCGAATAACAGAAATATGTCCGCTAAAACTAATGAAAGCCAGCAGAGTATTGCAAATAATAAAGAGAGGCGTAAAAGTCCTTTTTCTGAAATCAAATTCTTCTTAATTCTAAACTTTGGCAAAATAAGCGTTTAAAAATTATTGTGAAAATAGTTTTACAAACATTAAATTGTCGTTTACTTAAATAATACTCCAAATGCTCAATAAGAAACTCTATATTTTATTCCTTTTCTGTTTTGCTTTCAATATAGCGCAAGCCCAAATTCAAACCGGAAAAGCCTCCTTTTATGCGGATAAGTTTGAAGGAAAACTTACGGCTAGTGGTGAAAAATATAAACACAATAAATTAACAGCAGCACATAAAACATTGCCTTTTGGAACTGTAGTAAAAGTGACCAATACTTCCAACAATCAAGCTGTAGAAGTAAGAATAAATGACAGAGGTCCTTTTGTTGAAGGTAGAGTAATTGATTTATCAAGATCGGCAGCTGAAAAATTAAAATTCATTAATCAGGGCTTAGCCGAAGTAAAAATTGAAGTGATTGATGCAGGGGATGGTAAAACGAATAGTAATCGCCCAGTCCAAATTGATCAGAATATTGAAAATGAGAGCTATTTTGATTTAGGAGTTGAAAGAACAAAACCCTCAGGCTATGGAGTTCAGGTTGGCAGTTTTAGAGGCTTCGATAATATGTTAAAGCTTGCTGAAAATATTGAAAAATCTTATCGCACTAATGTAATCGTTGAAGTAAAAGAACTTAACGGAAATAAAGTTTATGCCCTTATTTTAGGCGATTTCGGAAATCGAAAAAAGGCAGATAAGCTAAAATTAAAAATTGCTGATCGCTTTCCTGATGCATTTGTAACTCGTTTTTAAAGTGTAAATTCGCTTTTTCTTAAAATTGACTTGATATATGACTAAAATAAAGGATAAAATTGCTTGGGTTACTGGGGCTAGTTCTGGAATTGGAGAAGCAATAGTTTATGAATTAATTGATAAAGGTGCTAAAGTAATAATCTCGGCTAGAAGAAAGGAAGTTTTAGAAGAGGTTAAAGCTAAATCTCCAAAGCCAGAAAATATTATGATTCTGCCTCTTGACTTAGCAGATATAAATTCTTTCCAGTCTAAAGTAGCAGAAGTTTTAGATCAATTTGGGAGAATTGATTTATTATTTAATAATGGTGGAATTTCTCAAAGAGGAATGGCTTTAGAAACTGATTTAGCCGTAGATAGGCAAATCATGGAAATCGACTATTTTGGGACAATAGCACTCACAAAAGCTGTAGCGCCTCATATGGTCAATCAGAAATCAGGTCATTTGGTAGTTACGAGTAGCTTAGTAGGTAAATTCGGATCACCTTGGCGTTCATCCTATGCTGCGGCTAAACATGCTCTTCATGGTTTCTTTGACTCTTTAAGAACAGAATTACATCATGATAATATTAAGGTGACAATGATATGCCCTGGCTTTATTAAAACGGATGTTTCAGTAAATGCATTAGGTGCCGATGGTAAGCCTACTGGAGAAATGGATAATGCCCAAGCCAATGGAATGACTGCTCAAGAATGCGCAAAAAAAATCATAAAAGCCGTGGAGAAAAATAAATTAGAAGCAGTAATCGGTGGAACTGAAAGATTTGGTGTATTAGTAAAAAGATTATTCCCCAATTTATTTGCTAAAATTATCTTGAAAAGTAGTGTCAGATAAAAAGAGAATTTAAGCCAATAAAAAAGCCCGATTTCGATCGGGCTTTAGTTTTAACTTAATTCAAGATTAGTTGATTTCAACTAATTCAATTTCAAAACTTAAATCTTTTCCAGCTAACGGATGGTTAGCGTCTAATACAATGTGATCATCATTTACTTCTGCAACTAATACAGGTAAAGCTTGACCGTCAGGCTGTTGCATAGATAATTGCATGCCCACCTCAGGTTTTATTTCAGCCGGAACTTTATCATTAGGAACCGGAACCATCATATCATCTCTTTTGTCACCATAAGCTTCAGCACTAGGGATATCAGTTGTTTTCTTGTCTCCAATAGCCATCCCATCTACTGCTTTGTCAAAACCGGCAATCATTTGACCAGCACCTAATTCGAATTCGATAGGTTCTCTCTCTAAAGAGCTATCGAAAACAGTACCATCTGTTAATTTGCCTGTGTAGTGAACTTTTACTTTGTCGCCTTTTTTTGCTGTTGACATAATTTTTGCTTTTGTAATTTCCTTTTATAAACCACAAAGTTACCACTATCATTCCCTAAAGAAAAAATATTCTGGCTTTTATCCTAAAATCGTTCAGATTCGTAACAATTATGTTCGATTTCGAACAATTATTCCAAGCATATTCCTAAATTGTATCATAAAAGGGGTGTTTTCTCTCTGGCATTATTTTTATCCTAATGATCTTATAATTCGAAAACATGGACAAAGAAATTAATAAAGTACTTATAATCGATGATGATGAAGATGTTTTGTTTGCAGCGAAAATGTTGCTCAAAAAACATGTAAAAGAAGTTATGATTGAAAAGGATCCTCGAAAAATTCCTTTCTTACTTAATCAAGCTACTTATGATGTAATTCTACTGGATATGAATTTCAGTCAAGATACAACCAGCGGCAAAGAAGGGATGTATTGGCTGGAACAAATCAAGGAAAAAGATCCTAAAGCGGTAGTCATCTTAATCACTGCATTTGGAGACGTTGAAACAGCAGTTAATGCATTAAAAAAAGGAGCAACTGATTTCGTATTAAAGCCATGGCAAAATGAAAAGTTAGTTGCTACAATTCACGCTGCAGCACAATTGAAAAATTCCTATAATCAAGTGAGTAAACTAGAGCAGGAAAAACAGCAACTTCAAGAATCGATTGACGCTCCATTCAAATCTATTATTGGAGAAAGTAAGGCTTTACAAAACGTATTTACCATAATAGATAAAGTTGCTGCTACTGATGCTAATGTCTTGATATTGGGTGAAAATGGAACTGGAAAGGAATTAATTGCCAGAGCCCTTCATAAAAAATCTAATCGTAAGGATCATTCTTTTGTAAGTGTGGATATGGGAGCTCTAACAGATTCCTTATTCGAAAGTGAACTTTTTGGACATAAAAAAGGTGCGTTTACAGATGCAAAAGTTGATAGAGCTGGGAGATTTGAAATTGCAGATAAAGGAACCATTTTTTTAGACGAGATAGGGAATTTAAGTGCACCGCTTCAAGCAAAACTCCTGAATGTATTACAAAGTAGAACAGTTACTCGATTAGGTAGTAATGAAGCTATTCCTTTTGATACACGCTTAATTTGTGCCACAAATGAAGATATAGATGCAAGAGTTCATGAAGGTGATTTTCGCCAGGATTTATTATATCGAATAAATACGGTTGAAATTCATTTGCCAGCACTTAGAGAAAGAGTAGAGGATATTCCATTGTTAGCGGACCATTTTATTTCTATGTATGCTAAAAAGTATAAAAAGGATCAGATGAAGATCAGCCCTAATGCATTACGATTATTACAAAAATACCAGTGGCCAGGAAACATCAGAGAATTGCAACATGCTATTGAAAGAGCATTAATTATGGCTGATGGAAATATGCTAGAAGCGGATGATTTCTTTTTTCTTTCAAAAAATAGCAGCTCCAGTGCTCAATCTAAGCTTGACGATAGTTTTAATTTAGAGGATGTAGAAAAACAAACCATTCAAAAAGCAATTCAAATTCATGGAGGGAATATTTCTAAAGCAGCTGAGGAGTTGGGATTAACCAGAGCTTCATTATACAGAAGATTAAGCAAATATGACCTTCAATAATCCACTTTTAAAGCGATTCATAATACGCTTATTACTCATCAGCATAACCATTTTTGTGTGGGCTTTTGTTTCTGTTGACGGTGGTTCAGTATTTTTAGGGTTGGTCTTTTTTGTATTAGTGATTATTCAAGGGAGAGCATTTTTCAAGGAACAGGCTAAAAATGAGATTTCTATCATTCGTTTTTTAGAGCAGATAAAACAGGCTGATTTACCTCATGAATCTACGGAAGAGAACGAATTATTAAGAACTCAATTTAATTCTATATTGAATTCAATTAGAGAGAGGCAAAAGGAGAAAGAAGAAGAATACCAATATTTCAGGAATATAGTACAACATGTAGGGATTGGAATCATAACTTTTAATAAAACTGGAGATATTCAACTTTATAATTTTGCTGCTAAGAAGCTTTTAAATACTACTTATCAGGTAAATAATATTCAACAACTTACTAAAATTAATGAGGAGCTAGTTTCTACTTTTCGTGAGCTAAAAACGGGAGGGAGTAAATTAGTTCAAGTAAATATTGGAGAAGAAAGCAGGCAACTGTCAGTTTATGCAATAGAGTTACAACTTCATAATAAGCAATTTAAATTAGTATCACTCCAAAATATTCAGACTGAATTGGACGAGAAGGAAATGGAAGCTTGGAGGAATTTAATTCGAGTGCTTACTCATGAAATTATGAATTCTGTAACGCCAATCTCATCTCTTACCGGTACAACAAGAGAAATGCTTTCCGATTATGAGGTAAACCAAGATAATGCTGTACCACTTCAAAAAGATGATATGGATGATTTAATGTATTCATTAAAAACCATTGAAAGCAGAAGTGAAGGGTTAATTCGATTTTTAAATGAATTTAGGAATTTGACTCATACACCAAATCCAAAACTTAAAAATGAAGATATCAATACTGTTTTAGAAGGTATTATGTTACTTATGAGTAAAGACATGAATGAGAAATCTGTCACGATCCATAAATCATTTGATGAAAAAATTGGGGAAATTCCAATTGACCGTGAATTAATTGAACAAGTTTTAATTAATCTCGTAAAAAATGCTTCTGAATCTTTTGATTCCGAGCAGCTTGAAAAAAATATATGGATAAGTTCCAACCTCGACACGAAAAAAAGAGTCGTAATAAGTGTTAAGGATGATGGTGTAGGAATAGAACCAGAAGCTTTAACGAAAATATTCATTCCGTTTTTTACAACAAAGAAAAATGGATCAGGAATTGGTCTGAGCTTGTCTAAAGAGATTATGAGAAAGCATCAGGGAAATATATCTGTTCAATCTACGTTAGGAGAAGGTACAGAGTTTACATTAAAATTTTAGTGATTACCCCTTAAAAAAGTATATTTGTGGAAAAAGTAACCAAAATGCCGAAAGAAGAAATCCAAAAAACTATCACCAATATATTAGTTGATAAGTTAGGTATAGCGAGTTCAGAAATCACAGCGGATGCCAGTTTTATAAAAGATTTAGGAATTGATTCTCTGGATTATGCAGAATTAGTAATGGAATTCGAACAACATTTTAATATTAGAATTCCAGATATGGATGCCGAAAAATTTTCAACTATCAATGAGGCAGTTAAATATATTGATGAAAAGGTACACTCAGCCGAATAGTCATAAATTATTTGAAAGAATTAACAGCCGATAGTAATGTAAAAGAGCTATCGGTTTTTTTATTTGTCTTGAATATCAGCCTTCCATATAAACAATCCCCTGTTTATTTAATTATAATCAACTATAAATGTTAAAATGCGTTTTTGCGGGATAATTCCTTGGATTTTAAAGAACCCTATGAATCATATTATTAAGTACTTAGTTTTCTTTTTCTCATTCATTTTGAGCCTTCAACTCAATGCTCAAAAATTTTCTGTCAGCGGTTATGTAAAAGAGGCAAGCTCTGGTGAAGTATTAATTGGTGCAACCGTAGTAGATAAGAATAATCCAGGGACTGGAATGGCCACTAATGTTTATGGTTATTATTCCTTTGAACTTGCCAAAGGATCCTACACATTAATGGTCAGTTATGTTGGATATGAGACTAAGCAAGTTGACATAACTGTTGATAAAGATATTTCCATAAATTTTAATCTAAAGGAGGAGGCTTCAAGTTTGGATGAAGTAGTGGTAACTGCTACTCGCTCAGATGAAAACGTAAGTTCTGTTAAAATGAGCGTTGAGAAGTTAGACATTAAAAAGATAAAATCGATTCCAGCCTTGTTTGGTGAAGTAGATGTGGTTAAATCATTGCAATTATTGCCAGGTGTTTCCACTGCTGGGGAAGGAACTTCAGGTTTGTTTGTGAGAGGAGGAAGTTCAGATCAAAACTTAATTTTATTAGACGAAGCCACTGTTTATAATGCAAGCCATTTGCTGGGCTTCTTTTCTGTGTTTAATCCTGATGCTGTTAAAAATGTTGAAATATATAAGGGGGGAATTCCCGCTAAATACGGGGGTAGAATATCCTCTATTTTGGATATTCAAATGAGAGAAGGAAATAATCAGGAATTTGAAGCATCAGGAGGTATTGGAAGTATAAGCAGTCGATTAACGGCAGAAATTCCAGTAGTTAAAGATAAATCTTCTCTCTTACTTTCTGGTAGAAGAACCTATGCAGATGTGTTTTTAACTTTTGCACAGGATGAAAACTTAAGAAATAATACACTCTATTTTTATGATTTTAATACCAAGTTTAATTACAGATTTAGTGATAAAGATAAAGTATTTGTTTCTGGCTACTTTGGAAGAGATAAGCTAGGTTTTCAAGATCTTTTTGGGTTTGATTGGGGAAATTCAACCGTTTCAACGCGTTGGAATCATCTATTTAACGATAAGCTTTTCTTAAACACAACCCTATTGTATAGTAATTACAATTATGGTTTTGATGTCAACTCTGCTGGAACTGGATTTAATTGGAAGTCAGGATTAGAAGAGTACAATCTGAAGTTTGATTTCGATTACTTTTTAAATAATAATAACACCTTGTTTTTTGGGGCTAATGCCATCTACCACATATTCGCTCCTGCTGAAATCACTTCTCAGGATAATAATATTCAAAGCTTCAATCTCCAAAATGATTATGCAGTTGAAACTGCTTTGTATATAAGTAATCAACATACCATTTCGGACAAATTGAGTATGGAGTATGGAATTCGGTATTCTTCTTTTGCCAAGATTGGGCCAGACTCTGTTTCTATTTATGAAGAAGGCCTAAGGAAAAGCCCTGAAAATGAGATTCGAACCGAAGCTTATGGTAATGGAGAGCTGGTGAAATATTACGGTGGCTTTGAGCCCAGATTAGGGATTAGATATTTAGTGAATTCTACTACAAGCTTAAAAGCTTCTTATAATCGAATGAGGCAATATCTTCAAGTAGCGAGTAATTCAACTGCTGGATTTCCAACAGATAGATGGATTCCTGCAGATTATCATATTAAACCTGTTATAGGGGATCAGGTGGCTTTAGGGTATTTCAAAAATCTCAAGGATAATGCATGGGAAGTTTCAGTAGAAGGTTATTATAAATGGTTGCAAAATGTTGTTGATTTTCTTCCTGGTGAAGATGTATTATTAAATGATAGAATTGAAACAGCAGTAGCTGATGGTATCGCTTGGTCTTATGGAGCTGAATTCATGCTCAGGAAGAATGTTGGGAAAACAAGTGGCTGGTTAAGTTATACACTTTCAAGAACCCAAAGGCAAATTGAAGGAGTAGCTAGTGGAGAGCCCTACTTGGCTCGATACGATAAGCCTCATGATATTGCCTTGGTTTTATCTCATAAGTTTTCTGAAAGATTGTCATTATCTGGAAACTGGGTGTATTCAACCGGGGCGGCTGTTACATTTCCACAAGGAAGGTATATTGTAAACGGACAGAATATCCCTTACTATGATGACTCCAAAAGAAATACGAGCCGAATGCCTGATTTCCACAGATTAGACCTTGGATTTAATTACGATTTAAAAAGCAGATCGGAAAAGTTTAATCATGAAATTAATGTTTCTTTTTATAATGTTTATAATCGTAAGAATCCCTTTTCTATTGAATTCCGACAGGTAAATAATAATGATCCCACTTTCGATTCTTCTGAAGATGGTCCAATCACAAGTACAAGACCCGCAGCTGTTAAAACAGCTTTATTCGGAATAATACCTTCTGTAACCTATAATTTTTCTTTTAACTGATGAAAAAGAACAGACTAAAAATAGTGAGTTTATTGATTACAGTTCTATTAAGCTGGAGCTGTCAAGAGATCATTGATGTTGATTTAACACAATCGGAAAAAAGGTTAGTAATTGAAGGGAAGTTACTGGATGAGGCATCATTTCAGAGAATTAAAATATCTGAGACTTTAAACTTCTATGATACTGGGAATTTAGAGCCCTTTAAAGATGCAGAGGTTAGTTTATTGGATTCCAAGAATAACCTTATAGTTAATTTTGTTTACAATAATGAGGATAGTTCTTATATCACTTCTACTCAAGTTGCTTTAAGCATGGGAGAAGAATATAAGCTTCAAATAGAGGCAAAAGGGGAGCTTTTAGAAGCAACAGGAGTAATATTGCAAAATGCTACATTAGATTCCTTATATTATTTATCAAATGAGGAATTACAAGCAATTGGTCAACCTTCTTTTGGAGAAGGCTATTTTATGTTTGTAAATGGTAAACTCAACAATGAGGGGATTGAATATTTTAAGCTTGATGTTACCGTAAATGATACACTTCAAAATTCGAGAGGTGACTTTTCAAATTCAGTACTAAGTTCAGAATTTTTCGGGAAAGAGTTTGTTGCGCTTCCAGTACCAGGTTCTTTTGAACCTGAAGATTCAGTAGGGCTAGAACTGTATACTTTAAATGAAGATATGTATCAATATTATGTTGAGTTCATAAATCTACTATTTAATGATGGAGGCGTATTCAGTCCGCCACCGGTAAACCCTACTACCAACATTAAAAATTTGACTAATCCCGAAAACCTACCATTAGGTTTCATACAGTTCAGTTCTGTGCAGCGAAGAGGTATTGTGATAAAGGAAAGGTGATGCTATGCAATCATTAATGTTAAGCTTTTATATATTAATTTAATGTTGCTCAATTTTTATTTCAATATTTATTCTTGAGTCTAACTCAATCTATTCCTTTTTAATTCTTTAATAAGTTGATAAACAACAAGTAATAATCAATCATGACCTTTAAGAAACCAAAAGAGGTTATGATAACACATTACAAAACACTAGTGATTTCCGATGTGCACTTAGGCACTAAAGGCTCAAAAGCTAAAGAATTAGTGAAATTCTTAAAGCAATGCAGTTGTGATCGATTAATATTGAATGGAGATATAATTGATGGTTGGCAACTCAAAAAATACGGCACATGGAAACGCAAACATACCCGATTCTTTAATAGAATTTTAAAAATGATTGAGGATCATAAAACAGAAGTGATCTATCTAAGAGGTAATCATGATGATTTTTTAGATCAGGTTTTACCTTTTAAAGTTGGGAATTTAACCATTACAAGAGATTTAACGATTGAAAGTAATGGCAAGAAGTTTTATGTTGTTCATGGAGATATTTTTGATTCCATAACCACTAATTTAAAATGGGTGGCAAAACTTGGAGATGTAGGATATACCTTTTTGCTTTGGGTCAATTCACTTTATAACCAATATAGAAGAAAAAAAGGCTTGCCTTATTATTCTTTAAGTCAAGTAGTGAAATCAAAAGTAAAATCAGCGGTTTCTTATATAGATGATTTTGAAAAACAGTTGACAGAAATAGCTAAAATTAAAGATTGCGATGGTATTATTTGTGGTCATATCCACCAGGCAGCTTTAAAAGAAATTAACGGGATCATTTATATGAATTCTGGAGATTGGGTAGAAAGTATGAGTGCACTTGCAGAAGATCGGGATGGTAATTGGTCACTTGTTTATTATGCTGATACTTCATCTGATAAATCAATAAATAAAAAACTACAAGAGATAGAAATTGATTCCATTTTAAATAATACATCAGAAGATTTTAAATTACGTAAGAAGACTGCATGATAAATTTTTGCTGAAAAGGCTTTATATTCGAATATGGCTTTAATCAGTAAGAAGAAGAATATATTTCCGGTAAGTGATAATTTAATGAAATATTTGCATCAGAATGGGAGGCATGTAGATATTCCCATCAAGTATGATGATCTCACTAGAGCGGAAAATGCAATCCCCCTCTATGATAGCGATGACAATGATACGCTATGGGAAACCTTATTTTTCTCTCAAGATGATATGAAGCATATTTACTATGGCTTAAAAAATATTTACGCCATATTAAAAGCCGATGGGGATTTGTCTGTTATGGAACATCTTTATGTGGATAGAGTAGATGCATGTACTTATGGAAATACCTACCCTTTCAGAGTTCGGATTGTAAATAAGATCAATGATAACTTCGATTATTTCTACATTAAAAAAGCAGATGCTTCCAGAATATATGGCTTAGAATTAGAGCATCTCTTGTCACCAAATAGAATGAGTTATATCGTTAATGGCAATACTCTGATAGAAGAACATATCCCAGGGATTCCAGGTGATCAGTTCATAAAAAATTATATGAATGATGGTAAGCTGAATAAAATTCGATTGGCCAAGGAATTTGTCAAATTTACAGAGCGCTGCTTTGTCCGTTTATTAGGAGATATGCATTCTAGTAATTTTGTAATTGATATAACCCCTGATTTTGAAGAAATACATTACAGAATTAAATCGATTGATTTTGATCAGCAATCCTATGAGGGAAGAAAAGCAGTTTACATGCCGCAATATTTCAAGCAAAATAACCCGATCATAGAAATTGGTCTTGAATTAATGACTCCCACTACTGTTAAACAGTATCAAAAGGAAGAGCGTACCTTAATTTTGAATAGAATGAAAGCTTCTGAAAGAAACCTAAAGGAACTGATGAAATCAATGCGAAAAGATACCTTATCAATTCCTAAAAACGTTGCCAATCTCAAAGCTGAATTGGCAGATCACTATAAACATGAATCTTTCAATAGATGCAAATCAATGGGCGATATAGTAGCTGAAAGTTTATTATATCTAAGAGATCACAGCAACTTATCGAATTATAATAATTTCCTGGCTTAAGGCATCTGAAATTTCCTGAAAGAATGTTTTTATCATTGAATATTCATCGGGCATGTAAATTACTTGATCATAATCAATTGTATAAGAAATTTTTATCGCGTTTTCTACTTTTCTGTATTGATATAAAAATTTCCCCTTACCATCTTCTAAGGCGATACTTTTGTTTTCAGGATATCTTAAAACCTGCCAGCCATCGGGTAAAGTATAAGTAAAACTCGCCTTCCTGATATAGGGAGTATATAGAGTTACAGGATTTTGCCTTTCATCTGCTTTAAGTGGGTTTTCAGGAAATTCATTGAAAATAACAGGTTTTATTTCCATATAGTTTTTAGCTATTGAATCAGCAGGTTTTTCAAATGATAAGTATTCTTTAAGTTCTTTATTCTCATCAAATTCATCTTTAATTTCATGTTTTTTAATATTCCAATCCATATTTTCGAATATGGTTTCTATGAGGTAATCATTATAACTTCTATTACTGTTTAAAAAGCGAGAATCAAAAGCGTAGACTGCATACCCTTCTCTTTTCACTTCGTAATCACCTACAATTGAAGCAGAGTCTGTTATAGTAAAGTTTCCAGTTATAAACTCCTTGTCTTCAAAATTAAAATCAAGAGGAATAAAACCAGGCGCATCTTCTGAAATTACTAATCCACCATTTGTTATGTAATTTGGAGGAAGCATATTGAATAATAGGTTCTTATTTGAGGCATCCAACAAATAATTTTTACCATTTAAGCGTACCAAGCTTATGTAAGCATTAAAAAGTTCGAAATAAGGATTATCAGGATAAGTAGGCCTATTATCCATTGAACTCAAAGCCACTAAATAAGCGTCTAAACCTGATTGGTTTAAAAGCTTTGTTAAAAGCATATTAATTTGTTGAGGCGTCCCTCTTCTGGCGTTAAATGCTTCTTCCAAACTTTTATCATTAAATGAGAAGTCTACCGTGAAATTATTTCTCATGAAAAAGTAAAATCCTCTGATTACATCTAACTTTAATAAGTCAGGGTGATAAATTTTATCGACTGTAGGTTGAAGATAACTACTCCTTCTATAAACATCTCTAAAGAAAGGAGAACCGGCCCAATTGTAAGCTAATTCTTCATAGTTTTGAGGCAATAAAAATTCAGTGTTATTTCTGGGCAATGTATATTCAGCAAGTTTAAATTTTAATTTAGAAATGAAATAATCTCCTCCTGGTACATCTTCTTCTTCCACATAAGCAGGTACACTATCCATAACAAAATCCTCTATTAATACATCTGTTTGCTTGTTTGAAATGATCTTTTTTACAGTACGTCTGTTAAAATCACTTAAGCTAATAGACCCCTCTAAATATTTATAGAAAAGTAAATAATTTGGAACTTCTGTGGTATAGGTTGATTTCAAAGCTGGTATATCATTTTGGAAATACCAGGTGTTAAGTTGTTGCCAATCTTTAATTTTAATTTGATAGCTATATTCAACAATACTACCAACTTTTGCATTGGGTAATTCAAAATAGTTTTTAATAAAACCATTATCTTTTTCAGATTCAATATCTGATGTACTCAATGAATCTATCACTAAATTTCTATTGCCATCTAAATTATAGGTTTGGCCTTGGATAAAAATAAGTGAATCTTCATCGCTATACGGAATCATTACTTTTGCCCATGATAGGCCTGCCTCTTTAAGAATTTCAATTTTAGTAGTATGAGTAAAAATTAGTTCAAAATTTTCATTGTATTTGCTATAACCACTATCAAGCAATATTATGGCATTTTCGCCTTTGCCGAAGCTTGAATTTTTAACTTGTATGTTTTGAGCTGTGAGGCCTAAAAGGAATAAAAATGAAAAAATGGTAGTTAAAAATATCTTTAGCATTTTGCCGTTAATTTTAGTTGATAGAATCTAGTGCTTTTGTAAAATACCTAACAATTATTATTCCAATAATTTAAATACAAAGCAATTGAACGTGTAATTAGATGTTCAGTTATCAAATAAGCAATTAAAAAATAGTTTTTAATTGACTTAAACAATCAATTTCGTGAGTCACTCTTGATTTATGTTTTTCTTTACCAGGATTGTAATAAACTGTATCCATTCCAAAGTTGCGAGCTCCTAAAATATCAGTTTGTAAGTTGTCCCCGATCATGATTGATTCTTCTATTCTTGCATCTGCTTTTTCAACAGCATATTTAAAAATTGAGGTCATGGGTTTTTTATAACCTGCACTATCAGAGGTTACAACAGTAGCGAAGTATGGATGAAGATTAGATTTCTCCAATTTAATTTTTTGCACATCATTAAAGCCATTTGTTAAAATGTGCAATTGGTAATTCTCCTTCAAATACTGAAGAACTTCAATGGTAAAGGGCATTAAATGTGGTTTAGTAGGGCAAAGCATTAAATATTCATCTGATAGTTTACTACTTAATTCAGCATCATCAATTTGAAATTGATTTAAAATTCTTAAAAACCTTTGCTCTCTGATGGTATCTCTATTGATTTTATTCTTGTTGAATTCATTCCATAAATCTTTATTGATATGCTCAAAGCATTCTTGAAATTGATTACAACTAATGACTCCTAGTTTTTCAAGTTGATATTTTAGAAATAATTCATTTAATACTTCTTCAGAATTTTTCTCATAGTCCCAAAGCGTATGATCTAAATCAAAAAATATGTGTTTGTATTGATTTATTTTACCCATTTTTTGCTGTGTAATTTGTTTAATGCTAAAGTTCTGTTGGTATACATTACTTTAAACGTTTCTAAATCTTTTTGAAGCTGTTGATCTTTTTCCACAAATTTAAAGGTCTGTGCCAATAAATCCTTCACCTCTTCCTTTACATAATAAAACACCCATTGATCTACTTTCTTTGAATTCAACACTCCATTGTTTTTTAAGTAAGTTAAATGTCTGGACGTTTTGGCTTGCGTGAAGTCTAATATTAATTCAAGATCTGATATACACATTTCTTGGTTCTGATGAACTAAAAACAATAATCTAAGCCTTGAATCATCAGACAAACACTTATAAAATTGAACGCTAAAATTTAATGTAAAATTCTTTAGTCTCATAAAATTAATTAACCATGAATGTAATATGATTAACCGAATAATTGGTCATCAGATTCACTATTTCCTGTTAAGTTTTAATGAAAACTTGTTTCTATGACAGATCTTAATTTTTTATTGAATTTACATTTTTATAAATAATTGAAAAGGTCTATAACTAATGAATATTTAAGTCGTTAGACTGAAGGAAGATTAATTGAATGAAGTTCTTGCTATGCATTAATTTTTTCAGTTATTCGCATTTATCTATTATATTTGTAGAAGATGTCACTCAAGAAATCCATATTACTTTTATTGATTGTATTCGTTCCCTTTTTTGGTTTTTCGCAAGAAGAAGAAAAATCGGATAAGGTAATACAATTTACGGGGGTTGTTTTAGATCAGGATAGTGTAAGTATTCCTGGTGTACACATCTATACTCCAGTATATGGAAGAGGTACTTCTACAAATGAATATGGATTCTTTTCTATGCCAGCTTTAGAAGGAGACAGCTTGGTAATTAGTGCGGTAGGGTTTAAAAAAGCAACTTATGTCGTTCCAGAAATTAAGACTTCTACCCTTAGAGTTGTTTTTCAACTAGAACAAGATACTGAAATGTTAAATGAGGTTCAGGTTTACAATATGCCTCCAACCGCTGAAGCCTTTAAAAAGGCCGTACTAGCCGTTAGACTACCTAGTGAATACAGTAATATTAATAAAAATTTAGACCCTGCTACTCTTCAGGAAATGTATAAAACTCTTCCAGCGGATGGTTCAATGAATCATAGATGGTTTGTTCAGCAACAGGCTTTTTATGACCAAACTAAAAATTCAGTAAGAATTAATCCTTTACTAAATCCGATGTCTTGGGTAGAAATATTTAGGGCTATTAAGAATGGTGATTTTACAAATAATGATTAAGAAATAAGCATTCGTTCAATTTCGATGGTTTATCGATTTTATACCTCATAATCCCAAATATTGTATTTCATTTTCTTTTAATTATTATATCTTTCAGATTAATCGTATCAGAATTATATTCATAAAAACGTAATTATTTTTTTTATGAATTGCATTCTGCTTAATTTAATATATTAAACGTCTAATCTGTTTGAAGAAATATTTCACCATATGGTCATTATGCTTTTTATTGGCTATTTCTGTTAATGGACAATCATTTCAGGAAATGGTTGATGAAGGTTCAGCCAAGGTGAAGATATTTTATTATCCCATAGAACCTTTTATCTACAAAGATGATATAGGGAATTTACTTGGTATTGAAAAGGAGATGATGGATTCCTACCTCCGCTTTATAGAAAAAAAATATTCTGTTAAGCTTTTTGTAGAATGGGAGCAGGTACCCACTTTTGATTCAGTATTTGAATATGTTAAAAAATCTGATGTCCCTTCATTTGGAGTGTCAGTTATCTCCAAAACAGATGAGAGATCAAAACTAGTTGGCTTTTCTTATTCTTACATGCCAGATGTAAGTGTTTTCATTACTCATTTATCAGTCCCGTTTTTAAAGGATGGTCGGAATTTAAAAAGCCATATAGATGGATTTGAAGCAGCTACAATGTCAAGTACAACCTATAAAACAGATTTAGATCGTTTAAGTGAAAAATTTGATTTAGACTTAAATTATGTTGATGTACCCAATGATGAAGATATTATTCGTTTGGTAAGTAGAAACAAAGAAATGGTAGGATATGTAGGGCTTCCCTTTTATGTGATTGAAATTGGTAAAGGATACCCAGTTAAGCGACATAGTAAATTTCAAGTCAAGAGGGATGGATACCGTTTTATATATCAACTTAATAAAGGATGGGATAAATCTATTCAGAATTATTTTGAAAGCTATCTTTATAGGGCCGAGGCAGATAAGATAATTAGGCGATATTTAGGAAATGATTATTCAGAGTTGATATGGGGATTAGCAGGTGATAATGTTTCGGATAGAGCCGATGAAATTGCTTTCTTAAACAAGGAAAAAGAAATACAAAGTCAGAGTTTGATAGCATCTGAAAAGCAAAAAGAACAACAATGGACCATTATAGTATCAGTAAGTGTCAGTTTAGTATTTGTTGTTATCATTACTATATTATTAGTTAGGTCAAACCGTATACGTCATCGTGATAATATATTGCTGAAAGAAAAGTCACAACAGTTGCAGGAAACCTTAGTGGAGTTGAATAGAAATAAAGATGAAGTATCTCATCAGAGGCAATTGCTACAAATAAAAAACAAAGAGCTTACTGACCTTAACAAGCAAAAAGATGATTTAATTGGAATTGTAGCCCATGATTTAAAAAGTCCTATAAATCAGATGACTGGCTTAATTACCTTGTTAAGTTTTAAAAGTGAAAAGTGGGATAAGGAAGAGTCAGATATCTTTGAAAAATTAGAATATTCGAATGCGCATTTAAAGGAATTGGTAGAACGTATATTAGATTTAGAATCCATTCAGAAGAAGAGTTTAAATTATAAAATTAGAGAGGTGGATATCTCTAGAGTTTTAAAAGAGACCGTTTCTGAATTTAAAGAAAAAGCTGAGTCAAAAAATATTACAATCGATAGCTCAAAGATAAATTTTGGGAAAAATGTAATGGTAGATTCATTTTTCCTAAAACAAGTATTTGAAAATTTAATAAGTAATGCCTTAAAATTTTCACCAAAAGGAAGTAAAGTGAGCATTGGTACAGAAACCCATCATGAATTTCATCATATTTATGTGAAAGATGAAGGGCCGGGGATATCTGAAAAAGATAAAGTAAAACTCTTCACTAAATACATGACATTAACTGCCAAGCCAACAGGAGATGAAACTTCAACAGGATTGGGTTTATCCATTGTAAAGAAATATGTTGAAGAAATGAATGGAAGTGTTTGGTGTGAAAGTGAATTAGGAAAGGGAGCTAAATTTATAGTGGCATTCCCTAAAGTGTAAATAAATAATAATGAGTATGAGAAATTTAATCGCTATTATATTTTTAGCATTTTTTATAACGGCTTGTAGTAATTCAAATGACGGCAAAGTTATTTATCTAGTTCGTCATGCAGAAAAAGATACAGTCCCAAAAAATGACCCAGCATTAACAACTGATGGAGTTATTAGATCTGTTGATTTAGCGAGTTGGTTTAAAGATATTCAAGTGGATTCTATTTTTTCAACAGATTTTGTTCGTACGAAGGAGACAGTTAAACCCATTGCAGAAGATCAGAATAAAAAGATTGCTATTTATGATGCAAAAGATTTAGAAGCTTTTGCCTCTCAGCTGAAAGAAATGAAAGTAGATACAATTTTAATATCTGGGCATAGCAATACGATTCTTGAACAAATTGAAGCTTTAGGAATAGAGCGTCCTCAGGAAAAAATTTCAGAAAATGAATATGATAAATTATTCGAAGTCAGGTTAGGAGAAAAAAAAGTGATTACGCACACATATGGCTCAAAATATAAAGAGTAGTTTAAAACATTTCTACGGATTTTTGATTTCCTGTTTATGCATATAAAATTAAAAACGCAGGTAAGTCAGGGATATTTAAAAGTAAAGGAAGGATTTAATGAAAAGCTATTTTTGTCATTAAATCCTCCATTTCCTCCTGTAAAGTTGAAAGAATTTGGAGGCTCTGAAAAAGGAGATAAGGTACATCTTCAATTAAATTTTATTCTTTTCAAACAGGATTGGATTAGCAGAATCACTTTTGATAATACTGACGATTCAGTTTTTGAATTTATTGATGAAGGTGAGAAACTTCCTTTTTTTCTTAAGTATTGGAAACATCATCATATAGTTGAGAAATCTTCTGAGCAAACCTCAAATATAATAGATGATATCACCTTCAAATCGCCCTTTATTTTATTCGATTTTATACTATATCCAGTTTTACTTCTTCAATTTGCTTACAGAAAACCTATTTATAGGAAATTATTTAAGGCTCATTAATATAATATAGTATTCAACACCTACTTATAGTTAAATATTTATATTTTTACTTTTAATTATATAAATAGTGGATAGGTGAAATCTATATTTATTCTTTTAACTTTTACTGTATACACACTTAGTATATCGGCTAATACCGTAAGCTTTTTGCATAAGTCATCTCATAAGGTTAAGCTTTCTGATGCTGCATATCCAACAGCTCTAATAATCAAAGCTCAATTTGAGTATCCTGAATCAACTGTTTTTAATATCAATGAGGATAAAATATATCATTTCTATACTTTAAATTATAGGAATCAGGATTACTTTTTATGGATTGAGAATCTTAGTCATGATATAGAAATTGACTTAGAAAGAATAAGTAAGCAAAGTGGGTATCTACTACTTCTAAAACAGGAATGGTATAAAAAAGATTTTAGTGATCAATCAACAGAATTGAACCGAATTCATACGTTAGATGTGTATTATAAATTTGCTGTGGATAGTTTATTAAAACTGGCAAATAATAATGATGACTATCGTACAGATAATTCTTATGGCACCATTGTTTGGGATAAAAATTCAGCAAAAAAACTATTCAATTATGCAATTGAGAATTTTGACTCAACTATAGAGGATGAATATATTCATTTTGTCCCTTCTTATATTGAATACTGGCATTTACTTTATAAGCTGTATTATCAGTACTTTCATACAACTAGTTTCAAGGGCTTAGATAATCCTCGTGTTAAAGCCCAAATTGAAAAGGATTTCAGTTTGCCTGAATCCAAATTATTAACTTTTCATCATTTTTTTAATTCTACCCTAACGGAAAGTGATTTAAAGGCCAATCTTAGATTATATGAAAGTAAATTAAGTCCAAGAGAGATAGAGATTGCAGAATCATTAATTCAAAAAAAGGCTATTCAGAATACCATTTTAAACTCTGAAATTGATTTTATTTTTGGATTGGATATAGATGATGCTTTAAAAGCATATCTGTTAAGAGATGGAAATGAAAAGAAAAGTCTCCTGATTTTCTGGTCTACATGGGATAGAGGTATGAATTCTGAATTTAGTTTATTAAATGAAATTAAAGATGAATTCGATCAAACATATAATTTCATTCATCTTTGTATAGATGCCTATGAACAACCAGAAAAAACAAAGTCCTTTGTCTATCAAAATAATATTTCAGGTCACCATTTATTTCCTCAAGAAGAAAAGGCTTTCAGAAATAGCATTTACCGAAAGTCATTAAAAATTAGAGAATTTCCTTTTTATAGTATTGTTGATCAAAATGGAGAGATATTAGAATCAGAGTCTATTCCGCTTTCTGTTAGTAATAGATTAGGAAATAAGCTTAAATATTACTCAAAAAAATAGCCTTACTATAAAAGCAAGGCTATTAAAATTAAGTGTTTATTTTTTTATTCTTCTGATTTATTTTCTGCGTTATCAGAAGACTCTTTCGAACTCGTTGTAGATTCCTCTACAACTGATTCTTCTTTTTCAGCTTTTTCTTTCTTTTCCTTCTCTGCAGCTTCTGATTTCTTCCCATTAGTATATGCCTCATAAGTAGTTTGATGCTCAAATGGTCTTTTCCCAATTAATTTTTCTAAATCAGATTGGAATAAAATTTCTTTTTCAAGTAACTGCTGAGCTAAAATTTCTAACTCATTCCTTTTCTCAGTAAGTAATTTTTTAGTTGCCTTATATGCCTCAGCAATTAATTTACCTACTTCTTCATCAATTACTCTGGCCGTCTCTTCAGAATAAGGTTTGGTGAATTTATAATCGCCACCATCTTTAGAATCATAAAAAGAAACATTACCAATTTTGCTATTCATACCATATACACTTACCATACTGTAAGCCATTTTAGTAATTCTTTCTAAATCGCTAAGTGCACCAGTTGAGATCTTTCCGAAAACGATTTCTTCAGCAGCACGACCACCTAAAGCCATACACATTTCATCAAAAAGTTGCTCTGTTTGATGCAAGAACTGTTCTTTTGGTAAATATTGAGCATAACCCAATGCAGCAATACCTCTTGGCACGATACTAACTTTTACCAATGGGTCTGCATGCTCCAAGAACCAACCTGCAACTGCATGCCCTGCTTCGTGATAGGCAACAATTTTTTTCTCATCAGGAGAAATGATTTTGTTTTTCTTCTCAAGACCACCAATCACTCTATCGATTGCGTCTTGGAAGTCATTCATATCCACTGCTTTTTTGTTTCTACGAGCAGCTATTAAGGCAGCTTCATTACAAACATTCGCAATTTCGGCTCCAGCAAATCCTGGTGTTTGAGCAGCTAACTTCTTAGCGTCTATATCTTTAGAAACTTTCAATGGACCTAAGTGAACTTTGAAAATAGCTTCTCTACCAATGATATCAGGTTTATCAATACTGATTTGTCTATCAAATCTACCTGGTCTCATCAAAGCGGAATCTAACACATCAGGTCTGTTGGTAGCGGCAAGAATAATGACCCCAGAATCAGTTGAGAAACCATCCATTTCCACTAAAAGTGAGTTTAATGTATTTTCTCTTTCATCATTAGATCCTGGCATTCTCCCACCTCCCCTTGATCTACCGATTGCATCGATCTCATCAATAAATACAATACAAGGCGCTTTTTCTTTAGCCTGCTTAAATAAATCTCTTACTCTAGCAGCACCAACACCAACGAACATTTCAACGAAATCGGAACCGGATAGCGAGAAGAATGGAACTTCTGCTTCACCAGCAACCGCTTTAGCTAATAATGTTTTACCAGTACCAGGAGGGCCTACTAATAAGGCACCTTTAGGTATTTTACCACCTAATGTTGTGAATTTGGAAGGGTTTTTAAGGAATTCTACTATCTCAGCAACTTCCTCTTTTGCTTCATCTAAACCTGCAACATCTTTAAATGTGATTTTAACCTTATTCTCTGCATCAAATAATGCGGCTTTAGATTTTCCGATGTTAAAGATTTGTCCACCAGGGCCGGCTTGTCCTGACATTCTTCTCATCAAGAACCAAACCCCAAAAAGTAGGAATATTAAGAAGCCATAGCTCCAAAACATTTCAGACCACTGAGTTCGCTCTTCAACCTCATATCCAATTCTATCTTCTTCAGGAACTTGGCTTTCCAATTCTGAGAAGTTTTTATCAAAAATATCTAAGCTAGGAATTTCGAAAGAATAATGTGGCCCTTGTTGATAATTCCAAGGATTTTGATTTTCTAATTCTTGAATATACTTAGAGTTTTGAAGTGCATCTTCTTTTAGATACACTTCCACTATACCTTGATTTTTAAGCAACAACACTTTTTTAATGTCATTACTTAAATACATTCTTTCAAATCTCTTTTCAGATATCTTTATTGCATTACTGCTACCGCTAAACAAAGAAATACCAAACACAACTGAGATCAATATTATGATCACCCATATTTGATAATTTGGCTTTTGTGGCGGCTTAGGTATGATTTTTTTTCTTTTGCTATCTTTTGGTTTTTCTGCCATTACTATTTAACTATTACAATGCTGAATGGATAACGTAACCATTTAGCATTATGTTTATTATAAATTTTTATACCGTTTCTATTTCTGTGACTTTAGCATCACCCCACAAGTTTTCAAGATTATAACGAGTTCTAACCTCACTTTTGAAAATGTGGGCAATAACATTTACGAAATCCATTAATATCCATTCCTTATTGTTGTTTCCTTCTTTCATCCATACGTCTTCCTCAGCTTGTTTGTAAACGAATTTTTCAACTGATTCAGAAATGGAGTCAACTTGTGTGTCAGATGTAGCGGAACAAATCACAAAGTAATCTGCTACTGCATTTTTAACATCTGTTAAATCTAAAATGGTGATGTCTTGAGCTTTCTTCTCCTGCATTCCCTGCACAACTATTTTGCTTAAAGCTTCTGAATTCATTAAATATTTTTTGGTTTCAACTCTATGATGTTTCTTTGTTGTAAATCTACGAAATAATATTGCATAAAATCTTTGCCAATACCTTATTTATAGGGAAACAAGTAATTTCTCTGCCAAGCTGTCATTCAACCAACGATCTGATGGCACAACTCTCTGCCAAAAAACAGCTTCACGAAGGTGCAATTATCATTACAGAACACCAAACAAAAGGCAAGGGTCAAAGAGGAAATCAATGGAATTCACCACCTGGGGAGAATTTAACATTTTCAGTTTTTTTAAAACCAAATTTTCTTTTAGCTAGTCAACAATTTGAACTGAATAGAATAGTTTCACTATCCGTTTTGGATGTAATTAAAGAATTTGAGTCTTCCGTAAAAGCTTATGTAAAATGGCCAAATGATCTTATTGTAAACAAAAAGAAGATTGGAGGCATTTTAATAGAGAATTCAATACATAAAGGAAACATAGCAGAAAGCATTATTGGGATAGGGTTTAATGTAAATCAAGATTCTGACTTGCTAGTAACTGCAACATCATTAAAGAATGTTTTTGATAAGAAATTTGAATTGGAAAAGGTTTTATTAAGCGTTGTAGAGAAAATTGAACATTATTATTTAATAGCGAGAAGCAGAGATTTTAAGCTCTTACATCAACTATATGAAGAGAAACTTTATTTGAAAGATAAAGTAGCTTTCTATGAAGATTCTACTGGAAAGTTTAACGGAATCATTCGAAAAGTAAGTCCAGAGGGAGTGATTGAAATTGAGGATGAAGCCGAAAATTTCAGGAAATACCAATTTAAAGAAGTGAAGCTTTTGTCTTAACGAAAACCTTTTCGATCAATAAACACTTACAACCTTTAATAATTAAAACTTATATGGTAATTTTGCAATGCTTAAAGCATTCTTAGAGAAGAAAATACAATACAATGATAGAGACACAAGATTACAAAGTAAAAGACATTTCCCTAGCAGCTTGGGGTAGAAAAGAAATTACATTAGCGGAAGCTGAAATGCCAGGTTTAATGGCCTTAAGAGAGGAATATGGAAAAGAGCAACCTTTAAAAGGTGCAAGAATCGCGGGGTGTTTACATATGACTATTCAAACAGCAGTATTGATAGAAACTTTAACGGCTTTAGGTGCTGAAGTAAGATGGAGTTCTTGTAATATATTCTCAACACAAGATCAAGCTGCAGCTGCTGTTGCTGAAGCAGGAGTTCCTGTGTTTGCATGGAAAGGTATGACTGCTGAAGAATTTGATTGGTGCATTGAGCAAACTTTATTCTTCGGTGAAGATAAAAAACCATTGAACATGATTTTAGATGATGGTGGTGATTTAACCAATATGGTATTAGATCAGTATCCTGAATTAGCAGAAGGTATCAATGGTCTTTCAGAAGAAACTACAACAGGTGTTCACAGGCTTTATGAAAGAATGAAAAAGGGGACACTTCCAATGCCAGCAATTAACGTTAATGATTCAGTTACTAAATCTAAATTTGATAATAAATATGGATGTAAAGAATCATTGGTAGATGCTATAAGAAGAGCTACGGATGTTATGATGGCTGGTAAAGTTGCGGTTGTAGGTGGATATGGTGATGTTGGAAAAGGATCAGCTGCTTCTTTAAGAGGTGCTGGCGTTAGAGTAATTGTTACTGAAATTGATCCTATTTGTGCATTACAAGCTGCAATGGATGGTTTTGAAGTAAAGAAAATGGTTAATGCTCTTCCAGAAGCAGATATCATTGTTACAGCTACCGGAAATAAAGATATCATCAAAGGTGATATGTTTGATTTAATGAAAGATAAGGCTATCCTTTGTAATATCGGTCATTTCGATAATGAGATTGACGTTGCATGGTTGCATGATAATGCTGAGTGGGATAACATTAAGCCTCAAGTAGATTTAATTACAATGAAATCTGGAAAGCAGATTGTGTTATTAGCTGAAGGTAGATTAGTGAATTTAGGATGTGCAACTGGTCATCCATCATTTGTAATGTCTAATTCATTTACGAATCAAACTTTAGCTCAAATTGAGCTTTGGAAACACAAGGATAAATATGAAAATGCTGTTTATACTTTACCTAAACATTTAGATGAAAAAGTTGCGGCTTTACACTTATTGAAGATTGGAGTTGAATTGGATACTCTTTCTGAAGATCAAGCGGAATATATCGGTGTTACGGTTGAAGGCCCATATAAGCCAGAATATTACAGATATTAATTTCCATTATATTATGAAATGAAGCTTTAGTTTTATCTAAAGCTTCATTTTTTGTTATGAGCAATAAAATAGTAATATATACAGCCATTTTTGGTCCTTATAACGATCTCATCCCACAAAGAAAGATTCACGGTATAGACTACATCTGTTTTACGGATCAGCCATTCAAGTCCAAAACTTGGAAAGTTATACAAGTAGAAACTGAATTTGATGACAATACAAAAAATAATAGGAAATTTAAATTATTGCCACATAAGTATCTGAGTGATTACGATTATTCAATTTATATGGACGGAAATTTTCTTGTTAGGAGAAATGTCACTGATTTTATAAACCATCATTTGAGTCAGAAGAAAATGGTGATTTTTGATCATGCTCAAAGTAGCGATTCAAGAAATTGTGTTTATGATGAATACGAAGCTATAATTGCATTGGGCAAAGAGAACGGATTTTTCAAGGACGATCCGGAAGTGATGAGAAGGCAGGTTGAACAGTATAGAGCGGAAGGCTACCCGGTAAATAATGGCCTTATTGCTGCTGGAGTTTTAATTCGAAAGCACAATGATCCTGAAGTCATTAAATTGATGGAAGCATGGTGGGGCGAGTTGATAAAAGGGAGTAAAAGAGATCAGTTAAGCTTTAACTATGCTGCATGGAAAAATGACTTTCCTTTACATTATATTGATGGGAATATTCGTAATAATGAAAACTTCTTATTTCTGGGCAAGCATAGAAAAAGCTATAAATGGAAATATTTCAGGTATCGTTTGAAGAAATTTTTTGGCTTAAAAAAGTGAGCTATTCTTTATTGATTCCGTATGGTGTTTTAATATACTTGTTTTCCATAGTTTCTTTAAGCAATTTCATGTTTTCAGCTTGACCTGATCGGCTTTGTTTTTTATGCCATAAATGGTATTGAACTAACGCGAATTTAGGTTTAAAAATCTCAAGACCCGCATGACGTACGCGTTCTCTAAGCTCTGTGTCTTCACCTACCCCAGGATAAATATATCGCTCATCGAATCCATTTAGTTCAAGTAATAGAGATTTATGAACAGAGAAGTTGCAACCTAATATTCCTTTATTATATGACCCTAATTTTTCATTTATCCACTTGCTGCTCATTCTTATACCAGCCTCCGCTTTACGGGTATCACTCTTAAAACTATCCAAAAGAGCAATACTAGATAACCATTTAAACTTCCTTGATTGTATATATTCTGAGGTAATTTTTTCGGACAATTTGAGAGATAGCTCGACTCTTCGCCCTATTAATACTCTTTTGTCTTGGCTGTATTTCAGATGGTCATCTATAAAAGTGTTGGCAGGGATACAGTCTCCGTCAATAAATATTAAATAATCTGCTTTACTAGATATAATTGATTTATTGAGGATTTTGGTTTTATTAAATCCATTATCGGGATGCCAAACATGAGTAATGTCAAATGAATATTGATTTATTATATTTTGAATTTCATCCACCACTTCTTTATTGGAGCCATCATCAGAAATAATTACTTCAAAATCAGAGAAAGTTTGCTGATTCAATGCGGTTAAGATCAATTTTAGCTGATCTATCCTGTTATAGAAAGATATTATCACACTGGCTTTACTCATGAATTCAGTATCTTTTTGTATAGATTAAAATGTCTTTTGGCCATTTCCTCTATTGAGAAATCTTTCACAAATTTTTTGGCCGATTCTCCTAATTTTATCCTTTTCTCAGGATTTTGTGCCAACTCGATTATAAATTGTGCTAGTTGCTCGGTATTACCTGGTTCCGTAATAAGCCCTGTTTTATTGTGAATAACAATTTCAGGCACACCACCCGTTCTTGTGGCTACAACTGGTAATTTACTGGCAAAGGCATCTAAAAAACTAGTTCCTAATCCCTCTGATTGCGAACAGAGCATGAAAATATCTAATTGTGAAAGTAATGAGGGAATATTATCTAAAAAACCAGTGAGTATTATCTTTTGATTCAACCCTAATTGGTTGATTTTCTCTTTCAATTTGTCTTTTTCAGGTCCATCGCCAACAATTAAAAAAGACAAATTAGGAACCTTTTTTAGAGCTATAGAAGCGGTATTTATGAAAGTATTAAAATCTTTTTCAATGCTTAAAGCTCCTACACCTCCAATAATTATTTGTTCGGAGTCGATTTGAAATCTATCTCTGAAATCAATTTCTTTTATAGGATTATTGAATTTATCAAGGTTGATTCCACTGTAAATAACCTCAGTCTTTGAAATACCGGTAATGTTTTGGACACGAGTTTGAATTTCTTTTGAAATACAAATGATTCTTTTTAAAGAATTAGCGTTGTATTTTATATTATTGATAAAACCTGCAGAGATAGGGAATGAAACTCTTCTGTGTAAAACAAACTTTTGTTTAGGCACGAAGAGGTTAGCTAATAAAGACAGTGTATGAGCCTTTGAGCTATGTAGATGAACAATGTCAGCTTTTACTTCTTTAAAAATTTTGACAAAGGAATTAATTGCTAAAAGGTCAATTGAATTCTTAATCCTTACAGCTCTATAATTTAGTTTGTTTATTTTAGCATAGTGATGCATTTTGCTGTTTTTATTGCAGATGAGTACATTTTCTACGCCTAGTAGTTGTAAAGATTCTATCAGATAAGCGATTTGTTGCTCACCACCTCTCCAAACTTTTTCTGTGCTTACATGCAATACTTTCATTGCTTGAATTTACTTTTTTGGTAATACTTAGCGTATTTTAAGAATTTTGCATGTGCAGAAATAATGGCAATAGCAAAGCCATAAAAACCATCTAAAAACCCTAATTGAAAGAAATATTTCTTGATAAACATAAAAGGTGGATCGAAAAGCATTTTAAAAATAGCGTTCTGCTTTTTCTTACTTTTCAATAATTGAACAGCTGCTATTTCTGAAAACTTGTTTACTTGATCTATATGTGTACTGATTGAGTCAGTAGTATAATGTAACAAATTAGCCTTAAGGTTTCCAGATGGGGTATTACGATTTAAAATAACTTTATCATGTGGGTTATTGCCACCCCATTTCCCTACTTTTCTGTGCCATAATCTCACTTTTCGGTCAGGGTACCAACCGCTGTGTCTAATCCACTGACCACAGTAGTTATTTAATCGAGGCATAGAGTAGGCTTGAAAACTATTTTGATCGGCCGATTTTATAGACTCTATTTCAGTTTTCAATTTTTCACTTAAGCATTCATCTGCATCTAAAGATAAAATCCAGTCATGCTCCGCTTGCTGAATGGCGAAGTTTTTCTGTTCAATATGCCCTTTGAATTCATTCTTGATAAATTTGACTTGCTTGTAAACCTTGCATACAGATTCTGTTTGATCAGTGGAAAAACTATCCACTACCACAATTTCCTCTGCAATTTCAATCAGAGAATCTAAGCATCTTTTAATATTTTGCTCCTCATTAAATGTAATTATCGTTGCACTGATTTTCATTTAATTAATTTTAAGCTGAATATTTTTGCGCAAAATCGATACATCTATTCCAATCCTCTTGGTAAAAAGTGTTAATTCTTTTTTGATGCTCAACACTGACTAGATTTTCATTCTTTGATTTAGGAATCAAATTAGCTGAATATAAAACAAGATGGTTTATTAGCCATTTAGACCTATAGGTAATAAAAGTCCAAATTCGGTTAGAGTAGTGTGTTTCATTATCTTTATCAATTGGACTATATCTTTTAACCAATTGTAATTGGTGGTCACTGTAAGCAGTATGTTTTGGATTTAAATTGATATCACTAATGTTGTATTCTGCTTTTAAATAATTGGCAATTCTATCTAAAAAGCTCTTTTGATCCTTTTTTAAATCTTCATGAAATAAAACCAAAGGTTGCTTTGTGAATTTTTCTTTAATGAACTCTAGCATTGGATAGAAATATAAATCCTTTTGTTTCCATGCACCTTGATCTTTTTCTAAATCAATAAACTGTTCAAAATCCTGCTTACCACCATTTTTGACATATCTTCTATATTGAGAAGCTATCCAACTATCATGTTTTCTTAAAATAATAATGATATTTGTATCTGGAGATATATCGACAATTTTTTGAGTTTCATCATAAAATTGTCTGTCAAATTCTCTAGAGAATAAGTAACGATCATAACTCCCTTTTTTTATAATTTTTGGAAAAAATCTGTATATGTTTGAGGGGGTGTAGTGTATACCTTTTAATTTTGGAAAAAACCGATCTTGAAGAAAGGTAGATGCGGTTTTACCAAGACCAACATGGAAATATAATTCAGGTGAGGATTTACTCATAGAATAGATCTATTTTGAAATATCTTTTAGATTCCAAAATTACTGAATTAAAAAGAAACAGATTAATAAAATTAAAAATATTACTTATGAAGATCAGTGGCTTTACAATGGTTAAGAATGTATCAAAACTTTATTACCCCATTAAGGAGTCAATAGCTTCTATATTAGATTTGGTAGATGAATTCGTGGTGGCATTAGGCGATTGTGACCCTGATGACAATACGCAAGAATTGATTGAATCATTGAACAGTCCTAAAATTAAAATTATTCATACTACTTGGGATACGGCAAAATATCCAAGAGGGATGGAAAATGCTCACCAAACTGATATTGCCAAAGCTGAATGCACAGGAGATTGGTTATTTTATTTGCAGGCGGATGAGGTTGTTCATGAAAAATACCATGCTGAAATAAAATCAATGTGTGAGAAAAATTTAGATGATGAAAGAGTGGAGGGATTTTTATTCAATTACATCCACTTCTGGGGTGATTTTGATCATTATCAGCATAAGCATGGCTGGTACCCATCTGAAATTAGAATAGTAAGAAATAGGAAAGATATTCATAGTTGGAAATCTGCTCAATCCTTCAGAAGGATTCCTAATTTTGACGGATTGAATTACAGAGTTAAAGAAGGGACTTTTAAATTAGGGGTTAAAAAATTAGAGGCCTACATTTATCATTATGGCTGGGTGAGGCCTCCAAAATTAATGACTAAAAAATCTGCATCATTGAATAAAATTCATTCTAATAAAGTAGATGAGAATGATTTTATTAAACCTAAAGAATTTGATTACGGGCCAATGCTACAATTTCCAAAGTTTAAAGGGACTCATCCAAAGGTGATGAAAGATTGGATAGCTGCGATGGATTGGAAAGATCAATTGAATTATTCAAAATACTCTAAAAGCCCGGAAAATCGATTGACAAAAAAAGCTATTAAAGTAAAAACATTGACTTGGATTGAGAATAATTTACTAGGAGGTAAAAAATTGTTCACTACTAAAAATTACAAATTGATTAAATAACCATACTTTGATTAATTGTTAAATTACTTCAGGAAATAGAATCATCAAATAGTGAATAAATCCAAAAATTTATAAACCTTTCCCTTTAACATTTTCTTCATAAATCGTAAAAGTAAATTGATAACCTTATTTTTTTATTTGGGTTATATACATAATTACTAAATTTCAATTAGAGTGGGGGAAAGTATGTCATACAATAAGAATGATAGGCAAAAAGTTTTCAATCAAGAGTTTATGCCGCATGTTGATGCGATGTATAACTTTGCCTTTAGGCTTACTTTGGATGAAGATGATGCTAAGGATTTAGTGCAAGAAACTTTTATGAAGGCTTTCCGCTTTATCAATTCCTTTGAAACGGGAACCAATGCTAAGGCATGGCTGTTTCGAATCTTGAAGAATAGTTTCATTAATAACTATAGAAAAAAAAGTAAGCAACCGAGCAAGGTAGATTACCAAGAGGTTGAAACTTTTTACAATTCAGATTCTGTAAATGAAAATATTACAACAGATCTAAGAGTTGAAACTGTTCAGCATTTAATAGGGGATGAAATCACAAACGCACTCAATTCACTTGATGTCGATTTTAGAACTGTAATAATTTTGTGTGACCTAGAAGGATTTACCTATGAAGAGATGGCAAAAATTCTTGATATTCCGATAGGTACTGTAAGAAGTAGATTACATAGAGCTAGAAATTTACTAAAAGATAAATTAAAACAATATGCTAGCTCCTTAGGCTATAAAGATAAAAGAAAATAGTTGAGAGAGTTTTTAGGAGAAGAAAACATTGGGCATATTTGTAGATTGATTGGCAAAGCCAAATTTTTTAATGAAAAACCATATCATGGAAGTTGAGCAAAAACAAGCGTGTACAGAATTATTACAAATTGTAATTGACGGGCAAGCTTCTGAAGAGCAACATCAAGAATTAATGGATCATTTGGAGAACTGTGAAGCCTGCAGAGAAGAATATCTTTTAAGCAAAACGATAAAAGATAAACTTAAAACAGGGATCAAAGCTGCAGCCTCTCCAGTTGGCTTAGCGAATTCTATTCAAAATAAAATTTTAGAAACAGCTTCTCCAAAATGAAAGAAAGCGGCAAAGCCATTATATTTTCTGCCCCCTCTGGCTCAGGAAAAACAACTATCGTACAACATTTACTTAATGAACATCCTAATCTAGGGTTTTCTATCTCAGCATGCACTCGTGATAAAAGAGGTAGAAGCGAAGTAGATGGAGTTGATTACTATTTCCTTTCTGTTGAGGAATTCAAAAATCGAATCGATAAAGATGAATTTGTAGAATGGGAAGAGGTATATGAGGGCAATTTCTATGGCACATTAAAAGAAGAAGTTCAAAGAATTTGGGACCAAGGTAAAGCTGTAATTTTTGATGTAGATGTAAAAGGTGGTTTAAAGCTAAAAAAATATTTTGGTGATAACGCTTTAGCGGTTTTTGTTAAAGTCCCTTCTCTTGAGGTTTTAGAAGATAGATTGAAAAAAAGAAATTCTGAATCCTCCTCCAGTTTATCTCAACGATTATATAAGGCAAAATTTGAGATGACATTTGAAAAGGAATTTGATTATGTTCTGGTAAATGAAGATTTATCTACCTCACTTAATAAAGCAGAAAAGTTAGTGTCTGATTTTTTGAAAGAATAGTAAGATGAGCAAAAATGTAGGGCTTTTTTTTGGTTCCTTTAATCCTATTCATGTTGGACATTTAATAATTGCAAACACTATGCTTGAGGAGCCTGATGTAGATGAAGTATGGTTTATTGTATCTCCCCAAAGTCCTTTTAAAAAACAAAAATCCTTAGCCCACGAATTTGATCGTTATGATTTGGTGGAAGCTGCCATAGCGGATCATTTTTATATGAAAGTATCAGATATTGAGTTTAATATGCCAAAGCCAAGTTATACGGCTGATACTCTGGCTTATCTTACTGATCAAAACCCTGACCACCATTTTAAATTGATAATTGGAGAAGACAATCTGAAGAGCTTCCCGAAATGGAAAAACTCAGATGTGATATTAAGAGATTATGGCTTATTAGTCTATCCAAGACCCAATGCTAAAAAATCTGAATTGGAAGAGCATAAAAATGTGCGTTTCGTAGAAGCACCGATGATGGATATTTCTGCTACTTTTATACGAAAATCCATAAAAAATAACCGTTCAGTAAAATATCTTGTGCCTGATGTGGTTTTAGATAGAATTAAAGGAAAAAAGCTTTACATTTAAATTCTGTTAAGCTACAGCTATCAACCTTAATTAAAATCTTGAACCATTCATTAGAACCAACAAAATGAAGAACCTAGTAAGCTTAATTTTATTTGTTTTATCCGTATCACATCTTTTCGGACAAGTAGGAGTTAGAGGAGTTGTTTATAGTGATAGCGGAGAAGAATTGCCTTTTGCCACCATCTATGTGCAAGAAACGGGTTCGGGCACCTCTACAAATCAAGAAGCATATTATGAGCTTCAACTTGAAGAAGGCGAGTACACACTTCAGTATAAATTTGTAGGTTATGAAACCGTAGTAAAACAGATTTTAGTACAAGACCAATTTATTCAATTAGATGTTCAACTTCCAAAACAAACTTTATTGTTAGATGAAGTTACTACATCTGCAAAGGCAACAGATCCTGCTAACTGGATGATGAGAAAGGCCATTGCCAAAAGTAGTTATCATCGTCAGCAAGTAGATGCATATTCTGCTAGAGTTTATGTGAAAGGTAAAGGTCGAGCCACGGATATTCCTTTTTATTTATCTAGCATGTTAAAAAAGGAAGGCATAGATGAAGAAACCTTAATTATTTCAGAATCAGTAAGTGAAGTGAGCTATAGGAGGCCTAATCAATTTTCGGAAAAAGTAATTTCTGTTTATGCATCTAAGAAAACAGACTTTAACGCTAATCCTATGCGGTTCATAGCAGGAAGCTTTTATCAAGATGAGATTGCATCTGTAATTTCTCCCTTATCTTCCAAAGCATTTCGCTATTATAGATTTAAACATTTAGGGGCATTTATGGATGGAAAACATCTCATAAATAAAATTAAAGTCATTCCAAAGGTACCTGCACCGAATGTTTTTGAAGGAGATATTCAATTGGTTGAAGAAGATTGGGCCTTATTTAGAGTGGATTTGAAAGCACAGGTTGAATTAGGGATTGAAGTCCGAATTCGTCAGGTATATCAAAATATAAAAGATCTTGCGTGGATGCCTATTACCCATCAGTTTGATGTAGATGGGAAACTAATGGGAGTAGGATTTGAAGGAAAATACCTTGCTTCTATGAGTAATTATAATATTGAATTAAATCCTGCTCTACCGAAGCAACTGAAAATAATAGATGAGGGTGATGATGAGCAAGGCAGAATGACAGAAGAAATTATTGAAGAAGCCAATGAACTGGTTGAAACTAAGAAAGAACAGGTAGTGGTTAAATCTGATGATTTATCAGATATTATGAAGGATTATAGAAAGACACAACAAGATTCACTGGCTAAGCAAGATGTGATTGGAGTATATGAATATAAGATGGATTCTTCAGCTTTCAATCAGGATTCAAACTTTTGGGCTCAAATCAGGCCGATTCCTCTTTCAACTAATGAAACAAGAGGATACGCTAAACTAGATAGCTTAAATGAAATTCAGGAAGAAAAAGCAGCCAAAGATTCCGTTAAGAATAAGAATAAATCAACTTTCCAAGTTCTTGATATTCTTGTTGGAGGAGATTATAAATTAGATAGCACAGGAATGTGGAGGTTTAAGATCTATAATCCGATACTTAATGTAAATTACAATACGGTTGAAGGTTTAAACTTTGATTACAGTATAGGACTGAAGAAATTTATCCCATTAAATCGAGATACTACAATTGACAGGTCTACCGTTGATTGGAGTTTCCATAACTGGAATTCATATGTAGTTTTAAAACCTACAGTTAGATATTCTGTAGCTAGAAATAAAGTAATAGGTAAAGTTCTTGCCCGATATCAATATAAAACTGGAGATGTAGGTATAAGAGTTGGTCGATATGTTTCCCAATTTAATGATGAACCTGCTGTTTTACCTTTACTCAATACTAGTTTTACTACCATTTGGGAGCAAAACTTCATGAAGCTTTACGAGAAAGACTTTTTGCAACTGTATTTCGGTAAACGCTTCTCAAGTAAATTTAGAATGTCAGGTGAAATAGAATATGAAGAGAGAAACCGGCTTTTAAACAAATCAGATTTCCGAGTAATTGATTGGAGAAGAGAATTTACTCCGAATTATCCAGTGAATATAAATCCTATATCGGAATTTGATGGCCAAACTGCTTTAACAGCTAATGTAAAATTTCATTATAAGCCATTTATCAAATATGTCATTCGAAATGGTATTAAAAGGCCAGTTAGCCAACGAGCTACTAATTTTTCTCTTTCTTATTTCAAGGGATTTAAAAATTTAGCAGGTAGTGATGTTGATTTTGATAGAATAGAGTTTGGCTATAAGGATGAATTTGATTTCGGAGCTAAGGGAAGAACTTATTTTAATACTAGAATAGGAGCTTTTTTAAATAATAATTCCTTAGGGTTTATGGATTATGCGCATTTTGCTGGGAATAGAGCATTTTTCACGCAAAATGATCCAGTTGAATCTTTTAGGTTGTTAGATTATTATAGGTACAGTACAGATCAGTTTTATGCTGAAAATTTTATCTTTCATAGGTTTAGAAAGTTGTTAATCACTCAAATCCCTGCTACTCGTTTCATGGGGTTTAAAGAAGGAGCATTTATAAATTATTTGTTTACACCTGATAGTAAAAATTATTCAGAAATAGGCTACTCCTTAGAGGGAATCTTGAAATTCTTTAGAATAGAAGTTGCTACTCAATATGAAAATTTTCAATACAAAGGTTGGGGAGTAAGAGTTGGTGTTTCTACCACTTTGGGCGGTAGTGTTTCAATCAATGTTCAAGATGATGAATAGCTCTATTGGACAGTTTTAGGCAGTGAAACTTCGAAAATGGTATCTTTTCCCTTTGAAGATTTTATAGTTAAGTTTCCCTTTAATTTTTGGATACATTGTTTTACAGTATACAAACCAATACTAATGTTTTCATATTCATTTTGAGCCTTTGAAAATCCATTCATTAATTTATTGGTTTCATCATCAATTAATTTAAGGCCATCTAGTTTGAAAAGCATAGAAATATCATCAGATTTCTGTGAAACTGAAAAAGTAATATGATAATTTTTCAAGTTTTCACTTTTCATTAACTGTAATGAGTTCTGAATAAGATTAAATGCTATTAACTTAACTAGAGACTCATCAGAATAGAAAAGGAAGTCTTTTTCAATGTCAATATTGAGCTTGAATACTTTAATATTTTCAATGTAAGCAGCTTCATTGAAAGAATCTTGTAAGATTGTCCTAAAATCGATCAATCGATTTTTCAGTTGTTTTTCCTGCAATTCACTAATTAATTTCAATGATTCAATAATGATATTCAATCGTAATGCAGCCTTATCCAGCATGCTGAAATAGTTCAAAGCTTTCGCATCTTCAACATCTTGTAAGGCTAAATCACAAATACCCATTAGCCTTACTATTGGGCCTTTAATGTCATGGGAAGATTTATAAATAAAATTATCAAGCTCAAGACTAGTTGTTCTCAATCTTTCGTTTACTGACTTGAGTTCAATATTTCTTTTGTCAACAGTCCCTGCTAATTGCTGGTTAAGTATTTCTAATTCTTCTTTTTGTTGACTTATTACGTTTTTAGCATCTTCTAGCTTTTTTAAATTTTGCTCTAAATACTCTTTTTGTGTTTCTATCTCTTCCTTTTGAGCTTCTACCTTATCATTCTGCTTTTTAAGAGTATTATTTATTTTTCTATTTCGCTGAAAAATCAGAACCAGTAGAAATGAAAAAGGTATTATCAATATTAATATGGAAATGTATACCAAATTTTGAAAACTCTTTTCTTTTAATGCGATTTGACTTTCCTGTAGAAGTATCCTGTTTTGATTTTCCCGTAGTTTTAAGTTAATTAAACTAAGATTACGACCTAATGCATTTACATATAATGAGTCTTTGAGCTTTAAATTCGTACTCAGAATTTCATTGGCTTTCTCAAAGTTTCCTAATTTTTGCTGAATCATAGCTTCAACTTCATTTATTTTAATAAGCAAATCCTTGGCTTTGATTTTATTAGCTATGGAATCACCCTTTCGCAAAAAAGACAGAGACTGTTCTTCCTCGCCTTGCATGAAATTTAATTTTGCTAGCCATAAGTAAATTTCTCCCATCCCTTTTTGGTCTTTAATGGACTCTCTGATGGAAAATGATTGGTTGAGATAGTATCTTGCTGAATCATATTGTGCTTTAAAAAGCATAACCTGTCCCATTCCGTATAATGTTACGGCCTGCCAATTTCTGTTTTCATGCTTTTGCGTATATCTTAAAGAGGATCTGAAATATTTTTCTGCCTCATCAAATTCAAATTGCTTGAGATGTGTATTGCCAATATTATTTTGTGAGTAAATCATTAACTCATAGTCTTGGTTCTTTTTAGCTACCATCAGACCTTTTTGAAGATAATGATGTGCACTATCAAACATCAGTGCTTGCTGATAAACCAAACCTATATTATTTAATGTATGTTCTAAACCATAAGTTACCTTCAATTTCTTTTTCATTTCGTATGAACGCATGAGGTACTCCAATGCATTCTGAAAATTCCCTAAGCTAATATTTACAAATCCTATATTGTTTAAAGCATTATGCATTAAGATAGAATCATTAATTTGATTAGCAATTTCCAAAGCCTCAACGTTGTATTTCAAGGCTTTTTCAAATTCTCCTTTGTAATTAAATGTACCACCTAAAAGCCTTAAAGATTTTGAAATATTTTTTTGGTCATTTAATCTTCTAGAAATAATTAAGGCTTGTTCTGCATATATTTCTGCAGAATCAGGTTGATTGAGCCAATTTTCAAAAATCAATAAATGTAGGAGGGTGATTTTTTGTTGGGCATTTGCCCCTTCGGTAACAAGCGTTTAAGACTATCAGTCTTTGAATTGCTCAGCAATGGAAAACTGAATAGCATGAAGGTGATGATATGTAAAATACGATTCCTCAAAACGCATATATTATTTCGAATCTTCTATAATATAGTGAATTATTTATTACAGAATAGAAGAACTAAAAGCGAGTATATAGGAATTTAACAATAAAAATATAATTTTATGAGTATTTATAGGTACTCATTACATTTATTCGATAAAAGGGCAATAAATCATCGACTAAATACAATTTCTATGAGCTTATCAATGGATAAGTTGGTAAGCTACTAATATTGAGTGCATTAGGAATGTATTGAAACAAAAAAAGCCTTTCATTATGAAAGGCTTTATATCTTAAATGTTGTTGATCTTAATTTACAGGCTCAACAGAAACATACGATCTGTCTTTTTTACCTTTTTTAAATTGAACCACTCCATCAGTAAGAGCAAATAAAGTGTGATCTTTTCCCATACCCACATTATTACCTGGGTGATGAGCAGTACCACGCTGACGAACTAAGATGTTACCAGCTACAGCAGCTTGACCGCCATAAATTTTAACACCTAATCGTTTACTTTCCGATTCTCTTCCGTTTTTGGAACTACCAACTCCTTTTTTGTGTGCCATGGTATTATATTATTTAGTAATTTTTTCGATTAAAACTTTTGTGAAATCTTGACGGTGACCGTTTCTCTTTTTGTATCCTTTTCTTCTTTTCTTTTTGAATACAACTACTTTATCACCTTTTACATGACCAAGGATTTTCCCTGATACCTTAGCGCCCTTAACAACAGGAGCACCAACTTCGACTTTTCCATCATTGTCAACTAATAATACTTTGTCGAATTCTACGGAAGCGCCATCTTCACCCTCCATCTTTGGAGCGTAAACGTACTGGTCTTGCGTTACTTTGAACTGCTTTCCGGCTATGTCTACAATTGCGTACATCTAATAATTTGTTTAAATACGTATACTATTTCCCAAAAGGAATGCAAATATAGGGATTTTATTTCTATATACAAAAGCTTAATTATTCTGTTGATTTTCCAGAGGTGAGAAGGTTCTGCACAAATGATAAGCGTTGTTAATATTGCTTGCTTTAGCTGGTAAAGCAAGCGATAAAAGCTTTTAAGGGCTTTTAAATTGACAAATGAGTTATAAAAACGCTTGAAATGCTTGCTTATACTGCTTTAATTGCTTTAATTTGATTATAAATTTGAAAAATTCAATCTCAAATAATGAAAGTAAATATTCCTGAAAAATATACCGATTTATATATAAAAGCCCTTGGCGATAAAAAGAAAGCTCTGCAGATGAAGATCAATCAATTTAAAGCAGAAATTGAAGAGATAGATAGTCATTTATCGGCTTTAGTGAATGTTCCTTTATTTCAGGATAGTGATGCTCAAAACTTGATGCATCAAAAAACAAATACTTATCACGATCAATGGCCATGGACCAAGAAAATAGCCTTTTTTATTGATTATAGGCGGAAATTGATCAAAACTAATGAAGTGGTTGACTTTATTTTAGAAAAAGAACCAGACCTTAATAAATCTAAAGTAAGAAGCTCTGTATCAGCTGCTTTGTCAAATAAAATGAAGAAAGGCGTATACAGAAAATTTGAAGATCCGGTTACTGGCAATACTTACTACGGGCCAGTGTCTTATTTCCTAAATCAGCATGAGCCTCAAATTGAGTATATGCCTGAGGATCTGAAGGAAAGGTTGTTGTACAATAATTAGAGATGTAATAAACTTCAAATTATGCAATTTTTTTCATTCTTAATTTGCTTGAGCCTGTGGAAAACTTTCAAAACTTTTTTTGATCTACGAATACAGCTCAAATTCCCCTAAGTGTTGCTGAGATTATTACACGTAAAAACCTGATAAAGAGTTAGGTATATACTTATCCACAACTCTCTGTAGGTAACTTTTCTCCCTTTGATTTTTCCTCTCTGTTGCTAATATTTGTAAGCACAGTCAAGAAAATAGGGACGAATAAAATGATTTTTGACTGCGTAATTTTTTCTATCTGCTTTAGTAAGAATTCTTTATGATGAGGCGCCCTGTTTTCTGAAAAGAATTTTAGTAACATTTAAAAAAATATTTCAAAGATGAGTGATGTAACCACATTCCAAGACGAGCCAATTTTGAAGGAAAACAAAGACCGTTTTGTATTATTCCCAATACAGCATAAAGACATTTGGGATTTCTACAAAAAAGCTGAAGCAAGCTTCTGGACTGCTGAAGAGATTGATCTTAGTCAGGATATGAAAGATTGGGAAAACCTAACTGAAGGAGAAACTCACTTTATCAAGCACGTATTAGCATTCTTCGCAGCTAGTGATGGGATTGTAAACGAAAACCTTGCTGAGAACTTCGTAGCAGAAGTACAATATACAGAAGCTAAGTTTTTTTATGGATTCCAAATTGCCATGGAAAATGTTCACTCAGAAACTTACTCTTTATTAATTGATACTTATGTGAAAGATAATAAAGAGAAGAGTAGCCTTTTTAACGCAATTGATACAATGGATTGCGTAAAGAAAAAAGCAGATTGGGCCTTAAGGTGGATAGATGAAGGGAATTATGCTGAAAGGTTGATCGCTTTTGCTGCAGTGGAAGGTATTTTCTTCTCTGGTAGTTTCTGCTCAATATTCTGGTTAAAGAAAAGAGGTCTGATGCCAGGTTTAACCTTCTCTAATGAGCTAATCTCAAGAGATGAAGGATTACACTGTGATTTCGCATGTTTACTTTACAACGATCACTTGGTAAATAAACTTCCAAAAGAAAAAGTAACTGCTATCATCACTGATGCAGTAGAAATAGAAAAAGAATTTGTTACCGATTCGCTTCCTGTAAAATTAATTGGAATGAATGCTGATCTCATGTGTCAGTATATAGAATTCGTTGCAGACCGTTTATTACAAGAGTTAAATTGCGATAAAGTGTACGGTTCTTCAAATCCATTTGATTTTATGGAGATGATTTCATTACAAGGTAAAACGAACTTCTTTGAAAAGAGAGTGGGAGACTACCAAAAAGCAGGTGTAATGAAAAAAGAAGAAGATAGCGATAAAGCTAAATTCTCTTTAGATGAAGATTTCTAATTGAAATCAAACGAATTGTGCCATTCCTGAATGACAGGAATTAAAACCTAATTGAACTAAACGTAATCCTATAACCCCATAATTAAACAGCATGTTAGTCGTAAAAAGAGACGGAAGAAGAGAAACCGTTAAATTTGATAAAATTACAGCGCGCATAGAGAAACTATGCTATGGTCTTAATCTTAATTACATTCAGCCAATTGATGTGGCTAGAAAAGTAATTAATGGAATTTATGATGGAGTAACTACTCAAGAGTTAGATAATTTAGCTGCAGAAACTGCTGCTTCAATGACTGTGAAGCATCCGGATTATTCTAAGCTATCTGCAAGAATTGCAATATCTAATCTTCATAAAACTACAAGTAAGTCTTTCAGCAATACTATGAAAAGACTTTATACTTATGTAGATCCGAAAACTGGAGCTAATGCACCTTTATTATCAAAAGAGACTTATGGTATTATTAAAAAGCATGCAGCTCAATTAGATTCTGCTATCATTTATGATCGTGATTTTGGATATGACTTCTTTGGTTTTAAAACCTTAGAACGCTCATACTTAATGAAAGTGGATGGTAAAATAGTAGAGCGTCCGCAACATATGTTGATGAGAGTAGCGATTGGTATCCATGGGGAAGATATTGAATCAGCTATCAAGACGTATAATTTAATGTCTGAGAAATGGTTTACACATGCTACGCCAACTCTTTTCAACGCAGGTACTCCTAAACCACAGCTTTCTTCTTGTTTCTTATTAACCATTCAGGAAGATAGTATCGATGGTATTTATGATACCTTAAAGCAAACGGCTAAAATTTCTCAATCTGCTGGAGGTATAGGGCTAAGCATTCATAATGTTAGAGCAACAGGTTCATACATTAAAGGAACAGGTGGGGTTTCCAATGGTATTGTTCCGATGTTGAGAAACTTTGATATGACTGCTCGTTATGTAGATCAAGGTGGTGGAAAAAGAAAAGGTAGCTTTGCTATCTATCTAGAGCCATGGCATGCTGATATCTTTGATTTCTTGAACTTGAAGAAAAACCACGGTAAAGAAGAGATGCGTGCAAGAGATCTTTTCTATGCTATGTGGATGTCTGATCTTTTTATGAAAAGAGTTGAGGCGAATGCAGAATGGACTTTGTTTGATCCGAATGAATGCCCTGGCTTAGATGAAGCATACGGTGATGATTTCGAAAAATTATATGAAAAGTATGAGCGTGAAGGAAAAGGTAGAAAAACCGTTAAAGCTCAAGAACTTTGGTTTGAAATCTTAGAATCTCAGATTGAGACTGGTACTCCTTATATGTTGTATAAGGATGCTGCTAATAAGAAATCTAACCAGAAGAACTTAGGAACTATTAAGTCTTCAAATTTATGTACTGAAATTTTAGAATATACTTCTAAAGACGAGGTAGCGGTATGTAACTTAGCATCTATTGCGCTTCCTATGTTTGTTCAGAAAGATGAAAATGGTCAAAATTATTTTGATCATGAGAAACTTTATGATATCACTTATACAGCTACCATTAACTTGAACCGTGTAATTGATGTAAATTACTATCCAGTTGAAGAGGCTAGAACCTCTAATATGAGACATAGACCAATCGGACTTGGGGTTCAAGGTTTAGCGGATGCATTCATGCTATTAAGATATCCTTTCGATTCAGAAGAATCTAGAAAGTTAAATAAGGAAATCTTTGAAACGATCTACTTTGCAGCTATGACCGCTTCTAAGGATTTAGCGATTAAAGAAGGCTCTTATGAGACTTATAAAGGTTCACCAGTTTCTAAAGGTATTTTCCAATTCGATATGTGGGGAGTAACTCCTTCTGAAAGATGGGATTGGACTACTTTAAAACAAGAAGTAAAGAAAAACGGTGTGCGTAACTCTTTATTAGTTGCCCCTATGCCAACCGCTTCTACTTCTCAGATTTTAGGAAACAACGAATGTTTTGAGCCTTATACTTCAAATATTTACACAAGAAGAACCTTGTCAGGAGAATTTGTGGTAGTGAACAAGCACTTAATGCATGATCTTATCGAAAGAGGCTTGTGGAATGACAACATGAAGAATAAATTGATTGCTGCAAACGGTTCTGTTCAAGATATACCAGAGATTCCGGAAGATATCAAAGAGCTTTATAAAACAGTTTGGGAGATTTCTCAAAAAGCAATAATTGATATGGCGGCCGATAGAGGAGCTTATATTTGTCAATCTCAAAGTATGAACTTGTTCATGCAAGACCCTAATTTCGGTAAAATGACTTCTATGCATTTCTATGCTTGGAAGAAAGGCTTGAAAACAGGTATGTATTACTTGAGATCGAAAGCAGCTACTAGCGCTATCCAGTTCACAGTGGATAAGAGTCAATTGGGAGAGCCAAAGCCAGAGGCGCAGCCGCAACAGGATATTACTCAAAATACGGATACAAAAGTAAATCGTCCATCAAACCCAACGCAAAATCAAGGGCCAACAGCGAACAATGAAGATGACTTAGCGGCCTTAAAAGCTGCACAAGTGGCATGCTCGCTAGATAACCCTGATGATTGCGAAATGTGCGGAAGTTAAGATGATAATAGATGCTAGAGCCTAGAATCTAGATTAATAATAGATAATAAACACACACAGTTTATTCATAACCGAAACCACCTGGGCAACTGGGTGGTTTTTTTATTATGAATAAATTACATGTAGCAACATAGATTATTTTTCTGCGTATTAGGTAGAAAAATAAAATTCTATGAGTCAAGCTTATATAAAAGCAGAAGAAATTAATTTAGGACAGGAACAATTATCCTTATTAAAAGAGAGAAAAAGTACAGTAGCTTTTTCTGATGAGCCTATCAATACTACACAATTAGAGCAAATATTTGAGGCCACCCGTTGGGCTGCTTCTTGTTTTAATGAACAGCCATGGAGGTTTATTGTAGCCACAAAAGAAAATGAAACTTTATATAAAAAAGTATTAAATGGAATAAATCCTCATAATCAAAATTGGGCTAAAAATGCACCCGTATTGATGATTGCCATCGCTAAAAAAACATTTAGCATGAATGGTGCGGAAAACAAGCATAGCTGGCATGATGTAGGTCTTGCAGTGGGTAATATGTCAGCTCAAGCCACAGCTATGGGTTTATATCTTCACCAAATGGCTGGGATCGTAAAAGAAAACATCCAACAAGATTTTGAGATATCGGAAGATTTTGAAGTGGTATCAGCTATTGCATTAGGATATAAACTACCAATAGAAGAAGTTCCTGAGGATCTAAAAGCCAGAGAAAGCAAGGAAAGAACTAGAAAAGAGTTTTCAGAATTTATTTACAATGTAGATTGGGAAAAAAGTACTTTTAAACCATGAGAGAGGAAGACTATACAATCCCTTCTCAAACCCGAATAGGGCATGTTCATTTAAAAGTGTCCGATTTAGATCGAGCTTTAGATTTTTATAATGGTCTATTAGGATTTGAGATTACTCAAAAATTAGGAGATCAGGCGGCATTTTTATCAGCAGGGGGCTATCACCATCACATTGGCTTAAATACCTGGCAAAGCAAAGGGGCTAGTCCAGCCCCTAATTATGCTCCAGGATTATTTCATACCGCAATCGTTTACCCAAGTAGGAAGGCTTTGGCTGAGATTTTTCTTAAAATCAGAGAAGCCAAGTATCGTTTTACCGGTGCAGCAGATCATGGAGTTTCTGAAGCCTTGTATTTGGATGATCCGGACGGAAATGGAGTCGAACTGTATTGGGACAGACCCAAAGAGCAGTGGCCGAGAACAGCAGACGGTGAAATCGACATGTATACTAGACCGCTGGATTTGGAGGGCTTATTAAGCGAATTAGAGGAGTAATCTTATAATTCATGATACTTTCTTTCATGTAGCTAATATTATTTTATCCATATTTGCATAATATTTTAGATCATCAATTTATGCAAAACGAATTTCCCACTATCACCCTAAAAAAAGGAAAAGAAAAATCATTGGAACGTTTTCATCCCTGGATTTTCTCAGGTGCAATTTATCCGGTTCCTAATGAAGTTGAAGAAGGAGATTTAGTCAAGATTCAAACGAAGGATAAGCGATTTATTGGAATTGGGTATTATCAGGTAGGTTCGATAGCTGTTAGAATACTAACTTTTAAGGATGAGCCAATTAATGATAATTTCTGGTCTAAAAAGCTTAATTCAGCAATAGAGTTAAGAAAAACTGCAGCATTGTGGGCTAATGAAGATACCAATGTCTTCCGTTTAGTTCATGGAGAAGGTGATGGCTTCCCAGGCTTAATTGTTGATTATTATGATGGTTGTGTAGTCTTCCAGGCCCATACAGTGGGTATGTATCGCATCAAGGATACTTTTTTAAGAGTTTTAAAAGAACTATTAGGTGATCAATTAAAATCTGTGTACGATAAAAGTGCTCACACTTTACCATTTAAAGCTGAATTGGAAACAAAAGACAGTTTCGTTTACGGTGAAGAAAAAGAAGAGTGGTTAGTAAAAGAATATGGAAATACTTTCAATATAAATGTAGTTACAGGTCAAAAAACAGGCTTCTTTATTGATCAGCGAGAAAATCGTAAACTATTAGAAAAATACAGTGCTGGTAAAAAAGTTTGTAATACCTTCTGCTATTCTGGTGGCTTTTCAATCTTTGCTTTACAGGCTAATGCGGAATTAGTGCATAGTGTGGATAGTTCCCAAGGAGCGATAGATCTAACGGATCAAAACGTAACAATAAATTTTCCGAATGCTTCGAATCATCAATCCTTTACTGCAGATGTTTTCAATTTTCTGAATGACATGCCAGAAGAGTATGATGTAATTGTTTTGGATCCTCCGGCCTTTGCCAAACACCGAAAAGTATTGAAAAATGGCTTAAATGGCTATAGAACCATTAATGAGAAGGCCATGAAAAATATGAAATCTGGTGGAGTTCTTTTTACTTTTAGTTGTTCTCAGGTAGTAAGTCAAGAACAGTTTAGAACGGTTGTTTTTTCTGCAGCCGCAAGAGCAGGTAGAGAAGTTCAGATTTTACATCAGCTTCACCAACCAGCAGATCATCCGATTAATATTTTCCATCCTGAAGGCGAATATCTAAAAGGCTTGGTGTTGAGAATCGTCTAATTTGAGACTCCAAAATCTAATCACATGGACTTTTTAATTATCAAAGCCTTAAAATATCCCAATTTTTTGGGTGACTTATCTGTAAACTTATCAAATACAGAATTTTCAATTTCAGAAAATGAATGAACTAAGAAGTTTAATATTTGAAAATCTCATTTAAATTAGCTTTGCGATGGTTCTTTTGTGGTGAAGAAATAATATGTCGTAAATAAATGATTGCTAGTATTATAACACTTAGACTCTAGATTCTAGGCTCTTTACCACTACTTGATAGTTCTTTCTAGTTCTTTGCTCGAGGTATATTTCCTTCTTGTGAGTCATTCTGTCGATTAGGCTTTCATTAAAGTTTTTAATCGTGATCAATTCTAATCCTGTATTATAAAGGATTGAAAAGTCATTTTTAAGTTCACTCATGAGTTGATCTAAGCGATGCAAATCGTCATTCACACAAATTGAAAATGAAATAGCAGTATTTTGCATCATATTTATTTTGATGTGATGCTTATTTAGAGTGTCGAAGATTTTCCCAATAAGTGATTCTGTAATAAAGGTAAAATCATTCAATTGAAAGCTAATTAGGCTTTGTTTTTCCTTAATGATTATACAAGGGATTTCGTGAATTACTTTGCAATCATGAATGATTGTTCCTCCTTTATCAGCTTTACTAAATGACCTAACGTGCATAGGGATTCCAGCATTTGCCAAAGGCTTAATTGTTTTAGGATGGATCACTGAAGCGCCATAATACGTCATTTCAGCCGCTTCTTTGTATGAAAGTTCTTGATACAATACCGCATCTTGAATTTTTTTAGGATCAGCATTTAATATGCCAGGAACATCTTTCCAGATTGTTACCGCTTTAGCATTTAGAGAATAAGCAAATATGGCTGCGCTAAAGTCTGAACCCTCACGTCCTAGTGTAGTTATTTGTCCTTCTTCTGTGCCGCCTAAAAATCCTTGAGTAATTAATAGTTGATGATTTGTAAATTCATTTTTAACTTTTTCAGAAATTGTTTCTTTAGTTTTTATCCAGTTTACAGAGGCATCTCGAAAAGTATCATCCGTTCTCACTAACTCATAAGCATTTACTTTAGTAATAGAGAATTCCTTTAGCTCTAAATATTTTAATAATAAATTCGAAGAGATGATTTCGCCATATGAAATAATACTATCGTATGATTGATCATAATGGTTTATGTCAATCTTTTCCAGGCTATTTTCTAATTCTTCAAAAATGCTTTGAAGAAATTCTAAAGGTTCAGATGCATGATCATCAAATAATGAATTGACGATATTAGCATGATCTTCATAAAGTTTTTGAATAGTTGCTTTAGTTGATAGTTTTTTAAGTTTTAAATGAAGTATTTCTTCTAGTGCATTGGTGGTTTTACCCATAGCAGAAACTACAATAAGGATTTTTTCATCAGGAAATCTTTTTAGGATTTCTACCATATTGCGAACTGCGTCTGCACTTTTTATGGAAGCACCACCAAATTTAAATACTTGCATACATTTGTTTTTATATGGATTGGCAAAATAAGCTGCAATTTTTTCATAATTTAGCGGCAATACAAAAAAATATTGCATGCAAACTAAATTAGCCACCTCCGTTGGTATCACTTTAGACAGATTTATTAAGAAAAAACAAAATGATTTTGCCTTTGCATCAGGTGAACTTTCTCAACTTTTAAGAGATATAGCCCTAGCTGGAAAAATCATTGATAGAGAAGTTAATAGAGCGGGCTTAATTAATATTAGCGGTGCTTACGGAACTGAAAATGTTCAAGGTGAAGAACAACAAAAACTAGATGTTATTGCTAATATCCGTTTTATCCGTGCCTTGAAAAATGGTGGTGAAGTTTGTGCTATTGTATCTGAAGAAGATGATGAAATCTTAGATCTTAATAATGAAGATGGAAGGTATATTGTAGCGATGGATCCTCTGGATGGTTCTTCTAATATTGATGTTAATGTTTCTATTGGTACGATCTTCTCTATTTTCCGAAGAGTTTCTCCTGTGGGGAGTAAGGTAACCAAGGAAGATGTTTTACAAAAAGGATCTGAGCAAGTTGCAGCAGGATATTTATTGTATGGTTCTTCTACCATGTTAGTATATACGACTGGTCGAGGTGTGAATGGTTTTACTTATGATCCTTCATTAGGCGAGTTTTTTCTTTCGCATGCTGATATGAAAATACCAGAGGATGGAAAAATTTATTCTATTAATGAAGGAGGCTATAGGAGTTTCGAACCTAAAGTTCAGAAATACATAGAAAACTGTAAAGATAAAAAGTATACAGCTCGTTATATAGGTTCTTTAGTAGCTGATTTTCACAGAAACTTATTGAAAGGAGGGATTTATATTTATCCTTCAACCGAGAAAGCACCAAATGGTAAGCTTAGGCTAAATTATGAATGCAATGCTTTAGCCATGATTTGTGAGCAAGCAGGTGGTTTAGCTACGGACGGAGAAAAAAGAATTTTAGATATACAACCTGATTCACTACATCAAAGAGTTCCTTTTTATGTAGGATCTAAGAAAATGGTGGAGGATGCGATGAGCTAATTAATTCTGCTCTTCCCAGGCAGAATTCATTTGGTCAATAAATCCTAAAATTTCCTCTTTACCTGATTTTTTTTCTGCAGAACTAATAAAAAAGGGAGGGAATTCTTCCCAGCTTCCCAGCATATGTTTTTTGAACACAGCTATATTTTTCTGTGTTTTATTAATAGATTGTTTATCAGCTTTGGTGAAAATTAATGCCAAAGGTAATCCTTTTTTACCTACGAAATCTAAAAATTCAACATCGGCTTTTTGAGGAGGTAATCTGGAATCAATAAGCACAAAAACACAGACAAGATTCTCTCTATTAATCAGGTAATCACTAATCATTTTACCCCAATTTTCATTGGTTTTCTTGCTTACTTTAGCATAACCGTATCCAGGTAAATCAACCAAATACCACTTTTTATCCATCAAAAAGTGATTGATTAATTGAGTTTTACCTGGCCTAGAAGAAGTTTTTGCCAGATTCTTTCGGTCAGTCAGCATATTGATTAATGAAGATTTACCAACATTTGATCTTCCAATGAAAGCGTATTCAGCTAAATCAGTTTTAGGACTTTTTCTGAAATCAGTATTACTGATTATAAATTCTGCATTTTTTATTCGCTTCATACTGCAAATATAAAGGCTTTAGCTGGCATAAAAACTTAAGTTTTAGAAAGAATTATTAGTTTTGTTCTAATACTAAGTGAGTTTAAGCTTTGGGGGAAATCTTAAAATTTATTAGTGAGCTTAAGTCAATACTAAAAAAAAGCATAAATTGAAAAAAAGTGGGTCAACATTTATATATTTATCACTTCATCCCATAAAATTTTGAATAAAAACAGGAAGATTTGGCTACTTTTTTTGATATAACATAAAAAGTAGTTTAATTTAAGTGATTATTTTACTGAAGCGACCTAACTCGCTATATTTTACCGAATTAAAGAATACGATGATATATAAAATTAGATTCTTTTTTGTTTTACTTTTAACTGTAACTATTGGTTCGCAGCTGAAAGCACAAGAGGCTGATCCAGATATGGCCAAAGAGTATTTGTCGATAGCAGAAGAGATTTTGAGGGAAACACGTGTGTTAACACAGGCATTGGATATGTACAAATTAGCTGCTGATGCTGATCCAAATAGTGTAGAGGCAAACTTCAAAACAGGGGATACTTATCTTCAAACTACTGAAAAAGCTAAGGCAACTCAATATTTATTACGTGCCTATCAACTTGATTCGGATTATAAATTTGACATGCTTTACAAGATAGGCCAAGCTTATCAATATGGATATGAATTTGATAATGCTATTGAATATTACAATAAATATAAACAGAAGCTTGAAAGTAATACGGGTTACAATGGTTCGGATTTAAAACCCATGAATGAAGTAGTTAGGCGCATTGATGAATGTAATACGGGTAAAAAATTGATGGCGGATCCGGTTAACTATTCCATTAAAAATGCTGGTACAGCCATTAACTCAATGGCTTTAGATTATGCTCCAGTGGTAAATGCTGATGAAACCATCATGATTTTCACATCTCGTAGAGGACCTGATCAGGGAAACTTAAACGAAAACGTATTTGATGATAACTTCTATTATGAAGATATTTTCATTTCAAGGAAATCAGGAGGAGAATGGCAGCCAGCTGAAAACATTGGTCCAGTTGTTAATACAAAATATCATGATTCGAACTTCGGTTTTTCACCAGATGGTAAAACATTATACATCTACAGTGACGAAGGAAATGGTGATATTTATTTTACCAATAACCTTTCTGAAGATACTTGGTCTGAGCCTATAGCATTAAGTGACAATATTAATTCAAGTGGATATAATGAAAAGTCAGTTTCGCAGACTGCTGATGGAAATACCTTATTCTTTGCTAGTAACCGCCCAGGTGGTTTTGGGGGGTTTGATATTTATTATTCAACTAAAAACAAAAAAGGAGAATGGGGACCTTCAAAGAATATTGGAAATGTAATTAATACTGAAGGAGATGAAGATGGTACTTTCATCACTTTTGATGGTAAAACTCTTTATTTCAGTTCTACTGGTCATAATGGCATGGGAGGATTTGATATTTTTAAATCTGAATATGATAGTGCGAGTAGCCAATGGAGTAATCCTGAAAACCTTGGATATCCTTTAAACACTCCTGATGATGATATTTATTTTGTAATGACCAAGGATGGTAAAACGGGTTATTACGCTACTGTTAGAGAAGAGGGGATGGGGTATAATGATATTTACAGAGTTAAAATTGGTGGAGCAGAAGATGATTCAGATAAAAAATTAGAAAGTAAAACCGCTAATGTAGATGAGGGAGAAGAGAAGGAAAAAGAGCAAATAGTTGAGAAGGTAGAAGTAAAAGAAACTCCTGAAGATAAACCTACCACAGGAGCACCTGTTAAATTAATGGTCAGAGTTTTAGATGCAGGAAATGGTCAGCCAATTGACGCTAATGTTAAATTGAAAGGTCAGGAGGATAATATTAATGTCCCCGCTGAGAGTAAAGACAACGGAATTTATACGTATGTGATTGTAAGGGAAGAACCTACTAATTTTATGCTTTCTGCTGAAAAGCAAGGGTATATTTTTGCCAATAAAAGAATATCAATTCCTGCTTCAACTGCTGAAGAGCAAGTGGTAAGACAAACTTTAAGGTTGAGCAAGCCAGAGGTTGGGACATCTAAAACTTTAAGAAATATTTTCTTTGAATTTGGTAAGGCTACCTTTACAACGGAATCTTATGAAGAATTAAATAAGATGGTAAGCTTCATGGAGGCTAATCCTCAAGTGAATGTTGAAATTGCCGGACACACAGATAATGTTGGTGCCGCTTCATTCAATAAAAAACTATCTCAGTTAAGAGCTAATAAAGTAGTTGACTATTTAACTGATAAAGGAATTGATAGAAGACGATTAAACGCAACCGGATATGGTGAAGAGAGACCTATCGTTAGTAATGATGATGAGGTAATGGGAAGAGAGATTAACAGAAGGGTTGAATTTATTGTGAAAGAATAGAATCAAATTAAAATATGATAAGGAATAGGGATGTTAATCATCCCTTTTTTATTTACGGATATTATTAAGAGGAATGAAAAAGTATGCGATAATTGTGGCAGGTGGTACTGGTAAAAGAATGGGAGAGAGTCTTCCTAAACAATTCCTTAAGTTAGGAGGCACCCCCATATTAATCCATACCCTACAGGCATTTAATATAGCTGATCCTGAAATTGAATTGATTATTACCTTACCAAAGGAAGAAATTCAATTCTGGGATGAGCTAAATGTCTGGCACCAAAATTATATAACGCATAAGGTAGTAGCAGGTGGAGAAACTCGTTTTCATTCCGTGAAAAATGCTTTAGAGCATGTAGATGAAGGATTAGTTGCCATTCATGATGGTGTTCGTCCTTTTGTATCTCCCGATATAATTTATGAGTCTTTCAAATTAGCCTCAGAAAAGCAAGCTGTCATTACAGCAGTTAAAATGAAAGATTCAGTAAGGCAACTTACAGAAGATGGAAAATCAAAAAACATCGATCGATCTACTTTAAGGATGGTTCAAACGCCACAAACTTTTACAGTTGATCTTTTAAAATCAGCTTATAATACTGAATTCAAAAATCATTTTACCGATGATGCTTCTGTGGTGGAAGCCTATGGTAAAGATGTCAGCTTGATTGAAGGGGATTATCGAAATATTAAAATTACAACTCCGGAAGATTTGGTAATAGCCGAAGCATTATTAGCCAATAAGTAATGGTCTAGAGTTTATAAACTCTAATTTAAATAGGAAGGAGGAATGTATTTAGCCCATTTCTGGGCTAAATTATATGCTTAAGCTGAGTGTTTTAACACCACTCAGCTAGTATTCATCCTCATTAAAGAAGAAATCTTCTTTTGATGGATAATCAGGCCAAATCTCCTCTATGTTTTCATAAGGCTGACCATCATCCTCTAATTCTTGTAAGTTTTCTACAACTTCCAATGGTGCTCCAGAACGAATACCAAAATCGATTAATTCGTCTTTAGTGGCTGGCCACGGAGCATCTTCTAAGTATGAAGCTAATTCTAATGTCCAATACATATTCTACCGTATTTTTTTGATGCGCAAAAGTATGATAAAAAATTATAAATCAAAGCCTTAATTGCTTATGACTTTTACTAGCATACTAAAAAAATATACACAAAGTTCAAATTATTTTAAATTTTTGTTCAAATCACGTAATTCATCCATGATTTGTTGTTTTACAGTAAGCTTTCTTTTTTGTTTTTCATGTTTAAAACCTACCAATTTATCTAGTTTCTGAGTTCCTAAATTAAATTTTTCTAGGTTTTCTTCAAATACATTTAATTCTTTTTGGTCTCTAGCTATTAAATCTCTTAAAATATTCATTTTAAATTTAACAGCATCTTTTTCACCTAAATCTTTTTTAGCCTTCTTTTTAAATAAGGACTCCAAAAAGTGCTTTTCAAAAATATAGTCATTTAAGGTAAAGTATTCATCATTTAATGAATGATCAAAAGTTTTGCCAAGGTTTTTCCATTTCTGTTGGATTGATTTTGCTATTTCAACAGCTTTATCAGAATCAAGAGTTTTGGCTTCTTTTAATTCATTTAATAAACCAGTCTTTTCCTTATCGTTATTCTCTTTCTTAGTGGCTTTAGAAGCTTTGCCAGATGATTTTCTATGGGTATACTTTTTAAACTCTTTTAATAAGTTAGCATATTTATCCTTAGGGATATTTTCTAATTCTTTCCATTCCTGTACTAAAGATTCAACTTTTTTAGCTAACTGATCACTATCTTTTTCTTGAGATTGCAATTTTTTAGCTTTTTCAATTAAAGCTTCATATTGCTTTTCTCTTGTAACCATCATTTCTTTCTTAGCCTCATAAAAAGATTTTTTCTTTTCATAAAACTCATCATAAATAGCCTGGAAATCATTTTCAATCTCTTCTTTCTTATCTTCATCTACGGCACCAACTCTAATCCAGCGCTGTCGAAGCTCTTTTAATTTTTCTGTGGCTTCTTTCCAATCAGGATTTGCAGCATAGCTTTTCGCTTCTTCAACCAAAGTAGTTTTGACATCAAGATTACGTTTTCTGTTTTGGTTTATGTAATCCTCAAGCATTTTCTCCAACATATCGAGACGCTCTTTTAAGGCTACAAAATCTCCAATACCATCATAAGAAGAAAGAGACTCTCTTAAATTAAGTACTTTCATCAAAAAAGAACCTTTGTTGTCTTCAGTCTCTATTTGGTGCTGAACTTTATCAACCTTTTCTTTTAAGGTTTCATATCGATCTTGAAAAAACTGAAAAGCAGATGCTTCATCATCTTTTACTTCACCGATTTCTCTTTGAGGAAAACCTTCTTGTTCTTTTAAGATTACCTTTCCGTTTTCAACGAAAGCCAATTCTTGCTGTAATTCAGTCAAAATATTATAATTTGGTTTTTGTATAATTTGCTGCAAAAATAAATTTAATTTGCAATATAGCCCAACGGCAGTTGTGTAATTAATTATGTAATCACGTAATTTGATGTAGTATTTCGAATAAAAAGAAAAATAAAGCAAAAAAGCGATATGAGTGACGAAAAAATAATCTTTTCTATGGCGGGGGTTTCCAAAATCTACCCTCCCAAAAAAACAGTTTTAAAGGATATATACTTATCATTTTATTATGGCGCTAAAATCGGTGTTTTAGGGCTTAATGGTTCAGGTAAATCTTCATTGTTAAAAATTATTGCTGGTATTGATAAAGATTACCAAGGTGAAGTGGTAGCTTCAAAAGAATATTCAGTTGGTTTATTAGAACAGGAACCTGAGCTTGATCCTAATAAAACGGTAAAAGAAGTAGTGGAAGAAGGTGTAGCGGAAACGGTTAATCTTTTAAAAGAATTCGAAGAGATAAATGAGAAATTCGCTGACCCGGAAGTGCTGGATAATCCTGATAAAATGAATGATTTAATTGAACAACAAGCAAAAGTTCAAGAGAAATTAGATCATGTTAATGCTTGGGAGCTTGATAGTAAATTAGAACAGGCTATGGATGCATTGAGAACTCCACCAGCTGACTCACCAGTTAAAAATTTGTCAGGGGGTGAAAAACGTAGGGTAGCACTTTGTAGACTTTTACTTCAAGAACCAGACGTTTTATTATTAGATGAGCCCACTAACCATTTAGATGCTGAGTCTGTACATTGGTTAGAACATCATTTGCAACAATATAAAGGAACTGTAATAGCCGTTACTCACGATCGTTATTTCCTAGATAATGTTGCTGGCTGGATTTTAGAATTAGATAGAGGTGAAGGCATTCCATGGAAAGGAAATTACTCAAGTTGGTTAGACCAGAAGCAAAAAAGGTTGGCTCAGGAAGAAAAGACTGAATCAAAAAGGCAAAAAACTTTGCAGCGTGAGTTAGAGTGGGTAAGAATGGCTCCAAAAGCACGTCAAGCTAAATCAAAAGCGCGTTTAAGTTCTTATGAGAAGATGCTCGATGAAGAGGGTAAGGAAAAAGAACAGAAGTTAGAACTCTTTATACCGCCAGGCCCTAGATTAGGTAGCAAGGTGATTGAGGCTAAAGGCGTTGCCAAAGCTTATGGCGATAAGTTATTATATGAAGATTTAAATTTCTCTCTACCACAAGGGGGTATTGTTGGAATTATCGGTCCTAATGGTGCAGGTAAAACCACATTGTTTAAATTAATTACGGGCAAAGAAGAGCCAGATGCTGGTACTTTTGAGGTAGGAGAAACTGTGAAAATCTCTTATGTAGATCAAGAACATGATAATCTTGATCCTAATAAATCTGTTTGGGAAAATATATCTGAAGGGAATGAGTGGATTCAGTTAGGGAATAATAAGATCAATTCAAGAGCATACGTAAGTAAGTTTAATTTTGCAGGTGCTGATCAAGAAAAGAAAGTAGGAGTATTGTCAGGTGGAGAGCGAAACAGAGTTCACCTTGCCATGTCAATTAAGCAAGAAGCGAATTTATTATTGCTTGATGAGCCTACTAACGATTTGGATGTAAATACACTACGTGCATTAGAGGAGGGTTTAGAAAACTTCGCAGGTTGTGCGGTAATAATAAGTCACGATAGATGGTTCTTAGATAGAATTTGTACCCATATTTTAGCCTTTGAGGGGGATTCTCAAGTATATTGGTTTGAAGGAAACTTTTCTGATTATGAAGAGAATAGAAAGAAAAGGCTTGGCGATGATGCAATTCCTAAAAGAATAAAATATAAAAAGCTTACTAGATAGAGCCAAGCATAAAACGCTGATTGTATCGTATTTATGTAAACTGCAGTCTTTGTCAAAAGCCCAACTTAAACTAAGTTGGGCTTTTATTTTGCGTTAGTTTAATTATTCAGTATAAAATGAAACTAAAAGGATGATTATTATGTATAATCCATTGTGATATTTAATATGAATAAAATAAAAAGAAACATATTTTTCCTATTAGCTTTTTCATTTATGTTGAGCTTACCCTTGTCGGCAAGTAGTAACATTAACGAAGAAGTTGAAACTATTCATGTTGTTCTAGAATATCAATCGAAGCAACAAGCATATTCCAAAACTATTAAAAATACTATCCATAGAGTATTATGGGCAGTTGATATTTCTATCCAAAACTATGAGTATTTAAGAATTCATTCTTCTGAAAATCTTATTATACTCTATAAACAGCTAATTTTCTATAATTGATTTTTTGAGGTTTTTAGATGAAAACATATAGTAAACTTTAAATTTTTAATTATGGAAACTTTAGTTAGTAGAACAATAGATAAAAACGACCTTTCAAAAATCTCATTTATTAAAAACGATGTATTACTGGATGAAAATGATGCCCTTATCAGATTACAGAAACTTAATAAGGCTTTAATTCTCGGTAATTTGCATAAAACTTCAGTAAAAATTGAATTTATGAACGCTGAAGGTGAACTTCTAAATACTGTGGGAACTGTTTGGGCCGTAACAGAAAAAAATGTATTGCTCAAGAAAAACTACCATATACCGATTAAGTCTATCGTAAAAGTAGCAATATAGAAAATAGGGGCTCTCAACACTAGAGAGCCCTTATTTTTATTTATGAAGTCATTTTTAGGAAATAGTAGAAATTTATTACCTTTTTTATAATGATTCATTAAGCTTTGTATTATTCAGTCACTAAATTAATTGAAAATTAGAAATGGATAATATGAAAGCTAAACCATCATTTAATAGCCGCAGAGACTTTTTGAAAAAGTTAGGCTTATCAAGTTTACCAATCTTACTTCCAGGAATTGGTAGTGCGGATGATTATTCAGATAATCTATTTAAAAGGGATAATAATAAGTTAATAAATTTAGTGTATGATGGCTTGGCATATGAGCCTAAAGACTACATTCAAAAACTTCAAGAAATAAACAAATCAAGTAGTATTTCTGCAGATGTTTATGGTAGTGGAGGAACAACTCAAAAGTTGGAAGAAAAGCTTGCAGAATTGACGGGTAAAGAAAAAGCAATTTATTTGCCAACTGGAACTATGGCGAATCAGCTAGCCATTAAGATGTTGAATGCTGAAAATACTAAAGTAATTGTTCCTGAAAATTCTCATATATACAGGGATGAAGCTGATTCTGCGCAAAGTGTCCATGGAAAAAGATTAGTGCCAGTTCAAAATAATAAAGCCTATTATACTGCTGAGGAATTAGATGAAACCATTCAAAATATTCATCAAAATGAGGTTTTTAAAAGTGGGATAGGTACAGTAGTGATTGAAAACCCAGTGAGGAGAGCAAACGGTACAGCAGTTCCTTTGGCCACCATTCAGGAAATTGCCGCTTATTGTAAAAGCAATGCTTACAAAATGCATTTAGATGCAGCTAGAATTCATTATGCTGAGGCTTATCAGGGTGTAAGCTTGAAAGAATATGCTGCTCCTTTCGATACTGTATATATTTCATTGTATAAATACTTGAATGCGAATGGAGGAGCTATTTTATGTGGTGATGCTGAATTGATTGACAGAATGCATCATCAAATTAAGATATTAGGTGGCACTATGTATCAGAGCTGGACTAATTCAGCGATGGCGCTACATTATTTAGATGGAATTACTGATAGATTTAAGAAGTTGGCTGACACATCAAAAGAAATAGTGAAAGCACTAAATCAGCTAGATGAAATTAATATTTCTTCTATTGATAATGGGACTAATATTTATGAATTAACTTTTAATTCTAATATAGATATCGGTCATTTTGTTAATGAATTAGATAATAAACATAATATATGGTTACGTCCACCGAATGAAGACGGTCAGATCAGGCTTTCATTTAATGAAAGTATTTTGCTAAGGCCAGCAGATGAAATAGTTGGTTCTATAAAGTCAGTTTTAAGAGCATAAAAAAAGCTCCCAAAAGGAGCTTTTACTTAATCTTTAACTTCACTAAGTCCCATTGCTTTCAGCATGAACTTTGGTAATGGTTTTTTCGGATCTCTTTTTTGAAGATTCAAATACCAACCAATTTTTTTCATAATTGGAACTTTGTGCGTTTCAACAAACTCTATTAAGGCACCATCAGGATCTTCAATATAAGTAAAATGACCAGCTGCCTCACCCATGTCAAAACTATTTGCTGAATCTACAGTGAAAGGGAATCCATTAGACTCACATTCTTCTTTTAGTGCCTGCATACCATTTATATCATAGCATAAATGAATATATCCTAAGTCACCCCAAAATCTATCTTCAAATATTTTCTTTGGTTTTCTATTTAATGCAACAACCAATTCAATTTCCGAAGCACCTAATAATGGACTGAATGCTCCTTCTCTTGGTTTGCTGTGGCGAAGAAGAACTCTTCTAACTTTTTTATCACCTCCTGGAACACCTTTTAAATCCTCAAAAACTCCTTCTTCATCATAAATAACTGTATCGTAACCTAATATATCAGAATAAAGCTTTTTAGCCTTTTCTATATCAGTTACTCCTATTATGGCACCATTTGGTCCTCCAGGTAAATCAGTTTTTCTTTTTTGAAACCATGAGTCAGAGGTTACAATTTGAAAAATATTATCCCATGGATCTTTTACGAAAAATGTAGGTTTGCCGTAAGGGTCATTTTGTAAATCACCTAAAACATTTAATCCTCTTTTATTAAATAGTTCATAAGTAGCCTCAACATTTTTACTTTTCATTTTAGCAATATTGATTCCTAGGTCACCTAATTGAGGTTCGAACTGTGGCGCTTCAGGAGTTCGGGAGGTATATTGCCATATTTCAAAACCGCCCCCACCTTGCATATTGATAGCTAAAATAGCATGTCTGCTTCTTGGTTCACCGCCAGTATAGGGAAGCATTAATGCTGCTTCAGCGGCCTCTTCAAATACTGGAACACTCATTCCAAAATTTTGTCTATACCATTTAAAAGCAGCATGTACATCAGATACACCTATACCGATTTGTTGAATCCCACTTATTATTTTACTACTCATGATTAATCAATTTTCAAATTTTGGCTAAAATAATGGAAATCAATGAAACAGAGTGTGCTTGTGTTTAAATTTATTAGATGAGTTTTCCAATGAGTGGGAATATCTACCACTTAAACTAAACAAATGTGATTTCTGAATCATTTGTTAATTGATTTAGTAAAAATCAATGTAAATTGGATTGAAAATTAATCTGTAACTAACTTTTCTAAATATGAGAAAGATTTTTATTCTTCTACTTTTTATTTCTTCACAAATACTGATTGCCCAGGATATTAAAAGTCCAGCTGAGATGTTAGGCTACAAATTAGGTGATAAATTTACTTTTCACCACCAAGTGGTGGATTACTTCAAGTATTTATCTGAGTCTTCAGATCAGATGAAATTAGTTCAATATGGAGAAACCTATGAAGGCAGGCCTTTATACTATGCCGTTATTTCATCGGTTGAAAACTTGCAAAAGTTGGATGAAATAAGAGAAGCAAATGTAGCTCAAACAGGATTGACTGGTTCTCAATCAAGCGCTGCCAATACCGCTATGGTTTGGTTAAGCTATAATATTCATGGAAATGAGGCTTCTTCAACTGAGGCTTCAATGAAGACTGCTTATGAATTACTTACAGGAGGAATGGACAGTGAGAGTTGGCTAGAAAATACGGTTGTTATTATGGATCCTTGCGTAAATCCCGATGGTAGAGATCGATATGCGAATTTCTACAGAAGATATGGAGCAAAGGATTTTAATCCGAATTTAGATGCTGTAGAACATGATGAGCCATGGCCAGGAGGGAGACCAAACCATTATTTGTTTGATTTAAATAGGGATTGGGCTTGGCAAACACAAGCAGAATCAAAAGCTAGAATGAAGGCTTATCATGAATGGATGCCGCATATCCATGTTGATTTTCACGAGCAATCTATCAACAGCCCATATTATTTTGCACCAGCAGCAGAACCATTGCATGAAGTAATTACCGATTGGCAAAAGGATTTTCAGACTCAAATTGGTCAAAACCATGCAAAGTATTTTGATCAGAACAATTGGTTGTATTTCACAAGAGAACGTTTTGATCTCTTCTACCCTAGCTATGGTGATACTTACCCAACCTTTAATGGTGCAATAGGAATGACCTATGAGCAAGCAGGTAATGGGAGAGCTGGATTGGGAGCCTTAACTAACTTAGGAGATACCCTAACCTTAAAAGATAGACTTGAGCACCATTATACCACGGGGATGAGTACCATAGAAATTGCATCTAAAAATGCCTCAAAGCTGAATAATGAATTTAGAAAATATTTTAACCGTAATATAAATAATCCTCAGGATGAGTTTAAATCCTATGTGATTAAATGGGACGATCGAAAAAAGGATGATTTGAAAGCATTACTTTCCTTCTTAGAAAGTCAAAAAATTGAAGTTGGACAATTAGGTAAAAATCAAAGAATCAGTGGGTATAGCTATTTCAATAGATCGAATGTGAGTTATGAAAGCAATGAAATGGATTTATTGATTAGTTCATATCAGCCTAAATCTACTTTGATTCAAGCACTTTTTGACCCGAAACCGGATTACAGTGATTCCTTAACCTATGATATTACTGCATGGTCAATTCCTTATGCGTATGGACTTGAGACTATAGGTGTGAAAACTAAGCTGATGCCAAAATCACTTGAGGTAGAAGAGTTTGATTCAAAACAGTTGCTTAATGCTTATGCTTACGGAGTAAAGTGGAATTCTTTCAATTCAGCTCAGTTTTTAGCTGAGGCAATGAAAAGAAATATAAAAGTTAGAGTAGCTTATAAAAACTTGAAATTTGATCAGGTTGAATTTAATAAGGGGAGTTTGATTATTACGAGAACTAATAATGAAACCATTTATGACTTGAGCGAACACCTAAGTGAAATGTCTGAGCAGTTTGATGTAGAAGTATATCCTATTTCAACTGGTTTTGCTGATAAGATTTACGACATAGGATCCACTGAAATTCAATTTGTAAAAGCACCAAAAATTGCAGTTTTAATGGATGAGGGTGTTTCCTCATTAGCTTATGGTGAAATTTGGCATTTTTTCGAGCAGTCATTAGATTATCCAATCAATAGCATAAGAACTGGCAGTTTTAATAGAGTAAACCTTTCTGATTATGATCAAATTATTTTGCCTTCTGGCAGATACAGAGATTTTTCTGAAGATGATGTGAATAGATTGAAGGATTTTGCAAAAGCTGGAGGGAAATTAATTGTAATGGGTTCCGCAGTTTCTTTATTTGCCGATGAAGAAAAAGGAGATTTACAGTCTAAGGAAGAGGAGGAAAAAGAAGAGATCTTGGCTGTTTACGAAAATGCAGAAAGAGAACAATTGTCGAGTAGTATCTTCGGAGCAATTTATGATGTGACGCTGGATGTTTCTCATCCATTAGCTTTCGGCTTAGATTCTCAATATTTCAGTTTAAAAACTTCAGGAAGTGCATACGAATATTTAAAGAATGGCTGGAATGTTGGCGTGATTAAAAATAGTAACAGCCATATTGCAGGATTTGCTGGTTTCAAGGCGAATAAATTACAATCAGAAAGTATGGTATTTGGAGTTGAGTCAACTGGAAGAGGCGAAATTGTTTATATGATGGATGATCCTCTTTTCAGAGCTTTCTGGTATAAAGGCAAGATGTTAATGTCGAACGCCCTTTTTATGGTAGGGAATGACTAAATAAAAAAGCCCCGCTAATCTAAAATTAGCGAGGCTTTTTAACTTCTATGTCAAAATAGGATTAAAATTCATATGCTGGAAGTTTTTCCAAAATGTCTTCAACCATATCTTCCAAAGTGAATTTTGGTTTCCAATTCCAATCTTTTTGAGCCTGAGAATCATCAATACTATTAGGCCAGGTATCCGCAATTTTTTGTCTGTAATCTACTTTATAAGATATTTTAAAATCAGGATGATGTTTTTTTATCACTTCGTAAATATCTTTTGGGGTAAAACTTAAAGCTCCTAAGTTGTAGCTTGATCTTACAGTGATGCTATCAGCAGGTGCTTGCATTAAATCAATGGTAGCTTTAATGGCATCTGGCATGTACATCATAGGTAGATAAGAATCTTCTCTTAAATAACATTCAAAATCCTCGCCATTTAACGCTTTATGGAAGATATCAACAGCATAATCGGTAGTGCCACCACCTGGTAAAGATTTATATCCAATTAATCCAGGGTATCTTAAGCTTCTTACATCAAGTCCGTATTTTTCATGATAATACGCGCACCATCTTTCTCCGGCTAATTTGCTAATTCCATATACCGTATTAGGATCCATTACACAATCCTGAGGTGTATTATCTACAGGAGAGTTTGGGCCAAAAACAGCAATGGAACTTGGCCAATAAATTTTAGATAATTTCTTTTCTCTGGCAACCTCCAATACATTAAGCAAACTTTGCATATTTAGGTCCCAGGCAAAGATTGGGTTTTGCTCACCTTTAGCCGATAGGATAGCTGCAAGCATATAAATTTCAGTTACATGATATTGATCGACAATTTTAGCTAAGCTATCAGCATCCATTACATCAAGCTGCTCAAATGGTTCATTAGGAAGGGGAGCTTTTTTAGGTGCTCTTATGTCTGATGCAATAACATTTGTACTCCCATAAATAGCTCTTAATTCTGAAGTTAGCTCAGTTCCTAACTGTCCGTTTGCTCCTATTACTAATATCGTATTCGTTTCCATTTGTAAAATTTTGCACGAATTTCGTTATTTTATTTTGCTAAAAAAATAATTGGAATCAATTGGCGAAATTTTGTGTTGAATGGTCGTAAAAATTAGCTTGTCTTATTTAGAAAAAAAATAAATAAGCAGAACAACTTACATCTATTTTAATTACTGTTACTTAAAGGCTATTTTTGCGTATTCATTCAACACTATGAAAGAAAATTTTAAAGCAATAAGTCTATCTTTCAAAAATGCTCCTATTGAAATAAGAGAGCAGGTTTCATTAAGCGATGAAGCTATAGGTAGATTATTGAATTATTTTAAGGAATATACAGCAGTTTCTGATGTAATGGTATTATCTACCTGCAACAGAACAGAGGTGTATTATTTCAGTGAAGAAGAATTGTCAGAGGATATCATTAAACTGATTGGTATTGAAAAAGGTATTAGTGATTTCGAATCATTCAAACCTTATTTCGAAATCATTAATGATCATATTAAAGCTGTTCAAAGAATTTTCAGGGTTTCCATGGGTTTAGAAGCTCAGGTTGTTGGGGATATTCAAATTTCAAATCAGGTTAAAAGAGCATACCAGCAATCTGCTGATTTACAATTGGCTGGTCCATTCCTGCATCGATTAATGCATACTATCTTCTTCACGAATAAGAGAGTAGTACAAGAAACACCTTTTAGAGATGGAGCCGCATCAGTATCTTATGCAGCCACTGAATTAGTTAAAACGCTTACTTTAGACATTAAAAATCCAAGAGTTTTAGTAGTTGGTGTTGGGGAGATAGGTGAAGATGTTTGTAGAAATCTAGTAGGTGAGAATAGATTTTCAGTTAAAATAACCAATAGAACAGAAGAAAAAGCACAGCAACTTGCTGCTGAGTGTAATTTTGATGTTCATCCATTTACTGAATTGTGGGATGGTGTTGATGAAGCAGATGTAATCATTTCATCTGTTGGTGCACCTGAACCAATATTTACAAAGGAAAAAGTAGATGCATTAGACATCTTAAGTTTTAAATATTTTATCGATTTATCTGTCCCTCGTTCTGTTAGCAATGAAGTAGAGGAAAATCCTGCTGCATTAGTTTACAATGTCGATAGTGTTAGAAGTAAAGCGGACGAGGCTCTAGAAAAAAGAATTAATGCTATTTCTCAGGTAGAAGAAATCATTGAAGAGTCAATGGAGGAATTCAATGATTGGTCAAAAGAAATGGCCGTTTCTCCTACTATCAATAATCTTAAGAATGCATTAGAGCAGATCAGACAGGAGGAGATGGCTCGTTATCTTAAGGATATAGAAAAAGAAGACTGCAAAATAGTGGATAAGGTAACCAAAAGCATGATGCAGAAAATCTTAAAATTACCTGTACTTCAATTAAAAGCTGCATGCAAAAGAGGAGAGGAAGAGACTTTGATCGGAGTATTGAATGATTTATTTAATCTTGAAAAAGATACTGCCAAAAAGTAATTCAATATTGCTTGTAGGATAAATCCTTATCATATATTTTTGCCAATAATTAAAAAGAAAAAGAAATGTTTTACGATATACCAGTAACAGAAGGAGCCAATACTTTTTTTTGGATTTTAGTGACCTTAGTAGGTTTAGTTAATGCTGTAGCTTTCATTGACAAAAGAAATACAGACAAAGAAAATTCAGAATCATAATATTTCTGAATTTGAAAAGTTTAAGTAGTATGAAAATAGCACTCTCATTTTTCATACTTTTTTTATGTCTGAATTTTAACCTTCAGAGTCAGTCTTTCATTGGGATAAGGGGTGGCGTTAATATACCTGATGTGAACTTCAGCTCTTTTACGGGATCCAGAGGTCCAGTCATCACTAACTTCCGGGCAGCTTATTTTCTTGCTTCAACCTATGGTGTAACTTATCGCCACATGCAATCTGATAAGATTGGTGTCCAAGCGGATCTTAATTACACTACTAAAGGCTGGGGTCAAAATACATTAGATTTTACAAACACTTTTATAACTAGAATTCAGTATTTAGAGCTACCTATTTATTTGCATTGGCAATTTATTGGCTCTAAAAATTTCAAAGTATTTGTTAATGCAGGGGTTTATGTAGGTTGGGCATTAAGTGCAAATCAAACTATAGCCAATGATATTGACCTAATCCAAAATCAGATTGATTACAGTTTAGAGGATGATAATAGAGGGGATTTTGGCATAGCAGCAGGTGTTGGTGTCTCTTATGACTTTTCTATATTTATACTGCAATTAGATGGTAGCTTTAAGTCAGGATTTGCCAACATCTTACCAGTAAACCATTTCACAAAAGAAAACCCGAATATTTCAACTAATCAGGTTCCTTCAGCTCAAATTAGCTTATTGTTTCCAATTTCTAAGTAATAGGAAAAGCTAAATCACAACTATATTCTATTTTAAAAGTATATTTAATAAAGTTTAATTTATGAGGACTTTATTATCTACGCTAAGTTTTGTCATTATTACTTTAATGGTTTTTCAATCAGCTTCTGGGCAGGAAAAACCGATAAGCATAAGTTATGATAAATCAACTGATGGTTTTGAATTTTATGCTACTAACCATGAGCAGGTACCTTATAGTGTTAAAATCAATTTCCAAAAGCTTGATAACTTAAAATTACATAACGCCAACAAAGAATTACAATTTACTGTGCCTCCCAATTCAAATGAAATTAAAATACTAGAATTAATGAAGGTTACAGAGAATCAAGGTACTTCATTTGATTTTAGCTACCTCTACACCATTGGTGATCCTTCATTGAAAGTGGATAAGGATTTTCCTTATTTATTACCTTATAAGCATGGTAAGAAAGTTAGGGTAGGGCAAGGAAATAATGGCTCTGGAACACATAAGGGAATCAATGCTATTGATTTCAATCTTGAAATCGGAGATTCAATTTATGCTGCAAGAAGTGGAATAGTGGTCGATGTTAAAGAAGATTCAAATAAAGGCGGTAATGGTCCTCAATTTGAGCCTTTTGGTAATTTTATAAAGGTGTATCATGAGGATGGAACTTTGGGTGACTATGTACATTTAGTAAAAAATGGAAGCCTTGTTAAAAAAGGAGATAGAATCGAAGAAGGTCAACTGATTGGAATTAGTGGAAATACGGGCTGGAGCTCTGGCCCCCATTTACATTTTATGGTGACACATAATAAGAACTTTCAAAGCATTACATTACCCATAAAGTTTCTGAATTATAAACAGGAGTTATTTATTCCAAGAGAATCAAAAAGTTATTACGCATTACATCCTTCAAAAGGTAAATTTGAGGTAGAGGATGAAGAAAGTTTTAATGAAAAAGAATTTGAGACAAAAATGGAGATGTCTCAGCTTCGGAATAAAATAGAATTTACATCTGAAGAGTATGGTGAATTCTATTTGGTTTATGTAGATAACGGAATGAATAATGAAATGAGTGGGGTGCTCAAAATAAACTTGAATAATCTAATAAGTACTAAAGACCTACCATATAAATTCACTGTACCCGCTAAAACAAAAATGTATCTATTGGCTCTTAAGCCTGATGATGCATCATCTTCTTTTGGTTATCAGATTTCAGGTGAATTTCGATAAACAATTCTGAAGCTTTAAAAACTCTTCTGTATCTAAAGCGTATGTAGCTACATGAAAAAAGCGAAATTATTATATTTTTATGATCCTCTCTGCGGATGGTGCTATGGCTTTAGTCCAGTAATTAAGAACTTGGAGGAAGAATACAAGGAAACAATACAGTTTGAAGCGATTAGTGGTGGAATGGTATTAGGTGATAGAGTTAAGCCTTTAAGTGAAATGAAAGATTATCTTAAAGAAGCTATGCCACGACTAGAAGAAATGACTGGTGTGAAATTTGGGGAGCCGTATTTGAAGGTTTTAGAAGAAGGAAGTTTAATACTTGATTCAGAATTGCCATGTATTGCGATGACAGTTTTTAAATCCATGACCAATAAGTCAAATATCCAGTTTGCTTCAACTTTACAATCTACTTTATATGATAAGGGTATCAGCTTAAATGAAGTAGAAAACTACCAATCTATGGCTGAAAAGTTTGATTTACCATGGGAAGTCTTTAAAGCGAAACTTGAAGATTCCACTTATAAAGAAAAGACATATCAAGAATTCCAATTAGGGCAGCAATCAGGGATTAATGGTTTTCCTTCAGTAGTTTTAATGGTAGAAAATCAAGCGTATTTAATTGCCAGAGGATTTAGACCTGAGAATGAATTGAAAAATGTAATTGAGGAAATTCTGAAAAAAGAAGAGCATACTTCATAACTATTAATGGAATATGAATTTTACAGAAGCGGTTTTATGCATTAATAATAACCGCTTTTTTATTTTTAGGAGAAACTAAATGTAAATTCACTTCTAAAATCCTCTTCAACAATTAGCCTAATTGCTTACCTTTGCCCTGAATTTTAATTAAGCAGACATTTTATCATGCATAGAACACATCATTGCGGAGAGTTAAGAATTGAAAATAAAGATCAACAAGTTGTATTAAGCGGTTGGGTTCAACGTGTCAGAAATAAAGGTGGATTATTATGGATTGACTTACGTGACCGTTATGGAATTACTCAACTTCTTTGTGAGGAAGGGAAAACGGATGAGGAAATCCTTAAAGTAGCTCGTAAAGTAGGACGTGAATTCGTTTTACAAGCAAAGGGAAAAGTACTAGAAAGATTCTCCAAAAATGATAAAATGCCAACTGGTGATATTGAAATTTTTGTAGAGGAATTAAAGATTTTAAATGCTGCAAAAACACCTCCATTCACCATTGAAGATGATACAGACGGTGGTGAGGAATTAAGAATGCAGTATCGTTATTTAGATTTAAGAAGACCAACTGTCAGAGAAAAACTGAAGTTGCGACACCAGTTAATGCAGGCTACCAGAAGATTTATGGATGGTGCGGGCTTCTTGGAAGTAGAAACACCTGTATTAATCAAATCAACTCCAGAAGGCGCAAGAGATTTTGTAGTGCCTTCTAGAGTGCATGAAGGAGAGTTTTACGCATTGCCACAATCACCTCAAACTTTTAAGCAGTTGTTAATGGTTTCTGGTTTTGATAAATATTTCCAGATCGTGAAATGTTTCCGTGATGAAGATTTAAGAGCTGATCGTCAACCTGAGTTTACCCAAATAGACTGTGAAATGTCTTTCGTGGAGCAAGAAGACATCTTAAACACTTTTGAAGAGATGGTAAAATATCTATTCAAAGAAGTGAAGGGTGTTGAAATAGGAGACTTTGAAAGGATGGACTATGCAAAGGCAATGAAACTTTATGGTTCTGATAAGCCTGATATTCGTTTTGGGATGCCATTTGTAGAATTAAATGAATTCGCTCAAGGAAAAGGCTTTAATGTTTTTGATCAAGCAGAATTAGTAGTTGCGATTAATGTTGAAGGTGCAGCAGATTATACACGTAAGCAACTAGATGCTTTAACAGACTATGTGAAGCGTCCTCAAATTGGAGCGAAAGGCTTAGTATATGTTAAATGTAATGAAGATGGATCTTTTAAATCTTCAGTGGATAAGTTTTACAGCCAAGAAGACCTTAAAGAATGGGCTGAGGCAGCAAATGCCAAAGCAGGTGATTTACTTTTAGTATTAAGTGGAGAAACTGCCCATACAAGAAAAGCTATGAATGAGCTTAGACTGAAAATGGGAAGCGATCTCGGCTTAAGAGATAAAAATGTATTTAAGCCACTTTGGGTTCTTGATTTTCCTCTTTTGGAATGGGATGAAGAAACAGAGAGGTTCCATGCTATGCACCATCCATTTACCAGTCCAAAACCAGAAGATATGGAATTGATTGAGACTGATCCAGGAAAGGTAAGAGCGAATGCATATGATATGGTTATCAATGGAGTTGAGATAGGAGGTGGAAGTATTAGAATTCATGATAAAGCGCTTCAACAGAAGATGTTTAAAGCATTAGGTTTTACAGAAGAAGAAGCTCAAAAACAATTTGGGTTCTTGATGGAAGCATTTGAATATGGAGCTCCACCCCATGGAGGTATTGCATTCGGATTTGATAGACTATGCGCTATGTTTGGTGGTTCTGATTCAATTCGCGATTATATTGCTTTCCCTAAAAATAATGCGGGTAGAGATGTAATGATTGATTCCCCTGCTACTATATCAGCGGAACAATTAGAAGAATTGCATTTGAGTATAAAATAATAATTAATATATTGTTCATCAGTTTAAATTTAACTGCAATAATTAGCCAGTCCGTTGGCTGGCTAATTATTGATTTATTATTACCGAATACCTCTTTAAATTGATTGAACACACCTATATTGAGTTTTTAGGATTAGAATTAGCAGATCCTTTAACATTTGTCAGTGATATTTTGATGGCTAGCTTTTGTGCTTTCTATGGTCATAAACTTTTTCATGAGCATAAAGCGAAGTATGCTAAACTTGCCTCTTTCTTTTTCCTATTTCTGGCTTGTTCTTCCTTTTTAGGAGGTAGTTCTCACCTTTTTGATCTTTATTTGGGGAAAACTCCTCACTTAATTGCATGGACAGTTCAAGGAGTTTCCATTTTATTATTTGAATTAGCTAGTCTTAAATTGCTAGCAGACTCCAAGTTTAAAATTTTCTTAAGAGCTGCGATTTTTGCTTTCTTTGGAATATTCATTTCTCAAATATTTTTTATTCAACATTTTGATGTAGTCAAAATGAATACCAGTATTGGGTTATTAGGGGTGGTTTCAATCATCCATATTTATAAATATTTTCAAGAGAGGAATAGAGCGTATTTAAATGTACCACTTGCTATTATTCTATTTGCTGGCCCTGCCTTAATCCATAGTTTTGGCATCAATTACAATAAATGGATTGATCAGAATGTAATAAGCCATATTTTGCTTTTACCTTGTTATTATCTTCTTTATACGGCTGTTAAGCAAGTTTCTGTTTTTAAAATGAAATCTCAGCTAATACGGCAACCATTGCCCCTAGAAGAGAAATAAATAGCTTTTTAAAGTTAAAACTATGGTCTGGACTGCTTTCAAAAAAGATAGTAGTTGAGATGTGTAGGAAATTACCAGATACTAAAGCGAATAAAATTATAAACACCTTATCAGAAAAAATCTGACTATCGTGAAGTAGGTGGCTTAAGCCTAATCCCGCAGGGCTAGCCAAACTGAAGATGATTAAAATAATAACCGTTTTCCATTTTATTTTCAGGTGGCATATCAGAACTGACATTAAGGCAAAAGCTGCTGGCATTTTATGCATTAAAATTCCTAAAAATATAGAATACGAACTTTCATTTGAATGTATAGTGTCAGGATGAGCTAATAGAGTTCCCTCCAGAAATGCATGTATAAAAAGTGCGATTAATAAGCCAAGCCATTTATTTCTACCATGATTATGATGCTCTTCCATATTATGTAAATGGCCATGCTCTACTCCTTCAGAGAAATATTCTAAAATCACTTGGATAAAAAAGCCAGCCAATACAAATAAGCTAATAAAAGGAATGTCTTTACCTTCAGTAAATATTTCAGGTAAAATATGAATAACAGTTACTGAGAATAAATATGCACCTGCAAAAACTAAGGATAGTTTAAAAAACTGAGTTTTAATTTTAGGTATAAAAAACACCAAGTAGCCAGCTGCAAAAGTGAGCACAAAAAGTATTATAGAATTTACAATCATAGTTTTTTACAAATAAATATCATCCTGTCTGAGGAATCTTGATCATATGGTGATAGCGCATAATCACCTAAAGTTTCCAAGGGCATTAAATTCGCATTCCTGAAATATTCTAAAAATTTAATCCTTCTTAAAACAGTTAGCTTTTCTTCAAAACAGTATTTTTTTTCTTCAGAATCGAATTCGATTTTCTTAATTAAATTTTCACCCTCTAAATGCTTTTGAATTTTGAATGCAGTGCCATCAATTATTTTAACCTCTTCAGATTCAAGTTCTTTAATTACTTTATATGGATTTAGAAAGTCTAACACTAAAATGCCTTCTTGTTTCAGTGCTTTTGTAATAGCATTAATGGTATCCTGATTTTCTGAATCATTTTCAAAATATCCGAAGCTGGTGAAAAAGTTAAAGGCATAATCAAAAGATTCCTCTTTAAAGACTTTTCTCATATCGTGGAGATGGAAATGCAATTTATCATTTTCAAGCTTTTTTGCTTCATTTATATTGTTATCAGAATAATCAATACCCTCAACTTTACACCCTAACTTGTTCATGTAAATAGCATGTCTGCCCCTTCCACAAGCAACATCTAATATTTTACTTCCTTCTTTTATATTTAAATGATAAAAGAGATTTTGAACGAATTCCTTGGCCTCATTTTCATCTCTTTCCACATAAAGTTTATGGTAAAATGGCGAATTGAACCAATTGTAAAACCACTCGTTTTTTTTGGGAGACATTATTCAGTGATCAGGTTTTGGCTTAAATTTTCTGTACTGAATTGCTTTAAGTCGCCATTTTCATCTTCATAGATAAAGAATGCTTTTAAGTGTTTTTGTTTTTTTAAAATTGTTTTGGCCTTTTCTAAACCGGTAACCATAAATGCGGTTGACCAAGCATCAGCTTCCATACAGCTTGGCGCAACTACAGTAGCACTTATTATATCCCTTTGAATCGGGTATCCTGTTTTAGGATTAATGCTATGGCCATATTTTTTACCTTCATGAACAAAAAACTTTCTGTAATTTCCCGAAGTAGATATGGCTTCATTTTCAAGTTTAATAATCGCTACTCTTTTTGAGCTTTGATTTTGCTCTTGTTTTGGATCATCAATACCAATTGCCCATAAATCTCCTTTTTCATTTTTTCCAGCAACTCTTAACTCTCCTCCTAGCTCAATCATCATATTTTCAATACCTTTTGATGTGAGATAATCATATACAACATCTATAGAGTAGCCTTGTGCAATAGCGTTGAAATCAAGAGAAACTTTATCCTTTGTTTTAATCACTTGTTTTTCGTCAAATTCAATAAGGTCGAAGCCAACATATTGTTTTATATCTTCAATTTTACTGCTATCTGGAAAATCAACTGTTTTAGGTCCGAATCCCCAGGCTTCGATTAAGGGATATACAGTAGGATCGAAAGCACCTTCTGAGGCTTTATATATTTCTTCAGATTTCTTTAAAACGGGATAAAAGAATTCACTTTTATAAGTTAAGCTGTCATTTTCATTGAATTCAGCAATTTCGGAATTGCTCACATAAGTGGATAAGCTCAAGTCAAACTGATGAAGAATTGAATCAATATCATTTTTTAAATTTCTTTTTTTAGGATCTAAATAGTTGATGTTATAGGTAGTTCCTTGAGCATCACCTGCTATAAAAAAATATGCCTCTTGGCTTTCCTCATCCTTATCATTATTTCTGAAAAACCATACAGCAGCAACAAGTGCAATTAGTATCAGTGAATAGATTGAGTTTTTTGTTCTGTTTGTCATCTTTGAATGATTTGAAGCAAAATTAAATTAAATGCAACTCAATTGCGAATAGATTGAGTAATTTTATGAAGGGAAATAAAAAAGCCTCCTTAAGTGGAGGCCATCTATATATTAAGCAGTTTGAAAATGTTTGTTTAAAATATCATGGTACATCGAACTAAAATTACGATAACACCAATCTTTTAAAATGTTTAGCTCATGTTCAACTAACAGAGCAATAGCTTTGGTTAATTCTTTTTCAAATAATCTTCTATCGAAACTTACTTTTGAAAGAATTGATTTAACGTAATCTAACATAGCTATTATGGTTTGAGTTGTAGAAAAACTTAATTAAAAGAACTTACTTTTTTAAAGTATCTGAAAATACTAAAATTTTATAAAAATCGAAAATTAAACACTAATTTTAACGTTCGATTGTGTAAAGTATTTGACAAGAAATACGAGGAAGATGATGACAAGGTTATTTAAAATTTTACTATTATTTTTTATCACATTTTTATCAGCTGCAATAGCTCAATCTCAGGATATTTCTATTGAATTAGGTCCTGATGAAATAGCGTTAAATGAGGCTTTTACTATTACTATTAAAGTGGAGGGAGAGACTTTGAAATCGTATGATAAGTTTCCCGATATAGAGGGGTTGGTGAAAAGAGGAACCTCCAGCAGTTCATCGACCAATATTTTTAATGGTCAGGTTACTAGAAGCCAAAGTATTACGCAAACTTATATTCCTGAAAAACAAGGAATCATCAATATCAGACCATTTAATATTAATGTGAATGGGAAGGTTATTAGCTCCCCAGGAAAAAGTGTGAAAGTAGGGCCAGCAAAACAACAAAATAGAAATCGTAGATACGATCCCTTTGGAAGCGATCCCTTTGAAGACTTTTTTGGGAGAAGGGATGAACCTGAAGAATTCGTGGATTTAAAAGAGGATGCATTTTTTGCGTTGACTACTGATAAAAATGAAGTTTATGTAGGGGAAGGAGTAAATACAACTTTAGCATTTTATGTCTCTACTGAAAATAGAGCACCTCTTCAATTTCATGATCTTACCAATCAGTTAACAGATATTTTAAATAAAATCAGACCTAATAATGTGTGGGAAGAGAATTTTAATATTGAGAATATCTCGGCTGAGCCTGTAAACATAGGAGGAAAAAGATATAGTGTCTATAAAATATTTCAAGCTACCTTTTTTCCATTAGGTGCACAGGATATCGAATTTCCGAGTGTAGGACTGGAAATGATAAAATATAAAGTAGCTAAGAATAGAAGTTTTTTTGGACAAAATAGAAAAGAAAGTTTCAAGACCTTTTATTCTAAGCCTAAAAAAGTAAAAGTGAAGCCTCTTCCAGATCATCCTTTGAAGGATCAAGTTTCGGTTGGAAATTATAAACTATCTGAAAAAATCAGTTCTACTGAATTAAATACGGGAGAAAGCTTTCAATATGAATTTAGAGTTAGAGGAATTGGTAATATTTCAGGTATTGCTGAGCCTCAAATTAGTAAAGAAGAAGAGCTGGAAGTTTATTCACCTAATATAACGGAAAATATAACCCGTGGAGGAGTGTCAGTAACAGGTTCTAAAGCATTTAACTATTATGTCATTCCTAAAGAGCCAGGTGAATACGATCTGTCTGATTATTTTCAATTTATATTCTTTAATACGGCTACAGATAAATATGATACTTTAAAGTCTAGATATAATTTGAACATTAAAGGAGAAAGCATGGCCAATGTAAATATAGAACAAGCTTCATCTGATGGATTGTTTTATGATAGGATAGGTGAGGTTTCAAACGATTTACAGTCGTTAAAAGCCACTGATGTGTGGAAATGGGTATTTAATATATTTCTTATAGTCGCTTTTTCAGTTTCATTGTTCTTCTTGCTGAAAAAATCCTAAATTGCGCTTCAATTTTTAAATAAATGAGCAATAGTTTCGGGAAAATCTTCAATATCACTACCTATGGTGAGTCTCATGGCGTTGGAATAGGCGTTATTATTGACGGCTGTCCAGCAGGAGTTGAGATTGATGAGAATTTATTAAAAACCGAAATGCAGAGAAGAAAACCTGGCCAATCAAAAATCACAACACAAAGGAAAGAGGAAGATGAAGTTGAGATTTTGTCAGGTGTTTTTGAAGGACTGACTACAGGTACACCTATTGCACTGAGCATAAGAAATACTAATCAAAAAAGTAAGGATTACTCTCATATAAAGGATAGTTACAGACCATCTCATGCTGATTTTACTTACCAGGAAAAATATGGTGTTCGAGATTATAGAGGGGGTGGAAGAAGTTCTGCCAGAGAAACAGCCGCTAGGGTTGCAGCAGGAGCTATTGCAAAAATGTATTTAAAGAAATATGGCATTGATATTTCAGCTTATGTGTCTCAGGTAGGAAGTTTAAAACTTGAGAAGCACTATTTAGAAATGGATTTAAAACTAGCAGAAGAGAATATAGTTCGTTGTCCTGATCCTGAGATGGCTGAAAAAATGATACAGCATATTGATGAAACACGCAAAAATCGTGATACCATAGGTGGGATTGTGAGTTGTGTGATAAACGAAGTGCCAATTGGATTAGGAGAACCAGTTTTCGATAAGCTACATGCAGTGCTAGGGCAGGCAATGTTAAGTATTAATGCTGTAAAAGGATTTGAATACGGTAGTGGTTTTGAAGGAGTGAAAATGTATGGATCTCAACATAATGATGCATTTCAATCTGAGGATGGGAAAGTAACCACTTCAACTAATCATTCCGGAGGTATTCAAGGAGGAATTTCGAATGGTCAAGATATTTATTTTAATGTAGCTTTTAAACCCATTGCTACTATCATGAATGATCAGGAGAGTATAGATAAAGATGGAAACAAAGTGACAGTAAAAGGAAAAGGAAGACATGATCCATGTGTAGTGCCAAGGGCAGTGCCTATAGTGGAAGCCATGGCTGCTTTAACGATTGCTGATTTCATGTTAAGGGCTAAAACGAATAAAATTTAATGAAGAAATTACCATTACATATCAGAATCATAATTGGTCTGATTTTAGGGATTATTTGGGCATTTATTTCTAGTTATTTAGGCTGGAATCAATTTACTATTGATTGGATTGACCCATTTGGAACCATATTCATAAGAGTGTTAAAGGCTATTGCAGTTCCATTGGTATTGCTTTCTATTATTAGTGGTGTATCCAGCTTAACTGATATTAATAAATTAGGAAAGTTAGGACTCAAAACCATTGTTTTCTACCTTATGTCAACAGTTGTTGCTGTTGGTATCGGATTAACGCTTGTGAATGTAGTTAAGCCTGGCAAATTTGTAAATGAAGAACAAAGAGTTAAAAACAGAATTAAATATGAACTTTGGGTTAGTGAAAATCCTGATGTACCACAGCCAAAGGACGGAAGATCTTTCTTAAAAGAGCAAAAATATCAAGATTTGGTTAATTCTGCTATGAAAGAAGGGACTTTAGATTCATTGAAAAATACAGAAAGTTCTAATGAAAGGGTAAATCAGCTTTCTAAATCTGCAGATCAAACTAAAAATCAGGGACCATTGAAATTCTTTGTGGATATGGTTCCAGAAAATGTATTTGGGGCTTTCAGCAGTAATGCTAACATGTTGCAGGTTATTTTCTTTGCAATATTTTTTGGAATATGCTTAGCAATGCTTCCTAATAGAAAAGTAAGTGGGGTAATCGATTTTGTAAACGGTGCGAATGAGGTTATCCTTAAGATGGTGGATATCATCATGAAAGCGGCTCCGTTTTTCGTATTCGCTTTGTTAGCCGGAGTGATCGCCAAAATGGCGGATACACCAGCTCAGGTTTTACAGATCTTTAAAGGCCTAGGAAGTTATTCAATTACCTTATTAGTGGGTTTACTGTTTATGATATTTGTGCTGTATCCATTGATTGTACATGCGTTTATCAAAAAACTTAGCTATAGAGAATTCTTAAAAAGAATAAGTCCAGCTCAATTCTTGGCATTTTCTACTTCCAGTAGTGCTGCAACACTTCCTGTAACTATGGAGTGTGTAGAGGAGAATATGGGAGCCTCAAAGAAGATAAGTAGTTTTGTACTTCCTATTGGAGCTACAGTGAATATGGATGGTACAAGTATGTATCAAGCCATTGCAGTTGTATTCTTAGCTCAGCTGCATATGGTTGATCTAACGTTAGGACAGCAATTAACCATTGTGTTAACGGCTACTTTAGCATCCATTGGTTCAGCTGCTGTTCCTAGTGCTGGTTTAGTAATGATGATTATCGTATTAAACTCTGTTGGATTGAATCCAGCATGGGTAGCGATCATCTTCCCAGTAGATAGAATTTTGGATATGTTTAGAACCGTAGTGAACGTTACTGGCGATGCTACTGTTTCTACATTAATTGCGAAGTCTGAAGGTGAACTAAAAGTGCCAAAAGACGTTCCAGCAAATAAATAAATTAAAAAAGACTTAAAAAAATAAGATGAGTACGCAGACACAACAACCTGTTACCATTTATATGGAAGCAAATCCGAATCCTAATTCATTAAAATTTGCTACCAACCAAATGTTAGTTCCTGAAGGTGATTCATTTGATTATCCTTCTATAGAAGATACGGCTCAAGCTCCCTTAGCAAAGATTTTGTTTGAGAAAGAGTATGTAGACAGAGTTTTTTACATGAGTAATTTCGTAACGGTTACAAAAAAACCGGAATACGAATGGGTGGAAATTCAAAATGAGATAAAAGAGGTAATCAAAGAATTCTTAGAATCAGGAAAGCGCGTAATTGAATTACAACCTAAAGATTTATTCGAGCAACCTAATAATAGTGAAAATGCAGAGCTTGAAGAGCAAATCAAAAATATTCTTGAAGAATATATCAAGCCAGCAGTAGAACAAGATGGTGGTGCTATTTCTTTCCATTCTTATGATAAGGATAATCAAAAGGTGAAAGTCTTATTGCAAGGATCTTGTAGCGGATGTCCATCTTCAACTATTACATTGAAAGCTGGGATAGAAAATCTATTGAAAAGAATGCTTCCAAATGATGTGAAAGAAGTAGAAGCAGAAGGCGTTTAAGATATTTCTTATAACATTTAAGCAGTCATTTGATTAGTATTTAATCTATGACTGCTTTTTTAATTACCATTTTTGATTATTCACTTCCTTAATATTCTAGACCAATGAAAAATATTAGACCTTTCCATGTTGCATTTCCTGTAACTGATTTACAGGCCACTCGCCAGTTTTTTGAAGAAAAGTTGAATTGTAAAATTGGTCGCACTTCTGAAAGATGGATTGATTTTGATTTGTATGGCCACCAGATTACCGCTCATCTTACGGATGAAGCCATTCAAGAACCAGCTGCAAACCCAGTTGATGGAAAGTCAGTACCCATCAAACATTTTGGTGTTATTTTGGAATGGGAGCAGTGGCACGAGCTAGCAGATAGATTGAAAGCTCAGAATACCGAGTTTGTAATTGAACCCTATATAAGATTTAAAGGCGAAGCAGGAGAACAAGCGACTATGTTTTTCTTAGATCCTAGTGGGAATGCTTTAGAATTTAAATCTTTCAAAAAGGATGAAAGTATATTTGCATCCTAATTAATCAAGCATTCTTTTAAGTCTACTTTTACAGTTTACAGGTACCATACTTTAAACATGGAACTCAAAGATTTATACCGTTTAGTTAGAAAAGGAGAGGGGGATACCCTTGAATTTAAAAGGAAAGCTTCGCATCCTGAGAAAATTGTGCGTGAGTTTGTGGCCTTTGCCAATACTAATGGTGGTGATATATTAATCGGTGTAGATGATAATGGAAATATTCCAGGGGTAAAATATGCTGATGAAGAAATTTATGTTCTCAATAAAGCATTGGCAACATTGTGTAAACCTCGTTTGAAATATGAATACTATATAATTCCATTAGATGAAAATGAGGAAAGATCAGTAGTGCATTATTCTGTTCCAGAAAGTAAAAAGAAGCCGCATTATGCTTTGCCGGATGAAAAGGCAGATTGGGGCAAGGCCTATGTAAGGCTAGCTGATAAAAGTATTCAAGCTAGTAAGGAAGTGAGAAATGTCATCAAGTTTTCTCAGAGAAAGAATGGAAGAGTACTCCAAATACAAGAAAAAGAAAGGCTATTGTTAGAGTATTTAGGACAGAATGACTTTATCACGGTTTCTAAATTCCAGGAAATCTCTAAACTCAATCGATATAAAGCTTCAAGGGTTTTGGTGAATCTTGTTGTGTCTAACATTTTAAAAATAAACCCGTCTGATAAGCAGGATACTTTCAGTATGGTTCCCATTTCCCTAGATTAATAAAAAATTCAGTTCTAAGATTCTACAGTTCATCCTTATAATCTGTAGCTTCGGTAAGTATTAATTTAATTACCGCATTTCATACCGCAATTTTGAATAAAACATCAACGGTATGAAAACTTTAACCACACTAACTATCATAATATTATTTCCTTTTTGTCTGTTAGGACAAACCATTATAAAAGGAAAAGTAACCAATAAAAATAATGAAGCCCTACCTGGGGTTAATATTTTTATTGAGGGAACTTATGAAGGAACTTCATCTTCTGTAAATGGAGAATTTCAATTTCAAACAGAATTGACAGGCTCCCATCAATTAGCATTTCAATCAGTAGGCTTTAAAAAAGAATTGCACACGGTTTCACTTGAAGGAAATGAAATAGTAATTAATACATCATTAAAAGAAGCTATTGACCAAATGAAAGCTGTAACCATTACTGCAGGAGGAATGGAAGCTTCAGATGTAAAAAAGGCCGTAGTTTTAAAACCAATTGATATCGTTACTACGCCATCAGCAATTGGCGATATCGTAGGAGCTTTCCAAACTTTACCAGGAACCAGCAATGTGGGTAATGATGGAAGATTGTTTGTTAGAGGTGGTGATGCGTCTGAAACCGCCATTTTTATAGACGGCTTGAAAGTAAATAATGCTTTTGGTACCACTGCTAACAATGTACCTAGTCGGACTCGCTTTAGTCCTAATATGTTTAAGGGTTCATTCTTCTCAACTGGAGGATATTCAGCTGAATACGGGCAAGCATTATCCTCTGCATTAGTTTTAAACAGTATTGATATGCCAGTGAGAAGTCAGGCAGATATTAGTCTGATGTCTTTAGGCGGTGGTGTTTCCCAAACATTGGTAGGTAAAAGAAACAGTATTAGTGCTAATGCAAACTTTTTTGATTTAGGGCCATATCAGAACCTTATCAATCAGAATTTTGATTGGGAAAGAGCTCCTCATAGTTGGGATGCTTCAATATTAGGGAGGCAACAATGGGGGAATAGCGGAATGCTTAAAGCATTTTTTCAAACAGAATCAAGTGGGATGGAGATTTGGCAAGCTGAGCCAGGTGAGCTTGGTAGAGGTGATTTAATAAAAATTAATAATAACTATAATGTAGGGCAGCTATCATTCAAGCAAATTAAGAATGAGGAGTGGAGTTTTAAAGGAGGATTAAGCTACACACTGAATAATGATCAATTTGATTTAGGCGGATTGAAAGTAGAACAAAAAACACAATTATTTCATGCTAAAGGGGTAGCTATTCGCGATTTCTCTGATGCATTTTCAACTAAAATAGGTGTTGAGACTTTTTGGAATAAATATGATGAGGCCTTATTAGATGAGAATCAAAGTAGAGGTTTTGAAGATCCACAAGCTAATGCATTTGTAGAATCTGATTATTATATCAGCAATGATTTAATATTAAGAGGAGGTTTAAGAGCAGGCTACAGCAATCTCATAAATGAGCAATGGCTAGATCCAAGAGCTTCATTGAGTTATAAATTTCAACATGAAGGTCAAATATCATTGGCGTATGGAAAATTCAGTCAGTTAGCTGAATCTAAATACAGAGTTGTAAATAATAGCATAGGAAATACTGAGGCTACTCATTATATATTAAACTATTTTATCCATAAAAATAGCAGAACTTTTAGAGCTGAGGCTTTCCACAAGGATTATGATAATCTTTTGACGTTTGATGGAGCAGACATGAACCTATCAAGCATCAGCCTAAATGGTTTTGGAAAAGCATCAGGCTTTGATGTATTCTATAGAGACAGAAAGAGTATAAAAAATACTGACTTTTGGATTACCTACAGTTTTGTAGATTCAAAAAGGAAATTTGCTCATTATGAATCTGAAGTACAGCCATCTTTTGCTCCAAAGCATAATGCCTCTTTAGTTGTAAAGCATTTCGTATCTTCTCTAAACTCTCAATTTGGAGGCTCATTTTCTGTAAATGATGGCTTTGCTTATACAAATCCAAATTTTGAAGGCGAGCAAAATCAGAGAACTAAAAGTTTTCAGTCTTTAAGTTTATCATGGAGTTATCTACCTAAGCCAAATCTTATTATACATTTTGCCTGCAATAATGTACTAGGAAGAGAAAATCAGTTTGGATTTGATTATGCCAATCAAGTCAATGAACAAGGTATTTTTGCTTCATCTCCAGTTGGTCAAGCTGCACCAAGGTTTTTATTCTTGGGAGTATTCTTAACCCTTTCAACAGACAAAAATGCTAATCAATTAAATAATTTATAATCGTCAATCTTTAAAATTAGAAATCATGAAAATTAAATTCACACTAATCGCACTTTTATTTTTATTGTCAAATATCACAATGGCTATTGATCCAGCCTATGTAAATGCAATGCAGAAGCAGTTGCAAGCCTTGGGGAATGCTGAAAGTGCAGCTGAATTTCAGTCTGTAGCAAATGGCTTCAGCCGAATTTCGCAAATGAATCAGGATGAGTGGTTACCTGACTACTATACTGCTTTAGCCTATACCAATGCTGGTTTCATTCTTAGAGGAAATCCTGAAGAGCAGGATAAGAACTATGATATTGCAGTTAAAACTATTCAAGATTGTATCAATAGGAATGGTGAAAATGCTGAATTAATAGCCTTAAAAGGATACGCTATGATGGGCCAATTATCAGTTGATCCACAGACTAGAGGACAACAACTTTCAGGTTTAGTAATGCAAACATTTGGAAGAGCTTTAAAATTAGAGCCTGAGAACCCTAGAGCAATGTCATTAATGGCTCAAATGCAATTAGGGATGTCACAATTCTTTGGAGAAGGACCAGAAAAAGCTTGTGGAATCGCAAAGCAAAGTTTGGAGTATTTTGGAAAAGAAGAAGCGCAAGAAACGGATAATCCTTTGCTTCCAAGATGGGGTAAAGAATCAGCTCAAGCCGTTCTGAAATCATGTGAATAATTTATGGCATCTACTAGAAATTAGTTTTTCTAGTAGATGCTTTCCTTCAATACTGTATATTTGGATTAAAGAATAACCATGGCAAGCAAACATTATACATACCCCTTCGGGAGTTTGGTCAATTTCATAAAGCTTAATTTAGGGATATCGGTAGTGCTTGTTTTTATTTTTTGTCCAACATGTTTTTTCAAGTTGGATCAAATGAAAAACTTACTTCCAAGTTTTATCAATTCTTTTCTTTTATCTTCCTCTCTTTCTTATGGTGGTTTTTTAGTAGATAGAATATTTGATAAAAGATTTTCTTGGGTGGAAAAGCCGCTTGTCAGACTACTTGCAACTTTAGCCACTTATACTCTATATTCATTCGTTGCGAGTTTTATTGTCATTACAGCTTATGTATGGGTAAGAAACCCACAACTTTCTTTTAAAGAACTAAATTTGCCATATTTTGCATCCGAAGCTGTTTCACCAATGATTATTGCCGTAACAGTGAATGCAATTTTTACTACTCGCTCTTGGCTTTTTGAATGGCGTAAATCTGTTTTGGAGGCAGAGCAATTAAAAAGGGCTGTTCTGGCAGGTCAAAACCAGTCCTTAAAAGATCAGTTAAACCCACATTTTCTTTTTAACTCGCTAAATACGCTAAGTAGTTTGGTTTATGAGAGTGCTGAACGATCTGATAAATTTATTCAAAGCTTGTCTAAAATTTATCGATATGTATTGGAAGTTCAGCAAGAGGAGTTAGTGAGCTTAGAAAAGGAACTAGGTTTTGCTAAAAATTACCTTGAACTACAGAAAATACGCTTTGAGGATAAAATGATATTCGAAATCTCAATTTCCTCAACAGCAGGAAAAAATTTACCTCCATTATCATTGCAATTATTACTAGAAAATGCAGTAAAACATACAGTAGCTACTACCAAAAATCCGCTAAAAATTAAAATTACAGAGGAAGATGAGTTTTTAGTAGTTAGAAATAATTGGCAACCTAAAAAAGAAAAATTGGATGGGGTTGGAATAGGCTTGGAAAATATTAAAAAGCGCTATCAGCTTTTAAGTGACAAAGCTCCAATCATTTCTCAGGATGAAAATTTCTTCACAGTTAAATTACCATTATTAAATATATCAGAATGAATATTTTAGTTATAGAGGATGAAAGACCGGCAGCGACCAGAATCATTAAGCTGCTTAATGATTTAATTCCTGAAGCTAGTATTCATGGACACTTTGATACTATTGTTGATTCTGTTGATTGGTTAAGTTCCAACCCAGCACCAGATTTAATAATCAGTGATATCGAGTTGGCAGATGGGCAAAGTTTTGAAATTTATAATCAGGTAAAAACCAATAGCCCAATCATTTTCACAACTGCTTATGATCAATTCGCAATTAAGGCATTTAAACTTAATTCTATTGATTATCTGTTAAAACCAATCGATCCAGAGGAGTTAGGTCAAGCTATTGAGAAATATAAAAACAATACTAATAAGCCTGCTACTGTTGATTTGAATATGCTGCAAAGTTTATTAAAGAAAGAGAGTAAACAATATAAGGACCGCTTTATGGTGAAAGTAGGTGAGAAGATATACAGCATTAACTCTCAAGATATTTCTTATATCTACAGCGAACAAAAAGCAACTTTTCTTCAAACGCAAGGAGGTAAAAAATATATTGTAGATTACACATTAGATCAACTAGACTCAGATTTGAACCCAGATCAATTTTTCCGTTTAAACAGAAAGTACATCACAAGTTTAGGAGCTATTGATGAAATAATAACCTACTCCAATAGCCGATTAAAGATTAAACTTAAAAATTGTGAGGATAACGACATTATTGTCAGCCGTGAAAAAGTGAATGCCCTTAAAAGCTGGCTAGATCAATAGTAAAAAAAAGAAGCTTACTGGAACTGGAAGTAAATAGAAACACTGTTCGTAACAAGCTCATTTAGTGGACTGCTATAGCTATTTTGTCTTGAGTACAAAGCATTTGTCAATCCTCTTGAGAACCTAATTTCTGGCGAAAATTTAAAAAGTTCGTAATAGATATCCACTCCAAACCCTACTTCTAATGCTAAATTAAAGGTGTTGATTAGCAAAACATCTTCCTTAATTTCAGAGGGTCTTTTACCACTAACCTCAAAAGAAGGCTTTGCGCCTCCAATCATATAAGCCCTAAAATTCTTTCTTCTTTGAGATTTATATTTTAATAAAAGAGGTAATTCAGCATAGAAGGCCTCTTTCTTTCCTTGAAAAGTAACTTCTTCAGCTTGATCGTATGTATTATAATTCAGAGTATATTGATACAAACCAACACCAGGAAGTGTTCTTAAATCTAAATATTGTGCAAGGCGTAAGTTAACAATAAAACCTACAGTAAAACCAGGCGAGCTTTCAGGAATTACAGAATGAAGAGAATCAAATTGATTGCTTAGATAATCTTCATTATACCTTACTTTCATATTAGCAGTATGCCCACCAAGGTAAAAGCCGTAATGAATCAGCGCATCATCATAGTTAGGGAGGTTTTCTTTTTCATAATACTGAGCCTTCGCCTGAAAACCAATAAACCCTAAGAGTATAAAAAGAATTACTTTATTCCTGTGTAAATTGAGCTGATGCCTAAAGTTAATGGTTTGCATTCTGTATTTTTAAAGCCAATCTTATCTAAAATAGCAGTAAAATCTTTACCATCAGGAAATGATTTCACAGATTCAGGTAGATAAGTATAAGCCGCATTATCTTTTGAAATTGTTTTGCCTAAAGTAGGTAAGATATTTTTAAAATAGAAATTATATAACTGTTTAAATGGGAAGCTCTTAGGTTTTGAGAATTCCAAAACCACTACTTTTCCTCCAGGTCTTAAAACCCTATTCATTTCAGCTAAGCCCTTTTCTAAATTCTCGAAGTTTCTTACCCCAAATGCAACGATGATCGCATCAAACTTATTATCTTCAAATGGAAGGTTTTCAGAGTCTCCTGAAGTTAATGTGATTCTGTCATCAAGCTTTCTCTTCTTCAGTTTTTCACGACCTACGTTTAACATACCTTCAGAAATATCCACACCAGTAACGTGATCAGGATTTAGTTTTAGAGATTCAACAGCAAAATCACCCGTACCTGTAGCAATATCTAATATCTGCTTAGGCTGAATTTCTTTTAATAATTTTATTGCTTTTTTTCTCCAACGGATATCAATTCCAAGGCTTAAGAAATGATTAAGGAAATCATACTTGTGGCTAATGTTATCAAACATATCAGCCACTTGTTGCTTTTTGCTGGTTTCCTTGTCTTTATAGGGTAAAACTGTCATCTAATAAAATGTTTGCTTAATCTGAACGGCTAACAGCGTGTTTTGAAGAAATGTTTCTGATCTACTAAAATAAAAACTGCTATGCAGTATAGTTGCATAGCAGTTTGATGTAAGTATTTTATATAATTAACATAGCATCCCCATAAGAAAGGAATCTATATTTATTTTTAATGGCCTCTTGGTAAGCATTCATTACGTTTTCATAACCTCCGAAAGCACATGCCATCATTAATAATGTTGATTCAGGCATATGGAAATTTGTTAATAATGCATTACAAATTTTAAATTCGTAAGGAGGGAAAATGAAACGGTCAGTCCAGCCTTCATTTTCTTTCAGTCTGTTATTTGCTGTAACTGAAGATTCCATTGAACGCATAGCTGTAGTTCCTATCGCACAAACCCTTTTTTTATTGTCGAGAGATTCATTCACTAGCTCAGCAGTTTTAGCTGGAACTTTGAAGTTTTCTGAATCCATTTTGTGCTTGGTAAGATCCTCAACGTCAACAGGACGGAAAGTTCCCAAACCAATGTGTAAAGTGATAGGGCTAGTCTTGATGCCTTTTAACTCCATTCTTTTTAATACCTGACGAGTGAAGTGCATACCTGCAGTTGGTGCAGCTACTGCTCCTACTTCCTCAGCATAAATAGTTTGGAATCTTTCTCTATCCGCTTCTTCCACTGGTCTCTTGATGTATTTTGGAAGAGGAGTTTCTCCTAAAGAGTCTACTAATTTGTAGAAATCTTCGTCTTCACCATCATATAAGAATTTGATAGTTCTTCCTCTTGAAGTAGTATTGTCAATAACTTCCGCTACTAACTCACCATCTCCAAAATACAGCTTGTTTCCAACACGAATTTTTCTTGCTGGATCTACTAAAACATCCCACAAGTGCATTTCTTTATTAAGTTCTCTTAATAAGAAAACCTCAATCTGAGCACCTGTTTTTTCCTTGTTTCCATAAAGGCGAGCTGGGAATACTTTGGTGTTATTGGTAACCATAATGTCACCTTCATCAAAGTAGTCAACTATGTCTTTAAAAGTTTTGTGTTCAATTTCTCCGGTATCTTTGTGCAAAACCATTAGTTTTGCTTGATCTCTGTCTTCAGCCGGATGTTGTGCCACTAATTTAAGTGGTAAGTCGAATTTGAATTCTGATAATTTCATACTTAATATTACGGTATTAAGTTATTAGGTTTAAATTTAAGAGGGCAAAGTTAATAATAGTTTTCGGAATCTTGTAGCTTTATATTTTTATATTTACATATGATTTACTTTCATCTACTTCTGGAGAGCTTTCGATTTGCGATAAGTGCATTAAGAGCCAATCTGCTAAGAACCATTTTATCACTTTTGGGTGTAACAGTGGGTATTTTTTCTATTATAACAGTATTTACTTTGGTAGATTCTTTAGAGAAAAATATTAGAGATAGTTTAAACTTTTTAGGAGATGATGTGATTCGAATTGAAAAATTCCCTTGGATATTTGAAGACAATTATCCTTGGTGGAAATATGTAAACAGACCAAAAGCTGAATATAGCGAATATCAGTTCCTAAAAAATAATTCAAAAGAAGCTAGTGCGGTTACCATTTTTGCTGAAAGATTTGGCGTTACGGTAAAACATGAAAGCAATAGCTTAAGTGGTGCAATAGTGTCAGGTATTGCTTATCAGCATAAAGATGTCTTTGAGATACCAGTTGAAAAAGGACGTTATTTCGGACTTCAAGAAGTAGAGAAAGGAGCAAATGTATCCATTATAGGTGCAGAAGTTGCCAATACACTATTTCCATTAACGGATCCCGTTGGTAAAGAGATAAAACTAAGAGGATTAAAATTTAGAGTAATTGGAGTGATGGAAAAACAAGGGGCAAGTGTAATTGATGCCCCTAGTGCTGATGACTTCTGCTATGTTCCCTACAATACCTTTTTCAAAATGTATTCAGGGCAAGGGAATTTTGGGGTTGAATCAATCATTGCATTGAAAGGATATCCTGAGGATGAAGGCTTGAAAAATTTAGAAGGTGAAATTACTGGTTTACTTAGGCAAATCAGAGGATTAAGGCCAAGAGAAGACACAAACTTTGCAGTAAATAGACCAGAAGCTTTTGCAGATGTAATTGGCTCAATTTTCAGTGTTATCTCCTTAGCAGGATGGGTGATAGGTAGTTTCTCTATACTTGTCGGAGGATTTGGAATCGCGAATATTATGTTTGTATCCGTTAAAGAAAGAACGAATATTATCGGCATTCAAAAATCATTGGGTGCGAAAAATTTCTTTATTCTTTTTCAGTTTTTATTCGAAGCTGTTTTCCTCTCAGTTTTAGGTGGGATGTTTGGATTGCTATTGGTTTACCTATTGAGTTTTGTATCATTAGGAAGCCTTGACCTTTCTTTATCCTTTTCAAATGTTATATTAGGAGTATCAGTATCCGTTATTATCGGAACAGTTTCAGGTATTGTACCAGCTGGAATGGCATCGAAACTTGATCCTGTGATTGCAATTAGGGCATAATTATTTCACTCAAAATTATATTAAATGATTAAATCAATAGGTTTAATACTATCGTTCTTACTTTTTTTTCAAGAAACGACATTTAAAAAGCAAAAGCTTACCGATTATCTTTCAATGGAGGTTTCCACTGAGTTAAGAGAAATGACACAACAAGAATTATCATCTAAATTCTTGGGCGCTAGAATTCCAGATGTGGCTATGACGGATGCGCAGTCAGGGGTAGAATTTACCATTACCGCTTCATCCACTTTTTGGCAAGAAGGAGATGTAGCCTTATTAAAGGATTTTTATGATTCTAGTATTCCACCTTTATTTAAGCAGATTGACTTTTCTCAAAAGGAATTGGTGACAATAAATGATAAGCAATTTGCAGCATATCAATTTGACGGTAAACCAGCAAATGAAAGAGGTAGTGGTTCAGAACAGCGGTATACTTATTTATTATATACCATTCATAAAAACGGTTTAGTAACTATTAGCTTTTCTTGCCCTCCATATTTAAAGTCAAAATGGGAACCAATTGCTCAAAAAATGTTTGGATCCGTTAAATTTCGTTAAACATAAAATGGAACTGACCGTTAATTCTGACGAGCACTTTATGAGGGAAGCCATCCGACAAGCAGAAATTGCTTTTGAGGAAGGTGAAATACCTGTGGGTGCTGTAGTTGTTTGTCAAAAGAAAATTATTGCGAAAGCGTATAACCAAACTGAAAGGTTGAATGATGTAACGGCTCATGCAGAAATGATTGCCATTACCTCCGCTGCAAATCATCTTGGTGGAAAATATCTTAAGGATTGCAGTCTTTATGTGAGCTTGGAACCTTGTGGTATGTGTGCTGGTGCTTTAAATTGGTCACAAATTGATCACTTGGTTTATGCTTTGTCTGATGAGAAAAGAGGTTACAATAAAATTAATCCTAATATGATTCATCCGAAGACAACTGTTAAAAGCGGCCTATTGGCAAACGATAGCAAAAAGCTCTTGGATGAGTTTTTTGCTAAATTACGTAGTAAGTAGAATTTTTTAATAAATGTTTAACCAATAATAAATAAATATTATGGCTTTTGAATTACCAGCATTACCATATGCTAAAGATGCTTTAGAACCAAATATTGATGCTAAAACTATGGAGATACACCATGGTAAGCACCATAATGGATACGTTACGAAATTAAATGCTGCCGTTGAAGGTACTGATATGGCAGGAAAATCATTAGAAGATTTATTAAAAGAAAATAGTGATAATACTGCAGTTAGAAATAATGGCGGTGGTCATTATAATCATTCATTATTTTGGACAGTAATGTCTCCAAATGGTGGAGGTGAACCTTCAGGTGCTTTAGCTGATGCTATCAATGATGCTTATGGTTCATTTGATAAATTTAAGGAAGAATTTTCAAACGCTGCTGCAACACGTTTCGGTTCTGGATGGGCTTGGTTATGCGTTCACAAAGGTGGAAAAGTTGAGGTTTGTTCTTCAGCCAATCAAGATAATCCAATCATGCCTAATGTAGGTTGCGGTGGAACTCCAATCTTAGGATTAGATGTTTGGGAACATGCTTATTACTTAAACTACCAAAACAGACGTCCTGATTACATTTCAGCTTTCTTTAATGTAATCAATTGGGAAGAGGTTTCTAAGAGATACGAAGCAGGTAAGTAATAATTACCTGAGTTAAATAATATAAGGCTACACTTTTAAGTGTGGCCTTTTTTATTTTAGAAATATCTTCTGCCTAAAGCATGTCTTTCGAATAATGCTAAATCAAGCGAAATCATCAATGAATGCGTACCTAATCCTGTTAAGGCTGTATTGTTAATAGGAAGTTCAAAAGCATAGCCGAATTTAATGGATTCATCGATTTTTAACTGAGTGTTTAAACCTAAAGCTGAGAAGTTTCGAATTGAAGCTCCTAACCATATCGCCTCATTCAAAAGAAATGAGGTGTTGATGTCAACTGCATAATTATCATTATCAACATACATCACTAAAATAGAGGGTTTAAATTTAAACGAGAAGAGTTGGTCAAATACATAGCCACCACTTAGATAATAATGCCTACGATATCGAGTGCTTTGAGATCCCCCATCATTTACTCTAACATCTAACAGTCGAGGTACTGATAAGCCTATATAATAGTTTTTACTCATATACCAGAAGCCGAAACCAAAATTCTCTTTTGTAACACTAGGTTGAGCATCATTTAAAATGGTATCGTCTAAATATTGTAAATTTAATCTGTTGTAGTCATAATTATAATTCACAAGACCCGCTTGAAGTCCCATAGAAAACACGTTGCCTAGTGGCGTAATGATTTTATAAGAATACATTAGGCTGAATTCAGTATTATTATTGATTCCGAAGCGATCGAAAATAAGGTTTGCGCCTACTCCAATTTTATTCTTAAGAAAGGAATTTGTAACATTTAAAGTATTTGTAATGGGGGCTCCTTCTACACCAGCCCATTGGGTTCGGCTTAGTGCTGTTGCATTTAAAACATTATTAACACCTGTATATGCCGGGTTGATAATTGCCTGGTTAAAGAAATATTGATTGTATAATGGATCATTTTGTGCTTGTAAACAAAACGGGATGAGGACTAGAAGTATAAGTTTTATTGCCTTTTTCATGTTGATCATCTTTTAATTAAAATGAAACCACTAATTCTTTTTTCTCCATTCCCTTTATCAATCACATAATAGTAATTCCCACTTATCAATTCTTCCCCATTGCTAGAGGTGCCTTCAAAAATATTCGAACTATTATTGTACTGATCAATCTCGAATACCTTGTTTCCTAAGCGGTTGAAGATGCTAACTTTATTATTCGGATATTCAGCGATATTATCGATTTGAAGAAAATCATGTCGGCCATCTCCGTTTGGAGTTACTACATTGTAGACTTTTATTTCTCGACTTATTTCATTAACTACTAGACCATTTACACGGAATGTGAAACTTTTCAAATTTGTATTCACATTTACTAGTCCAGAATATTCGCCTACCTCATTTGCGTTTAACCTTACAGTAAACTGCTCTGAATTTAAGGGTGCAATTGAGGTAGGTATATTGATAATTTGAAACACCGGATTATCAACCGTAATACTAAGTATACTTATGGTAGCTTTTGCGCTTAAATTTTCTATTTCAAAATTTTTGTCAATGTCTACATTAATTAATGTGGTACCTAAATTGATGTCTTGATTTGAAATAATGATGGAATCAGTCTCATTATCTACAATATTTAATTCCGTTAACTCTGCACTGACATTGAAGGAAAATTGAGGTTCGTTAAAACTGTTATTTTCAATAAGAATTTCACCATTATAATCATCAATTTCAGAGGCTGAGAATTGAATAGAAAACTGGGTGGCTGTCCCTGCTAAAATGGTATCAGGTGCATTTAATATTTCGAAAACAGAATTTGAAGAAGTGATACCTGTAATTATTAAATCATCGTTTCCATTATTATTGATGATAAATGGTTTTTGAATTTGCTCCCCTTCCACAGCAGAACCAATATCAACAGTTGCTATTTGATTGCTGGTAATAGCAATGTTTTTTTCCTCAAACAAGGTGATTTGTGAATATGCTGTAGTAAAACCTTCTTTTGTTGCTGATCCTCCAGGAGTGGTTACGATTACATTTCCAGGTGATACATTACCCACAATAGCAATTATTTCAGCATCTGAAATCACTTCAAAGGATGCTGCATTTATCCCTCCAAAACTTACTGAACTGGTATTTGAAAAGTTCAATCCATTGATTGTGATAGTATCCCCTGGTGAAGCGAATGTTGGACTAAATGAGGTAATGATAGGAGCAGGAATAATTTTAAATCCTGATTTTGTTGCAGTTCCACCAGGCGTAGTAATGCTTACATTACCAGGAGCGACATTTCCTAAAAGAGCTTGGATTTCTGTACTTGAAATTACCGTAAAAGAATTAGCATTAATTCCACCAAAGCTAACGATGCTTGCATTATCAAAATTAAAGCCCAATATGATAATCGTATCGCCAGTAGTACCAGTATCAGGGTTGAATGATTCGATCAAAGGAGCCGGAATGAATTCGAATCCTGGCATTGAAGCAGTACCCGCTGGTGATGTAATTGATATTTCGCCCGAAGCACCATTGGCTAAAATTGCCAAAATTGAATTATCTGATTCTACTGTAAATGAATTAGCATTAATACCACCAAAGCTAACGATGCTTGCATTACTAAACCCACTTCCTGAAATGGTTATAGTATCACCAATTGCACCTGATGAAGGCTGAAACTCAGTTATACTAGGAGTAGATAATGTGACAACTGATTCTGGATTTCCAGTTGAAGTATCAGTATTATAAACCTCTAATCCATTAGCACCATTATATTCGAATATTTGGAAATGATAGCTTGTACCTTCGGATAATCCAGTAAGTGTAAAATTATTTCCTTGACCCACATAAACAACATAATTATTATTGCCTATATCGGTGGCGTTAGAAAAATCATTATTAGCCGAATAACTTGAAAGATTTGTAGGAACAAAATCTACAGCTTGATTTTGTTTTACTATTACAATTCTCCCAGATCCATCTCCATTTTCCCATGATACATTCAATTGATTAGTTGAAACATTTGAAAAAGTAATGTTAGATGCTTGAATAGTAGGAGTAGGACACCGTGCTCCTGCATCATCAATTAACCAGTTGTGAGTGTTTATTAATTGAGAGCGTTCTTGCTCAGAAAAACAGTAGCTAATATTATGGGCACCCAAATTTAAATCATTTGGTATTAAAGTTTCGTTTTCTGACAAAGTAGCCCATCCGATAACAGTTGAGTCGTAGTTTATAGTACTCAATGCGCTATTCGTAAATATTGAATCAATTCCAATAACTCCTGATCTTTCTTCTTCAAATGCAGCAACTGAACTGATGTCCCAACTCGCTAAATTCTGATTAAAAGTAGAAGCATCCCAAAACATCCCTCCTAGGTTGGTTACTTGAGAGATATCCCAATCACTTAGGTCGCTATTAAAGTTTGTAGCTCCCTTAAACATTTCCACCATATTGGTGACATTTCTAACATCCCAATTACTCAAGTCACTAACAAAGGAACTTGCATTGTTAAACATCAGCCTCATGCTCTCGCAATTTCCTACATTCCATCTACTAAGGTTTCCTGAAAAAGTAGTGGCATCACTAAACATTCTATCCATTGATGTTACCCTGCTAACACTCCAATTACTAATGTTACCATTAAATGAGGTGGCTCCAGAAAACATATTATCCATGAAAGTGACATTGCTAACGTCCCATGAATTTAAATTCTGATTAAATGAAGTAGCGTTTTGAAACATCGATCCCATATTGGTTACATTACTCACTTCCCATCCATCTATATTTTGATTAAAACTAGTGGCACCAGAAAACATAGCATTCATGTCTGTTATATTGCTCACATCCCAATTTTGAATATTCCCGTTAAAGGAGCTGGCATTTCGAAACATACTACTTACATCTTGGAAAGTACTCACATCCCAGTTGGATAAATCACCATCAAAAGATGTTGCACCATCAAACATATTATATGCGAGGCTTACATTTTGTAGTAAGGGAGTGTCTGAAATATTTGAAGTTAAATTTATGCAGTTGTAAAATGAGTAACTCAAATCCGTCCATTCCTGATCTCCCCATTGTTCTATGCTAATTATTTTCCCTCTATCAGCTACAGATATATTAAAATCAAGAAAATATATTTTTGGGAAATCTCCTGTAATAGAAACTTCATAAATATCTCCATTATTAAGCCCTGTGATTGTATATCTGCTGGTTAAACCTAATGTAGATCCCTCTCCTACACCAGGATTCGTAATATTTCTCCAGCTAACATCATAGAAGTATGTTTCTGAATTGCTTGTAGGGATGGTTATTTGACCATCATCTGTTTGCCATCGTGTAACAAATGCTTGGCAGTCTAATGCATCTCCATTTATAGTCCAGCTGTAGGTAGTTCCAGTTAGTGTGGTTCTGGCATCTGCTCCATTGCAATAGCTTAACCCTGCTGCTCCGAGTGTAATTCCAGTGGGAGTATTGAAAAAGGATTCCCAACCTCTTAAGGTTGCATCATAATTTACTTTTGATAAGCCAGAGTTATCTAGCATACCAGACATAGTGGTAACATCTCTAATACTCCAAGCACCTAAGGACTGATCAAATGAACTTGCTCCTGAGAACATTTCGGTCATATCAGTAACCTGAAAAGGAACCCAAAAATCTAAAGGACTATTGAAAGCAGAGGCATTTTGAAACATGCTGTTCATATTTGTTACAGAACTAACGCTCCAACCATTTAAATTTTGATTAAAAGAAGTAGCGCCCTCAAACATTTGTCGCATAGTGGTTACATTGAAAGTTGACCAGTTACTAATATTGCCGTTGAATGAGGTAGCTTGAAAGAATGTTCCTAACATGTTTTCTATAGTGCTTACATCCCAATTATTTAAATCACTATTAAAAGAAGTGGCTAATCCAAAAGTGGCGTACATACTTTTAACTAAGCTTAAGTCAGGTGCGTCTGTTGCATTAGAAGTTAAATTGCTACAAGCCCAAAATGCAAAATACATTGTCTCCCATTGAATATCTCCCCATTGTTCTATGGTCTGAATTTTTGGAGCTTCATCTGTATCGCCCAGAAAGTAAATTGCTGGAAATGCACCAGAAATACTGATTTCATAAGTATCATCATTATTTAAGCCTGAAATGGTATATGATGTAGAAACTCCTGCATCAGAGCCATCACCTTCCCCAGGGTTTGTTAGGTTAGTCCATTCTATATCATAATTGTAAGTTAAACTATCAATAGAAATTATTGGTATAGTTATAGTACCATCCGTAGTTTGCCAAGTAGTCACAAATGGATTTTGACTAAAAGAAGTGGAGGAATAAATAAACCCTACACCTATGAATAAAAAAAAGAGTAGCCATTTTTTCATGGGTAATTAATTTCAAGGTCAATTATAAAGATAGAAAAATAAGAATACTATTGTAAATAAAAACTTATAAAAAATTGATTTATAAGAACTTATGTTAATTTTTTTCTTCATTTTATCATGTACTAAATAGTACTTTAAATACTATTACCCCAAAAATTTTTTAAATGGATCATTTTATAATGATATTTTTCTAAGAACAAGAGTTAGAAATTTAGTTGAGTTGAAAAGTAAAAAATTATTGAGCTTTCGTGATAGTTCGAAAGTTTTTAATGAAAGCTTTAATATGTTTTGTATAATTGTTGATTATTCATGATAACAGATTTAAAAGATTTTCTTACTGAACGATTATTAAAAGCTCTACCTGGTGATAATGCTCATCAGCAAATGATGGCAAAACCAATAGGGCAGCGTTTTAAAATGAAGTATAGTGAACCGCCAAAAAAAGGGGCAGTCATGATCGCTCTATATCCTTTTGATAATAAGGTTTATTTCCCTTTAATGAAACGACCACCGTATCAGGGGGTGCATGGTGGACAAGTGAGTTTGCCAGGTGGGAAAAAGGAAGATTCTGATCAAACATTGATCGAAACAGCTATTAGAGAAACTTATGAGGAAATTGGAGTAAAAATATCCGATCAGCAAGTAATCGGTAGTTTATCTGACTTGAATGTGACAGCTAGTAACTTTATTGTAAAGCCTGTCATTAGCATCTTAAATGAAAAACCAGAATTTTCAAGAGATCCTCGAGAAGTCGAACATATTTTTCAAGCAGAATTGGAACATTTAATCCATCCTCAAACCATACAAGAGAAGGAATTAACGGTCGCAAAGGAAGTTAGATTGAAAGCTCCTTTTTTTGATATTGATGAAAAAGTTGTGTGGGGAGCAACTGCTATGATCCTCAGTGAATTTGTTGAAATTTTAAAAGAACATTATAAATAATGGAGAAGCCTTTAATTACTAATGATGCCGTTACTTTAGGATTATTATTTATCATTTTAGCATTCGTATTTGTTACTGCATCAAGTAAAAAAGAAGGATGGAAAAAATTCTATCGCATCGTACCCTCTGTTTTATTATGTTATTTCCTACCTTCTTTATTAAATACATTCGGTATAGTATCCGGTGAAGATTCTAATCTCTATTTTGTGGCATCTCGCTATCTATTACCCACATCATTAGTATTATTAACCTTATCGGTTGATTTAAAAGCGATCTCCAATTTAGGAACTAAAGCTGTGGTTATGTTTTTGGCCGGCACCTTAGGTATTGTAATTGGAGGACCAATAGCAATCCTAATAGTTTCATCATTTGCTCCTGATGTTGTAGGAGGAGTTGGTCCAGATGCAGTATGGAGAGGAATGGCAACTATTGCAGGAAGTTGGATCGGTGGAGGTGCTAATCAGGCAGCTATGTTTGAAACTTTCGGAGCAAGCGAAGATCTCTTTGCCACTATGGTAACTGTGGATGTTATTATAGCTAATATTTGGATGGCCTTCTTATTATATGGTGTCGGAATTTCAAAAAAACTAGATAAAAAATTAAAAGCAGATGCCTCTGCGATTGAGGAAGTGAAAATAGGAATTGAGAAATATCAAGCCTCTATTATGAAAATTCCTCATTTGCATGAGGTAGTTACCGTTCTAGCGGTAGGCTTTGGGGCTACAGCGATAGCTCATTTTGGGGCAGATCTTATAGCGCCATGGATAGCAGAAAATGCCCCTCAGTTAGATAAGTTTAGTTTAACGTCATCATTTTTCTGGATTGTAATAATTGCCACAACTATAGGTTTAATGCTTTCATTCACAAAAGCTAGGAAATTAGAAGGAGTAGGAGCGTCAAGGTTAGGAAGTGTAATGATTTACATTTTGGTTGCTTCAATTGGGATGCTGATGGATGTCACTGAAATATTTGATAATCCAGGATTTTTTATTGTGGGCGCTATTTGGATGTCTATTCATGTAATAGTCCTTCTATTGATAGCTAAATTAATAAAGGCGCCATTCTTTTTTGTAGCCGTTGGTAGTCAAGCCAATGTGGGTGGTGCAGCTTCAGCACCCATTGTAGCAGGTGCTTTTCACCCAAGTTTAGCCCCGGTTGGTGTTTTATTAGCCGTGCTAGGTTATGTTTTAGGTACTTATGCAGCTTATATCTGTGGATTATTATTGCAAGCGGCTTCCGTTAGTTGATATGTGATATTAGTCGTAAAGTGCTGATAATTAATAATTTGAAACATATGTTCTATAGCTTCGTCTTTAATTAGTACTAAGCATTTTTTTAATAGAATACTTTATATGATTTATTTTACAAGAGCTAAAATAATTACTATTTCGGCAATTGTTTTTTTATTTAGTGTTAGCAACTCATTTAAAGCAATTTCCCAGGGCGAAAACCCTATTTTTCCTTGGAATGTGGAGTTGAGAGCAGGTCCTTCTTTTCCAACGGGCAGTTTAGCAAATCGCGTCAGTACTGGATTTAATGTTGGAGCTAGACTAGGTTATTCTGTCAGAGAAAGGTTAATATTAAGGACTGATCTAACAACTGAATTGCTTCCTGGCATACTAGGTTTTGATGACAGTCAGATTTGGCATTATTCGGCTGGTGTGGAATACCTATTTACAGATCAGGGGCAAACGGATTGGAGAATATCCGCTCATGGAGGTATGGGAGCTAGTACCATCACTTTCGATGATATATCTGAATTGGCCAGCACAAATCTTTCTTTTAATTATGGATTGAAGCTTGGTAGAGGAATTACCGATAATTTTGATTGGTTTGTGAGTGTAATGGGGAGAAGCGTTATTTTTGACTCTCAAAATAATTCTTCATTAGATAGCTTTACCACCTTTCCAATTACCATAGGGATTAACCATAGGTTTAATTTAAATGATAAACCAGTTACGGATAAGTTTGAACAACCACCAAATTAAATACTTCTAACGGAGTATTATTATCATGACCAATCTGCTAACTAGATGACAATACACTAAATACTCTTCATTTTTTGTCTACTCTTAATTATGATGATCGTGAAATAGCAGATTGTAGTTAATATGATATAAACACATCCTTTATGTTTCCTATTTCGTTTTTACTGTAGTATTCTTCTGTGAATAAATTTTTTCACCAAAAGAAATATTTTTTTCAAAATATAGTATGCATGCATACTATATTTTTGTATATTTGAATTCCATGAAAAGAGAAGAATCAATTGACTATAATATAAAAGCGGCCTGGCATGCTATTTCTCGCATGTACAATCAACAGGCGGTAAAGCATGGAATTACAACTTCGATAGGGTTTGTATTACTTAATATCAATACCAAAGAAGGAACTCCAGCTACTAAAATTGCTCCCTTAATGGGGCTAGAGAGTAGAAGTCTGACCAGAATGCTTAAAAATATGGAGGAGAAAGGCTTGATTTATAAAAAGCCAGATCCTGAAGATAAAAGATCAGTAAGAATATTCTTAACAGACTTAGGAATAGAGAAAAAAGCTATATCAAGAGAGACGGTAAAAACTTTCAATGAGGAAGTGATCAAAACTATTGACCATGATAAGTTGGAAGTTTTTTTTGATGTCATCAATAGTGTAAATGACATTATTGAGAATAGTGACATATATAAAAATAAAGAATCAGTTCATTAATTTTTAAAATTTAAACCACAACGACTAAATGAAACGAAACATTAGAAAAGTAGCCGTTTTAGGTTCGGGCATCATGGGTTCAAGGATTGCTTGCCATTTTGCTAACATAGGCGTGGAGGTGCTTTTACTAGATATTGTACCTTTCGAACTTACGGATGCTGAAAAAAAACAAGGCCTAACTAAGGAAGATCCTCAGGTGAGAAATCGTATTGTAAACGATGCCTTTCAATCAACTTTAAAAGGAAAACCTGCTTCGTTATATCATAAAGACTTTGCCAAAAGAATTACATTAGGCAATTTCGATGATGATATGCACAAAATTAAAGATTGCGATTGGGTATTAGAAGCTGTGGTTGAGCGTCTAGATATCAAAAAGCAGGTTTTTGAAAATGTAGAGAAACACAGAACTAAGGGTACAATTATATCTTCTAATACATCAGGTATTCCTATTCATATGATGTTGGAAGATAGAAGTGAAGATTTCCAGAAACACTTTATTGGAACCCACTTCTTTAACCCACCACGTTACTTAAAATTATTAGAGATAATCCCAACTCCTAAAACGGATCAATCAATCACAGATTTCTTAATGCATTACGGAGATCTGTATTTGGGTAAGACTACTGTATTATGTAAAGATACTCCAGCATTCATTGCTAACCGAGTAGGGATATACGCTATCTTAAAAGTGGTAGATTCAATGCAAAAACTTGGGTTAAACATTGATGAAATTGATAAATTAACAGGACCAGCGATCGGTAGACCAAAATCAGCTACATTCAGAACTTCTGATGTTGTAGGCTTAGATACTTTAATTAAAGTAGCAAATGGTTTATATGATAATCTACCTAATGATGAATCTAGAGAAACGTTCAAATTACCGGACGTAATTGGGAAATTAGAAGAAAATAAGTGGTTAGGAGATAAGACAGGTCAAGGATTCTATAAAAAAACTAAGAAAGATGGTAAGACTGAGATCTTAACCTTAGACTTAGATTCAATGGAATATAAGCCCAAAACGAAACCAAAATTTGCTACACTTGAAGCAAGTAAGCAGGTTTCAAATCTAAAAGATAGATTCCCAGTTCTTTTAGGTGGCAAAGATAAGGCAGGTGAATTCTACAGAGATTCATTCTATGGCTTATTCCAATATTCATCTAACCGTATTCCTGAAATTTCTGACGAATTATACAGAATTGATCAGGCAATTTGTACTGGATTTGGTTGGGAAATTGGTCCATTTGAAACTTGGGATACTCTTGGTGTTAAGAAAACAGTTGAGAAAATGGAAGAAGCAGGTTATAAACCAAATCAATGGGTTTATGATATGCTAGATTCAGGTGCTGATTCTTTCTACAGAGTAGAAGCAGGTCAGAAACAATATTATGACATCGATAGCAAGAAATATGTAAATATTCCTGGTACTGAAGAGTTCATTATTCTTGAAAACTTAAAAGAAAGTGGAAAAGAAATATGGAGTAATGCCGAAGCAGGAATCATTGATCTTGGGGATGGAATTATTAATGTAGAATTCAGGTCTAAATCAAATACTTTAGGAGGTGGCGTTGTTGAAGCCATCAATAAAGGTATTTCAATGGCAGAAGAAAAATACAGAGGGGTTGTAATCTCAAATGAAGGATCGAATTTCTCATTAGGGGCCAACCTAGGTATGGTATTTATGTTTGCCATTGAACAAGAGTATGATGAATTAGATTTCATGATTCGTCAATTCCAGCAAACTATGATGCGTGCGCGTTATTCTGCTGTTCCAGTAGTAGTGGCTCCTCATAATATGGCTTTAGGTGGCGGTTGCGAGTTATCTATGCACGCTGACCACATTCAGGCATCTGCTGAAACTTATATTGGTTTAGTAGAAGTTGGAGTTGGTGTTATTCCTGGTGGTGGAGGTACTAAAGAAAATGCCCTTCGCGTTGCAGACAGATTCCAAGATGGTGATGTTGAGCTAAATGCTTTACAAAACGCTTATATGAATATTGCAATGGCAAAAGTGGCAACTTCTGCTCATGAGGCAATTGATATGGGGATCTTGAGACCATCTGATGGAATTAGTGTAAATAGAAGCAGACAGATAGCGGATGCTAAACAAGCTGCTATTCGATTAGCAGATGCAGGCTACACAATGCCAGTTCAAAGAGAAGATATCAAAGTTCAAGGAAAAACAGGTATCGCTTTATTTAAGGCAGGTGTTAATGGAATGAAGATGGGAAGATATATTTCTGAACACGATCAAAAGATAGCTGATAAGTTAGCTTATGTGATGTGTGGTGGAGACTTATCTTATCCTCAAGAAGTTTCTGAACAATACCTATTGGATTTAGAAAGAGAAGCATTCTTGTCATTATTAGGTGAGAAGAAAACACTCGAAAGAATTCAATCAGTTTTACAAGGAGGTAAACCACTTCGTAATTAGAACACAGATATTAGATGTTTAGATAATAGATGAAAGATTGAAAATGCATAATCTCAAAGAATTGAAAATTTGGCAGAAAGCAATAGACATTACAAAAAGTATTTATAATGTGACCAAAAAATTTCCTTCTGAGGAAAAATTTGGACTTGTAAGCCAGATGAGAAGAGCCGCAGTTTCAATTTCATCTAATATAGCAGAAGGAGCTGGTAGAAATTCTCCAAAAGAGTTTCTACAATTTATTAGTATCGCAAACGGCTCATGCTATGAATTATTTACTCAATCTTATATCAGTTATGAACTTGAAATAATAAAGAAGAATGATTTTGATGTTGTATCTGATGAAATCAAGCAATTGCAAAATATGTTGTTTGCTTTTTCAGAACATCTAAAATCTAATTATCTAAAATCTTAAATCTTTAATTAAAATGGACGCATATATAGTAGCAGGATATAGAACGGCTGTAACAAGAGCCAAAAAAGGAGGTTTCCGGTTTACTCGCCCGGATGATCTAGCCTCTGATGTCATCAAGCACTTGGTTTCTCAAGTTGATGGCGTTGAGAATAAAATGGTAGATGACCTTATCGTAGGTAATGCTGTGCAAGAAGCGGAGCAAGGAATGCAAATGGGAAGAATGATTTCCTTATTAGCATTAGGAAAAGAAGTGCCCGGTATGGTGATCAATAGATATTGTGGATCTGGATTAGAAGCAATTAATATTGCAGCCTCAAAAATTCAGGCTGGTTATGGTGATATTATCATTGCTGGAGGTACAGAATCAATGTCTATGGTACCAATTATGGGTTATAAAACAGCCTTGAATTATAAAATAGCAACTGAAACGCCTGATTATTATACTTCAATGGGTTTAACAGCTGAGCAAATTGCACAGCAATGGAAAATCTCAAGAGAAGATCAGGATGAGTTTGCATATAATTCTCACATGAAAGCTTTACAGGCACAAAAAGATGGGAAATTCGATGATGAAATCGTACCAATCAATGTAAAGGAAACATATGTTGAGAATGGTAAAAAGAAAACAAGAGACTTTACGGTTGATAAAGATGAAGGTCCTAGAGCTGGAACAAGTACTGAAGTTTTAGGAAAACTAAGACCGGTATTTGCTCAAGGAGGTTCAGTTACCGCTGGTAATTCTTCACCAACTAATGATGGTGCATCATTCACCATGGTGATGTCAGAAAGAATGGTGAAAGAATTAAATGTTAAGCCTATCGCAAGAATGGTAGGTTTTGGTGTTGCGGGTGTTGAGCCAAGAATTATGGGTATAGGTCCAGTTGAAGCTGTGCCTAAAGCACTAAAGAATGCAGGCTTAAAATTAAATGACATTGATTTAATTGAATTGAATGAAGCATTTGCAGCTCAATCATTAGCTGTGATTAGAGAATTAGATTTAGATCAATCGAAATTAAATGTAAATGGTGGAGCTATTGCATTAGGTCACCCATTAGGATGTTCTGGTGCAAAACTTTCAGTTCAAGTTTTAAATGAATTGAAGAGAACTAACGGTAAATACGGAATGGTAACCGCATGTATTGGTGGTGGACAAGGTATTGCCGGCATTTACGAAATGATGTAAAAAAATATGATACTAGAGCCTAGGATCTAGATTCTAGTATCCAAAATTAAATTTATTCTGGTGTTTCTTTTTCATCTATGATGAAGGAGAAAGCATTACAGATACCAAATACTAAACATTAATATTATGAGTACTACAGAGAAAAAATTCACAGCAAAAGGAGGAGCTTTTCTTATTGAAGAAACTCCTGCTCAGGCAGTATTCACTCCAGAAGAGTGGACAGAAGAGCAGCAAATGATTGCTCAAACTTGTAAAGATTTCTTAGAACAAGAAATCTATCCTAGATTAGATGAAATTGATGACGTAAAAGGGAATCCTGAATTAATGCCTAAGTTATTGGATAAATCAGGTGAATTAGGTCTTTTAGGTACATCAGTTCCTGAAGAATATGAAGGTTTCGGTATGGATTTCAATACTTCAATGCTAGTAGCAGAAGTAATTGGAGCAGGGCATTCATTTGCTGTTGCGTTATCGGCACATACTGGTATAGGTACTTTGCCAATTTTATATTACGGTACTGAAGAGCAAAAGAAAAAATACTTACCAAAATTAGCAACTGGTGAGTGGAAAGCATCATACTGCCTAACTGAGCCAGATTCTGGTTCTGATGCTAATGCTGCGAAAACGAAAGCAGTTTTATCTGATGATAAAAAACACTATATCATCAATGGTCAAAAAATGTGGATCACGAATGGTGGTTTTGCAGATGTATTTATCGTTTTTGCTAAAATTGATGATGACAAAAACTTATCAGCTTTCATAGTTGAAAAAGAATTTGGTGGTGTTACTATGAATGAAGAAGAAGCTAAGATGGGTATTAAAGGTTCTTCTACTCGTCAGGTATTCTTTAATGATTGCAAAGTTCCAGTTGAGAACATGCTATCTGAAAGAGAAAACGGTTTTAAAATTGCCGTTAATATCTTAAATATTGGGAGAATTAAATTAGGAGCTTCTGCAATTGGTGCTTCAAAAGGTATTATCGCTCAAGCTTCTCAATATGCTAATGAAAGAAAGCAGTTTGGTACTTCTATCGGTAGCTTTGGCGCTATCAAACACAAAGTAGCTGAAATGGCTGCAAGAACCTATGCTTCTGAATCGGCAGCTTACAGAGCAGGTCAGAATATTGATGATGCTTATGAGGATATGATCGCTAATGGTATGGATGAAGCCGAAGCTAAATTAAAATCTGTAGAAGAATTTGCCATTGAATGTGCAATTATGAAAGTACATGCATCAGAGGTGTTAGATTATGTAGCAGATGAAGGCGTTCAGATTTATGGTGGTATGGGATTCTCTGCTGACGCTCCAATGGATAGAGCTTACAGAGATGCTCGTATTAATAGAATATTCGAGGGTACTAATGAAATCAATAGAATGTTAACTATTGATATGTTATTGAAAAGAGCTATGAAGGGTAAGCTTGATTTAATGACTCCAGCCATGAATGTTCAGAAAGAATTAACTTCTATTCCTGATTTCGGTGCTGATGAAGATGATGCTTTATTCGCAAAAGAAAAGAAAGTATTAGCTAACTTAAAGAAAGCGGGCTTAATGATTTCTGGTGCCGCAGTTCAGAAGTATATGCAAAAGCTGTCTCATGAACAGGAAATCTTAATGAACTTAGCCGATATGCTGATAGAAGTATATACAGCAGAATCTGCTTTACTAAGAACCGAAAAGTTAATTGGCATTAAAGGAGAAAAAGCTTGCGAGCAGCAAATCAATATGACAAAATTATATCTGCATAGAGCTGTAGAGGTAGCTAATAGAGCAGGTAAAGAGGCAATTTTTGCCTTCGCTGAAGGAGATGAGCAACGAATGATGTTGTTAGGATTGAAGCGTTTTAGCAAAATTGAGCCAATGAACTTAAAAGAAGTAAGAAGATCAGTTGCTGATCATGTTTTAGAAAAACAAGCTTACGAATTTTAAGCATTAGATTAATAGTAATTAAAATGAAAAGCTCGAATTTGATTCGGGCTTTTTTCTTATACTTTCAATATTCTCTATTTGCAATTAATACATTAGTTATAATTACTCCAATAGTTGTATTTAATCTAAAATTTTCACAATTTCAGGCCTCATAAAACCTAATTGAACATGTTAACTTTTCAGATTAAACACCAAGATCGCTATTCGCGTGGTGAATTATTATTAAGATCCTTCTTTGGGTGGATTTATATTCAAATACCTCATTTTTTCCTTTTAATGTTCCTTGGAATTTGGGGAAGTATTTTACAAATCATCTCATTCTTTGTGATTTTATTCACAGGAAGGTATCCAGAAAGCTTTTTTGAATACCAAGTTCAACTAATTAGATGGCAAACAAGAGTTAATGCTCGTATATTTAATTTAGCTGATGATTATCCACCATTTGGTCTAGATGCAAAAGATCCTTATGTAGAAATACAGGTTCAATACCCAGAAAGGATCAGTCGAGGGTTGGTATTACTAAGGTTATTTTTTGGCCCCTTATATGTTATTATTCCACATGCCTTTATACTTTTCTTTCGATTAATCTGGTGTCAAATATTAGCATTTGTCGCATGGTGGGTAGTACTTTTCACAGGAGAATACCCGAAATCATGGCATGAGTTTATTGTAGGTACATTTAGATGGAGCACTAGAGTTAATCTTTATATGTCATATATGACTGATATTTATCCTCCGTTTACTGGAAAACCAATGCAATAAGATGAATGTAGATAATTACCAAAGCATTCCGCAACCTGATGAAATAGATATTAGGGAAAAAGAAGATGCAATGGGGGCTTACCTAATGATGTTTGCAGCATTAGGTGCAGGCCTTCCATTACCAATTCTTAATTTAATTGCTGCCATTATATATTATTATATAAATAAAGGTAAAAGTCTCTTTGTTCGTTTTCATGCTTTGCAATCCTTATTAAGTCAATTGCCTACCTCATTATTGAATGCGGTAGCTGTATTTTGGGGTTTAAGAATTATTTTTCTTGATTATCCCTTTACGGATGTGTTTAAAGGCTATTTATGGTTGGTAGGAATTGCTAATTTGTTATATGTAGTTTTTAGTCTGATAGGTGCGGTAAAAGCTAGAAAAGGAGAAATGTATTACTTTATTTTATTCGGTAGACTTTCTTATCAATCTGTTTTTAAAAAGAAATCCTTTGAACAAAATAGAATTGTAAACCAACCTCCTAAATAGCATGAATAAGAATTTAAGAGACTTATTAATTATCTTAATCTTTGCTCTAGCCATTTGGGCTGGTTTTACATATTTTTCTACCACTACTGAGAAGAATGAATTAATATCTTTCCAGAAAGAGGATGAGATAGCTGATTTCTTTAATGATCAAATATTCAAAGAGTATGAATCTATAGAAGATGAATCAGTTGATTCAACTCTAAATATTATAATGGATAGGTTATCTACTGGAATGGATTCATTAAGTTATCAGTATGATATTCATATTTTGAAATCAGAACAAGTAAATGCATTTACAGCCTTTAACGGTCAGATTTTTATTTTTACTGCTTTAATTGAACAGACTGAATCAGCTGAAGAGTTTGCTGCTGTATTAGCACATGAATTGGCGCATGCTGAAAATCGACATGTTATTAAGAATCTCATAAAGGAGTTAGGGTTAAATTCTTTAATCTTAATTATGTCCGGAGGTGACCCTGTTGTATTACAGGAAATAAGCAAATTGGTAGTGAGTAGCGGATTTAGTAGAAAGATGGAAAGAGAAGCAGATGAATATGCTGTTAAATATTTAAAAGCTGCAGAATTAAATCCAAATAGGCTAACTCAGTTCTTCTTAAAATTGAAGCAATCTAAAGCGAATATTCCAGATGCTTTTAAATGGATTTCTTCTCATCCTGGATTAAAGGATAGAATTGAATATGTTACAAAACAGCTGGGAGATTCAACCTATGAAAAACCATTTGATATAGATTGGAAAGAATTTAAAGAACTGACAAAAATAAATTAGATGGGGTAATAAATTATTTATTTGTACTTTATCTATAAAAAATGACCATTTATAGAATAATTTCAAGAAATATATAAAAAAAATATTGATAGGCTTGACGGGTAAAAAAAAAGACTCTACTTTTATAACATCTTATACAAGTCAATGACTTTGTAAGGTTTTGGTTGAAATAGAAAGGCAGCTGGGGAGCTGCCTTTCGCTTTTCTAGCCCCTCCCAATTATTTAACCAAGATTAAGCCATTTCTTTCTGTTCTCTAATTGATAATCAGAGACTTCTTTTTGACTCTCTATCACATAACTGTTGAAGTAATTGACATCTTCAATTTTTAAAGAGACTTCCTTGATTTTTTGATTTCTCAGAACTTGTACTACATATTCAGGATTTTCGGATTCAAACCACAACTCAGAAGTTTCATCAAACTTAATCCCGTTAATTGAAATAATTTGATCTCCTATTCTTAATTTTTTTTCTGCAATACTTTTTGGAGCTATATTAAGTATTTTATCTTCATTTGTTTTGATTCCAAAATATCGACTCAGCAGGTTTTCATTTTTCTTTATAGTTAAATCAAAACCAAATTCTGATAATAGCGAATTCAATTCATCTTCAATCGGTTTCGTTCCCGTTATGTAATCATAAGAGTATTGTGATAAATCTTCCCCCATTACTTCTTCAGCAGTTTTAAGGTAATCTTCAGCAGAATATCCTTGATCATTTTTGTAATAATTATTCCATAATAATTTCATTACATCATCTAATGATTTTTCACCTTTACTTTTTAAAATTATTCTTAAGTCAAGAATTAAGGCAATCAGTGCTCCCTTTACATAAATAGAAACTTTTCGATGTGGAATTCCGGCTTCATATCCATCTAGCCATAAATCATAAGATGATTCAGCTACTGAATAATTGAACCTGCCATAGTTTTCAAAATGTCTCTTAAATAATTTATTTAATTCTTTTTGATACCAATCTAAATCTTTAACTCCACTTCGAATCAAAAATAAATCTCCATAATAAGTGGTTACTCCTTCCGCAACATATCCAGTCGTAAAGTAATTTTCTTTATCAAAATCATAAGGATACATCTCCTGTGGTCTTATTCTTATGATATTCCAATAATGAAATAGCTCATGAGAGCTAATTCCTAATAAATTCGAGTAAAATTCATCACTATTAAATTCTTTAGCGGGCCCTAAAACAATGCATGTACTGTTTAAATGCTCTACTCCATGATAAGCTTTTTCAGGTAAAATTTGAAACAGGAAATGATAATCCCTGCTTTCAAATTCTTGCATAGTTTCTAATTGATGCTGACTGAAATTCTTGAAGTCCTTTATAATTTTACTTTCGTCATCGATTTTAAAATCTCCCCTAAACCAGAGATGGAAATTATAATTATCTATACTGTATTTTAAATGTTTTAATCTTGCACCAACTAGTGCAGGGCTATCCACCAATTGATAAAAGTTATCCGCAATTAAAGTGGTTCCTTCTTTTTGCAGCCCGCAAGCTATTTGCCAATCACCTGGAATGTCTAGCAATATTTTATGCTGCTGATTCATGTTATCGGCATCATAAAGCATACAGTTAATAAAATTCAAATACCAATGTTCTTCATCAACAAAGGTGCTTCCACCATCGATTATTGAAGTATAGATTTGATATTGAATAATGTAACTATTGGCATCAGACTCTATCTCCCAGCTGTTTTTATCAGTTTTTTTAAAGGAGAGGGGTTTATGATTTGAGTCATATGCTTTAAATCCTCTTAAGTATTTTGAGAAGTTTCCTAATTGATATCTGCCTGGGCGCCAGTTTGATAATTTCAGTTTTAATTTATCTGTATTAGTGTTTAATTTAATTTCAATATTTAAAAATGGGTCTTGAGGATGATTTTGAGATAATCTATATTCAATCATTATCGATTTATTTAAAAAACCATATTACATTTGTGCAGTAAAGTTCATGATTTATAAGGAGATATAAAAAGTGTAATGCGCTTAGTATTTTCAAAAACTATTTTGCAGAAACAAATTAACTGCTTATCTTTGCAGCCCTTATTACAGAACAAGAAAATAATTAAAATATAAAGATATGAAACGTACATTTCAGCCTTCTCAAAGGAAAAGAAAAAACAAGCATGGATTCAGAGCTAGAATGGAATCTGTTAATGGTAGAAACGTTTTAGCAAGAAGAAGAGCGAAAGGACGTCACAAATTGACTGTTTCAGACGAAAAGAGCAAGCATAGAAAATAATTCTGCTATGCAGAAAGGCGCATGTCTGTAATTCCGGACAATAACGATTTTTCTTTTAAGAAAACTGAGCGCTTACATCATAGAAATGATATTAAGGAGCTTTTTGAAAAGGGCTCCTCTTTTTATTTATACCCATTTAAGGTTTTGTACCTAACGCAGAAGTTAACTGAAAAACATAGCCCTCAACAAATTTTAATTTCCGTCCCCAAAAGGAAATTTAAAAAAGCCCCTGATCGAAATTTTATTAAAAGACAAATCAGAGAAGCTTACCGGCAAAACAAATCTTTGATTGCTCCTGATTTGCTTAATAAAAATTTAAGGATTGCTTATATTTACACTTCAGACAAAAAAATGCCTACTCTAACTTTAGCTAAAAAACTAAAAAAGACTTTGGAGCGTTTGTCACAAGAATTGAAGTAAAGCATCTTTTATATGAAGTTAACCAATAAATCTTTTATTGCTATTGCTGTGGCGGCTTTAGTATTTTTAGCATCTTTTCAAATACAGAAAAATGACAGGTATTTTGAAATCATCAAAAACTTAGACGTTTTTACTACTCTATATAAGGAACTAAACACCTATTATGTCGATGAAATCAATCCAACTGATATTATAGAGATTGGAATTGAGGCCATGCTTCAATCTCTTGATCCCTACACCAATTTCATTCCTGAAGATAAAATTGAAGATTACAGAATAATGTCAACTGGTCAATATGGTGGCATTGGAACAACTCTTGGAAAGATTGAAGGAAGAAATGTTGTGATGATGGTTTTCGAAGGGGCTCCAGCGGAAACAGCAGGAGTTAATATTGGGGATGAATTATTGGAAGTTGACGGAAATCCAATCTCAGATTATTCAACAGATGAAATTAATAAGCTACTTAAAGGGCAAATTGGAACTCAAGTTGAGGTAAAAGTAAAAAGAAGCGGTGAAAAAAGACCACTTTCTTTTACCGTAGAAAGACAGAGAATTAATATTGAGAGTGTTCCGTATTATGGTATAATTGAAAATGATATTGCTTATATACGTTTAACTGAATTTTCTAGCGGTGCAGGTGCTTCAGTTCGGGCTGCTTTAGTAGAACTAAAAGGAAAAGGTGCTAAAAAAGTAATCCTAGATTTAAGAGGGAATCCAGGAGGACTTTTGAATGAGTCAATTGAAGTCTCTAATGTATTTATCCCAAAAGGTTTAGAAGTAGTGAGCACTAAAGGTAAAATTGAAGAATGGAATAAAACCTATACTGCCAATAAAAATCCAGTTGATATTAATATTCCGCTTGCAGTCCTAATAAGCAATAATAGTGCTTCCGCTTCAGAAATTGTAGCTGGAACTATTCAAGATTATGACAGAGGAGTATTGGTGGGACAAAGAAGTTTCGGGAAAGGTTTAGTGCAAGCAACAAGGCCACTGAGTTATAATAGCCAATTGAAAATAACAACCGCAAAATATTATATTCCAAGTGGCAGATGTATACAAGCCATAGATTATAGCCACCGAAATGAAGATGGAAGCATTGAAAAAATTCCAGATTCATTAAAAACGGAATTTAAAACAAGAGCTGGTAGAGTTGTTTATGATGGAGGAGGAGTATCTCCAGAGTTTAAAGTTGAGAATAAAGGCTTAGCGCCTATAACCATTCAATTAATCAAAAAGGGTTTTATCTTTGATTTCGCCACTGAATACTTCTATAATAATGAGGAAAGCGTTCCAGATCCTAAATCCTTCGCTATTACAGATAATTTGTATAATCAATTTTTAGATTGGGTATCAACTAAAGATTACAGTTATATTACGGCTACTGAAAGAGCCATTAATAAGTTAAAAGAAACTGCTGACTCTGATAAATATTTAGAATTTCTTGAAAAGGAAATCAGGGCTTTAGAAACGGATATACAAGAACATAAAAAGGAGGATTTAAAAGTTTTTAGTTCTGAAATTAAAAAGGCATTGAAAGAAGAAATTATTTCACGTTATCATAAACGACAAGGAATGATTGAATCATCCTTTGAGAATGATGAAGAGGTAGAAGCAGCCATTCAATTGCTTAATAATTCAAATAAATATCAGGGTCTTCTAGAGGTTGAAAATTAATGGACTTTTATTTCCTATTATTTTTAGCTGGTTTAATTGGAGGTTTAATTTCAGGTTTACTCGGTGTAGGTGGAGGAATTGTATACATACTAATTCTACCAATTGCTTTTAATTATATAGGTATTCCTGATCAGGAAATCGCTCAGTTTACAATTGCTAATTCTCTTTTCGGGACATTCTTTGCGGCCTTGTTTTCTACTTCCAATCATATAAAACACGGTGAATTTTATCCAAAACAGATTTTACCCATTAGTATATTTTCAATAATTGCGGGCTTGCTGTCCTTGTTTTTTATTGTAAATACTCCTTTCTATTCAAGGGAAGTATTCAATGTTGTGGTAATATTTCTTTTAGGGGGTATGCTTTTCTCAACCTTATTCAATGCGAAAAAGCAAAATCAATTTAAGGAAAGAAATTCCAGCAATTATTCATTGCTATCCTTAACAGGACTTTCTGCAGGTTTGGCTGCGTCTTTAACAGGCTTAGGAGGTGGAGTTATAATTATTCCTTTTTTGAATCAAGGGTTTAAGATGGGAGTAAAAAAGGCGAAGGCTATTTCTTTAGGAGTAATAACCATTACTTCTTTGGCTATGGTTGTTTTTAATCTGTTTCAACAACCTATGCAAGAGATTCAAATTTCTCATACTGGTTATATTTTATTTCAAGTAGCAGGGCCTTTAATTGTAGGTACTTTAATCACAGCAAGAATTGGTGTGAAATGGAGTAGGAAAATGAAAGCTACAACGGTAAGTTATTTATTTGCTGCTTTCATCATCTTAGTAATAGTTAAGAAAATATTAGAGTTAATATGAGTTTCATTTTAAGTATAGAAACCTCAACGCCCATTTGTTCTGTAGCCATTCATAAGGAAGGAGAATTAATGGCGAACACTGATTTGTTTTTAGAGAAATCTCATTCTAATTCTCTAACGCCATTAATAGAAGAACTACTTCAGCATTGTGATTTAAATATGTCAGACTTATCGGCTGTAGCAGTTTCATCTGGTCCGGGCTCTTACACTGGCTTAAGAATAGGTTTAAGTACTGCCAAAGGATTATGTTATGCTTTAGATATTCCTTTATTGTCTATTTCTTCCTTAGATAGTATGACTTCTCAAGTTATAAATTTTGATGCCTCAGAAAATATATGCTACATTCCAATGATTGACGCTAGAAGAATGGAAGTGTTTTATAAAGTGTCGGGTCATAATCTTAAGGGGATCGAAAAAATGTCTAATTTAATTATAGAGGAAGACTCCTTTAATAACCTAATTGAATCTTATAATAAAGTATATCTTTTTGGAAATGGATCTTTAAAAGCATATGAACTTTTGAAAAATGTTTCAGATAAATTTACATGGATAAAAGGTATTGATCCCACTGCTAAATTCTACGGTGAAATGGCATATGAAAA